>NZ_JAVKGS010000001.1:0-1183079 GCF_031432295.1 Agromyces indicus | reverse complement strand
CCATCCTCCGCTGACGAAATGAGCGCCGTGCCCGAAGGGTGCGGCGCTCGTTTCGTCGATGGACGCTGCGATTCGAGGAGGAGGGAGGGCGGAGCCCGACCGACGGGGTCCCCCATCCTCCGCTGACGAAATGAGCGCCGTGCCCGAAGGGTGCGGCGCTCGTTTCGCCTTCACGAGGCCGTGCGAAACGGCTCCCGGGACCCGATCGGAGGGCGCTCTCCGAGACCGGTCCCCCTTAATGCCGATAGCGGCGCATGAGGGAACGTCGGATCATTGAGGACGATGACAACGGCACCGGTGAGCACGACGCGTGGGGACGCGGGGGACTCGTCCGCCGGTGCCGCCACGGCCGCGGACCGGGGCCTCGGGGTGCTCATCCTGAGACCCCGGCCCACGCTCGCCCGCAGCATCGGACTGCCCGTCCTCGCCATGGCCGTGCCGCTGTTCGTGACGGTCGTGTGGGTGCTGGGTCCGCTCGGCCCCGCCGCCCTCGCCGCCGCGATCGCCGGCGTGCTCGTGTTCGCCGGGCTGGCCGCGCTCACGTGGCACCGGTACCGGCGCACGCGCATCCAGGTGAGCCGGATCGGACTGGTCGAGTGCGGCTTCTTCGGCCGACTCCAGCGCGTCGCACGCGACGAGGTCGCCGGCGTGCTGCGGCTCGACACCTACCGCGGCGACACGCTCGAGACCGTGCACCAGCTCTTCGTGGTCGATCGCCGGGGACGGTGCCTGGTCCGCATGCGCGGCACGTTCTGGGACGACGACGCCATGGACGCCGTCGCCCCCGCGCTGGGCGTGGAGCAGGCGCTGCGCAACGAACCCGTCACCCTCGCCGAGCTGCGGGCCTCCGACCCGGGCCTCCTGTACTGGTTCGAGGGGCTCGGGCTGCACCGCCCCTGACTCACGGAGCCGGCGGCGTCTCCTCGGTGACCGCGCCCTCGCGCTTCAGCTCCTCGGTCGGGGCGGGCGTCGTCGTCTCGGGCACCGCGTCGGCCGGCGGCGACTCGAGCTGCTTGGCGTTCGGGGCGAGCGCACGATCGAACACGTTCTTCAGCAGCTGCGACATCCGCGAATCGGAACCGAGCCCGAGCACGAACGTGAGCGAGCCGGCGCTGAACACGAACCCGCCGTTCGGCCGCTCCATGAACACCATGTGCGACTTGCGCGAGTGCTGGCCCTCGGCGATGGTCTCCGCCGCGGTCGCGTCGCCGCCCAGCCCGAGGCGGGCGTCGACCTCCCACCCGCTCGCCGGTCCGTTGAGGCCGCTCGTGCCGAACGTGTCGCCGACCTTGAGGCCGGTGCCCGCCCAGAGCGGGTGATCGCGGGTGACCTTGAACGGCGCGTAGCTGCCCCAGAGGTTGCCGTCGTAGGCGACGCCGAAGATCTGCGACTCCGGGAGGCCGATGCGGCGGTACTCGTCGCGCGCGCCGTCGGCCCGGCGGAACGTGACGGTCTTCGCCGCGGAGTCGTACGTGACCCGCTCGTAGATGCCGTTGCCGCCGAGGTACAGCAGCCGACCGCCCGTTCCGAGCCAGGCGATGAGGTTGGACCGCATCGTCTCGGTCCAGTACTCGGGGTGCGTGGTCAGGACGAGCGCCTGGTAGCCGTTCAGCCAATCGGCGGACTCGTGCAGGTCCTGGTCCTCGTACATGTCGTACGAGATGCCGCGCTGCGTCATCCACCGCAGCAGCGTGACGTCGCTGTACCACAGGTGGTCCCGGATCCCCGGCGGGGTGAAGGGGACCTTCGCGTGCGGCGTGAGCATGGACATCGTCCGCCGACTCGACCCGTTTCCGACGGTGTACTGGTTGTGGCCGCCCCAGTGGTTGTAGGACCGATAGGTCAGCGTGGGCAGCAGGACCGCGATCGGTGCCGTCGGCTGCGTCGGGCGCACCGTGAACGGGATGTCGCGCGTGAGCCCCTCTGCGGCCTGCAGTCGCACGGAGTAGAGCCCCGACGGCCAGTCCGCCGGCACGTCGAAGGTGAGCGAGACGGGCCAGTCGCAGCCGGCGGTGCGGTAGTTCGAGGGCAGGATGCGGATGCCGCCGTCCAGCGTCACCGGCTGCCGGACGGTCTCCGGAGAGGCGCCCGCCGGAGCGACCCGGACGACCGAGGCCTGATACGTGGCGAAGCTCGTCGACACGGCCACCGAGGCCGTGCCGCCCTGCCGGACGTCGAGCGTGGTCGCGTAGCCCTGCAGCGCCGCCGTGGCCTCGACCGTGAAGCCGCTGCCGATCTGCTTGCCGCTGCCGGCGTACCAGGCGCCGCCCTGCGTTCCGGCGTTGGTCCACGTCGTGAGCCGGTACGCGAGCAGCTTGTCGTCGAGGTTCGGCACCTCGTCCTTGTCGAGCTGGACGCGGTAGAGCGCACCGGATCCCGCGCAGATCGCGGTCTTCTGCGTCGTCTCGGCCCAGCCGTTGCCGATCGCCTTGCCGCTGCCCGTGGCCCACTTGGTGCCGTCGTAGCGGTACCACTTGAGCGTTCCCGCCATCGCGTAGATCACGCCGCCGGAGTCGCCGACGAGGTCGCTCATCGCCTGCCATCCGTTGCCCACCTTGCCGCGACTCGTCCAGGCGCCGCTGCCGGTCGTGCCGTCGGTGCGGTTGTAGCGGAAGTAGTGCAGGTCGCCGTTGCCCGCGACGCCCCAGATGACGCCGTCGTAGCCGCCGAAGAGCCGGGAGAACGAGCTGAACCCGTAGCCGATGCGCGACCCGCTGTTCGCCGCCCACGACCCGGCGCCGGTGTTCCAGTCGCTGACCACGTACCGGTACCAGATCAGGTCGCCGTTGGGTCGAAGCCCGAAGAGGGTGCCGTTCGAGCCGGCGAGGACCGTCACGAAGCTCGACCAGCCCGTGCCGATCTGGCGCGCGATGCCCGAGTTCGCCCACGACGAGCTGACCGTCGCCCAGCCGGCGTGCCGGTACCAGAGCAGCCGGCCGTCGGCCTGGATCGCGTAGATGACGCCGTTGCCGCCGCCGATCAGGCGGATGAACTTCTGTCGGGGATCGATGCCGTCGATGGCCGCAGCCGATGATGCCCCGATTCCGAGGGTCGTACCGCCGATCATGGGGGCGGCGACGCCGATGGCCGCGCCGGCCTGCAGTACGGTGCGCCGGGAGAGGGCGGGTCCGCCGTCGACCTCGGGTGCGGTCGCGGTCTCGTTCGGGTTCATGAGGCCTCCTCGTCGTTCGGGTACGACGTGAGGGCCACTCTGCCACCGGCGCCTCTGCGGCGAGAGCCCCGGTTCGGGGGACGTTTCCGCCGTCTCGCCGGGCGTTCTCGCTCAGCGCGCGGCGATGCCGAGCAGCGGTGCGTCGGGTCGGCTCGATGGCAGCTCGTGGAAGCCCAGTCGCTCGTAGAACGCCCGGGCGCCCGCGTTGGCCGGGTCCAGCCCGAGGTGCAGCGCGGGGACGCTCCGCTCGGCGAGCGCGGCACGGAACGTGTCGATCAGGCGTCGTCCGAGCCCCAGGCCCTGCAGGTGCGGCAGCAGGTCGATGTGCAGGTGGGCGGGGTACCGCGCGAGTTCGGCGATCCGCATCCGTTCGGGGTCGCCGCCGTCGGCGATGAGCTGCGCCTCGCCGTACTCGGGTCGGTGCGCGGTGGGCGGCCCGGGCGATGGATGCCGCTCCCGGAAGCCCGGCGCCCACGCTCGCGCGTACCAGTCGATGAAGGCGGCGGTGTCGGCGACGCCGAGCACGTACCCGCCGACCCGCCCCGCGTCGTCGACCGCGACGAAGGCGAGGTCGGGGGCGAAGGCGACGTACGGCAGCGCGTAGACCTCGGGCATGAGCGCGTCGTCGGAGTAGACGCCGGTCGCGTCGCCGCCGGCCACCGCCGTCCTGAGGCAGATCTCGGCGACGGCATCCCGGTCGTCGGGGCGGTATGGACGGATGCCGGGCACGAGCGGTCCGCTCACCGCCGCTTGGCCATGCCGAAGATGCCGGTGAGCACCTGCGTGATGACCTTCTGCGTCGACTTCGACCCGAGCACCTGCTCGAGCGTGGAGCGCTGCGGCGAGCGCGATCGCGACGTGCCGGAGGTCTTCTTGAGCAGCCGGTCGTACTCGGCCTGCGCCCTCTTCTGCGCCTTCTCCTCCTCGGCGCGGATCTTGGCCTGCATCTTCTCGTACTCGGCGGCGGCTTCGGCCTGCGCCTCGGCCGCCTCCTCGGCGTCGGCGGCGGCCGCGGCATCCGCCATGCGCTTGGTGAGGAGCTCGTGCGCCGACTCGCGGTCGATCGCGGTGCCGTACCGGGCCATGAGCGGGGATGCCGCGACGGCGCGCTCGACCGCGTCGTGCGGACTCGGCGACATCGAGGCCTGCGGTGCCCGGAGGCGGGTCCAGGCCACCGGGCTCGGCGCGCCCTTCTCGTTCATGACGGTGACGATCGCCTCGCCGGTGCCGAGGATGGTCAGCGTCTCCTCGAGGTCGTACCCGGACTTGGGATACGTCGACACGGTCGCTCGGAGCGCCTTGGCGTCGTCGGGCGTGAAGGCGCGCAGCTGGTGCTGCACGCGCGAGCCGAGCTGGGCGAGCACGTCGGCGGGCACGTCCTTGGGGGTCTGGGTCACGAAGAAGACGCCCACGCCCTTGGAGCGGATGAGCCGGACGGTCTGGACGACCTGGGCGAGGAACTCCTTCGACGCGTCGCGGAACAGCAGGTGCGCCTCGTCGAAGAAGAACACGAGCTTGGGCTTATCGAGGTCGCCGACCTCGGGCAGGGCCTGGAAGAGGTCGGCGAGCAGCCACATGAGGAACGTCGAGTAGAGGGCAGGCTTGTCGGCGACGCCCGGCACCTCGAGCATGCTGATGACGCCGCGTCCGTCGGGTGCCGTGCGGAGGAACTCGGCCGTGTCGATCTCGGGCTCGCCGAAGAACACGTCGGCGCCCTGGTCGGCGAACGCGATGAGCTCGCGCAGGATCACGCCCACCGTCGCCTTCGACAGGCCGCCGAGTCCCTCGAGCTCGGCCTTGCCGTCGTCGCTCACGAGGTAGGCGAGCACGGCGCGCAGGTCGTCGAGGTCGAGGAGCGCGAGTCCGTTCTTGTTGGCGTAGTGGAAGACCAGTCCGAGGCTGGACTCCTGGGTGGCGTTCAGGCCGAGCACCTTGCTCAGCAGGAGCGGTCCGAATCCCGAGATGGTGGCGCGGATCGGCACGCCCGTGCCGACGCCGCCGAGCGAGAAGAACTCGGTCGGGAAGCCGGCGGCGGTCCAGTCCTGCCCGATGCCGGCGGTGCGCTTCAGCAGCTTCTCGTTGCCCTCGCCGGGAGTCGCGACGCCGGAGAGGTCGCCCTTGATGTCGGCGGCGAAGACGGCGACGCCGTTCGCGGAGAGCTGCTCGGCGAGCACCTGCAGGGTGCGGGTCTTGCCGGTTCCGGTCGCACCGGCGACGAGCCCGTGACGGTTCGTCATCGCCAGCGGGATGCGCACCGGCACGTCGGGCCGGGCTTCCCCGTTGACGAGCGCGCCCATCTCGAGTGCGGGACCCTCGAAGGCGTAGCCGGAGCGGATGGCCTCGACGGCGGCGTCGTCGAGCGGGCCGGCCCCGGAGGCGGCCGGGTCTCCGGGTGCGTCCGGCGCCGGCGCCGGTGCCTGCTGCGCTTCGAGGGCGGCCTTCGCGAGCGCGGCCGCCTCCTCCGCCCTGCGTATGGCCTCGGCAGCCTGTCGCTGCAGTTCCTCGGCCGCGCGGGCCGCTTCTTCCGCTGCCTGCTGCGCCTGCTGGACCGCGTCATCCGCCATGTCCGGATCCTAGCCCGACCGGGTGAAACGCGACCGGAACGCGAATGTTACGTGCATTACATCTAGCGCGGATGTAATGCAGGTTGTAACGTGACGGGCACTCAATGACGAGAGGAGTGCGAATGCGCACACCACGGGCCGCGGCGACCATCGCCGTCGCGAGCACCATCCTGATCTCCCTCCTGGGCGCCGGCGCCCCCGCGCACGCGGCGGGAAGCTCCGGCAACCTCATCCTCATCGGCGGCGCGCTGAACGAGAACGCGCAGATCCTCCAGCGGATCGTCGCCGATGCCGACCCCGACGGCAGCGGCCCCGCACGGGCGCGGATCGCGATCGTCACCGCCGCCTCCGCCCCCGCCGCGAACGCCACCGAGGCGGCCGACCCGAACGCCAGCAACGCCGCCGCGAACGGGCTCTACTACGCCGACCTCTTCCAGCGGTTCGGCGCCGACACGTACCGCGTGCCGATCGACGTCGCCACGAACTACAGCGGCGACCCCTACGTGCCGTCGAACGCGTTCAGCACCGCCGTCGCCGACCAGGTCCGCGCCTCCACGGGCGTGTTCCTCTCCGGCGGCGACCAGTCCCGCTACGTCGCCACGCTCATGCAGTGCGCGCCCGCGAGCGGGAACGCCTACACCAGCTGCACCGATACGCCGGTCCTCGGCGCCATCCGGTCGGTGCTGAACGGCGGCGGCGTGATCGCCGGCTCGAGCGCCGGACTCACCATCCAGAACGGCGCCGCCATGGTCACCGGCGGCGAGTCGTACGAGGCATGGCGGTACGGCGCGTACGCCGGCACGGGCGTCGGCTCGAAGGACCTCACCTACTCCCCCTTCGGCGGCTTCGGGTTCTTCACCGAGGGACTGCTCGACAGCCACTTCGGCACGTGGGGCCGCCAGGCGCGCATGATCGCGCTCGCCGACCACGTGGGCCGAGACCTCGTCGTCGGCGTCGACGAGACCACCGCGCTCGTCTACGACCGGGCCACGCGCCAGGGCACGGTGATCGGCGCGAACGGCGTCTCGGTGCTCGACCTCTACGGCGCCGACATCGTGGGCACTCGCGCCGAGGGCGTGCGCTGGCACTACCTCGTCAACGGCGACCGCATCGACTTCGGGACCCTCGCCGTCACCGCCGGCGCGACGAAGCGCACGGGTGCCGGCACGGGCTCTGGGCCGGCCGTGAAGCGCGACATCTGGGACTCGCCGTCCGGTTCCGGGGGCACCTCGTCGATGGTGAACCAGGCCAAGGCGCTCGTGAAGAGCTCGGCGTCGGTCGCGGAGGGCACGACCTGGGAGCGCCGGCCCACCTACCGCACCTACCTCGACCGCGTGAGCGGCACCCGCTGGTGGTCGACCGGCGGGTTCGAGGGACTGGAGGTGTCCTTCCTCCCCGAGTAGGCCGCACCGAACCCCGCAGACCCGCATCCCGATCGAGAGGAACCCATGACCCCCCGCACCACCGCCGCCGCGACCATCGCGGCCACCGTCGCCGTCGCCTGCCTCGTCGGCGCGAGCCCCGCCGCCGCCGCGCCGAAGCACGGCACGGCACCGGCACCGGCACCGGCCGGCAGCCTCGTGCTCATCGGCGGCAACCTCAAGGAGAACGCGACGATCCTCCAGCGCATCGTCGACCTCGCCGACCCCGACGGCGACGGGCCCGCGAAGGCGCGCATCGCGATCGTCACCGCCGCGTCATCCGCCGCGAAGACCGCCGAGGCGGCCGCCGACGACACGCTCAACAACGCGTCGGCGAACGGCCTGTACTACTCGGCGCTGTTCGAGCGGTTCGGCGCCGAGACGTACGCCGTGCCGATCGACACGGCCGTGAACTTCGCGGGCGACGCCTACAAGCCCTCGAACGCGAACGACCCGAAGGTCGCCCGCGAGGTCGCGAAGGCGACCGGGGTGTTCTTCGGCGGTGGCGACCAGATGCGCTACGTCCGCACCCTGTTCGACTGCAAGAACGCCGCGAGCGAGGCGTTCACGTCGTGCACCGACACCAAGGTCATGAGCGCCGTCCGCGGCGTGCTCGACCGGGGCGGCGTGGTCTCCGGCGTGAGCGCGGGCACCACGATCCAGCAGGGCGCCGACATGGTCACCGGCGGCGAGCCGTACCAGGCGTGGCGCGACGGCACCACGCCGGGCTACCTCGACGACGCGTCGGCGCTCGCGCACCTGCCCTACGGCGGGTTCGGGTTCTTCCCCGAGGGCCAGCTCGACAGCCACTTCGGTACGTGGGGCCGCCAGGCGCGCATGATCAAGCTCGCCGACCAGACGGGCCACGACCTCGTCGTCGGCGTCGACGAGACCACCGCGCTCGTCTACGACCGCGCCACGCGACAGGGCGAGGTCATCGGCCGCAACGGCGTGTCGCTGCTCGACACCTCCGAGACGGTCATCGAGGGCGCGGTCGGCACCGGCACGCGGTGGTCGTACCTCGTCGCCGGCGACCGGGTCGATTTCGGCACGGGGGCGATCACGCCGGCCTCCGAGCGGCGCACGGGGGCGGGCACGGATGCCGCGCCGGCGCCGGTCGCGGACGTGTGGGACTCGATCGACAACCCCGACGCGGGCGTGTACTCGCTCGTCGGGCTCGGCGTGGCGCTGGTCGCCTCCGTCGCCGACCGTGCCGAGGGCACCACCTTCGAGACCGACCCGCAGTACCGGACGGTGCTCGAGCGCACCGCCGGCACCTCGTGGTGGGACGGCGGCTTCGAGGGCCTGGCGATCACCATCTCCCCCGCCGACTGAGCGGAGGACGCGCGGACCTCGCGCAACGCGACGGCCGGGCCCCGATCGGGCCCGGCCGTCGTCGTTTCCGCCCGGAGGCGCGCCCGACGTCAGGCGAGGATGGTGAGCGGATGTTCGATCCGCGCCTGGAACGCCGCGAGCCAGCGCGCGGCGACGGCGCCGTCGAGCACGCGATGGTCGGCGGAGAGGGTCACGCTCATGACCGTGCCGACCTCGAGGACGCCGTCGACCACGACGGGGGCCCGCCGGGCGGCGCCGACCGCGAGGATCCCGGCGTGCGGCGGGTTGATGATCGCCGTGAACTCGCGCGTGCCGTACATGCCGAGGTTCGACACCGAGAAGCTGCCGCCCTCGATCTCGTGTTGGCGCAGGCCTCCGCTGCGGGCCCGCTCGGCGAGGTCCGCGATGCGCCGGCCGAGCTCCGAGACGCTGAGTCCCTCGACGCCGCGGACGACCGGTGTCACGAGCCCGTCGTCGAGGGCGACCGCGATCGCGATGTCGGCCGCCCGGTGCTGCAGCACGCCGTCGTCGCTCCATGTGCGGTTCGCCTCGGGCACGTCGGCGAGCGCGCCCGCGACGGCCTTCACGACGAGGTCGTTGACCGAGACCTTCACGGTGCCGGCCGCGTTGAGCTCGCGACGCAGCTCGAGCAGCCGGTCGACGCGGCACTCCGCGGTGAGGTAGAAGTGCGGCACCTGCGTCTTCGACTCCACGAGCCGTCGCGCGATGGTGCGCCGCATCCGGGTGTGCGGGATCAGGTCGGCGTCGGCGCCGGGCGTCGTCGCCGCGGCGGGCGGTGCCGGCGGCGTCGAGGCAGCGGATGCCGCGGGAGCCGCCTCCTGCGCGGGCGCCGCCTGCTGCGCGTACGTCGCCTCGGCTTTCGGAGCCGCTGGCTCGGCCGGCGCCGCGCCCTTCGCCGCGATGAGCGGCTCGACGTCGCGCCGGACGATGCGCCCCTCGGGTCCCGACCCGGTCACGCCGACGAGGTCGATGCCGTGCTCGCGGACCAGGCGCCGCACGAGCGGGCTCATGAACCGACGACCCGCGTCGGGCGCCGACCCGGTCTCGCCGCCGCCGTCGGGCGATGCGACGTCCTCCTGCGAGGCGGTCGACTCGTCGAACGCCGGCTCGGCGTCGGCGACCGGTGCCGCGGACTCGGGGTCGGCGGGTGCGTCGCCGGCGGTCGCGGCCGGTGCGGGCGCGGCATCCGTCGACGTCGTCGCCTCGCCGGGCTCGCCCACGACCGCGATCGGCGCGCCCACGTCGACCAGGTCGCCCTCGGCGACGAGCAGCTCGAGCACCGTCCCCGACACCTCGGCCGCGTACTCGACGACCGCCTTGTCCGTCTCGATCTCGGCGAGCGGCTGCCCGACGGCGACCTCGTCGCCGACGGCCACCGACCACGACTGGATCGCGGCCTCGGTCGTGTTCGCGAGCACCTCGGGCATGCGGACCGTAGTGGCCATCACGCACCTCCCGCGTTCGCGCGGACCGTCTCGAGGGCCGCGACGACCTCCTCGGTGCGGGCGATCGCCGCGCGCTCGAGCACACGCGAGATCGAGGGCGACGTCTCGGAGCCGGTCACCCGCTGCACGGGCTGGTCGAGCCAGTCGAACAGCCGCCGCTGGATCTCGTCGGCGAGCCAGCCGCCGTACGACGTGCCGCGCGCACCCTGCTCGACGATGAGCACGGCGTTCGTCTTCTTCACGCTCGCCTCGATGGTCGCCCAGTCGATCGACGCGCGGTCGAGCCAGCGCAGGTCGATGAGCTCGGCGTCGACGCCGGTCTGCTCGATCGCCTCGAGGCTGTGCCGCACCATCGAGAGGTAGCTGATGACGGTGACCTCGCTGCCCTCGCGACGGATGGCGGCGGTGCCGGGCGGGATCACGTAGTCCAGGTCGCCGGCGATGACCGTGTCCTTCTCGTTGTAGAGGTCGACGTGCTCGATGACGAGCACCGGATCCTGCAGGGCGAGCGCCGCGTTCATGAGCCCGACGTAGTCCTCGGCGGTGGACGGGGCGACGATTCGCCATCCGGGGCTGGTGGCGAAGATGCCCGCCGGGTCCATGAGGTGCTGGGAACCGTAGCCGGAGCCCATCGCGACCTTGGTGCGCAGGACGAGCGGCACCGGGTTGTCGCCGCCGAACATGTGCCGGGCCTTGCCGACCTGGTTGAAGACCTGGTCGGCGGCCACCCACATGAAGTCCGGGTACATGAACTCCACGACCGGGCGGAAGCGCCCGTCGAGCGCGAGCCCGCCGCCGAGACCGGCGAACGCGTTCTCGCTGATGGGGGTGCCGAGCACCCGGTCGGGGTAGGCCGTCGACAGCCCCTTCGTGGCGCCGTTCGTGCCGCCCTTCAGTCGGTGCACGTCCTCGCCGAGCACGATGATGCGCTCGTCCTCGCCCATGCGCCGCTCCATGACCCCGGCGACCGCGTCGACGAACTTCATGCCCTCGCGCTCCCGGTCGTCATCCGTGGGCTCGAGCACGCGCAGCGACTCCAGCTCGCTGCCGTCGCCGCGCACGCCGACGTCGACGAATGCGGGATCGGGCCAGAGCTCGGGGCGGATGCGTCGCCGCCCCTGGTGCTCGGGGTCGGCCTCGAGCAGCTCGCCCGTCGCGGCGTCCATCGCGGCGACCGCCTGCGCTCGGACCGACTCGACCTGCTCGCGGCTGAGCCGCCCGAGTTGCACCAGTTCGGATGCCACGCGCTCGAGCGGGTCGCGTGCGCGCCACTCCTCCTCCTCCTGCTTCGTGCGGTAGCCGAACGCGCTGCCGGGGTACGGGCCGTTCTGGTGGAAGTAGCGGTAGACCTCGGCCTCGACGATGACCGGTCCGCCGCCGGAGCGCATGACCTCGGCGGCCTCCTGCATGGCGAGGTGCACGGCGAGCGGGTCCATGCCGTCGACCCGCCACGACGGGATGCCGAAGCCCTGGCCACGAACGGAGAGCCGCGTGTCGGCGACGGCCTCCTCGATGCGCGTCGAGACGGCGTAGAGGTTGTTCTCGATGAAGAAGCAGACGGGCAGCTTCCACGCCGCGGCGAGGTTCATCGACTCCAGGACCGAGCCGATCTGCGCGGCGCCGTCGCCGAAGTAGTTGATGGTGAGGTCGGTCGTGCCGGCGTGCTTCTGCGCCCACGCGTTGCCGGTGGCCATCGGGGCGCCGCCGCCGACGATCGCGTTGGTGCCGAGCGCGCCGGCCTCGAACCACTGCAGGTGCATCGAGCCGCCCCGACCCCGGCAGTAGCCCTGCGCGAGGCCGAGGATCTCGGCGAGGGTGCGCTGCAGCACCTCCTGCACCTCGGGCGTGACGAGCTCGCCGAGGTCGAGGCGGCCGCCCGACACGTGCGTGATGGCCTTCGCCAGGAACTGGTGGTGGCCGCGGTGCGATCCGTTCACGGCGTCCGTGGACCGGAGCCCGACGATCGAGCCGACCGCGCCGCCCTCCTGGCCGATCGACGAGTGCGCCGGACCGTGCACGAGGCCGTCGGCGGCGAGGTCGAGCACGCGCTCCTCGAACGCGCGGATGAGGTGGAGCTGGCCGAGCATCGTCTCGAGCAGGGCCGGATCGGCGGCCTTCCAGTCGGCTGCGGTGGTCGTGAGCTCGACCCACTCGGGGGTGGGCTCGAGGCGTCGTCGTCTCGGCATGGCGGTGGTCCTCCGTCGGCGGCCCGGCGCGCGTCGGTGCGGCGGGCGATGCGGCCATCGTACGACAGGATTGGATCCAATCAAAGGGCCTAGCGCCGTTCGGTCTCGGAGAATCGCAGGATCCGCGTTACGATTGCATCCAGTCACCCACGACGGGAGGATGCGACATGGCACTGCCGGGCCTCAGGGGAACCGAGCACATCGGCTTCACGGTGCCCGACCTCGACGAGGCGCACCGCTTCTTCGTCGACGTGATCGGGTGCGAGTACGTCTACACGCTCGGCCCGTTCCAGCGCGATGACGACTGGATGGCGGAGCACCTCAACGTGCACCCGCGATCCGTCATGCGCGAGCTGCGGTTCTTCCGCTGCAAGCACGGACCCAACTTCGAGGTCTTCCAGTGGGAACCCGCCGACGGCCGATCGGGCCAGCCTCGCAACAGCGACCTCGGCGGCCACCACCTCGCGTTCTACGTCGACGACCTCGACGCGGCCGTCGCCTACCTGCACGAACAGGGCGTCCGAGTGCTCGGCGAACCCACCGCGAGCCGCAACGCGAGCGAGGGACAGCGCTGGGTCTACTTCCTCACCCCATGGGGCATGCAGCTCGAACTCGTCAGCTTCCCGAACGGCAAGGCCTACGAAGCGGATGCCGCGGTGAAGCTGTGGGACCCCCGGGACCCCTCCGCATGAGCGCGACGGACGTGACGGCGCCGGTGGCCCGCGACGGCAACGCGAGCTCGAGGGTGGCCGCCGGCATCCGCGACGCGATCGCGCACGGCGAATACCCGCCGGGCTCGCGCCTGCGCCAGGAGGAGATCGCCGAGCGGTTCGGAGCCAGCCGGGTGCCGGTGCGCGAGGCGCTGCGCGCCCTCGAAGCCGAGGGACTCGTCACCCTCGTCGCGAACGCGGGCGCGTGGGTCTCGCGACTCACGCTTGCAGAGTGCGAGGAGGTCTACCAGACGCGCGAGCGACTGGAACCGCTGCTGCTCCGCCACTCCGCCCCGCACCTGCTGCCGGAGGACCTCGACCGGCTCGAGGCGCTCGCCACCGCGATGGCCGCGACCGACGACGTCGGCGAGTTCCTGCGCCTCGACCGCGAGTTCCACATGCTGAGCTATTCGCGCGCCGACACCCTCATGCTCGGGGACCTCGTCGAGCGCCTCTGGAACACCACCCAGCCGTACCGTCGCGCCTACACGATGCTCGCCGACGCCGACACTCGCCGCATCATGCACGACGAGCACCACCTCATGGTCGTCGCGCTCCGCGAGGGCGACGTCGAGGGCGCCGAGCGGACGATCGAGGGCCACATCAGGCGCACGCGGCGGCTGCTGTCGCGGCATCCGGAGGTGTTCTCGGCGGAGTGAGCGCACCCAGGCCCGCCGCCGCCGCGCGGGCTCAGACCTCGGCGGCCTCGGGCCCCGACTGCGCGGTGCGCATGGACTTCATCGCGTGCAGGACGTCGACCGCCGACGCGATCGGCCGCGCCTCCGAGGGCTGCTCGTGGCCGAGGTCGGCCAGCGACTGGTACGACATGTCGCGTCGGCCGATCACGAACCAGATGCCGCGGGCCGGCTGGTCGGACTGGTTGACGTAGAGGTGTGGACGGCCGGAGTCGAAGCAGAAGGAATCCCCCGGCTCCAGGTCGTACGTGTCGAAGTCGATGCGGAGCGTGAGGCGCCCCTCGAGGAGGACCCCGTACTCCAGGCCGGCGTGGCGCATCATCTTGCCCTCCATGGAGCTGGAGGCGGATGGCTCGTACGTGACGATGAGCGGGTCGGCGACGGTGCTCTCGCCGACCGCCAGGCGCTCCCAGGTGACGCCGTTCTCCATCTCGATGACGGGGTTGTCCTCGCGACGCTGCACGACCCCGTCGCTCAGGCGCGACCCTGCCGGCCCCCCGTCCGAGGTCGCGTTGGCGGTCCCGAGGGGCGGCACCCCGGCCCTGCTCGTACCCATGAGCCCGTCGAGCGAGATGCCGAGGTAGTTCACGAGCGCATACAGCGTGCTGACGGATGGCTGCGTCTTGCCCGTCTCGACCTGCGAGAGAAGGCTGGCCGACACCCCGACGGCCGACGCGACGTTGCGAAGGCTCAGCTTCCGTGATTCCCGCACGCGACGGAGCTCCGAACCCACATCGAGCTGCATGGCCGACCCTCCGCCTGTGAATCGCGGCGCTGCGTTTCAGCGCCGCTGAACATGTTCTGGTGGGGCCATGATAGCTGCACTTCGCAGGAATCGGATGCGCGCAGGCGATTGCGTGTCCTTATGTTCATCGTTACTGTACAGATGGGATGCGGCCGAGCATCCCGTGACGGGGAGGTCGCCATGGGTTCGGACGCAGGGTTCCTCGGCCTCGGGGCCATGGGGCGCGGGATGGTGGAGCGTCTCGCCGATGAGGGCGTCGGCGTGATCGCGTGGAACCGGAGCCCGGGACCGGCGACCGAGCTGGCCGAGCGCCTCGGCACGACGGCGGCCGACTCGCCCGCCGCGGTCTTCGGCGCGGCATCCGTGGTGCACTCGATGCTCGCCGACGACGAGGCCGTGCTCACCGTCTTCGACGACGAGCTGCTCGCCACCGTGCCCCCCGGTCGTGTCCACGTGAACCACGCCACCATCAGCCCGTCCGCCGCGGCCGAGCTCGCCGAGCGGCATGCGCGGCACGACGTCGGATACGTCCAGGCGCCCGTGCTCGGACGCTCGACGATCGCGTCGACCGGCGCGCTGCTCGTGGTCGTGTCGGGCGAGCCCTCGGCCGCCGAGGCGGCGATGCCGACGCTGGAGCGGCTCGGCCAGCGGGTCTGGAACCTCGGCGCCGACCCGCGCATGGCGAGCATCGTGAAGATCGCGGTGAACTACTCGATCGTGAACGCGCTCCAGTCCATCGCGGAGTCGGTGGTCCTCGTCGAGTCCGCGGGCATCGATGGCGAGCAGTTCACGGAGATCCTCACCCACACGGCGTTCAGCGGCTCCGTGCACCGCGGCTACGGCCCGCTCATCGCGGGCCGCCGCTATCAGCCGGTCGGCTTCTCGATGGCGCTCGGACTGAAGGACCTCTCGCTCGCCGAGGACGCAGCCGACGCGCTCGGCGCCGCGCTGCCGATCGCGCCAGTGCTCAGGGAACTGTTCGAGGCGGCCCTCGCGGACCCCGAGCTGCGCGACCTCGACTGGTCGGCCGTCGCCGAGGTCACCCGTCGCCGCTCAGACCGCAGGGAGTCCGCATGATCCGCCACATCGTGCTGTTCAAGCTCACCGACCGGTCGCCGCACGGCGCGGCGGAGCAGGTCGAGACGCTCCGCAGCGCGCTCGAGCCGCTCGCGGCATCCGTGCCGGGGGTGCTCGGGCTTCGCGTGTCGGCCGACACGACCTCGATCGCCACGCACTGGGACGCCGCGCTCGAGACCGAGCACGCGTCGTGGGAGGACCTCGCCGCCTACCAGGCCCACCCCGAGCACCGGCGCGCCGTCGAGGCGATCGACCCGGTCGTCACCGAGCGGGCGGTCGTCGACTACGAGGTCACCTGAGCGGCGATCCCCGACTCGGACGACGCCGCCGCCGCCTCGACGAGCCGTGCGGCGTTCTCGGGCGAGGGCGACAGCTCGCCGGCCTCCACCCGCTCGGCGAGCCGCAGGATCGCCTCGTTGACCGGCGCCCGCCCGCCGATCTCGGCGCGCTTGGCGACGATGTAGCCGCTGAAGGCGTCGAGTTCGGCCCGCCGTCCCTTGTCCCAGTCCTGCAGGACGGCGACGCGCGTGTCGGGCAGGGAGAAGCGCTCGAGGACGACATCGAGCAGGTCGAGCGCGTACCGGTCGGAATCCGGGATCTGCTCCGCCGTCTTGCCGAGCACGGGCAGCATGCGGATCCCGAGGTCCCGGGCCAGGGCGTAGGCCTCGCGTGAGGCCGCATCCATGACCGGTCGCACGCCCTCGAGCCCCACAGCGGTGAGCAGCGGGACGCCGAGGATGGCCGACGGCAGCATCTCCGGGATGTTGGCGATGAGCTTCATCCACTTCGAGGCGCGGATGTCCTCGCTGACCTCGGTGACGCCGGCGTGCGTCAGGGCGGCGGCGACCTGCTCCAGTCGCTCGGTGCGGCGGCCGTCCATGGTGCCGACCGTGAACCACGTACCGGACGGCGGGACCTGCCGCACGACGACGCCCGGCTCGAACATGTTCGCCGCGATGCCGAGGACCGCGCCGATCGAGCGCTCCGCACCGAGGATCTCGGCGACGGCGTCGATCGTCATGCCGTTCTGCAGCCCGACCATGACCGAGTCGTCGCGCATCACGGGCTTCATCAGCTCGCACACCCAGCGCGTGTCGTACGTCTTCACCGACGTGAAGACGAGGTCGAAGGTCGTGCGCAGTTCGGCCACCTGGCAGAGGTGGTACGCCTCCACCGGGGTCACCTGGGTCTCGTCGGGCAGGTGCACGGTCAGCCCGTCGGCGCGCATCGCCTCGACGTGGGCCGGCCACTGCTCGATGAAGGTCACGTCCAGCCCGGCGCGGATCAGGTCCGCGCCGATCGACGCACCGTTCGCGCCGGTGCCGACGACGGCGATGCGGAGTCGGGTCAGGTCCATCGGGGTCCTCCTCGGTTGCGTGGTTCGGGTCGTCGAGGCGACGCGGTCAGGCGGATGCCGCCGGTCGCCGCAGCTCGGCGATGCGGGCCTCGAGCACAGGCTGCAGGTGCGTTCCGGGCACGCGGCGCCCGGCCTCGATGTCATGGGCGAGCTCGACCACTGCCCGGTTCACGGGACCCGGCTCGCCGAAGCGGGCGAGCGCCTCGACGACCGCCCCGTTGATCTCGTGGACCTCCGCGCGACGCCCCTTCGACCAGTCCTGCAGCACCGTCGAGCGGGAGTGCGGCAGGACGTACCCGGCCAGGAGCTCGTCGAGGACGGTCGCGACGAAGGTCTCCGGCGACGACGCCGACTCGCCCGTCATGCCGAAGATCGGCCGGATCGTCAGGCCCATGAGCTGAGCGGCGCGGATCGCCTCGTCGCCGGCTTCGAGCATCACCTCGCGCATGCCCTCCCGGCGCGCGCAGTCGGCGATCGACAGGTCCAGGATCGCGGACGGCACGAGCTCCGCGGCGTTCAGTACGAGCTTCATCCACTTGGCGGAGGCGATGTCGTCGGTGACCTCGACGACGCCCGCGTGCCCGAGGACTGCGGCCACGGTCTCCAGGTGGTGGGCGCTCGCGGGGTCGGGCGCACCCACGGCGAACCACGAGCGGTCGTGCCCGGAGTGCCGCAGGACGATGCCCGGCTCCTCCATCGCCGCGGTGATCTCGATGACGGCGCCGACGGCGCGGTGCGGCCCCATGATGTCGACGATGTCGCCCGCGGTCATGCCGTTCTGCACGCCGACCACGACGCCGTCGTCGGCGACGTACGGCTTGATCAGCTCGCACGCCCAGCGCGTGTCGTACGCCTTGACGAGCAGCAGCACGACGTCGAAACGAGCGCGCAGCTCGGCGGCCTGGCACAGGTGCAGGACCGGGACCTCGGTGACCTCGACATCCGTCGGCAGCTCGACGCGGACGCCCCGCTCGCGGATCGCCTCGACGTTCGCCGGCCACTGGTCGACGAACGTGACGTCCAGGCCGGCGCGGGCGAGGTCGGCACCGATGCCCGAGCCGTTGGCGCCGGTACCGAGCACCGCGATGCGCATCCCGGCGAGGTGCGCGGCATCCGTCGCATCGCCGGTCATGCGACCACCGCCCACTCGAGCAGGTCGGCCAGGTTGTGCATGCCGGGGGTCCGGCGCCCGGCCTCGATGTCACGGGCGAGGGCGACCACCCGGGCGTTGCACGGCGCGGCGACCCCGGTGCGCTCCGCCTCGCGGACCACGTGGCCGTTCAGCTCCTCGACCTCGGCTCGCCGGCCCTTGCGCCAGTCCTGCAGGACCGTCGTGAGCGTGCTCGGCAGCGTGTACACGTCGAGGACGATCTCGAGCAGCCGGTCGGCGTAGCCGTCCGGGCCGGCGAGGTCCCCGTCCGTCATGCCGAAGATCGGCATGAGGCGCGCCCCGGCGGCCAGCGACGTCCGCACCGCCTCCCGGCCGGTTCGAACCATGAAGTCCCGCATGCCCGGCACGCGCACCGCCTCGTCGAGGGGAAGGTCGAGGATCGCCGACGGCACGAGCTCGGCGGCGTTCACGACGAGCTTCATCCACTTCGACGAGCGGATGTCGGCCGACACCTCCGCCCGACCCGCAGCTCGCAGCACGGCGACGACCTCCTCCGCGCGAGCGTCGACCCCCGGATGGATGCCGCCGACCGCGAACCAGGTCTCCTCGCGCGTGTTCTGCCGCTCGACCACGCCCGGCACGAACAGGTTCGCGGCGATCTCGATGACCGCACCCAGCGTCCGATGCGCGCCGACGATCTCCGCGACGTCGTCGACCGTCATGCCGTTCTGCAGCCCCACCACCAGGCCGTCCTCGGCCAGCAGCGGCCGGATCAGCTCGCACGCCCACCGGGTGTCGTACGCCTTGACGACGAGGAACACCAGGTCGAACGGCTCCCTCAGTTCGGCGACCTCGCAGAGATGGTGCACCCGCACGGGCGTGAGCTCCGCGCCATCCGGCATCTCGACGCGGATGCCGCGTTCGCGCATCGCCGCGACGTGCGCGGGCCACTGCTCGATGAAGGTCACGTCGTGGCCCGCACGGACGAGGTCCGCTCCCACGCCGGCGCCGTTGGCCCCCGCGCCGAGCACGGCGATGCGCGGTGCGCCCGCCACCCGGTCAGACCTTCCGCGCGGCGCGCCGACGACGCTTCGACCGGGCGACCGCATAGAGGATCGCGGCAGCGAGGATCAGGACGCCCTGCAGGATGTACTGCCACATCTGGTCGAGCCGCAGGAACACGGTCGCGTTGAGCACCTGGACGAGCAGCATCGCGCCGAAGAGCGTGCCGACGAAGGTGCCGCGTCCGCCGAGGAGGCTCGTGCCGCCGAGCACCACCGCGGTGATGCTGGAGAGCGTGTACGCGACGCCCTGCGCGGGGTCGCCCACGCCGATCTGCGTCATGAGCATGATCGCGCCGAGGAAGGTGAGGACGGACGTCGCGACGTAGGCGAGCACGACCGTGCGGTTGATCTCGACGCCGACGCGGCGCGCGGACTCCTCGTCCGACCCCGCCGCGCGGAGCCGCCACCCCCACGGCGTGCGCCGGAGCGCGTACTCGAGCGCGACGACGACGAGGACGAGGACGATGAACGCGACCGGGATCGGTCCGATCTTCGTCGTGATCGCGCGCGAGATGTCGGCGTTGATGAAGCCCTCCGACGTGGGGCGGAGGATGAAGCTCATGCCCTGGAGGGCGATGTAGACCGTCAGGGTCGCCGCGATCGCCGTGAACTTCACGTACCTGATCAGGGTGCCGTTCACGAGGCCGACCACGATCGAGGTAGCGAGCATCGCCGCGAAGCCGAGCAGGATCGACGCGGTCGACGACTCGTTGAGGATGAAGAACGAGCCGATGACGACGAGGAATCCCACGAGCGGCCCCACCGAAAGGTCGATGCCGCCGGTCAGCAGCGCGATGGTCTGGCCCATGGCGATGAACCCGAGCGCCGAGACGAGCAGGAGCATGGCGGAGATGTTGAACGCGCCGAGGTATCGGTCGTTCTGGGCGAAGATGAACGCCCCGAGCAGCACCATGACCGCGACGAGCAGCACCGCCGGAGCGTAGTCGCCCTGCACGAAACGGCGGATCTTCGCCCGCCGGACGGCGGTTCGCTCGTCCACGTCCGCGTCCGTGATGTCCTCGACGCCGACGGTCGAGGTGGTCGAGCTCACCGCGGCGTGGATCATCCGCTCTTCGGTGAGGTCGTCGCCGCGCAGCACGTCGACCACGTGCCCGCGCGACATCACGATCACGGTGTCGCACAGTCCCTCGAGCTCCTTGGCGTCCGAGGAGGCGACGATGACCGGGATGCCCGACGCGGACACCTCCCGGAGGATCTGGTAGATCTCGGCACGGGCGCCGACGTCGACGCCCTGGGTCGGCTCGTCGGCGAGCACGAGCTCCGGCTCGGAGAGCAGCGCGCGCCCCACCATGACCTTCTGCTGGTTGCCACCCGAGAGCGACGAGACCGGGGCGTCGAGCGAGGCCGCCTTCACGGAGAGCGAGCCCAGGGTGTCGCCCACCATGCCGAGCTCGCGCTTGCGGTTGAGCAGCCGCCCGGTGCGGAACCGCTCGAGCGCGGAGATCGCTGCGTTCTCCCGGACGGTGAGCCGCATCATCAGGCCCTCGCTCAGGCGGTCGGCCGGCAGGTACGCCGCCTCGCCGAGGAGTCGCTTGGAGGTGGCCTGCGTGCCGTTGATCGACACGGTTCCCTCGAAGTGGGAGAGCCCGGCCAGCGAGCGGAGCAGGTCGCTCTGGCCGTTGCCGACGACGCCCGCGATCCCGATGATCTCCCCGCGGCGGGCCGTCAGCGAGACGTCCTTGAAGCCGGGGCCCGTGAGCCCCTCGATGATGAAGTTGGGGGCCTCCTCGGGCCCGTCGTGCTTGGGCGGGAACGTGGAATCGAGCTGGCGGCCCACGATGAGCGCCAGGAGCTCCCGGTCGCTGATCTCGTCGACGACCGCCGTCGCCCGAAGCCGACCGTCGCGCAGCACCGTGACGCGGTCGGCCAGCTCGCGGACCTCGGCCAGGCGGTGGGTGATGTACACGACCGAGGTGCCGCCCGCGACGAACTCGCGCACGAGACGGAACAGCATGCGCACGGCGTCCTCGCCGAGCGGCGCCGTCGGCTCGTCGAGCACCAGGAGCGCCGGCTTCACCGCGATCGCCTTGGCGATCTCGAGCAGGTGCTTCTGGGCGACGGAGAGCGTCTCGACGCGATCGGACAGGTGGGCGCGGAGGTTCACCCGGGCCAGGAGCGAGCGGGCGAACTCCTCGCGCGACGGCGCCTCGGCGAAGACCGCCGGCGGCAGGGCGACGAGCAGGTTCTCGTACACCGTCATGTCCGGCAGCACGGCGGGGTGCTGGTGGACGAAGGCGATGCCGAGGCGGGTCGCGTCGCGCGGGTCGATGCCGTCGATGGGCTCGCCCCGGAACACCATCGAGCCGGCGTCCGGACGGATGGTGCCCGTCGCGACGTTCATCAGCGTGGACTTGCCGGCGCCGTTCTCACCGAGCAGCGCGTGCACCTCTCCGGGGCGCACCTCGAGCGACACGTCGGTCAGCGCGGCGACGCCGCCGAAGCTCTTCGAGATGCCGGACATGACGAGGGTGGCGACGGTGGCGGGTGCTTCGGCGGCTTGGATGTTCACGTGAGGATCCTCACTCCGGGCTCGGGGGTCTGGTTGGCGGTTCGGGGGGTCTCCCGGTCCGCTGCGGGCGCGCGGACCGGGAGACCGTGGGGCGGGCTGCACTACTCGAGCAGCGCGGCCTGCTCGTCGGCGTCCATCTCGGCCGACAGGTAGATGTCGCCCGGGAGGTCGTCACGGCACTGGACCTCGCTGGGATCGCCGTCGACCGAGTCCTCGAACTGCGGTGCCTCGAAGAGCGTGTCCTCGGGGATCTCGCCGCCCGTGGCCCGGGCCACGGCGTGCTGCACGGCGAGCCGCACGTTGTCGTTGCCGGTCGCGACCGTGGTGAGCTTGAAGTCGGGGTTGTCCGGCGACTTCTCCTGCCAGAAGCAGGCGAGCACGTTGCCGTCCGACGTGGCGAGCGCCGGGATCGACCGGCCGCTCTTCTCGAACTCGGGCAGTGCGCCGACCAGCGACGGACCGAAGTCGGAGACGATCACGTCGATCTGGTCGTACTTCGCGATCGCCGCGGTGAGGACCTGCTGCGTGAGCGCCGGGTCCCAGTTGGTGACCTCGTACGGCTGCTCGCCGATGAACTCGTACTTCGCGTCCGTGAGCACCGACTCGAAGCCCTCGCGCTCGTCGAGGCCCTGGCTGTTGCCGGCCGGACCGCTCAGGAACAGGATCTTCGCCCCGTCAGGGAAGTTCTCCTGGATCCACTCGCCCCACGCGACGCCGTCGGCGACGAAGTCGGCACCGACCCAGACGTCGTAGTCCACGCCGGCCTCACCGCCCGGGTCGACCCGGTACGGCACGGTGACCACGCCGGCCTCGTACGCGCTCCGGAGCGCGGGCAGCATCGCCTCGCCGGCATCCGGGAAGACCACGATGGCGTCGGCGCCCGACGCGACCATGCCCTGGATGTCGGAGATCGCCTTCTGCGTGTCGCCCTGACCGTCGGCGTACAGGTACTCGACGACGCTCGGGCACTTCTCGACCTCGTCCTGTCCGGCCGCGGTCGTGACCAGGCGCCAGCTGTTCCCGCCGAAGCCGTCGAGCAGGCCGACCACGGCCTCCTCGGGGCCGCACCAGGCCGGCGCGCCCTCGACCGAGCCGCCGTCGCCGCCGCCGCCCTCGCCGCCGCCGCCGTCGCCCGAGGAACAGCCCACGAGGGCCAGTGCCGAGACGCCAGCGACGGCGATCGCCGTGGTGATTCTGCGACGAATCATCTTGTCCTCCATCTCCGCGCGACCGCTATGTCGCACGTCTCTCTTGGTGCACCTCACTCCGAAGGAGCGGGGGTCTCATGGTGTGGCTGTCGCGGCATCCGATCTCGCGGCGAGCCGGCGGCGCAGTGCCGCCCAGTCGACGGTGTAGATGGCCACGCCGATGGCCAGGGCCGCGGCCTGGACCAGGGTGCGCACGGCGAAGGGCACGCCGAGGGCGAGCACGAACTGGTCGAGCTGGCTGAGGAACAGGGCCGCGACGACGGTCGCGACCGGGTAGCCGCGCCCGCCGAGCAGGGACGTGCCGCCGAGGACCACGACCGCGACCGACGTCAGCAGGTAGGTGTTGCCCTGGAAGGCGGTCGGCTGGTTGGTGATTCCGGCGAGCATGATGCCCGCGGTCGCGAACAGCAGTTGCGCCCACACGTAGGCCGCGCCTCGGTGCGTCCGGTACCGCAGTCCGGTCGCCCTCGCCGCAGCGGGGCTCGCGCCGACGGCCTCGAAACGGCGTCCGGCCACCGTCCGCTTCACGAGGATCGTGACCAGCAGGAGCACGACGAGGGCGATCAGCAGCGCGTTGGGGATGCCCATCGTCCTGCCGCCCGCGATCGAGCTGAGCAGCCGGGTCGTGGTGCGCGGGATGCCGCCCGAGATGCCGAGCACCGCGCCGAACAGGAGCGCGTTCGTGCCGAGCGTGGCGATGATCGGGTTGAGTCCGAGCCGACCGACCATGAAACCGTTCAGGAGGCCGGCGCCGATCGCCCAGGCGTACACGGCGAGGATCGCGGGAACGAGCATGGCGTCGTTCTGGTTCGGGATGTGGGTCGAGAGCACGACGGCGAGGGACACGGCGCCCGGCACCGAGAGGTCGATCCCGCCCTGCTGGACGACGAGCATCTGCCCCAGGCCGACGATGGCGAGCACGGAGGCGAACGGCAGCATCCCGAGAACGGCCCCCTGCGACACGCTGCTCGGCGCGATCGCGAAGCCGAGGATCACCAGCACGACGGTGGAGACCGCCATCGTCACGAGGCCCTTGGAGACGCTGAACCGGGCGCTCGAGAGACGTCGTGATGTCGAGTCGTCGGTCATGCTCTCCCCTTCGAATGCGATGCCGATGTCCGGCTCAGCCGAACAAAGTGTTGAGCCACACTTTATGGATTTCGTCCCGTGTTCACAAGCGTTGTAGGTAACGATTCCGCGCCACGCCGGGATTCCGCCGGGCTCGAGCGGCGTCGTCCGGCGCACCGAGGCCCGCGCGAATCGGGCGGAGCCGTCGTCCGACGCAAGCCGAAAGTCGCGGAAATCCGCCGAAGTCGCCGAGCTTGCCGACCCGGGCCGAATCCACGAGCCCACTCGCCATCGCCTCGGGCGCTGCCGTGCGCTAATGTTTACCTCAACTGAACAATGCCGTTCGAGAGAGGTTCATTGATGAACACGGAGCAGCAGCGCCGAGCGCTCGTCGTCGGTGCCACCGGCATCGCGGGCCAGACGGTGTCCCGTCAACTGGTCGATGCCGGCTGGGAGGTGCATGGGCTCGCCAGGCGCGCACGACGCCTGCCGGAGGGCGTGACGCCGGTCCAGGCCAACCTGCTGGACGCCGACGCCACGCGAGCGGCGCTCGCCGGCCTCCGTCCGGAGATCGTGATCGTCACCGCCTGGATCCGCAAGGACACCGAGGCCGAGAACATCGAGGTCAACACCCGGACGCTGCGGAACCTGTTCGCGGCGCTCGAGCCCGACGGCGGCGTGCGACACGTCGCGCTGCTCACCGGACTCAAGCACTACCTCGGGCCGTTCGAGGACTACGCCACGGGCGTGAAGGCCGAGACCCCGTTCCACGAGTCGGAGCCGCGTCTGCCGAGCCCCAACTTCTACTACGCGCAGGAGGACGAGCTCTTCGACGCGGCCGGGCGAATGGGCTTCACCTGGAGCGTGCACCGATCCCACACCATCTTCGGCTTCGCCGTCGACAACGCCATGAACATGGTCCTCACGCTCTCGGTCTACGCGACCATCTGCAAGGAGCTCGGCCGGCCGTTCGTCTTCCCGGGATCGGTGGCGCAGTGGAACTTCGTGACCGACGTGACCGACGCCGACCTGCTCGGCGAACAGCTCATCTGGGCGTCCACCGATCCCGAGGGCGAGAACGAGGCGTTCAACATCGCCAACGGCGACCAGTTCCGCTGGCGCTGGCTGTGGCCGCAGATCGCCGACCACTTCGGCGTCGACTGGGAGGGCCCGGGCGAGACGCCGCGCACGCTCGTCGAATCGATGACCGACCTCGCGCCCGACGTCTGGCGCCGGATCGCCGAGCGCGAGGGCCTGGTCGAACCGGATGTCGCGAAGCTCGCCTCGTGGTGGCACAGCGACAGCGACCTCGGCCGGGAGGTCGAGTGCATCACCGACATGACCAAGAGCCGCGAGGCGGGCTTCCTCGGCTTCCGATCGACGCCGAAGAGCTTCTTCGACAAGGTCGAGCGCTATCGCGAGGCCGGCCTGATCCCCTGACCGGGTGGGCGCGCGAAGGGGGCGGGACCCGCGGTCCCGCCCCCGCTTCGTCCGCTCGGGCGTGCGCGGCTAGGCCGTCGCCGTGAACTCGATGTGCGCCTTGATGTTCTCCGCGGGTCGCTGGGCGGCTTCGAGCGCTGCGGTCGCCTCGTCCACGCTGAAGCGGCGCGTCACGAGCGACGAGAGGTCGATGCCCGCCTGCGCCATGAAGCGCAGCGTCTCGGGCCACACGCCGGGCGATCCGATGGACCCGGTGATCGTCAGCTCCTTCGACTGGATCAGGCCGAGCTTCGCCGGGGCCTCCCGCCCCACGTCGATGCCGATGTAGCCGATGCGCCCCTTGAACGCGGCGATCTCGAGTGCCCGCGCCATCACCTCGGGGCGGCCGCTCGCCTCGATCACGACGTCGGCGCCGCGGCCGTCGGTCTCGGTGGCGAGCACGTCGTCGAGCTCGGCGGGGTCGACCGCGCGGTGCGCACCGAGCGCGAGCGCCTGATCGCGTCGCGAGGCGCTCGGCTCGGCGACGATCGTCCTGGCGCCGAGCGCCGCCGCGGCGGCCGTCACGCACAGCCCGATGGGGCCCGCGCCGAGGACCACGAGGGTGTCGCTGGCGTTGACGTTGCCGACGCGCATGAGCGCGTAGTACGCCACGCTGAACGGTTCCACCAGCGCCCCGTTCGTCCACGACACACCGTCGGGCAGCCGGTGCAGCCAGCTCTCCTTGGCGACGAAGAACTCCGCCGCGGCGCCGCTGATCGAGAAGCCGAAGTGGTCGTCGCCGATGACGCACTCCCCGACGACCCGGTCGCCCTTCGCGAGTCCGCTCACCTTCGATCCCGTCGCGACCACCTCGCCCGACCACTCGTGGCCGGGAATGATGGGGTACTCGAACGGGATGATGTACCGGCCCTCCAGCAGCTCGATGTCGGAATGGCAGACGCCCACCGACCGGGCCGCGACGAGCACCTCGTCGTCGGCGATCTCCGGGATCGGCAGCTCCTCGACCGACGGCGTGCCGACGGCGGTGTACTGCAGTGCCTTCATCTTCGGATCTCCTTCGTTCACTCGGCCCGGACCAGGACCTTGACCTGGTCGCCGGTCGGCGAGAGCAGCGTCTCGAAGCCCCGCTCGACGATGTCGGCCATGTCGATCCGGGCGCTCACCACCTTCTCCACGTCCATGCGCCCGCGGCCGATCAGGTCGATGATCCGCGGCCAGTCGGTGACCGGGTAGCACCAGGTGCCCCGCAGGGTGATGTCCCGCTCGGACAGCACCATCGGGTCGATGGCCGCCGGCCGCGTGTGCAGGCCGGTCTGCGAGATGTTCCCGGACGCACGCACGGCCGCGAGCGCCGTCTGCAGCGCGATCTCGTTGCCCGAGCACTCGATCACCGCGTCCACGCCGATGCCGCCGGTGCGGTCCCTGAGCTCGGCCGCGACATCCGTCGACCTCGGGTCGAGCAGCTCGCCCACGTCGAGCGACCGCGCGAGCTCCTGGCGCTTGGGGTTCACCTCGGACATGAACACGGTTGCGCCGAGCGAGGCGGCGTACAGCGATGCGAGGGCGCCGATGGGCCCCAGCCCGGTCACGAGGACCGTGTCGCCGGGCCGGACGCCGGCTCGGTCCACGCCGTAGGCCGCGACCGCGGTCGGCTCCACGAGCGCGCCCTGGATGTCGCTCATCGAGTCGGGCAGCTTCGCGACCTTCGACTCCGGCACCACGCATTGCTCGGCGATCCCGCCCCAGGCGTCGCTCAGGCCGACGCATGCCATCGACGTGCAGAGGTGGTTCAGTCCGCGTCGGCAGAAGTAACAGGCACCGCAGAACAGCAGCGGCATGACCGAGACCCGGTCGCCCACGCGCACCGAGGTCACCTCGGCGCCCACCTCGAGCACCTCGCCGGAGAATTCGTGCCCGAGGATCTGCGGCGCCGTCGACCCGTTCAGCGGATGCGGCGACGTGGGGATGACGATCGGCCCGACCGCGTACTCGTGCAGGTCGGTGCCGCAGATGCCGCACCAGTACGGCTTCAGCCGCACCTCGTGCGGACCGACGGCGTCCGGTTCGGCGACGTCCTCGACGCGGACGTCCTTGGCGTCGTGGAAGACGGCTGCTCTCATGGCGCTCGGCCACCTTTCTCTGTTCGGGTTCGCACGCCGGGCACCGACCCGGCGCGGCGGTCAGGAGGATCGGGTCGGATCGAAGAGGACCTTGCCGCGGATCTCGCCGCGGGCGAGCCGCTCGATCTGGTGCGGGGCATCGGGCAACGGGAACACGGCCTCGACGAGTTCGTCGCCGAGGTCGGTGGAGGCGAGGATCTCGAGTGCGGGCGCGAGGTCCTCGCCGCAGATGTGCGCGACCGTCGTGGCGATCGTCACCTCGTTCATGACGAGTCGGTGCACGTCGAGGTCCTGGTGCGCCGACGGCAGGCCGACGCCGAGGATCGTGCCGCCCTGGCGGACCAGGTCGAGCGCGACCGACAGCTGACCCGGAGCGCCGGTCGCCTCGATGACGACATCCGCCCCGCCCGGCCCGACCACCGACCGCAGCGTCGCGACGAGGTCATCGTCGACCGGCACGGTCCGCGTGGCACCGAGCCGCTTCGCGCGTTCGAGCCGCTCGCCGGCGAAGTCGACGACCGTGATGTCCGCGTCGACGAGCGAGACGAGCCCCGCGAGGATGAAGGTTCCGATCGCCCCCGCACCGAACAGGATCACGCGATCGCCGTCCCGGGCGCCGGCGCGGCGGGCGGCGTGCAGGCCCACGGCGAGCGGCTGCGCGACCCCGGCGTCGTCGAGCGAACAGCCCTCCGGGATCCGCACGAGCGTCGACGTTTCGACCGCCACGTACTCCGCGAGTCCCCCGTCGGCGTTGAGGCCGTGCGTGACGTAGCGGGTGCAGAGGTTGGTGCGTCCCTCGCGGCAGCGGTCGCATTCGCCGCACCAGACGCCGGCGCCGGATGCCACGTGGGCGCCCACGTCGAGCCCGTCCACGGGCCCGCCGGGCAGGTCGACGATCTCGCCGACGAACTCGTGCCCGATGACCAGCGGACCGGTGTGGCCGCTGTTGGGGTGCACCCGGTCGATCGGGAAGATGATCGGGCCGGACTTCCACTCGGTGGCATCCGTACCGCAGATGCCGCTGCGCAGCACCCTGACGAGCGCCTGGCCCTCGGTCGCGATCGGGATCGGCCGCCGCTCGACGCGGACGTCGCCGCGACCGTGGTACACGACGGCGTCCATGCTGCCGATCGGCGTGGTCATCTCGCCGCCCTTCACGCCCCGGGCCGTCCCCACTCGGTGTTGAGGTGCGACTGCGAGTCACGCGTGAGGTCGAGCGGACCACCGACCGCGTAGTACCGCTGGCCGGCGACGAGCAGCTCCTCGGCGGGGAACTTCGTGATGACCTCGCAGCCGTCGGCGGTGACGACGACCTCCTCCTCGATGCGCGCGGCCCCCCAGCCGTCGGCCGACGGCCAGTACGTCTCGAGCGCGAACACCATGCCCTCCTCGATCACCTCCGGGTGGTCGAACGAGACCAGGCGCGAGAAGATCGGCTTCTCCCAGATCGACAGGCCGACGCCGTGCCCGTACTGCAGCGCGAAGGCGGCCTCCTCGTCCGGGAAGCCGAACTCCTCGGCCCTCGGCCAGACCGACACGATGTCGGCGGTCGTCGCCCCCGGCCGCACGAGCGCGATGGCCCGGTCCATGTACTCCCGCGCACGCGTGTACGCGTCCTTCTGGGCGGAGCTCGCGGAGCCGACCGCGAACGTGCGGTAGTAGCAGGTGCGGTAGCCGTTGAAGCTGTGCAGGATGTCGAAGAACGCCGGGTCGCCGGGCCGGATGAGGCGGTCGGAGAACACGTGCGGGTGCGGCGAGCAGCGTTCGCCCGAGATGGCGTTGACGCCCTCGACGTACTCGGACCCGAGGTCGTACAGCGTCTTCGCCACGAGGCCGACCGCCTCGTTCTCGCGCACGCCCGGCCGGAGGAAGCGGTACAGGTCCTCGTAGGCGGCATCCACCATGGAGGCGGCCTGCGTGAGCAGCCGGATCTCGTCGCCGGTCTTGATCCGGCGGGCCTCCATGAACACCTGCTGGCCGTCGACGACCTCGATGCCCTCCTTCTGCAGGGCGAAGAGGATCGGCAGCTCGATGACGTCCACCCCCAGCGGTTGGTCGGCCAGGCCGAACTTCTCGAGCTCGCGCTTGATCTTCCTCGCGACGCCCTCGGCGATCTCGGCGTCCGGCGGGAACGCCCCGCGGAGCGTGGAGATGCCCGCGCGGGCGCCGCTCTCCAGACGTGGCCGCTTGGCGCCCTCGTGCGGCGCGTTCGGATCGGCGTCCATCTCCGCGGTCGTCACGTCGAGCCACGGGTTGTACAGCTTGTGGTGCTTCGCGGCCGACCCGAAGTCCCACGAGATGGGGTCGGTGTTCCGCGTCAGCAGGCTGAACCGGATCAGCTTGTCCATCGCCCACGTGCCGATGTGGGTCGCCGTCATGTACCGGATGTTCGAGAAGTCGAAGGCGAGGAGCGCGCCGAGGTCGGACCGTTCCAGTTCGGCCTTCAGACGCGCCAGCCGGTCGTCGCGCAACCGGTCGAAGTCGACCCGCGCCTCCCAGTCGACCGCGTTGGTTCCCGTCGTGCCCGTGCTCTTCATGTTGATCGCTCTCTCGGTGTAGGGCCGGTCCTCGTCAGACGAGGATCATGCCGCCTTCGATGGGGATGATCTGGCCCGTGATGTAGTCGGAGTCGGCCGACGCGAGGAAGACGCCGGTCGGCACGATGTCGACCGGGTCGGCGGGGCGGCCGAGCAGGATGCTGCTCGACATCGAGTCGAAGCCGTTCTGGCCCTCGCCGATCTCCTCGAGTTCCTTGTCGAGCTTGGTCCAGAGCGGCGTCGCGACGACGCCCGGAGCGAATCCGTTCACGGTGATGCCGTGCTCGGCGAGCGCGCGTGCGCCCGCCTGCGTCAGCGAGATGACGGCGGCCTTCGCGGCGCTGTACGGGGCGAAGCTCGAGAAGCCCTGTCGCCCCGCGATGGAGGCGGTGTTCACGACCTTCCCACCGCCGCCCTGGGCGATGAACTGCTTGGCGGCCTCCTGCGTGCCGATGAGGACGCCGAGCGCATTCACGCGCATGACGAGTTCGAAGTTCGCCTCGGTCACGTCGAGGAACTTCATGGGCGAGTTCATTCCGGCGTTGTTGAAGTAGGCGTCGAGCCGACCGAAGCGCTCGACGGCGCGCTCGATGCCGGCGCGGACCGCCGACCGGTCGGCGACGTCGACGCGCACGGCGAGCGCGCTCCCGCCCGAGTCCTCGATGCGGCCGGCGAGCTGCTCGGCGGCCGCGAGGTCGAGGTCGGCGATGACGACGTTCGCACCTTCGTCGGCGAACCCACCGGCGAGCGCCGCACCGATACCCGATGCCCCGCCGGTGACGACGATCGTGCGACCCTCCAGTCGACCCGTCATGTGGATGCTCCTTCGCTTCCGAGTCCCGGTCCGCCGGGAGCGGCCTCCGTGCCGCCTGTTCACTATAACTGAACTTACTGCCCACCGATCGGTGAATCAAGTGAACGGCTCGTCCACGTTCGGACGCTCGCCTCGACCCCCCCATCGCGCCGAGCTGGCGCAGCTCGGCGCGAAATTCCGGAGGACGCAGGCTGGCGGATGACACCCTCGGCCCTTGCCAAGGGCGCCATCCGTGGTGTTGAGTCTGAATGGAAACCGTTCAGTGCTACCGAGCGCTGGCTGCGAACCGAACGACACGAAGGAGTGGAGATGACGTTCACCATCGACGGCGTGCATCACGTCGGAATCACGGTCCGCGACATGCGGCGATCGTTCGACTGGTACTCGCGGATGTTCGGGTTCCAGCCGGGACCCGTCAACCACGGTGCCGGGCCGGAGCTCGAGCGGGGCGTCCAGGTCGAGGGCGCCGAGCTGTCGTTCGCGATGATCCGCGTGGGCAACGTCAACATCGAGTTCCTCGAGTACCACCGGCCCGAGGGGAAGGACTGGGACCGCGCGAACGGCGACGTGGGTTCGGCTCATATCTGCTTCGTGGTCGACGACATGCAGCGCGCCTACGAGGAGCTCATCGAGCGCGGCGCCGTCTTCAACGGGCCGCCGACCACGATCACCGACGGCGACCTGGCCGGGTCGCAGTGGGCGTACCTCCGCGACCCCGACGGGATCCAGCTCGAGATCTGGCAGTACCCCAAGGAGTGACGAGGCAGAGCTCCCGGGCGCGGGGGAACCGGCGCGCCCGGGAGCCGGCCGGTCAGTCGTCTTCCTTGTACTGGTACGGGTTGGCGATGGGCTCGTCCTCGGGGATCTGCGGGTGCATCCACTCGTCCCACGCCTGCTCGCCGAGGCTGCTGCGCACGTACTCGACGGATGCCGCGACCTTGTCGCGCACGGGCGCGAGCGGCAAATCGATCCGCTTGCCGTCGTACTTCACCACCCTGCCGTTGACGACCACGGTGTGCACGTCGGCGGTGCCCGCCTGGAACACGACGTGGGCGTACGGGTTCAGGATCGGCGTCATCGCGGGCGACTCGTCGTTCTTGATGAGCACGACGTCGGCCTTCTTGCCCACGGTGAGCGATCCCAGCTTGTCGGTCATGCCGAGCGTGGTCGCCCCGCCCATCGTGGCCTGCCAGACCACGTCCTCGGCGCGGAGCCGGTTGACGTTGACCGTCTCGCCCTTCGACTGCATCTCGAGGTGGTCGCGCGAGCGGAACGCGCTGAGCGTCGCGCGCATCGCCGAGAAGAAGTCCGCGCTCCACCACACGCTCGTGTCCATCGAGAGCGACGTCGGGATCCCGTACTTGCGGACCGCCCACGTCGACGGGTAGCCCTGGCCCGCGCTCTGCTCGCTCTCGGTGGCCACCGAGACCGTGCCGCCGGTGGCCGCGATCTTCTGGTAGCTCTCGGGGCCGAGCGATGCCGCGTGCACGTAGGTGACCTTGTCGGTCATCCACCCGCCGTCGTACATGTGGGAGATGCTCTGGTCGGTGGTGGCGCCCCACACGCCCGCATGCGTCGTGACCCGGAGGTCGAGGTCGCGGGCCGCCTGGAACGCGGCCTGCTCGGGGAAGTCCTCGCTGGCCGGGACGTCGAACGCCAGTTGCAGGCCCAGCATGTCGTCGGGCGCGTTGAAGTTGTCGGAGACGAACTTCCGGAACTCGGGACTGTTCGCCCATTCCCACGGCGCCCCGAGGTAGTTGCCGTAGGCGAGCACGAACCGGCCGGGGATCTCGCGGAACGCCTGCAGTGCCGCCTCGCCGTATTCGGGCGTGCGGAGCGCGTGCGACCAGTCGAGGGTCGTCGTCACGCCCTGGTCGATCGACTCGAGCGCGCTGAGGAGGTTCCCCGCGTAGATGTCCTCGGGCCGGAAGACCTCGCCCCACGTCAGGTAGTAGAAGACGAAGTACTGGCTGAGCGCCCAGTCGCCGCCGTACCCGCGGAGCGCGGTCTGCCACATGTGGCGGTGCGTGTCGATCATGCCCGGCATGACGATGCCGCCCGTCGCGTCGATCTCGAGGGTGCCCTCGGGCACCTCGAGCCGAGGTCCGACGCCGGCGATGGTCTCGCCCTCGATGAGCACGTCGGCGTTCTCGAGCACGCCCTGGGAGTCGACGGTGATCACCGTCGCGTTGCGGAAGACGACGGGACGACCGGAGGCGAACTCCTCCGGGCGTGGCCGTGCTGCGGCGTCGGTCATTGGTTCCTCCTCGTTGAGTGTTCCGGCCTGGCCCGGCCGGTCAGGTGATGCGCCAGCCGCGGTCGACGCACAGGTTGATGCCCGAGACCCCGCGGTTCTCGAGCAGGAACATCGTGGCGCCCACGATGTCGGCCATGGTGGCGAGGGCGCCGCCCGGCGTGCGCGACTCGTACCCGGCGAGCACGCCCTCGGGTTTGCCCGCCCAGAAGGGGCTGTCGCCCACGATCCCCGGGTGCAGTCCGTTCACCCGCATCGGCGCGAGCTCGAGCGCCAGGCTGTGCACCAGGCCCTCGACGCCGCCGTTGATCGTCGACACGGTGGTCGAGCCCGGGTACGGCGCGTCCTTGGCCCGCCCGCCGAACAGGACGATGCCCGTGTCGTTCGATTCCTCGAGGCGTCCGAGCAGCGCGTGCACCGTCTCGGTGTAGCCGACGAGCTTGAGGGTGACGAGCCGCTTGGCGCGAGCGATGTCGTAGTCGCGGACGGTGTTGGCGTCCCGCTCGATCGCGGCGAGCACCAGGCCGTGCACGGCACCGATGCCGGCCAGGCTCGCCGCGATGGTCTCGGGCTCGGAGATGTCGACGGCGACGCCGGTGGCTCCCTCACCCACGGATGCGGCGACCTCGCGGGTGCGCTCGGGGTCCCGCCCGGTCAGGACCACCCGGTCCCCCCGACGCACCACCTCCTTCGCGATCTCGAGGCCGATGCCGGAGGTGCCCCCGACGACCACCACGGTGCGTTCGCTCACGACTCCTCCTCCAGGCGCTCGGCGAGGTAGTCCCAGTCCCGAACGAACCGGTAGGCATGCCGTGCCGGCATCTGGGGCGACTGCGTCTCGAGCCAGCGCACCGGCGCACCGGTCGCTTGGAACGAGTGGATGCACCCGGCCCCTGCCCAGGCGATGTCGCCCGGGCCGAGCCTGACCGCCTGGCCGTCGAATGTCGCGTCCACCTCACCCTCGAGGATCAGGTAGGCCTCTTCCAGCGGATGGTCGTGCGGTCCCGCTCGCCCGTCCGGTTCGTACTGCACCATGAACATGGTCGACAGGGTGGAGCCGAGGTCGGAGTCGACCATCATCTTGAGCGAGATGCCGCTGTACACCAGCAGGGCCGTGCGCATGCTCGCCGACTGGGCGAGGAGCTCCTGGGACTGCCTGCCCGGGTCCATCTGCTCGGTCGTGATCCCGCCGAACGAACGCGTTCGCGGGTCGCGCGGGTCGACCCGGATCGGCTCCCGGGCCGGCAGGGCCGGGACCCGGTAGGTGTCCGAACCGTAGCGCTTCCGGGGCGGCGGCGCGAAGATGTCGGCCCATACGGCTTCCGCATCGCCGGAGGCGTGCCACTCGTGCGGCACGCCGACGGGGATGACGCCGTAGTCGCCCGCGACCAGCCGGACGGTGGCCTCCGGCGTCGCGAGGATCACCTCGCCCTCGAGCACGTGGAACGACTCCTCGAACGAGTGGACGTGCGCGGGCACCGACCCGCCCGGGGCGAGGCGGGAGATGCCGAAGTCGGTGTGCGCCGACCCGTCGTCGTACCCGACCGCGCACCAGCGCGTGAGGCCCTCCGACCCGGGCGCGAGTCCCTCGGGGACCTCGTACTCAGCGGAATCGGATCGACGGACGAGATGGCGAACGCTCATGTGTGCCTCCGGCTGCTGAACATCTACGTTCAGTTACGGTGAACATTCCATCCGGATGCATAGAGCTTGTCAAGGGCCCTTGGGCACTTCACAGCCGCGTGTCCCGCCGACGTGCACGGACGGCGCAGATCCGCCGGTTCACTGGCGACGGATGGCGACCAGCCTCACTGCACGATCGGCAGCCCCGTGGCATCCGCCGCCTGCTGCACGGACCCGGCGTCGGTGACGTCGAGCCCGGCCTCCTCCATCAGCTGCATCGCCTGGGCCGACCGGTTGCCGGACTTGCAGTACACGACGTACTCGTCGTCGGCATCGAGCGCGGGGATCTCGGCAGCGAGCTCGCCGGAGGCGAGGTCGAGGTTCACGGCACCGTCGAGGTGGCCGGCGGCGTACTCCCCGGCGGTGCGCACGTCGATGACGACGGTGTCGGAGGTGAGCTCGATCGGGTCGGCGGAGGCGCACCCGGTCAGGGCCAGCGCCGTGGCGCCGACGAGGGCGACGAGGGTGGAGCGGAGTCGTGACATGCGGACGATAATACCCCAGGGGTATCGTCTGCTAGAATCGAGGCATGGCTTCCGTGAACATCACCCACGACACCATCGAGTCCACGATCAAGGACAACGACATCGTGCTCCTCGACTTCTGGGCCGAATGGTGCGGCCCCTGCCGCATGTTCGGCCCCATCTTCGAGCGCGCCTCGGAGCAGCACGCCGACGTCGTCTTCGGCAAGGTCGACACCGAGGCCGAGCAGGCCCTCGCCGCCGGATTCCGGATCACCTCCATCCCGACGCTCGTCGTCTTCCGCGAGGGCATCATCGTCTTCGCGCAGCCGGGCGCCCTGAACGGGGCGCAGCTCGAGCAGGTGATCGAGGCGACCAAGTCCCTCGACATGGAGGACGTGCGCCGGCAGATCGCCGAGCAGCAGGCCGCCCAGGCCCAGCAGGCGTGAGCCTGCTCGGTCGTTCGGCGGGTGCGCGTTCCTGCGCCGTGGGCCGTGGCGAACGCGGCATCCGCGCCGTCATCGCCGTGTTCCTCGCGGCCTTCGCGCTGAACACCCTCGACAACCCCTGGTGCGCGATCCCGGCGGGCGTGTGCTCGGGCTTCCTCATGATCGGCGCCGTCACCGGATGGTGCCCCACCGACCTCTTCACCCGTGCACCCGCGGCGACCGAGCCGAACCTGCTCGGCTACCCCGAGGCGCGCCAGCCGCAGCTCCTCCCCTGATCCGCGGCGTACGCTGGGCGCATGACGGATTCCGCCACGATCGGACCGGTGACGGCGCCGAACGTGCACGTCATGTCGTTCAACATCCGACGACGCATCCCGTCCGCCCGCCGCGGCAGCCCCGACCGCTGGTCCGCGCGCCGACCGCTCGTGAAGCGCCTGCTCGCAGCGGAGCAACCGACCATCGTGGGCGTGCAGGAGGCCCTCGCCGACCAGGTGCACGTCATCGCCGAGGGCCTCGGCCCCGCGTACCGATGGGTGGGCATGGGCCGCGACCCCTCCGGGCGCGGCGAGCGCTGCCCGATCTTCTACGACGCCGACCGCCTCCACCTGACGGCGTGGCGCCAGCGCGCGCTCTCCGCGACGCCCGACCTGCTCGGTTCGCGCACGCGGTCGTGGGGCAACGTCACGCGGCGCATCCTGGTCTCCGCCGCGTTCGCCGACCGGGCGACGGGCGCGCGCATCATCGCGTTCAACACGCACCTCGACCACCTCTCGTGGCGCTCCCGCCTGCACTCGGCGCGCCTCATCCTCGAGCTCGCCGCGGCCTCGCACGCCGCCGACCCGGACGCGGCGATCGTCGTGACGGGCGACTTCAACGCCAACGAGCGCTCCGCGGTGTACCGCGCGCTCACCGCCGACGGGATGCTCCGCGACACGTGGGAAGCGGCCGCCGAGCAGCTCACCCCGCAGTGGGGCACCTATCACGGCTATCGTCGACTCCGGCGGGGCGGCCCGCGCATCGACTACGTCTTCGCCGGGCCCGGCGTCGAGGTCGAGAGCGTGGCCGTCAACGCCGCACGCTTCGACGGACGCGCGGCATCCGACCACGAACCGGTGCAGGCCGTCATCCGACCGCCCGCGCCCGACGACCAGCACGAGGAGGCCTGATGCGGGAGCTCTGGGAGGGCATTCGCCGTCGCGCGCACGGACCCGGCGAGGTGACCGCCGACCTGATCCGGCTCGCGGGCGCGATCTGCATCCCGATCGCCGCGATCGGGTGGGGGCCGCTCGGCGGGGTCAGCCTGGCGTTCGCGACGGGCGGCATGGTCATCCCGCGGGCGCTTCGCGTGCGACCCGCCCTCGACATCGCGTTCGGCATCGTCACCCTCATCGCGGTGTGGAGCAGCGTCACCGACCTCTACGTGACGGTGAAGTGGTGGGACCTCCCGGTGCACGCCGTGCTCAACGGGCTCGTCGCCGCGATCGGCTACCTCGTGCTCGTGCACTTCCGCATCGTGGCGGATGCCGCGACGCTGCCGCGTCCGAGGCTCTCGACGACGGTCGTCACCACCGCGCTCGGCTTCACGTTCGGCGTGTTCTGGGAGATGTTCGAGTGGTTCGGCAAGAACTTCATCGACGACGCGATCTACGTCGGCTACACCGACTCGATCGGCGACCTGCTGTGGGGCGGCATCGGCTCGCTCGTCGCGGGGCTCGCGATGCCGTGGCTCGCGGCCCGTCCGGGCGAGCGGGCGACGGATGCCGCCGCGGAGCCCGGAGCCGGGGCCGGCTCGCGCACCGGGCGCGACCTCAATCGCGGCTGACCGTCACCGGCGGCCGCGCCGCCCAGTCGCGCACGAGCTCCTCCCGCACCGTGACGCCCGTGCCCGCGGCATCCGGCACCCGGAGCTGGCCGCGGTGCTCGCCGTCGCCGAGCACGAACGGCTCGGTCAGGTCCTCGGCGAAGTATCGCCCCGAGGCCGAGGTGTCGCCCGGCAGCGTGAAGCCCGGCAGCGCGGCGAGCGCGACGTTCGCCGCGCGTCCGACGCCGGTCTCGAGCATGCCGCCGCACCACACGGGCACCTCGCGCGCCCGGCACGCCTCGTGCACGCGCAGCGCCTCGAGGTAGCCGCCCATGCGGCCGGGCTTGATGTTCACGATCTGCGTCGCCCCCCGTTCGATCGCGTCGACCGCGGTCGTGACATCGAGGACCGACTCGTCGAGGCACACCGGCGTCTCGCTCGCCTCGGCCAGCCGCACGTGCGTGGCGAGGTCCTCCTCGGCGAAGGGCTGCTCGATGAGCAGCAGGTCGAACGGGTCGAGGCTCGCGAGCAGCGGGATGTCGTCGGCGGTGTACGCCGTGTTCGCGTCGACCTGCAGCATCGCGTCGCGGCCGATGAGCTCGCGCACCGCCGCGACCGGCACGAGGTCCCAGCCCGGCTTGATCTTCAGCTTGATGCGCCGGTAGCCCTCCTCGAGGTAGCCGGTCACCTCGTCGAGCAGTTCCTCGATCGTCGGGGCGATGCCCACCGAGACGCCGCACTCGACCCACTCGCGCGCGGCGCCGAAGCACTCCCCCATCGATCGCCCCTGCGCGCGCAGCTCGGCATCGAGCACGGCCGCCTCGAGCGCGCCCTTGGCCATGCGGTGACCTGCGACGAACGCGAGGGCGGGGGCGACGGATGCCGCGAGCGGCACGCTCGCGATCGACGCCGCCGCGCGCCCCGCCGTGGCATCCGCTGCCGGATCGTCGACGTGCTGCTCGCGGTCGTCGACCCAGATGCCCGCCGAGTGGGCCGGATCCTCGATGAGCACGCCGGACACGCGCCCGTCGTCCACGACGCGGGGTCGCGGCGCGCGAAGCAGCGCCGGCGCCAGGTACCGCTCGATGACGGATGCCGCCCCGTCGACGTACTCGCCCGAGTAGAACGGGTCGCGGCCGGCCACGCACTCGCCCCAGCCGTCGCCGCGGTCGGTTCGCACGCGCACGAGGAGCACCTCGCGGGCCGTCTCGCGGCCGAACGAGGTCTCGAACGGGCGCACGAGCGGCACCTCGAGCCGGTGCAGCTCGATCGCCTCGATGGTGGGCGCGGACTCGTTCATCGTGGCTCCCCGGGCGTCGTCGGCGCCTCCAGTCTGGCGCAGGCGGCGCTCAGGGGCGCACCAGCTCGTAGAAGCGCCAGAAGCCGAAGCCCTCTTCGAGCACGCGGACGTCGGCGAAGCCGGCCTCCTGCGCGTACCGGCGGAGCGTCGACGGCCGCATGACGGTGCCGGTACCGGCGCTCGGCTGGTGCGCGAGCCCGTCGGGCAGGCAGATGAAGAGGCTGTATCCGTACATGAGGCGATCGAGGTCGTCGGCGTGAGGGGAGAACTGCTCGGCGACCGCCTCGTCCATGATCACGACCACGCCGTCGTCGCCGGCCCCGATCCTCATCGCCGCGAGCACGGCCTGCGGATCGGGCATGTCATGGACGCACTCGAAGGCGACGACGGCGTCGAACGGTCCGTGGTCGGCGAGTTCCGCGGCATCCGCGAGGTGGAATCGCACCCGGTCGGCGACGCCCGCCGCGTCGGCGTGGGCCCGCGCGGCCCCGACCGACGCCGCGTCGACGTCGAACCCGTCGACCGTCGCTTCGGGATGGGCCGTCGCGAGCGCGATCGACGACCAGCCCTCGCCCATCCCGACATCGGCGATGCGCGCGCCGGGACGGCTCAGCCGCTCCTGCACGTGGGCGTGCCGGGCGAACACCTCGGGGACGGCCTCGAGCCACGGCCGGTTCATGTCGCCCTGCGCCTCGCGGGCGTGGACCCCGAGCTGCTCCCAGCTCACGCCGCCGCCCGTCAGATACGCCTGGAGGAGCGACTCCACCTGCACCCCCGCCGCAGCGAGCATGCGGGGAAGCGGTGCCGTGTAGGCCAGGCTCGAACGGTCGACGAGCACCTCGGCCTGCGCGGCGGGCAGCGCGTAGCGCCGCTCGTCCGCCGGTACGTCGGCGGGGCCCGCGACCTCGAGGATGCCGACTGCCGCCTGCTGCTCGAGCCACTCCCTCGCGTATCGCGGCGACGTGCCCGTGCGCTCCGCGAGCTCGGGCGGCGTGAGCGGCTCGGACCCGGCGAGCGCGTCGTACCAACCCAGCTGGGTGCCGAGATGGACCGACATGGTCTCCATCCAGCCGAGTGCCGAGCCGACGAGCCGCTCGGCGAAGTCGTCCGCGCTCGCGCCGCGGCCCGAGTCGGCCCGGCCGGCGGATACGCCCGAGGATGCGGAGGCAGCGGATGCGGGTGCGGCGGATGCGGATGCGGCGGAATCGGACATGACGGCCTCCTCTGGGCGGCACCTCGGATCGCTCCGCATGCTACGCCCCCCGGGCGTCGTCGGCACTCCCAGTCCGGCGCAGGCCGGCACGGACCACCGGGTCGGAACCAGGTTCTCGCCGTGGAACCGGGTTGGGATGCGGTTCCGGGGCCGGAACCTGGTTCCGATCGGAGGCGGTCACGCGGCCCGGTCGGGACCGTCGGCGGTGAAGACGTAGTCGCCGGCGCCGTCGAGCTCGGGACGCAGACGTCCGTCGGCGAGCGCGGCGAACGCCTCGCGCGACGCGTCGCGCAGCGCCGCGGCCGCCCGCGGATCGGCCGCGCGCACCGCCTCGAAGTCGGCGACGAGCGGCAGGCCGCCCGCGGCGCGCCAGTGCGGCTGCGGCATCCGCTCGAGCGCGCGCTCGACCCGCGTCGACGTGAGCCGCCAGCGCACCTCGAACCGGTCGCTGCGGTCGCCGCCGGAGATCGCGTCGCGCAGTTCGCCGTAGAAGTCGGGGTGGTAGGCGATCACCTCGGCGCCGAGGCGCACCAGGTTCATGCGGGCGTTGCGGCGGATGAGCGGATCGTAGGTCCACCGCACCTCGTCGATGCCGTGCTCGAGGCAGAGGGCGCGTTGACGCAGCTTCAGCGCGACGCCGACCCCGCGCCCCCGCGCCCGCGGGTCGACGGCGTTCATGTGCGAGTGCACGTGCAGGCCGCCCGCCCAGCCGAGGAACCCGAGGGCCGCCCCGATCGGCGGGTCCCCGGGTGCAGCGAGCTCGGCCGCGGCATCCGCTCGCCCGGGTTCGGGCACCGCCACGACGACCGTGTTGCCGGCGTGCGCGATCGCCGTGAGCGATGCGAGGTCGACCGTGCGACCCTCGCCCCAGGTCGCGTCGAACCGGGCGAGGGCGCCGGCCAGTTCGTCGGGCTGCGCCTCGCGGGTGCGGATGCCGCCGCGCCGGTCGGCCTCGTCGGCGAGCGCGTGCGCACGGGCGAGGGTCGCGGCATCCGTCATGGCATCGGACCCTACTCGAACGCGCGCGGCGTGGCGGGCGGCTCAGCGAGCGAGACGGTCCTCCATGCCCCAGGGCTGGCCGTACCCGCCGTCGGCCTCGGCGCGCGCCATGAGCTCGAGGAACGGCTGCGCGTCGAACGCCTCGGGTCCGAGCACGCCGACGCCCTGCCAGGCGCCGGTCGCGAGCAGCTCGAGCGCGATCACGGGGTTCAGCGCGGTCTGCCAGACGACGCACTGCGCCTCGTACTCGCGCATCGTCCACTCGTTGTCGCTCACGTGGTACAGGTACACCTCGCGGGGCGCGCCGTCGGTGCCCGTGCCGGTGACCCACAGCCCGGCGCACGTCTTGCCGGTCATGCGCGGGCCGATCGACGCCGGATCGGGCAGTGCGGCGGCGACCACGTCGCGCGGCGCGACCTCGACCGGGCCGTTCGCGCTCCGGACGCGGATCGGCGTCGTCGAGTCGAGGCCCAGCAGGTGCAGGGTCTTCAGCACGCCGATGAACTCGTCGCCGAGCCCGTACTTGAACGTCACGCGCTTGGCGTCGACCCAGCGCGGCATGAGGAGCACCTCCTCGTGCTCGACGTTCACGCACTCCACCGGCCCGATGCCCTCGGGGAACTCGAACACCTCGGGCTCGCTGAACGGCGGGGTCGTGTACCACCCGCGGTCCTGCTCCCAGACGACGGGCGGGTTCAGGCACTCCTCGATGGTGGTCCAGATCGAGAAGGACGGCGCGAATATCTCGTTGCCCTCCTCGTCGCGAACGACCAGGTTGGCGCCGTCGCGCGTGCCGAGCTCGTCGATCTCGCTGAAGAGGTGGTCGGCGGCGTACCGGGCGAACACGTCGGAGAGCCCGGGCTCGACGCCCATGCCGACGAGCGCGAGCCGGCCGGCCGTCTCCCAGTCGTCGGCCTGCGCGAACTGGTCGTCGCCGAGCTTCACGCCGGTCTCGGCGTACGGGTCGGTGGGGTGCGGCTCCGACAGGCTCATGGCCATGTCGAGGTAGTCGGCGCCCGCGGCGAGCGCACCGCGGAAGATCGACGGCACGAACTTCGGCTCGACGGCGTTCATCACGTGGGTCGCGCGGTGCTCGCGGGCGACGGATGCCACGACCTCGGGGTCGCTCGCGTCGACCTGCGCCGTGGTGAACCGGGCCGCCACGGCGTCGCCGTGCTTCGCGGCGATCCAGTCGACGGTGCGGCGGGCACGGGACTCGTCGTAGTCGCTCACGACGATGAGCTCGAAGAAGTCGCGGCGGGCGGCGATCTTGGCGATGGCGTCGCCCACGCCCCCCGCGCCGATGAGGAGGATTCGCATGACGGGTACGGTAGCCGGATCCGCCGCAATTGTCCAGATGGACAACGGGCCGTGGAGCGGCGAGCGGGCGCACCTCGCGGCGTAGACTCGCGGCAAGGGGGTGCGGATGCAGCACATCGTCGTGACCGTCAACGGAGTCGAGCTCGCGGACGGGGAGGTGGCCGCCCACACGACGACGCTCGACTGGCTCCGCGCGAGGGGACTCACCGGCGCCAAGGAGGGCTGCGCCGAGGGCGAGTGCGGGGCCTGCTCGGTCCTCGTCGCGGCCCCCGACGACGACGGCGGCACCGCGTGGACGGCGGTGAATGCGTGCCTGCTTCCCGTCGCGGCGCTCGACGGGCAGGAGGTCGTGACGGCCGAGGGCCTCGGTACGCCACACGCGCCGCATCCGGTCCAGGCGGCGCTCGCGGCCGACGGCGCCTCCCAGTGCGGATACTGCACCCCCGGGTTCGCGTGCAGCATGGCCGCGGAGTTCTACCGCCCGGGGCGCGGCGACCACGCCCACCACGCCCCGAACGGCTTCGACCTGCACGCCCTCTCCGGGAACCTGTGCCGCTGCACGGGGTACCGCCCGATCCGCGACGCCGCCTCCGCACTCGGGCAGCCGGACGCCGACGATCCGCTCGCCGCTCGCCGCGCGAGCCCGCCGCCCGCTCCGCGCCCCACGCGCGTCGACCACGACGGCGAGCGGTTCGTCCGCCCGGCCGACCTCGCCGAGACGCTCGGACTGCTCCGCGACGAGCCCGACGCGACCGTCGTCGCGGGCTCCACCGACTGGGGCGTCGAGGTCAACCTGCGCGGCCGGCGCACGCCGCTCACCGTCGCGATCGAGCACCTGCCGGAGCTGCGCGAGGTGCACGTCGACGAGTCCGCGATCGAGGTCGGTGCCGCGCTCAGCCTCGCCGAGGTGCAGCGGCGACTGAACGGCCGGGTGCCGCTGCTCGACGCCCTGTTCCCGCAGTTCGCGTCGCCGCTCATCCGCAACCGGGCGACGCTCGGCGGCAACCTCGGCACCGCCTCCCCCATCGGCGACGCGGCGCCCGCGCTGCTCGCGCTCGAGGCGCGGCTGCGGCTCGCGTCGGTCGACGGCGAGCGCGAGGTGGACCTCGCCGAGTACTTCACCGGCTACCGGCAGACGGTCCGCCGGCCCGATGAGCTCATCCGTTCCGTCCGCATCCCGCTGCCGCTCGCGAACCTCGCCGCGTTCCACAAGGTCGCCAAGCGCCGCTACGACGACATCTCGAGCGTCGCGGTCGGCTTCGCGATCGACGTGGGCGATGACGGCACGGTGGTCGCCGCGCGCATCGGGCTGGGGGGCGTCGCGGCGACGCCCATTCGCGCCCGGGCGACCGAGGCGGCCCTGACCGGACGGCCGTGGGAGCTCGACACCGTCCGCGACGCGGCATCCGTCATGGGCGGCGAGGGCACGCCGATGTCCGACCACCGTGCGAGCGCCGAGTACCGCGCGCTCATGCTGAACCGGGCGCTGCTCAAGCTGTACCGCAGCACGGCACGTGAGGAGGTGCCGGCATGAGCGAGCTCGCCGCACGCCCCGCCGGCGCCGTCGTCGGTCGGCGGATGCCGCACGAGAGCGCCGTCCAGCACGCGACCGGCGTCGCGACCTACACCGACGACCTCGCCGCCCGCCGCGCCGGGGTGCTCACCGCTTGGCCGGTGCAGTCGGAGCACGCGCACGCCCGGGTGCGGCTCGACGTGGCGCCCGCGCTCGAGGTGCCCGGCGTCGTGCACGTGCTGACGGCCGACGACGTGCCGGGCGTGAACGACGCGGGGACCAAGCACGACGAGCCGCTCTTCCCCGACGAGGCCCGGTACCACGGGCATGCGCTCGCGTGGGTGCTCGGCGAGTCGGCCGAGGCCGCCCGGCGCGGCGCCGCCGCGGTCCGCATCGAGTACGAACCGCTGCCGTCGATCGTCACGATCGCCGAGGCGATCGAGGCCGGGTCGTTCCAGGGCTTCGCGCCGACCGTGCAGCGCGGCGACGCGGCATCCGCCCTCGCGACCGCGCCGCACGTCTTCGAGGGCGAGAGCGTCGTCGGCGGGCAGGAGCACTTCTACCTCGAGACCCACGCGTCCCTCGCGCACGTCGACTCCGAGGGGCAGGTGTTCCTCGACTCGAGCTCGCAGCACCCGTCGGAGACGCAGGAGATCGTCGCGCACGTGCTCGGGGTGCCCTCGCACCGGGTCACCGTGCAGGTGCTGCGCCTCGGCGGCGGATTCGGCGGCAAGGAGATGCAGCCGCACGGGCTCGCGGCGATCGCCGCGCTGGGTGCCGTGCGCACCGGCCGCCCCGTCCGGCTGCGGCTGACGCGCACGCAGGACCTCACGATGACCGGCAAGCGCCACCCATACCACGCGACCTGGCGCGCGGGCTTCGACGACGACGGCCGTCTCCTCGCGCTCGAGGCGACCCTCACGGCCGACGGCGGCTGGTGCCTCGACCTCTCCGAGCCCGTGCTCGGCCGGGCGCTCTGCCACGTCGACAACGCCTACTGGATCCCGGACGTCGCGGTGCACGGCCGCATCGCGAAGACGAACAAGACCTCGCAGACCGCGTTCCGCGGGTTCGGCGGACCCCAGGGCATGTTCGTGATCGAGGACATCCTCGGCCGGGTCGCGCCGCAGCTGGGCCTCGACGCCGCGACGATCCGCGAGCGCAACCTGTACCGGCCGGGCCAGACGACGCCGTACGGCCAGGAGGTGCGCCACGCGGAGCGGCTGCACGAGATCTGGCAGCGGCTCCGCACCGAGAGCGCCTTCGACGACCGACGCGCCGAGATCGCCCGGTTCAACGCCGGCAGCCCCGACGTGAAGCGCGGCCTCGCGATGACCCCCGTGAAGTTCGGTATCTCGTTCACGTTCACCGCCTACAACCAGGCCGGCGCGCTCGTGCACGTCTACAAGGACGGCTCGGTGCTCGTGAACCACGGCGGCACCGAGCTCGGGCAGGGCCTGCACACGAAGATGCTGCAGGTGGCCGCCACCGCGCTCGGGGTGCCGTTCACGGCCGTCCGCCTCGCGCCGACACGGACCGACAAGGTGCCGAACACCTCGGCGACGGCCGCCTCGTCCGGCGCCGACCTCAACGGCGGTGCGGTCAAGCACGCGTGCGACCAGATCCGCGACCGCCTCGCGGAGGTCGCGGCGGCGCATCTCGGCGGTGACCCCGGCGACATCCGTTTCGCCGACGGGGTCGTCGCGTCATCCGCCACCGAGCGGGCGATGGCGTTCGCCGAGCTCGTCGAGACGGCGTACCACGAGCGCGTGCAGCTCTTCGCGGCGGGCTTCTACCGCACCGAGGGCCTCGGCTGGGACCCGGCGACCATGCAGGGCACGCCGTTCAAGTACTTCGCGTACGGCGCCGCCGCGGCCGAGGTCGAGGTCGACGGGTTCACGGGTGCCACGCGCCTGCGCCGCGTCGACATCGTGCACGACGTGGGCGACTCGCTCTCGCCGCTCGTCGACCTCGGCCAGGTCGAGGGCGCCTTCATGCAGGGGGCCGGATGGCTCATGCTCGAGGAGCTCCGCTGGGACGAGACCGACGGCCCCGGCCGCGGGCGTCTGCTCACGCAGTCGGCGAGCACGTACAAGCTGCCGAGCTTCTCGGAACTGCCGGACGAGCTCAACGTGCACTTCCTGGAGCGGGCGCGCGAGGACGGCGCGGTGTACGGCTCGAAGGCCGTCGGCGAACCGCCGTTCATGCTCGCGTTCAGCGTCCGCGAGGCGATCCGCGACGCGGTGGCCGCGTTCGGCCCGACCGGCCGCAGCGTCGAACTCGCCTCGCCCGCGACGCCCGAGGCGACCTTCTGGGCGATCGAGGCGGCGCGTGCGGCGGGCGCCCCGAGCACCCCGGCCGACGAACCGACGTCCGAGACGACGGATGCCGCGGCATCCGTCACCGCGGGGACCTGACCGGAGCGACCATGGACTGGCTCGACGCACTGCAGCGGCTGCGGGAGACCCGCTCGCCCGCGGTGCTCGTCACCCTCGCGACCGTGCGCGGACACGCGCCCCGCAACGGCGGCGCGAAGATGGTGGTCGCCTCCAGCGACGCGTTCGGCAGCGTGGGCGGCGGCAACCTCGAGGAGACCGCCGTCCGGCGCGCTCGCGAGATGCTCGACGCCGGCGCGGTGGAGCCCGAGCTGCTGACGCTCACGCTGAGCGACCGGGCCGTCGTCGACTACGGCGTGCAGTGCTGCGGGGGCGAGGTGACCCTGCTGCTCGAACCGGTGCCGGTGGTGCCGGTCGTCGCGATCTTCGGCCTCGGCCACGTGGGGCTGGAGCTCGCCCGGGTGCTCGCGCGGCATCCGCTGCGACTCGACCTGGTCGACTCGCGCGCCGAGATGCTCTCGCCCGACCGGATCGGCGTGCCGGGCCGGACCGGGCCCTTCGCCGACACGATCGCCGACCTGCGGCGGCACCACCTGCCGGTGCCCGAGTCGGCGCTCGCCGACCTGCCCGGCGGCGCGCACGTGCTCGTGATGACGCACGACCACGCGGAGGACCTCGCGATCTGCGACATGGCGCTGCGCACGCCCGGGCTCGGCTCGATCGGGCTCATCGGCTCGCGATCCAAATGGGCGCGGTTCCGGACGCGGCTGCGCGAGGCGGGACACGACGACGCCGCGCTCGAGCGCATCACGACGCCCATCGGCATCGACGGCATCCGCTCGAAGGAACCCGCGGCGATCGCGGTGAGCGTCGCCGCCCGGGTGCTGCAGCTCGTCGAGGGGGCGGCGGTCAGGACGCCGGCGTCGACGCCGTCGCGCGAGGACGCGCGGGCGGAGTGACGTGCGCCTCGGCGCGCAGCCGGTTTCGTTCGGCGATCCTCGCCGCCCGGTCGAGCCGTTCGCGCTCGAGGCGACGGGCGAACAGGGTCCAGACCAGCAGCGCCACGCCCGCGCCGATGAGCGCACCGCCGACCGTGTCGGTGAACCAGTGCACCCCGAGGTAGGTGCGGCTGACCGCCATGAGGATCGTGTAGAGCGCGCCGACGATCCACACCCAGAGCTTCGGCACGATGATGCCGATCGCGACCGCGATCGTCGCCGCGTTCGCCACATGCCCCGACGGGAATGAGCCGAAGTCGGATGCCACGAGCATGTCCTCCGGACGTGCCCGGCCGAAGAGGTTCTTCAGGAGCTGCACCACGCCCGCGCTCGCGACCGACGCGACGATGAAGAACAGCGCACCCCACGGCCGCCGGGCGATGAGGAGGATCACCGCGGTGACGATCGGCACGACGAACACGCCCACGATGCCGCCGCCGAGCGCATCCATGCCGAACGCGAAGATGTTCGCGATCCCGCCGCGCAGGGCGAAGATGTCCTCCGCCCACTCCTCGTCGATCTCGAACAGCGAATCGGCGCGGAGGGCGAGGATCAGGCCGAGCAGCGCCGCGATGACCACCGAGGCGATGCCGACCGCGAGGGGGGCGAAGCGGCCCACGTACTCGGTGCGCGCCTCGCGAGCGCGGGGGTTCAGTTCGTCGGCGCGCGCCGCCGCCCGCCCCTCGGTGACCGCCGCGCCCTGGGCGCGCCAGCCGGGCCGGCGGTGGGGGTTCGGGCCGTCACCCGGGTCGGGCGAATCGGTCGGGTGCTCCGCGGTGCGGTCCGGTGCGCTCATCCTCCAACGCTAGTCGGCGACCCGGGGACGACCTGAGAACGGATGCCGCGTGCCACGTCGCCGCATGATCAGAGCTCGCGCACGTAGAACAGCATGCGGTAATCGGTGCCCGGCTCGATGTTCACGAACCCGTGCCGTTCGTAGAACCGGCGGGTGTCGACATCGACCTCGTCGACGTTGATGTGCATCTCGATCGCACTGCGTCCGCGCACGTCGGCGAGCGCGCGGGTGAGCAGCTCAGTGCCGATGCCGCGGTCGCGCAGCGCGGGCCGCACGTACAGCTCCTCGAGCTGGGCGAGCGGTCCGTCGCCGTACGGCGTGGGGCGCAGCGTCAGGTAGGCGAACCCGACCGGCTCCGGATCCTCGGCGAGGAGGACGATCACGTCGTCGCGCTCGAGGAGCGTCGCGAAGCGTGCCGCGAACTCCTCGGCCGACGGCGTCGGCGATTCGAACTCGGTGTTGAAGTCGAACAGCAGGCCGCCGACGACCGCCGCGTCCGCCGCCGTCGCCGCACGGACCTCGCATCGTGCCGGTGGACCCACTGCGCCGCTCCGTTCCCCTCGGCTGCGAGCGTAGCGCGCTCCCGCGTCAGTCGGACAGGGCGGGGACCGTCGACGGCCGCACGAGCAGCCACACCGACGCGACCGCGATCACCGCGGCGCCGGCCATCACGACGGCCATCGGCACCGCGGTGCCCACGCCCATCAGGCCCGCGAGCGGCGAGAGCGCGCCGGCGAGGCCGAAGTTCAGCGCACCGAGCAGCGACGCGGCCGTGCCGGCCTCGGCGCCGTGGTTGGCGAGGGCGAGCACCTGCACGGCGGGGAAGGTGAACCCGCACGCGGCGATGTAGATCCACAGCGGGACGGCCGTGCCCCAGAAGCCGGCGCCGGAGCTGTCGAGCACGATGATCGCGGCCGCCATCGCCAGGTGGATGACCGTCGTGCCGGCGATGATGTACTGCGGCGGGATGGGCCCGCGGATGAGCCGCGACGACACCTGCACGCCGACGACGACGCCGATCGAGTTCACGGCGAAGAGGATGCCGTACTCCTGCGGCGAGAAGTCGTACACCTGCTGGAACAGGAACGACGAGGTCGAGAGGTACGCGAACAGGCCGGTGAACGTCATGCCGCCGACGAGCGCCGCACCCAGGTAGACCCGGTCGCGGAACAGCGCGCGGTACCGCTCGCGCATCGACGAGTGCCCGGCGACGTGCCGACGCGACTCGGGCAGCGTCTCGACGATGAGGAACATCACGGCGAGCACGACGACGAGGCCGTAGGCGCCGAGCACCCAGAACAGGCCGCGCCAGTCCATGACCTGCATGAGCTGCGAGCCGACGACGGGTGCGACGACGGGTGCGAGGCCGACGACGAGCGCGAGCCGCGACAGCATGCGCACGAGCGGCTTGCCGCCGAAGAGGTCGCGCACCATGGCCATCGCGACCACGCCGCCCGCGGCGGCGCCGAAGCCCTGCAGCAGCCGGAACGCGGTGAGCCACGCGATGTCGGGCGCGAGGGCGGCGGCGACGGATGCCGCGATGTGCACGATCGTCGAAAGGATGAGCGGCAGGCGGCGACCGACCTTGTCGCTCCACGGGCCGACGACGAGCTGACCGAGGCCGAAGCCGATCATCGTGCCGGTGAGGGTCACCTGGATGGCGGCGGCGTTCACGCCGAGCTCGGCCTCGAGCGCGGGGAAGGCGGGCAGGTACAGGTCGATGGTGAACGGCCCGAGCGCGGTGAGCGCGCCGAGCACGATCACGTAGACGAGCCGCTGGCGGCGGCTCAGGAGGTCGCCCGGGTGGCGGCCGGGGCTCGCGGCGTGGTCGTCGGGTCGGACGATGGGGATGGAGGCGGTGGACATAGGCGGTTCCCGTGCGTGCTGGATGGCGGTCGTGCGGTGCGGTCGAGTGGGCTGCGCGGCGCGCGCCGTCGGGCGCCAGCGAACGGAAACGGCGCCCGCGGGCGCCGTCCTCGGGAATCGCGGCCGGCTCGAAGCCCGGCTCGAATCGATTCGACTCGGAACAGTCTAACCGCGCCCCCGGGGTTTCGCGCAAGCGGGAACTTTTCCGCCCGCGGCGTGACGCGTCCTATTCGACCGCCGCCGGGTGGGCGGCGGCGAGCGGGTCGGCGAGGAGGGACGCGAACGCGGCCTCCGCCGCGCCGATCATGAGCCGGTCCTCGCCGAGGGCCGCGACGACGAGGTCGACGTCCTCGGCGGCGGCCGGCATCGCTTGGGCGGCGACCGCGGCACGGAGCGCCTCCGGGTCCTGGTCGGCGAGCGTCGCGAGGAACCCGCCGAGGATGACCAGCGACGGGTTCAGCACGTTGACCGCGTTCGCGAGCGCCGTGGCGAGGATGCGACGCTGCCGGTCGAGCTCGTCGGCGATGGCCGCCCCGCGCTCGCCGTCGGCCGCGAGCGCGTCGCGGATCGCCGCGGCGAGCGTGGGCTCGTCGGCGCTGCGCAGTCCGACGGCCTCGAGCAGGCGCGTCCGGCTGACCTCGTCCTCGAGCACGCCGCCCTCGGCGCGACGGTCGACGGATGCCGCGATGCCGGGCCGGTTCTGCCCGAACTCCCCCGCGTACCCGCTCGTGCCGCCCACGGGTCGGCCGTGCACGATGAGTCCCCCGCCGATGCCGCTCGCGCCGCCGTTGAGGTACACGAGGTCGTCGACGCCGCGCCCGGCGCCGAACAGGTGCTCGGCGATCGCGCCGAGGCTCGCGTCGTTGCCGACCGCGGCCGGCAGTCCCGTGGCCTGCTCGACGAAGGCGCGGACGGGGGCGTCCCGCCATTCGAGGTGCGGCGCGAACCGGACGAGCCCATCGGCGGCGCGCACGAGGCCGGGCACGGCCAGGCCCACGCCGGCGAACCGCGCGTCGGGCAGCTCGTGGCTGCGCCATCCGTCGATCGTGTCGGCCGTGAGCCGCGCCACCTCGTCGGGCGACACGAGCCCGTCGACGTCGATGCGGCGGCGGGCGGCGATGCGGCCGCCGAGGCCCACGGCCGCGAGCGTGACCGCGTCGACCTCGGGATTCACCGCGACGGCGACGAGCGCCGGGTGCGGGGCGATGACGGGAGACGGGCGACCCACCCGGTTCGTGGGGTCGGGGGCCCGTTCCTCGACGAGGCCGAAGTCGACGAGCTCGCCGGCGAGCGCGGCGATCGTCGACCGGTTGAGTCCGGTCAGGGCGGTGAGCCTCGCGCGGGAGAGCGGCCCCTCGAGGTGCACGAGACCGAGCACGCGCGCGAGATTGCGGCGATGCACGCCGTCGAAACTTCCGTTCCGGTCTGACACGGCATCCACTCTAGGGACGCGGCCGTCGCTGCGGCAGACGGCGCGCGATATTTGTTGCGCTTGACCCCAAATGGTCGCCAGCGTATATTCGAGACGTCCAGATCACTTTCGACGTTGTGGTCGAAACTTTCGAGAGGTTCAATGATGAACAGACGCAGCACCATGAGGCTCGTCACGCTCACCGCCGCGACGGGTCTCGCACTCGCCTCGCTCACCGCCTGCAGCAGCGGTGACGGCGGCGGCGGCGAGGGCGGTGACGGCGAGGTCACCATCACCTGGTGGCACAACGGCACCACCGGCCCGCTCCCCGAGGTGTGGGAGGAGGTCGCGCAGGAGTTCGAGGCCGACCACCCGGGCGTCAACGTCGAGCAGACGGGCTACCAGAACGAGGAGCTGCAGCGCACGCTCATCCCGAACGCGCTGGCCGCCGGCGACCCGCCGGACCTCTTCCAGGTCTGGCCGGGCGGCGAGCTGCGCGACCAGGTCGAGAACGGCTACCTGATGCCGCTCGACGACGAGATCCCGGACACCATCGAGAGCGTCGGCGCCGCCGTGAACCCCTGGCAGGTCGACGGCGAGACCTACGCCATCCCGTTCACCTTCGGCATCGAGGGCTTCTGGTACAACACCGACCTGTTCGAGCAGGCGGGCATCGACGCGCCGCCGGAGACGTTCGACGAGCTCCTCGACGTCGTCGAGCAGCTGAAGGACGCCGGCATCACCCCCATCGCGGTGGGCGCCGGCGACAAGTGGCCGGCCGCGCACTGGTGGTACCAGTTCGCGCTCAAGTCCTGCTCGCCCGAGGCGCTCGAGGCCGCCGAGGCCGAGAGCGACTTCAGCGACGACTGCTGGGTCGAGGCCGGTGAGCAGCTCGAGGAGTTCCTCGCCATCGAGCCGTTCCAGGAGGGCTTCCTCGGCACCCCCGCCCAGCAGGGCGCGGGCAGCTCCGCGGGTCTCATCGCCAACGGCCAGGCCGCGATGGAGCTCATGGGCCACTGGAACGCCGGCGTCATCGGCGGCCTCACCGCCGACCAGCAGGTGCCCGAGTTCCTCGGCTGGTTCCCGTTCCCGGGCATCGACGGCGCCGCGGGCGACCCGACCGCCGCGCTCGGCGGCGGCGACGGCTACGGCTGCTCGTCGGAGGCCCCGCCGGAGTGCGCCGAGCTGCTCGAGTACATCATGAGCGAAGAGGTCCAGGCGAAGTTCGCCGCGAGCGGCTCCGGCATCCCGACCGTGCCGGCCGCGACCGAGTCGCTCGAGGACGAGAACCTCAAGGCCGTCGCCGAGGGCCTCGCGGAGGCCTCCTTCGTCCAGCTCTGGTTCGACACCGCCTTCGGCACGACCGTCGGCAACGCCATGAACGAGGGCATCACGAACCTCTTCGGCGGCTCCGGCTCGCCCGAGGACATCGTGACCAAGATGCAGGACGCCGCGGCGACGCAGTAGCACCATGACCACCGTCCTGAACCCGGCCGGGCCCGCGACTTCCGCGGGCCCGGCCCCCGCCCCGGGCCGTTCGCACCGGCGCGCGGGATCCGTGCGCCAGCGCATCGAGATCGCCGTGCTGATGACCCCGGCACTCGTCCTCTTCCTCGGCTTCGTGATCCTGCCGGTCGTCCTGGCCGCGGTCTACAGCCTCTACAACCTGCCTCCGGCGTTCCGCTGGGAGCACCTGGCCGACCCCGAGCGCTTCGTCGGCCTCGCCAACTACGAGCGCGCCTTCGGCACTCCCGAATTCGTGCGCGCCATCGGCAACAACTTCTTCATCCTGATCGCGTCGCTGCTCGTGCAGGGCCCGCTCGCGATCGGCATCGCACTGCTGCTGAACCGCCCCATGCGCGGCCGGTCGGTGCTGCGACTCCTGATCTTCGTCCCGTACGTGCTCGCCGAGGTCATCGCGGGCCTGTCGTGGAAGCTGCTGCTGCAACCGCAGGGCGGCGTGAACGCCGCGCTCGAGGCGATCGGCCTCGGCGAGTGGCGGCAGAACTGGCTCGCCGACCCCGACATCGCGCTGTGGACGCTCTTCTTCATCCTGACCTGGAAGTACCTCGGCTTCGCGATCATCCTGATGCTCGCCGGCCTGCAGGGCGTGCCCGAGGAACTCGCCGAGGCCGCCGCGATCGACGGCGCCAGCTGGTGGCAGATCCAGCGGCACATCACCATCCCGCTGCTCGGCCCGACCATCCGCATCTGGGCGTTCCTGTCGATGATCGGCGCGCTGCAGCTGTTCGACATGGTGTGGGTCACGGTCGCACCGACCGTGCGCAGCATGTCCACCGAGACCATGGCGACGTACATGGTGCAGCAGGGTCAGTTCGCCGGCCAGCCGGGCTACGGCAGCGCCATCGCGGTCATCCTGTTCTTCATCTCGCTGATCGTGGCGCTCGTGTACCAGCGCTTCGCCCTCCGCCGCGACCTCGCCGGCGCCATCACCCGAGGAGTGCGCTGACATGACCGCCACCACCGCCATCACCACGGGCCGGCCGCCCGGCGACCTGCCCGAGCGCCGCCCAGCCGGGCGACGGTTCGACCTCGGACAGCCCTTCGTGTACCTCGTCGCCCTCGTGGTGGCCGCGGTCGCGATCGGCCCCGTCGTCTACGTCTTCCTCGGCGGGTTCCGCACGACCGCCGACCTGAACGCCGACCCCGCGGGCCTGCCCGACCCGTGGACCCTGCAGAACTGGGCGACCGTCCTCGGTGCGCCGCGCTTCTGGGGCAACGTGTTCGCGAGCATCGTGCTCGCCGGAGGCACGACGCTCGGCGTCGTGATCGCGGGCATCATGGCCGCGTTCGTGATCGCCCGGTACGACTTCCGCGGCCGTCAGGGCCTCTACACGCTGTTCACGGCAGGGCTCATGTTCCCGCTGACCGTCGCCGCGCTGCCGCTCACGCTGCTGCTGCGGACGCTCGGCCTGCACGGCACGTACCTGGGCGTGATCATCCCGTCGATCGCCTTCGCGCTGCCGACCACGATCATCATCCTCGTGCCGTTCCTGCGGGCGATCCCCGACGAGCTCGAGGAGGCCGCGCAGATCGACGGCGCGTCGCGCCTGGGCTTCTTCTGGCGCATCCTGCTGCCGCTGTCGATGCCGGGCCTCGTGACCGTCGGCGTGCTCGCGTTCGTGGGCAGCTGGAACGGCTACCTCCTCCCGCTGCTCGTGATCAGCACCGGCACGCTGCCCCAGGACCTGTGGCCGCTGCCGCTCGGGGTGACCCAGTTCTCGACGCAGTACTCGCAGGACACGGCCGCCGTGCTCGCCTACACGTCGCTGGCCATGATCCCGGCGCTCGTGTTCTTCCTCGCCGCCGAGCGACGCATCGTCGGCGGCCTCCAAGGGGCGGTGAAGGGATGACGCAGCACGACGTGACCGCGTCCACCGCGACGACCGCGACGACTGCGACGACGGATGCCGCGTGGCGCGACGCCGCCCGCCCGGTGGACGAGCGGGTGCGGGCCCTCATCGCCGAGATGACCCTCGACGAGAAGCTCGCCCAGCTCTACGGCGTGTGGGTGGGCGCCTCCGACGACGGCCACGCCGACGTCGCCCCGCACCAGCACGACCTGAACGACGACGTCGACCTCGACGCGCTGCTGCCGTCGGGGCTCGGCCAGATCACCCGGCCGTTCGGCACCGCCCCGGTCGACGCCGCGGTCGGCGCGCTCTCGCTCGTGCGCATGCAGGAGCGGATCGTGGCGGCCAACCGCTTCGGCATCCCCGCGATCGCGCACGACGAGTGCCTCGCCGGGTTCGCCGCGTGGGGCGCGACCGCCTACCCGGTGCCGCTGTCGTGGGGCGCGACGTTCGACCCGGCCCTCGTCGAGCGGATGGCGGGGCGCATCGGCGCCGACATGCGCTCGGTGGGCGTCCACCAGGGCCTCGCACCGGTGCTCGACGTCGTGCGCGACGCGCGCTGGGGCCGCGTCGAGGAGACCATCGGTGAGGACCCGTACCTCGTCGCGACGGTGGGCACCGCGTACGTGCGCGGGCTGGAGTCATCCGGCATCGTCTCGACCCTGAAGCACTTCGTCGGGTACTCGGCGTCCAAGGCCGGGCGCAACCTCGCACCCGTGTCGGTCGGCGCGCGCGAGCTCGCCGACGTGCTGCTGCCGCCGTTCGAGATGGCCGTGCGCGAGGGCGGCGCCCGCAGCGTCATGAACTCGTACTCCGACCTCGACGGCGTGCCGTCGGCCGGCGACCGCTGGCTGCTCACCGAGCTGCTGCGCGAGACGTGGGGCTTCGACGGCACCGTCGTCGCGGACTACTTCGCGGTCGCGTTCCTGAAGCTCCTGCACGGCGTGGCCGACACGTGGGCGGATGCCGCGGCCGGTGCGCTCGAGGCCGGCATCGACGTCGAGCTGCCCACCGTCAAGGCCTTCGGCGAACCGCTGCGGGCCGCGGTCTCGGCGGGCGCGGTGCCGATGTCGCTCGTCGACACGGCGCTCGGGCGCGTGCTGCGGCAGAAGGCCGAACTCGGCCTGCTCGACGCCGACTGGTCGCCGGTCCCCTCCGCGCTCCAGGGCGTGGGGGCGACGGATGCCGCGGCGGTCCGCGGCACGATCGACCTCGACCCGCCCGACAACCGCGAGGTCGCTCGCGAGCTCGCCGAGCGCGCGGTGGTGCTCGTGCGCAACGACGGCACGCTGCCGCTCGGCGGCGCGGACGACGCGGACGGTCCGGCCGCGCCATCCGTCATCGCCGTGATCGGCCCCAACGCCGACGACCCGTACGCCATGCTCGGCTGCTACTCGTTCCCCACCCACGTGGTCACGCAGCACCCGGGCGTGGAGATGGGCATCCGCATCCCGACGCTGCTCGACGCGATCCGCGCCGAGTTCCCGGGCAGCGACATCCGTCACGCCCTCGGCACGACCGTCGACGGGGGCGAGATCGATGGCCTCGCGGATGCCGCGGCGCTGGCCGCCTCGGCCGACGTCGTCGTGCTCGCGCTCGGCGACCGGGCGGGCCTCTTCGGCCGCGGCACGAGCGGCGAGGGCTGCGACGCCGAGTCGCTCGCCCTGCCGGGTGCGCAGCAGCAGCTCGTCGACGCCGTGCTCGACACGGGCACGCCCACGGTGCTCGCGCTGCTCGCCGGACGGCCCTACGCCCTCGGGCGCGCGGTCGCGGAGTCGGCCGGGATCCTCCAGGCGTTCTTCGCCGGTGAGGAGGGCGCGGGCGCGATCGCGGGCGTGCTGAGCGGCCGGGTCAACCCGTCGGGCCGGCTGCCCGTGTCGATCCCGTCGTCGCCGGGCTCCCAGCCCACGACCTACCTGGCGCCGCCGCTCGCCCGCGCGAGCGACGTGTCGAACCTCGACCCGACCCCGGCGTACCCGTTCGGTCACGGGCTCGGCTACGCGAGCTTCGACTGGCCGGCGTTCGAGGCCGAGGAGGACGCGATCGCGACCGACGGCGCCGCGAGCGTGCGCGTGCGCGTGCGCAACACGGGCACGCGGTCCGGAACCGAGGTCGTGCAGCTGTACCTGCACGACCCGGTCGCCTCGGTCGTGCGGCCCGTGCAGCGGCTCATCGGCTTCGCGCGCGTCGACCTCGACCCCGGCGCGGCCGCCGACGTGTGGTTCACCGTGCCCGCCGACCTCGCGTCGTTCACGTCGCGCTCCGGCGAACGCATCGTCGAGCCCGGCGAGCTCGTCCTGAGCGTGGGCCGCTCGAGCGGCGACCTCGTGCACGCGCACACCGTGCGGCTCGAGGGTCCGGTCCGCGTGGTCGACCACACCCGGCACCTGCACCCGCTCGTCGACGTCGACCTCTCGCCCGCCGAGGAGGCCACCACCGCGTGACCGCCGCGTCCGGCTGAGCGGCCTCGACGGCCGACGGATGGCGCCCGCCCGCGTCATCCGTCGGCCGGCCGTGCCCGCGCGCCCCCGAACCCCGCACCCCCGCACCACGTCACCGCACCACCGACCGCGCAAAGGAGCGCAGCACATGCACCGACGAAGGACACTGGGAACCCTCGCACTCGCCACTGCCACCGCCGTGCTGGCGACGCTCGGCCTCGCCACCTCGGCGAGCGCCGAACCCGTCACCGTGAGCGCCGCCGACTTCGAGGACGGCACCGCCGGCCCGTGGGGTCCCCGCGGCGGCGTGGCGCTCGCCGTCACCGACGCCGAGGCGCACGGCGGCACGAAGAGCCTCGCCGTCACCGGGCGCACGGCCGACTGGCAGGGCGTGTCGGCGACCGCCGCCGCCGTGGGCCTGCAGGCCGGCGCGACGTACGACTTCTCGGCGTGGGTCAAGCTGCCCGCGGGCGAGACCGGCGCGAGCGGCATCCACTTCACCGCCGAGCAGACGCCCGCGGGCGGCGGCTCGAACACCTACACCTGGATCGGCGGGGCCGTCGAGGCGACCGCCGACGGCTGGGTCGAGATCGGCGGCAGCTACGCCTTCCCGGCCGGGCTCGCGAGCGCGAACCTCTACATCGAGGCGGCGCCGATCGGCGATCGGCATCCGTCGTTCCTCGTCGACGACCTCCGGATCACCACCGAGGACGGCGGCGCGGTGCCGCCGCCGGTCGGCGAGATCGTGATCGACAGCGACTTCGAGGACGGCCTGGACGGCTGGACGCTGCGCGGCGGCAGCGGGACGACCACGGCGACGGTCGAGCTCTCGACCGCGCATGCGCACGGCGGCGCGCAGTCCGCCGTCGTGACCGGGCGGCAGACGCAGGGCGACGGCATCGGCCACGACGTGACCGGGCTGCTCGACCCCGCGGTGACGTACGAGCTGACCGCGTGGGTGCGATTCGGCGAGGGTCAGCCCGTCGACGACGTGTGGCTGAGCCGGGCGAACACGACCGGCGGCACGACGGCCTTCGCGACGCTCGCGCAGTTCGACGGCGTCACGAACAGCGGATGGACCGAGGTGACCGCGACCTTCCAGGGGTCGGCGGCCGACGCGTCGCTGCTCTACTTCGAGACGCGCTGGGACAACGGCGCGACGGGCAACGTCAGCGACCTCCACGTCGACGACGTCGTGCTCCGCGTGCCCGAGCCGCCCGTCATCGAGGACCTCACGGGCATCGGCGAGACCGTCGACTTCCCGGTGGGCGTCGCGATCGACAGCCGGGAGACGTCGGGTGCGGCCTCCGAACTGCTGCTGCGGCACTTCGACCAGGTCACGGCCGAGAACTTCATGAAGCCCGAGGCCTGGTACGACGCCGACGGCGACTTCGTCAGCGCGAACGCCGAGGCCGACGCGCTCATGGACTTCGCGCAGGAGCACGACCTCGGCGTGTACGGCCACGTGCTCGTGTGGCACGGCCAGACGCCGGCGCGGTTCTTCCAGGATGACGCGGGCGCGCCGCTCGCGGCCGACGAGGCCGGCAGGGCGGTGCTGCGCGACCGGCTGCGGACGCACATCTTCGACGTCGCCGAGTACCTCGCCGGGAAGTACGGGCCGTTCGGTTCGGAGACCAATCCGCTGCGCGCGTTCGACGTCGTGAACGAGGTCGTCTCCGACGGCAGCGAGTTCGCCGACGGCCTGCGCCGCAGCGAGTGGTACCGCATCCTCGGCGAGGAGTTCATCGACCTCTCGTTCGCCTACGCCGACGAGGCCTTCAACGAGGTGCACGCGGCGGACGGCGCCGACCGGCCGATCGCCCTGTTCATCAACGACTACAACACCGAGCAGGGCGGCAAGCAGGAGCGCTACCGCGCACTCGTCGAGCGGCTGCTCGAGCGCGGTGCGCCGGTCGACGGCGTCGGGCACCAGTTCCACGTGAGCCTGGCGATGCCGGTCTCGGCACTCGAGCAGGCCATCGTCGCGTTCGAGGACCTGCCCGTCACGCAGGCGGTCACCGAGCTCGACGTCACCACCGGCACGCCGGTCACGCAGGCGAAGCTCGTCGACCAGGGCTACTACTACCGCGACGCGTTCCGGGTGTTCCGCGAGCACGCCGATTCGCTGTACTCGGTCACGGTGTGGGGCCTCACCGACGGACGCAGCTGGCGCGCCGGCTCCGGGGCGCCGCTGCTGTTCGACGACCAGTACCGGGCGAAGCCGGCGTACTTCGGCGCGGTCGACGGCGAGCTGCCGGCCCGGCAGCGCACGGCGAACGTCTTCGCCGGCGACGTCCCGCTCGACGACGCGGCCACCGCCTCCCCCGAGTGGGAGCGCCTGCCGCTGCACGCCGTCGAGGACGTGGCGGAGTTCCAGCTCCGCTGGACGGCCGACCACCTGACCGTGTACGCGAGTGTCGAGGACGCCACGTCGGACAGCGGCGACGGCGTCGAGCTCCAGGTCGGCGACACCGTTGCGAGCGCGGGCCGCGACGGGTCGGGCGACGTCGAGGCGGTCGTCGCCGAACGCGACGGCGGCTACGACCTCGTCGCGCACCTGCCCGTGGCCGACCTCGGCGAGGGCGACTCGCTCGAGTTCGACCTCCGGGTCGCGGGCGCCTCGGGCGAGACCGTCGGATGGAACGCGCCGGGCGTGCTCGGCACGCTGACCCTCGTCGAGCCGCTCTCGTACCTCGAGGTGGTCGAGGCGGATGCCGCGCCCGCCGTGGACGGCACGGTCGACGCCGCGTGGAGCGACGCCACCACCGTCCGCACCGAAAAGCCCGTCGTCGGCGAGACCGGCGCGACGGCCGACGTCCGCACCCTGTGGTCGGGCGACACGCTCTACGTGCTCGCCGAGGTCGCCGACCCGGTCGTCGACGTGAGCGGCTCCGACCCCTGGATCCAGGACTCGGTCGAGATCTACGTCGACCCGGGCAACGCGAAGAACGGCTCGTACCGCTACGACGACACGCAGATCCGCGTGAGCGCGGCGAACGCGCTGTCGTTCGGCACGGGCGACGAGGCCTTCCAGCGGGCGCGGGTGGAGAGCGCGACGGCGCTCGTCGACGGCGGCTACGTCGTCGAACTGTCCGTCGACCTCGGCGACGCCGCGAGCGAGGGCACGTTCCACGGCCTGGACTTCCAGGTCAACGACGCGGCCGCCGGCCAGCGCACGTCGATCCGCAACTGGGCGGACCCGACGGGCGCCGGCTACCAGTCCACCGCCCGCTGGGGCGTCGGAGGCTTCACGGGACCGGCTGCGCCGACCACCGTGGAGAACGTGGTGGCGCCGTCGGTCGAGGGCCCCGCCCTCGCCGGTCGGGTCGTCGTCGCGAACCCCGGGGAGTGGAGCCCCGGGGACGTCGCGCTCGCCTACCGCTGGCAGCGCGACGGCGTCGACATCCCGGGCGCGACGAGCGCGTCGTACCGGGTGACCGGACGCGACCGGGGTTCCGAGTTGACGGTGGTCGTCACGGCGACCTCCGGTGGGCTCGAGCCCGGCGTCGCCTCGGCGACGGTCGCCGTCCCGGCGGCCGCGGGGCGTCCCACGCCCTGACGCGTCACCACACGCGCCGCCGCCGGCCGGGATGCCTGATCCCGGCCGGCGGTGTCGTTCCCGGGCGGGCTACGCGTCCTCGCGGTTCGGATTCTCCAAGCGGAAGAAGTTGGACTGGGAGCCGTCCGACCGCGTCTCCTGGTAGATGAAGTTCAGGCCGCGCTCGTCGAACGTCTCGAACCAGCGCTCCCACGTGACCTTCTCGAGACGGTCGTCGTCGGCGCCGAAGTCGATGCGGAGCACGCCGAGGCGACCCTCGTGCTCGGTGCCGGGCACCGTCGCGGGCGTGCCGTCGCGCTCCTCGGCCCACTGGCGGATCACTTCGTGGTGGGTGGTGACGAGGCTGCGCCCCTCGCGTTCGGGGTCGTCGTCGGTGGACGTGACCTCCTGCGAGTAGTCGATCGACGTGGACGACTCGGGACCGCGCCGCACCCGCCCGCCGTCGGGGCCCGCGCCCAGGTCCTGGTCGTCGCCCGACCCACCGCCTCCGGATCCTCCGTTCGAGGAGGCCTTCGCGACTGCCTCGACGAGCTCCTCCTTGTTCATGTTCGACGCGCCCGACACCCCGGCGTCCTTCGCGCGCTCCCGCAGATCGTCGACGTTCAGGTCGCGGAGTTCGGTCTCGCTGACCTCGGGCGTGTTCGGCGTCTGGTTCCCCGGCTGGTCCGCCATGGTGTTCCCCTTCCGATTCGGGTGTACCGGCCACGTTGCTCGGTCGTGGCGACCGCATCGAGGGGCTTGCGTTCCGCATGACCGACCGCTATCCCGGAGAGCATGGCCGAAACGATCGTCCCGGTGGACCCGGACATCCTTCCCCGCAGTCCCGCCTTCGCGCAGGGCATGATCGCGCCGGCGGGCCCGCTGCTCTTCGTCGGCGGCCAGAACGGCACGGACGCCACGGGCGCGCTGCTCCGCGGACTGCGCGCCCAGACCGAGCAGGCGCTCCGCAACGTGCTCGCGGTCCTCGCCGAGGCCGGCAGCGGACCCGAGCACGTGGTGAAGCTGAACATCCACCTCGCGCCCGGCATCGACCCGTCTGACGCGTTCGCGGCGAGCGCCGCCGTGTGGGGTTCGCGCCGCACGGCCGTGACGGTGCTCGTCGTCGCCCCCGCGAAGACCGGCGCCCTCGTCGAGATCGATGCGGTCGCGGCGGTCCCGGGAGGAGGCGGCGCGCCCGACCGCGCCGAGGGAGAGGAGCACTCACGATGACGAAGTACCTGATCTCGTTCCCGAGCTTTGCGATGGAGGTCTCGCCGGACGAGCTGCCCGCCGTCTCCGACGCCTCGCACGCCGTCGTGCAGGAGGCCAAGGACGCCGGCGTGTGGGTGTTCGGGGGCGGCATCGACGAGAGCGTGCCGCCGGTCATGGTCGCCGCCGACGGCACCGTCACCCCGGGCACGTATCCGCAGACGTCGCGCCTCGATGGCGGCTACGCCGTGCTCGACCTGCCCTCGGCGGAAGCCGCCCATGCGTGGGCGGCGAAGCTCGCCGCCGCGTGCCGATGCGCGCAGGAGGTCCGCGCGTTCGGGTACGACCCCGACAGCTGACCCCCCGGCCGACCTACCAGATGGTGCCGCCGCCGACCGAGATGCCGCCCCAGGTCAACGCGATGAAGATCGCGGCGAAGACGACGGGGGCGATGCCCTTGCCGTCGCGCGCGAGCCCCTTGAGCAGGGCGATCACGGCGAGAATCGCGGCCACGATCGAGAGGCCGCCGCCGAGGATCAGCCCGATGAACAGCGGGATGGGCATGAGCACGAGGCCGGCGAGCGCGACCCAGAACGCGGCCCAGGCAGTCGGATTGGAGCGGCGTTCGACGGAGGAGGTCATGCCTCATTATCCCGTGTCTGCGGCGCGGCGCAGCGCTCAGCCGGCCGGTGGGGCCGTGCTCTCGCGCACCACGAGGCTCGTGGCGAGGTCCATGCGCGGGGTCGGCGCACCGGCGTCGAGCGGCGACTCCGCCAGGCGGATGGCGAGGCGTGCCGCCTCCTCCCCCATGCGGCGCAGGGGCTGGTGCACGGTCGTGAGCTTGGGCGTGAGCCACGCCGCGATCGGGATGTCGTCGTAGCCGACCACCGACAGGTCCTCGGGCACGCGGATGCCGCGCTCACGCGCCGCCTCGAGCACGCCGAGCGCCTGCATGTCGCTGCCGGCGAAGATCGCCGTGGGCCGCTCGGGCGCGTCGAGCAGGGCGCGAGCGCGGTCGCGTCCGCCGGAGACGTGGAAGTCGCCGAACCGGATCCACGACTCGTCGATCGGCAGTCCGGCCGAGTTCATCGCGGAACGGTAGCCGTCGATGCGCGCGAGCGAGCACATCATGTCCTCGGGGCCGGTGATCGCGGCGATGCGGCGGTGGCCGAGCTCGATGAGGTGCCGGGTCGCGGCGAGGCCGCCCGACCAGTTCGCCGACCCCACCGACGGGGCGTCGGCGGACGGGTCGCCCGCCGGGTCGACGATCACGAACGGGATGGCCCGCGCGTGGAGCTGCTCGCGGTACTCCGGCGCGAGGTCGCTGAACACGAGGATCACGCCGACGGGCCGGCGGCGCATGACGCCCTCGACCCAGTCGGGGTCGGGCGAGTGGCGGCTGCCGCTCACGGTGAGCACGACCGACAGTCCGTGCTCCTTGGCGACCGACTCGACGCCGTCGATGAGCTCCATCGACCAGATGCGGTCGAGTTCGTGGAAGACCAGCTCGATGAGCTCCGCGCGCGCCTCGGACCGCGCGGCTCCGCGACGGCGGTAGCCCCGCTCGGCCATGACCTGCTCCACGCGGGCGCGGGTGGCGGCGGCGACATCCGCTCGCCCGTTGAGGACCTTCGAGATCGTGGAGAGGGAGACTCCGGCCTCGTCGGCGATCTCGGCGAGCGTGACGCGCTCCGTCGCGGCATCCGTTGACATGTTTCGAAGTCTAACCACGAAAATTGCGAACGGATGTCGCGCCGCACCTTGCACCCCGACCAACGCATCAGTTATGTTGGGCGTGCCAACAAATCGACGACGATGCCCGAAAGGCCCGCACATGGCAGTGACGCCCACCCGCGACGACCAGTTCTCCTTCGGCCTGTGGACCGTGGGCTACAACGGCACCGACCCGTTCGGCGGCCCGACCCGCAACGCGCTCGACGTGGTGCACGTGGTCGAGAAGCTCTCCGAGCTCGGCGCCTACGGACTGACGTTCCACGACGACGACCTGTTCGCCTTCGGCTCCTCGGACGCCGAGCGCCAGGCCCAGATCGACCGCCTCAAGCAGGTGCTCGCCGACACGGGCGTCATCGTGCCCATGGTGACCACGAACCTCTTCTCGGCGCCCGTCTTCAAGGACGGCGGCTTCACCTCCAACGACCGCCAGGTCCGCCGCTTCGCGCTCCGCAAGGTGCTGCGCAACATCGACCTCGCCGCCGAGCTCGGCGCGAAGACCTTCGTCATGTGGGGCGGCCGCGAGGGCGCCGAGTACGACGCCGCCAAGGACATCCGCTCGGCGCTCGAGCGCTACCGCGAGGCCGTCAACCTGCTCGGCGACTACGTCACCGACAAGGGCTACGACCTCCGCTTCGCGATCGAGCCGAAGCCGAACGAGCCCCGCGGCGACATCCTGCTGCCGACCGTCGGACACGCGCTCGCGTTCATCGACTCGCTCGAGCGCCCCGAGCTCGTCGGCCTCAACCCCGAGGTCGGCCACGAGCAGATGGCGGGCCTCAACTTCGCCGCCGGCATCGCCCAGGCGCTGTACCACGGCAAGCTCTTCCACATCGACCTCAACGGCCAGCGCGGCATCAAGTACGACCAGGACCTCGTGTTCGGCCACGGCGACCTGCACAACGCGTTCGCGCTCGTCGACCTGCTCGAGTTCGGCGGGCCCAACGGCGGCCCGGCCTACGAGGGCCCGCGCCACTTCGACTACAAGCCGAGCCGCACCGAGGACGAGAACGGCGTCTGGGAGTCGGCCGCGGCGAACATGCGCACCTACCTGCTGCTCAAGGAGCGGGCAGCGGCGTTCCGCGCCGACCCCGAGGTCCAGGAGGCCCTCGAGGCCGCGAAGGTGCTCGAGCTCGCGCAGCCCACGCTCGGCGACGGCGAGTCGTACGACGACCTGCTCGCCGACCGCTCGGCGTTCGAGGACTTCGACGCGTCGGCGTACCTCGGCGGCAAGGGCTTCAACTTCGTGCGCCTGCAGCAGCTCGCGACCGAGCACCTGCTCGGCGCGCGCGGCTGACGCGTCGCGCTCGCCGCTCGATCGCCCACCCTACCCATCCGGTGGTCGAGTAGCGACGAAGGAGCGTACCGAGACCTCTCACCCGGTCTCGATACGCGCTTCGCGCTACTCGACCAGCGGAAATGTCCGAAGGAGGACACCGTGGCCCTCGTCGCCGGCGTCGACTCGTCGACGCAGTCGTGCAAGGTCGTGATCCGGGATGCCGCGACCGGGGCGCTCGTGCGCTCAGGCCGGGCACCGCATCCGGACGGCACCGAGGTCGACCCCGCCGCGTGGTGGGGCGCGCTGCTCAGCGCGTTCGCCGACGCGGGCGGCTTCGAGGGCGTCGAGGCGGTGTCGATCGGCGGACAGCAGCACGGCATGGTCGCGCTGGACGCCGATGGGCGCGTCATCCGCGACGCCCTGCTCTGGAACGACACGCGCTCGGCGCAGGCCGCCCGCGACCTGATCGCGGAGGTCGGCGCCGGCGAGTACGCGCGTCGCACCGGCGTCGTGCCCGTCGCGTCGTTCACCGCGACGAAGCTGCGGTGGCTTCGCGACGCCGAACCCGAGAACGCGGCCCGCGTCGCCGCGGTCGCACTCCCCCACGACTGGCTGACGTGGCGGTTGCGCGGCTTCGGTCCGGCCGGCGAGTCCCCGCTCGGACCGGTGCTCGACGAGCTCACGACCGACCGCTCCGATGCGTCGGGCACCGCGTACTGGGGCCCCGACGGCTACGACCGCGACCTCCTCGTCCGGGCGCTCGGCCACGACGCGGTCCTCCCGCGCGTGCTCGGCCCGGGCGAGGCCGCCGGTCGCACGCCCGACGGCATCCTCGTCGGTCCCGGTGCGGGCGACAACGCGGCGGCCGCACTCGGGCTCGACGCGGCATCCGGCGACGTGGTCGTCTCGATCGGCACGAGCGGCACGGTGTTCGCCGTGACGGATGCCGCCGTCGCCGACGTCTCGGGCACGGTCGCCGGGTTCGCGGATGCCACGGGGCGGTTCCTGCCGCTCATCGCCACGCTCAACGCCGCGCGCGTGCTCGACGCCACCGCGACGCTGCTCGGCGTCGACCACGCAGAACTCGGTCGCCTCGCGCTCGAGGCCGAGCCCGGGGCATCCGGTGCCGTGCTCGTGCCCTACTTCGAGGGCGAGCGCACGCCGAACCTGCCCGACGCCACCGCATCGTTCACCGGGCTGACGCTCGCGAACACGACGCGCCCGTCGATCGCGCGCGCCGCCGTCGAGGGACTCCTCTGCGGGCTCGCCGACGGGCTCGACGCCGTGCGCTCGCAGGGCGTCGAGGCGCGCCGCGTGCTGCTGATCGGCGGCGCCGCGCAGAACCCGGCGGTGCGGCGCATCGCCGCGCAGGTGTTCGACGCGCCCGTCGTCGTCCCCGCCCCGGGCGAGTACGTCGCCGACGGCGCCGCCCGACAGGCCGCGTGGGTGCTCCGCGGCGAGCGACCCGCATGGCCCGTCGAGATCGCGGACGAACTCGCACCCGACACCCGACCGACGATCCGATCGCAGTACGCGGTCGCCGCCGCACGCGCCGCCGAGGAGACCGCCGCATGACCACCACCGCCCGAGTCGCCGCCGCCGGCGCCGGCCCCGAGCATCGCCTCGGCACGACGACGCTCCAGGTGACGGATGCCGCGGGCGCCCCGCTCGCCGACACCGAGGTCGTCGTCGAGCAGACCCGCCACGCGTTCACGTTCGGCAACATCGGCTTCGACCTGGTCGGCCTCGCGAACGGCCGCGGCGAGGCCGGCGACGAGGAACTCGGCGAGCGCTACGTCGAGGTGTTCAACGCGGCGACGCTGCCGTTCTACTGGCGCGACTTCGAGCCCGAGCCCGGCCGGCCGCGCACCGACGAACTGCGTCGAGCCGCCGAGTGGTTCCGCGACCGCGGCGTCGCGGTGAAGGGGCATCCGCTCGCCTGGCACACGCTCGCGCCGCAGTGGCTCCTCGGCCGACCGCTCGACGAGGTGGAGCAGACGCTGCGCGAACGCATCCGCCGGGACGCCGGCGGGTTCGCGGGCCTCATCGACACGTGGGACGCGATCAACGAGGTCGTCATCATGCCCGTGTTCGAGGCCGAGGAGAACGCGATCACGCCGCTCGCGCGCGAGCGCGGACGCATCCACATGATCCGCCTCGCCTTCGAGGAGGCTCGCGCCGCGAATCCGAAGGCGACCCTGCTGCTCAACGACTTCGACCTCTCGAGCGCGTACGAGTGCCTCATCGAGGGCGTGCTCGAGGCTGGCATCCGCCTCGACGCGATCGGCCTGCAGACGCACATGCACCAGGGCTTCCGCGGCGAGGAGGCGCTCGTGAAGATCGCCGACCGCTTCGCCCGGTACGGACTGCCGCTGCACTTCACCGAGACCTCGCTCGTCTCGGGCGACCTCATGCCCCGGCACATCGTCGACCTCAACGACTGGCAGGTCGACGAGTGGCCGTCGACGCCGGACGGCGAGGCGCGCCAGGCCGACGAGCTCGAACGCCACTACCGTGCCCTCGTCGGCCACCCGGCCGTCGAGTCGATCACGTACTGGGGCATCACCGACCGGGGTGCGTGGCTCAACGCACCCATCGGGCTGCTGCGCGCCGACGGCACGCCCAAGCCCTCGTTCGACGCGCTCCGCGACCTCGTGAAGGACGAGTGGTGGCTGCCGCCGACGACGACGCGAACGGATGCCGCGGGGCGGGTCGCCGTCCGCGGCTTCGCCGGCGACTACGCGGTGCGGCCGGCCCGCTCGACGGATGCCGCGGCCGCGACGTTCACGGTCGCGCGCGGCGCCGACGCCGAGGCATCCGTCACGCTCTGACCGCGGACGCGAGCGCGCGTTCTCGCGACGAGTGCGCGGCCGTTGCGGCGCGCGCTCGTCGCGCCTGCGCGCACTCGCGGCTCTCCGCTCAGGTGAGGGTGCGCGCGAGCACGGCGCCGGCCGTCTCGAGCCAGCGGAGCGGCTCGGCCATCGCGGCCGTGCCACCGCCCGCGAGGTCGGTGAGCGACGCACGGGCGGCGAAGCCGGAGGCATCCGCCTCGATGGCGCCCGCGACGAGCGCGACCGGCACGCCGGCGGCCGCGGCGCGGGCCGCGACCTCGCTCGGCGCCTTGCTCGCGGCGGACTGGGCGTCGAAGCGGCCCTCCCCCGTGATGACGAGGTCGGCGCCCACGAGCGCGGCGTCGAGTCCGATCGCGTCGGCCACGGCGCCCGCGCCGGCGGCCATCGTCGCGCCCCACGCCAGCAGTCCGAAGCCCGTCCCGCCGGCGGCCCCCGCACCCGGTGTCGCGGCGAGCGCCTCGCCGCCCGGGATCGCGTGCGCGAGCCGCGCGAGATGCTGATCCATAGCCCCGATCATCGCCGGCGTCGCGCCCTTCTGCGGCCCGAACACCGCCGCCGCACCGCGCGGACCGAGCAGCGGATGGGTCACGTCGCCGAGGATCAGCGCGCCGCCGGGCGGGAGCCGGCGCAGCCGGGACAGGTCGACGTGCGCGATGGCGCCGACACCGCGCGCGCCGGACGCCACCGGCTCGCGGTGCGCGTCGAGGAACACGCCGCCGAGCGCGGCGAGCACGCCCACGCCCCCGTCGGTCGATGCGCTCCCGCCGATCGCGAGCAGCAGCCGCGCGGCGCCCGCGTCGAGTGCCGCGGCGATGGCCTGGCCGAAGCCGAACGTGTGCGCGTCGAGCGGTCGCAGCCGGTCGAGCAGCGTGATGCCGCTCGTGAGTGCGAGTTCGACCACGGCGGTGCGGTCGGGCAGGCGCAGCCACGCGGCATCCGTCGGCCGGTCGTCGGGCCCGCGGACCGTGACCGGCACCCGCTCGGCACCCGGCACGGCCGTGGCGAACGCGTCGAGCGTGCCCTCGCCGCCGTCGGCCATGGGCTTCGCGACGAGCTCGTCGGCGGGCGACACCGTGCGCCAACCGCGGGCGAGCGCCCGCACGGCATCGGTCGCGGTCGCGGTGCCCTTGAACGAGTCGGGGGCGAGGACGACCCGCCGCGCGGCGCTCACGCCGGCGACACGCCCGTCCACCCGCCCGTCGGCGCCGGCACGTGGGAGAGCCAGTCGAGCGCCCGGGCGAGGAGCACGCGGTGCTCCGCGGAGTCGTACGACCGGGTGTCGTGGCCGAGCGCGTCGTACACGAGGCGGGACCGCCCGAACTCGCGCGCCCACACGAGCGGGTACCGGAACCCGCCCTCCTCGTGCTCGGCGATCGGCTCGATGACGTCGTGCAGGCGGAGGCCGGTGTAGCGCTCGTCCTCGAGCGTGAAGTCCTCGAGCCCCTCGCGGATCGGGTGGTTGCCGATGAGGTGCACGCGCGCCTCGCCGAACGGCGGATGCCACGACACGTCGTCCTCCCACCGACCCCCGAGTGCGCGGTGGAACGTCGGGTGGTCGCGCAGGCTCGACGCCGCCGAGTGCACGGCGAGGATGCCGATACCGCGATCGACCGCGGCCGCGAGCGCGGTGTCGTCGACGGTCGCACCGTCCGACGCCGCGGCGTCCACCCCCTCCGGCAGGGGGCTGTCCGGGTCGCCCGCGTTGACGACGAGCAGGCGCACGTCGTCGCCGAGCGTCGCGAGCGCGGCATCCACGTCCTCCCGCACCTCGACGTCGAACCCCGCCTCGCCGACGATGGCCGCGAGCCGCTCGGTGGTGTCGGGGTACGGATGCCACGGGTCGGCGTACCGCCCGCTGCCGCTCAGGATGATCGCGCGCATGGGAGCTCCCTCGGTCGGCGAGTCGACGGTGGACGGACTCACGCTGGCTCCTCGATGAGGGTGAGCAGGTTGCCGTCGGGATCGACGAGGTGCCCGGCGCGCAGGCCCCAGTCCTGGCGTCGCACCTCGTGCAGTCGCGGGAAACCCTGCTCGGCGACGGCCACGCCGGACGCTGCGATCGCGTCGGCGAGCTCGTCGACGTCGGCGACCCGGATCGTGCAGCGGCTGGCGCTCTCAGCCGGGTCGAGCCCCGGGAACGGGAAGAACTCGAGCTGGAGCTCGCCGCGGCGGAGGATCAGCCAGCCCTCGTCGCGGAAGCGCCGCTCGAATCCGAATCCGGCGTAGAACGCCTCGGTCGCGTCGAGGTCGCGCGACGGCAGGTTGGGCAGCGCTCGATCACGCACGGCGGTGTGGGTCATGAGAGGCATCATGCCCGTGATCGGGCCCCGCGGCCACCGTCCGGCGCCGGAATCAGGCCCGCGCTCGCAGGACCGCGTCGAGGTGGCGCAGGAGCTCGCCCACGCGGCCGCCGCCGCCGGGAGCCGGCGGGTACCGCCGGAGCACGTCGACGACCGCGTCGGGCACGTCCGGGAGCTCCTCGTCGAGGAACGCCTCGCCGACCCCTCGGACGTCGTCGGCCTCGAGCTCGACGGCTCGCGCCGCGCGTGCGGCGGATCCGAGGATGTGCTTGACCTGGTCGGCGTGCGCGAGCGGATGCAGGAAGGCCGCACCGGCGGCGGCACTCGCGGCGTGGGCGGCCTCGGCGGCGACGGGCGAGTCCACCGACTGCGTCGCCCGGTAGGCGCGCCAGGCGCTCGTGCGCAGGGCGTTGGTCCGCGCGCCGCCCTCGGCGAAGGCCCAGGCGGCGTCGATGGCCTCGCGCGGGCGGGCATCGTCCGGCGCGTCGCGTTCGAAGAAGGGCAGCACCTCGCCCGCGCACCGCGCCGCGAAGCGCGCCACCTCGCGGAGGTCGTCGTCACCGAGGTCGATCGCATACGAGTCCCTCATGGCACCATCCTGCACCGCGGAAATCGGCGTCGGCTGGGCGGGACGGCGGTCGGCGCGACGACCGATGACGCGTGCGGACGCCCGACGACGACCGACGTGCGCCACTCCTCGGCACGTGCGCGCCCAACCTCGCTCACGCGTCGCATGCCAGGGGGGTGCCTCCCGGCGGGACCATCGACCCACCGGTACGGCGGAACCCGGTCGAGACTCGGCGCATGCCCTCCCCACGCAGCGTCGCGCCGACCGTCCTCGCCCCGATCGTCGTCACCGCGCTGGCGCTGCAGTGGTTCGGCCGGACCTACGGGTCGACGGCAGCCGAGCGACGCGCGCGGCTTCCGGGCGACGAGGTGGTCGCCGATCCGCAGATCGTGGCGACGCACGCCGCGACGCTGCCGGCTCCGCCCGAGCGGATCTGGCCGTGGCTCGTCCAGGTCGGCTGGCACCGCGGCGGGTGGTACACGCCGCGCTGGGTCGACGCGCTGCTGTTCCCCGACAACTGGCCGAGCGCGAGCCGCATCCACGACGAGTTCCAGTCGCTCGAGGTGGGCGACGTGATCCCCGACGGCGCGCCCGAGACCATGTGCGGCTTCACGGTGCGCGAGGTCGTGGCCGCCGAACGGCTGGTCCTCGAGTCGACGACCCACCTTCCGCTGTCGTGGCGGCAGCGGGACCTCGCCCGCCTGCACTGGACGTGGAGCTTCCGCCTGACGCCGGTGGACGGCGGCCGGGCGACCCGGCTCGTGTTCCGCTGGCGGGCGCGCACCGCGCCGTGGTGGCTCACCGTCGGGGCGCACCTGGTGATCGTCCCGGCGGACTTCATCATGTCGAGGGGGATGCTGCGGGGGCTGCGCGACCGCGTCCGCGAGACGCCCTCGACCTGGACCTGAGTCGGGGCCGGCCCCAGGTCGGGCCTGCCGGATGCCGCCGCGGCACCTGCCCCGGCGTACGCTTTCCGTGCGGGCAACGGATGCCGCCGCATCCGCTCGACCCACGGAGGAACCATGACCCACACCGCCGCGTCCACCGAGTGCGCCTGAGTGGGCGTCGCCACCTACCTCACCGCGGCGACCCCGCCCCGGCTCGCGGTCGGCGGGATCACCGTCGCGATCCCGGTGCTCGCGGTCGACCAGCTCGGCGACGTCGCGCTCGGCGGGCTGCTCGCCGCGGCCGCGCTGGGCCCGTCGATCGTCGCCGCGCCCGTCGCCGGGGCGATGCTCGACCGCAGCCGCCGACCCGGAGTGCTGCTGGCCGCCGCCGGGCTCGTGATCGCGACCGCCTACGCGATCGCCGCGTTTCTCGGACCCGTTCCCGCCTGGGCGGTGGCGATCGCGCTGCTCGTCGCCGGTGCGGCGACGCCCTTCGTGTTCGGCGGGCTGTCGAGCTTCGTGACCGAGCGGATCCCCGACGAGCGGCGCGCGTATGCGATCGACGCGCTCGCCTACAACCTCGGGGCCGTGGCCGGGCCCGCTGCGGTCGCGGCGGCCGCCGCGCTCGGATCGGCGCGCGTGGCGACCCTGCTCATGGCCGCGGCGGCGCTGCTCGGTGCGCTCGGCACCATCCCGCTGCGCCTGCGCCCGGTCGCGAGCGACCACGACCGCGGGTCGATGCTCGGCACGATCGCCGCCGGCTTCCGGCACATCGCCACGCACCGCCCGCTCGCGATCATCACCGCGAGCGGCACGCTCAGCCAGTTCGGCTCGGGCGGCCTCGCCATCGCCGCGGTCGCGCTGGCGGTCGCGCGCACGGGCGATGCTGCGGAAGGCGCGATCATCGTCACCGCCTTCGCCGTCGGCGGCCTCCTCGGGGCGCTCTGGAACTCCGCGCGGCCGAGCCGCATGCGGCCGGAGGTCGAGATGGGCCTCGGCTTCGCGGCGACCGGCGCGTTCACCGTCATCGCCGCGGCCGACCTCGGCCCGTGGTGGGCGGTCTTCGCGATCGGGGTCTCCGGCGTGTTCACCGCCGGCAGCGCCGCGGCGATGCTGCTCATCCGCAAGCAGCAGAGCCCGCCCGCCCTGCGGTCGCAGGTGTTCACCGTCGGCGCGGGCCTCCGCGCAGCCGCCGCCGCCGCGGGTGCCGCCGTGGCGGGCCTCGCCGCGGGCGCGGGCGCCGAAGTGCTCATCGTCGCGATCGGCGTGGTGTGGATCGCCTCGGGTGCGATGCTGCTCGCCTACCCGAAGGGCGCACCGGCGATCGACGGCTCCGCCGTATCCGGCGCTACTGCGCCACGTTCGTGAAGACCACCGACTCGTACTGGAACGACGGCGCGGTCTGCATGGTCAGCGACGCGGCATCCGCGACCGACCACGCCTCGCGCCACGTGATCGACTCGCCCGGCAGGATCGCCGTCGTCGGGGGGATGCCGACCTGGCCGCCCTCGGCGCCGACGTCGAAGATCCGGGTCGCCTCGGTGCCGCCCGACGACAGGGTCGACAGCACGACGGGCTGCACGTTCTCGGTCGAGTCGTTCGTGATCGTGAGGGTGAACACGAGGTCCTCGGCCTGGTCGGCACCGGCCGACAGGTCGGAGGGCGTGTACGGCTCCGGCTCGGAGACCGTCATCGAGACGCCGTCGTCCCAGGTCATCGTGTCGCCGAACGCGAGGCCGTCGACGGTGCCGGCGTCGGGTGCCTCGCCCTCGTCCTGCGTCGGGACGGGCGTGCCGAACTCCTCCTCGAGCTCGCGCTCGATCTGGTCCTGGATGACGCCGGAGTCGGCGATCTGCCCGAGCACGCCGACCGTGACGAACGCGAACACGAGCGCGCCGACGATCCCGCCGAGCACGGACACGACGAGGCCCGTGATCGCCGGCCACTTGCGCCCCTCGAGGAACAGGGCGACGAGCGAGAGCACGAAGGCGATCGGCAGCACGATCCAGGCGACGACCTGCACGAACGGGATGCAGGCGAGGATGAAGCCCACCACCGCGAGGGCGAGGGCGACGATGCCGAGGACGTTGACCTTCCGCGGCTCGGTCCCGGGGGCACCGGCGGGACCGCCCGGGGCGCCGACGGCGCCGTATGGCGCGTATGGGTCGGCCGCGCCGGCGCCCGGCGCGATGGAGTACGGGGTGGTCGCGGCGTACGGGTCGGTCGAGCGCTGGGTCTCGTACGGCAGCGTCGCCGACTGATCCGCCGCGGCGGTCGCCGCCGCGCCCGGGTCGTAGGCGCCCGCGCTCGCGAGCGGCGCGGTGTGCTCGGTCCACTGCGTGCCGTCCCAGTAGCGACGCTGTCCGCGGCCGTCGTCGTACCAGCCGGCGGGAGGGTTCGTGGCATCCGTCATGCGCGCGATCCTCCCACCGCCCGGGCGGTACGGTGGGGCCGAAAGGCCCTCGTGCAGCGGATGCCGCGGCATCCGCTCGATCGCGTCGGCATGCCCGGCGTTCCGACGTCTTCGGAACCCCCGGGCCGAACGGCCCAGCCGGACCCCCGGTCGGGCAGTAGCATCGAGGCGCCCGACCGGGTGCGACGAAGCGGAGGAACCATGGCCGGCGCACACAGCACGCAGGGGGCCCCCGCGACGCTCCACGACGTGGCGCGCGAGGCCGGCGTCTCCCTCGCCACCGCCTCGCGGTCGCTCAACGGCAGCACCCGCAAGGTCAACGAGGAGTACCGGCAGCGGGTGCTCACGGCGGCCGCGAAGCTCAACTACTCGCCGAACCTCTCGGCCCAGGCGGTCGCTCGCGGCACCACGACGACCGTCGCCCTGCTCGTCGCCGACATCGCCGACCCGATCTTCTCGCAGATCGCCGCGGGCGTCGTTCGCGAGGCCGACCGGGAGCGACTCGTCGTCACCGTGGCGGCCACCGACCGCGACCCGGAGCGCGAGCTCGAACTGGTGCGCACCATGCGCGGCCAGCGACCGCGCGTGCTGATCCTGGCCGCCTCGCGCCGCGAGGACGACCCGCACAACACGGCGCTCGAGGCCGAGCTGCGGGCCTACGAGGCCAACGGCGGGCGCGTCGCGTTCGTCAGCGCGACCGACCTCGACTTCCGCACCGTCCGGGTCGACAACCGCATCGGCGCCGAGGCGCTCGCGCGCGAGCTCACCGGCCTCGGCTACCGCCGGTTCGCCGCGATCACGGGCGACGACGGCATCCGCACGGCCGACGAGCGCCTCGCCGGCTTCCGCGCCGGGCTCGAGGCGGGCGGCGGAACGCTCGAGCGCGTGGTGCGCCAGGACTTCACCCGCGACGGCGGCTACGAGGGCATGCGCCGGCTGATCGAGCAGGGGCTCGACGGCATCGAGCTCGTCTTCGCCGCGAACGACGTCATGGCGGTCGGCGCGATGTCGGCCGTGCGCGATGCGGGGCTCACCCCCGGCGCGGATGTCGCGGTCGCCGGGTTCGACGACGTGCCCATCGTGCGCGAGCTGACGCCCCCGCTCACGACGGTGCGCACCCCGCTCGAGGAGGTCGGCCGCCGCGCCCTCCGCCTCGCGCTCGGCGACGCCACCGAGGAGGACGAGGCACCCGTCCGGACGGAGGTCGTGCTGCGCGCCTCCACGCCGGGTCGCGCGTCGACGCGCGACGCCGAGCAGGTGCCGACCGCCTGACGACCTCACCGGTGCAACCGAATGCCGGTGCCGAACCGAATGCCGGTGCCGAGCCGCGTGTCAAGGAAGGGTCGTTGCGCCTCGATCGATGCGATCATTCGTGGACACTCGCGTTCCCGATCGCACTGAGAGAGCCATGACGCAGACCGCCCGCATCACCGTCCACCCGTCCTTCGTCGTCGGCGAGATCGACCGGCGCCTCTTCGGCTCGTTCGTCGAGCACCTCGGGCGGGCGGTGTACACCGGCGTCTTCGAGCCCGGCCACCCGGCGGCCGACGCAGACGGCTTCCGCCGGGACGTCATCGACCTCACCCGTGAGCTCGGCACGAGCGTCGTGCGCTACCCGGGCGGCAACTTCGTCTCGAACTACTTCTGGGAGGACGGCGTCGGCCCGGTCGACGAGCGCCCCACCCGCATCGACCTCGCGTGGCGCACCATCGAGCCGAACACGTTCGGCACCGACGAGTTCATGCGGTGGGCCCGCACGGCGGGCGTCGAACCGATGCTGGCCGTGAACCTCGGCACGAGGGGGGCGGATGCCGCGGCGAACCTGGTCGAGTACTGCAACATCCCGGGCGGCACCACGTGGAGCGATCGGCGTCGCGCGAACGGCGCGGAGGAGCCCTACGGCGTGAAGCTCTGGTGCCTCGGCAACGAGATGGACGGCCCGTGGCAGATCGGCCACAAGACCGCCGAGGAGTACGGTCGGCTCGCCAGCCAGGCCGCACAGGCGATGCGTCGCGTCGATCCGACGATCGAGTTCGTGGTGTGCGGGTCCTCGGGCCGCGAGATCGCGACCTTCGGGGAGTGGGAGCGCGTCGTGCTCGAGCACACCTTCGACGACGTCGACTACATCTCGGTGCACGCCTACTACCAGGAGCGCGACGGCGACCGCGCGTCGTTCCTCGGCTCGGCGGCGTCGTTCGAGGCGTTCCTGCGCGAGGTGATCGCGACGGCCGACGCCGTCGCCGGGCGTCGCCGCTCCGACAAGCGCATCCGGCTCTCCGTGGACGAGTGGAACGTCTGGTACGTCGACGAGTTCGCCGGCGAGGAGAACCTCGACCTGCGCGAGCAGCCGCGACTCATCGAGGACGTCTACTCCGCCCTCGACGCCGTCGTCGCGGGCGACCTGCTCGCGACGCTCGTCCGCAACGCCGACCGGGTCGCGGTCGCGTGCGTCGCGCAGCTCGTCAACGTCATCGCGCCCATGCTCACCGAGCCCGGCGGCGAGGCGTGGAAGCAGACCACGTTCCATCCGATCGCGCTCACCGCGGCGCACGCGCGCGGCGTCGCGCTCGACGCACGGATCGAGGGGCCGCGGCTCGCGACCGCGAAGCACGGCGACGTGTCCGGCGTCTCCGGCACCGTCACATGGGATGCCGGGTCCGGTTCGCTGGTGGCGCTGCTCGTGAACCGCACCGCCGAGCCCGTCGAGGCCCGCGTCGAGCACCTCGGATTCGCCGACGTGGCCCTCGCCGAGGCCTCCGTGATCGTCGGCGACGACAACGTTCGCGGGGCGTCGTCGACGGATGCCGCGGCCGATCTCGCCGCGCGCGGCGCCGCCGCCGCACCGCAGCCGCTCGACGGCGTCACGACCGACGGCGAGGTCTCGACGGTCGTGCTGCCCGCCGAGTCGTGGTCGCTCGTGCGCTTCACGGCTCGAGTCGCCTGAGGTTCCGCCCGCCCGGTTCCGGCTCGATAGTCTGGATCGATGGCGTTCGAACCCCGCTCGATCCCGATCGACCCCGATGCGAAGGCGGCCCTCGCCCACCGGGGCCTCGAGTACCGCCTCATCGATCCCGGCGACACCGCCGCGCTCGACGCGTGGATCGACGCCGACCACCGCGGGTTCCACCACGCGCGACCGCGCGACGTCGGGCAGGAGTACGACCGGGCCGTCATGTCGGAGCGGCGCGTGCACGGCGTCTACGACGCGGGCATCGCTGAGCCCGACGTGCCCGTCGCGACGGTCTCGAGCTGGCCCGCCGGGCTCAGCGTCCCGGGCGGGCGCAGCGTCGACGGCTGGGCCGTGAGCTCGGTCACCGTCTCCCCCACGCATCGGCGCCGGGGCATCGCCCGGGCGCTGATGGAGGCGGAACTCGCGACCGCCAAGCGCGCGGGCGCGGCGGTCGCGATGCTGACCGTGACCGAGGCCACGATCTACGGGCGGTACGGGTACGCGCCGGCGGCGAAGTCCACCACGGTCGAGGTCGATCGCCGCCGCGCAAGGTGGACCGGCCCCGACGCACCGGGCCGGGTGCACTTCGTCGAGCCGTCGAGCCTGCGCGAGCAGGCCGCCGCCATCTCACGACGCGCCGTCGCACGCACCCCGGGCGAGATCGATCGCTGGCCGGGTGCACTCGACCGCATGCTCGGCCTCGTCGATCCGGAGTCCGACTCGTCGCGGTCGCTCCGCGCCCTCCGCTACGACGACCAGCACGGCCAGCCGCAGGGCTTCGCGACGTTCCGCGTCACGCGTGAACCGAACCAGCCCGGGTGGGCGGAGTTCGACGTGCTCGCCGCCGCGACGGACGACGCCGAGCGCGCGCTCTGGCGGGTGCTCGTGGAACAGGACTTCGTCGCCGGCGTGCGCGGCCTGCTGCGCTCGGTCGACGAACCGCTCGAGTGGATGCTCGAGGACCCGCGCGCCGTCACCGTGCGCGACGTCGCCGACCACCTCTGGGTGCGGATCATCGATCCGGCCGCCGCCCTCACCGCACGCCGGTACGGCGCCGCGGGCGAGCTGGTACTCGACATCGACGACCCGCTCGGCTACGCCTCCGGGCGCTACACGCTCCTCGCCTCGGCCGACGGCAAGGCCGTCGTGCACGTGCCGCGAGGAGACGCCGCGACGCCGGAGCCGGCGGCGCCGCAGCGCGAACGCGCCCGCGCACGCGCGGCCGGCGAATCCGGCGGACGGGCCGCGCGTGCCGCCGAGCCGCGGTCGATCCGGCTCGACGTGCGCGACCTCGCGTCGATCTACCTCGGCGGCGTGCGGCCGTCGGTGCTCGCTCGGGCGGGCCGCATCACCGAAGCGTCCCGCGGGGCGATCGAACTGGCCGAGCGCATGTTCGCCTCGGCGCGCACGCCGCACCTCAGCATCTGGTTCTGACCCCTACGCGGCGTCCTGCCGTGGGAACACGACCTTCTCGACGACGATGATGAGCGAGGCGGCGACGGGGATAGCCACGAGCGCGCCGAGGACCCCGCCGAGCGTGCCGCCCGCGACGGCCGCGATGACGACGAGCGCCCCGGGCACGGAGACCGCGCGGCTCATGATGCGCGGGCTCAGCACGTACGCCTCGACCTGCATGTAGACCAGGTAGTAGATCGCCGCGGCGATGCCCGTCTCGGGCGAGGCGGTGAGGCTCACGAGCGTGATGATCACCGCGCCGGTGAGGGTGCCGACGAGCGGCACGAGCGAGCAGAGGAAGGCGACGAACGCGAGCAGGAACGGCGCGGGCGCGCCGATGATCGACAGGAACACGAGGCTCAGCACCCCGTTGACGGAGGCGAGGCTGATCTGCCCGATCACGTACCGGCCGACCGATCCGGTGATCTCCTCGGAGACCTCGGTGAAGCCGTTGCGCGAGGACGCCGGGACGAACCGCCCGGCGTAGCGCTTCATGGAGTCGAGCGAGGCCAGGAAGAAGAGGGTCAGGATCAGCACGATCGTCGCGCCGGTGAGCCCGCCGAGGATCCCCGCGCCGACGGCGAGCAGGCCGCCCGTGAGGTTGGCGATGTTGCCCGGGTCGCCGAGCCAAGCGCCCACCGAGGCGATGCCGTCCTCGATCCAAGACGAGCCGCCGGCGAGGCCGCCGATCCAGGCCACGAGGTCGCTGTCCCGGACGTCCTCGACGATCTGGTCCCAGTTCTGGACGATCTCGGTGACCTGGGCGACCACGAGAGGCACCGCCGTGGCGATGATCGCGACGAAGGCGCCGATCACGACGACGACCACGAGGAGGATCGACAGCCACCGCGGCATCCCGCGGCGCTGCAGCCAGCTGACCATCGGGTCGAGGCCGAGCGCGAGGAACAGGGCGAGCGCGATGTAGAGGATGACGGTGCTGAGCTGGGTGATGATCCCGCCGAGGAACAGCGCGAGCAGCACGCCGAGCGCCCCGACGAATCCCATCCGGAAGGCCCGCACGCGGACCTCGGGCGTGCCGGGGGGCGCCTCGGCGGTGAGCTCGGCGTGTACGGGCGCCTCGGGCTGCCGGACCACTCCGGCGACACGTCTCCACATGCCAGTGAACCTACGCGCGCGCGGAGGGGCGCGGCGATCGGCACGCCGCCGAGCCGCGCGACGGCCCGGTCAGCCGAACGCTCCGGATGCCGCGGCGAGCCCGACCGCGATCGCCACGACGACGCCCGTGACGCCGACGGCGAGCCCGCCGACGGCGAGCAGCAGACGCTTGCGCGACGTCTCCTCGGCCTCGCCGCCCATGCGCACCCACGAGGGAGCACGTCCCTTGCGCATGGCGCTCTCGGCGAGCATGATGCGGATGATGTCGCGCATCGTGCTCGCGACGTCGTGGGCCGTCGGGCGGACCGCGGGGTCGTCGGCCGTCATCGCGGCGAGCAGCGCCCGCCACTCGGGCGTGAGGTCCTCGGGGATCTCGGGCGACCGGTGGAGACGCGCGAGTGCGGCCTCGATGGGGGTGCCCAGGTACTCCCGCTCGCCCTTCAGCGCCTCGAGGAGCACGAGGCCGAGCGAGTAGATGTCGGTTGCGGGCGTGACCTCTTCGCCGCGCGCCTGCTCGGGCGAGATGTAGGCGGCGGTGCCCATGATCGTGCCGTGGCCGGTGAGCCGGGTGCCGTCGACGAACTGCGCGACGCCGAAGTCGGCGAGCCGGGTGAGCAGGGTGTAGCCGAAGGTCGGCACCTCGCTCACGAGGATGTTCTCGGGCTTGATGTCGCGGTGGATGACGCCCTGCCCGTGGACGTAGCTCAGCACGTCGGCGACCTGCGCGCCGATGTCGGCGACCTGGCGGGGCTTCAGCGGACCGTCGGCGAGCTGGTGCGCGAGCGAGAGTCCCTCGACGAGCTCCATGACGATGTAGCGCCGCTCGACGCCCGCGTGGATCAGGATGCCCGCGTCGTAGACCGGGACGAGCCCGACGTGCGTGAGTCCGCTGAGGAGATGGATCTCTCGTTCGCGGCGCTGCCGGTCGGCGACCGTCTCGTCGCTCTCGCGGAACAGCTTGATGGCGACGTGCCGCCCGAGCTCGTTGTCGCGGGCGCGGTAGACGTCGGCCATGCCGCCCGAGCCGATGTGCTCGAGGAACTCGTACCGCGGGGTGGAGTGGTCCTCGGCGCCGTAGGGCGCGGCCTGCGCCGCGTACTCCTCGGCGGCCGTGGGGATCGGCGTCTGCGTGGGCGCCGGCACGTATGGCATCGCGCGGGGATCCGTCCGGCGGGACGGGTCCGTCTGGAGCGACGGGTCCGTCCGGGATCCGTGCTCACCGCGGAGGGTGGGATCGGTTCGGACACCGACGCCGTCGATTCCTCGCGGCCCGGCGTGGCGCGGCTGACCAGGGGGTGACGCCTCGCTCATTGCGGCCTCTTCTCTTCGGCCTGCTGGGGACCGACTCCACGCCGGCGATGGTCTCGAGGCGTGTAGCTAGTTTATCTAGCTAGCTTTATTGTGGAACGACACTTCACTAGATTCTTCCGAATTCGGATACACGGGGCAAACCTGCCCGACCGGGCTTGACTCCCGGGAACCGGTGTGCGTCGGCGAAGCGCCGTCAGGAGGCGGAGCGGGCGCTCTCGATCGGCGAGACGGTGGCACCGGAGTCGGGCTCGCGGGGCACCTCGACGGCGGCCTGCTCGCTCACGCTGTCGACGGCGTCGCGCATGCGCTCGAGGAAGTAGAGCACCGTGCCGGCCTGCTCGGCCTCGAGCCCTTCGGCCACCTCGATCATGCGGCGGTGCATCTCGCCGAGCGTCGCGCGGACCTCGTCGTCGCTCGCGATGGTGGGCGCGATGACCAGCGCACGCCGGTCGGTGGGATGGGGCCGTCGCTCGACGTGCCCCGAGCGGACGAGCCGGTCGATGAGGACGGTCGTCGACGCCGAGGAGATGCCGAGGTGCGCGGCCAGGTCCTTCGGGCTCACGGTACGGCCCTCCCCCTCGCGCTTGAGGAGGAAGCGGATGGCGAGCAGGTCGGTCTCGCCCATCCGCATCGCGGATCGGGTCCGACGGCGCATGGCGGCCTCGGCGGCGCGGTAGTCGCGCAGTGCATTCAGGACGGCCACGCCCCGGCGGGTCCGATCGTCGGAATACCAGTACCCCGAAGATCGCTCGTCAGCCATTCTTCAAGCCTACACGAACTCGATACTAGACAGTCTAGGAATCGACGGCGGATGGGGCGGAGCGGCTCAGAACGAGCGCTGGTACTCCCACGGCAGCCCGCGCATGACCAGGCGGTGCCGGGGTCCGCTATCCCCCGCCGCCGTCTCGTCCGCGAACGCGGCGTCCTCGCGCCAGTAGAGCACCCGGCGGTCCTCGCCGAACCGGCCGACGTACACCTGCTCACCGCCCTGGCGCAGCGCCGCGAGCACGGAGTCGACGGATGACGCACCGCTGAGCCCGTGCAGCGTGACCCACGTCGGCGGGTACAGCGTCATCGTGCCCGCGGCGTGCCGGTCGAGCGCCGCCTCCGGCCGCAGCCACGCGGCAGCCACGAGCTCGTCGGCGGCGAGCGCATGCTCGCCCTCCGGGGCGCGCGCGGCGAAGAAGCGGGTCCGCAGCCGCTTGGGCACGCCCTCCGGCGGGCTCCACAGCGCGAACGCCACGAGTTCGTCGGGGTCGAGGCCGAGCCCGACCTCCTCGAGGGTCTCGCGGACGGCGGCGCGCCGCGCGGCGGGCTCGGAGTCGATCGGGTCGCCCGCGGCATCCGCTTCGTCGACCGCGCCGCCGGGGAACACCCACGCCCCGGCGAACGATCCCCGGTCGCTCGGGCGCTCGGCCAGCAGCACCTCGACGCCCTCGGCGCCGTCGCGGAGCAGCACGACGGTGGCGGCGGAGGCATCCATGCCGGCCAGCCTAGCCCGCGGGTACACTGCCGAGCGTGCCCGACACCGCCGACGCCACGCAGCCCGCCGACGCCCGACCGCCCGTCGAGGCGACGCTCGTCCGGGCGCCCAATCCGGGCCCGATGACGCTCGACGGCACCAACTCGTGGGTGCTCCGGGGCGCGCACGCGCGCGGGTCCGTCGTCGTCGATCCGGGGCCGACGGATGCCGCGCACCTCGAGCGCCTCGCCGAGGGCGGCGTCGAGCTCGTGCTCATCACCCACCGCCACCCGGACCACACCGAGGCGGTCGACGCGTTCGCCGAGCTCACCGGCGCGCCCGTCCGCGCGATGTCCGACGAGTGGTGCCGCGGCGCCGAACCGCTCGTCGACGGCGAGCGCCTCACGGCCGGGGGCGTCGACCTCGAGGTGCTCGCGACGCCCGGCCACACGGCCGACTCCGCGTGCTTCGCGTTGCGCCGCGGCGACGCACCCGAGCCGGTCGCGGTCCTGACCGGCGACACCGTCCTCGGCCGCGGCACGACGATCATCGCCCACCCCGACGGCGCGCTCGGTCCGTACCTCGACGCCCTCCGGCGCCTGCGCGCGATCGGCGCCGCCGGCGGCCCCGTCGCGGTCCTCCCCGGGCACGGTCCGGCGCTTCCCGACCTCGCCGCGATCTGCGACGCGTACCTCGCGCACCGCGCCGAGCGACTGGACCAGGTCCGCGACGCCCTCGCCCGCGTCGGCGCCGAGGCGTCCGCCGAGGCCGTGACCGACCTCGTGTACGGCGACGTCGACGCGGGCGTGCGGTTCGCCGCCGAGGCATCCGTTCGCGCGCAGCTGGCCTACCTGCGCGGCGAATGAGCGAGGGGCGGATGCCACGCGGCATCCGCCCCTCGACGAGCGCGGTCGGTCGGCTCAGCGCTCGACCGGCTGGACCTCCTTGACGGTGCCGGTGTCGTCGACGTACTGCTGGTGCAGGTGCACGGGCTCGGTCGGCTTCGCCTCGGCGCGCTTGCGCTTGCGGGCGGCGGCGGCGAGGTTCAGCACCTCGACGAAGATCGCGAACGCCATCGGCACGTAGATGAGCGCCTTGTCGATCTTGAAGCCGAAGCCGTCGGCGATCAGGAACACGCCGATCAGCAGCAGGAACGACAGCGCCAGCATCTTCACCGTCGGGTGCTTGTTGACGAACGCGAAGATGTAGCGCGCCGCGAAGAGCATGATGCCGAACGACAGCACCACCACGGTGATGATCACGATCATGTTCTCGGTCATGCCCACCGCGGTGATGACCGAGTCGAGCGAGAAGACGATGTCGAGCACGAGGATCTGCGCGATGACGGCGCCGAACGTCGCGGTGCCCGCGCCGGTCGTGTGCTCCTCGGCCCCCTCGAGCTTGTGGTGGATCTCGGTGACCGCCTTGTAGACGAGGAAGAGGCCGCCCGCGATGAGGATGACGTCGCGACCCGAGAAGCCCATGCCGAAGAGGGTGAACAGCTCCTCCTTCAGCGAGATGACCCAGCCGGCGGCGAACACCAGGCCGACGCGCATGAGCATCGCCAGGGTGAGGCCGAGGTTGCGGGCCTTCGCCTGCTGCTCGACGGGCAGCTTGGCGGCGAGGATCGAGATGAAGATGACGTTGTCGACGCCGAGCACGACCTCGAGCACGAACAGGGTGAGGAACACGGCCAGCAGATCGGGCGTGAACTCGAGTGAGAAGTCCATGGCGGACATTCTCGCCCACGCGAGCCCCTCAGCGCGTATCGACCTCGCCCAGCGCGATCGGCGGGATCGCGGTGCCCAGCGGATGCCGCATCCACACGTGTCCCGTGCGCCGGTGCTCCTCGCGGGTGGCGAACGTGAACAGCTCCGTGCGGGCCCGCACCGCGCGCGGCCGCTCGCCGTCGAACGGGTCGTGGGCGAGCAGCCGCAGCGTCGCGGCATCCGCTTCGAGGAGCTTCTCGAGGAACCGCAGGAACCACACCTCGTGGATGCGCCCGAGCGGCAGGAACCACATGAGCCAGTCGAGCCGCAGGTGGTACGGCGCGAACTGCCGCGGGATGCGCGCCGGGTCGCCGGGCTTGCCCTTGAAGCCGTACTCGCGCCACTCCGCGTCCCGGTCGCGCGGGTCGTCGACGGTGCCCTCGACGATGATCTCCACGCGCTCCTTCGTGACCGTGCCGAAGGCGCCGTACGCGTTGACCAGCATGAACCGGTCGAAGCTCGCGTTCATCAGCTGCCGCTTGGAGAAGAGGTTCATGAGCGGATGCCGGCTGAGCCAGACGATCAGCACGGCGACCGCGAGCACGATCGCGATCCACCACGGCGGGCTCGTGGCATCCGCCGTCGTCTGGATCGCGTCGAGCGGCAGCCACGGCAGCAGCCACTGCACGGCCTCGTCGCCCACCGCGCCGAACGCGAGGACGATGGTGATCCAGTTGAGCCAGGCGAAGTTGCCCGTGACCACGAGCCAGAGCTGCGTGGCGATGATGATCGCCGCCGCGATCGTGCGGATCGGCTGCGGCGCGAACAGCAGGAACGGCACGACGAGCTGCGCGGCGTGGTTGCCGAGCACCTCGAACCGGTGGAACCACGCGGGCAGCAGGTGGGCCCGGCGGCTCAGCGGCCCGGGCATGGGCTGGGTCTCGTGGTGGTACATGAGCGCCGTGAGGTCGCGCCACTCGCGGCCGCCGCGGATCTTGATCATGCCGGCGCCGAACTCGAGGCGGAACACGAGCCACCACACGAGCACGATCGTCGGCAGCGGCGGCGGCACCTCGCGCGACCCGAGGAACGCGACGAGGAACCCGGCCTCGCACAGCAGCATCTCCCAGCCGAAGCCGTAGAACGTCTGCCCGACGCTCACGATCGACAGGTACAGCGCCCACAGCGCGAGGAACACGAGCATCGGCACCCACGGCGGGCCGAGCTGGGGCAGGCCGACGACGACGGATGCCGCGAGCACCATGCCCGTCGCGCACACGGCGACGAGCCTCGCGTCGCGGTAACCCCAGCGACGGAAGATCGTGGGACCGAGGTAGCCGAGTCGCCGCGTACGCCGGAGGAACCCCACCGGCCGCCCGGCGCGCTCCTCGCGGTCGCGGGCACGCTGCTCGGCGCCGCGCACCGCCTCGAGGAGCTCGGGCACGGGGAGCAGGCCGCGTTCGCCGAGGAGCGGGCGGAACTGGTTCAGCGTCGACAGGAACGCGACGAGGAAGAGCGCCGCGATGCCGCGCTGGAGGACCTCGCGCGCGAGGTCGGCGTCGCGCGCGTCGAACCACGAGAACCAGTCGGCCCAGTCCACGGCGTCACGCTATCCCGGGACCGGCGCGGGGCGCGGGCCGTTCGGCCCGCACCCAGCACGTGCTCCGGACACCGGCCGGCTCAGGCAGGCGGGTTCTCGGGGTCGAGGGTCTCGATCGTCTCCTGCTCGACCGCGTTGTCGGCCTCGAGGTCGTTCGCGTCGGTGCCGCGGTCGCTCGGCTTCGGCTCGGGTCCGGTGTCGCCGACGCCGCCCGCGGCGGTCTGCTCGGCGTCGCGCGCCTCGCGGTCGGCCGTGTCCGAGTCGAGCATCGCGTCACCGTGCCCGCCGCTCGTCCCGCCGATGGTGCCGCCCGTGTCGCTCATGCGTCCTCCGCTGATGGTGTTGATCGCGCCGGTGAGATCCGGCGTCTTCTCGTTGAGGTCGCCCGCAGGGCCGAGCCGATCCCGGCTCTCCCACGGGTTGAGGGGATCGTTCATCCCACTGCACCTCCTGTGGTTGCTACGGGTTCCACGCTCCTCGCGCGGGCGCGGCGCGTCAACGGGTTGACACCTCGACATGCCGACGCGCCCCGGGCCTGGCGGCTCGGGGCGCGTCAGACGGCAGCGGTCGCCGGTCAGGCGACGAGCGCGACGCCCGCGTTCCAGCCGACCTTCTCCTGCACCGCGAGCGTGAGCTGCAGGAAGCCGACCGACTCGAGCTCGCGCGCGCGGGCGAGCGAGCCGGCGTCGACCGCATTCAGACCGCCGGCGCGCACGACGTCGAGGAGCGCCTGCTTGGCGAGGTCGTCGTCGCCCGCGACGAGCACGGTGGTCGGCTGCGCGCCGCCCACGGTCTTCGCGGCGAGGGTCGCGGCGAAGTTGGTGTTGAAGGCCTTGAGGACGCGCGAGTCGGGCAGCGCCGCGGCGAGCTCGGCGGCGGCCGACGAGTCGGCCGGCACGACGAGCGAGTCGAAGGTCGCGAAGTCCAGCGGGTTGGTGATGTCGACGACGACCTTGCCCGCGAGCTGCTCGCGGCGCGCCTCGACGATCGCGGCGACCGAGGGGTAGGGCACGGCGAGGATCACGATGTCGCCCGTGACCTGCGCTCCTTCGTCGCGGCCGACGTACTCGACGGTGTTCCCGCCCGCCGCCACGATGCCGCCGATGGCGGTGCCCATGTTGCCGTTTCCGATGATGCTGACCGTCGTCATGAGATTCCTCTCCGCGTCGGATGACGCGATTACTTGTATCGACAACCAACACCGTAGCTCCGATCAGTTGTCGCGTCAACCAAGTGTGCGAGAATGAGGGCATGACGGATGAAACCCGCTGGCTCAGCACCGAGGAATCGGCCGCTTGGGTTCGCCTCGTCGCCCTCACCGAACTGCTGCCCGGCGCCCTCGACGCCCAGCTGCTCCGCGACGCGCAGATCACCCACTTCGAGTACGTCGCGCTCATGGCGCTCGCCGCCGCCCCCGACCGCACCATGCGCATGACCGCGCTCGCCGCGCGCACCAACGCCACGCTCCCCCGACTCTCCCACGTCGCGCGCCGCCTCGAGGACCGCGGGCTCATCCGCCGCTTCCCCTGCCCCGAGGACCGCCGCGCGACCAACGCCACCATCACCGACGCCGGCATGCGACTCATCGACGACGCCGCGCCCGGCCACGTCGAGACCGTCCGCCGCAACGTGCTCGATGCGCTCACGCCCGAGCAGCTCCAGCAGCTCTACGACATCGCCGGCGCCGTCCTCACGCGCCTCGATCCCGACGAGCGGCTCACCGCGACCGCCTGCCAGTTCAGCGAGGGCCCCGCGATCGCGCGCGCCGGCTGACCCGCGGCCGGCACCACCTCCCGGCGCCTCCGCCGAGGGCAGATCTGCCCGCGGCAGCATCCGCCCCGCGGCATCCGCTCGACGCGCAGGCTGGACCGCATGAGCGATCGAGAGACCCCACCCGTCCAGCCCATCGACGCCGAACTCACCCGGCGGCTCTTCCACGAGCGCATCATCGTGCTCGGCGACGAGCTCGACCAGGCCGGCGGCAACCGCATCTGCGCCCAGCTCGTCGCGCTCGCCGCCGACGACGCGCGCCGCGACATCCGCTTCTGGATCAACTCGCCCGGCGGCTCGGTGCCGGCGATGCTCGCGATCCACGACGTGATGCGCGCCATCCCGAACGACGTCGCGACCATCGCCGTCGGCATGGCCGCGAGCGCCGGGCAGTTCCTCCTCACGGCCGGCACCCCCGGCAAGCGCGCCGCCCTGCCGCACTCGCGGATCCTGCTCCACCAGGGATCCGCGGGCATCGGCGGCACGGCGGTGGACATCGAGCTGCAGGCCGACGACCTGCGCCACACACGCGACACCGTCCTCGGGCTCATTGCGCGCTACACCGGCCAGACCGTCGAGCGGATCGCGCAGGACTCGCTGCGCGACCGGTGGTACACGGCCGACCGGGCCATGGAGTACGGATTCATCGACCACGTCACCGAGCGGTTCGACGAGCTCTTCCCACTCGAACCGCGCGCCGTCGCCGGACTGGGGGTGCCCGCATGACCAGCTACACGATCCCGTACGTCGTCGAGAAGCGCGGCGGCGTCGAGCGGTCGCTCGACGTGTACAGCCGACTGCTCTCCGAGCGGATCGTCTACCTCGGCACCGAGATCGACGACGGCGTCGCGAACGTGCTCATCGCGCAGTTCCTCCACCTCGCGTCCGACTCGAGCGAAGCGCCGATCAGCCTCTACGTGAACTCCCCCGGCGGGTCGCCGAGCGCCGCGCTCGCGGTGTACGACACGATGCAGCACATCCGGCCGGAGGTCGCGACCACGTGCGTCGGCCGCGCCGGCGGGCCCGCCGCCGTGCTCCTCGCGGGCGGTGCCCGCGGGCGGCGCTCGATGCTGCCGCACAGCACCGTGACGCTGCACCAGCCGTCGACGCAGGGCCGCGGAGCCGTGCCCGACCTGATCCTGCACGCCGACGAGGTGCTGCGCGTGCGCGGAGAACTCGAGGCGGCGCTCGCCGCCGACACCGGCCGCCCGGTCGAGGCGATCCGCACCGACACCGACCGCGACCTGATCCTGCCCGCGCACGCCGCGGTCGACTACGGCCTCGCCGACCAGGTGCTCGCCGCCCAGGCCGTCGCGGCCCTCACCCACCGCTGACCTCGCCCGCCCCCCTCCCCGCCCGTCCCGCCCCGCCCGGGCCGCGAGATGACGCGAACGGCTGCTCGACCGGCTCGCGCGGACGATTCGTGTCATCTCGCGGAGCGACGGGGGGCGGGTGGCGAATGGGGGGCCGACGGCCCGCGGGTCAGGCGGCCAGGAGGAAGACGTCGGCGACGCCGGCCGACGGCGTCGGCGCGGGGGCGAGGATGTCGTGGGCGGTTCTGGGGAGCGGCGCGGGGACGTGGACGTCGTGGGCGGGTCCGGCGATCGGCGGAGCGGACACCGGCGCGGGCGAACCCGTGTCGGCCCGCGCGGGGTTGCGAGCGCCGAGGCGCCCCGCGACCCGGCCGACGACGTCGGCGAGCTCGAGCCCGAGCGCGTCGGCGACGGCACCGAGGACCTCCGACGAGGCCTCCTTGCGGCCGCGTTCGACCTCCGACAGGTACTGCGGCGAGACGCCCGCGGTCGCCGCGACCTCGGTGAGGATCCGGTCCTGGTCCAGGCGTTCGCGGCGGAGCACCTCGCCGAGCACGTGCCGCCACAGCGGCCGCGCGGCGCGCGACGGTTCGGCCTGCGGGAACTCGATCAGCCTGCCCATGTGCCGAGGCTACGCACGCCCCGGCTCCGGCGACAGGTCGATCCGCTCACAGCAGAACGCCCGCGGCCTCGCGCCCCCGTCGGGTCAGCGGGGCTCGTACGTCAGGCAGTCCGCATCGACCGCACCGGGCCCCACGCGCACGGCCGTCGCGGTGCACTCCAGCGAGTCGTTGTGCACGCACTCCGACCGCTGGCACGCGCCGACGTGGGAGATCACCTTGTCGAGCCCGCCCTTCGTGCCGAGCGGGATGAACGTGGCGCACTCGGCGTCGCCCACCGAGCCCGCGATGGTGACCGCGGCGGCGTGGCAGCTCGAGTGGTCGTTGTACGAGCACCCGGTCACCGAGCATTCGGCGACGGCGGGCAGTTCGTCGAGGGTCATGCTCATGGTGACCTCCTGAGGTGGTGTCGACCGGCAGGTGCGGGCGATGCTACTCCGCGGGGCGACGCGCGACCAGACCCGATGCGCGCGTCGCGCCGGAATCGAGGTCGCCGGTCAGAGCAGCCAGGGGTCGATGCCGAGGTCGTCGGCCCGCGGCGGCTCGGCGATCGCCGGAGGCGGCGGCATCCGTCGTCGCGCCGCGGCCGCCGCACGCCCCTGCACGACGCCCTTCGCGCCGGTCGCGCCCGCGCCGAGCCGCACGAGGTCCTTCGTGGGCGGGCCGGTGGGCAGGTCGCGCGGGAGCGCGCCGGCGGCCACGATCCACCGCGGCAGGCCGAGCAGGCCGAGCACGCGAGCCAGCCGCTCCGACTCGTAGACGCTGTCGGTGTCGAGCTCCTCGCCGAGCACCTCGGCGAGCTCCTCCGCGGCATCCGCTCGCCCCACCGCCTCGGCGAACGCCTCGGCGTGCTCGACGCCGAACGGCTCGGCGAGCACCTCGTCGTCGGCGCCCGGTTCTCGCGACGGGTCGCTCGAGTAGCGCCCGAGCTCGTCGGTGCCGCGGAAGGCCGCGAGCACGAGCTGCCGGTCGAGCCGCACGCGCGCGACGACCACCACGGTGTGCAGCGCCGCCGCGAGCGCCGCCCCCACCTCGAGGACGCCGCTGCGGGCCGTCGCCACGGTGCCGTCACCGGGGTCGCCGAGCGCGACGACCCAGCCCGACTCGGCCGGGGCGACCCAGCCGGTGAAGCGGATGCCGCGGAGCGCGTCGACCACGAGCGATTCGTCGCCGATGCGCACGAGCGCGGCGCCGTACGTCTCGCCGATGGGGCCGCCCCCGTCGGGCGTGCTGCCGGGGATCGCGTACGTCACGCCGTCCTCCCGTTCGCCATGTCCCGATGCTCGCACGGATGGCGCGCGACCGCAGCCGCAGGCCCGTGCCGCGGGCGTCCTGGGGGGAGGGACGTCCGCGGCACGGGCTGCACTCGGGCGGGCGTTACTCCGCGACCGGGATGGACTGGGCCTCGAGCGCCTTGATGGTCGACTCCTGGCCCTTCTCGAGGGCCTCCATCAGGGTGCTGCTGCCGGATGCGGCGGCCTTGAACCCGTCGGAGACGTCAGCGTAGGTCTGCGTCATCGTCGGACCCCAGACGAAGTCCGGGCTGACCTGCGCCGCCGCCTCGGCGAACACGTCGTAGATGGGCTGGCCGCCGTAGAACTCGACGCCCTCCTTCAGCACGGGCAGGTCGAGCCCCGCCTCGGTGGCGGGGTAGATCTGCGCGGTCTCGTTGAGCGAGGTGAGCGCCTCCTCCGAGGTGTTCAGCCACAGCGCGAACTTCGCCGCCTCGTAGAGGTGGTCGGTGCCGTTGAAGACGGCGATCGACGAGCCGCCCCAGTTGCCGGCGACCGCGTCGCCCTCGTTCCACTGCGGCGCGAGCGCGACCGACCAGTTGCCCGCCGTGTCCGGCGCGCCCGACAGGATCGAGTTGGCGCCCCAGACGGCCGAGTTCCAGGTCCAGACCTCGCCCGAGTTGTAGGCGTTGTTCCACTCGTCGGTCCAGGCCGGGTAGGTCGAGACGAGGTCGTTCTCGATGAGGTCCTGCCAGTACTCGGCGACCGTCATCGACTCGTCGCTCGTGAGCTCGACCGTCCACGCGTCACCGTCGTTGGCGAACCACTGGCCGCCCGCCTGCCAGACGAAGCCGGCGAACTGGTTGATGTCGGTCTGCGAGAAGTTGGTGATGTAGCCGCCCTGCTCGCGGATCGTCACGGCCGCCTCGCGGTACTCCTCCCACGTGGTCGGCACCTCGATGCCGGCCTGCTCGAAGAGGTCGCTGCGGTAGAACAGGGCCATGGGGCCCTGGTCCTGCGGGATGCCGTAGACCTCGTCCTCGGTGCCGAGGGTGACCTGGCCCCAGGTCCAGTCGAGGAACTGGTCCTCGGCGGCGAGCACGTCCTCGCAGGCGCCGAGGTTCACGAGGCCGTCCTGCACGCGGAAGTTCGGCAGCGCGTCGTACTCGATCTGGCCGAGGTCGGGGGCGTTGCCCGCCTCGAGCTGGTTGAAGAAGTTCTGGTAGGTGCCGGCGTTGCCCGAGGGGCCGGTCTGCACCTCGACCTGGATGTCGGGGTTCTCCTCGTTCCAGATCGCGACGGCGTCCTCGATGCCGGGGATCCAGCTGGTGAAGGTGAGCGTGACGTCCTCGCCCGCGGGCTCGCAGGATGCCGCGGCGTCGCCGCCGCCGCCCCCGGAGCTCGCGCCGCCCGCGGCGCACCCGGTCAGGGCGAGCGCGGCGGAGGTGAGCAGGGCTGCGGTGACCGCTCGTTTCGTGTGACGCATGGTTTCCTCTTCTCGGTGTGGGGTTGGTGCCCGGATGCCCCGGGCGGGCTCTACTTCAGGGCTCCGGTGCCGAGGCCCGTGCGCCAGTAGCGCTGAAGCAGCAGGAAGGTGATGATCAGGGGGATGATCGACAGCAGCGATCCGACGAGCACGTACGTGCGCAGTTCGGGGAACTGGTTGACCGTGGAGTTCCAGGCGTAGAGGCCGTAGGTGACGGGGAACAGCTCCTCGCTGCGCAGCATGATGAGCGGCAGGAAGAAGTTGTTCCAGATGGTCACGAACTGGAACAGGAACACCGTGATGAGCGCCGGGAACATGAGGCGGATCGAGACGGTGAAGAACGTGCGGATCTCCCCCGCGCCATCCAGCCGGCTCGCTTCGAGCAGTTCGTCGGGCACGGATGCCTCGGCGAACACGCGCGACAGGTACACGCCGAACGGGCTCACGACGCTCGGGAGGAACACCGCCCAGAACGTGTCGGTGAGCTGCACGCGGCTGAACAGCAGGAACAGCGGGAGGGCGAGCGCGGTGGCGGGCACGAGGACGCCGCCGAGCACGATGTTGAAGATCGTCTCGCGCCCGGGGAAGCGGTACTTCGCCAGGGCGTAGCCGCACATCGCCGCGAGGATCGTCGCGACGACGGCGCCGAGGCCCGCGTACAGGAGGCTGTTGAGGATCCACTTGAGGTAGACCCCGTCGCGGTGGGCGAGGAGGGCGCCGATGTTCTCGAACAGCCGGAAGTCGGCGAACCAGAGCGGGTTGGTGCTGAACAGGTCGCCGCGGCTCTTCGTCGAGGCGACGAGCAGCCACCAGATCGGCACGAGGAAGTACAGCGTGAACACGGCCATGACGAGCATGGCGCCGGTGCGCGAGAGGATGCTCTCCCGGGGGCCGCGACCGACCGACGGCATGTCGCCGTGGCGGTCGACGCCGCGCGGGTTGACCGCCGGCATGGCCGAGGTCGCGTCGGGGCCGATCGCGGTGCTCATGCGTCCGCTCCCTTCCGTCGGGTGAGTCGCAGGAACGTGAACGAGAGGATGAACGTGGCGAGCGCGAGCACGACCGAGAAGGCCGCGGCGAGCGAGACGTTCGGGATCGAGCTGGTCGCGTAGATCGTCATGTTCGGCGTGTACGTGCTCGTCACGGCCGAGCTGAACGACCGGAACGTCTGCGGCTCGGCGAGCAGCTGGAGCGTGCCGATGATCGACAGCACGGCCGTGAGCACGAGCGCGGGACGGACGAGCGGGATCTTGATCGACCAGGCGATGCGCGCCTGGCCCGCGCCGTCGATCCGCGCCGCCTCGTAGATCTCCTGCGGGATGGCGAGCAGCGTCGAGTAGATGATGAGCATGTTGTAGCCGACGAACACCCAGGTGACGACGTTCGCGATGGCCCACAGCACGAAGTCGGCCGAGAGCAGGTTGACCTGGCTCGTGAGCGCCTGGAACGGCGACAGGTTCGGCGAGTACAGGAAGCCCCACATGATGGCCGCGATGACGCCGGGGACGGCGTACGGCGCGAAGAACGCGAGCCGGAAGAACTTCTTGCCGCGGATGAGCGGCGAGTCGAGCAGGAGCGCGAACAGCAGCGCGAGGGCGAGCATGACGGGCACCTGCACGATGCCGAAGAGCAGCACGCGGCCGACAGACGTCCAGAACGCCTCGTTCTGGAAGACCAGCTCGTACTGGCGGAGCCCGCCGAAGACCTCGGTCGCGGCGCCGTACGTGCCCTCGCGCTCGACGACGAGCAGCGACTGCCAGACGGCCACGCCGATGGGGATGAGGTAGAACAGCACGAACATCGCCGCGAACGGCCCGACGAAGGCGACGATCGCCCACGGGTGCTGCACGCGCCGTCGGCGCGTCGGCGTCCGGCGGCCGCGTCCCTCCTCGGCGGACAGTCGCGCCGCGGTCGCTGGGGTGGCGGATGCGGTCATTCCGCGTCCTCCTCTCTGATCACCCGGACCGCGCCGGCGGGCACCGCGAAGGGCCCGTCCGCGACGGTTCCGGTCACGAGTTCGGTGCCGCGCACGTCGACCTCGACGGCGTCGGCGCCGTGGTTCACGACGAAGGTGTACGCCCGACCTTCGGCGGTGCGCCGCGTGATCTCGACGTCGGCGCCGGCGGCGGGGGCGGATGCCGCGCCGGCACCTTCCACGACCCGGCCGACGAGGTCGAGCAGGTCGTCGCGCTCGAGCAGCGTGGCGAGGTACCACGCGTCGCCCGCGCCGGCGCTGCCGGCGCGGCGGGTCACGGCGGGGCGGCCGGCAGCGGGGCCGTCGGCGAAGCGGTCGAGCACCGCGGCATCCGTCGCCTCGACCCGCTCGGCCCACAGCGAGGCGGCCGCGCCGGACTCGAGGACGAGCGGCGTGCCGGGGAGCACGGGCGTGAACTCCTCGACGCGGATGCCGAGCAGGTCGCGCCAGGCGCCGGGGTACCCGCCGGGCCGCACCCGGTCGTGCTCGTCGACGATGCCGCTGTAGAACGTGACGAGCACGTGGGTGCCGGATGCCACGGCCGCGTCGAGCGCGGCGGCGTCCTCGTCGCCGACGAGGTAGAGGCCCGGGACGACGACGAGGCGGTACCCGCTGAGGTCGGCGCCGGGGCGGACCACGTCGACGCTCACGCCGAGGTCGTGCAGCGCACCGTACAGCGCGTGCACCTGGTCGAGGTACTCGATGGCGTGGGTCGGCCGGGTCTCGGCGTCGGAGGCCCACCACGACTCCCACGAGAACAGGAGCGCGACGTCGGCCTGCACGCGCGTGCCCGCGACCTCGTCGAGCGCGCCCACGATGCGGCCGAGCTCGACGACCTCGCGCCAGAGGGCGGAGTCGGTGCCAGCGTGCGGCACCAGCGCGGAGTGGAACTTCTCGGAACCCTGCAGCGAGGCCCTCCACTGGAAGAAGCAGACGCCGTCGGCACCGCGCGCGACGTGGGCGAGCGAGTTCCGCAGCAGCTGGCCGGGTTCCTTCGCGAGGTTCACGGGCTGCCAGTTGACCGATCCGGTGGAGTGCTCCATGAGCAGCCAGGGCTCGCCGCCCGCGAGGCCGCGGGTGAGGTCGGCGGCGAACGCGAGTTCGGTGCGCGGCTCGCCGAGGCGGTGGTCGAGGTAGTGGTCGTTCGCGATGACGTCCATGTCAGGTGCCCACGACCAGTAGTCGAGGTTCCGGATGTGCGCGGTGACCATGAAGTTCGTCGTGATGGGCAGGTCGCTGCGGCGACGGATGACGGCGGCCTCGGCCCGGTAGTGGTCGAGCAGTTGCTCGGACGAGAACCGGTGGAAGTCGAGCACCTGCCCCGGGTTGCGGCTGGAGAGGGTGAGCTTGGGGGTGAGGATCTCGTCCCAGTCGGCGTACCGCTGGCTCCAGAAGCTCGTGCCCCAGGCGCGGTTCAGCTCGGCGATCGTGCCGTACCGCGCGCGGAGCCAGCGCCGGAAGGCGCGCGTGCTCTCGTCGCAGTGGCAGAGCGCGTTGTGGCAGCCGAGCTCGTTCGACACGTGCCACAGGGCGACCGCGGGGTGCCGGCCGTAGCGCTCGGCGACCCCGTCGACGAGCTCCAGTGCCGCACGGCGGAACACGGGCGAGCTCGGGCACCAGGCCTGGCGGCCGCCGGGGAACCGCGTGGTGCCGTCCTCGACGACGGGCAGGATCTCGGGGTGCCGCGTGGTGAGCCACGGGGGCGGCGAGGAGGTGCCGGTGCCGAGGTTGATGCGGATGCCGGCCTCGTGGAGGAGGTCGACGACCTCGTCGAGCGCGGAGAAGTCGAAGGCGCCGTCCGGGCCCTGCAGCGCGGCCCAGCCGAAGATGTTGATGGCGACCAGGTCGACGCCGGCCTCGCGCATGAGCGCGACGTCCTCGCGCCAGACGGCCGGGTCCCACTGCTCGGGGTTGTAGTCGCAACCGAAGGCGATGCCCTGGTGCTGGAAGCGGGGGCGGGCGGCGGCGGGTGCAGGCTCGGCCTGCTGCGGCGGGATCGGCGCCAGCGTCGTCGCGTGGTGGTCCACGGTGCTCCCGGTGATCGTCATTGAACCTGTGAACGTGCACAGTTTCGCGTGAGCGTGTGGGCCTCGCGATTTCTGTGAACGTACACAGAATGGCACCGCGCGGCATCCGTGTCAACACCCCGCCGCCGCTACAGTGAGTCGCATGACGACGAAGCGGGCCCGCGCGAAGCGCGCCACGGTGCACGACGTGGCCCTCGAGGCCGGCGTCTCCCGCGGCACCGTGAGCCGCTACGTCAACGGCGAGCGCTACGTCTCCGCCGCTGCGCGCGAAGCCATCGAGGCGGCCATCGCCAAGGTCGGCTACGTGCCGAACACCGCGGCGCGCAACCTCGTGATGCAGCGCACGCAGGCCGTCGGCTTCATCGTCCACGAGCCGCACTCGCTCTTCGTCGAGGACCCCAACATCGGCGAGATCCTGCTCGGCGCGAACGCGCGACTGTCCGAGGCCGACCACCAGATGGCCGTGCTCATCGTCGACACCGAACGCGACACCGAGCGCGTCGCGCGCTACCTCTCGGGCGGCCTCGTCGACGGCGTCGTCATCGTCTCCGCGCGCGCCGACGACCCGATCACGCGCGTCGTCGAGCGCCTGCAGCTGCCCGCGGCGTACGTCGGCCATCCGCCGGGCGCCGCCAGCACGGCGTCATTCGTCGTGATCGACAACCGCGGCGCGGCGAGCGCGATCACCGAGCGACTGGCCGCCACCGGCCGCTCGCGCATCGGCATGATCGCCGCCGCCCTCGACCGCGACTCGGGCGCCGACCGGCTGAGCGGCTTCCGCGCCGCCCTCGGCGACCGGTTCGACGACACCCTCGTCGAACCCGTGCCGCTCTACTCGTACTCCGCCGGGCGCGACGGCATGCGTCGCCTGCTCGAGCGCGCGCCCGACCTCGACGGGGTGTTCGCGGCATCCGACGCGGTGGCCGCGGGCGCGATCGAGGCGCTCAAGGAGGCGGGCCGCCGGGTGCCCGAGGACGTCGGAGTCGTGGGGTTCGACGACAGCGCCTGGGCCCGTCGTACGACGCCGCCGCTCTCGACCGTTCGGCAGCCCGCGGCGGGCCTCGGGGCGGGCGCGGCCGAACTCGTGCTCGACCGCCTCCGCGGCGAGGACACGCCGACCGAGCGCCGCCTCGACTGCGAGATCGTCTGGCGCGACTCCGCTTGACCGGCCGTTCCGCTCTTCCTCCGTTTCTCAGGAGACACGCCCGGCCGGATCGCACGATCCCGGAACCGACGCACGGATCGGGGCGGCGTTCCGCGATCCTCCGCCGGCGCTCCTGAGAAAAGCATCATGGGGAGGCGGTCAGGGGCGCAGGCGGCGGCGGTACGCCGCGGGCGCCTCGCCGCAGCGCTCGCGGAAGCGGGCGTAGAACTGGCTCTGCGACCGGAACCCGGCGGCGTGGCCCACGTCGGGCACCGCGAGGTCGGTCGTGAGCAGCAGGTGCTGGGCCCGAGCCACGCGGCACTGCGCGAGGTACTCGCCGATCGTGATCCCGAGCGCTCGGCGGAACACGGTCATGGCGTGCTGCGGCGCGAGGTGCACCTGGCGTGCCACGTCGTCGACGCGCACCTCCTCGTCGGCGTGCTCCGAGATCCACGCGGCCATCGCGGCGGCGTCCGGACGCAGCCCTCCACCGGCTGAGACCGCCGACTCGCCCGCTCCCGGCTCGGATGCGGCGAGCGCGGCCCGACGCACGAACCCCTCGATCTCAGCGGATGCCGCACGCCGGGCCTCGCCCCCGGCCGCGAGTTCCGCGGCCCACACGCCGACCCGGCCCTCGAGGTCGAGCCCCGGCCCGGCGGGGACCAGGGCGAATCCGCCCGCGAGCAGCCGCGGGACCATCCCGCCGGGCAGCCGCCAGCCCAGCGCCGTCCCGAGCGGGACGGTGAGCCACGAGACAAGGCCGCGCGACGCGTCGGTCAGGAGCTGGTGCGGGCGCGCCGCCCAGAACAGCGCGAGCGTGCGTGGCGGGATGTGCACGGCGCGCCCGTCGACGAGGTAGTCGAGGCTGCCCGGCGAGAGGTTGAGCTCGAGATCGTCGTGCCGGTGCGCGACCGTCATGGCCGCCGTCGCGCCCTGCCAGCAGGAGAGCCCGAACGACCTCGCTCCGTGTGCGCTTGCGTCGACGTCGTCGCTCATGATCCCGGAATCCTCGCACATTCGGCAGGAAGACCTGCTCGATCCTGCGACCTACCGTGAGATGCGAACCCGCCGACAGGAAGGACCGACATGACCATCGCCGAGCCCGCCGCCCGCGCCGCGGCATCCGCTGCCGACCACCACCTGACGCCCGAGCAGGTGCGCTTCTTCGACGAGCACGGCTACCTCGTGCTGCGCGGGCGCATCCCCGCCGCGACGCTCGCGCGCCTGCAGGACGCCGCCGACGCCTGGATCGCCGACGGCCGCGCGCTCGACGAGGGGGACCCCGCGGCATCCGACTACCAGTGGGCCACGCGCGGCGGCGAGCGCCGCATGTTCCGCGTCGATTACCTGCACGCCAAGGGCCAGTCGGCGTCGCTCGAGCTGCTCGGCAGCCCTGCCGTGCTCGGCATCGCCGAGAGCCTCGCCGGGCCGGACTTCGTGCCGACGTACGAGTCGCTCGTGTTCAAGGACGAGGGCGACGGTGCCGCGATCGACTGGCATCAGGACGCCGTGCACCCGCGCACGCACCGCATCTTCAACATCGACGTGTACCTCGACGCGTCGCGCGCGGGCGAGGGCGCGCTGCGGGTGGCGCCCGGCTCGCACCTCGCGCCCGTCGACGTGTGCCAGCTCCAGGAGGAGTACGGATGGGATGCGCCCGGCGTGATCCAGGTCGAGCTCGAGCCCGGCGACGTGCTCGTGCATGACGTGATGGTCGTGCACGGCTCCGAGGCGGTGACGGGCAACCGGCTCCGCCGCACGATCTACTACGAGTTCCGCGCGGCCGAGCAGATCCTCGCCGAGGGACCGTGGGACGCCGAGTGGATCGACCGGCGGCTGCGCCTGCTGCCCGTCGCGCTGCGCGAGCACGCCCGCGCCAACCCGGATGCCGCGCCGTTCGCGTGGAACCTCGACCCGGCGCTTCGCCCGGAGACCACGGGCGACGACGCGGCCGAGCTGCGCATCGCGCACCTCGTGCACTCCCCCGGCTCGTACTGCAGCGCGGGCAGCGTGCCGTTCACCGAGTGAGCGCGGTCAGCCCCGCAGCGCCTCGGCGATGGGCGTGTCGCCGTTGTTGAAGCGGATGGTGCGCCCGATCGTCGCCGGCTCGTCGAGCGTCGCGACCACGACGGCCGCGACATCCGCGCGGTCGACCTGCCCGCTCTCCTCGCCGGTCGTGTCGATGCGGCCCGTGCCGGGGCCGTCGGCGAGCGTCGACGGGCCGAGGATCGTGTAGTCGAGCCCGGTCGAGCGCAGGTGCTCGTCGGCGTCGGCCTTCGCGTCCGCGTAGTGGCGGAACGCGCTGTCGGCGGGCACGCGGTGGTCGACGCGGGAACCGAAGTACGACACCATCACGTAGCGGCGCACGCCCGCGCGCTCGGCGGCATCCATCGACCGCACCGCGGCGTCGTGGTCGACCGCCCGCGTGCGCTCGGGGTTGCCGCCGCCGGCGCCCGCCGACCACACGACCGCGTCGTGCCCGGCGATGAGCTCGGCGAGCGCGTCGACGTCGAGCGTCTCGACATCCGCCACCACCGGGTTCGCCCCGGTCGCCGCGACGTCCTCGGCGTGCTCGGGGTTGCGGATCACCGCGTCCACCTCGTCGCCCCGGCCGGCCAGCAGTCGCTCGACCTGCAGTGCGACCCGCCCGTGCCCTCCGATGACCAGCACCTTCGTCATCCGTCCGTCCCCCTCCGTCGGTTGCTTCGAGCGTAGTGACGGATGCCGCGGCGGCAACCTGCGGCGGCGAAATCGGGGCTGGCCCGGCGCGTGCCCGGCCCGGCAGAATGGGGCGCACACACGGGGAGGTGCGGATGGACATCGACATCGAGACGGTGCTCTGGCTGGCGATCGGGGGGATCGTGGCGGTCGGCGGGGTCCTCGCCGTCGCGGCGCTGTGGTCGTTCGTCAAGCCCAAGTGAGCCCGGCTCGATCGTGCCGGTGACGAGCGCGGGTATCCTGCTGTTCCGCCGGAGTCCCGCCCTCCAGGTGTTCGTCGCGCACATGGGCGGGCCGTTCTGGGCGAAGCGGCACGAGCAGGCCTGGTCGATCCCGAAGGGGCTCCTCGAGGGCGATGAGTCGCCGCGGGTCGCGGCCATGCGGGAGTTCGCCGAGGAGATCGGCGTGCCCGCGCCATCCGTCGACTACGTCGACCTCGGCACCGTGCGCGCGTCGTCGGGCAAGGTGCTGCGCGTGTTCGCGGCCGAGGCGCCGGACTTCGAGGTCGCCGAGCTGCGACCGGGCACGTTCGAGATGGAGTGGCCGCCGCGGTCGGGGCGCACGGCCGAGTTCCCCGAGGTCGACCAGGCGCGGTGGGCGGATGTCGCGGAGGCGCGCACGCTCCTCGTGAAGGGCCAGCTCGCCGCGCTCGACCGCCTCGAGGCGCACCTCGCCGCCGTCTGACCGCCGTCCTCCGCGGCTGGGCCGCCGGCCGTGCGCGCTACGACCCGGCGGGCCGGTGGAGCGGCTCGTCCCACCCGGTCTGCGCGGTGTCGCACGTCTCGCGGTACACCACCTGCGAGGGCAGCTTGCGCTCGTGGCTGACCCAGTCGATCGCGGGCCGTCGCTGCTCGACGGGCACGTAGCCGAGCCGGTACACGGCCATGAGCTCGAGCTCGTCGGGCACCTTCAGCAGCCGGACGATCTCCTCCCAGCGGCCCGGCACCTCCATGGGGAACGAGATGAACTGGATCCCCATCCCGAGCTCGACGGTCGTGAGCCAGACGTTCTCCATCGCGGCGCCCATGCTGAACACCGAGTAGAACGACGACAGCTGCCCCGGCCGGTACTCCGACCGGTCGAGCATGACGCCCATGAGCAGCGGCGACCCGGCGACGAGCTTGCGGTTCTCCTCGCCGAGGGTCTTCGGCACCCCGAACGTGTTCATGAGCTTCTGCCCGCGCTTGGTGAACACCTGCGAGGTGAACGGCCGCAGCGCCGAGGGCAGCTTGTCGAAGAGCATGCCCGAGCGCTTCTCGTCCATCTCGGCCTGGCTGAAGCGGAAGTACGGCTTGTAACGCTCGAAGAACGTGCCGTTCGACATCGCCTCGGTCATGCTCTCGCCGGAGATGCGCGCGATGGCCTCGATGGTCGAGCGGTCCTCGATGAGCACGAACCGCCACGGCTGGCTGTTCAGCTGCGACGGGGCCCGGCCGGCGGCCTCGATGAGGGTGCGCTGGTGCTCCTCCGAGACCGGCTCGGGCAGGAACGGGCCGTTGGTGGTCTTGCGGCGCCGGATGGCGTCGAGCAGCTCCATGCGGGCTACCTCCTGGATCGGATCGCGGCGGCGGCGACGAACGGCGCGGCCGTCAGGGCGATGAGCGGATGCCGCCGCGTGTGCGTCCCCGCGTACGGGATGACGGCGAGCGGCACGAGGGCGGGGGCGAGCGCGGCCGCGGCGGAGCCGACGGCCTCGCGGGGCCGGCCCCACCATGCCGAGGAGAAGGCGGCGAGCGCGAGCCCGAACGTGGCGATGTACAGGGCGTGGTGCACCCAGCGGAAGTTCCGGGTGTCGATGAGCCGCGCGGCGACCGAGGCGCCGAGGGCGCAGTTGGCCGTGTAGCTCGCCGCGGCGGCCGTGAACAGCGCCGGAGCGGCATCCGTCGGCGCGCGCGACGCCCCGCGGGTCGAGCGGATGCCGCGGCTCATGCGGTCGGCACCCCGCCGGCCGAGTCGGGGCGGGCGGGTTCGGCACGATCGGCCTCGATGACCCGCCGGGTCCGTCGTCGGAACGTGCGGCGCTCGTCGATCGTCGGGTCGTCGCGGTCCCACACCTTGACGATGGCCCAGCCGACCGCGGTGAGCGGCACTGCGAGGACGGCGCCGACGATGCCGCCGAGGATCGTGCCGGCCGTCAGCGCGATGAGGATGACGAGGGGGTGGAGCTTCAGCGACTGCGCCATGACGACCGGCTGCAGGAAGTTGCCCTCGATCTGGTTCACGCCGATGACGATCGCGATGACGATGAGGGCGACGATCGGCCCGTTGGCGACGAGGGCCACGAGCGCGGCGAGCGCCCCGGCGAGCGTGGCGCCGACGATGGGGATGAACGAGAGCAGGAACACGATCACGGCGAGCGGCAGCGCGAGCGGCACCTGCAGGATCGCGAGGCCGATCCCGATGAAGAACGCGTCGACGAAGGCGATGATCGCGGTGCCGCGCACGTAGCCGCCGAGCACGCGGACGCTCGTCCGGCCGACGCGCCGACCGCGCTCGAGCCGGCGGCCGCGGAACGGCCGGAGGAAGAACGCCCAGATGCGGTCGCCGTCCTTGAGGAAGAAGAACAGCACCACGATCATGAGCACGAGTCCGGTCAGGAACTCGGTGGCCTGGGTGACGCCGGCGAGTGCGCCCTGCCCGAACTCGGCGCTCGTGACGAAGTCGAGGATGCCGTCCCGCGCGTCGTCGAGCTGCTGCTGGTCGATGGGGATCGGCAGGTCGCGCACCCAGCCGAGCAGGTCGTCGAAGCCTTCGGTGGCCGACTCGACCAGTCGCGACCACTGTCCGCGCACCGCGAAGACGATGAGCGTCACGACGCCGCCGAGCACGACGATGCCGCCGAGGAGGGTGGTCCATGCGGCGAGCATCGGCGACCAGCCCTTGCGTCGCATGAGCGCGACGAGCGGGGCGGCCGCGGCGGCGAGGATGAGGGCGACGAGCACGGGGATCACGAGCAGGCGGATCTGCAGGAGCGCCCAGATCGAGACGGCGGCGAGCGCGCCGACGATCAGCACCTGCAGGCTCCGGATCGACCAGTGGCCGAGGCGGTCGTTCCAGATGGGACCGCCCGCACCGTCGCGCGTCTCGTGCCCGTCGTCCTCAGTCGCCGCCTGGACCGGCCGGCTCCGTCCCCTCGCGAAGATCATGGCTCGACCCTAGGGCGGGCACGGCCGGGCGCGCAGCCCCCTCGCGGTCCGCGTCCGATCCGCCTAGGGTGCGCGAGCGGATGCCGCCGGCTACGCCGATCCGCTCCACGGCGCGGGGACGAGCACCCACACGACCTCGGCGGGCGCGTCGTCGTCGGCGACCCAGGTGTGCGGTTCCCGACCGGGGAAGGTCAGCGCGTCGCCGGCCTCGAGTCGGACGGTGCGGTCGGCGAACCGCACCTCGACCGCGCCTGCGACGACGTGGAGGACCTCGACGTCGCAGTTGACGGTGTAGAGCTCGTGTCCGCCGTGGGCGCCGGGTTCGAGCGACGACCGCAGCAGCTGGACGCGTTCCTCGCCCCGGGGCGACATGAGGTGCTCCTCGACGTGCACGCCGCCGAGGTTGATGCGGGGCGCGTCGGCGCGCGTGATCTTCTGGATCTCAGGCTCGGCGAACAGCGCCCCGACCGGGAGCGAGAGCACCTGGCAGAGCTGGACGAGGGTAGCGACGCTCGGCGACGTCTCGTCGCGTTCGAGCCGGCTGAGGAAGCCCTTGCTGAGGCCGCTCGACTCGGCGACCTGCGAGAGCGTGAGTCCCTGGGCCATGCGCGTGCTGCGCAGCTTGGCGCCGATGGGCGGACCGCCGGTGGCGGACGGGTGGATGGGTCGCATCGGGGGCTCCTCTCGCGCGGGTGGGTCGCCGCGGCATCCGTCGGCCTTGACGCGCGGACGCGTCGAGGCGTACCGTGTGAGCAAGTTGTCTCAACAGTACTGGAAGTTTCTCAATATGCAACCCTCTTCGGAGTCCACCCCGATCGGGCCGGTCGACGCGAGCGTCGTGCCGCGCTTCGCGGGCATCGCCACCTTCGCACGCCTTCCTCGACTCGACCAGGTCGAGCGGGCGGATGTCGCGATCGTCGGCGTGCCGTTCGACTCCGGCGTGAGCTACCGGCCGGGTGCCCGGTTCGGCCCGGCACACGTGCGCGAGGCCTCCCGGCTGCTGCGCCCCTACAACCCCGCACAGGACGTGTTCCCCTTCGGCGCCCAGCAGGTCGCCGACGCCGGCGACATCGCCGTCAACCCGTTCGACATCGCCGAGGCCGTCCGCCAGGTCGAAGCCGGTGCCCGCGAGCTGCAGTCGAACGCCGGACGGCTCCTCGCGATCGGCGGCGACCACACCATCGCCCTGCCGCTGCTGCGCGCCGTGCACGCGCAGCACGGACCGGTCGCCGTGCTCCACTTCGACGCGCACCTCGACACGTGGGACACGTACTTCGGCGCCCCCACCACGCACGGCACGCCCTTCCGCCGCGCGAGCGAGGAGGGTCTCATCGACCTCACCGCGAGCATGCACGTCGGCATCCGCGGCCCGCTCTACGCCAAGAGCGACCTCGAGGACGACGAGCGCCTCGGGTTCTCGATCATCACGAGCGAGTACCTCGAGGAGCACGGCGTCGCGAGCGCCATCGAGCGCCTCCGCGCCCGCATCGGCGACGCGCCGCTGTACATCTCGATCGACATCGACGTGCTCGACCCCGCCCACGCGCCCGGCACCGGCACCCCCGAGGCCGGCGGGCTCACGAGCCGCGAGCTGCTCCGCATGCTCCGCGCGCTCGCGGACCGGAACATCGTCGGCGCCGACATCGTCGAGGTCGCCCCGGCCTACGACCACGCCCAGCTCACGGGCGTCGCGGCGAGCCACGTCGCGTACGAACTGCTGAGCGCCATGGCGCCCCGCTCGACTCCGGTGGTCGAGTAGGGCGAAGCCCGTATCGAGACCGCCCCACCCACGACCCCAGGCGAAGGAGCCCGCGACATGACCGAACCACGAACCCCGTCCGTCGAGGAGGTCGAGGCCGCGGCATCCGCCATCGTCGACGCGTTCGCCGCGACCGACGGGGCGCGCTACTTCGCCACGTTCGCACCCGACGCCACGTTCGTGTTCCACACCGAGCCCGCGCGGCTCGACGACCGCGCCGCCTACGAGCGGCTGTGGGACGAGTGGGTCGCGAGCGGCTGGCGCGTCGTGTCGTGCGAGTCGACGAAGCGGCACGTGCAGCCCCTGCCCGGCGGCGCCGTCTTCACCCATTCCGTCGCGACGACCGTCGAAACCGGCGACGGCCGCGAGTCGTACCGCGAGCGCGAGACCATCGTGTTCCGAACGGATGCCACGGGCGACCTCATCGCCGTGCACGAGCACCTCTCCCCCGACCCCGCCGACGCGGCATCCGCCGACGACGACGCCTGAACCCCACCCACCACCGAGGAGACACAGCAATGTCGCTCTACACCCGCCTCGAACAGCGCCTCGAGCGCAACTCGGATGACGCCGGCCCGGTGCGCGGCGAGTTCTCGCTCGTGCGCATCGGCCTCATCTGGCTCGCCGCGAACCTCGTCGTGACGACGCTGCTCACCGGCACGCTCTTCGTGCCGGGCATCGACTACGGCCTGGCGATCCTGCTCATCATCGTCGGCACGCTCGTCGGCGCGGTCGTGCTCGTCACCGTCGGCAACATCGGCACGCGCACCGGGCTGCCGACGATGGCGCTCACGCGCGGGCCGTTCGGCACTCGCGGCAGCCTCGTGCCGGTCGCGGCGAACGTCATCATCCTCATGGGCTGGAGCTGGGTGCAGGCGATGCTCGCCGGCATCGCGCTCGACTTCATCGTCGCCTCCATGACCGGGGTGTCGATGCCCGTGCTGTGGGCGGTCGTCTGCCAGACGATCGTCGTGATCCTCGCCATCTTCGGCCACGAGGGCATCGCGCGCATCGAGCCGTGGCTCGCCGCGATCATGCTCGCGATCATGGCGTTCATCTTCATCACCGCGTTCACGACGTTCACGCCCGCCGAGTTCCAGTCGATCCCGGTCGACGAGTCCATCGGGTACACGCCGATCCTCGTGCTCGACGTCGTCATCGCGACGGCGATCTCGTGGACCGTCCTGTCGGCCGACTTCAACCGGTTCGCCAAGACGAGCCGCGCGGGCATCATCGGCTCGGGCATCGGCTACAGCCTGTCGACCATCATCGCCATGTCGCTCGGCGCGACCGCGATCTCGTACGTCATCCTCTCGGGCGGCGAGGCGATCCCGTTCGACCCGGTGACCATCGTCGAGCCGTTCGGCTGGCCGCTCGCCGTGGTCATCTTCACCTCGGTCATGGCGACGAACACCATGGTCGTCTACGGCATGGTCACGACGGTCGTCAACGCGGTCCCCGGCACGCGCGTGAAGTTCCTGCCCGCTGCGCTGATCCTCGGCCTGATCTCGATCATCGGCGCGACTTTCTTCGGGCTGCTGGAGCAGTTCACGACCTTCCTCGTGACGATCGGCGCCCTGTTCGCGCCGGTCTTCGCGATCATGATCGCCGACTACTACATCGTCAAGCGCGGCGCCTACACGCCCGACATCCTGAACGCCAAGGGCGGGCGCTACTGGTACCTCGCGGGAGTCAACTGGTTCGCAGTCGCCGCGTGGGCGATCGGCGCAGTCGCGGTGTACCTCTGGACGTACGTGTGGCCGACGCCGATCGGCGCGACGATCCCGGGCTTCGTGCTCACGTTCGTGCTCTACCTGGCGCTGTCGCTGCGCGAGCGGTCGGCGCACCCGGCCGAACCGAGCCGCCACCTGGCACGCAGCGGCGCCCGCGACGCGTGACGACCGGCGCGATGCGCGACCTCAGCCACCCCATCGCCGACGGCATGATGGTGTACCCCGGCGACCCCGGGGTGCACCTCGCGCCGGCGCTCGAGCTCGAGCGCGACGGCGCCGAGGTGACCGCGCTCGAGCTCGGCTCCCACACGGGCACGCACGTCGACGCGCCCTCGCACACCGTCGCGGGCGGACGGACGATGGCCGATGTCGCGCTCGAGGAGCTCGTCGGCGAGGCGCTCGTCGTGCACCTCGACGGCGCGGTCGACGACGGCGAGACCTACGGGCTCGACCGGCTGGGCGACCTGCCCGAGCGGGTGCCGCCGATCGTGGTGATCGACACGGGGTGGTGGCGGTGGTTCGGCACCGAGCGCGCGCTGCGGCATCCGTCGCTCGCGCGCGATGCCGCGCAGGAGCTCGTCGACCGCGGCATGCGCGTACTCGCCGTCGACACGCTGAGCCCCGACCCGACGGATGCCGCGGGCACCACCTCGTTCCCCGTGCACGAGGTCGTCCTCGGCGGTGACGGGCTCATCGTCGAGAACCTCGCGAACCTCGGCGGCCTGCCGGCGCGCGTGCGGATCGGGTTCTTCCCGATGCGCCTCGGCGGCGACGGCGCGCCCGTCCGCGCGGTCGCGTTCGCCGGGCCCCCGCTGGTCGAGTAGGCGCGCCAGCGCCGTACCGAGACCTCGAGTCCCGAGGCGGTCTCGGTGCGGTGCCCCTCGACCACCGGGACCAGCCGGGGCAGACTGGGGCGATGGACCCGGTGCAGGCGCTCGAGGAGATCGCGACGCTGCTCGAGGTGCAGCTCGCGTCGCCGTTCAAGGCCAAGGCGTTCCGGCGCGCGGCCGGGGTGATCGGCCCCTGGTCCGAGGACGAGCTGCGGGCGCGCGCCGCCGACGGGCGCCTGAAGCGGACGCCGGGCATCGGCGACTCGAGCTTCGGCGTCATCGTCGACGCGCTCGACGGCCGCGTGCCGACGTACCTCGCCGACCTGCGCGAGAAGGCGGGCGCCCAGTCCGCCACGGGCCTGCGCGCGCAGCTGCGGGGCGACCTGCACGCCCACTCGGACTGGTCGGACGGCACGACCAGCATCGCCGCGATGGCCCGCGCCGCGGCATCCGCCGGGCTCGCCTACTTCGCCCTCACCGACCACTCGCCGAGCCTGCGCGTGGCGAACGGCCTCTCGCCCGAGCGGCTCGAGTCGCAGCTCGACATCCTCGCCGCCCTGAACGCCGGCCTCGGCGAGTCGGGCCGCGGCGAGGGCGACGAACCCGACCCGCGCTCGCGCGGCGACCTGGGCGTGCGGATCCTCACGGGCATCGAGGTCGACATCCTCGAGGACGGCACGCTCGACCAGCGCCCCGACCTGCTCGAGCGGCTCGACATCGTGGTCGCGAGCGTGCACTCGAAGCTGCGCGCCCCGCGCGACGAGATGACGAAGCGGATGCTGCGGGCCATCCGCGACCCGCACACGAACGTGCTCGGCCACTGCACCGGCCGCCTCGTGAAGGGGTCGCGCGGAACGCGCCCCCAGTCGGAGTTCGACCACGAGGCCGTCTTCGCGGCGTGCGCCGAGTACGACGTCGCCGTCGAGATCAACTCGCGCCCCGAACGCGAGGACCCGCCCGACGAGCTCATCGCGATGGCGCTCGACGCCGGATGCCGGTTCTCGATCGACAGCGACGGGCACGCGCCGGGGCACTTCGGCTTCCTCGCGCTCGGCGCCGCGCGCGCCGAGGCCGCGGGGATCCCGCCGGAGCGGATCATCACCACGTGGGATGCGGACCGGCTCGTGGAGTGGGCGGGCGCGAAGACGCGTTGACCGCGCGCCGGGCCGACCGCGCGGCCGCGCCGCGTCAGCCGGCGACCGCGGCGGACCGCTCGACGAGCCAGTCGAGCGCGTCCAGCACGACCGCGAGCACCGCGACGTGCCCCTCGTCGAGCCGCATCCAGAGCCGGGCGTCCGGCAGCGCGGCGAGCGCGCGGACGGCGTGGGCCCGCGGCACCACGCGGTCGCGTTCGCCGTGGACGAGGAGGGTCGGAACGCGCACGTCGCGGAGGTCGAACCCCCACGGGCGGGTGAAGGCGACGTCGTCGTCGACGAGTCCGCCCGGCCCGTCGGCCTCGGCGCGCTGCGCATCCTGCCCGAGCGACGCCCACTCCCCCTCGAGGGCGGCCCAGTCGGTGTCGACGAACTGGCCGGGGTCGAACTCGTCGTGCTCGGCGTGGCGCAGGCGCGCGTCGCGCGAGGTCGCCGCGGCCCGGAGGCCGGCGGGCGCGTGCATGCCCGCGAACCAGTCGTCGGCGGCGACGTACGGCGCGATCCCCGCCAGGGTCGCTGCGGCGGTGACCCGACCGGGCAGCAGCGCGGCGCACGCGATCGCGTGCGGTCCGCCGCCGGAGTAGCCGAGCACGGCGAACCGGTCGACGCCGAACGCATCGGCGATCGCGGCCACGTCTCCGGCGGCCGAGGCGACGTCGCGATCCGGCTGCGGCGTCGACGCCCCGTACCCGGGACGGGCGTAGGTGATGAGCCGGATGCCGCGACGGTCGGCCGCGGCGACGAGCGGCGGCACCGGCTCCCCCGTGTGCGGCGACCCGTGGTGCCACACCACCGTCGGGGCGTCGGGCGCGGTCGATCCCGCCTCGACGGCGCGGAGGGTGCGCCCGTCGGGTCGGGCGACGTCGACCGTGCTGATCATGCGAGTGCGGGTCGGGCCCCGGTCACCGCTCGACCTCGCGCCGGTCGCCGGAACGGCCGAGCCAGGACCGCAGCAGGAAGAACACCACGACCGCGACCACCGCCACGATCGCGAGCTTCACGATGAACCAGACGACGCTGAAGACGAGGTCGACGACGAACCAGGCGATGGCGACGGAGACGATGACGCCGAGGACGATCCAGAGGGTGCGGCTCATCAGGCGAGCCTAGCGAAGCCGGCCGAGTCAGCCCTGGACGCGTCCGGATGCGGCGGCGATCCGCTTGAGCAGCGGCGGCTTCGCGACGACCCAGGCGGCCACCATGACCACGACCGACAGCGCGAACACCCCGAAGCCCAGCCAGTCGTCGGTGTCGCGCGCGGTGTACATCTGGTTGAGCTTGCGCAGCGCGCCGGTCGTGAAGACGAGCACCACGTGCACGAACGTGAAGGCGAGGAAGAACAGCATGACCGGGTAGTGGACGGCACGCGCCATCCGCTCGCCCGCGGGGGCCGCGAGGCGCCCCTCGACCGGCCACACCGACGAGAGCCGCAGGCCCGTGAGGATCGCGAGCGGCGAGGCGATGAAGACGACGGTGAAGTAGGCCAGCTGCTGCAGCGAGTTGTACACGACCCACGAGTCCTCGACGGGCCAGTCGAGCGACGCGTACTGCAGCGCCGCCGAGAGCGCATTCGGGACGACCGCCCAGTCGGTGGGCACGATGCGCACCCACTGCCCCGTGGCGAACAGCAGCACGGCGTAGCTCACGCCGGTGAGCACCCAGAGCGCGTCGAGCCACAGGTGGAACCAGAGCCAGATGCCCAGGCGGCGCGGCGGCCGGGCAGTGCGGGGCCAGCGCGTGTTGTCCCGGGTCCAGAACCCGGGCGGGCGGCGCTTGGAACGCAGCTCGAGGCCGGTCTTCACGAGCAGCACGAGGAAGAAGGCATTGAGGAAGTGCTGCCAGCCGAGCCAGGCGGGGATGCCGACGGGAGCTCCCTCGGGCGGCGGCACGATGCCCGGGTACTCGGCGACGAACGCCTCGACCGCGGGCAGGCCGCGGAGCAGCCGCGCGACGACCACGGCGACGACGAGCACGACGAGGGCGATCGCGGCGCCCCACAGCAGCCGCTTCCGCTGCGCACGCCACCATTCGGCGGCACGTGAGGGCTTCGTCTGGGTCACGGTCATCTTCCGGGCGGGGTCCTTCTGCGGCGGGGTCCCGTCACCCTGCGGGCGGTAACGGATGCCTCCGACGATATCGCCGTCTGCTGTGAGCGCGTGACGGTCCCGCAACACCGCGTCGCACCGCCGGGCGCGCCCGGGCCCGCCTATGCTGGCCCGATGCTGAGGGATCTCGCCGACGGCGCTCGCACCCTGCTGCGCGGCTTCGGGTTCTGGCGGGTCGACCCCGGGGTGATGCTGCTCGGGCTCGTGCCGGCCGCGATCGTGTTCGCCGTGCTCGTGTGGGGTCTCGTCGCGCTCGGCATCGGGCTGCCGGGCCTCGTCGACTGGGCCACGCCGTTCGCCGACGGCTGGGACGAGTTCTGGCGCAACGCCTTCCGCGCGCTCGTCGCCGTGGTGGTCTTCGCCGCGGCCGCGGTGCTCGCGTTCGTGACGTTCACGGCGCTCACCCTCATCGTCGGGGACCCGTTCTACGAGCGGATCTGGAAGCGGGTCGAATCGCACGTCGGCGGCGACGTGCCCGCCGAGGGCCCGAGCTTCTGGAGCGGCGTGCGCGGCGGGCTCGTCCTCATGCTGCAGGGCCTGGTCTCCGCGGCGGCGGTCGCCGCGGTCGGCTTCCTCCCCGTCGTCGGCGGCGTGGCGGCCGCGGTGCTCGGCGCCGTGCTCACCGGCCGGATCCTCGCCCGCGAGCTCGCGGCGCGCGCGCTCGACTCGCGCGGGCTCACCTTCGCGGACCGCCGCGCCCTGTACCGGCGGCACCGCTGGCGCCTGCTCGGCTTCGGCGTCGCCACGCAGCTGTGCTTCCTGGTGCCGCTCGGTGCCGTCGCGACCATGCCGGCCGCGGTCGCGGGCGCGACGATGCTGGCTCGGCGGATGCTCGCCGAGCCCTGATCCGCGGCGCTCGACGGAAAATCTCGGTCGGGGTGCATCCGATCGGGCGGTCCGGTCGGAAGTAGGTGGTGACGGGGTCCCGGTCCTGTCGGGGGATCGGACCGGGAACCCCGTCCACGGCGTCGCCCTGATGGGGCTGCGCGGGGGTGAGCGAGACCGCGGATGCCGCGGGCCGAGACGAGCGGCCCGCGGCATCCGCTCGTCGGTCCCCCCTTGCTTGACAGCCGGTGCGACTCCGCGGCAGGCTCCGAACGAGCCATCCGTCGAGGACCACGTCTGCAGGGGGCCGGATGCCGCATCGTGAACGCGCCCGACCCGGTCGAGGCCTACCAAGCCCTCGCGCCCGCCACGAGACGCGGTGGATCGTCGCGGCGCTGTGCACGGGCACGATCCTGAGCGCGCTCAACTCGGGCATGGTCGCGGTGTCCCTGAGCACGCTGCGCCGGGTGTTCGCCGTCGACGTCGCGACCGTGACCTGGGTGATCTCGGCGTTCTACGTCGCCTCTGCGGTGCTGCAGCCGCTCATGGGCCGGCTCGCCGACCGGTACGGCCCGCGACGCGTGTTCGGGTTCGGCATGGGCGCGGTGATCCTCGCGGGTGCAGTCGGCCCGTTCGCACCCGACCTCGTCGCGCTGTGCGCGGTCCGCGTGCTGCTCGCCGTCGGGACGGCGGCGGCATTCCCGTCCGCCGCTGCCATGCTCCGCGCGATCGCCGCGACCGAGGGCGGCGACGGCCGCCGGCTGATCGCGCGCGTCCAGCTCATCGACACGAGCGCCGCCGCGGTCGGACCGGTGCTCGGCGGGCTGCTCATCGTCACGTCCGGCTGGGAGGCGATCTTCTGGATCAACGTGCCGCTCGCCGCGCTCGCCCTCGTCAGCACGGCCCTGCTCGCCCCCGCCGACCCGCCCCGGGAACGCGTCCCGTTCTCGCAGACGCTGCGGGAGGCGGACGTGCCGGGCGTGGTGCTCTTCATCGCGACGGTGGTGGCGCTGCTGCTCTTCGTGCTCGGCCTGCCGCAGGGGCCGTCGTGGCCGCTGCTCGCGGGGACGCTCCTCGCCGGCGTGCTGTTCGCGTGGCGGGAACTCCGTGCGGCGACGCCGTTCCTCGACCTGCGGCTCCTCGCCCGTGACGTTCCGCTGTTGCGGGTCTACGCCCTGTTCGTCCTCGCCAACCTCGTGCTCTACAGCGCGCTGTTCGGCCTGCCGCAGTACCTCGAGGACCACGCCGGATACCGCGCCGACGTGGTGGGCCTGCTCCTGCTGCCGCTCGCGGCGTTCAACGCGGTCATGGCGCCGGTCGCCGAGCGCCTCATCGACCGGCGAGGGCTCCGCACCGCGATGGTCGTCGGCACGGCCGCGCTCGGAGGCGGCACGCTGATGCTGCCGCTCCTCGCCGTCACGACCACGCCCGTCGCGGTGCTCGCCGCGACGGCGGCGATCGGCATCCCCTACGTGATCGTCCTCGTCTCGATCACCCAGTCGCTCACCGCTGCGTCGCCGCCCGGTCACGCCGGACAGGCGGCGGGGCTGTTCCAGACCGCCCGATCGCTCGGCAGCACCGCGGCCGGCGTCATCGTCGCGCTCGCGTTCACGGGCGGGACCGACCCCGCCGAGTGGTCGCTGCTCGCCACGGTCACCGCGGCGCTTGCGGTGGTGCTGCTGGTGGTCGTGCTGGTGTGGCGCGGCGCCGAGGCGCCCCGCCGCCGAGCACCTCGTCGACCCAGCTCGGCACGAGCTCCCCGGCCCGACCGAGACGCGTCTCGTCGAAGAACTCGGTGATCTCGCTCACCGCCAGGTTCAATTCGAGGGTGGCCGCGCCGAACGCGGCCGCCGTGAGCACGAAGCCCGCCGCCGGATGCACGGCGCCCGACGTGCCGATCGCGACGAACCGCTCGCACCCGACGAGGGCCGCGTCGATCTCGTCGAGGCCGTAGGGCATCTCGCCGAACCAGACCACGTCGGGGCGCAGCATCCGCTCGCCGCACGCAGGACACGGGGGCTCTTCGATCAGGTCACCCGTCGCCTCGGAGCGCTGCTCGCAGGCCAGGCAGCGCGCCCGCAGGAGCTCACCGTGCATGTGCAGCACGCGCCGCGACCCCGCGCGCTCGTGCAGGTCGTCGACGTTCTGGGTGACGAGCAGCAGCTCGTCGCCGAGCGCCGCCTCGAGCCGCGCGAGCGCCTCGTGCGCCGGGTTCGGGGCGACGGATGCCACGGCGCGCCGCCGCCCGTCGTAGAACCGGTGCACGGTCTCGGGGTCGCGCTCGAACGCCTCGGGCGTCGCCACGTCCTCGACGAGGTGCCCCTCCCAGAGCCCGTCCGCGTCGCGGAACGTCGGGACGCCGGACTCCGCGGAGATCCCGGCGCCCGTGAGCACGACGATGCGCGGGGTCGCGGTCACGGGCGCTCCCCCGTCGCGGACGAGCCGGCGGCGTCCGTCACGTGCCCGCCGAAGACGAGCACGCGGGTCGGCCCGAGCGGGAACGACGGCACGCGCACGAGGCGGACGTGGTCGCCCGCGAACCCGGCATCGGCGAGCGCCCGACCCGTGTCGCGGTCCCAGTGGCAGTTGTGGCAGAAGCGCGCGCTGATCGGCGTGACCGCACGCTGCACCGCCCGCTTGAACGTGCGCGGCGGGGCGACGACGTGATCGACGAACACGACGCGACCGCCCGGGCGGAGCACGCGTCGCACCTCGGCGAGCGCCGCAGCCTGGTCGTCGACCGAGCAGAGCACGTAGGTGCCGACGACCGCGTCGACCGAGGCGTCGGGCAGCGGGATGCGCTCGGCGACCGCGTCGAGCACCTCGCTGCGGTGGCCCCAGCCGCGCGCGCGGACGGCGAGCTCGGCGCGGCGGCCGGCGTCGGGTTCGAGGCCGATCCACTCGACGTCGTGGTCGAAGGCGCCGAAGTTCTCGCCTTCGCCCGCCCCGATCTCGAGCACGCGGCCGCGCACCCGCCCGATGGCCTCGCGCTCGAGGTCGTCGAGCGCGTCGTCGGAGATGAGCTCGGGCCGCGCGGCATCCACCCGGCCATGCGACCACGCGCGGGCCCGGCCGTCAAGGCCGCGCGGACCCCGGGGTCGGTGACCGGCCGGGGTCCGCGCGGGGCTCGGTCAGCGGCGCAGCCAGGCCGTCGTCTCGCCGGGGATCGCGCCGTCCGCGAGCGGGCCGCTCGCCACGAGCACCTCGCCGTCGGGGAGCGGCACCGGGTCCGCGCCGAAGTTCATGACGACCTCCCAGCCGCCGGGTCGGCGGAAGCGGACGACGTCGACGGGGCCGCCGGGGATCCACTCGAGCCGTTCGGCGGTCCGCAGCTCGGCGCGGAGGTCGAGGGCTCGCCGGTACAGCGACAGCGTCGAGTCGGGGTCGTGCTCCTGCGCCTCGGCGGCGTGGTCGCCGAACCACGCGGGCTGCGGCAGGTGGGCGCCGCCCAGCCCGAAGCCGAGCGAGGCGCCGGTGGTCGCCCAGGGCAGCGGCACGCGGCATCCGTCACGGCCGAGGTCGACCCCCGGGTTGCGGAAGTACGCCGGGTCCTGGCGGTCCTCCGCGGGGATGTCGGGCACCTCGTGCAGGCCGAGTTCCTCGCCCTGGTAGAGGTAGGCCGAGCCGGGCAGCGCCAGCATGAACAGCGTGGCGGCCCGGGCGCGACGGATGCCGCGCTCGCGGTCGAGCTCGGGCTCGGTGCCGCCCGTCCGCAGCCAGGCCGCGCCGTGCTTCTCGCCCGGCTCGGGTTCCGGCAGCCCGTAGCGCGTGGCGTGGCGGACGACGTCGTGGTTGGAGAGCACCCAGGTCGTCGACGAGCCCGACTGGGCGGCGAGTTCGAGGTTCGCGTCGACGATGGTGCGGAACGCGCGCGCGTCGAACGGCGCCTCGAGGAGGTCGAAGTTGAACGCCTGCCCGAGCCCCTCGACGCTCGCGTAGCGAGGGCGGCGCGACGAGTCGACCCACGCCTCGGCCACGGCGGTGCGCGGCGGCGTGTACTCGTTGAAGACGCGGCGCCACGCGGCGTAGATGTCGTGGACCTCGTCGCGGTCCCAGAGCGGGTGGCCGCCGTCGCGCGGCAGCGCATCGAGCGTCGCCTGATCGGGCAGGACGTCGTCGAGCCGCTTGGCGAGGCCGTGCGCCACGTCGATGCGGAATCCGTCGACGCCGCGGTCGGACCAGAACCGGAGGGTGCGCAGGAAGTCCTCGCGGACCTCGGGGTGCTCCCAGTTGAGGTCCGGCTGCTCGGTCGCGAAGTAGTGCAGGTACCACTGGCCGTCGCCGACGGGCTCCCAGGCGGGACCGCCGAACGCGCTCGTCCAGTCGGCGGGCGGCAGCGACCCGTCGGGCCCGAGGCCGTCGCGGAAGATGTAGCGTTCGCGCGCCGGCGATCCCTTCGGCGAGGCGAGCGCCTCGACGAACCACTCGTGCCGGTTCGACGTGTGGTTCGGCACGATGTCGACGATGATGCGGATGCCGGCGGCGTGGAGGTCGGCGACGAGGTCGTCGAAGTCGTCGAGCGTGCCGAGCCGCGGGTCGACGTCGCGGTAGTCGTCGACGTCGTACCCGCCGTCGGCGAGGGCGGACGGGTAGAACGGGCTCAGCCAGATCGCGTCGATGCCGAGTCGGCGCAGGTACGGCACGCGCGAGCGGATGCCGCGGAGGTCGCCGATCCCGTCGCCGTCGGTGTCGGCGAAGCTGCGCGGGTACACCTGGTACACCGCGGCGTGCCGCCACCAGTCGGGGTCGTCCCGGAGCAGGGTCCGGTCGGCGCGGGCGAGGAGGTCGGTCATCGGGGTCCTTTCGGCGGATGGTTCGGAGGTGGAAACCGGGTCTTGACGTGTCGGCACGGTCGGGTCAGCCCTTGACGGCGCCCTGCGTCACGCCCTCCATCACCCAGCGCTGCGTGAACAGGTAGACGATGATGGCGGGCGCCATGGCCATGAGGTACGACGCGAACGAGACGTTGTAGTTGTTGCTGAACTGGGTCTGGAAGATGGACTGCACGACGGGCAGCGTCTGCTGCGCGGAGTCGGCGATGATCAGCGACGGCATCATGAAGTCGTTCCACGACGCGAGGAAGGCGAAGATCGCGACGGTCGCGCTCATCGGCGCGAGGAGCGGGAAGATCAGCTGCCGGAACGTCTGCCACGTGGTCGCGCCGTCGATGCGGGCGCTCTCCTCGAGCTCGAGCGGGATCGAGCGCAGGAACGCCGTGAACAGCAGGATGCTGAACGACAGCTGGAACATGATGTGCAGGATGGTGACGCCCACCGGGTTGGCGAGCCCGGCGAGGCCCGTGAGCTGGATCTGCGGCAGCGCCACGACCGGGAACGGCAGGAACATCGCCGCGAGCAGGTAGAAGAACGACCAGCGGAAGAATCGGCGCTCCCAGTTGCGGACGATCGCGTACGACGCGAGTGCGGCGAGCAGCACGGTGCCGATCACCGTGCCGGCGGTCACCAGCAGCGAGATCGTGAAGGCGACCGGGAAGTTCGTGAGCTCCCACGCCTGCGCGAACCCGGAGAGGTCGATGGGGTTCGGCAGCGAGAAGGCGTTGCCGTCGACCGCCTGCGAGGTCGACTTCATCGACATCGTCACGGTGACGTACAGCGGCAGGAGGACGGTGAGCGCGCAGAGGAGGAGGATCACCATGGTGGTCCAATTGGTGCGCTCCTGGCCGACGCGGCCCCGGCGGCGGCGCACCGTCGTCGCGGTCGCCTCCGGACGGGCGGGGGTCGTGACGGAAGCGGCGGGCCGCTTCACTGCTGCCTGGGTCATCGGATCGCCGCCTTTCCGCGGGTGAGTCGGAGCTGGAGCACCGAGATGGTCACGGCGATGACGAAGAAGATGGTCGCGTTGGCCATCTGGTACGCGTAGTCGCCGCCGGTGAAGCCGGTGAAGATCGTCATCGCGATGCTGCGGGTGGCGGTGCCCGGGCCGCCGTTGGTGAGGCCGACGATCACGTCGTACACGTTCAGGTAGTTCTTGAAGCCGATAATCATGTTGATCACGACGTAGCCCGCCACGAGCGGGAGCGTGACCGACCAGAGTCGGCGTGCGGCACCGGCCCCATCGATGTCGGCCGCCTCGTACACCTCGCCGGGGATCGAGAGGAGCCCGGCGATGTAGATGAGCAGCGTCGCCGGGATCGACTGCCAGGCGGCGACGATCACGATCGCGAGCCACGCGAGGTCGGGGTTCGCGAGGATCGACTCGGACAGCCACGGGATGCCGGCGTCGGCGCCGAGCGACGGCAGCGAGTTCGAGAACAGGAAGTTGAAGACGTAGGCGATGATGATGCCGGAGATCACCATGGGGATCACGAAGATCGCCCGCAGCGGCGCCTTCAGCCGGATCCGGGAGGTCAGGCCGACGGCGAGGAGGAAGGCTATCGCGTTCACGAGCAGCACCGTCACGATCGCGAACCCGAAGGTGAAGCCGTAGCTGGCGAGGATCGCGGGATCGGAGAACACGGCGATGTAGTTGGTCAGCCCGATGAACTGCCACTCGCCGAACCCGATGAAGTCGGTGAACGAGTAGAAGATGCCGAGCACCGCCGGGACGGTGATCGCGAGCGTGAACAGCGCCAGCGTGGGTACCAGGAACCAGTAGTAGACCGGGTCGACCCTGGCCCCGCCGCGGCGGTCGTGCCTGCCGCCGGCCGGGTGGTCGACGCGGCCGTGCTCGGCCTCGTCGACGAGTGAGCCTGCCGCTGCGGCGGCCGGCGAGATCGGCGTCGTCATGTCGGAGTCCTCTCGGTTCGCCGGGTCAGCCGCGCAGCGCGAGGCGGGCCCAGTCGGCGTCCAGGGTGGCGAGGATCCGCTGCGGGTCGCCGCCGGTCACCATGGACTGGATGTAGTTGTCGGTCGGGATGGTGAGTGGGATGGCGCGCGAGGGGCCCTGGTAGAACCGGCCGTCGTCGTAGTACTCCTGCATGCCGATGATCCGCTCGTCGGTCACGGGCGCGGCATCCGTCGTCGTGCCGAAGCCGAGGAAGGCGGCGTTGTAGTCGTCCATGACGTCCTTCTGCATCAGGTACGAGACGAACGTGCGCGCGGCCTCCTGGTCGGTGCCGGACTCGGGGATCCACAGGGCGAGGTCGAGGTTCACCCGCACCTCGAGGTCGTCGGGGTCGTCGGTCACGGGCAGCGGGAAGGTGCCGAGCTCGAGGTCGGGGTTGGTCTTGGCGATCTCGCCGAGCGCCCACGGCCCCTGGAAGTACATGGCCGCCTCTTCGTTCGCGAAGGCGACGTTGCCGTCGCCGTAGCCGCGGCTCTCGGCGCCGGGCTGCGAGTAGTCGGCGATCTGCAGCATCCGCTCGACCGGTTCGGCGAGGGTCTTCTGGAACGACACCGGCGAGTCCGGCCCGACCTCGGTGCCGAGCTCGTTCATCTGCTCGTAGAACCCGGCGACGTCGATGCTGCCGCCGACGGTGTAGTCGAAGAGCCCCTGCCCCACCGTCCACGGATCCTTGTACGTGCTGTAGATCGGCGTGATGCCGGCCGCCTCGAGGGTCTCGCACACCTCGACGAACTCGTCCCAGGTCTTGGGCACCTCGAGGCCCTGCTCCTCGAACATGGCGACGTTGTAGATGACGGATGCCGCGGCGACCGAGTACGGCAGGACGCTCGTGCGGCCGGGGTAGGTCGCGTACTGGTCGACGAGCTCCTGCACGTCGGGCCGGATGCGGTCGGCCTCGGGCATGTCGGACAGGTCGCTCAGCGCGCCGCGCTCCATGAAGCGCGCCATCTCCATGTTGTAGTTCAGGAGCCCGACGTCGGGCGGGTTGCCGCGGAGGAATCCCGCCGAGAGGTTCGAGGCCGTGTCGAGGGTGACGCGCACGTCGGACTGCTCACTGTTGAACTGGCGGACGAGGTCGCGGAAGTAGGGGATGGCCTCGGGCTTGGACATGTGGAACGTGATCTCGGCGGGCCCGGTCGAGCCGGGGCCGGCGCATGCCGACATGGCGAGCGTCGTGGCGAGGACGCCGGCGAGCGCGACCGCGATACGGGTGCGGCGCCGCGGGCGGCGGCCGGTGGCGGGGCGGGATGCTGGCACGTCGTCTCCTTCGAGTCCGTGGGACCGCCCGGTGCCCTCGCAGCGCGTCGACCCTGACGGAAGTAAATTTAGAGTGTAGATTTACTTGTTGTCGTAAATAATGACGGAGACTCGAGGAAAGGTCAAGCAGTGGATCGGATCGAAGCGGCGACGTCGCCGCAGGTACTCCGTCGGGTGAACGCCCGACGCGTCCTCGAGCACGCCTGGCGCGCCGGCGCCTTCACCGCGACCGACGTCATGGCCGCGACGGGCCTCACGCGCTCCACGACGATCGGCGTGTGCGACGAGCTCGTGCAGCAGGGCTGGCTCGAGGAACTCGGCGACGCCCGGGCCGTCGGCGCGTACACCAAGGGCCGCCCCGCCCGGCGGTACGCCCTCCGCGAGCGCGCCGCCCTCGTCGCCGGGATCGACGCGGGCTACGACCACGTCTCGACCACCGTCGCCGACCTCCGCGGGAACGTCGTCGGCCGCAGCGCCGCCGCCATCCCGGCCGCCGGCCCGGGCCGCATCGAACGGCTCGCGGATGCCGCAGAACGTCGCGAGCTCGCCCGCCGCACGCTGCACGAGGCGCTGCAGGACGCGGGCGCCTCGGAGTCGGAACTCCTCGCGCTCACCGTCGCGGTCCCCGCCCCGGTCGATGCGGACGGCGTCTCCCCCGCCGAGAACCCGTTCTGGAGCCTCACCAATCCCGGTTACGCCGACGAGTTCCGCGGCACGGCGGCGATCGTCGTGGTCGAGAACGACGCCAACCTCGCGGCCATCGCCGAAGCCTCGGTGCCGCTCGGCGGCGGGCTCGACGTCGACTCGTTCATCGCGCTCATCGTCGGCGAGGGCATGGGCGCCGGCCTCATGATCGACCGCCGACTCGTCCGCGGCCGCCGCGGCGGTGCGGGCGAGCTCCGCTTCCTCGACCACGTCGACGGCGTCGGCTCGGCCGACGGCCTCGCCCTGCTCGCCCGCCGCTGGGCGGTCGACGCGATCCGCGACGGGCTGCCGGCCGACGGCCCGCTCGGCAGCCTCGACCCCGACGCCCTCACCGAGGCCGACGTCGCGCGCGCCGCCGACGCCGGCGACCCGGCGGCCGTGGAGATCGTCGACCGCCTCGCCGCCCGCCTCGCCCGGATCTGCCTCGTGCTGAGCGACCTGCTCGACGTCGACCGGGTCATCGTGAGCGGCGCCGCGGCCACCGCCATGCCGATCGTGGTCGACCGGACCGCGGCGCTCCTCGCGGCGAGCGACGACCCCGCCGCACCCGAGCTGCGGCCGTCGCGCCTGGGCGACGCGTGCGTGGCGACCGGAGCCATCCAGCACGCGCTCGACCTGCTCCGCGACCAGGCGCTCGACCTCTCGCCGACGGCCCGCGGCGCCGCGTGACCTAGGCCGGCGGCTCCAGGCCCACCCGATCGGGCACGGCCGTGACGACGCCCGGCAGCCACTCGTGCACGTCGGGCCAGGCTCGCGCGGTCGGCAGTCCCCGGATCAGCGCGGCGAGCGACGCGTCGCCCGGCGCCCACGGGATCACCCGGTTGGGCGACGCCGACGCGAGCACGCCGAGCCACCAGTGCAGCCACGTGCCGCGGATGGACTCGGGCTCGAGCACGACGTAGTAGTCGGGCACGCGGATCTCGTGCCGATCGACCGCACGCACGAGCTGCTCGATCTCGAGCTCCAGCACGCCGAGCGTGGACCGCTCGTCGTAGAACTCGACCCACGCGGAGGCCACGTGCCCGAGCGGATCGCGGTCGTGGACGACATACGGCGCGTGCGACGTCGTGGTCCAGGTGACGACCTCCGCGTCGGTGGCATCCGTCATCGCGGCGAACGACGCGGACTCGACGTTCGGCAGGCCGGCGAGGGACGTGATCGCGGTCGTCGCCTCCTCGCCGACGACGACCAGGGTGGTGCTTCCCGGTGCCTCCATTTTCGGATTGTACGTCCGTTCGGAGAACGGACGGCATCGGTCCGACGCGCGTCGGTGCGGCGGCTCACCGGCACTGCGCCGCCAGCGCGATGACGTCGTCGCCCGGGCGGCCGTAGATCCACTCGCCGCTCCCGTCGCCGGTGTACCCCCGACTGATCGCCCACGCCGTCGCCCACGCCTCGTTGCCGTCGCCGTACGCGAGCTCGTCGGGCACGATCTCGCCGAGGCACCGGCCCGTCATGGCGTGGCCGACCTCGTGCGCGACGAGCGCCCGCACGCCCGGGGCGTCCCAGAGCTCCGCGACGCTGTGGCTGAACGTGAGGGAGGCGATGCCCCCGCCCGCGACGTCCCAGGTCGCCCGCCCGGCGTACGTTCCGTCGGTGCCGTAGCCGAGGACGATCGTCTCCCAGTCGAACTCGAGCGGCAGGCCGCCGGAGAGCTCCCGCGCGAAGGCCTCGACCTGCTTCCTGCGGTCGTAGAGCGGGCCCGCCTTCTCGGCCTCCTCGGCGTCGTGCGAGGCGATCAGCGCCTCGGCGGCGGCGACGTACCGGGCGATGGCGTCGGCGGCGCCGGAATCCCAGCGGGCGGCTTCGACGATCGCGGTGGCCTCGCGCAGCGCGAGTCGCTCGAGGTTCCGCGCCGACTCGTGCGCCGCCTCGAGCGCGCCCGCGGCCGACGGGACGGCGGCGAGCAGGTCGGCCCCGGTCGCGTCGACGTCAGCGACCGCGGTGACGAGGCCGTCTTGCGCCGTGCCGAGGTCGGCCGCATGCTCGGCCAGTCCCGCGGTCTCGGCCTCGAGCAGCCGGGTCGTCGCGTCGAGGTCGCCGGCCGACTCCGCCTCACCCTCGCGCACCGCGGCCGGCACCTCCGGCTCCACGCGGGGCAGTGCCTCGGCCGCGTCGATCCGCGCCGCCAGTTCGGCGACGGCCGCGGCGAACGACGCCTCCGGTTCGGGTCCGACGTGCGCGACAGGCACCTCGGCGACCTCGGCGGCGAGGGAGGCGGCGGTCGTCGCGGCGTCCAGCGCCTCGTCCAGGTCGTCACGTGCCCGCTCGACCTCGCCCGCGGCGGCGGCATGCGCGGCACCGGCCCGCGCGAGCCGCTCCGCCGCCCCGGACTCCGACTCCTGCCGGGCGAGCAGGATGGCCGCGACGACCGCGATCGCGACCAGCACCGCCGCGGCGGCCGCTGCCACCACGGCGCGCGCGCTCGGGCGTCCCGGTCCTCCCGGGCGCCGCGGACGAGGGCCGGCGTCGATCGTCGACACCCGAGCAGTATCGCCCCGGAGGGGGCGGGGCGGAACCTCAGCCGGCGAGCCGCACCAGGTCGGCGGCCGCGTCGAGCGCCTCGCGCACCTCGGCGAACGACCTGCCGCCGACCGTCACGACCTGCCACGCGGCATCCGTTCGCCGCACCTCGGAGACGGAGAGGTTGTCGAGCCGCGGGTAGTGCCGGGCGTCGTGGCCGCTCATCTCGGCGAGCACATGACGGATGAGCGTGCCGTGCGCGACGGCGAGCACGCGCGCACCGGCGTGCTCGTCGGCGATGCGCTCCAGCGCGCGGATGCCGCGGGGTCCGACGTGCTCGTCGGCCTCCTTGCGCGGGAACGCGCGGCCCGGCCAGCGGGCGTCGATCTCGGCGACGAGCGTGCCCTCGGCGGCGCCGAAGTCCTGCTCGACGAGGTCGTCGTACGCACCGGCGACGGGGAGCCCGAGCCGGCGCGCGAGGAGTTCGGCGGTCTCGCGGGCACGCCCGAGGGTGGAGCTCACGACCACGTCCCACTCGGCGGCGTCGAGGAGCGCCGCGGCGGCCTCGGCCTGCGCACGACCCGTGTCGTTCAGCGGGATGTCGGTGCGCCCCTGCATGAGCCCGTTCAGGTTCCAGTCGGTCTGTCCGTGGCGGATGAGGGCGAGGCGCATGGGTTCCAGCCTACGGCGGGGAGACTGAGCGGATGCCGCGCGGCCGGACCGTCGGGGGCCGCGGCATCCGTTCTCGCGGACTCGGGACAGGAGTCCCGTGACAGCGGGACACGGCGGCTGCGACGATGAGCGGATGACGCTCCGCTCGAGTCGCATCGCGACCGTCGTCGCGTTCGTCGTGGCCGCGGTGGCGGCGATCGCGGCGATCGCGATCGACCTGCGGGTGCTGCCCGAGCATCCGGACCCGCCGATGTCGCCGGGCTGGTCGGGCGTGCTGCCGGGCGTGGCGATGCTCGTGCCCGGAGCCCTGCTGCTGTGGCGGTTGCCGTGGCATCCGATCGCCGTCGTGCTCACCGGATTCGGCACGTTGTGGGTCGTCGACGGGCTCGCCTCGGCGGCCGTCAATCTCGCCTGGTACACCGACCGCGACGCGTGGTGGGCGCCGCCGGCCTTCTGGTTCTTCACCCGGCTCGGGTCGGTGCTGCTCCTGCCGATCGTGCTCCTGCTCGTGCTGTTCCCCGACGGCCGGCTGCGCCGCGGCGCATGGCGGGTCGTCTCGGTCGTCGCGATCGGCCTGGCCCTCGTCATGCCGTTCGCGTTCCTGTTCGCGCCCGCCGCGGCACTGGTCGCCGACGAGCTGGAGCGCGCGGCGCTGCTCGGCGCGTTCGGGTCGTGGTCGACCGACCTCCCGCTCCCGGACGCCGCGTGGTCGGTGATCCTCGGCGCCGCCCTCCCGTGCCTGGCGGCGAGCCTCGTGCTCTCGCTCGTCGTCTGCGTCGGTCGACGGTCCCGCGCGAGCGCCGAGGAGCGGGCGCAGCTGCGCTGGCTGGTGTGGTCGGGCGTCGTGTTCGTCGGCTCGCTGCTCATCTACCCGCTCGTGCCGACCGTCGTCGTCGACGTGCTGCTCGCGGTGACGATCGGGCTCATGAGCGCGGCGGTGGTCGTCGCGGTGGCGCGCTACCGCCTCTACGAGATCGACCGACTGCTGTCGTGGACGCTCGTCTACGCGATGCTCATCGCCGCCATCGTCGCGGTGGACGTGCTGGTCGTCCTGCTGGTGGGCAGCGCGATCGACGACCGGGTGGCGATGCTGCTCGCGGTCGTCGCGGTCACGATCGCGTACGCGCCGCTGCGCGGTCGGCTGTTCGCGTTCGCGAACCGGCTCGTCAACGGGCGCCGCGCCGACCCGTACGCCGTGGTCTCCTCGCTCGGCGACCGCCTCGATCGGTCGCCCCACGCGCGGGCGCAGCTCGACGACCTCGCGTCGGCCGTCGCCGAGGCGTTCGCGTCGCCCTACGTGCGGGTCGAGCTCGATCGACCGGCGGGCACGGCGACGGATGCCGTGCCCCTCGTCGCGGAGCACGGGACGCCGACCGCGCGGCCCGTCGAGATCCCGATCGACCACGGCGGGCAGGTGATCGGCCGCATCCGGATGGAGCCGGGCCGGCGGCCCGTGGGATCCGAGCGCGACCGTCGGCTGCTCGGCGACCTCGTCCGGCTCGCCGCGGCGGCGATCCGGAACGCCGAGCTGGGCCGCGAACTGCAGGCGATCCGCGAGCGGCTGGTGGTCGCCCGCGAGGAGGAGCGGTCGCGGCTGCGCCGTGACCTGCACGACGGGCTCGGGCCCCTGCTCGGCGGGGTCAAGCTGCGGCTCGAGGCGGCCCGCAACCTCGCCGGGCGAGATCCGTCGCGGTCGCTCGCGCTCGTCGACGCCGCGATCGACGACCAGTCCGCGGTGATCGACGAGATCCGTCGGATCGTCCATGACCTCCGCCCACCGGCACTCGACGACGTCGGGCTGGTCCGGGCCCTCCGGCAGCAGGCCGACCGCCTCACCGGGCCGGGCTTCGTCGTCCGGGTCGAGGGCGACCTGCTCCGCGACCTGCCGCCCGCGGCCGAGGTCGCCGCCTACCGCATCGTCTCGGAGGCACTGACCAACGCGCGCCGCCACTCGGGCGCCGCGCTCGTCGAGGTCCGCCTCGAACACGACGACCGGATGCTGCGCCTCACCGTGCGCGACGACGGCTCCGGCATCCCCTCCGACGCCGTGCCCGGCGTGGGCCTGCGTTCGCTGCGCGAGCGCGCGGACGAGCTCGGCGGCACGCTCGAGATCGTCGCGGCCGACGGCGGCGGCACCGAGATCCGGGCCGCGCTGCCGCTCACATCGCAGCCCGTCGCCGAGTCGAGCGCCGACCCCGAGCCCCGCCCCGAGCCGGGCGCCGGCCTCGGCTCCGACCCGCGCCGCGCAGGGCGCCCCGCGACCACCCCCGAGCACCTGGAGGCCCCCGCTGATGCCTGACGAGCCCATCCGCGTCATCCTCGTCGACGACCACCCCGTCTACCGGGACGGCCTCGCCATGCTGCTCGAGTCGCTGGACGGCGTCGACGTCGTCGCGACCGCCGCCGACGGCGAGGAGGCGCTCGCGGTCGTCGAGTCCTCCGAGGCGGACGTCGTCGTGATGGACGTGCAGATGCCGAAGCTCGACGGCATCGCGGCGACCCGCGAGATCGCCGCGCGGCATCCGCATTTGGCCGTCGTCGTGCTCACGATGTCGGAGGACGACGAGACGGTGTTCGCCGCGATGCGCGCCGGTGCGCGCGGGTACCTCGTGAAGGGCGCGAGCCAGCACGAGATCCGCTCGGCGATCGATGCCGCCGCGCGCGGCGAGCTCGTGTTCGGCGCGGCGATCGCCCGGCGCGTGATGGAGTTCTTCGCGGCCGGGCCGGCGAGCGCCCCGGCGGCGGAGGTGTTCCCCCAGCTCACCGCGCGCGAACGCGAGATCCTCGACCTCCTCGCCGCAGGTCGGTCGAACCCGCAGATCGCCCAGGCGCTGTTCCTGTCGCCGAAGACCGTCCGGAACAACGTCTCGAACATCTTCGCGAAACTGCAGGTCGCCGACCGCGCCGAGGCGATCGTGCGGGCCCGCGGCGCCGGCCTCGGCCGCCCCTGAGCGCCGAGGCGCCGGGTGTCCCGGGCTCGACTCGGGACATCCGCGGGACGGCGCACCCTGTGGGCCCGGGTCGGCCGACCCGGAGATTGGGATCACCGCACGATCCCGATTCCGAAAGGCACCGCCATGGACTTCACACCCGCCACCACGACCGCGCCGGCCCCCGGCACCGCCCCCGAGGCGGGCCACGCCCCGACGCCCGCGGCATCCGTTCGCTCGAAGCGGACCCGCATCACCTCGGCCGACCTCGGCCCGGTTCGCCCGAACCGGCTGCAGCGCCTCGGCGGCCTCGGCCTGATCGCCGCGCCGCTGCTGTTCACCGGCGGCATGCTCACCTCGCCCGAGCAGACCGCACCGGGCACCGCCGGCTACATCGAGTCGCTCGCGGCCGACCCCGCCCTCAGCCTCTGGTCGGCGAACCTGCTGCACTACGGCTGGGTCGCCCTCGCGTTCGGCGCGATCGCCTCGCTCGGCCTGATCCGCGCCGGCCGCGGGCGGGTCTTCCTGCCCATCGCGGCGATCATCCTCGCCTTCGGCGCCATCCAGATGTCGGGTCTGCTGCTCTCGGACTGGTTCCTCGTCAGCGCCGGGAACACCCTGCCGATCGAGGACGCCGTGACCATGGACGCCGCGGCCAAGGAGTGGACGGTCGCGATCTGGCAGTACACCGGGATGGCGGGCGGCCTGCTCGGCATGGGCCTGCTCTCGCTCGCGCTCGCCCGGGCGAAGGCCGTGTCGTGGTGGATCGCCCCGCTGGGCTTCCTGCCGTGGGTCCTCCCGGCGTTCGGACTCGGCCCCGTGGGCGTGCTCGTCGCGCTCGCCTGCTACGCCCCGCTCCTCGTCGCGGGCGTGCGGCTGGTCGCCGCCCGCTGACGACGTCGACGGATGCCACGAGGCCCGCGGTGCACGTGCACCGCGGGCCTCGCCGCGTCGGAATGCATGAGGATCCGTCCGAAGGGCCCGCAGGGAGCCGCATCGGACGGATTCTCATGCATTCGGGACCCCTCGACGCGGGCCCGCGCGCTCGCTAGCGTGACGCGCGGAAGGGAGCACCCATGGGCATCCTCGCAGTCGACCTGTTCATCACGCTCGACGGGGTCTACCAGGCGCCGGGCGGCCCTGAGGAGGACCCGTCGGGCGGCTTCGCACACGGCGGGTGGCAGGCGCCGTACCTCGATGACGAGTCGGGCACCGTCATCGGCGCGGGCATCGACCGCCTCGACGCCCTGCTGCTCGGCCGCAGGACCTACGACATCTTCGCCGACTACTGGCCGCAGCACGTCGAGTCCCAGGTCGGCGAGAAGTTCGCCCGGGTGCCGAAGTTCGTCGCCTCCCGCACGCTCTCCGATCCGTCGTGGGCGGGCACGACGGTGGTGACGGATGTCGCGGCCGAGGTGCCCGCGCTGAAGGAGCGGTTCGACGAGATCCACGTGATCGGCAGCGGCGACCTGGCCCGGTCGCTGCTCGCGGCCGACCTCGTCGACCGGCTGAACCTGTACCTCTACCCCATCGCGTTCGGCAGCGGGAAGCGGCTCTTCGACACCGGGACGGTACCGGCCGCGTTCACGCTCGCGCAGCCGCCGATCGCCTTCCCGAAGGGTGCCGTCGCGCTCGTCTACGACCGCGCGGGCGTGCCCGTCACCGGCATCCAGATGGAGGACTGAGCCGGATCAGTCGAGCTCCTGGAAGATCGTGAGCTGCACGCCCGCCGGCCCGCGCAGCCGAGCGTTGACCGACCGCCACGGCGTCTCGCGCGCGGACGCCTCGAGGTCGGCACCGGCGTCGACGAGCTCGTCGGCCACGGATGCCGCATCGTCGACCTCGAGCGCGACCCGCAGGTGGTCGCTGCGGCCGCCGTCGGTCTCGACGCGGTCGATGAATCGCACCTGCGCCGGGTTCGAGAGTTCGAGCGTCGCGCGACCCGCGTCGAGGATCACCACCTCCGCGCCATCCGGACCGCTGTACGCCTCGGACTCGGGCATGCCCAGCACGTCGCGGTAGAAGCGCAGCGCCGACTCGAAGTCGTCGGCCTCGACGACGAGCCGCAGCTGGCGCACTCGTCCCGGTCGGTCTGCCATCCGGATGCTCCCCTCGTTCAGCCGCGCAGCAGTCCGCGCAGCGTCTGGATCGTGTCGGCCTCGGCCGCGGGCTTGTCGTCGCGGTAGCGCTTGACGCGCGCGAACCGCAGGGCCACGCCGCCGGGGTAACGGGTCGAGCGCTGCACGCCGTCGATCGCGATCTCGACGACCGTGGTCGGCTCGACGAACACGGTCGACGCGGTGCGCCGCGTCTCGAGCTGCGCGAAGTGCTCGGTCTGCCACCGCAGCAGCTCGTCGGTGAGGCCCTTGAAGGTCTTGCCGACCATCACGAACCCGCCCGGCTCGCCGAACTCGCCCACGGGGTCGAACGCGCCGAGGTGCAGGTTCGACAGCCACCCCGTGCGTCGGCCCGACCCCCACTCGACGCCGAGCACGACGAGGTCGTAGGTGTGCACGGGCTTCACCTTGATCCAGCTCGAGCCGCGCCGCCCGGCCGCATAGGGCGACTCGACGCCCTTCACGAGCACGCCCTCGTGCCCAGCCGCGAGCGCCTCGCGGGAGATGCGCTCGGCGGACTCGGGGTCGGCGGTCACCTCGCCGGGGATGCGGTGCGGCCCCGCGATGCGCTCGAGCTCGCCGAGCCGCGCCGACAGGGGTTCGTCGAGCAGGTCGCGCCCGTCGACGTGCAGCACGTCGAAGAACCACGGATGCAGCAGCACCTCGCGCGCGACGTCGGCGCCGAATCGCGCCATGGTGTCCTGGAAGGGCCGCGGCCCGCCGTCCTCGTCGAGCGAGAGCGTCTCGCCGTCGAGGATCACGTCGGTCACCGGCAGGCCGCGCGCGACCTCGACGACCTCGGGCACGCGGTGCGTGATGTCGGCGAGGTTGCGGGTGAACACCCGCACCTCGTCGCCCGACCGGTGCACCTGGATGCGCGCGCCGTCGAGCTTGTACTCGACCGACGCCTCGCCGACCTGCTCGATCGCCGCGGCCGCGGTGGGGGCGGATGCCGCGAGCATCGGTTGCACGGGCCGGCCCACGACGAGCCCGACCGACTCGAGTTCGCCCGGCGCGCCGGTGAGGGCGAGCCGGGCGGTCTCGCCGAGGTCGCCCGAGAGCATCGCCGCACGGCGCACGACCTCACCGGGTCGGTCGGCGGCCCGCGCGATCGCGTCGGTCACGACGCCCTCGAGCGCGCCCGTGCGCACCTCGCCGAGGAGCACCCGCGTGATGAAGTCCTGTTCGCGGCCGGTCGCTCGCGAGCCGAGGTCGCGCAACGTGGCGGCCCGCGCCGCGGTCGAGCCGGCACCGGATGCCGCGGCGAGCTCGTCGAGCGCGGCGTCGAGGTCGGCGATCGTCAGCGACGCGGCATCCGCCGGCTCGCCCATCGCCCCGGAGAGGCCGCGCCACCCGACGCCGACGCGACCCTGACGGGCCTTGCCCACGAGGAAGCCGACCGCGGGCGCGATCTCGTCGGGCTCGAGACGGCCGAGCACCTCGGCGAGCGCGTCGACCTTCGCCAGGCGCGACCGGGTGGCGGCGACGCGTTCAGCGGTCGCGACGAGCTCATCGAGCAGCACGCGCTCATCCTCGCACCGCCCGCCGACACGCGCACCGGGTTGCGCAACGCCCTCGAGGGGACCCGACACGCCGCGCGTGCTCGCGCGCCGACGGCGTGTCGCGTCCCTTCGAGGAGCGGGACGCCGACGCCGCGCGCGTCAGAGCACGATCCACCCGGTGGCGAGCCCGACCACGCCCACGACGGCCGCCGCCACGGCGAGCGCGAGGATGACCGCCTCGCCCGGGCGCAGCATCCGTCGCCCCTGCTCGCGTCGGGCGAGCAGGAACAGGATCGTCGCGGGCGCCTGCACGATGAACGAGACCAGCACGTACGTCAGGCCGGCGCCCAGCAGCAGGAACACCACGTACACCGTCGCGATCACGCCGATCACCACGTCGCCGGCGCGACCTCGGGCCCCGGGCGCGCGCCGGCCGACGGCGATCTTCAGCATGAACCCCGCCGCGAACAGGTACGGGATGAGCGCCAGCGCGCTCGTCATGTCGAGCGCGAAGTCGAACGCATCGGTCGAGAAGTACGCCACGACGAGGATCGCCTGCGCGAACACCGTGGAGGCCAGGAGCGCCCCGACGGGCACGTCGCGGTCGTTCTGCCGGGCGAGCGCCCGCGGCATGTCGCCGTCGCGGGCGGCCATGAAGACGACCTCGGCGGCCATGAGGGTCCACGCCAGGTAGGCGCCGAGCACCGACACGATCAGGCCGATGCTGACGAGCACCGCACCCCACGTGCCGACCGCGGCCTCGAGCACGCCCGCCATCGACGGCTGGCGCAGCGACGCGAGCTCGGCGGCGGGCAGCACGCCGTACGAGACGATGGTGACCGACGCGAACACCGCGAACACGGCGAGGAAGCCGAACACGGTCGCCCGGCCGACATCCGCTCGCCGCCTGGCGTGCCGCGAGTACACGCTCGCCCCCTCGACGCCGAGGAACACGAACACGGTGACGAGCATCGTGCCCTGCACCTGCTCGAACAGGGTGGCCCCGTCGACGGATGCCGCGCCGCCGGCCGCTCCGCTGCCGAACAGGTTGCCCGCGAACACCTCCGGGTCGAACACGAACAGGGCGAGCAGCACGAACACGAGGATCGGGACGAGCTTCGCGATCGTGACGATGCGGTTCAGCGCCGTCGCCTCGCGCACGCCCCGCCGCACGAGGAGGAAGAACCCCCACAGCCCGACCGACGAGACGAGGATCGCGAGCACCGTGTCGCCGTCGCCGAGCGCGGGCACGACCGCGCCGACCGTCGACATGATCAGCACCCAGTAGGTGACGTTGCCGACGCATGCGCTCGCCCAGTAGCCGAACGCGGAGAAGAAGCCGAGCAGCTCCCCGAAGCCCTCCTTGGCGTAGGCGTAGACGCCCGCGTCGAGGTCGGGCCGCCGGACGGCGAGCCGCTGGAACGCGATCGCGAGCGCGAGCATGCCGAGCCCGGCGATGCCCCAGGCCACGAGCGCGCCGACGACGCCGGTCTGCTCGGCGAAGCGACTCGGCAGCGAGAACACGCCCGCGCCGACCATGGACCCGACGACGATCGCGGCGAGCGTGACGACGCCGACCTTCACCGAGGCCGGGGCTCCCGACGCCGAGGCACCGCCGGCGGATGCCGCGGGCTGCCCGCCCTGCGCGTCGCTGGTCGTCACTCGTTCCTCCCGTCGGCGCCGCAGACGTCCAGCGCCGATGCGGAACACTACCGCGTCGCCGTCATCAGGGCGCGCACGGATGCCGGACCGCGGGCCGCCGCGGTACCCTGCGGGCAGCCCGGACTCCGGATCGGGGGTCGACGATGGATGCGTTCAAGACGGAGCGCGAGAAGCGCGGGCTGCTCGTGTTCGTGCCGGGTCTGCCGAGCGCGCGGAGGCGAGGAAGCCGAGCGCCGCACGACGACCTGTTGGAGCGGCTCCGTTCCGACCTCGGGCCGACCTGGCGCCTCGAGGTGTTCCGTCATGGTCAGACGGCGACGAGCCGGGCCGACCTCGATGCGATCGTCGACGATCTCGCGGCGCATCTCCGCGACTGGTCGGGTGAGCTGAGCGTCGACGTCGAGCGGCCCGAGGAGATCATCCTCGTCGGGCACAGCTTCGGAGGCGTGCTCGCGCGAGCGGCGTACCTCCGCGACGTGGGCGGCCGCGACGGTGCGCCCCGCCCCTGGACGGCGATCGTCCGCCGCATAGTCCTGCTCGGCTCGCCCAACGCCGGCTTCCGCTGGAACGCGAAGGGCACGCCGCTCGCCTGGCGCCTCGCGTACGCGCTGGCCACCCCGTTCGCGGACTACGCGGTGGAACGCGTCGAGGCCGGCGGCTACTGGATCACCGACCTCCGCCTGCGATGGCTGGACGCCTTCCGCCGGCTCGAGGACCGCCCGACCGTCGTACAGGTCCTCGGCACGAGCGACGATCTGGTCACGCGCGAGGACATCCTCGACTCGAGGTACATGCCGGACACCGTCGAGGTCATGGTCCCGGGGGCGACCCACGCGGGCCTCGTGGACCTCTCCACGGCGGCGGACCCGGAGCGACGATTCCAGCAGCTGCAGTCCGCGATCCTCGGGCGCCCGGACGAGGCGTCCGGAGCCCCCGCGGGGCGCTCCACCTCCCCGACGTTCTTCGTCCTGCACGGCATCCGGGCATCCGCCTACGAGCACTGGGTGCAGGACCTGTCGTCGTACATCCAGACGATGACCGGGACCGGCGAGGTGCGCTTCGTCCGGCCCGACACCGGGTTCTTCAGCGCGCTCGAGTTCGCCCTCCCCGGCAGCCGCAACCGGAAGGTGCACCAGTTCCTGAAGCTGTACGGCGACGCGTACGCGACCGGCGACCCCGACCGGTTCACGTTCGCTGGCCACAGCAACGGGACCTACATGATGGCCCGGGCGATGAGCCGCGTCCCGGCGATGCGGTTCCGCCGCATCTACCTCGCGGGGACCGTCCTGCCCCGCGACTTCGACTGGCAGGGCCTCGTGGATCGGCGCCAGATCGGCAGCTATGGGTCCGCCTGGCGACCCGGGGCGGTCCGGAACGACCGGTCGACGCGCGATGTGCCGGTCGGCATCCTCTGCTCGTGGCTTCGCGGCCTCGGCAGTTCGGACGTCGGCACGGCCGGCGTGACCGGCTTCGAGCATGCGCCGTCGATCCTCGACGACGGGGCGCGCGCCTACGCCGGCGGGCACGGCGCGGCGTTGCGCGATCCGGCGCGGCTGCAGGCGGTCGCCGGGTACCTGACGGAGACGGCGACGACGGTGCCGCCTCCCGGCGGCGCGGGTTCGATCTTCCGATGGTTCAGCCGCTTCGTCGGGACGCCGGTGGTCGCGTGGCTGCTGCTGCTCGCGCTCGTCGGGGCGCTCACGGTGGCGTTCGTCGCGCTCGGCGGGGCCATCGGACCGGGGCCCGCTGCCGCGCTCGGTGCGGCGATCGTGCTCGCGCTGGTCGTGCTGCTCCGCACGATCTGACCGCCGGGCCTCGCACGCCCCGCCGGCGCCTGCCCGGGGCCCTACGTCATCATCGTGCGCCCGTCGGAGAGCACGGGCGACAGCATGCCGAACAGGTTGCCGTCGGGGTCGAGGAGGTAGCCGCCGCGACCGATGCCCTCCATGTCCTCGGCGGGCATGGCCTCGGTGGCGCCGAGCTCGATGCCGCGGCGCATCAGGTCGTCGACGCTGCCGTCGACGCCGACGACGATGTTGCAGCCGTTGATCGCCGCGCCCGGCTCGGGTCGCGGCCCCTCGCGCTGCGTGAGCCCGCCGTTGATGCCCATGCCGGCGGTGCCGGACGTGTTGCCGATGGCGCCCTCACCGGTGTCGATGAGCCAGTAGGGAGTGTCGCCGTACTGGCTGAACCGCCAGCCGAACAGCTCGCTGTAGAAGTCGACGAGCCGCTGCGGCTCGGTCGCGTGGATCTCGAAGTGCACGACGAGGTTGGCCATGGTTCCTCCAGGTCTGCGTCGAGCGTCGGCGCCCGGTCGAGCGGATGCCACGCTCCGGATGCCGCCCACGGTACGCCCGCCCGCCGACATGCCGCGACCCCCGACGCCGGGACGCCGATGAGTTGACGGATGCCGCGGCATCCGCTGCAATATATTGCATGCCGCTGCCCGACCGCTCGCCCGCCGAGCGACCGAAGTCGCTGCGCGACTACGCCTACGCGCAGCTGCGCGACGCGATCGTGTCGGGCGACCTCGCACCGGGCGAGCGCCTGCGCGACCCCGAGCTCGAGGAGTGGCTCGGCGTGAGCCGCACCCCCATCCGCGAGGCGATCGCGCGCCTCGAGCTCGCCGGCCTCGTGCACACCCGCCGCGCCAAGCAGACCGTCGTCGCGCCGCTCGACACCCGCACGGCCCTCGCCGCGCAGCGCATCGCGGCGTCGCTGCACGAACTCGCCGTGCGCGATGCGGTGACGCAGCTCACCTGGACCGACCTCGAGGCGATGAGCAACGCCAACGCGCGCTTCGCGGCCGCGCTCGGCGCCGACGACGTCGACGCGGCCATCGCCGCCGACGACGCGTTCCACGCGGTCGCCGTCGAGGCGAGCGCGAATCCGCTGCTGCCCGGCCTGCTCGAACAGGTCACCCCGCTGCTGCGGCGCCTCGAACGCGCACGCTTCGGCTCGCTCGCCGGCCGCGGCTCGGTCGCCGACCACGACCGCATCATCGCGCTGTGCGCCGAGGGGCGAGCGGATGACGCGGCCCGGGCGACGCACGAGAACTGGTCGACGCTCGGCCGCCTCCTCCACCTCGACGACGAGGCCGACTCCGCCACCACCCCACCCACTGAAGGAGCACCATGGCCCTCGCCGACTTCCCCCGCCACCGGCTGACGTTCGGGCCGAGCCCGATCCATCCGGTCGACCGCCTGAGCGCCCACCTCGGCGGCGCCCGCGTCTGGATGAAGCGGGAGGACGTGAACTCCGGCCTCGCCTTCGGCGGCAACAAGACCCGCAAGCTCGAGTACCTCGTGCCCGACGCGCTCGCGAAAGGCGCCGACACGCTCGTCTCCATCGGCGGCGTGCAGTCGAACCACACCCGGCAGGTGGCGGCCGTCGCGGCGCACCTCGGCATGAAGGCCGTGCTCGTGCAGGAGCACTGGGTCGACTGGCCCGACTCGGTGAACGACCGCGTCGGCAACATCATGCTGTCCCGGCTCATGGGCGCCGACGTGCGGCTGTCGCCCGCGGGGTTCAGCATCGGCTTCCGCGAGTCGTGGAAGCAGGCGATCGCGGATGTCGAAGCCGGCGGCGGCACGCCGTACCCGATCCCCGCGGGCGCATCCGACCACCCGCTCGGGGGACTCGGCTTCGCGAACTGGGCCCACGAGGTCGCTGCGCAGGAGGCCGAGCTCGGCGTCTTCTTCGACACGATCGTGGTGTGCTCGGTCACCGGGTCGACGCACGCGGGCATGATCGCGGGATTCGCCGACCTCGAGCACAACTTCGGCGGGCGGCCGCGCCGGGTCATCGGGATCGACGCGTCGGCGAAGATCGACGAGACGCGCGACCAGGTCGCCCGGATCGCGCGGAGCACCGCCGAGACCATCGGCGTCGGCCGCGACCTCCGCGACGACGAGATCACGGTCCTCGAGGGCTGGGCGGGCGACCTCTACGGCATCCCGGTCGCCTCGACCGACGAGGCGATGCGCCTGACCGGACGCCTCGAGGGCGTCATCCTCGACCCGGTGTACGAGGGCAAGAGCATGGCGGGCTTGATCGACCTCGTGTCGAGCGGCGACATCCCGAAGGACTCGAACGTCCTCTACGCCCACCTCGGCGGCCAGCCAGCCCTCAACGCCTACTCCGGCCGCTACCACTGACCCTCGGCGGCGGTGAGATGACGCGAAACGCTGCCCGGGGGGGGGCGCCGTGGAGCAGTTCGCGTCATCTCACCGCCGAGGGGGCGGGGCGGGCCGGGGACAGGGGCGGGCGGGGCGGGGGCTGGCAGAATCGGCGGATGGCCCGTGGCATCCGCTTCTCGTCAGATCCCGCCGAACTCGATCGGCCGCGCGTGCACGCCTGGCTGTCGGAGGACGCGTACTGGGCGCTCGGCCGGCCCCGCGAGGTGCAGGATGCCGCGATCGAGGGCTCGCGCAACTACGGCGCGTACGACGAGGCGACGGGTGCCCAGCTCGGATACGCCCGCGTGGTGACCGACGGCGTCACGTTCGCGTGGCTGTGCGACGTCATCGTCGGCCCCGACGCGCGCGGCCGCGGCGTGGGGGTCGGCCTCGTGGAGTTCGTGCTCGCCGACCTCGACCCGCTGGGGCTGAAGCGCATCGCCCTCGCGACCGGCGACGCGCACGGGCTGTACGAGCGGTTCGGGTTCGAGCCGCTGTCGAACCCCGAGCAGTGGATGGTGCGCGGCGTGAACGCGGTCGAACGCACGCCCTGAGCGTGTCGGTGGGCGGGCGTACGCTCGGCCCATGGCGAAGCCCCATCCCGACCGGGAACGCGCCCTCGAGCGGCTGACCGAGGTCGCCGCCGTGCTCGAGCGAGCGGATGTCACGATGCGGCGCATGTTCGGCTCCGAGGGGCTCGCGGTGCGCGGCAAGCTCTTCGCGTTCGCGTCGACCGCCGGCGACCTCGTCGTGAAGCTGCCCGAGCAGCGCATCGGCGAGCTCGGCCTCGACCCGATGGTCATGCGCGGCCGCCCGATGCGCGAGTGGGCCGTGGTGCCGTACGACGCGGGCGAGGAACGCTGGCGCACCATCGCCGGCGAGGCGTACGCGTTCGTCGACTCCATCAGTCCGTGACGGACGGGCCGGCGACGACCGGCCGGGCACGGCCGCCGGGCTTGCCGCGCGCGCGAGCCGGTGCCACCATGTGCGCATGATGCGGATCGTGGGGGCGATCGGCGTGGCGCAGCTGGTGCTCGGCATCCTCGGGCTGCGCAAGGCCTATCGCGAGGGGCTGCCCGGCGATGTCCCGGGCGTGCGGATCAGGTCGGTCGACGAGATGCGGCGGCGCCACTGGATCGAGGGCACATCGCTCTCGGCGCCGACCGCGATGCTCGCCGTGCAGGGCGCCGCGAGCGTGGCACTGCTCGTCGCGCCGAAGCCGCCGGTGCTCGCGGCACGCGTGCTCGGCGTCCTGGGCGCGATCATGTCGATCGGGTACCCGATCGAGCGGGTCTGGCGCGAGTCGCTCGTCACGCCCGACCGGGAGACCACCCCGCTCACCGTGGGCGGGTTCCTCCTCGCGCTGAAGCTCGCGGTCCTCGGCTGGTCCGTGGGCCGGTGACGGCCGGGCCGCTCCCGGGTCGACCGCCTATCCTCGTCGGGTGACCACGCCAGCACAGCCGACCGCGCTCCGCGCAGCCGTCGCGGTACTCGAGGCCGACGAGTGGCTGGCGCGCGAGCAGGCGCACGCCGACCGCGCCGACGCGCTCACGGCGGCCCACCGCGAGCGGCGCCTCCGCGGCGAGGCCCACCCGATCGAGGACTTCCTCTTCACGTACTACTCCTACTCCCACGGCCTGCTGCGCCGGTGGCATCCGGGTGCGGGGGTCGAGCTGGCGGATGCCGCGGGCTCGCCGCGCGCCGAGTGGCGATGGTACGCCCCGGGTGCGGCATCCGGCAGCCTCGTCGTCGACCATGCGGCGATGCGGCGCGAGAAGGGCGCGATGCTCGGCGTCGTCGAGCGCATCCTGCGGCGCACCGCCGCCCGGCCGGCCCAGTTCGGCTGCTTCGGCCTGCACGAGTGGGCGATGGTGTACCGGCAGGGCGAGCACCGGCATCCGGTGCCGCTGCGGCTCGGGCAGGCGGGCACCGACGACGTGGTCGAGGCGCACGACATCCGCTGCACCCATTTCGACGCGTTCCGGTTCTTCACGCCGGATGCCGTGCCCCGCAACCGCTTCGCACCGACTCGCGAGACGCAGCCCGAGCTCGAGCAGCCCGGCTGCCTGCACGCCAACATGGACGTGTACAAGTGGGCGGTGAAGCTCGGCCCGCTCGCGCCGGGCGAGGTGCTGCTCGACGCGTTCGAGCTCGCACGCGACATCCGTCACCTCGACATGCAGGCGTCGCCGTACGACATGGCACCCTGGGGCGGCGAGGCCGTGCGCATCGAGACGCCCGAGGGCAAGGCCGAGTACGTGCGGCGGCACCGCGGCTTCGCCGAACGGGCGAACGCCCTGCGGGCCCGGCTGCTCGACGCACTGCCGACCGCGTGATCCGAGCGCGCCGGGTCTGGGCGAACGGATGCCGCGGTGCTAGCCTCGCGATCAGCACGCCCGTCGCCTCGCGGCGGGCGTGAATCGGCCGTCGGCCGTCCGCTCCGATCGACACGGGAGGCTCCATGCCCGGATCCGAAGACCTCGTCGCCGGCTCGCCGGCCTGGGTGGACGTGAGCACCACCGACCTCGACGCGACGATCGCGTTCTACGGCGAGCTGTTCGGGTGGGAGGCGGAGCGCGGCGACGAGGAGCGGTACGGCGGGTACGTGACGTTCCGCCGTGACGGCAAGCGCGTCGCGGGCGCGGCTCGCCGCCAGGACACCGATCCGGCGCCGCCGCACTGGACGGTCTACCTGCTGACGTACAACGCCGCCGCGACGACCCGCACGATCGGCGAGGCCGGCGGCACCGTGCTCTTCGAGCCCCTGGACATCCCCGACATGGGCGTCATGGGCCTCGCGATCGACGCGACCGGCGCGGTCGTCGGCTACTGGCAGCCGGGCAACATGGCGGGCTTCGAGTCGTTCGGCGAGGATGACACGGCCGTGTGGTTCGAGCTCGCCGCGAGCGACTTCGACGCGGCCGAGCGGTTCTACGGCCATGCGTTCCACTGGGAGGTGGAGCACGGCGACGGACAGCCGCGTTCCGCGGTCTACCGCCACGGCGGACGCAACTACGCCGGCATCCTGGACGCGGGCAACCTGCTCGACGAGGACCTGCCGCCCGCGTGGAGCGTCGCGTTCGGCGTCGCCGACGTCGAGGCCGCGGTCGAGCGGGCGGTGGCGGCGGGCGCCACGCTCGTGGTGCCGCCGTGGGACCTGCCGTCCGGCCGCCGCGCGGGCCTGATCGACCCGACCGGCGCGTACTTCGTGATCGCGTCGCGCATCGCCGCCGCCCCGGCGGCCGAGTAGGCGACGGGCGCCCGGACCGGGACGCCCGAGTTGAGGATCCGCGAACCATCGCGCATGCTCGATCAATGCGCCCTACCGCACGCCACACCTCGCTGCGACGTCTCCGGATCCCACTCGCAGCCGCCGTCGCGGCGCTCGCGCTGGCGGGCCTCGGCGCGTGCACACCGGGTGGCACCGACCCGGCGCCGGCCACGCCGATGACCGACGTCGAGCGGGAGGAGGCGCTGCGCGACGGGATCGAAGAGCTCGACGGCGTGGCATCCGTCGACATCGGCGGCATGGAGCCGCGCGACGAGAACCCGCGCTACACGACCGTGACCGTCGACGGCGAGGCGGACCCCGAGACGGTGCTCGCGGCATCCGACGGCGTCGCCGACCTCGCGCGCGACCTCGAGTGGGAGGACCCGATCACGATGCGCGCCGAGCCGCCCGGCGGTCCGACCGGCGACGAGGGCGCCGCGGCGGGCACCGCCTGGAGCGCCGACCCGTGGTGGTCGCTCGAGGTGCAGCCCGCGACGGATGCCGCGGCGACCCGCGCGACGCTCGCGGCCCTGCTCGAGGCGGCCGAGGTCGACGGCGTCGTCGGGCTGTCGGTCGTGGACGGCTGGCCGTTCGCGGCGCTGCTCGAACCCGACCGCGTGGAGGAGCGGTTCGCCGCCCTGCGGGAGACGGCGCTGTTCGAGCGGGGCGGCACGTTCTCGGTGCGGTCGGAGCAGCCGTGGCTGAAGTTCACCCACGTCGAGGGTGCGACCTCGCCGCGCCTCATCGAGGAGCTGGTCGCGATCACGCGCGACCACCCGAACTCCGAGGTGCTGCTCGAGGGGCCGCGGTATCCGAAGGTCTACATCGCCCGCGTCACCGTCGCGGAGGCGGAGGCCATCGCCGCCCGGCTCGCCGATCCGGCGCTGCGTGACGGCACGGACGCGCAGGCGGGTGCCGTCCCGTGGCAGATCACGTCGCCCGAGGGCGACGGCACCGGCTACTGGGAGGGCGAGGTCGGCGTGGGCTGACGGGTCGCGGCCGCCGGCCGGCCGCCCGGCCGCGGTCAGCCCCCCGCACCGCGCACGTGCGCGCGCTCGCCCTGCGGACTCAGCAGGTTCAGGATCTCGGCGGGCTCGAGCGACGCGCTCGCCATGCCGTGCGGCGTGCGCGTGTCGAACTCGGCCGCCTCGCCGCGCTCGAGCACGAGCTCGTCGTCGCCGAGGGCGAGGCGGATGCGTCCGCTCAGCACGTACACCCAGTCGTAGCCGTCGTGGACGCTCTGCGCGACGGGCTCGTCGGGCGAGTGACCGGGCAGCACCATCTTGAACGCCACCACGTCGGGGTTGCTGCGGGTGAGCGGGATGATCGCCTTGCCGTCCCGGTAGAACGGCTTGGGGTGGATGCGCGGGTCCGCGATCTGCGGCGCGCCGACGAGGTCGTCGAGGCTCGCGCGATAGACGGCGGCGAGTCGGATGAGCAGGTCGAGCGTCGGTCGCCGACCTCCCGATTCGAGCCGGGACAGGGTGCTGACCGAGATGCCGGTCTGCTCCGAGAGCTCGCCGAGCGTGAGCCCGCGTCGGGTGCGCAGCGCGCGAAGGCGCGGCGCCACCCCGTCGAGCATGCGCCCCAGGTCGTCCGCGTCGGTCATGCGCCCTCCCTTTGCCACTCCGGCAAACCATCTTGCCATTGCGGCGAGAACCGGCGCACCATCGAGCCATGCAGCACACCACCTGGGACGTCCTCATCATCGGCGGCGGCAGCGCCGGACTCAGCGCCGCGCTCATGCTCGGCCGCTCGCGTCGCCGCGTGCTCGTGGTCGACGAGGGCCGGCCGCGCAGCCGGTTCGCCGGCCACATGCACGGCGTGCTCGGCCGCGACCACACCTCGCCGATCGACCTGCTCGCCGCGGGCCGCGCCGAGCTCGCGCGGTACGACGGCGTCGAGATCCGCGAGGGCGTCGTCACGGCCGCCGCCGCACAGGGCGACGGCTTCACGATCGCACTCGGCGACGGCTCGGAGCACGTCGCACGCCGGCTGCTCGTCGCGAGCGGCCTCCGCGACGAGCTGCCCGAGATCCCGGGGCTGGCCGAGCAGTGGGGTCGCGGCGCGTTCCTCTGCCCGTACTGCGACGGGTGGGAGGCGCGCGACCGCCGCGTGGTGGTGCTCGCGACCAGCGAAGCCAACGTGCACCAGGCGCAGCTCATGCGGCAGCTCACCTCCGACGTCGTGTTCCTCGGCCACGGCGTCCAGCTCTCGGATGCCGCACGCGCGGGCCTCGACGCCCGTGGCATCCCGATCGACACGCGGCGGGTCGTGGCCGTGGTCGCCGACGGCGACGGTCGCCTGAGCGGCATCCGCCTGGAGGACGGCGCCGAACTGGCCGCCGACGTGATCTTCGTCGGGCCGCGGCCCGTGCCGAACGACGACGTGCTGCGCGCCCTCGGTGCCGAGCTCGCCGACCACCCGCCGGTCGGGCGCTTCGCGACGGTGGACCCGATGGGCCGCACGAGCGTGCCGGGCCTGTGGGCCGCCGGCAACGTCGTCGACGGCCGCTCGTCGGTGTCGTACGCGATGTCGGCGGGCAGCATGGCGGGCGCGGCGATCAACGCCGACCTCGTCGAGGAGGAGGTCCGTGACGCGGTGCGGGCGGCGTCGGCTGCCGCCGGAGCCCCCGAGCCGGCGACCGCGTAGCGCGCGGCGGCCGCGTCGCCCGGGCAGGCTACGTCAGGCGCACGAGCCGACTACGTCAGTTGCTCGGCGAGGAACGCCCGCACCTGGTCGAACGCCGTGTCGCCCTCGGGGTGCACGCCGGGAAAGAAGTAGAACCCGTGCGGCATCCCCTCGGGCCAGTACCCGACCGCCGCGACGCCGTGCCCGTCGAGCAGGTCGACGAACGCCTTCGCCGAGTCGACGATCGGGTCGTGCGTGCCCGCCGCGAGGAAGGCCGGCGGGTACGTCGACAGGTCGCCGTAGATGGGGCTCGCCAGCGGCTCGGTCCACGGGGTGGTCGGCAGGTAGGCGCTGCGGATGAACCCGAAGAAGGGGCTGTCGTAGACGATCCCCCGCGGGGCGAGCCTCTGGAACGAGTCCCACCGCTCCTGCACGAAGTCGACGAACGCTCCGAGCATCACGACCGCGGCGGGTGCCGGGAGGTCGTGGTGCGCCGCGTACAGGGGCAGGGCGGCGGCGAAGTTCGAGCCGGCGGAGTCGCCCGCGACGGCGATGCGGTCGGCCCGTCCGCCGAGGCGGGCGGCATCCGTCGTCAGCCAGCGGTACACGTCGAGCACGTCGTCGAGCGGCGTCGGGAACGGGTACTCGGGCGCCAGGCGGTAGTCGGCCGAGACCACGAGCGCCCCGTTGTCGTGCGCGAGCCTGCGCGTGAGGTAGTCGGTGTCGTCCGACGAGCCGACGGTGAACCCGCCGCCGTGGAAGTACAGGATGACCGGGAGTTCCGCCGCGGCATCCGCCGACTGGGGCCGGTACACCTGCGCCCTGGCGACGCCGTCGCGCACCGGCAGGTAGACGACCGTGACGTCGACGTCGGGCACCGCCTCGGCGCCGGTCGGCGGCACGAGCGCCGGGTCGGGCTTGGGGTGGTTCGCGCCGATGTAGCCCGTGCGCACGGGCTCGATCATCATGTCGCGCAGCGCGACCGGCTGCCGGTTGTTCGCGATCACCCGGTACGACGGCATCGCCGGATCGTTCGGGTCGATGTAACTGAGCCCGTCGATGGCCTCGACGACGGTGACGTCGTGCGCGCCGTCGGGCACGCTCAGCAGGGTCGGATCGATCACGGCTCCCCCTCCGGCCGTCGGCGGTCGTCTCGGATCGAGCCTAGGGTCGACGGATGCCGCGGCGACAGGGTCCACGCCGAGTCGGCGGGCTCACCGGCCGATGAGGTCGTTCAGCCAGCCCGGCCCGGCCGTCGCGACGGGTTCGGGCAGCCGTGCGCGGAGTCCTCGGTCGGCGGTGACGACGAGCACCCGCTCCCCTGCGCTCGATGCCGCGACGGCGACCTCGACGATCGTGGTGTCGCCGTCGGCGGGAGCGGCGACCACGTCGATGCCGGCCGGCGCCGCGGCATCCGTCGCCCGCCCCTCGACGACCGCGACGACCCGCGCGATCTCGACCCGCTCGCCCTCGACGTCGAGCTCGCGCCCGACGAGCGGCGCGATCCGCTGCAGCAGCGTCGTCGCCGCGGCGGCCCGGTCGCGCCACCAGCCGTCGGGCCGCGACCCCATGACGTTCGCGACGTCGACCACGAGCGTGAGGGGCCGAGCGGATGCCTCGCGGCCGACCACCCGGCTCACTCGCCCTTGAGCGGCAGCAGCTCGCCGCCGGTCTGGCAGTCGGGGCAGTACTGGGCGGTCGTGCTCGCGAAGCTGAAGTCGCGGATCGTGCCGCCGCACCCGGGGCACGGCTCGCCGGTGCGCCCGTGCACGCGCATCGCGGCGACCTTCGCGGCCTTCTGCTCGGCGATCGGGATGCCGCGGCGGGCCTCGATCGCCGAGCGGATGACGCCGACCGTCGCCTCGTACAGCCGGTCGAGCTCGTCGGCGGCGAGGGTCGACGCGTGCGCGACCGGCGAGATGCGCGCCGCGAAGAGGATCTCGTCGGAGTAGGCGTTGCCGATGCCCGCGAGCGACTCCTGCTCTTGCAGGACGGCCTTCACCTGCTTGCGGCGACCCACGAACGCGCGGTCGAAGTCCGCCCGGGCGAACGCGGGGTCGGCGGGGTCGGGGCCGAGCTTCGCGATCGCGGGCACCTCGGCGGGGTCGTCGACGACCCAGGCGCCGAGCGACACCCAGTCGCCGGCATCCGTGAGCTCGAGGGTCGAGCCGTCGTCGAACGCGAGGGCGGCGAGCGTGGGCGGGGGCGCGACGTCGGCAGCGGGGTCGGCATCCGCAGCGTCGGCCGTGCCGGCGGCATCCGTCTCGCCCTCGACCGCCCAGCGCGCCCACCCGTGCCGGCCGAGCGAGACCACGAGGTGCGCACCGCTCGCGGCCTCGAGGTCGATGAGCTTGCCGTGCCGCGTGATGCCCGCGACCCGGTCGCCGACGAGCGTCTCGAGCGGCCGCGCCCGCGTCTTGGTCACCCGGAACTCGACCACGTCGACCTCGGCGAGCGCCCGCCCGGACAACCGCCAATCGAGCTCGTCGGCGAGCGCCTGCACCTCCGGTGACTCGGGCATGCGGCCAGCATGGCACGACCCGCCGACGCCGTCACGGGCCGCACCGTCCGTCCCCCGGGTTCTTCGGCGGGCGGACCGAGCGAGTAGGGTGGCCGTGCTCCATGCCCACCCCGCCCGTGGCGGAGAGCCGCCCGGGCGACGACCCCCGAAGGACGGCGATGTCCGACCAGGCATTCCTCTACATCGCCCTCGGCGCGTACTTCGTCGGCATGATCGCGATCGGCGTGTTCGCCGCGCGACGCACGAAGGACCACGAGGACTACATGCTCGCGGGACGCAAGCTCCCGCCGTGGGCCGCAGCGCTCTCCGCGGGCGCGTCCGACATGTCGGGCTGGCTCGTCATGGGCCTGCCCGGGGCGATCTACGCCGCCGGCCTCATCGAAGCGTGGATCGCGATCGGCCTGACCATCGGCGCCTACCTCAACTGGCGGCTCGTGGCGCCGCGCCTGCGCGCGTACACCGAGGTGAGCAACAACTCGATCACGGTGCCGAGCTTCTTCGAGAACCGGCTGAAGGACCGGACGCGCCTGCTGCGGATCATCTCCGCCGTGATCATCCTCGTCTTCTTCACGCTCTACATCTCGGCGGGCATGGTCGCGGGCGGCGTCTTCTTCGAGAGCGCCTTCGGCGGCGAGTACCTCGTGGGCATGCTGCTCGTCTCCGCAGTCACGCTGTCGTACACCCTCTTCGGCGGGTTCCTCGGGGCGTCGCTGACGGATGTCGCGCAGGGCCTGCTCATGATGACCGCCCTCATCCTCGTGCCGATCGTCGCGATCGCGAACGTGGGCGGGTTCGGCGAGGTCGGCGCCGCCATCGCGGCGGCATCACCCGACGCGGTGTCGCTCACGGGCGGCGAGGGGCTGACCGGACTCACGCTGATCGCGATCATCTCGGCGATGGCGTGGGGGCTCGGCTACTTCGGCCAGCCGCACATCCTCGTGCGCTTCATGGCGCTGCCGAGTGCGCAGGCGGCGACCCCCGCCCGGCGCATCGGCATGACCTGGATGGTGCTCTCGATGGCCGGCGCGGTGCTCGCGGGCCTCGTCGGCATCGCCTTCTTCGACCAGAACGGCGGCCTCGACAACCCGGAGACGGTCGTGCTGCAGATGTCGCAGGTGCTGCTGCACCCGATCATCGCGGGCCTCGTGCTCGCGGCGGTGCTCGCGGCGATCATGAGCACCATCTCGAGCCAACTCGTGGTGTGCTCGTCGGCGCTCGTCGAGGACCTCTACCGGGTCGTGCGCAAGACCCCGCCCGGCGGCCGCTCGCTCGTCGTGCTCGGTCGCGCGTGCGTGCTCATCGTCGCCGTCGTGGCGGCGGTGCTCGCGATCACGCCGAACGACACGATCCTCGGTCTCGTCGGGTTCGCCTGGGCGGGCTTCGGTGCCTCGTTCGGCCCGCTGATCCTGCTCAGCCTGTTCTGGCGTCGCCTCTCGGCGTGGGGCGCGCTCGCCGGCATGGTCACCGGCGCCGTGGTCGTCTTCACCTGGCCGCTGCTCGGCACGCCCGTGTACGAGCTGCTCCCCGGCTTCGTGCTCGCGCTGATCGTCTCGGTCGTCGTCAGCCTCGTCACCTACCGCGAGGACGACGAGATCCAGCAGGAGTTCACCGACACGACGACGATGACCGTCGCGGTGCAGAAGGGCGAGGAGCCGGAGCCGACGCGCACGTCCTGACCCGCGGCTGCCCCGCGGCCCCGCGGCACCGCGAGGGTCGAGCGTCTCTTCGCCGCGGGCTGGACGCTGTGCCAGAATGCTGTACATACGTACAGCCTCGGTGGAAGATCGCGACCTCACGGCGCGCGCGCGCATCGTCGGCAGTGCACTCGAGCGATTCGCCGCGCACGGCTACGAGGCGGCGACCATGCGCGACATCGCGGCCGGCGCGGGCGTGAGCACGGCCCTCGTCACGCATCACTTCGGCACGAAGCAGGCCCTCCGTGCCGAGTGCGACGCGCGGGTCGTCCGGTTCATCGTCGAGAAGCAGCGCGTCGAGAGGGCCGCGTCCGACGTGCTCGGCGACGTGCTCGGCACCTTCGGGCCGTACCTCGCGCGCATGCTGGGCGAGGGCGGCGAGGCATCCGACGCGCTGTTCGAACGTCTGCTCGAGGTGTCGCGCGCGATGATCGCCGACGGTTCGGCGAGCGGATGGCTCCGCGCCTCGCGCGACCCGGAGGCGCAGGCCGCCGCACTCGTGCTGCTCGGGGTCGCCCCCTTCCTCATGCTCGATCGGCTCGCCGCCTGGGCGGGCGGCGACGCCGAGACCGGCCTGCGTCGGGTCGCGGTGCCGCTGGCCGAGCTCTACACCCATGGGCTCACGACCGACGACCGGCTCCTCGCCGCCGCCGGGCTGGCCCCGGAGGAGGCACGATGAGGATCCTGCTGGTGACCGCCGGCTCACGCGGCGACGTCGAACCCTTCGCGGCCCTCGCGCGCCGAGCCGTGGGCGCGGGTCACGAGGTGCGCCTGGCCCTCCCCGACCGCTCCGGCGTCGACCTCGACGGGCTCGACGTGCGCAGCCTCGGCGTCGACTTCTCCGCGATGATCGAGTCGCAGGGCGTGTCGCCGCTCGCGGCCATGCGGAACCTCCGCGAGGTGGTCCGGCCGGTCATGCGCGGGGTCATCGTGAACGCGGCGCACGCGGCCCGCGAGTTCCGGCCCGACGTCCTCGTGTGGCATCCGAAGGTGCTGTCGGCGCCGCTCATCGCGGATGCGCTCGGCATCCCGCACGCGGCCGTGGAGATGGTCCCGGTGATGACGCCGACGCGCGAGTTCCCCGCCGCGGGGACCGTCACGCGGAGCCTCGGCCCGCTGAACCCGCTGACGTACCGGATGGCGGGCGCGGCCGGCGCCATGTTCCGCGGCGAGGTCGCCGAGGCGGCATCCGTCATGGGCGTCGCGCCCCCACGGCGATCGTCGCCGCCGTCGGCGACGCTGCTGCCGATCAGTCCCGCGATCCTGCCGGCCCCGTCCGACTGGCCCGACACGACGGTGCTCACCGGCCCCTGGCGCTCGACGTCGACGGATGCCGCAGCACCCGACCCGGCGGTCGAGGCGTTCCTGGGGGCCGGCCCCGTCGCGTACGCCGGATTCGGCTCGATGGCCGCCGGCGACCCGGCCGAGCGCGGTCGGGCCCTCGTCGAGGCGGCGCGGTCGCGCGGGCTGCGGCTCCTCGTCGCGACGGGGCTCGGCGGCATCGCCGTGCCCGACGGCCTCCGTGGCGACGACGTGCTCGTGACGCGCTCGGTCGACCACGCGGCCGTACTCCCGCGCGCCGCCGTCGCGGTGCACCACGGCGGCATCGGCACCGTCCAGGCTGCGATGGGCGCGGGAACGGTCTCGGTGATCGTGCCCTTCATCGCCGACCAGCCGTTCTGGGGTGCGCAGCTGGACCGCCGGGGCCTCGGCCCGGCGCCGATCCCGCAGCGGCGCCTGACGGCCGAGCGGCTGGCGTCGGCGCTGGCCGAGGCATCCGCCCACGAGGCATCCGTCGCATCCGTCGCCGAGCGGATGTCGCACGAGGACGGCACGGGCGCGGCGCTCGCGGTGCTCGAGCGCGTCACCTGAGCCGACCGGTCGCCGCAGGGAACCCGTCCGAACCGAGCGGATGCGGCATCCGCCCTCGCGCCGGGGTGCCGGTCAGGAGCATGCTGGACCCATGAACGACCGCGAGGAGTTCCTGAACTGGGTCTACACATCGCTCGCGCAGGCCGAACGGGCGATGTTCGACGGTGACGCCGGCCCCCGGCGTGAGATCTGGTCGCGCGAGGAGCCGGTCACCGTGCTGGGGGCGTGGCGCACCGCGTCGAACCGCCAGGAACTGGTCGAGGTGTTCGACGTGCTCGCGTCGAGCTTCTCGAACTGCACGGCGTACGCGCTCGAGCTCATCTCGTGGGACGTGCGCGGCGATCTCGCGTACACGCTCGGCTACGAGCGCGTCACGACGACGATGGACGGCAGACCGCGCGAGTTCTCGCTGCGTGCGACGCAGATCTACCGCCGAGAACTCGACGGGTGGAGGGTCGTGCACCGGCACGCCGACGCGACGTCGACGGGCCCCTGACGAGGGTGGATCGATCGGTCCGGCCCGAGTGACCTTGGTCACCGACGCCTCCGGCCGTGCGGCGTAGCGTGCCCCATTGGAACGCACGAACCGCGACGAAGGAGGGATCGCGATGAAGGTGCTCGTCGCGTACGCCAGCAAGTACGGCGCCACCGAGGGGATCGCGCGGCGCATCGGGGAGACGCTCACCGGACACGGCCTCGAGGTCGACGTCATGAGGTGCACGGACCTGGACGCGGCATCCGGGTACGACGCCTACCTGGTCGGATCGGCCACCTACGCGTTCAACTGGCGCAAGGCGGCCAGGAAGTTCGTCGAACGCAACGCCGACGTGCTCGCCGCGAAGCCGACGTGGCTGTTCTCGAGCGGCCCGCTCGGCACCGAAACGGTCGACAACGAGGGCAACGACGTGCTCGAGGGCGCGAAGCCCAAGCAGTTCGAGGAGTACGAGAAGCTCATCCATCCGCGCGGCATGCAGGTGTTCCGCGGTGCGTACGACCACGACAAGATCCGCGGCGCCGACCGGATGATCGTGTGGATGCCCGCGATCCGCGACCTCATGCCCGAGGGCGACTTCCGCGAGTGGGACGCCATCGACGCGTGGGCGTCGTCGATCGCGGCCGAGCTGCAGGCGGCATCCGCTCGCCCCTGACGCCGCGCGGGTCGCACGGGGTGTCACCTGACGGACACGATGGCGTGATCCTGCCTCGCCGGGCAGGTGTCCCGTTCCGGCGAGACGGTTTCGCGCCGGCTCCGCCGGTACTTCGGTACTTCGGTACCGGATCTCGCGGACGGATCATGCGTGCCGATGCATCGAGTCCCGCCGCGCAATTCCGGGAGCGGCGTCGCGGTCGCGATGACCGGCGGAACCGGCGAGAGGTCGGCGCGCATCGGCCGATCGGCTGAGGAAGCTCGGGCCGGGCGGCCGATGTGGGCGGCCCCGCCCGGCGCGACCATCGAGGCATGACGCAGACCTCACCGCCCGCACCCCGCACCGGCCGCCGCCCGCGCCCCCAGTGGCTCGCGCCGGCCGGGCTCATCGCGCTCAGCCTCGTGCCGATGGCCGCCGGCGCGTTCCGCCTCACCGAGCTCGCGAGCGGCGCGGCCGTCACGCCCGAGAACGCGCGGTTCTTCGACTCCCCCGTGCCGGTGGTCGTGCACATCGTCGGTTCGGTCGTGTTCCTCGTGCTGGGGGCGCTGCAGTTCGCGCCGGCGCTGCGCCGTCGGCGCTGGCACCGGTACGCCGGGCGCGTCCTGGTGCCGGCCGGCGTGCTGTCCGCCCTGTCGGGCATGTGGATGGCGGTCGCCTACGACCTCCCCGAGCCCAGCGGCACGGCGCTGCTCGTGATGCGGCTCGGATTCGGCACCGCCATGGCGGCCGGCATCGTCGTGGCGTTGCTCGCGATCCGTCGGGGCGACGTGCGCACGCACAGCGCGTGGATGACGCGCGCCTACGCGATCGGGCTCGGCGCCGGCACGCAGGTGTTCACGTTCCTGCCGTGGACGCTCGTCTTCGGCCCCCCGAGCGAGCCGGTGCACGCGGTGCTCATGGCCGCCGGCTGGGTCATCAACCTCGCGGTCGCGGAGGTCGTGATCCGGCGGCGGGCGGGCCGCGGCATCCGTCGTGCCCCCGTCGCTCGCACGGCGGCCATCGACGAACGCGATGACGCCCGGTCGGCGGCCGCGCGTGCGCACCTATCATGAGGCCATGACGAGCCCGGTGCGCGCACTCTGGTCGGCGCCGCCCGCGCAGCCGCCCGCGCCCCGCCGGGTGTGGCGCGACTGGGTGCTCGTCGCGGCGCTGCCGCTGCTCATCGTGATCGAGGCGGCGGCGCGTCCGGATGTGCCGTGGCGCTGGGCGTGGGCGGCCGTGCTCGTCGTGCTCGTGCCGACGCTGCTCTGGCGTCGCATCCGCCCGTTCACGATGCTCGCGATCGCCTTCGCAGTCGGAACGGCCGTCGGCCTCGCGACCGGCGGCGACCCGCAGCTGATCACGACGGCGTACTTCCTCGTGCTCGTCTACGCGGTGATGCGATGGGGGTCGGGCCGGGCGATGGTCGGCGGAGCGGCGCTCGTCCTGGCCGGGATCGTGATTCCCGCCCTGTTCGCCCCGCCCCCGCTCGCCGATCTCATCGGGGCCCTCGCGGTGGTCGTGACCACGTCCACGCTCGGCATCGCCTTCCGATGGCGGGCCGGCGCCCGCGAGCGCGAGCTCGAGGGCGTGCGACTGCTCGAGCGCGAGCAACTCGCACGCGACCTGCACGATACGGTCGCACACCACGTCTCTGCGATCGCGATCCAGGCGCAGGCCGGCACGGCCGTCGCGCCGCACGACCCGGCGGCGGCCGCCGAGGTCCTGCGCGTGATCGAGGGCGAGGCGTCCCGAACCCTCGACGAGATGCGCGCGATGGTCCGGGTGCTGCGACGAGCGGATGCCGCGGAGCTGGCGCCCGCCCAGGGCATCGCCGACATCCGGCGGCTCGCCCAGCCGGCGGCGCCCGACCCCGGCAGCCCGGTCGTCGACGTGCGCGTCGACGACGAGCCTGCCGCGGCGGCGCTGCCGCCCGCGGTCGGCGCTGCGGTGTTCCGCATCGCGCAGGAGGCGGTGACGAACGCCCGCCGGCACGCGCGCGATGCGACGCACGTCGACGTGCACGTGCGGGTCGAGGCCGCGGGCGTGCGGCTCGAGGTGCGCGACGACGGCGAGCCCGCGGCATCCGCTGCACCGGGGTTCGGCATCACCGGGATGGCGGAGCGGGCGGCACTGCTCGGCGGCACCTGCCAGGCCGGGCCGGCACCGGGCGGAGGGTGGCTCGTGAGCGCCGTGCTGCCGAAGGCCGGGTGGTCGGCGTGAGCGTGCGCGTGCTGATCGCCGACGACCAGGACCTCGTGCGGACCGGGCTGCGGATGATCCTCGACGCGCAGCCCGACATCGAGGTGGTCGGTGAGGCGTGTGACGGCGCCGAGGCGGTGGCGATGGCCCGTGAGCTGCGGCCGGACGTGTGCCTGTTCGACATCCGGATGCCGGCGATGGACGGCCTGCAGGCGACGCGCGAACTGGCGGGTCCGGATGTCACCGATCCGCTGCCGGTGGTGGTGATCACGACGTTCGACCTCGACGAGTACGTCTACGCCGCACTGCGCTCGGGGGCGCGCGGGTTCCTGCTGAAGAACGCCGGCGCGACGATGCTGCGCGAGGCCGTGCACGCCGCGGCTCGCGGGGACGCGCTGATCGACCCGAACGTGACGGTGCGGCTCATCGAGGCGTTCGCGGGATCGGCGCCGGTCGCGGGGTCAGCGTCCGGGCCGGCGCCCGACAAGGGTCCGGCTGCGCCATCCGCCCCGCTCACCGACCGCGAGGAGGACGTGCTCGCCGCAGTCGCGCGTGGCCTGGGCAACGTCGAGATCGGCCGCGAGCTGCACGTGTCGCTCAGCACCGTGAAGACGCACATCGCGAGCATCATGGCGAAGATCGGCGCCCGCAACCGCGTCGAGCTCGCGATCTGGGCGCACGAGCGTGGGGCGCGCGGAGGCCGCTGACCCCTCTCGTGCACCGGGTGGGGACTCGACGGTGTGCCAAGGCCCGGTTGGTGCACGAGATCCCTCTCACTCGAAGGCCGCGAGGGTGCGGCCCTCCCGCTACCCGCCGATGCAGTTCGGGTCGCCCTCGCCGTAGCAGCTGGAGCCGCCGGGGCCGGGCGCGGGCTCCGGCGCGGGTCCGGGAAGGAACCGACCGGCGGGGACCTGCAGGACGAACGCGAGGATCAGCCCGACGACGCCGACGACGACCGACGTGACGACCAGCCAACGGCGTCGGCTCAGCACCGCGCTCACGACGGCGCCCGCGAACGCGACCACGGTGAGTCCCGCGGTGACGAGGTACCGGTCGCCCTGCTCGGGCGTGACGACGACCGGCGTCCCGCCGAGGGTGAAGTACGCCTCGATCGCCTGCCACGCGAGGATCAGCACCAGCAGTCCGCCCAGGGCGAGCAGCCCGCCGGCCACGGGTGCCGCCCAGCGACGCGCCCCGGCGACGGGCGCGGTGCCGGCCGCCGCGGCGACGGCGACGCCGAGCGCGACGACCACGGTGAGGATGCCCGCATCGAACCACGAGACGCCGTTGCCGAGCAGGCCGATCAGGCCGGACTGCGGCAGCATCGGCAGGGCGCGCACGGTGCCGACGAGCAGCACGGCGACGGGGGCGGCGATCACGACCAGCGCCATCCGCCCGGGCCGCGGCATCGACCGCAGCCCGAACTGCACGGCGGCGGCGAGCGCGACCCACACCAGCAGGTTGGGGTCGACCACCATCGCGACGAACGGCAGCAGCATGCCGAGCGGGTCGCTGCCGGGGCCGGACGTCGACAGCACGATGAGCACCAGCCCCACGATGCGCAGTGCCACGACGGATACCACGAGCACGACGGTCTCGAGGAGGCGGGTCCGCACGTCGAAGACGGGTGCGGGCGGTGCGGTCGCGGCGTCGGGCTCGGCATCGGGCTCGGCATCGGGCTCGGCGGGGGCGTCGGATCCGTAGGGTGCTCCGGTCATCCGCCCAGCATCCCCGTCGGCGGAGCCGGCACGCGTCAGGGGTGGCCCTGAGGCGTGGCGGCGCCGGGCGGGCAGCGCCGGGGGCGACCGCGTTCGGTCAGGCGGCGGCGGTCAGGCGGCGGCGCGGTCCGGGTCGGCCTCGCGTCGGGCTCCGGGCGCAGCCGCGGGCCGCTCGGCGGCACGCTGCTCGGCGAGCTCGGCCGTGGTCGGCGCGAACACGCTGCGGATCACGAGGTCGAAGACGCGGTCGGGCAGCACGCGCCGCAGGCCGACGATGAACTTCGCGCTCACCGGCGTCGCGTAGCGGGTGCGGGGCCGGCGGGCGGTCGCGGCCTTCGCGATGGTCGCGGCGACGACGTGCGGTTCGGATGCCGTGGAGGAGGCATCCGCGGCCTCGAGGGCGCGCACGAGCGCGCGGGCCTGGGCGGCGTACGCGGTGTCGCCCGAGCGCTCGATGGCGCTGCGGCGCGAGATGCCGTTCCATTCGGTGCGGATGGCGCCCGGCTGGATGACCACGACGCGGATGCCGTGCGGCTCGAGCTCGACGCGGAGCGAGTCGCTGAGCCCCTCGACGGCGAACTTGGTGGCGTGGTACCAGCTGCCGAGCGGCTCGTAGATGCGCCCGCCGATGGAGGAGATGTTGACGATCGTCCCGGAGCGGCGAGCGCGCATGCCGGGCAGCACGAGCTGGGTGATGCGCGCGAGGCCGAACACGTTGACCTCGAACTGGCGGCGGGCCTCCTCGATGGGCACGTCTTCGAGGGCGCCGTACGAGCCGTAGCCGGCGTTGTTGACGAGCACGTCGATGCGGCCCTCGTCGGCCATGATGCGGTCGACCGCGGCGCTGACGGATGCGTCATCCGTCACGTCCATCGCGATGGCGTGGCCGCCGGCGTCGACGATGGTCGACATGCGGTCGACGCGTCGCGCAGCACCGTAGACGGTGAAGCCGCGGCGCAGCAGTTCGAGGGCGGTCTGCTCGCCGATGCCCGACGAGGCACCGGTCACCAGGGCGACGTGACGTTCCATGAGGATGTTCCTAACCGTTTGGTTACTTGCGATGGAACGAGTGTCGCATGCCTCGGACAAGAATGCAACTAACTGGTTATATACTGACACCATGGCCCGCAACGCTGAGCAGACCCGCGCCCGCATCCTCGAGGCGGCGACCGCCGAGTTCTCGGCGCGCGGCATCGCCGGCGCCCGGGTCGATCGCATCGCCCACGCGGCCGCGTGCAACAAGGCGCTGCTCTACTCGTACTTCGGCAACAAGGAGCAGCTCTTCGACGCCGTGTTCGCCGCACTCGTGGCCCGGCTCGTCGCAGCACACCCCATCGATGCAGAGCACCTCGACGAGTACGCCGCCGCCCTCGTCGACTCGTACGTCGCGAACCCCGAGCTCGTCCGCCTCGCCCTGTGGGACCGCCTCGAGCGCGGCGGTGCGGGCATGCGCTCCCCCGAGTTGCTGGCGACGGATGCCGCGAAGGTGGCCGCCATCGCGGACGCCCAGGCGTCGGGCGCCGTGTCGACGCGGTTCTCCCCCGCCGAGGCGCTCGCGATCGTCACGGTCCTGACATCTATCCTCCCGCTCGTGCTCGGCGACGCACCCGCGGCCCGGGTGCGCGACGTGGTCACGACCGCGGTCGCGCGACTGCTCGGCTGACCGCGCCCGGCGGCGCCCGCGCCACCCCCTGCCGCGTGCCGCACGTCGCCCCTCGAGCGACCGCTCATGGCGATGCGGCCGTCAGTTCGCGACGGCCTCGAGCGGCGCCACAGGCGCCGCCGCGTTGCCGGCGGCCCGCCACCGCACCGCGATGAGCGTGCGGCTGTCGCACTGCAGCGCGGCGAACAGGTCGCCGACGTGCTTGCGCACCGTCCGCTCGGTGAGGCCCAGGCGTGCGCCGATCTGGGCGTTCGTCAGGCCCAGCTCGACGAGCGCCGCGACCTGGCGCTGGCGCGGTGTGAGTCGGGCCGGCGCGGCATCCGATCGCGATGCCGATGTCGACGACCCGTCGGCTGCCGCACTCGCCCTCGCCTGCAACGACGCGATCGCCGCGCGGTACACGAAGGCCGCGGCGAGCGCGGTGCGGAACTGCTCGAGGTCGGCGAGTTCGGCGTCGGTGAAGTCGGACTGATCGCGCCAGAGCGAGAGCAGCACCATCCGCTGCGGCGAGCGTTCGAGCGGAAGCCCGACCTGGTATCGCGACCCTCGCGGGTGCAGCAGCCGACGGTAGACCTCGCTCTGCTCGAACCGGCGCAGGTCGACGACATCGGTGAGCCGGGAAGCGTGCGGCGGACCGGTCACGACGTGGAGGAAGTAGGGGTGCGTGCCGATGAGCCGTCGCCATTCGGCGGACTCGGCGGTGGTGATCGGCGGGGCACCCCTGAGCGCGACTTCGGCGTCGACGTCGCTGCCGAGCGACATCATCGAGACGCTGAGCACGGCCGCGCCGATGTGACGGTCGAGCAGCGCGAGGGCGTCGGGCATGATCTCCACGCCCTCGGCGGCCGCGCGAGCGAGGCTGATGACGTCGGATTCGAAGCGGCCCCCCACCATGAGCAGATTCTGCACCCGATCCGGCACGTCCACCCTCAGGGATGGCACTGAGTGCGGTCGTGTCGGGCATGGCGGCGCGTGCGCCGTCGCGCCGCAGACGACGCCCAGGCCGCCGCCGATCCGTCGCCGACGCTGGAGACGGATGCCATCGTGCGCCGGCACGGCCGGGGAATCAGGCGGCAGTGGGGGACAACGCATCACCGCGGGTCGAGCACCGGAGCGAGGTTCATGACGTGGATCGTCCCGCTGCCTCCATCGATGTGCGTGCGATCGACGGAGAGCTGTCCTGCCTCGATCTGCTGGAAGTCGGATCGATCCCACTGGGTGAGGATCTGCGTGCGGGCCGGCTCGTCTCCCTGTGCGATCGAGCGGAGACTCGTCGCCGTGAGCGCGACGCGGAACGTTCCACTGCGCGAGTCGGCGTGCGTCCTGGACGAGGACCACTCCAGGCTGAGGCCGGTCCCCGGCACGGCAAAGCTCGCGCCGAGGCTGCTCGCCACCTCGACCTCCTTCCCGTGGACCACCGCCGTGAACTCGGAGCGGTGCAGATGCGATGCCGACGGTCCCTCGCCCTCCAGCCAGGATCGGTACTCGTACTGCGCCTCGAACTTCAGCGTCCGCCCCCAGACCGGCGTGATCTCGAGTACGCGCCAGCTCGAACGCAGGGGGAACAGGACTCCACTGGGCGTCGTCGCCAGCGCGAGTCGCCATTGGAGACGGCCGATGAACCGCGGTCCGGTGTCGGAACTGGCGTAGAGGTCCGTGGCCGCGCCGACCGCCTTCACCGTTGCGGCCCACGGTTCGTCCGTGCCGGGGTGCTCCCCCGGGTCGCCGCGGGGCGTGGTCTGCGTGGGAACGGTCCGGGGGCGTGGCCGGTGCGTCGATCGCCGACGCGGGCGGGCGTCGCTCGCGGAGCCGGCCGGCGCAGGTGCCGCCCCGGAGGCGGAGGGGATCGCGCTGGAGTCGCTGGGCGTGGTCGACGGCGACCCCCCGCCCGTCGAACCGGTCGCGCCGCCGGAGCCGCCATCTGAGTTCGGAGCGGCGGACCCCGCCGTTCCGGTACCGGAGCCTGCCGAGCCGGAGTCGCTCGTCCCGGTGCCCCGCGTCAGGATCCGCTCGGCGATACGACCGGCCGTGGGCCCGTCGACGAGTCCCGACCGTCGGGCCTGCTCGAGCGTGGCGATGTCGCGCTGCGTCGCCTCGGCCTGATGGCGCTGCGTCTGCGCTTCGGTGTACTTCGAGAACGCGGTCGTGGCGTTCTCCCCCGCCTTCTCGCCGAGCGCCTGAGCGGTCTGCACCGCCTGGCGCAGGGCGTCGATGCTGTTCTGGGTCACGCGATCCACGGCCGTGACGTCGCGGAACGCGTCTCCACGCGCGATCGCTGCCAGCGCTGGTGCGAGGCCGCTCGGATCCGGCGCCGCCGAGGGCTGCTGCATCGAGATCAGCGATGGGCCGGCCGGGGTGATGTCGAGGTGCATGTCGCTCGCGCGCGAGTCCAGGCTGACTGGCTGCAGCTCGCTCGGCAGGTCGAGGGGATGCTCGTCCCACTTCCAGAACCGACTGTCGTCGATCTTCTCGGCTGCTTCGCTCGTCCCGAGCACCGCCTCGGCGAACACGCCCCCGGTCGGGAGCGTCACGCGCTGCTCCGCGATCGCGACCCGGTATCGGTCGATGAGGTCGTTGCCGCCGATGCCGTCCATGTCGACGCCGGGAACCACGGGGAACACCATGCTGTTGCCGATGAACGCGACGGGCTCGGGGCGCACGACGCTGGCGAGGGAGCGCGACGTACTGCGGTCGCCCGGCATCAGCCGCTCGTCGAGCATCGCGAACAGCTCGTCGCGGTCGAAGCCGGCCCAGATCGCCTTGTGGAATCGGATCCGCTGCTGGTTGAGGTGCCCGAGCAGTTCGCGGACCGCCAGGGCGTCCTCCGCCTCCGTGGTGGGCGTCCGGGGGACGACGATCGGCGTCACCACGCGCGCGTTCCGCAACGCGGTCGTCCCGACACTTCGGGCGAGCGAGACCTCGCCGTCCTCACCGGCGCCGGACACTTCGAGCTCGGCGATCCGGAACGGCCCCGACGCGCTCGGCGCACGGTCGAGGAACCGGATCTCGAGCGACCGGATCCCGTTCACCGGGATCGCCGAGTCAGACATCGACTGGAACGCGAACAGCCAACGGCGGTCACCGAGGTGTTCGCTCGCCAGGTCCACGTCCATCGGAAGGGACCGTCGCCCATCGGTGAGCACCGCGCGAAGCTCGAGTCGAGCGTAGGGAGGCGTCTCCGCGTCATCCGGCTCCTGCTGGGGCTCGTCCTCGTCGGCCTCCTTCGGCGACGACGCGATCGTCGCCAGCTCGAATGAGCCCCGGATGACTCGGAGCGGTGCCGGCGGCGCGGGCGGGAGCAGCAGACGCCGGGCAGCATCGTAGCCGCCGCGGTACTGGGGGTCGGTGATGGGTTCCAACCTGGCCCGGTGGGCCAGGGCCGACTCGGCCGTGAACGGCACGGTGGGGAGCGGGACGAACAGGCAGGGAGTTACCTCGGCCACCTCGGTGCTGACGACGAGGTGACGGAGCACCTCGAAGTACAGGACGGTCATCGCGTGGTTGCGGTTGTGGTTCGCGATCACCTCGGTGACCGCCTGCGATCGTTCGGTCTGGCTCACGGTCCGCACGACCGTCGTCCGCTGCTCGCGCACTGCCGTAGCCGCCTGCGCCGTCCGATCGCGAAGTCCCTGCTGCATGCTCGCCGCCAGTGAGCGATACGAGTCCTGCTCGGCTGATGCGGTCGCATATCCGACGCCGATGCCGATGCCGCCCGATCCGGATGCGCCGGTTCCCCCGGGCGCCCCGGTCGCGCCGCCGCCGCCCGCAAGCCCGCCGCCGACCGAGAACGACGACGAGGTGCCGCTGAGCGTCTCCCTGAGCACCGAGTCGACGTCCTCGGTGACCGTCCGGCTCCGGTCGATCTCGGCGGTCAGCGTGTCGCGCGTCATCACGCTGTCGCTCTTGCTTCCCGTCTCGTCGCGCCGCCAGTCCACGACGGCGATGCTCTTCGCCTGGCCCGGCGCCAGCGCGAGGCTGTGCAGCAGCCGTCCGAAGGAGTAGCCGTCCGCACGCCAGCGCTGCACGAACCGGACCAGGTGCCCGCGGACGATGGTGCTCGACTCCTGTCTGCTGGCGGGATCGAACCAGCGGATGGGGTCGGCGCCGCGGACGGGGCGCCGACGGGCGACGGAGAGCGTGTCGAGCGCGATGTCGTACAGGTCGGACCGGTCGGTGAGCTCGCGAGCGAACAGTTCCTCGAACCGCTTCGCGGGCACCTTGAAGCGCGAGGTCGCCGCGGGTCTCGGAACGGCCGTCTCTCCTCGCAGCAGGCGCCTCACGTCGAGCTTCGAGGACGCGACGACCGGCTTCGCCGGCTCTGGCGGGAGGTGACTCGCCTGTCGGTCCGGGAGCGCGGCACCAGTGTCCGCCGCGGCCTCGAACGACCGGTCCTCGGAGTAGAGCTCGAGGTCCGCCGGTCGGAGCGGCGGTGAGATCGCCGGCTCCTCGAGTCGCACGACGACGAGGGCAGACGACTCCTGGACCGAACGATCGGGGGTGAACAACGGGGTGCCCGATGCGCCGAGGTCCTGGCTGAACTCGCCGGAGGTCACGAACGCCTGCTCGCTGGGCAGCCGGGGAGTCACGTCAATCGCGCCCGGTTCGAGGTTGGCGAGCACGACGTCGAAATCGCCGACGTGAGCCGGAACCTCGACCACGGTCGACTCGTCGAAGAGTCGTACCTCGACGAACAGGTCGGCGCGGGAGACGAGCAGTTCGAGCCTGCCGTGATCCTCCGTGACCCCCGCGACCGTGGTGCCCAGCACGCGGACCTCGGCGCCGCCGATCGGTCTGCCCTCCTCATCCTCGACGCGGACGACGAGCGGCTTCACCTCTGAGCCCGAGGCGACGGCGAGCGCCGCGGTGTCCACCGTGACGACGATCTCCTCCGCGAAGGCGAGATCGGGGCCGGCGGGCTTCAGATCGACGTCGATCGCCCGCCCGTCGAGCGCGCGCACCCGAACTGCCCGAACGGCCATGTCGTCCGAGAGCGGGATGTCGCGGCGCCCGCCCGAGGGGCCGAGATCGAGTGCATCCAACCTGCCTGACCCAGGGTTCGCCTTGGGTGAGCTCCCCTCCTCGATCACGAGGGTGACGGTCACCCGTCGAGCCAGCGGTTCTCCGCCTTGGTCGACGACGTTCAACTGGACGACACGCACGGCGCTCTCCCATCCCCCCAGGTGGCGCGATCACCGTACGATCGGCCGGTCATCCGACGACAGTGGCGGATGCGACACCCCGGGCGACGGCTGGGATCCACCCTGCGGCCCCGCGGGTCAGCCCTCGGTGGACCTGCCCGACTGAGATCCCACGGGCCCGATCCCTGGACCCGGGGGCGCAGTACGCTGTGGGGGTCGAGCACGATGCGAGGACCCATGTCGACGAAGCAGCCCGCGATGTCACCGTCGGACCAGCCGGTGGCCGAGGTGCTCAACCGCGCCACCGGTCCGCGTCGTGCCGAGGCCGATGAGCTGCTCGCGATGTTCGGCGAGGTCAGCGGTGAGCCACCTGTCATCTGGGCGGGTCGCATCATCGGGTTCGGCGAGTACCGGTACCGGTACGAGAGCGGGCGCACGGGGCTGAGTCCCCGGCTCGCGTTCGCACCGGGTTCGACGAAGCACACGATCTACCTCCCCGAGCACTTCGCGGAGCGCTGGCCCGACCTGCTGTCGCGGCTGGGCCCGCACGACGCGAGCAAGGTCTGCCTGTACCTCAAGCGACTCACGGGCGTCGATCGCGGCGTGCTGCGCGAGCTGCTGGAGCGCACGCTCGCCGACACGCCGTCGACGACGTCATGAGCATCCGGCGCCCCCGGCGCGGCCGGCGCGTCCGTAACTCCCGGACGGCGCTGATGATCGTCGGCGGCAGCCTCGTCGCCGGCCTCGCCGCCCTCGCCGCGTGGATCCGGTTCGGCGGCCCGCGGCTTCCGGTCGACACCGACGCCGTGATCGACCGCGTCGCGGCCAGCGATCTCGCGGGCGTGATGACGGGCACCACCGGTGAAACGGATGCCAGTGGCATCCGTCTCTGGTTCGAGTCGATACCGCCCGCGGGGCCGGAACGCGGCACGGTGCTGCTCCTCATCTCGCTCGGGGCCGATGGGCTCCTCTGGCCGCCCGCGTTCCTCCGCGCGCTGACCGGCGCGGGCTATCGCGTCATCCGGTTCGACCAGCGCGGCACCGGCGCGTCGGACTGGTTGCCCGGGTGGAGTCCCGAGCACCCGTACACGCTCGTCGACCTGGCGCGTGACGCGGTGGCCGTCCTCGACGCAACCGGCACCGAGCGTGCGCACCTGGTCGGGCTGTCGTTCGGCGGGATGGTGGCCCAGGAGGTGGCGATCGTCGCGCCCGACCGGGTCGCGTCGCTCACGTTGATGTCGACTTCACCCGATCCGACGGATCCGACGCTGCCCGAACCGCGGGTGGGGCGGCTGGCGCTCCTCGCCATCCGGAACCTGCCGCTGCTGAAGTACCGGCTCCGCGGCGGCGACCGCGCGCTCGTCAAGGAGCGCATCGCGAAGATGATCAACGCGTTCGGTCCGGACGGCGTCGACGTCGAGGAGAACGCCGCGCTGGTCCTGTACGACCTCCGCCACCGCAACGGACTGAATGTCCGGGCGTTCCGCCAGCATCAGGCGGCGGTCGCCGCGACCCGGTCTCGGGCGGCGGCCCTCGGCACGATCACGGTGCCGACGCTGGTGGTGCACGGCACCGACGACGACTTCATCCCGTTCGAGCACGCGCGGCGGCTCGCCGCGTCGATTCCGGATGCCGCGCACCTCTGGCTCGGCGGCGTCGGCCACGTCTTCCCGTATCCGCCGTGGGCCGACGTCGAGGGCGCGATCCTCGCGCATCTCGACGCGGCGGCACGCTAGCGCGCCCGCCCGCCCGCAGCCGTGGGCGCCGGTGCGCCGCTCTCGTGCAGAAACGGTGCCTTCCGCGGGAGGCGGAGGCACCGTTTCTGCGCGATTGCGCCGGTGAGTCGGGTGGGTCAGGCGGCGTCGGGCAGCGCCACCGTCGCGTTGGGCACGGATGCCACGACGAACTCGCCGTCGGCGGTATCCACCCGTACCGCCTCGCCGTCGCCGAGGGCGCCGGTGACGAAGAGGTCGGCGATGCGGTCGTCGATCTCGCGCTGGATCAGGCGACGCAGCGGACGGGCACCGTACTCGGGCTCGTAGCCGCGCTCCGCCAGGAGCGCCACCGCGGCATCCGTCACCTCGAACGCGATCTCGCGCGCGGCCAGCCGCGCCGACGTCGCACCCAGCATGAGGCGCACGATCTGCGCGATCTCGGCATCGGTGAGCTTCTGGAACAGCACGATCTCGTCGATGCGGTTCAGGAACTCCGGCCGCATGGCCTCGCGCACCTTGCCCATCACGCGAGCACGCACGTCATCCGAAGACGAGAACCCCGAGCTATCCGCCGACGCCACGAACCCGAGCGCACCCGACCGCGACGCGAGGAACTCCGACCCGAGGTTCGAGGTCATGATGACCACCGTGTTGCGGAAGTCGACCGTGCGACCCTGGCCGTCGGTGAGGCGTCCGTCGTCGAGCACCTGCAGCAGCAGGTTGAATACGTCGGGGTGCGCCTTCTCGATCTCGTCGAACAGCACGATCGAGTACGGGTTGCGCCGCACGCGCTCGGTGAGCTGTCCGGCCTCGTCGTAACCGACATAGCCGGGAGGGGCGCCGACGAGCCGCGACACGGTGTGCCGCTCGCCGAACTCGCTCATGTCGAAGCGGATGATCGCACCCTCGTCGTCGAACAGCGACGACGCCAGCGCCCGCGCCAGCTCGGTCTTGCCGACGCCGGTCGGTCCGAGGAACAGGAACGAGCCCACCGGCCGCTTCGCGTCGCCCATGCCGGTGCGGTTGCGGCGCACCGAGCGGGAGACGGCGGTGACCGCGTCATCCTGCCCGATGACCCGGGCGTGCAGCTCGCCCTCGAGGTTCGCGAGGCGCTCACGCTCGCCCTCGGTAACCCGATTGACCGGGATGCCGGTGGCCCGCGAGATCACGGCGGCGATCTGCGGCTCGTCGATGACGGTGCTGGTCGCGGTCGCGACATCCGACGAACCGGATGCCACGGCACGGCCCTGCGCGGCGGCCTTCTCCGTCGCCTCGTCCAGCCGCCCCTGCACCTTCTCGATCTCGTCGCGGATGCGCGACGCCTCCTCGTAGTGCTCGGCGCGGACGGCCGCGTTCTTGTCGGCCTCCAGGTCGGCGAGGCGGGCGATGAGCCCCGAGACATCCACCTTCACGCCCAGCTTGAGGCGCAGGCGCGCGCCGGCCTGGTCGATGAGGTCGATGGCCTTGTCGGGCAGCACGCGGTCGGTGAGGTACCGCGCGGAGAGCTCTACGGCGGCGCGGAGGGCGTCGTCGGTGTAGGTGACGCCGTGGTGCTCCTCGTACGCGGGGCGCAGACCCTGCAGGATCAGCACGGAGTCCTCGATCGAGGGCTCCCCCACGCGAACTGGCTGGAACCGGCGCTCGAGCGCGGGGTCCTTCTCGACGGTGCGGTACTCCTTGAGCGTGGTCGCACCCACGAGGTGCAGCTCGCCGCGGGCGAGGCGGGGCTTCAGGATGTTGCCCGCGTCCATGCCGCCCTCACCGGCACCGCCGGCGCCGACGACCGTGTGCACCTCGTCGATGAACACGATCAGCTCGCCCTTGTGGGCGGCGATCTCCTCCATCGTCTTGGTGAGGCGCTCCTCGAAGTCGCCGCGGTAGCGGGTGCCGGCGAGCATGCCGGGCAGGTCGAGCGCGACGACCCGCTTGCCGAGCAGCGCCTCGGGCACGTTCTCCTCGACGATCGCGCGGGCCAGGCCCTCGACGATCGCGGTCTTGCCGACGCCGGCCTCGCCGATCAGCACGGGGTTGTTCTTCGTGCGGCGGCTGAGGATCTCGATGGTCTGCTCGATCTCGTCGGCGCGCCCGATCACGGGGTCGAGCTCGCCGTTCATGGCGCGCTCGGTGAGGTCCATGGCGAACTTGTCGAGCATGGGGGTGCTCGACTCCCCCTCCGTCGGTCGAGTAGGCGCGCCAGCGCCGTATCGAGACCCAGTTTCGTCCGCGTCAGACTCCACGTGCTCCCCCAGTCCCGCTGCCAGCGCGTCAGCAGTCACGCCAGCCCGAGCCAGCACCTGCCCAGCCGGGGCGTCCTGCCCCAACACGAGCGCGAAGAACACGTGCTCGGGGTCGATGTACGTCGACCCGCTCGAGCGTGCGACCTGGTACGCGTGGAACAGCGCGCGGCTCGCACTCGGCGTGATCACCGCCGCGTTCGCCCTCTCCTGCTGGTCGAGCTTGTCGAGACCTGCGGATGCCGCGGGCAGCCGCGCCTCGGTCGCCGTGATGATGCGCTCGGGGCTCGCGCCGACGCGCGTGATCGCCTGCGCGACGGACTCGTCCTCGACGATGACGCGCAGGATGTGCAGCGCGTCGAGCTCGGTCTGCCCGCGCTCGAGCGCGAAGCGTCCGGCGCGCTGCAGGATGCTCTGGGTGCGCGAGGTCAGGAACCGGCTGAGGTCGATCGACCGCGCCTGCCTGGCCTGCTCACCCGCGAGGTAGCGGGCGAGGAACTCGTCGAACGAGCTCGCGCCGGCCTCGTTGAAGTCGTCTGGCACCTAGGTCCTCCTGGGAACTTGAGTTGGGTACGCTCAAGTTCAACAGGACGGGAGGGAACTTATTCCGCGCCCGGGCAACTCGCTAGGTCCGCCCGCCGACTCTCGGGCGCCGCCTCCAGTCATGGCACATAGCGTCTGAGCGTCTCAGCTTGTAGGCATCGCTGAGTCGAAGACCCTCGCAGCTTTCCTCCCTCGGAGGACACGCGGGTGTCTGCCGCTTCCTCGATCGGACACCGACCAAACGATGACGCGACGAGTACGGAGCCACGGAAGCAACGGCCGTTGCCAGCTCACGTCGAGGACTAATCCCGAGGGCCGCTTGAGCGGAATGCGCGTCTCTCGCTCGCCCTTCGGGCCAGCGAAGACCACATTCTCCGGATCGAAGATCTCGAAGTAGTAGCTTGCGCCCGGGACGAGCTCGAGATGCCATGGACTCGAGAGATCGCCGGACCGTGCCGCACCAACATCGTCGAGGATTCCGATGCCGTAATAGAGATTGCGCGCTGGCCTGGAGCCGCCGACATGCGTCACGTAGACCTGCGCAGAATCGGCTCCTCGCGCCGTCGCCGTGACAGACACCCGGGGTCGAGTCAGCCAGGAGGACATGGCTCCGGAAATGGCGAGCAGCGCTGCCACGATCGTCAGTAGGTCCGCGGCCTGCCCGATCGAACTCCATGCCTGCATTAACTACCTCCTCGGTATGCGGCCTCGGCCCCAGTCGAGCCGGGCGAGCACAATGCCGCCACGCAGATCCGGAGGTGCGAGAAGCTACGCAATTGCGTTTCTCGTGGTGTTTACGACGCCCGAGGCAAAGCGACCCCCTCTCCTCCGGCGTTCGAGAGCATCTTGTCGCACTCGACGCGATGCCTGCGCCTGACATGCCGGCCACCGAGGGCAGAGACAGATGGACCAGAAGGCAATCCAAGGCGGGCGAAGCTTGTGAGCGACCGAACCCCTGCGATGATGATCGAGGCGGTTGGCTTTCTCCCCCTCTTCGCGAAAAGTCAGCGACCTCATTTCAGGAGAGCTTCGCTCGATCGGCCGCATCTGAATCACGACTCCGCCTGAGTCATTGCATGTGGGTCGCCGTTTTCGTCGTACGCTGCCGTTCATGACGCCTCGCGACCCGCACCCCGAGCCCGAGCCCGAGCCCGAGCCCGAGCCCGAGCCCGACGATCCCGGGAGCCCAACCGAACCGAGCTCCGCTGGGTCGCAGTCTGGCAGCTCGGACACCACCGACAGCGAGCCAGAAGATGTGCCTAACGGGGAGGTGGATCTTGAGGCGACCGAGAGGGAACTGACACCGGATGAAGTGCTCTGGTACCGCCTGAAGCGGAGCATCAGTCTACTTGCGGGTCGGCAGAGTGAGATTCTTCGGCTTGGCCGCTACGTCCACGAACGCGAAGCCGAGATCGACGATGCGAAGAAGCGTGCAAAAGAGCTCATCGAGCAGCGCCTCCACGAAGACGTAGATGAGACGGCGGTCGAACAGCTCGTGACCCTCTTCCGGTCCGTGACCGAGTCTGACCTTGGTGACACATCTCTATCAGAAGAGGAACGGCGCGAAGCCTTCCGGGACGCTCTTGTCGAGGTGTCGGAGGCTTTACCCGACGGTGCGATGGGTACGTACCTCGACAGCGTCTCGAAGGCAATGGGCGCCCCCGCAGGAGTGGGAATGCTTCTCTCTTCTCTTCTCGTCTCGCTCGTAGGTGAGCTGGAAATGATGGTCGGTCACGCCGCACGCGCACTATACGAACGCCGGCCGAGCATGCTCGACGATAGTGAACGTAAATTCACCTGGTCCGAGGTCTCCGCATTCGATGATCTCGACGAATTCCGTGACCACGTGGTGGATAAGGCGGTGGACGACCTCCTGCGTGGCTCACTGTTGGATTGGCTGGACTACTTCGAAAAGAAGTTTCAACTGAAGCTTCCAACGTCGGTGAGGTCGTTCGCCTCAATCGAGGTCGTACAGCGGCGTCATGCAATAGTGCACAACGCAGGCACGGCGTCAGCCCAGTACCTCGAGAAGCTCAAGGGCTACAAGCACGATGTGAATCTCAATGATCGATTGCCAGTCTCTTACGAGTACCTCGCACGTGCCGCGGACGAGCTGTTCCTCATCGGCTTTGGTATCGCCGTTGCCGCTGGACTCAAACAGTGCAGCGAGGACGATGTCATCCAGTCCATCGAGTCTGAGATTGGCAACCGTTGCTTCTACCTGCTCCATGAAGGGCGGCTGGAACTCATCGAGAAGATCGTCGAGAGCACCAACCTCGAGCGCATGAAGTCCGATCGGACGAAGTTCGTCGTCCAAGTGAATGGCTGGCTCGCCCTAAAGTCGTTGGGGCGATTCGAGCAGTGCAGAGCAACCATCGAGGATCTGGATGTGAGCAGTCGCAGCCGCGACTTTGCCCTCGCTCGATTGGCGCTGCTGGACCAGGTCCCGGAGGCCCACGCGCTGGCGAAGAAGATGCTGGCTGACGGCGAGCTCTCGCCCGAGTTCTGGCTCACGTGGCCCCTCCTGAAGGAGGTCCGCGCCTATGACGCGACACTCGACGACCCTGTTGACGATTCGAGCGGTGCTGAGTAGCCTCGCATCAGGCGCGAAAGGATAACGCTATGTGCAACCCAGACCTGTAGCATCTACCCACTTGGCCCCCCTCCACTGTCAGTGGAGGGGGGTTTCTCATGCCGGGTGATCGCGAAGAGCGAGCTTCCTCGTTCTCCCCAGATCGCGGGCCCCCAGCACACGCAGTCGGTCGCGCGATCGAAGCACGCATGACTGGCGCTCGCCGACTACTCAAGACCAGGGCCCGTCACAGGGAGGTCATCATGAGCGATTCGTACATTGGCAGCGGCTTCGGCAGCGGCTCGAGCAACTGGGGCAAGGGCGGCCCCGGCCAGGTCCTCTAGGAGGCCATGGCGCAGCTTCGCGGCAATGTTCGAGCAGAAGGTCGCGCCGCGCATGGGCAAGGCCCGACGTCCGCGCGGCGGTGCTCGCGCTACTCGCCGAGAAGCCGATGCACGGGTACCAGATCATCAACGAGATCGCCGAGCGCAGCGGCGGCGCGTGGAAGCCGAGCGCGGGCTCGGTGTACCCGACGTTGCAGCTGCCCGCCGACGAGGGACTCATCAGCGCCGAGGAATCGAGCGGACGCAAGACGTACACGTTGACCGAGATGGGACGGGCCGAGGCCGCGACATCCGCTGACCGCCCTGCACCCTGGCCGACTCTGAGCGGCAGCCGCAGTCACGACACCGGTGCCGCCGGCACGATCGCAAAGGCCGGCTTCGAACTCGCTCAGCGGGTGGCGCAGGTCGGGCACACGGGCACTCCAGAACAGGTCGAGAAGGCGGTCGAGGTGCTCGACGACGCGCGTCGTTGTCTCTACTCGATCCTCGCCTAGGACTGACTGAGTGCCCTCAACACGTCGGCATCCGGCAGGCGGGATGCCCGATGTGGGGAACACGCGCGCGCGATGCCGGCGGATCCTGCAGTTCGCCGCGCGGTTCATGGGCTGACGCGCCCATCAGAGCGCCCCGGTCGCCGCCGTCTCACGCACCCTCGGCCCGCCGTCGAACACGAGCGGCCGGTCGGCGAGCTTGTCGACGAAGAACCGGTCGTGCGAGACCACGATCACCGCGCCCGGGAAATGGGTGAGCGCCCGCTCCATCACCTGGGTCGAGGTGATGTCGAGATGGTTGGTGGGCTCGTCGAGCACGATCATCGCCACCCCGGAGAGCAGGCACTGGGCGATCGCGACGCGGGCGCGCTGGCCGCCGGAGAGGGTGCCCATCTTCTGCTGCAGGTCGGCCCCCGAGAACTGCAGCATCGACAGGAACCGGTTCACGCTCTTCTTCGTCGCCGTGAACGCCAGCGAATCCGGGTAGGCGTTCACCGCGTGGCCGACGGTGTCGTCCAGATCCAGTTCGCCGTAGACCCGGTTGTACGAGACGAACCTGACGCCCTTCGCCCAACGGACGGTCCCGGCATCCGCTTCGGTCTCACCGGTCAGCACGTCCAGCAGCGTCGACTTGCCCGACCCGTTCGAGCCGAGCACCGCGACCCGGTCGCCGCGCTGCAGGTCGAACGAGAGCCCCTCGAACACTTGTCGAGCTTGGCGACCACTGAGAACCACCCGGATATAGTTCACACCGTGCAGTGGTGTGCGGTCTCAGTCGGTTGGTTATGCATCACACCCACGGATGAGTTCCCATTCTGGGAGGCCATGAGTTCGGCGCTTGTTACAGCTCTGGTCACGGGATTGACGATCTGGTTCAGCGTTTCAGAATCGAGGCGAGCGACGCAGAAGGCTTTGGAGGCCGACCAGCGGGCGCGCGATGAGGAAGAGGCGCGGCGCGCGCGGGCCCGACGTTCTGACGACGCCCTTGCTGCCGTTGACGCGATCGTAAGCCGTCTGTGGTGGGGCGCAATCGGACGAAGTGAGACCGAACCAAGCATTGCTCGTGAGCCCGGCGAAGTCTGGTACTTCGGCATCGCACGGCTTCTGTCGTCCGAATCAGAGGGTGCATCGACTATAGCGCGTTGGATCGAAAGCGAGTTCAGACTGCTCTATTCGGGCGACATGTACGACGGCAGCCAACCAGATGACCTGAGGGCTCGGCGACTTGCTGCGCCCGAGAGCCTGAACGAAGTCGTGACGACGTGGGCGCGCGATGGTGCGCTAACACCTTCGATTGAAGAGCGGCTGCGCGCGAACCTCGAGCGGATCGCCTCGCTCAGCCTCTAGCTCAGGTTCGGGTCGGCAGGGCTCCGTCCGGACCGGCTCGTCAGCGTCAAGGAATCGAACGGAAGTAGAGGACTAATCGCTCAGGGAGATGGGCAGGCCAAGGCCGCGACATCCGCTGCCGCCCCCGTTGCGTGGGCGCCGGCAAGCCGCGCCGGAGAGCAGGCACTGGGCGATCGCGACGCGGGCGTGGTGGCCGCCGGAGAGGGTGCCGATCTTCCGCTGCAGGTCGGCCTCCGAGAACTGCAGCATCGACAGGAACCGGTTCACGTTCTTCTTCGTCGCCGTGCACACCAGCGAAGCCGCGTAGGCGTCGACCGCGTGGCCGAAGCGTCGTCGAGAGATCCAGTTCGGCGTAGACCGGGTTGCGCGAGACGAACCTGACGCCCTTGGCACAACGCACGGTCCCGGCATCCGCTTCGGTCTCACCGTTCAGCACGTCGAGCAGCGTCGCGTTGCCCGACCAGCTCGAACCGCGCACCGTGACCGCTCGCCGCGCTACAGGTTTAACAAAGCGGCCCGCAACTCTGAACAGCGAGTCTGGCGAGCGCGCGCCATCCGCGGTACTATAAACGTAGTAAACCGCACCGACGAAGGAGTCGTCATGCGTGCACCTGAACCTCACCGTCACTCGATCGCCTCACCGGCTGATCTCGCACCGCCGCTGCCCGCGGCATCCGGGTTCGATCACCTCATCGTCGAGACTCCGGGCCTGCGCACCCACGTCGCCATCGTCGGCGACGGTGAACCCGTCGTCATGCTCCACGGCTTCCCGCTGCATTGGTGGCAGTGGCATCAGGTCGCGCCGCTGATCGCCGAGCAGGGCTACCGCGTGATCTGTCCAGACCTTCGCGGTGCCGGCTGGACCGAAGCCGACGACCCCGGCATCGAGCGCGAGACGCGACTGCACGACCTGCTCGCGCTCTTCGAGACGCTCGGCGTCGAACGTGCGCACGTCGTCAGTCACGACATGGGTGCGATCACCGGGATGCAGCTCGCCTACGCCCACCCCGAACGCGTGGGGAGGGCGGTTCAGCTCTCGGTGCCGCCCGGATTCATCTCGTTCAGCCCCAGGCTCGTCGCCGCCTTCCGGCACATGCCGAAGCTGCTGTGGCATCGCCCCGGGAGCTCGCTACGCGGCGTGTGGGCCGATCAGTACAACGCAAGAGGGACGCCGGAGTCGGAGATCGACGCCCACCTCGCGCCCATGCAGCGCCCCGCCATCGACCAGGCGGTCCGCACGCTCTACCGAGGCATGGTGATCCCCGAGTCGATGCGGCTGAGCCGTGGCGTGTACAAGCGGATGCGACTGACCGTCCCGACGCTCTTCGCCTTCGGGCGGGTCGACACCAGGTTCGACGAGGAGCTCATCCGCCGCCTCTGCGCGAACCCCGAGCGGTTCGCCGACGACGTCGAGTTCGCGTTCATCGACGACGGGGGCAAGCTGCTCCCCGCCGAGGCACCTGACGCGGTCGCGAACCTCACGCTCGACTGGATCCGGCGAGCCGACTGAGCCCGGCCCGCCGACCCCGACCCGGTCTGCGAATGCCACGGCGAGCGGATGCCACGGCGCCATGCGTGCGCGTGCGAAACTCGTCGACGTACGCGAGGTGAGAGGCGCCGATGGCTGCAGCAACCAGGGAGCGAGCCCTCGAGGCGGCGGTCGAGGTTCTCGGCACCGACGGCGTGCGGGCACTCAGCCATGCGCGCGTCGATCAACGGGCCGGGCTGCCCGCAGGGTCGACCTCGAACTGGTTCCGCACCCGGCGGGCACTGCTGGCCGGCATCATCGACTGGATGGCCGAACTCGAGCGCGCCGACTTCACGCCCGAGTTGCTCGAGCAGCCGACACCCGACTCGATCGCTGAGGGGCTCTGTGCCGTGCTGCTCGTGCAGACCGGCCCGGCCGCGACCCGCACCCGCGCGCGCTACGCGCTCTTCGTCGAACTCGCCGCCGACCCCGAACTCCTCGAACCGCTGCGCCGGCAGCGCCGCGAGTTCGAGGAGTGGACCGACCGGCTCGTGGCCGCGGCCGGCATCCCCGACCCCGTGCCGGCGGCGCGCGCGCTCATGGCCCTCGGCGACGGGCTGGCCCTGCACCGACTCACGGTCGACCCCGAACTCGACGTGCGCCCTGCGGTCGAGCGCGCCGTGCTCGCGCTCGCGGCGACGGGCTGAGCCGAGCAGCGAACAGCACCGGCCGGATGCCGGCTGCCGCGACATCCGACCGGCCGATGCTCACTCAGGGTGCGGTCTTCACGCCCTCCGGCAGATCGACCGCCTCGTCGGCGAGCTCTTGGTCGAGCGACGGCACCGGCCGCCGGAACCAGCGGGTCGCGAAGGCCAGGACGACCACTCCGAGCGCCAGCCACGCGCCGCCGAGCACGAACGCGATGTCGTGTAACTGCGAGAAAAGGAACAGGTCGACGGCGACACCGACCGCCGGCACCAGGCTGAGCAGCGAGGAGGCGACGGAGCTCCGACGGTCGCGCGTGCGCCAGATCCACACGAGGAACGACAGGTTGACGAGTGCGAAGGCGAGGAACGCGCCGAAGTTGATGAGCGCGGTCGCCTGCGCGATGTCGAGCAGCATGCCGATGAGGCCGATGCCGGCGATGATCAGGATGTTCACCCACGGCACCCTGAACATGTTCAGCCGCCCGAACACGGTGCGGGGCAGCACGCCGTCGCGTCCGATGACGAACAGCAGACGGCTCGACGTCGCCTGGATGGCGAGGCCCGAGCCGAACGCGGCGATGACGGCGATCAGGTTGTTGATGTTCGCGAACGTCTCGCCGCCGGCGATGACCTGCAGGGTGTACCCGGCGATGTCGGGGTTGTCGAAGTCGCCGCCCGGGTGCATGCGCTGCATGAGGAACGACATGAGCACGAAGATGCCGCCGCCGATGAGGACCACGAGCAGGATGGCGCGCGGGATGTTCCGACGGGCATCGCGGGCCTCCTCGCTCAGCGTGCTGACGGCGTCGAAGCCGAGGAACGAGTAGGCGGCCACCGCAGCGGCGGCGCCGATGGCGAGCACCGACGTGTCGCCGTTCCAGAACGCCTCGCCGGGCTCGACCGCCGGGGCGGAACCGCTCACCAGGTACCCGACGATGACGACGGCCGTGACCGCGACCGAGCCGAGCGCGACGATCGTGAACCACTTGTTCACGCGGTCGGCCAGGGTGATGCCGAGCAGGTTGATGATCGTGGTCGGCACGATGTTGATCAGCACCCATCCCCAGAGCGGGATGCCCGGGAACTGCGCGTTCAGGTAGATCGACTGGATGAGCCACGCCACCATCGGCAGGAACAGGTAGTCGAGGAGGATCACCCATCCGGCGAAGAAGCCGAGATGCCGTCCGAGGATCTTCCCGACGTAGCTGTAGGACGAACCCGCGGTCGGGTAGTTGCGAGCCAGCACCGCGTACGAGACGGCCGTGAGACCCATCGCGATCGTCGCAACCAGGTAGGCCGTCGGCGCGACGCCGCCGCTCTCGGCGGAGACGACGCCGAACGTCGAGGTGACGATCCCCGGCGCCATGTAGGCGAGCCCGAAGAAGATGAGGCCGGCGAGACCGAGGCGCGGCAGGAGGCGGCGCGCAGACGGGTGCGCCGCCCCGGATGCGGGTGGCGCCGAGGCGGATGAGGTGGACGGTGCGGACATCAGCTGTTCTCCTTCGAACGGGGGTGCCAGGTCGACGGCTCGATGCGGCCGCCGTAGAGGGGAAGCGGGATCGGGGCGTCGTCGCCCCGGAACTGCGACCAGGGGCGCGAGACCCCGGCCGTGCCGAGCGCCCGGGTCTGCGCGGTGGCGGCGAAGTCGACGACCGCGGTCAGGATCTCCTCGGACGCGTCGGGCGAGCTCGCCCGCACCGAGCCGTTCGGATCGACGACGAGGGAACGGCCGCGCCCGGTCGGGGCGGCGGCGTTGACCGACGCGATCCAGACCTGGTTCATGATCGCGTTGCCGCGAACGATCGCGAGTTCCTGTTCCCGATCGGATGTCGCGGTCTGCACGAGGTTGAGCACGAGGTCGGCGCCGAGCCACGCGAGGTGCCTCGTGTGCTCGGGGAACCAGATGTCATAGCAGATCGAGATGCCGACCCGGCCGTAGCCGGGCATCTCGAAGACCTCGAACCGGTCGCCGGGCACGGTCTGCTCGAGCGGTCGCCAGGGGAACATCTTGCGGTAGGTGGCGACCCGCTCCCCCGACGGCGAGAAGACGAGCGCCGTGTTGTGGATGGCACCGTCGTCGCCGCGTTCGTAGATCGAGCCCGGCACGAGCCACACGCCGAGTTCCCGGGCGAGCGCGGCCAGCTCGGCGACGGCGACGTCATCGATCGCGCGGGCACCCGACTCGGGGTTGTGATGGGTCGACACCGGCTCGAGGTGGAACTCGGGCAGCACCCAGAGTGCAGCGGATGGCACGCGGTGCACCAGTTCGCGCATACGGGCGCCGAACGCGGCCACATCGAACCGTTCTTCGGCGGCCGCCTGCACGAGCGCCACGATGAGGCTCTGCGTCATCACAGTGATCCATTCGTTCAACAAACTTTGAAGAAAGAATGCACGTGGATCGCGGATTCGTCAAATGAACGTGGAAGAATCGCCCCGTGGCTCGACCCAAGAACCAGGCGCTCAGGCGCGGCGAACTCGTCGCCGCGACATCCAGGCTGCTGATCGAGCGAGGCGCCGCGGGCGCGCGATTGACCGACATCGCCGAGGCCGCCGGCCTGACCCCGGCTTCGGTCTCGTACTACTACCCCGACCTCGTCGAGCTCTACGCCGAGACCCATCAGACGGCGGCGATCGAGTACATCACGGGTCGACGCGCGCGCGTCGAGGCCCGCACCGGGCCCGAGCAGCGGATGCGCGAATGCCTGCGCCTCGGCATCCCGATGGAGGGCGAGCCGTCGTTCGACGCGACCGTGCTGCTGATCGAGCTCGGAGCCCTGAGCACGCGCAACCACGGGTTCGACGCGGCCGCAGACGAGTTCGAGCGCGCGCAGGTCGAGCTGTTCGAACAGCTCGTCGACGAAGGCGTCGCGGCCGGCCTCTACACGCCGGCCACATCGACCGCCCACGTCGCCCGAACGCTGCTGGCCATCGAGGACGGCTTGGCGCTCTCGGTGATCCGAGGCCGCCTCGCACCCCACGACGCACTCGAGCTCATCTCGGATGCGGCGAGCGCGCTACTCCGTCACCGGATCGGGACCGACTGAGCCACTCCGGGCGGGGGGGTCAGCTCCGGAGCCAGGCCCAGGCGGCATCCGGATCTTCGAAGTACGCCGCCTCCCGCGCGTAGAACGGCGAAGCGAGAAGCGCCAGGCGCTCCTCCCACTTCTTGTGGCCGACGATCGCCATGCGCGCGACCTTCTCGTGGAACTCGTGACCGAAGCGCAGGTCGGCACCCCACGCCCCGACCTTTTCCCACCGGAAGTCGGTGAGATCGAGCATGAGCTTCACCTCGCCGTGCTCCTCGACCGCGGCCTCGACCGCGGGCGTCAGGACGTCGTAGTCGGCCTTCGTCACATCGCCGGACACGACGAACCCGAGGATGTCACCGCTGCTGCGGTCGGACTGCGTGATCGTCATCGGAGTACTCCGCTCTGTCGTCATGCTCATCCTCGCGCGGTGTCGCGCCGGAGTCGAGGGCGGTCGTTCCGCGAGCGCGCGGCGAGCGCGCGTCGCAGGGGTGGCGCGCGTCGCAGGGGTGGCGCGGAGGCATCCGCACTGGCACCATTCCCCTCATGACCGCCCAGAGCGTCGATGAGTACGTGGCGTCGTTCCCCGACGAGATCGCTGCGCGGCTCGCGCAGGTGCGCGCGGCGATCCGGGCCGAGGTTGCCGATCCCGAGGAGCGGATGCGCTACGGCATCGCCGCGGTGATGCTGGGCGGGCGGTACGCGCTCCACTTCGCCGGATGGAAGCGGCACATCGGGGTCTACCCGGTTCCCCCGCTGCCGGAGCCGCTCGAGTCGGAGGTGGCGCCGCACCGGTCGGGCAAGGACTCGGTCACGTTCCCGCACGCGGACCCGCTCCCTCTCGACCTGATCACGCGGATGATCCGGGCGATCGTCGCCGAGCGGCGGGGCGAGGCGGGCTGACGCGCCCCTCCGGCGCTGACGGGGAGTCGCGCACTCCTCCTCCACAGGCACCGGTTCCGGCGATTCATCCACAGTCAGAATGCCGGGCCCGAGTTCGGGGAAGTCGGTTTCGCGAAGGCGCAGGGCTTCCACAACCCGGCGCTTCTTCCCAGCGAACTCACGACCACCCCGACCGCTCACCGATATATCGTTGACATATCGTCGAGACCCGATCAGGGCCCCGGTTCAGGGAGGTCATCATGAGCGATCCATTCGGCAGCGCGTTCGGCAGCGGCTCGAGCAACTGGGGCGGCAAGGGCGGCCCCGGCCAGGGACTCTGGGATGCGATGGAGCAGCTGCGCGGCATGTTCGAGCAGAAGGTCGCGCCGCGCATGGGCAAGGGCGACGTCCGCACGGCGGTGCTCGCGCTCCTCGCCGAGAAGCCGATGCACGGCTACCAGATCATCAGCGAGATCTCCGAGCGCAGCGGCGGCGTATGGAAGCCGAGCGCGGGCTCGGTGTATCCGACGCTGCAGCTCCTCGCCGACGAGGGGCTGATCACCGCCGAGGAGGAGCGCGGCCGCAAGACGTACACGCTCACCGAGATGGGCCGGGCCGAGGCCGCGTCATCCGCCGACCGCGCGCCGTGGCCGACCGGCAGCAGCAGCGGCAGCAGCAGCAGCCGTCGCGACTTCGGCCACGCCGGGCCGCTCGCGAAGTCCGGTATGGAACTCGCCCAGGCCGCAGCCCAGGTGGGACGCACGGGCACCCCCGAGCAGGTGCAGCAGGCGGTCGACATCCTCGACGAGGCGCGTCGCCGGCTCTACTCGATCCTCGCCCAGGACTGACGCTCGGTGGCCTCGACACGTCGGCATCCGACAGGCAGGATGCCCGATGTGGGGAACACGCGCGCCCGCTACCGGAGGATCCTGCGGTTCGCCGCGCGCTACATCGTCCAGACGTGGTGGTACGAGCTCGTCCTGACCCGCTTCGGGCTGACGAAGTTCGTCGCTCGCGGGCGCACGGCACGGATGACGCGCATCGCGCAGCGCTTCCACGTGCTCGCCGTCGACCTCGGTGGGCTCATGATCAAGGTCGGCCAGTACATGTCGTCGCGGCTCGACGTGCTGCCGCCCGAGATCACGCGTGAGCTCGCCGGGCTGCAGGATGAAGTGCCGCCCGTCCCGTTCGACGACATCCGGCGCCTCGCCGAGGCCGAACTCGGGGTGCCGCTCGAGCGGGCGTACGCGTCGTTCGACCCGACGCCGCTGGCCGCGGCATCCCTCGGCCAAGCCCACCGCGCCCGGCTCGCGCCCGTCGACGCCGGCGACATGGGCTACGACGAGGCCGTCGTCAAGGTGCAGCGGCCGGGCATCGAGGTGATCGTCGACGTCGACCTCGCGGCGCTGCGCCGGGTCGCCGGATGGCTGAGCCGCGTGCGGTTCGTCGCGAGCCGCGTCGACCTGCCCGCGCTCGTCGAGGAGTTCGCCACCACGAGCCTCGAGGAGATCGACTACCTGCACGAGGCGCAGAACGCCGAGCGGTTCGCCGCGAACTTCGCCGACGACCCGCGCGTGGCCGCCCCCGAGGTCGTCTGGGAGCGCACCACCCGCCGCGTGCTCACGCTCGCCGACGTCACCGCGATCAAGATCAGCGACCGCGCGGCGCTCGTCGCGGCGGGCATCGACCCGAAGCAGGTCGCGCACCAGTTCGCGGCCGTCATGTTCGACCAGCTGTTCCGCGACGGGTACTTCCATGCCGACCCGCACCCGGGCAACATCTTCGTGACGCCGGTCGCCGGGCCCGCGGCATCCGCTTCGGCTTCGTCATCGCTCGGGGCGACGGATGCCGCGGCGCCGGCCTGGCAGCTCACCTTCATCGACTTCGGCATGATGGGCGAGGTGCCCGACGGCCTGCGCCGCGGCCTGCAGCAGCTCATGCTCGCGGTCGCCGCGCGCGACGGGAAACGCCTGGTGCAGGCCATCCAGGGCGTCGGCTTCCTGCTGCCGACCGCCGAGACGTACGAGCTCGAGCGGGCCATGACCGAGCTGTTCGCGCGGTTCGGCGGCATGGGCTTCGCCGAGCTCGCGCAGGTCGACGAGCGCGAGCTGCGCAGCTTCGCGATCGAGTTCGGCGAGGTCGTGCGGTCGCTGCCGTTCCAGCTGCCCGAGAACTTCCTGCTCATCATCCGCGCCATGTCGCTGACCTCGGGCATGTGCAGCACCCTCGACCCCGAGTTCAACCTCTGGGACGCCGTCGAGCCCTACGCCGCCCAGCTGCTGCGCGACCAGCGCGGCGGGCTCGTGCAGACCGTCGGGCGCGAGGCACTGTCGGTGGCCGGCACCGCCTGGCGACTGCCGGGCCGCCTCGAAGGGCTGGTCGACCGCGTCGAATCCGGGCGCCTCGTCGCGCAGTCACCACGCATCGAGCAGCGGATGACGCGCCTCGAGCGCGTCGCCGGCCGCATCGTGTCGGCGGTGGTGTTCGTCGGGCTGTTCGTGGGCGGCATCCTGCTGCGGGACGACGAGCCGGGGTGGGGTGCGGCGCTCGTCGTGGCATCCGTCGTGCCGTTGCTGCACGCGGTGTTCGCGGGGGTGTTCGCGCGGCGCGGGCCCGGGTGAGTCGTCGATCCGCCGATCTCCCGTTCGATGAGCGCCATGCGCCGCTCGAGAGTATGCCGAATGCACCCTTCTGGCAGCCAGACGGTGCGTTTGGCATCATCTCGTCGTCTCGGGCGACTGGGTCGCAGTCACCCCGGATCGAGCAGCGGATGGTGCGTCTCGAGCGGGCCGCCGGAAGGGTCGTCTCGGCGGCGACCGAACGGCTTCCTCATTTCGTGGCTCCACTTCTCGGAAGGGTCTGAGTGCCCCTTGGACGCTACCGAGGCGCGCCCTCGCGCGCCTGCACCGCCGCTCGCACCGCGTCGAGCACCGCCTGCAGCGCCGGCGAATCGGCCTGGCTGCGGCGGTGCACGGCAGCGATGTCGCGCACCGATGCGGGGCCGGTGGTGGGGATCGCCACGAGGTCGTCGGGCAGCGCCGACCGGCCGAGGCGCGGCACGAGCGCGACCCCGAGGCCCGCGCGAACGAGTTCGAGGTGGTTCTCGAACTCCATCGACTCGTGCACGATGCGCGGCGCGTTCGAGACGCCGTCGAACAGGCGGCGCAGCCACTGGCGGCAGATGGTCGAGTCGAAGGTCGCGATCCAGCGCTCGTCGGCGAGGTCGGCGGGCGTCAGCTCGGTGCGGTCGGCGAGCGGGTGCTCGCGTCGCAGGATCACGTCGGCGACATCCGTGAACAGGGGCGTCTCGACGAGGTGCCCGGGCATCGCGAGTGCGACGCCGCCCCAGCGGTGCACGATGCCGAGATCGCGCTGACCGGATGCCACGAGTGCGACGGTCTCCCACGGTTCGCTCTCGCGCAGCGGCACGCGCAGGTCGGGGTGCGCGTCCTGCAGGTCGGCGAGGACGTGGACGAGCAAACCGCGCACCGCGGTGGAGAACGCGCCGACGCGCACCTCGCCCGCGATCCGACGCTCCGCGCTGTCGGCGCGCGACCCGCCGGCGAGCTGCAGGTCGGCCTCGATGCGTTCGAGGTCGGCGAGCACGCTCGCGGATGACGTGACGAGCTGACGACCGGCATCCGTCAGCACGACGCCGCGACCGGCGCGCTCGAGGAGGGCGACCCGGGTGCCGCGCTCGAGGCGCTTGATCTGCTGCGACACGGCCGACGGCGTGAAGCCGAGCGCGTCGGCCGCGGCGGCGACGCTGCCGTTCGTGGCCACCGCACGAAGCGCGACCACGCCTTCGAGATCGATCATGCAGCGATGCTACCGATTCAGGTGAAGAAATCAACGCTGGTGCTTCCGGATGCGACGCGCTGGAGTAGTGCCATGACGAGACGCGACATGCTGCTGGCTGCGCTGGTGGCGACGATGTGGGGCTTCAACTTCGTCGTGATCGACTGGGGCATGGCCGGCATCCCCCCAGTGTTCTTCGTCGCCGTGCGCTTCGCCGTCGTCGCACTCGCGGTCGTGGTCGTGCCGCGCCCGCTGGCGAGCTGGCGCACCGTCGTGGGCGTCGGACTGTTCATGAGCCTCGGGCAGTTCGCGCTGCTCTACACGTCCATCGCACTCGGGCTGCAGCCCGGCATCGCCGCGCTGCTGCTGCAGGCGCAGGTGGTGCTGACCATCGTCGTCGCCGCGCTGGCGCTGCGCGAGCGGCCCACGCGACTGCAGGCCGCCGGCGTCGCGATCGGCACCGTCGGGCTCGGCGTCGTGGCGTTCGGACGCGGTGGCGACGCGCCGGCGCTGGCCGTCGTGCTGTGCCTGCTCGCCGCGCTCTCGTGGGCGGTCGGCAACGTGATCGCGCGCCGCGCTGGGCCCGTCGCACCGGCTCGACGGTTCGGGGCGTTGTCGCTCACCGTCTGGTCGGCACTCGTCGTGCCGCTTCCGGCGCTCGGCCTGTCGGCGGTCATCGAGGGCCCCGACGCGATCGCCGCCGGGATCGCGGCGTTCGGCTGGCGGCCCATCCTCTCGACGCTGTACACCGCGGGGCTCTGCACCCTCATCGGCTACGCGATCTTCAACGGGCTGCTCGCCCGCAACCGCTCGGCGTCAGTCGTGCCGTGGGTGCTGCTCGCCCCCGTCGTGGCCATGGCCTCCGCGGCGCTGCTGCTCGGCCAGGTGCCGAACGGGTGGGAGTCGGTCGGCGGCGCGGTGCTCGTGGCGGGCGTCTTCATCGCGAACGCGCCGGCCCGCCGACGGATTCGCGCCGCCGAACCCGACGCCGAGCATTGCGAACCGGCGCCGCCCCGCGCGACGATCGGACGATGAGCGCTCAGGTCCGCAACGTCTACGCCGCCCTCGACTCGTTCTCGGAGCACTGGCAGCCCCGCCGGCTCGCGAGCGTGAACGACTACGACGTCAAGGTCGTGAAGGTCCTCGGCGAGTTCACTTGGCATTCGCACCCCGACACCGACGAACTGTTCATGGTGCTGTCGGGTCAGCTCGTGATCCAACTGCGGGACGGCGACGTGCAACTCGGCCCCGGCGACGTCTACGTCGTGCCGCGCGGGGTCGAGCACTGCCCGAGGGCGGACGGCGAGGTCTCGGCGATCCTCATCGAACCGCAGGGCGTCGTGAACACCGGCGACACCCCGAGCGAGCGCACCACCGTGCTGCGCGAGCTCGACTGACCAGGCTGCTTGCCGAGTCGCTCGCACCTCTCCTCCACAGGGCCGGCCGCGGAGCCGGGCAGCACAACCAGGCTCCCTGATCAATAGCCGGGTATCTGGATTTCCATCGTCCTCGCCCTCGGGTTCGCATCGCTGGGCGTATGGGTTGCCGTGACGGGAGACCTCGTCTGGGCCCTTGGCTGCGGCGTTCTCGCTATCGGATGGGTAGTGATGGCGGTGCTCGCTCCGCGACGCACGCATCCTCGTGAGGTCAAGAGCTAGACCGGCCAGCCGGACGCCGACGGCGGTCGCCCCCCGGGTGGGGCGACCGCCGTCGGTACGTCGAACGCCCCTGAGGGACACAGCACGGCCCGATAGGTTCGGGCTTCCGACCTTGTGCGCCGTCGACTCGGATGCGAAGCGAGCCGCCGACGCGGACATGGTCGTGGGGCCAGTTGCCCGGTACTTCGGTACCGACCTCGAGGAGCGTGAGCTGCTTCCCTGCCCCGACGCGGAGACCGCGCCGGCCCGGTTCCGAGACCGGACGCCACAACTGATCCGGACGACGTCGGTCCTCACGGGTACCTGACCGAGCATGCCGTCATGGCCGGGCGGTAGCCTGGGGAACCCCGATGAGTTCGGCGGCGAGCACCGCGGCATCGGGGCGGGTCGGCGCCTCCGCCGCGACGGGGGCGCGGGAACATCAGCCCGAGCTGTCGATTCCGCTCGCCCTCGATCGTTCATCCCGTGACGGCCGCACACGGCGGCCGCGGAAGGGAACGAGACGATGGCCACGATCAGCCTGTTCGAGAGCGTGACGCTCGACGGCGTCATGCAGGCACCCGGACGACCCGACGAGGACACCCGCGGCGGCTTCGCCGACGGTGGTTGGGCGGCGCCGTACCGGGACGGGGTCGCCGAGGGCATGGCGCAGGGCGACGGCGTCCTCCTGTTCGGCCGCCGCACGTACGACGACGTGCTCGGGTACTGGACGTCGACGCCCGATCCCAACCCGTTCACGCAGGTGCTCGTCGACACGCCGAAGTACGTCGTGTCGCGGCAGCGCGACATCCGGCTCGCCCACCCGAACTCGACCCCGCTGATCGGCGAGGCCGTCGACACCGTCGCCGCGCTGCGTCGCGACCTCGACGGCGGCATCACGGTGATCGGCAGCGGCGAGCTCGTGCGCACCCTGCTCGCGGCGGGGCTCGTCGATGAGATGGTGCTGCTGCACCATCCGCTCGTGCTCGGAACCGGCACGAAGCTGTTCGGCGACCACCGGGTCGCGCTCGAGCTGGAGCGCGCCATCCCGACCACGACCGGCGTGGTCATCGGCCAGTACGCTGTGCGGTGAGCGGGGGTTCACGATGCGCTACACGCTGCTGCTGCACTACTCCGAAGGGTCGGCCGAGACGCTCGGCGACCAGGCGATCGCCGAGGGCCAGAGGCGGATGTCGGCCTACGCGGCCACGCTGCACGATGCCGGGGTGCTGCTCGGCGCCGAGGTCCTGCAGCCGAGCGAGGTGACCACGACCGTCCGGCGCGGCGGCGACCGCCTGCACGTTCAGGACGGACCGCTCGTCGACGCCAAGGAGCAGCTCGGCGGCACCATCGTCATCGACGTGCCCGACCTCGACGCCGCGCTCGAGTGGGCGTCCCAGGCGCCCGCGCTCGACTGGGGCGGTGCGGTCGAGGTCCGACCCGGCGCGGTCCACACGGTCGACGGGTCGTGGGTGCCCAACCGGTGACGGATGCCGCCGGACCGCCCGCGGACGACACCGCCCGCGCGTCCGCCCGCGCGCACGCGTACGGCGCCGCGGCGCACGCCGCTCGCGAGTCCTACGCGAAGCTGGTCGCCGTCCTCGCCGCGAGCACCGGAGACCTCGCGCTCGCCGAGGACGCGCTGGCCGACGCCTTCGCCGCTGCGCTCGAGCGGTGGCCGACGAGCGGCATCCCCGACAATCCGGAGGGCTGGCTGATCACCGTGGCTCGCAACCGGCAGCGCGACGCGTGGAAGTCCGCGGCGGCACGCACGAGTGCGCCGCTCGACGACGCGGCGGAGGCCGAGGCCGCCGCGTCGGTGACCGGACGGGGCGGTGTCCTGCTCGATCCGTTCGACGACGTCGACCCGCTCCGCATCCCCGACAAGCGCCTCGAGCTGTGCTTCGCGTGCGCGCACCCGGCCATCGACCCGGCCGCACGCACTCCCCTCATCCTGCAGGCCGTGCTCGGGTTCGATGCGGGGCGCATCGCTGCCGCGTACGCGATCCCGACCGCCACCATGGCCCAGCGGCTCACACGGGCGAAGCGTCGCATCGCGCGAGCACGTATCCCCTTCGCCGTGCCCGATCGACGCGACCTGTCCGAGCGGCTGCCCGCGGTGCTCGAAGCGGTGTACGGCTGTGCGGCGATCACCTGGCGCGACGACGCCGACTCGCTCGCCGGCGAGGCGCGGCACCTGGCGCTGACCCTCGCACGCCTGCTCGAACGCGAGCCCGAGGCGTGGGCGCTCGCCGCGCTCGTCACCCTGTCGCTCGCGCGCCGCCGATCGGGGCCGTACATCCCGATCGACGAGCAGTCGCCGACGTCGTGGGACGACCGGCTCATCGACGAGGGCGAGACCCACCTGCGGCGCGCCGCCGCCCTCCGCGGCTCGGACCGGCCGGGACGATTCGAGCTCGAGGCCGCCATCCAGGCCGCGCACCTCGACCGCCGCCGCACGGGATCGACCGACTGGGCGGCCCTCCGCACCCTCTACTCCGCCCTGCTCGTGGTCGCGCCGAGCCTCGGCGCACGGGTCGCCGCCGCTGCCGTCATCGGGCGAACGGATGGCACGTCCGCCGGGCTCGCCGCGCTACCCCCCGGCGGCGACGCGTTCCAGCCCTGGTGGGCGACGCGGGCCGACCTCCTGGGCCGGGCCGGACGGGACGCCGAGGCCGACGCCGCCTACGTCCGGGCGATCGAACTCACGCAGGAGCCCGAGCTGCGGACCTTCCTCGAGGGCCGCCGACGCACGATTCGGACGTGATCGACGACGGCGCGCCGCCGGCTCCCGCCGCAGCAGCTCACGCCGGCCGCATCGCCCGCTCACCAGCGTGCGCCAGCGCCCACTCGAGGGCGTGATCGGCGACTTCCTCCCAGCCGGGCTCCGCGCAGATCCAGTGCGACCGGCCCGGGAACTCGACGTACTCCGTGATGGCCGGCGACTTCGAGTAGTGCTTCGCGTTCGAACGGTTCACCGCCGGGGGCATGATGTGGTCCTTCTCGCCGCCGATGAACAGCAGCGGGGCACGGTCCTTCGAGTAGTCGACCCAGGTCTCCTGGTGGCCGGGCTGGAAGTTCGCGATCAGGCCGTACGCCCACACCCAGTTGCCGGGCGCGGCGATCGCGTACTTCTGCCAGACCGCGTCCGACTCCTCGCGTGTGAGCGTATTGGCGAACGCGTAGTGGAACTCCTCCGGCGTGAAGCCGACCGCCTTGTGCCGGTTCGCCGGGTTCTTCAGCGCAGGGAACAGCGACCGCGCCTGCGACAGCGGCGTCACCCGCACGCCCTCGGTGGGCGCCGAGTCGACGACGACGGCCGCCGCGCCCAGCCCGCGCGCGAGGAGCAGCTGGGTGAGCGTGCCGCCGAAGGAGTGACCCATGATGATGGGGGGCTTCGGCAGCGCCTCGATGACGCCGGCCAGATGGCCGACCGTTTCGGGCACGGTGAGCTTCGCGATGACGTCGGGGTTCTCGCGCAACGCCTCGACCTCGATCTCGAACCCGGGGTAGGCGGGGGTCAGCACGGTGAAGCCCTTGGCCTCGAAGTGCTCCTTCCAGCCCTCCCAGCTGCGAGGGGTCATCCACAGGCCGTGCACGAGCACGATCGTGTCGGGTGCGTCGGGGTCGGTGGTCCGGTCGGTCATGATCGGGGTCCTTTCGGTGGGGCGGATGCCGCGGCATCCGGTTCAGGAATCGATGAAGGCGAGCAGGTCGGCGTGCAGCCGATCCCGCTCGGCGTCGGGCAAGCCGTGGGCGCCGTTCTCGTACACGAGCAGCCGGGCGCCGGCGACCATGGCGGCGGAGCGCTGGCCGCCGACTTCGAACGGCACGATCTGGTCGTCGTCGCCGTGGATCACCAGCGTCGGCACGTCGACCTTCGCGAGGTCGTCGCGGAAGTCGGTCGCCGAGAAGGCCGCGATGCATTCGTAGGCGGCGCGGTGGCCGCAGGCCATGCTCTGCAGCCAGAACGCGTCGCGCGTGCCCGGCGAGACGTCGTTGTTGCGGTTGTTGCCGAAGAACGGTCCGTCGGCCAGGTCGCGGTACAGCTGCGACCGGTCGGACGCCTCCCCCGCGCGGATGCCGTCGAACACGTCGATCGGCAGCCCCTCGGGGTTGTCGTCGGTGCGCAGCATGAGCGGCGGCACCGCCGAGACGAGCACCAGCTTCGCGACGCGCCCGCTGCCGTGCCGGCCGAGGTAGCGGACGAGTTCGCCGCCCCCGGTCGAGTGGCCGACGAGCGTGAGGTCGGTGAGGTCGAGGTGGTCGATGAGCACGGCGAGGTCGTCGGCGTACGTGTCCATCTCGTTGCCGTGCCAGGTGCGGCTCGACCGGCCGTGGCCGCGTCGATCGTGCGCGATGGCCCGGTGTCCCTGCTCGGCGAGGAACCGAGCGGCGGCCGCCCATGCGTCCGAGTTGAGCGGCCAGCCGTGACTCAGGATCACGGGCGAGCCGTGGACGCCCCAGTCGGTGTAGAAGATCTGGGCGCCGTCGTCGGTCGTGACGTAAGGCATGCGGGCCTCCTCGTGGCGTGAACGGATGCCACGATGGTGCTGCCGCGACCCGGTTCACCGAACCACGTGGCGTGCGTAGTCGTGAGGTCCTGGCGCCGCGGCGCGGCGCGCCCGTGCTCAGCGGTCGCCGAGGCGTTCGGCGAGCTGCTTGCGCGACGTCACGCCGAGCTTCCGGAACACCTTGCGCAGGTGGTAGTCGACCGTGTTGGCGCTGATGAAGAGGGTCGCACCGATCTCGGCGTTCGTCTGTCCCTCCGCGGCCATGCGGGCGATCGTCGCCTCCTGCGGGGTGAGCGTCTCCGCGCCGTCATCGCCCGGGAGGTGGTGGGGTACGTGCTCGCCGGTCGCCTCGAGTTCGCGACGGGCGCGGGCCGCGAACGCAGGTGCCCCGACCCGGGTGAAGATGGCGAGCGCGGTCTTCAGTTCCTCGCGGGCCTCGCGTCGGCGCTTCATCCGCCGGAGCCACTCGCCGTAGACGAGATGCGCTCGGCCGAGGTCGCCGGGAGCCGTGGCGTGCTTGAGGTGTCCGATGGCCTCGAGATACCGCGGCTCGGCGTCGGCATCGTCGGCGAGCAGGGCGTGGGACCGTGCGGCGACGCCCCGCACCCACGGTGTCCCGCTCTCCGCGGCGAACCCGGCGAGGCGCTCCGCCGACGGCCGGACCACGTCCGCATGTCCGCTCCGCACCCCGGCCTCGACGAAGTCCGGCAGCTGCTGATAGGTCACCTGCAGGAAGTTCCGCGCCACCAGCGGCGCGAAGCGCTCGAACGCGTCACGGTAGTGCCCGTCGGCGATCTGGCGGATCCCGAGACCGGTCATCGCGATGGTCCACGCCCCAGCGAACCCCGTGGGCAGCACCGCGTCGGCGATCTGCGCGACCACCTCGGTCGGGGCGCCCGACCAGGCAAGGTGGGAGGCGTTGACCACCTGCTCGGCGTCGTACCCCATCGCGCGGCGCAACTCGCGCACCTGCTCGATGTAGCGCCCGGAGGACGCCGGGTCGCCGCGGACCAGCTCGATCAGCCCGAGCAGCCAGAGGGCGCTGTCGACGACTCGCAGCACACCGCCGTCCCGCGCGCCGCTGAGCATGCGCTCGAGCAGTTCGACGCAGACCTGCTCCTCCCACAGGGCCATGGTCAGCGCGACGCCGACGGAACCGAGGTCGAGGAGTTGCGCGTCGTCGAATCCGCGGATCGTCGCGACGGCCTCGCGCATGAGAGGTACCGCCTCGCCGTACGGCTGCAGGACGTGCGCGGCGAGGGCTCGCAGCTGCACCGACATCGGCCCGTCGGCGACGGTCGCGCCGTCGGCGAGCCGGCGCCCCAGCTCGGGCAGGCTCACCCCCTCGGCCGCCCACTCCGCCATGAGGACGTAGTCGAACGCGCGCAGGAGCGCCCGCTGCTCGAGTTCCGGAGATCGACCATGGAACAGTGTCGCGGCGCGCAGCATCATGGCCGAGCCGCCGACGACGCCGTCGTGGTCGGCGACGAACAGGGCGAGCATCGCGCGCAGCGTGAGCACCCGTCCGAGCCCGACCGGGTCGAGGCGGTCGTCGTCGAGCCGTGCCACCATCTCGAGCGCGAGACTGACGGCGCCGGCCGATGCGGCGGCCTCAGCGGCTGCGATGATCCGCAGGTCCCGCTCCGGCCCGTCCGTCGTCAGATCGGCCGCGCGCGTGAGCAGTCGCGCGCGGGACAGCGAGCCGCCGCGGACGCCTGCGGCATCGGCCACCTCCTCCATCCGAGCCGCCAACCCGTCGTCCGGGCCGACCGCCGCGGCCGCGCTGTGCCACACGGCGAGCTCGGCGCGTCCGCGTTCGTCGGCGATCGCGGCGAGCGCCTCGTGCGCGCGGCGGCGATCGTCGGCCGGCACGCCGTTGTAGACCGCCGAGCGAACGAGCGGATGGCGGAATTCGATCGTTCGGCGCACCGAGACGAGCCGGGCGTACTCGGCCGGTCCTGCCGCGTCCGCCGGCACTCCGAGTCGCTCGCTCGCGGCGCGGACGAGCTCACCGTCGCCGGTGGACTCGGCCGCTGCGACGAGCAGCCACCGCCGGGACTCGGGCGGGATCGCGTCGACCTGCCTCAGGTAATGCGCCTCGAGCCGCTCACCCAACGGTACGGGCGTGCGGGCGACGGAGGACTCCGTGAGCTCCTCGGCGGTGAACTCCCGCCCGAGGTCGATGAGGGCGAGCGGGTTGCCTCCGGTCTCCTCGGCGATGCGGGTCGCGAGCAGCGGGTCGACGACGCCGCGCATCGAGCCGTTCAGCAGCCGCACCGCGTCAGCCGGTTCGAGCCCGCCGAGCTCGAGCGCGGGAACGCCCGCCGCGACGAGGTGCACGCGCGGGTCGGGACGCGAACTCAACAGCAGTGCGACCCGCTCCGCTGCCAACCGCCGTGCGACGAACGCGAGCACATCGAGCGACTCCGGATCGATCAGGTGCGCGTCGTCGACCACCCACGCGATCGGCTCGACCTCGCCCGCCGCCGCGAGCAGGGACAGGAGTCCGAGGCCCACCAGGAAGCGGTCGGGCGGCAGGCCCTCGTCGATGCCGGCGGCGATCCGAAGCGCCGCGGCCTGCCGTGGCGGTACGCCGCCGAGGTGCTCCGCGAGCGGCGCGCCGAGGCGCTGCACTGCGGCGTACGGTATGGCCGACTCCGCTTCGTACCCGTCGGATCGCAGCACCCGGATGCCGCGAGCGCGGTCGACCGCGGCATCCAGCAGGGCGGTCTTGCCGATGCCCGGTTCGCCTACCACCGCCAGGCCTCCGCCGACGCCGTTCCGGGCGCTCGCGAACAGGGCACCGAGACGGTCCAGCTCGCCGGTGCGTCCGAGGATCGCGGGGGGTGCGGGGTCGATGAGGGTCACCGTACTCCGGTGCTCGCCTGCGGTCCAGCGTGCGGTGCCGGCTGCCGCCTCGTGATCTCGTTCGCACGGTGCGACCCGGTCGGCTGCGGGGACGCCCACGGTCTTCGCACGGTGCAGCGTGCCGGGCTCCCGGTGCCGCGGCGCCCCGGCGACTCACGCCACGAGGTGCGCCGCCTGCTCCACGACGAGCACCACGGCGAGCACGATCATCGCTGCCCCCGAGACGCGCGAGACGAGCCGCATCGCCGACGGGCGCAGCCGCAGCACCGTGCGGGCGCCGTAGCCGACGAGCGAGTACACCAGGGCGCAGGCGCCGACGAAGATCAGGCCGAGCACCGCGAGTTGCACCGGGATCGGCCAGGCGCCCGCGGCATCCGTGAACTGCGGCAGCAGCACCACGAGCACGAGCAGCCCCTTCGGGTTGAGCCCGCTGACGCCGGCGCCCTGCAGCACGCGCAGCCACGGTCGAGCGGATGCCGCGGGCACGTCGCCGCCGGCGGACGCGACCGCTCCCCCCATCCCTCCGGCGCCCGCGACCGCGACCGCCACGGGCGGCTGCCGCAGTACGCGCACGCCGAGGTGGGTGAGATAGATCGCCGCGGCGAACGTCAGTCCGACGATGAACCCGGGCAGGGCCGCGACGGCGGCACCCACGCCGATCGCGACTGCCGCGACCGTGGCGAGGTAGCCGAGGAGGATGCCGGCGAGCGACGGCAGCACGCTCCGCTCGCGCATGCCCGACGCGATCAGGTACGCCCAGTCGGGGCCGGGCAGCACGACCATCAGCACCATCATCACCGCGGCGGCGATCAGCAGTTGCGTGTCCACATGAGAACGGTACGGATGCCGCGGGAGAAGCCGCTGCCGGGTTCCGCTCCGCCACGCGGCATCCGTGGAAGAATTCACGTCGTGGACGCCATCGACCGGAAGATCCTTGCCGAGCTGCAGCGCGACGGCCGGCTGAGCCTGACCGAGCTCGCCGAGCGGGTGAACCTCAGCATGTCGCCGACGCACCGCCGGCTGCGGGCGCTCGAGGCGTCCGGCGCGATCACCGGGTACCGGGCGGTCATCGACCCGAACGCGGTCGGCATGGGCTTCGGCGCGCTCGTGTTCGTCACGATGGCGCAGGCCAACCGCGACACCGTGCCCGCGTTCGACGCGGCGGTCGCCGAGATCCCCGAGGTGATCCAGGCGTTGCGCCTCTTCGGCGACCCCGACTACCTGCTGCAGGTCGCGGTCGCCGACCTGCGCGCGTACGAGCGCCTGTGGGACGAGAAGCTCTCGGCGCTGCCGGGCGTCGCGCGCGTGCAGTCGACCCTGGTCATGAAGACCGTCGTCGACGACCGAGCACTGCCGCTCTGACCGAGCGGCGCCCGCGGAGCGCGATCAGCTGGGCAGTTCGATCGTGTACGACACGATCTCGGTGATGCACCCGTCGCCGTCGAAGTCGTAGAGGTCGCAGGATGCCACGATCGACACGTCGCCCGCGGCATCCGTATACCGCGCCAGGCTGTCGACCACCACGCTGTCCTCGCCGACGACGCTGCGGAACCGCTGGAACTCGGTCGTGACGTCGGCGAGCTGCGCCGCCGTGCGCTCGACGGCCTTCTTCACCTTCTTCCGCCCCACGATCGGATCGGAGCCGACGACGGTCCAGATCACGTCGTCGGCGAGGCGGGGCAGCGCGACGTCGAAGCGGTGGCTCGAGAACGCTCGGGCGATCTTCTCGGTCGATTCCTCGGTCATGACGTCCATGCAGGTCGCTCCCTCCCGTGTGATCCGCGCCTTCGCGGATGACGGATGCGATCAGCCTCGACCCGGCGGCGGCGATCGTCAAGAGCCGTCAGGCGCCGGCCGCGCCCCCGTCGGTCGCGCGGCCGCGCGCCGCGACCCACGACGAGACCCGGTCGAGCAGCTCGCGGTCCACCGGCTGCTTGACGAGCGACCGGTACGCCGCGAAGGAGGCGGTGTCGCCGGCGTCGCGTCGCAGCAGGTGCGTGAGACGCTCGGGCCGCTCGATCTCGACGGGGCCGGCGACCGTCGCGGCGATGCGGTCGAGGTCGTCGGGGTCGACCTGGAGGTCGTGGTCGCCGGTGATCGCGAGGACGGGCATCGACAGGCGCGCCAGGTCGGGTGCCGGGTCGTAGGCGATGAGCTCGCGATGCCACTTCGCGTTCATGCGGCGACCCTCGAGCCGGATCACGTCGGTCGTGCTCTGCCGGAAGCGCTCGACGTTGCGGCGCTGCTTCTCGACGAGGTCGATGCGAAGCAGCCGCAGGATGCCGCGGACCAACCTCGGCATCGTCGGCACGATCTGCCGGGTCTGCCAGGCGAGCATCCGCTCCCCCACGACCGCCGGGGCGGCGAGCAGCACGGTGCCGGCCAGATCCGGCTCGTTCGCGGCGAGGCGGGTCGCGATGATCGCGCCCTCACTGTGGCCCACCAGGACGACGGGCACCCCGGGCAGGCGCTCGCGGAGCGCGGAGAGGGCAGCCGCGGCATCCGTCGTGTTGTCGCTGAGCCCGGCGCTCAGGAAGTCGCCGCCGGACGCGCCGACGCCGCGCTTGTCGTAGCGCAGGGTCGCCACGCCGGCACCGGCGAGCGCGTGCGCGAGTTCGCGGGTGATGCCGAGGCGCATGCGCGGGTGGTCGCTGTCGCGGTCGACCGGTCCAGACCCGGGAACGAGCAGTGCGGCCGCCCGCGGGGCGCCGGCGGGAAGGGCGAGGGTGCCGGCGAGGCGCACGTCGCCGACGGCGACGTCGAAGGCGGTCTCGGTGAGGGTGGGGGTCGAGGCGGTGATCATGTCGTTCCCGTCGAGGTCGAAGAGGCGGAGGAGGTGTGCGCGGGTGCCGGGGCGGCAACCGTCGCATCGGGGATGAGCACGGTCGACAGCACGCGTCGCACCCGGCCGTCGCCCGGGCGGTTGCCGACGAAGCGGGCCGCGAGATCGCGGAGGCCGGCGATGAACTCGTCGGTCTCGTCGTCGGTCATCCACAGCGCGACCTGCCGGTAGCCGACGCGGTCGCGCTCGAAGTCGACGTCGCCGCGGGCGAGGTACCCGTCGAACCCGGCGAGCAGCCCGGCGACGTACGCGGCGAACGCGCGGCGGTGCTCCTCGGGCGTCATCGCGGCGAGGTCGTCGCCGGTGATTCGGGCGGCGTCGAGTTGCAGTTCCCACGTGCGCTCGACGGCGCCGCGGACCCGGCGTTCGTCGACGGCGACGAGCACGCCCGACTCTGCGAGGGTGGCGACCTGCCGGTAGAGCGTCGCGGTCGTCACGCCCGGCAGTTCGTCGCCGAGCTGGGCGGTCGTGAGCCGGCGCCCGCCGAGCAGGGCCTGGATGATGCGGAGCCGGACCGGGTGCAGGACCAGCTCGACGGTGTCGGTGGGGCCGGCCATCGCTCAGCGCACCGCCGCCCGGAGCCGGTCGCGGAGCGACGCGGCATCCGTCGTCGAGAGCACCAGCCGGTCGTACCGCTGCCCCGCGAGGTCGACCACGAGCGCCGGCTGCCCGGCCCGCGCGACCACGAAGGTGCGGCGACCGCGACCGCGCCACGTGCCGACGCGCGTGAGCCCGGGAATCGCGAGCCCCGGAGCCCGAAGCCCCCGGACGGCGTCGAACGCGTTCTCGACGACGGCGACGTGGCCGATGGCGGCCATCGGAACGCGGAGGTTACCGAGCAGGCCGGCGATCTTCTCGCGGCGCGTGAGTGCCACCTCGAGGCGTCCGTCGGTGAGGCGGATGTCGGCCATGGCGGAGTCCTTTCGTCGTGGATTCCATTATTCTCACTGGTGCGAACGATGTCAAACGCGCGAACGATGGACCGCGTCGCCCGCGCGTTCCCGGTAGCCTGCAGGTATGGAGACCCTTCGCGATATCGTCGTGCTCATCCACCTCGTCGGCTTCGCCGTCCTCTTCGGCGCCTGGGTCGTCGAACTGGTCAACGGCAAGCGGGGCATCACGCGGGTCATGCACTGGGGTCTCGCGATCGCCGCCGTCGCCGGCCTGGCGCTCGCCGCGCCGTGGGGACTCGACGGCGACCTGAACTACGCCAAGATCGGCACGAAACTCGTGATCCTGCTGGTCATCGGCGCGCTGCTCGGCATCGGCGCCGCCCGCCAGCGCAAGAGCGGATCGGTCTCGCCGGCGATCTTCTGGCCGATCGGCCTCCTGACGCTCACCAACGCGGCCATCGCCGTCATCTGGTAGCGGCCTGAGGCTCAGCCGGCGACGAGTTCGTCGGCGATCGCCTCGCCGAGCACGCGGGCTCCATCCTCGGACGGGTGGAGCCCGTCGAACGACAGCCCCGACCGGAACGTGCCGTCGGAGGTGCGCAGGCCTGCGGCGGCGTCGACGAAGCGCCAGCCGCGCTCATCCGCGAACTCCGCGAGCTGCTCGTTGAACTCGACGGGCCCCTGCGGGAAGGCGTCTATCGGCGGGATCGAGGAGACGACGACGTCGTCGATCCCCACCGCGTCCACGATCCGCTCCAGGTTCGCCGACGTCTCGGCGAACGGGATGCCGAACGCCACGTCGTTCGTGCCCGCGAGGACGACGAGCGTGTCCGCGTCGACCTCGGCGGCCGCGTCCGCCATGCGCGCGGTCGTCGCACCCCACTCCGCCCAGCCGCCGGCGAACACGAACCCGGCGTCGACGACGCAGGCCGCCCACGAAGCCGGGCCGATCTCACCGGCGGCGAAGTTCCGGCTGTCGGCATCCGTGATCGAGTCGCCGACCGCGGCGAACGTGCCGCCGGCGCGGTCGGGATCGTCGGTGTCGGATGCCGCAGGGCGGTCGGGCGACGCATCGGACCCGCTCGGCGCCGACCCGCTCGGCGCGCACCCGAGCAGCACCCACGCGGTGGCGGCCACGGCGAGGACTCCCCCGCGTCGCGTCATCCGCTCGCCCACGCTCAGTGCGCCCCGGTCACCGCCGCTGCGCGCATCGCCGCGTCGCGGCTGAGCTCGGTCGCCCAGCCGCAGTTCGTGCAGACCATCACGTAGGTGCGGCCGAACGTGAACAGGGGGATGAAGAACACCCAGAGGCGACTGCCCGCCTCGAGGAATCGCTGCTGCGCCACCTCGTGGCAGTGCTCGCAGCGCAGGGTGGCGGCCGCGATCTGCCGCTCACGCGGAAAGACGCCGGCGAAGAAGAACATGCCCCGATGCTAGGCGGGCCGCCTGATCGCGGGCAGGGGCTTGCGGATCCAACCGACGACCGAACGGATTCGGTATTCAGTCTTGCTATCTACCGGTACTCCGTCTTACTATCTACCAGTACCCAGTGACACCGAGTACCGAGAGGAGGCGCTGATGGGCAAGCAGATGACCGAGATGCTGAAGGGCACGCTCGAGGGCATTGTGCTCGCGCTGCTGGCCGACCGGCCGGCGTACGGCTACGAGATCACCGCTCGACTGCGCGAGCAGGGGTTCAGCGACATCGTCGAGGGCACCGTGTACGCGCTGCTCGTCCGCGTCGAACAGCGCGGACTCGTCGACGTCGAGAAGGTGCCCTCCGAGAAGGGGCCGCCCCGCAAGGTGTACTCGCTCAACCCGCAGGGGCGCGCGTACCTCGACGAGTTCTGGAGGACCTGGAGCTTCCTCGCAGAGCGCATCGGACAGCTCCACGACGACACCGAAGGAGACGACTGACATGGCCGCCAAGTGGATCGAAGCCCTCACGGGCTCGCTCGAGCAGAAGAAGCAGTACAGGCAGGCCAAGGCCCGCATCGACGGGCTTCCCGAGCCGTACCGCGGCGCCGCGCAGGCCCTGCACCGGTACTTCATGTACTACGGCGGCATCACCGAGGGCGACACGCTCGTGACGATGTTCGTCGACCTCGCCGACCTGTTCGAGCGGGCCGCGACCGACCGGATGCCGCTCCGCGAGATCGTCGGCGACGACCCCGTGGAATTCGCCGAGACCTTCGCCCAGGCCTACGGCGGCACCCGCTGGATCGACAAGGAGCGCGCTCGCCTCGTCACGGCGATCGACGACGCCGAACGGAAGGAAACGCGATGACCACCGCAACCGCCACCGCCCCCGCCATCCGTGTGCAGGGCGTCGAGAAGTCGTTCGGCGAGGTGCCGGTGCTCCGCGGCGTCGACTTCGACGTGCAGCCCGGGAGCATCTTCGCGCTGCTCGGCTCGAACGGCGCCGGCAAGACGACGCTCGTCCGAATCCTGTCGACGCTGCTGAAGCCCGACGCGGGGACCGCGTCGGTGCACGGGTTCGACGTCGGCGCGGCGCCGGGCGACGTACGCGAGTCGATCAGCCTCACCGGGCAGTTCGCCGCCGTCGACGAGGTGCTGACCGGGCGCGAGAACCTCGTGCTCGTCGCGAAGCTGCGGCACCTGAAGGACCCCGGGGCGATCGCCGACGACCTGCTCGCCCGGTTCTCGCTGACCGACGCGGGCGACCGCCGCGCCGGCACCTACTCCGGCGGCATGCGCCGCCGGCTCGACATCGCCATGAGCCTCATCGGCGACCCGCCCGTCATCTTCCTCGACGAACCGACCACCGGGCTCGACCCGCAGGCGCGCATCGAGGTGTGGCAGTCGATCACCGGGCTCGCGGCATCCGGCACCACCGTGCTCTTGACCACGCAGTACCTCGACGAGGCCGAGCAGCTCGCCGATCGGATCGCGATCCTCCACCGCGGGGTGATCATCCAGAACGGCACGCTCGCCGAGCTGAAGCGGCTGCTGCCCGCCGCGAAGGTCGAGTACGTCGAGAAGCAGCCCACGCTCGAGGAGGTGTTCCTGGCGCTCGTCGGAGAGCCGGAACCCGCCGAGCGCGCGACATCCGAGCGCGCGACATCCGAAGGAGACCCGCGATGACCACCCACGTGATCCGCGACACCGGTGTGCTCACCGGTCGGTCGCTCACCCACATCCTCCGCAGCCCCGACACGATCATCACCACCGCGGTCACGCCGATCGCGCTCATGCTGCTGTTCGTGTACGTGCTCGGCGGGGCGATCCAGACCGGCAGCGGCGAGTCGTACGTGAACTACCTGCTGCCCGGCATCCTGCTCATCACGGTCGCGTCGGGCGTCGCCTACACCGCGTACCGGCTGTTCCTCGACCTGCAGGGCGGGATCTTCGAACGGTTCCAGTCGATGCCGATCGCGCGGTCGAGCGTGCTCTGGGGGCACGTGCTCACCTCGCTCGTCGCGAACCTCGTGTCGCTCGCGATCGTCGTCGGCGTCGCGCTGATCATGGGATTCCGCACGGGAGCGTCGGTCGGGGCGTGGCTCGCGGTCGCCGGCATCCTGACGCTGTTCACGCTGGCCCTCACCTGGCTGGCCGTGATCGCGGGGCTCTCGGCGAAGACCGTCGACGGGGCGAGCGCGTTCAGCTACCCGCTGATCTTCCTGCCGTTCATCAGCTCGGCGTTCGTGCCGACCGACTCGATGCCCGGGCCGGTCGCGTGGTTCGCCGAGAACCAGCCGGTGACCGCGATCGTCGACTCGCTGCGAGCGCTGTTCGCGGGCGAACCGGTCGGCAGCGACCTGTGGGTCGCGCTGGCCTGGCTCGTCGGGATCCTCGTGGTCGCCTACGTCGGGGCGGTCGCGATCTACCGGCGGAAGATGAACTGATCCCGGAAGCCGGGCCGCGGACCACCCAGTCGATGTCGTCGTCCGAGATCGCGATCACGTGCCGATCGTCGACGCAACCCAGTGTTCCGCGGTCCGGCAGGCGCGTACCGTCCAGCCATGACTGCGAACTCGCCGGAGAGCCGACCCGTGCTCGACCGAGTGGCCGAACGAGCCGGACCCCTGGGCACCGGCGCCTACGTCGGCGTCCTGAGCCTCGTCGCGATCGCCGCGGCCGGGGCCATCGGCCTCGCCCTGCGCAGCCCGTGGCTGTTCCCGAGCCTCGGTCCGACGGTGATGCTCATCTTCGCGTCGCCCAGGGATTCGTCGTCGCGCCCGATCAACGCGATCGTCGGTCACGCCGTCGCGATCGGCGCCGGCGTGCTGTGCCTGCTCGCGTTCGGCATGTACGGTCAGCCCTCAGCACCCGATCAAGGCCTCACCGTCGGGTACCTGCTCGCGGCGGCGTGCTCGGTCGCGATCACGGCGTTCGCACTCGGTGCGCTGAGACTGCCGCACCTGCCGGCGGGTGCGACGACGCTCATCATCAGTCTCGGCGTGATCGCCGACCCGGTCGGCATCCTCTCGATGGCGGCGGCCCTCGCGTTCACGATCGCGGCGGCCTGGGGCATGAACGTGCTGCTGCGCACCCACCCCGCACCTCGCACCGAGAACGCGAAATGATGCCATCCGCACCGCTGGGGGCGGACAGCGGTGCACATGGCGTGCACTCGCAGGCGGCGAGCGCGCGCTGCGCCGCGGGCGCGCCGGGGCGTCCGCTGCCCGCGCTCGGAAGGATCCCCGCGCGTCGCACGTTTCACCACGCATGAGAGCGATCGCCTATTCCGAGACCGGCCCGTCGTCCGTACTTCGGCTCGTCGAGCGCGACCTGCCGCAGCCCGCCGCCGGCGAGGTGCGCGTGCGCGTCGTCGTCTCGGGCGTGAACCCGACCGACTGGAAGGCGCGCGGGGGCGCGTCGCCCGGCCGGTCGACGCCGTTCGACGAGGTCGTGCCCAATCAGGACGGCGCGGGCGTCGTCGATGCGGTCGGCGACGGGGTGACGGGCTTCGCGGAGGGCGACCGGGTGTGGGTGTTCCTCGCGGCGCACCAGCGTCCGACGGGCACGGCGCAGGAGTTCACGGTGCTGCCCGCGAGTCGCCTGGTGCACCTGCCGGATGCCGCGGGCTTCGACCTGGGCGCGTCGCTGGGGGTTCCGGCGATGACGGCGCACCGGGCGCTGACCGTGCACGAGGGTGGGCCGTCGCGGCTCGCGCCGGGCGCGCTCGAGGGGCGCACGGTGCTCGTCGCGGGTGGGGCGGGCGCAGTGGGGCACGCTGCCATCCAGCTCGCACGGTGGGCGGGCGCCCGCGTGATCACGACGGTGAGCTCCCCCGAGAAGGCGGCGCTCGCGACCGCGGCGGGTGCTCACCATGTCGTGAACTACCGAACGGATGACGCGGCGCGCGCCATCCGCGCCATCGCCCCCGACGGGGTCGACCAGGTGGTCGAGGTCTCCCCCGCCCGCAATGCGGCGTTGAACGCGCAGGTGCTCGCGAACCACGGCTCGGTCGCGGTGTACGCGACGGATGGCGGCGGGGAGATGTCGCTCGACGTGCGGCATCACTTCGCGCTGAACGTGCGGTACCAGTTCCTGCTCCTGTACACGGTCGGCGATGCGGCGCTTGCGGCGGCGGCCGAGGATGTCTCCGCCGCCGTCGCGGACGGGGCGTTGCCCGTCGGCGAGGAGGCGGGGCTGCCGATCACGCGCTTCCCGTTCGAGCGCGCGGCAGAGGCACACGACGCGGTCGAGGCGGGCACGGTCGGCAAGGTGCTCATCGATGTGGCGGACTGATCCCATCCTGATCGCCTGGGTGGAACTCGACGCGACGACGACACCGTGACGCAACCTCGCTCCGACGCAACCTTCGGCGCCGCCCTGCTCGACATCGCCCGGCACGCGCCGACGCCATCCGAGGCGCTCCGCGCCGCCGGGATCATCGACGCCGTCCCCGAGCTCGCGGCACTCGCGACCACGCCGCAGGACCCCGTCTGGCACCCCGAAGGCGACGTGCTCGTGCATTCGCTCTGGGCGGCCGACCTCGCCGCGATCGACGCCGACGACCGCGGACTCGACGCCGACCGGCGAGCGCTCCTCGTGCTGGCCACGATGCTGCACGACCTCGGCAAGCCCGACAGCACGCAGACGCGTGACGGGCGCATCATCTCCCACGGCCACGCCGAGCGCGGCGCCGAGCTGATCCGGTCGCTGGGCGAGCGACTCGAGCTGCCGGGCTCGCTCGTGCGGGCGGTCGCGGCGATCGCAGAGACCCACATGGCGCACGTATCGGTGCGCGGCGAACCGTCGCGCCGCGCCGTCCGCCGGTTGCGCGACCGCCTCGAGGCGGCGGGCACCTCGCTCGACGACTGGGGCGTCGTGGTCCGGTGCGACGGCGAGGCGCGCGGTGCGGCGGCGCGGCCCGACGCCTCCGTGCCGTGGCGCCGCGTGGCGCGCCACCTCGACAGCCGCTGAAGCGCAGCACTGAGCGACGGATGCCGCGGCTCCGCCGCCATGTCGGTGGCCTCGGGCACGATGCTCGAATGGACGACGGAGTCATCGACTGGCTGCTCGACGCCGACCCGGCGATCACCTGGCAGGTGCGACGCGACCTGCCCGACGAACCGGCCGACGCGGTTGCCGCCGACCGCGCGCGCGTCGCGACCGAGGGCTGGGGCGCCGACCTGCTCGCGCTGCAGGCCGCCGACGGGTACTGGGGTGGCGCGGTCTACGGCGAACGCCTCGAACGCGACTCGGTGATGTGGACCCTGCAGGTGCTCACCCGGTTCGGCATCGACCCCGAGGCATCCGCCGTCGTCGAGGCGATCGCGAGGGTGCGCGACGGCGTGCGCTGGCCCGACGACGTCGGGGGCCGGCCCTTCTTCGACGGCGAGGTCGAGGAGTGCGTGAACGGCGGCGTCCTGACGTTCGGCGCCTACTTCGGCGTGCTCGGCGAGGGCGCCGACCACATGGTCGAACGCCTGATCTCGCAGCGGCGCGGCGACGGCGGATGGAACTGCGCCGAACCCCGGCCCACTACGCGCTCGTCGTTCGACAGCACCCTGTGCGTGCTCGAGGGCCTGCGCGCGTACCAGCGCGCCACCGGGTCGACGGATGCCGCACTCGCCGACGTCATCCGCACCGGCGAGGAGTACCTGCTCGACCGGCACCTCCACCTGCGCAAGTCGACCGGCGAAGTCGCGAACGAGCGATACACCGACTTCGCGTTCCCCACCTACTGGTACTACGACGTCCTCCGCGCGCTCGAGCACTTCCGCGGCAACGGCGTGCCGGCCGACCCTCGGCTCGACCCCGCCCTCGACCTGCTCCGGTCACGGCGAGCGCCGGACGGACGATGGCCCGCCGGTCCGCAACGCCCCGCCCTGCGCGGCTGGGTGCTCGAGGAGGCCAAGGGCGACCCGAGCCGGTGGACGACGCTGCGCGCGCTCCGGGTGCTGCGCTGGGCCGGCGCCGACGCCGACGCCGCGGAGGGGCGCTAACCCTCGACGACCACGCGCGGCTCCAACCCGAGGTAGGCGCCGTAGCGGCCCGCCGCCGCGTCGAGCGCCGCGCGCTCCGACGACCGCAGGGGCCGGAGCGGGCGCAGCGTGAACGTGACGGACTTCGCGCCGACCGTGCGCCGCATGTCCGCCACGAACTGCCCGTCGACGAGCGCCATGCCGATGGCCGTCTCCCGCCCGCGGCTGAGGAGCCGGTCGGCGTCGATCACGAGGCGCGAGTCCTGGTACCCGCGGTACATCTCGTCGAGCAGTTGCAGCAGGTGCCCCGCCGGCTCCGCCGTCGTCGGCACCGCTCCGCCGACGTGCCGGTACGTGCGGTCGTCGTGCTCGAAGGACTCGAGCCGGTCGCTCGCCTCCGCGATCCCGCGCCGCACGTCGGTGAGGGTCAGCGTGGCCCAGTACGCGAGGTCGCGCTCGGTGGCCGGACCATGGGAGGTGAAGTAGCGCACCGCCAGCTCGGCGAGCGCCTCGTCGCGATCCAGCCGCCGGGGGTTCGGCACGCGGTCGGCGAACAGCGCGTACGTGTGCTCGCCGTCGCGCGGGGCGCCGCTGCAGATCAGGGCCCGCAGCTCGAGGCCGGCGAGGAGCAGCATCAACTCCATGCCGACGAGCTCGAATCCGCGCGCGGCGAGTTCCGCGGCGAGGTCACCGCGGGTGCGGTCGGGCGTGCCGGCGAGGATCGACGTGACCGCGTCGGTGAGCTGCGTCATCCGCTCGCCGTGCGCTCGCAATTGCGCATCGACCACCGGCAGGACTCGCGGGGCGGTGAGGTCGAGCAGCCAGGCCGCGTCATCCGCGTCGACGTAGTGCCAGGTCGGCCGCAGCACGTGCGTGCGCAGCACGCGTCCGGCGGCGAGCTCGTCGGCGAGGTCCTCCTGCCGCGGGTTCGTCGTACGCGTGGCGACCGCCCACGCCGACTGCGACGGGTTCTCGGCCTGCACGCCCAGCAGCCGCGACACCACCTGCCGGGCGCCGTCGACCGGGGCGGCGAGCAGCTGCGAATGCAGCCGCCATCGGGCGAGGTCGCGATCGCTGGTCACCACCCTCGTCACCATAGCGATCAGGCCCGGCGCCGGACACCGCCCGGTCCGCGAGCCCGCGTCGAGGGGGTTCCGGCGACGGCCGCCGGTTGGAACACTGGTTCCGGTGGCCGCGACCGGCGGCGGACCGAGGGGGAAGACGCCGATGTCGAACAAGGTCACGTCCAGGAACTTCGTGCAGGCCGAGACCGCGCACAGATTCCGAGCCCAGCTCGGGCGCGCGCCCGTCAACGCGTTCCACCACGACCGGGTGCCGGTCCACGAGGCCCACCCGGGCGCCGTCCGTCCCAACGTCGACGTGCTCTACTCCCACGCGGTCGTCGACGTGAGCGAGGCGGCCACGTTCGCGCTCGAGCCGTCCGACGAGTTCCAGGTCGACCAGGTCATCGACGAGCAGCACTACGTCGTCGGCGTCGTCTACCCGGGCGAGCGGCTGACCCTCACGCGAGCCGACCTGTCGAGCGGCACGCACGTCTACGTGCTCGGCCGCACCTCGCTGGCCGGTGGGCGCGACCGCGCCCACCGCCTGCAGGACCTGCGGCGCGTCGAGGCGCTCACCGCGAACGCGTACCGCCCCGTCGACTACGACGACGCGAGCCGCCGCACCGTGGGCACGAAGCTCGCGCGCCGGGCCGGCGCCGCGCCCGACCTCAGCCGGGCGTTCGGCACGCCCGCGACGACGGATGCCGAGCAGCACCTGCTCGGCACGCGCCTCGGCTGGGGCGGGCTGCCGCCCGAGCACGGCCAGTACCACGAGGGCGTGGCCACGAGCAGCGGATGCGACATCTGGACGTTCGACGTGCCGCCGGTCGATCCCGAGCGCGGGTTCTACTCGGTCGTCAAGTACGACCAACGCGGTCGCGCCGGCGGCGACCACACCGCGATCGACGGGACCGAGATGATGCGCAACGGCGACGGGACCGTCAGCGTCTACTTCGGCGACGACACGTGCGTGGCCACGGGCAACGTCATCCGCACCGGCCCGCGCGAGCGGTTCCGCTACGCGATGCGCGTGTACCGGCCGCGCGACGTCGACGAGACCCGGCAGTACCTCGCGCGGCTCGACGCGCGGGGGCTGGAGACCGTGCTGCGCTGACGCGGCTCAGCCGACCGCGGCCTCGCCCCGGGCGTCCTCGAGGTGGGGCGCGCCATGGCTCAGCACCTTCACCACGAGGTCGTGCCGTCGCAGCGTGCGGATGGTGCGGGCCACCTCGTCGGGTGTGCGCCCGAGGGCGCGCTCGTTGACGACGACGAGCACGTCGCCCGCGCGGAGCGTCTCGAAGAGGCGCGCGAGCCGCTGCTCCCACGACTCGGGCGCGTCGGGCGTCGGGTAGCGGAAGTCGAGGATCTGCACGCCGAACCGGGTCAGGTCGGTGCGCTGCTCGAGGATGGGCGGCATGTCGTCGCGCGGAACGACGAGCCCGACGAGCCGCGACCCCTCGGGGCGGGCCTTCCACCAGTCGCGGTTGCGCTGCAGCTCCTCGAAGCACTCGGGGCAGCCGATCGCGTGGTGGCCGGGCTCGTGCGCGAGCCGCGCGGCGCCGGTCGCGGCGGGTGTCGCCGCGGCATCCGTCGTCGAACCGCTCGTGTGGTCAGCCATGTCGAACCCCTTCGTGTCGGGTTCCATTCTCGCCGACGCGCCGGCGCACCTCACGCGCCCCGGGTGCGCGCGTAGTGCCGACGGGCCTTCGCGCGGTTGCCGCAGGTCTCCATCGAGTGCCACTGGCGCGTGTTCGCGCGGCTCGTGTCGATGAAGAAGTGCTGGCAGTCGGATGCCGCGCACGGGCGGATGCGCGACCCCTCGGGGCCCTGCAGGCTCGCCCACTCGAGCATCGCTCGTGCGCCGATGCGGCGGCCGGGGTCGAGGTCGTCGTGCCATTCGAGGCCGCCGGGACCGAGGGCGGGGCGGCGGGTCACGGCGCCGACCCACGGCGCGAGCTCGTCGACGGGGCGCTCGCCGCGCAGCACGTCGACGAGCAGCGGGCGCACCGCACGCGCGTCGGCGATCTCGGCGGGGTCGCCCGTGCCGCCGTGCGCGATGAGCCAGGCGGATGCCGCGGCGTCGTCGCCCAGCTCGTCGTCGACCCGGTCGGGGTAGCGGAGGCGCGAGTTGACGAGGTCGAGCAGCAGCGAGTGCTCGGCGAGGGCGCGCGCGGCATCCGTCGTCATCTGGTCACCCCCGTGTTGCTGGATCGTCATCGGATTCTAACCCCCTTGGAATACTTTCGCGGTTGGTTGCGCTACAGTCGACAACGCCCTAACCATCACGAACATTTCATCCGGTTAGGCACCTCGATGAAGGAGCACGCATGCCGTACATCACCGTCGGAACCGAGAACTCGGCGAACATCGACCTCTACTACGAGGACCACGGCGCGGGGCAGCCCGTGCTGCTCATCCACGGCTACCCGCTGAGCGGCGAGTCGTGGGAGAAGCAGTCCGCCGCACTGCTCGACGCGGGCCACCGCGTCATCACGTACGACCGCCGCGGCTTCGGCCGCTCGTCGAAGCCCACCGTCGGCTACGACTACGACACCTTCGCCGCCGACCTGAAGGTCGTGCTCGACACCCTCGACCTGAACGACGTGATCCTCGTCGGCTTCTCGATGGGCACCGGCGAGGTCGGCCGCTACCTCGGCACCTACGGCAGCGCCCGCGTCGCCAAGGCCGCGTTCCTCGCCTCGCTCGAGCCGTTCCTGCTGCAGACCGACGACAACCCCACGGGCGTGCCCGCCGACGTGTTCGCCGGCATCGAGCAGTCCGCGAAGTCGGACCGCTACGCCTGGTTCGACCAGTTCTTCCAGGACTTCTACAACCTCGACGAGAACCTCGGCACCCGCATCGGCGAGGCCGCGGTCCGCGCGAGCTGGAACACCGCGGCATCCGCCGGCTCGTTCGCCTCGTCGGCCGTCGTCCAGTCGTGGCTCACCGACTTCCGCGGCGACATCGAGAAGGTCGACGTGCCGTCGCTGATCCTCCACGGCACCGCCGACCGCATCCTGCCGATCGACGCCACCGCACGCGAGTTCGCGAAGCGCCTGCCGTCGGCCGAGTACGTCGAGATCGAGGGCGCGCCGCACGGCCTGCTCTGGACCCACGCCGACGAGGTCACCCGCGCCCTGCTCGCCTTCGTGCAGAAGTAGGCGCGCTTCGGCACATCACGGTTCCGAACGAGGGGCCCGGGGCGACCCGGGCCCCTCGTCGCATCCGCGCGCCTTCGCTACCATCGCGGGATGCCGGACCTCGTGCTCCTCGGGAGCGTCTTCCTCCCGGCCGCGGCGTTCGACCCGCTCGCCGAGGTGCTCGAGAATCGTGGACACGCGGTGCGCATCACCGACCCCGGCCCGGCGGCCACGGCCGAAGACGTCCTGTCCGCCCACCGCGCCGCCATCGGCGAGCGCGGCGACGTCATCGGCGTCGCGCACTCGAACGCGGGCACCTACGTGCCGGCGCTCGTGGCGGACGGCGCGCCGACCTCGATCGTGTTCATGGATGCCGTCCTCCCCGCTCCGACCGGCGGGGTCGTGCCCGCCGTACGCCCGGACCTCGGCGGGCTGCTCCGCCCGCTCGTCGTCGACGACGCCCTCTCCCGCTGGACCGAGTGGTGGCCGCCGGAGACCGTCCGCGCCCTGTTCCCGGACGAGGCGACGTTCGAACGGGTGCACGCGGCGACGCCGCGCGTGCCGGCGTCGTACCTCGGCGCGGCCGTGGACGTGCTGGCCGGATGGACGGACGGGCTCCGGGCGGCGTACCTCGCCTTCGGCGACGCCTATGCCGACGAGCGGCTGCTGGCCGAATCGCTCGGCTGGGCCACGCAGACCATGGAGCTCGCGCACCTCGGCCACCTGCAGCGCCCCGCGGAGGTCGCCGACGCCCTCGAGGTCTTCATCGAGGCGGCGGGCAGCGGCGGATTGCCGCCGCGGCGACCATGAGCGGATGACGCAGCCCACCGTCGCCGGCGGCGGCGGCGCGGCATCCGTCAGCGCGCGAGCGCCGCCTCGGCGTCCAGCCGCGCCAGCTTGTCGGGGTTCGCGACCGAGTAGATGCGGGTCACGAGCCCGCCCTCGATGGTGACGCTGAGCGCCCCGACGAGCTGCCCGTCGACCTCGACGAGCGCGCCCGGTCCGCCGTTCACCCACGCGGGCACCGCCCGGTACGCCACCGCGTACTTGCGGATGGAGCCCGCGAGGTAGGCGACGAGCTTCTCCGCGCCGACGATCGGCCGCCGCGCCGCGCCGCGCACCTTGCCGCCGCTGTCGGCGACCGACACCACGTCGGGTGCGAGCACGTCCATGAGTCCCTGCAGGTCGCCCGTGTTGAACGCGTCGAGGAACCGTTCGAGCACGCGCTCCTGCTCCGCCCGCTCCACCTCGACGCGGGGCCGGCGGGCGGCGACGTGCTGCTTGGCCCGGTGCGCGATCTGGCGCACCGCCGCGGGCGTCTTGTCGACGGCATCCGCGATCTCGTCGTACGGCACGTCGAACACCTCGCGCAGCACGAACACCGCCCGCTCGGCGGGGCCGAGGGTCTCGAGCACCGTGAGGGTCGCCATCGACAGCGACTCGGCGAGCTCGACGTCGTCGGCGACATCCGGGCTCGTCAGCACCGGTTCGGGCAGCCACTCCCCGACGTAGTCCTCGCGGCGGCGCGAGAGCGCGCGCAGGTGGTTCAGCGCCTGGCGGGTGACGATGCGCACGAGGTAGGCGCGCGCGTCGCGCACCTCGGCGCGATCGACGCGCGACCAGCGCAGCCACGACTCCTGCAGCACGTCCTCCGCGTCGGCGGCCGACCCGAGCAGCTCGTACGCGACCGTGAACAGCAGGTTCCGGTGCGTGACGAACGGGTCGGCGCTCATGCGCGTCACCCTACGCCGCCCCCGCCACGACCGGGCGCTCCGCGAGCGGCGGCAGGCCGCACGCGTCGGCGTAGTGGTCCGAGCGGATGCCGAGCGCGAGGTTCATGCGCGCCGTCGCGTTCATGAGCGCGACCTTTGCCGCGAGCTCGAGCAGCGCCGCCGGACCGAGGTCGGCGAGCAGGGCGTCGGACAGCTCGTCGGTCACGGCCGGCGGGCTCTGGCACATCGCCTCGGCGTACTCCATCACGCGCCGCTCGAGCGGGCTGAAGACGGACACCTCCCGCCATCCGGGCACCTGGCGCACCTTCTCCTCGTCGAGGCCGCGGTGGTGCGCCATGAAGTAGTTGAAGTCGAGGCAGAAGCTGCAGCCGACCTCGGCCGCCGCGGCCATGCGGGCGAACACGGCGAGGTGCTCGTCGAGCGCGTCCCAGCGCTCCGACTTCCGGCCGATGCCCATCAGGTCGGTGAACACCCGCGGGTTGTGCCAGAGCACTCCGATCGAGTCGGGCACGTCGCCGACCATGCGCCGCATCGCCATCTTCACCAACGCGCCGTACGGCCCGGTGACCTCGGTCGCGGGAATCCTCGTGGTGGTCATGTCTCCTCCTACGTTCGTTCGTCGTGACATGGAGACACCGGCCGCGCACCCGTCGTGACATCCCTCGGACGATCACCGCTCGGTCCGTACAGGCGCCTTCAAGCGTCCGCTCCTACGCTGGACCGCACACCGTATTGGAGGCGACGAGCACACCGTGCCCACCACCACCGAGGGTCCCGCCGCGACGTGCGGACCCGCGACCGCTGACACACCCCCGGCCGACGATCCCAGCCATAGATCCGAGCACGGGTCTCCGGCGGTGACGCGATGATCACCGCGCTGCTGCTCCTGCTGCTGGGACTCCTGCTCACCGCTGCGATCATCGCGGCGAACGGCTACTTCGTCGCCCAGGAGTTCGCGTACATGTCCGTCGATCGAGCCCGGCTCCGCGCTCGGGCCGAGGCCGGCGACGCTCAGGCCGCGCGTGCCCTCGCGGTGACGAAGCGCACGTCGTTCATGCTGTCGGGGGCGCAGCTCGGCATCACGGTCACCGGCCTGCTCGTCGGGTACGTCGCCGAGCCGTTCATCGGCGAGTCGCTGGGCGTGCTGCTCGGCGGGGTCGGCGTTCCGACCGCCGCGGGCATCGCCGTGGGCACGGTGTTCGCCCTCGCGCTCGCCACCGTGGTGCAGATGATCTTCGGCGAGCTCTACCCGAAGAACCTGGCGATCGCGAATCCGGAACCCCTCGCTCGCGCGCTCGCGCGATCCACGCAGGCCTACCTCGCGGTGTTCGGATGGCTCATCGCCCTGTTCGACCGCGCCTCGAACGCGGTGCTCCGGCTGATCCGGGTCGAGCCCGTCCACGACATCGACATCAGCGCGACCGCGGCCGACCTCGAGCACATCATCGACGATTCGCGCGCGAGCGGCGACCTGCCCGCGGAGTTGTCGATCCTCCTCGACCGCGTCCTCGACTTCCCCGACCGCGACGTCGAGCACGCCATGATCCCACGCGTGCGAGTCGACGTGGCCGGACCGGAGACGACGATCGCGCAGATCCGCACGCGCATGGTGAGCGGGCACACGCGCTACCCCGTGCTGGGCGAACGCGAGGAGCCGGTGGGCGTCGTGCATCTCGCCGACGTGCTCGCCGCCGAGCGCGACGACATGCGCCCGGTCACCGCCGTCATGCGCGAACCGCTCGTGGTGCCCACGCTAATGCCGCTGCCCGACGCACTCGCCGCGCTCACCGGAACGCGAAACGAACTGGCCTGCGTCATCGACGAGTACGGCGGCTTCAGCGGCATCGTGACCATCGAGGACCTCGCCGAGGAGCTCATCGGCGAGATCGACGACGAGCACGACACCCCCGCCGGGGTCGGCGCGGAACTCGACGCCGACGGCGCCTGGGTGATGGATGGCGACCTGCACCTCGACGAGGTCGAGCGCATCATCGACCGCGACCTGCCGCGCGGCGACTACGAGACGATGGCGGGCCTCATCATCGCGCAGGAAGGCAGCCTTCCCGATGTCGGCGAGACCGTGCGCGTCGACCTGCCGACGACCGGTGCCGAGCTCGCGGAGGACGAGCCCGGGCGCCGCCACCTCCTCATCGAGGTCGCGGAGGTCGACCGTCACGTGCCCTCCGTCATCAAGGCGAGGGTCGTCGAAGAGGAGGGCGAGCGATGAGCGCCGGGGCCGTCGTCGCGATCACGATCGCGCTCATCGCGCTCAGCGCGTTCTTCGTCGTCATCGAGTTCTCGCTCATGGGGGCACGCCGCCACTGCCTCGAACAGGAGGCCTCGGGCAGCCGATCCGCGCGGGCGGCGCTGCGCGGCATGAACGAGCTGACCATCATGCTCGCCGGCGCGCAGCTCGGCATCACGGCATGCACGTTCGCGCTCGGCGCGGTCACGAAACCCGCAGTCGACGGATGGCTCGGCCCGGTGTTCGCCTCGTGGGGCGTGCCCGACTGGCTGGCCGGCAGCGCAGCGTTCGCGCTGTCGCTCCTGTTCGTGACCTTCCTCCACCTCGTGATCGGCGAGATGGCGCCCAAGTCGTGGGCCATCGCCCATCCGGAGCTCGCCGCGAAGGCGATCGCCCTGCCGTCGCGGGGCTTCATCTGGGTCTTCCGCCCGTTCCTCGTCTGGGTCAATCGCATCGCCAACCGCCTCGTCGCCCGCTCTGGCGTCGAGCCGGTCGATCGCGCCGCCGTGGGCGGTCGGGATGCCGACACCATCCGACAGCTCGTCGAGCATTCGACCCAGGCGGGCGTCCTCGAGCCCGAGCTGCGCACGCAGATCACCGAGGTCATCGGATTGCAGGAGCTCACCGTCGGGGAGATCGCGAACCCGGACGCCGAGCCCGCCGCGGTCGGGGCGGACGCCACGGTCGCCGACGTCCGCGCGGCCGCGCTGGCCTCGGGGCATCTGCGCATCCTCGTCCGCGACCCCGACGGTCGCGTGACGCGGTTCGTCCACGTCCGCGACACGCTGCAGGCGGCCAATGGCACGCGGGTCGACACGTTCGCGAGGCCGGCGTACCGGGTCGACGCGGCGACCCCGGTGTACGAGCTCCTCCGCGAGCTGCGCGAGCAGCGGGTCCAACTCGCGGTCGTGGAGCGCGCGGGCACGCTGCTCGGCATCGTCACGCTGACGGATGTCGTTTCGCGGCTGCTTCCCGTAGTGACGGCTGAGGCGGAGTTGCGCCCCCGCTGACCCCCTCCCACACCGCACTCCCGGACTGAGGCCGTAGGGTCGATGCACCGCCCCCTTCCTCGAGAGGAGACCGCCTGCCATGAGCAGCGTCACGACCAGCGCCACCGACCTGGACGTCTTCGACCGCCGCGAGTCGGAGGTGCGCGGATACGTGCGTGCGTTCCCGACCGTGTTCGACCGCGCGACGGGCTCGACCCTCGTCGACGCCGACGGCCGCGAGTACCTCGACTTCTTCGCGGGCGCGGGCGTGCTGAACTACGGGCACAACAACCCGGCGTTCACGCGGGCACTCATCGAGTACCTCGAGCGCGACGGCATCATCCACGGCCTCGACATGGCCACCTCGGCCAAGCGGGCGTTCATCGAGGCGTTCGAGCGGTTCATCCTCGAGCCGCGGGGCCTCGACCACAAGCTGCAGTTCACCGGTCCGACCGGCGCGAACTCCGTCGAGGCGGCGCTGAAGGTCGCCCGCCAGGCGACGGGCCGGTCGACGGTGGTCGCGTTCACGAACGCCTTCCACGGGCTGAGCATGGGTGCGCTCGCGGTCACCGGCAACAGCCACTACCGTTCGGCGGCGGGCGTCGGCCTCGACGACGTCGCGCGCATGCCGTACGACGGCTACCTCGGTGCCGACGTCGACACGCTCGACCTGCTCGAGAAGCAGCTCGACGACCCGGGCTCGGGTCTCGACCTCCCGGCGGCGGTCATCGTCGAGGCCGTGCAGGGCGAGGGCGGCATCAACGTGGCCCGCGTGGAATGGCTCCAGCGGCTCCGCGCGATCACCGAGGCCCGCGGCATCCTGCTGATCCTCGACGAGATCCAGGCGGGCGTCGGCCGCACCGGCCGCTTCTTCGCGTTCGAGCACGCCGGCATCGTGCCCGACATCGTCACGGTCTCGAAGTCGATCTCCGGTTCCGGACTGCCGATGTCGCTCGTGCTCCTCCGTCCGGGCGTCGACGTGTGGAAGCCCGGCCAGCACACGGGCACGTTCCGCGGCAACAACCTCGCATTCGTGTCGGCCCGGGTCGCGCTCGAGACGTACTGGGCGGATGCCGCCTTCGCCGAGGCGGTCACCGCCAAGGGCGAGCTGCTGCGCACCGAGCTGGAGCGGATCGCCGACGAGCACCCCGACCTCGACTTCGTCGTCCGCGGGCGCGGCCTCATGATGGGCATCGCCTGCGACGCCGACCGCACCCTCGCGGGCCGCGTGTCGAAGGCGGCGTTCGAGCGTGGACTCGTCATCGAGACGTCGGGTGCGCACGACGAGGTGCTGAAGTTCCTGCCCGCGCTCACGATCACCGAGGACGAGCTGCGTCGCGGGCTGGCCATCGTGCGGGAGAGCCTCGCGGCGGTGCGCGCCGCCTAGGCCGGCTTCACCGGCTGGCGCAGCACGGTGCGGAGCTTGTCGGGCGCCGTGCGGCGGGCGTCGCTCAGGTAGATCTCGTGGTGCGCACCGTTGAAGGTGAGCCCGTGCTGCGGCATCCACTCGTCGTGGAGCCGCGCGAGGGTCGGCGCCTCCTCGTCGTACGAGCCGACGTGCAGGATCTGCACGGACCGGCCCTCGTGGCGGCGCTCGAGCCGGAGCCGGTCCAGCGCGGGGTTCGGCGTCTTCGCGCGCGCGACCTCGATCGCGGCGGCGACCGCGTCGTCGTCGATCCAGTCGGGTTGGGCGATGAGCATCGTCCAGCTCCACGCGGCCTTGTCGCGCGCGGTGAACGCGGTCGGGTCCTCGGCCCACCAGAGTCCCTCGAGCGGCGCGACCACGAAGTCGCGCGCGAGGCGGCGCTTGCTCGCGAACTTCGTGGCGTACGCGACGCCGAAGAGCGCTTCGACCGCCTCCCGGTAGGCGGCCGCCGAGTTGGGGTCGCCGTGCCCGTCGACGGCGAGGAACCGCAGCGGCGGCACGTCGACGAACGAGAAGTCGCGAGCGGATGGCGCGTACAGTTCGGCGTGCTCGCGCTTGAGGTCGTACTTGTCCCCTGCACCCGCCATGCGGCGAGCGTACTCCGGGCCGCGGTCATCCCGACTGGGTGACGATCGCGCGGACGACCCCCTCCACGCGCTGGCCGCGCACGTGGTACAGCGCATCGCCCACGGCGACGACGGCGACCGCCGCCGGGTCCTCCGCGGGCCGTTCGACCACGGCGGAGGCCTCGACGCCGGCCGGCGCCCCGTCGAGCGGGAGCACGTCGAACGCGACGTCGGCGTCGGGGGCGCGGAAGGCGTCCATGAGCGGCCCGAACTCGGGCGCGGCGGTCACGGTCACCACCGTTCCGCCGTCGACCCGCAGTTCGCAGTCGAAGGTGCGCGCGGCGGCGTGCACGGCGGCCGCGAAGTCGCGGGGCGGCTCCGCGGCGGCATCCGTCACCAGGTACTCGACGGTCGTGCCGGTCCGCAGCTGCGCCGCATCGACGATGCCGTCGCGGTCGAGCGCGCCGGTGCACGCGGCATCCGTTGCACGCAGCTCGACCGTGGGCCGCTCGAGCTGGTCGGGCGTCGCAGCGCCCAGCGTCGCGAACGCCGCCTCGGCGACGTCGGCGAGGCGGTCGAGCATCCGCTCGGCATCGATGCCGTCGAACCGGCTGCCGGTGCCGGCGAGGCCGGCGGCGGTGATGGACGCGACCGCCCAGTCCTCCCCCACCGGCGCCGACAGGAACCAGCCCGCATCACCTGCTGCGACGGAGGCCGCGACGCCCGCCACCTCCCGGGTGTCGGGTGACGGCGTATCGCCGAGCTGCAGCGGGATCCAGTCGCCCGCGGCATCCGGAAGCACGTCGAATCGCAGGTAGGCCCAGTCGCTCGGCGCCTGGTACTCGGGCATGCCGGAACCGACGCGCCAGGAGCAGGCGAACCCGCCCACTCCCTCGAGCAGCACGCCGGTGAACGCGTCGGTGCCGTTCGCCGCGGGAACCGGGTCGACCGGGTCGCCGTCCGCGCCGGCGAGGGCGGCGGCCACGAGTTCACCGGAGACGAGGTCGTCGCAGGACAGCGGCCCCGAGGCATCCGCCGACGGCGACGGACTCGCGCCCGCCGTGGGCGTCTGCCCGGCCTGCGGCTCGCCGGCGCATCCCGAGAGGGCCGCGGCCAGCGCGGCCGCGGACGCGAGCCACCCGAGCTTCGCCCCCACGGCTCGACTCTAGCCACGCACGGCGCGTTCCCGAAGACCCGCGCGGATGGGACGCGGGAGGCGTACCGTGGCCCCGAGCACCGTTCCGAACGAGGGGGTTCCCGATGGCCGAGCTCGCACCGATCCAACCGTGCCTGTGGTTCGAGGACCAGGCGCGCGCGGCGATGGACTACTACGTCGACGTCTTCCCGAACTCGCGCATCGTCGAAGTCGTCGAGTATCCCGCCGAATCGCTCGACGAGCACTTCCGGGGCATGGCGGGCAAGGTGGTGAACGGGCGGTTCGTCCTGAACGGCGTCGAGTTCACCTGCCTCGACGGCGGTCCGCTCTTCACGTTCAACGAGTCGATCTCGTTCATCGTCTCGTGCGCCGACCAGGCCGAGATCGACCATTACTGGTCGCGCCTCTCGCACGTGCCCGACGCCGAGCAGTGCGGGTGGTGCAAGGACCAGTTCGGCGTCAGCTGGCAGATCCTGCCCGCGAACATGAACGAGCTCACCCGGCGGCCCGAGCAGATCCAGGTGATGATGCAGCAGAAGAAGGTCGTCATCGCCGAACTCGAGCAGGCCTGATGAGCGGATGCCGCAGGCAGTTGCTTTAGCGGCTAAACTGTCTGCATGACCACCCTCGCTCTCTTCGGCGCGACCGGGAAGACCGGTCGCCGCGTCCTCGACCGAGCCCTCGCCGAGGGCTTCGACGTCCGCGCCCTCGTGCGCGACCCCGCCCGCCTGGCGGTGCAGCACGAGCGGCTCACCGTCATCCGCGGCGATGTGCTCGACGCCGCCGCGGTCGACGAGACCGTCGCCGGGTCGGACGCCGTGCTCAGCCTGTTCGGCCACGTGAAGGGGTCGCCCGCGTCGCTGCAGGCCGACGGCACCCGCCACATCGTCGCGGCCATGCAGCGCCACGGCGTCAGCCGCATCGTGTCCCTCTCGGGCGGCGGCCTGCGTGCCGAGCAGCACGATCGCCCCAAGGCGGCCGACCGGGTCATGCGCCTGCTGCTCAAGACCCTCGCCGGCGACGTCCTCGCCGACGCCGAGGCCCACCTCCAGGTGCTCCGCGGCAGCGGCCTCGACTGGACCATCGTCCGCGGCCCGCGACTGCTCGAGACGCCCGGCACGGGCACGTACCGGGTCGGCTGGGTCGGCGTCGGCACGGGCATGCAGATTAGCCGCGACGACCTGGCCGACTTCATCCTGAGCCAGGTCGAGGACCGCACCTACGTGCACGAACTGCCGTTCGTCAGCGCATGAGCGACGGCTCCTCGCGCCGCGAGCACGTCGCCCGCGTCATCGAGCGGACGGTCGCCCTCGGTCGTTCGCTCCGCAGCGGACGGCGCACGCCCTTCCACGGTCGGGTGCTCACCGGCTCGCAGCTCGAGGCCCTGTTCCACCTCGCCCACGGCCCTGCACCGGTCACCCCGAGCGCCCTCGCCGCGGCGCTCACCCTGACCCCCGGCGCGGTCACGCAGCTCGTCGACGGCCTCCGCGCGGAGGGCCTGGTCGAATCGGCGCCGCACCCCGACGACGCCCGGTCCCGCGTCATCCGCCTCAGCCCGGAGGCCGCGAAGCAGGTCGACGCCTTCGAGCAGGAGCTCGTCGCGCACGCCCTGCCGACGTTCGACGCCCTCGACGATGCCGAGCTCGAGACGCTCGCCTCGCTCCTCGACCGGGTCGGCCGGCGACCGTGAGCGCGCGATGAGGAGCGACGCCGTCTTCGTCACGGGCGCCACCGGGATCGTCGGGTCGGCCGTGGTCGACCACCTGCTCGAGCGCGGCGAGCCGGTCGTGGCGGGCGTGCGAACCGAGGCGGATGCGGCGCAGTTGCCACGCGGCATCCGTCACCGCCACTTCGACTTCGGCATGCCCGCGCACCGGCTCGATGCGGTGCTCGACGGATGCGACCGGCTCTTCCTGATGCGCCCGCCGCCCATCGCCGACGTGGAGCGGTACCTGTTCCCGCTGATCGACGCGGCGATGCGCCGCGGCATCCGCCAGATCGTGTTCCTCTCGCTGCAGGGCGTGCAGGCGAACCGCTCGACCCCGCACCACGTCGAGCGGTACCTGCGCGAGGTCGATGCGCCGTTCACCTTCCTGCGGCCGAACTTCTTCATGCAGAACCTCGCGACGACGTATCGGGACGACATCCGCGACCACGACGAGATCTTCGTACCGGCCGGCCGATCGCGCACGGCCTTCATCGATGCGCGCGACATCGGCCGGGTCGCGGCGGCGGTGTTCACCGTGCCGGGCCACCTCCGGGCGGCGTACACCCTGTCGGGCGAGCAGAGCCTCACGTACCGCCGGGTGGCCCGGATCCTCTCCGACGTGCTCGGCCGGGAGATCCGTTACGCGCGCCCGAGCGAGCGGGAGTACCTCGCGCGTCTCGCCGCGTACGGGGCGCCCGAGGACTACCTCGCCGTGCAGCGCATGATCCACCGCGTCGTCCGCTGGAACGTCTCGGCCCTGCCCAACCGCGCGGTGCGCCGGTTGACCGGCCGGCCGGCGACGACGTTCGCCGAGTTCGCGGCGCGGGAGCGCGCCGCCTGGGAGCGCTGAGCGCCCCGGCCGACGTGAGCCGGCACGCCACGGCCCTCGCGGAGGAGGCCATCGGCATCGTCGAAGTCGTCGCCGATGTCGCCCGTCGCCGCGTCGAGGATGGTGCCGATCGAGCTGCTCATACCTCGATCCAAGCAGCACCCACCGACACCCCACGGGGCCCGACGGGAACCCGGAAACGGCCGGACAGCGGCCGTTTCCACCGGCCGCCGACTACCCCTCGGCGCTCCTCAGGAACGCCAGCACCGCGGCCACCCGGCGGTGCACGCCCGACTCCGGCAGCCGCAGCTTGGTGAAGATCGCGTTGACGTGCTTCTCGACGGTCGACGACGACAGGAACAGCGCCTGCTCGATGCCCGCGTTCGTCTTGCCCGCCGCCATCTCGCGCAGCACCTCGAGCTCGCGCGGCGACAACGCGGCGAGCGGACTCGCGGCGTTCGCGCTCCGCCGGCGCACGAGCGTGTCGACGATCTGCGGATCGATGACCGATCCGCCCGCGCGCACCTCGCGCAACGCGTGCACGAGGTCCTCGAGGTCGCCGATCCGGTCCTTCAGCAGGTAGCCGAGGCCGGCCGACCCGTCGGCGAACAGCGCGAGCGCGTAGCTCTCGTCGGCGTGCTGCGAGAGCACGACGACCCCGGTCGAGGCCGCCGTCGCACGGACGGCGTGCGCGGCCTCGATCCCCTCCATGTGGTGGCCCGGCGGCATCCGGATGTCGGTGAGCACCGCGTCGGGACCGAACCGTCGCACGGCGTCGAGCAGTTCGGTCGCGTTGCCCACCGAGGCGAGGACCTCGACCTCCCCCGAATCCTCCAGCAGCCGACGGAGCCCCTCCCGCACGAGGTAGTTGTCCTCGGCGATGACGACGCGCAGCGCGCTCCCGTCAGCCACCCGACGCTCCCGCCGTGCCGAGTGGCAGGTCGACGACCACGGTGGTCCCCGTCGGCGACCCGGGCGACACCTGCACCGTGCCGCGGAGCGCCGCCACCCGGTCGCGGATGTTCGCGAGTCCCCCGCTCGTCGCCGACGCGGGCGACACGTCGCCGATGCCGCATCCGTCGTCGCTGATCGAGATGCGCAGGTGCCCGTCGTCGCGCACGAGCCCCACCGTGGCGCGCGACGCGTGGGCGTGCTTCGCGGTGTTCGCGAGCGCCTCGCGCACGACGTAGTACGCGGTCGTCTCGACGTCGTCGGGGTAGCGCTCGGCACGCACCGCGGCATCCGCGTCGACCGTCAACGGGATCGGGTACCGGGCCACACCCGATTCGACCGCCGCGACCAGCCCGTTGTCGCTCAGCACCGGCGGGTGGATGCCGCGGGCGAGCTCGCGCAGGTCGGTGAGCGTCTCCCGGGCCTGGTCCTGCAGCTCCGCCAGCACGTCGGCGGTGAGCTCGCCGCGCTCCAGGCGGTTCCGGGCGAGGCGAAGCCCGGCGATCTGCGCGACGACGTCCTGCTGGATGCCGTCGTGCAGGTCGCGCTCGAGGCGGCGCCGCTCGTCGTCCTGCGCGGCGACGAGCCGTTCGCGCGAGGCGGTGAGTTCGTCGAGCCGCGCGGCGAGCCGGGCGGTGAGGCGCAGGTTGGCGACGGATGCCGCAGCCTGGCCCGCCACGGTGCGGAGCATCGTCCGCTCCTCGGCGGAGTACTCGCCGCGGCGTCGGCGTCCGAGTTCGATCCGGCCGAGGGTCTCGTCGGCGTGCACCAGGTCGACCGACTCGACCGGCTCGCTGCCGGCGGTCTCGCCGGCGATCGCGGCGACGCCCGCGGGAGCGTCGACGAGCGCGCCATCCGTCGCCGCCAGCCGGATGCGGACCCACGTCGCGTCGAGCCCGGCCCGCACCGCCTCGGCGAGCCGGGTGAGCAGCTCGCGCGGCTCGCCCGCCTGCTCGAGGCGCGAGCCGAGCTCGCTCAGCATGCCGAACTGGCGGTCGCGGTCGCCGAAGAGCGCGCGGTGCAGGCGCCGCAGCATCCAGGCCCGGACGGGCAGCAGCACGACCGCGACGAGCGTCGTGAGGAGGATCGCGGGGACCACCCGGAGCGGCGGTGCGAGCAGCAGTGCCGGCGTGGCGACGCCGACCGCGTACACGACCGTGATGAGCAGGTTGGACGACACCTCGACGCTGGAGCTGCGATCGCCCGGGTCGATGTCGAACGCGCCGTAGCGGAGGATCCCGTGGATCGCCGCGACGACGATCGCGAGCATCGACCCGTACACGAGCAGTTCGATGCCCGGCAGTGCCGGCAGGAAGGTCCACAGGCCGAACGCCACCATGGCAGCGCCGACCGTCAGGGCCATCACGCGGGTCCGGGCGCGGACCGCCGGCGCGCCGAACGCCGCCCGGGAGACCAGTACCGCGAGCCCCAGCGCGACGGCCGGCCACGACTGGGTGATCAGGTACTGCACCGGCACCGCGGCCCACTCGAGCCACGGCACCGCGAACGGGTTGGGGATGGTCTCGCCGCTGATGCCGATGTACGGCGACATGACGACGTGGGGCGTGGTCAGCAGGGTGAGCGGTCCGACGAGCACCGGCGTCCACAGGAAGACGACCGCGATCCGCTCCCAGCGCCGCTCGGGCGTGCCGTCGGGGAAGGTCGCGAACACGATGAGCAGCGCCGACGTGGCGATCGCGTCGGCGGTGATGCCGAGGAGGTTGAACAGCGGGAACCACGGCTGCGCGAGCAGGTCGAGGTTCTGGTGCACGACCGTCTCGTAGGCCGAGCCGACGAGCATCGCGGTCGCCCCGAGCGCGATGAGGAGCGCGATGCGCGACGACGACACCGTGAGCAGCCACATGCCGAAGACGAACAGCGGCAGGATACCGAGCAGCGGCCAGGCGAGCCCGTGGTCGGCGTCCGCCTCGACGAAGCCCCGCACGATGACGACGTAGACCAGGGACGCGACCCCGATGGGGCCGAACGTCGCGAGGCACACCCACCTGCGGTCCACGGTTCCATGGTGCTCCTGTCGCGGCGATCGCGGGAGGGGGCGAACCGGGACGCCCCTTGGCGGCTGGCCTCCATCACGCGTCCGGCGCTCCGCCATGCGGCATCCGGCGGGCTGCGTTCCGGCGCGGGCGGCGCCGGGCGAACGTGGGGTCGAGCGGATGCCGCGACGAGGCGCCGCAGGAGGAGAAGGCATCATGCGCACCCTGTACACCGGGCTCGCCTGGACCGTCGCCGGCGCGGTCGTCGTCCAGGCCGCCGCGATCGCGTTCGCGTTCAGCGGCATGCTGAACCTCGTCTCCGAGGGGGGCGTGGTCGACAAGGCGCTGCTCGAGGGCTTCCAGGCGGCCGGCGTCGGCGAGGCCGGGTTCCTGGTCCACGGGCTCGTCGGCGGCGTCGTGATCCCGCTCGTCGCGGTCGCGCTGCTCATCGTGTCGTTCTTCGTCCGCGAGCGCGGCAGCACCATGTGGGCGGCGATCGTCCTCGGCCTCGTCGCGCTGCAGGTCACCCTCGGCTTCTCGGTCACCGACCTGCCCTACCTCGGGCTCGTGCACGGCGCGAACGCGCTCGCGGTCGTCGCGGCGGCGTCCGTCGCCGCCCTGCGGATGCGGCGCAGCCGCGGCGAGTCCGCCACGGAGGAGGCGACCTCGCGTGCGGTCGCGGCGTGAACTGCTGCGCCGCGTCGCCGTCGGCGTCGCGGTCGCGACCGGGCTCGGCGCGGCGGGGCTCGCGTGGAGTTCCACGCTGCTCGGCGAGTACTCGGTCATGGACCTCGGCGCCGAGCAGGCGGGGCACGGCGCGCACGCGGCAGGCGGAGCGGCATCCGTCGCCGGCGGCCCGGGCACGACCGACGTGACCGCGCTGACCGCCGACCCGGATCGGCCGGCCGACGTGCGGGTCGAGTTCGTGGCGCGGCAGGAGCGCATCGACGTTCCCGGCGGACGCACGGTCGACGGCTACACCGTGAACGGCACGTCGCCGGGGCCGGAGTTGCGCGCCCGGCAGGGCGACCTCGTCGAGGTGACGTTCGTGAACGAGTCGGTGGTCGACGGCGCGACGCTGCACTGGCACGGCATCGACGTGCCGAACGCGGCCGACGGCGTCGCGGGCATCACGCAGGACGCCGTGCCCGTGGGCGGGCGCCACGTGTACCGCTTCGAGGCGACGGATGCCGGCACGTACTGGTACCACTCCCATCAGGTGTCGCACGTGCAGGTCGAGCGCGGGCTGCTCGGCGCCATCGTGATCGAACCCGCCGACCCCCCGGAGGTCGCGGCCGACGCCGAGGCCACCGCGCTGCTGCACGTGTACGGCGGGCGGCACACGGTGAACGGCCGCGCCGAGGACGCCCGTGTCGCCGCCGAACCCGGCACGACGGTGCGCGTGCGCGTGATCAACACCGACCAGGGCACCGCCGCCGTGTGGTCGGCGATGCCGTTCCGGGTCGTCGCGACCGACGGGCACGACGTGCACGAGCCGACTCCCATCGACGGCGAGCGCGTGCTCATCCCCGCCGGCGGTCGAGCGGATGTCGCGGTCCGGGCACCCGACGACGGCTCCGCCGTGCGCCTGCACACCGGCGGGCGCAGCGTGATCGTCGGCGGCCCCGCGGCATCCGCGCCCCCGCCCGCCGCGCAGCCCTCGCGGACCCTCGACCTGCTCGCGTACGGCAGCCCCGAGCCGCTCGCGTTCGGCACCGACGACCCGGACCGCGAGTTCGACTACGTCATCGCCCGCCGCTTCGGCATCGTCGACGGCCGGCCCGGCAACTTCTGGACCGTCAACGGGCGCATGTTCCCCGACATGCCGATGTTCCACGTGCGCGAGGGCGACGTGGTCGTCATGCACGTCCGCAACGACTCCGGCGACGTGCACCCGATGCACCTGCACGGGCACCACGTCGTGGTCCTCTCGCGGGACGGAATCGCGGCATCCGGCAGCCCGTGGATCGTCGACTCGCTCGACGTGCACCCCGGCGAGGCGTACGACGTGGCATTCGTCGCCGACAACCCGGGCATCTGGAGCGACCACTGCCACACGCTGCGGCACGCGGTCGACGGACTCGTCGCCCACGTCATGTACGAGGGCGTCACGACCCCGTTCACGATCGACGGTGAGGCGGGCAACCGCCCCGAGTGAGCGCTCGCGCTCAGAGCCCCTCGGCGATCCGCTTGATCGCGGCGAGGCGGCGGTCCCACTCGGCCCCGATGGCGTCGAGGCGACGGGCGGCGTCGCTCAGCTGCGCGCCGAGCACCCGGTAGCGCACCTCGCGGCCGACCCGCTCGGACTCGACGAGGCCGACCTCCTGCAGCACGGCGAGGTGCTTCATGATGGCCTGCCGCGTCACGGGCAGGCGTCCGGCGAGGGCCGACGCCGAGGCGTCGCCCTCGCCGAGTGCCGCCAGGATGCTCCACCGGGTCTCGTCGCCGAGCGCGGCGAACACCGGAACCAGCGTTCCGGCGGTCACGCGCCGCCCTCGGCACGTTCGAGCACGGCGACGAGCTTGTCGAGCTCGGAGACCCAGCCATCGCCGTGGGACGCGAGGTTCGCGGCCGGGTCGGACGTGCGGTCGAAGCCGGTCTCGACGACGGTGAGCCGCGTGCCGTCGGCCACCGTCTCGAGGGTGAACGTGAAGACGGTCGAGGTCTCGTCGTCGACGGTGTCGGGCAGGTGGCCGAGGGCATCATCGTTGCCCCAGCGATACGTCACGGTGTGCGGGGCATCCATCGCCTCGACGCGGATCGGCACGGCGCCGTAGTCGGGGAACGTCATGGTGCCCTGCGCGCCCGCGCCGGAGCCGTCGAGCACGGTTCGCCCGAACCACTGCGACATGTGCTCGGGTTCGGTGACGGCGCGCCACACGCGCTCGATGGGCGCGGCGATGCGGATGGTACGGCGCACGGTGTACGTGCCCTCGTCGATGACGGATGCCGGGTTGTCGGTCATGGTCACGATGATCTCTCCTTCTCGGGCTGCTGACGTGGAACGGGATGCCGCAGCATCCGCGTCTTGCAACCATAGGATTGCATTTCCACGGCTTTAGCGCAACTACTTGGTTGCACTAGCTGAGGCGGCAGCAGCACGCTGCCAGACTGAGCGCATGCCGAACGCACCCGTCGACCACGCCGCCGCGAACGCCCTCTGGGAGGCCTACCGGAGTGCGCACCCCGACCGCGCGACCGACCCCGAGCCGCCGTCCGTCGAGGTGTTCGGCGATCACCCCGAACTCACCGACGAGCTGCTCGGCCTCGTGCTCGACGGCACCAAGCGGGCGACTGCAGCCCTCGTCGCGGAGTTCGCGGCCGAGGGGCAGCCGCTCCCCCGCATCGGCGGCCACTGGATCGCCTGCGACTCGACCGGCCGGCCACGCGTCATCCTGCGCAGCACCGAACTGCGCCTTGCCGCCTTCGACGAGGTCGACGACCGGTTCGCGTACGACGAGGGCGAAGACGACCGCTCGCTCGCGTCATGGCGCGAGAACCACCGCCGCTACTGGCAGCGGGTCACGGCGACCCTCGGCTTCGAGTGGACCGAGCAGCACGAGATCGTGCTCGAACGGTTCGAGGTGGCCTGGCGCGCCGACTGATGGGCGCGGCTGCGCGCCGCGCCACGGAAGCGCGGCCGCCGCCCGACCGAGCCGGACGGCGGCCGCATCCGCTCACACCACTCGACGCAGGAACCGCAGTTCGGAGCCGTTCGCCTCGGCGATGAGCGGCCCAAGGGCGGCGTTGAAGACCGCACCGTGCGGCTGGGCCAGGTGCTCCGCGAAGGCGGCCGCGTTGCGGTACGCCTCGACGACGACGAAGCGGGTCCCGACCGCCGTCCAAGCGGGGTCCGCTTCGGCGACGGCCGGTGGATCGGTCAGGACGTAGGCGTCGAACACGAGGCATCCGGGTTCGGCCCGCACCGCGATCGTGAGATCGCGCAGCAGCCTCTCCACCTCGTCCTCGCAGCCGGGCAGCGCGGTGAATTCGGCGACGAGTTCCACCGCGGTCGAGGTCTCGGTCAGGGTCATCCGGCGCTCGCTCCCGTCATGATCGCGACCGCGTCGGTCATCGAGTGCGACTGCGGCGTGATCGTCGCGGCGCGCTTGCCGAGCCGCTGCACGTGGATCCGGTCGGCGACCTCGAACACGTGCGGCATGTTGTGCGAGATCAGGATGACGGGGATGCCCCGATCGCGAAGGCTCATGATGAGCTCGAGCACCTGATTCGACTCTCGTACGCCCAGCGCGGCGGTCGGCTCGTCGAGCACGACGACCTTCGAGCCGAAGGCCGCCGCCCGGGCCACCGCGACCGCCTGGCGCTGGCCGCCCGAGAGGTTCTCGACGGCGACGGTGACGTCCTGCAGGGTCGAGATGCCGAGTGCGTTGAGCTCGTCCCGGGCGCGCTGGCGCATGCCCTTCTGGTCGACCATGCGGAACACCGAGCCGAGTACGCCCTTCCGGCGCACCTCGCGCCCGAGGAACAGGTTCGACGCGATGTCGAGCGCCGGCGAGACCGCGAGGCCCTGGTAGACCGTCTCGATCCCCGCAGCCCGCGCATCCTGCGGTCGCTTGAAGTGCACCGGCCTGCCCTCGAGCCAGATCTCGCCCTCGTCGGGGATCTCCGCACCGGTGAGGCACTTGATGAGCGTCGACTTGCCCGCACCGTTGTCGCCGATGACGGCGAGGACCTCGCCCGGGTAGAGCTCGAGGCTCGCCCCGTCGAGGCCGACGACGCGACCGTAGGTCTTCACGAGGCGGCGGGCCCGGAGGATCGGCTCCCGACCGTCGGCCGAGGTGACCGGCGCCGGGGCAGCGGTCGTGGCCGTGGCGTCGTTGGGGGTCATGCGCGTACCTTCCTGATCCACTGGTCGACCGAGACGGCGATGATGATGAGCACGCCGACGGCGAATGTCTGCCACAGCACGTCGAGTCCGGCGAGCGCGAGGCCGTTGCGGAACACGCCCACGATGAGCGCGCCCAGGAGCGTCCCCCAGACCATGCCGCGACCGCCGAACAGGCTGGTGCCGCCGATCACGACCGCGGTGATCGAGTCCAGGTTGAGGTCGGCGCCCGCGTTCGGCGATGCGGCGTTGGAGCGGCCGATCTGGATCCACGCGCCGAGGGCGATGATCGCACCGGCCGCGAGGTACACGCTCATCAGCACGCGGTTGACGCTGATACCCGCGAGGCGCGCGGACTCCCGGTCGTCGCCGACGGCGTAGACGTGCCGACCCCAGGCCGTCTTCTGGAGGATGAAGGCGACCGCCACGTAGAGCAGGAGCATCATCACGACACCCACCGTGAAGTTCACGCCGAACACGGGGAACGTCGCGCCCGTCCAGGTGAGCAGCTCGGGCATCTCCCGTCCGCGCACCGTCGCCCCGCCGGAGTACAGCAGCGTGAGGGCGAGGAAGATGCTCAACGTGCCGAGCGTGACGATGAACGGCGGCAGCTTCAGCCGGGTGACGAGTGCGCCGTTGAGGGCGCCCGCGGCGAGGCCCACGGCCAGGCCGGCGGCGAGCCCCAGCACGGCGGGCAGGCCGGCCTGCACCGTGGACTGGGCGATGACCATCGAGCTGAGGACCATGACCGCGCCGACGGACAGGTCGATGCCGGCGGTCAGGATGATGAGGGTCTGGGCGACGGCGAGTGTGCCGACGACGGCGACCTGCTGGGTGATGAGCGAGAGGTTCGCGGGGTTGAGGAATCGCTCGTTGAGCAGCCCGAACACGATGACGGCGACGACGAGCACGATGGCCGGGCTGATCGCGGGGTACCGGTGCAGCGTGTTGCGGATGCGGCTGAGCGGGGTGGTTCGGTCGAGGAACTCCTCGGCCAGGTCGAGCGCCGAGGTCGGCGGCTCGGTCGTGTGCTGAGTCACGTGGGCTCCGTTCGGAAATGGCGGTTCGGGTGCGATCCGGGCATGAGCAGGGCGGGTGGTCGAGACGACCGGGCACGAGTCATCCGTGGCGGCCCGCCCCGCTCATGGGGTCACCGGATCAGCCCCAGCAGATCTCGCTCGCCTCGGCGGTGTCGATCGACTCGACGCCATCCTGAGGCTCGTCGGTCACGAGCGCGACGCCGGTGTTGTAGAAGTCGAGCCCCTCGCTGACCTCGGGGGTCTCGCCGGTGGTGACGAGATCGTGGATGGCCTGGACGCCGAGCTCGGCCATCTTCAGCGGGTACTGCTGGCTGGTGGCGCCGATGACGCCGTCGGTCACGGCCTCGATGCCGGCACAGCCGCCGTCGACCGAGACGACGACGAGGTCGTCGGTCGCGCCGGCCGCCTTGAAGGCCTCGTACGCGCCGTATGCGGCCGGCTCGTTGATCGTGTAGACGACGTTGATGTCCGGGTTCTTCGACAGGAGCGTCTCGGCGGCGGTGCGGCCACCGTCCTCGGCACCCTGCGATGCCTCGTTGCCGACGATCTCGTACTCGCCGCCCGAGTACTCGCCCGTCTTCGCCTCATCGCCGTTCTTCGCCTCGTCGGCGAGGTCGATGCCCATGCCGTCGAGGAAGCCCTGGTCGCGCGCGACATCGACCGAGACGATCTTGTCGTCGAAGAGGTCGATCATGGCGATGGTGGCCTTCTCGCCGTCGAGCTTGGCCGCGGCCCACTTGCCGATCTCCTGACCGGCCAGGTAGTTGTCGGTCGCGAAGGTGATGTCGACCGACTCCGGGTCGCCGGGCGGGGTGTCGAGCGCGATGACGTACAGGCCCGCGTCCCGGGCCTTGATGAGCGCATCCTCGACGGCCGGGCCGTTCGGGGTGATCAGGATCCCCGCGTCACCGCGCGAGATCGCATTCTCGACGGCCTGGATCTGGGTGTCCTCGTCGCCGTCCTCCTTGCCTGCGGCGAGCGTGATCTCCACGCCGAGGTCCTCGGCGGCCGTCTTGGCGCCCTCCTGCATCGCGACGAAGAACGGGTTGGTGTCGGTCTTCGTGATGAGCGAGACGCTGATGCTCTCGCCCTCGGCGCCGCTCGCGCTCTCGCCGGAAGCGCCCGACGAGGCGCATCCGGTGAAGGCGAGCGCCGCGCTCGCCATGAGCGAGCCGGTCAGGACCAGTCGGCGGCGGATCGCGCCAGGGCTTTCGTGATTCATCCGGGAATCTCCTCTTGGTGTGGGGCATCGTCACCCTCGGTGACAACGATGTCACGGAAGGTCTAGTGCATGCCGATGTGTATAGTCAAGACACAACCCGTCGATGGAGATACAAACGTGACACCGTTGTCAAACGGCGGCGCGGCGCCCGAGGCCGCCCGCGCACGGCCGACCATGCGGCATGTCGCCGCGCTTGCCGGCGTCGGCGTGAAGACCGTCTCGCGCGTCATCAACGGCGAGCCCAACGTGTCCCCGGCGACCACGGCGAAGGTGCTCGCCGCAGCGCGCTCCCTGGACTACGAGCCCGACCTGCACGCGGGCAACCTGAGGCGCTCCGACGGCCGGTCGCGAACGCTCGGCCTGCTCGTCGGCAGTGTCGACAACCCGTTCGCCGGGGCAGTGCACCGGGCGGTCGAAGACGTGGCTCTCGGCCGGGGCGTCGCGGTGTTCGCCTCGAGCCTCGACGACGACCCGGCGCGCGAACAGGCCGCCGTATCGGCGTTCCTCCGTCGCCGCGTCGACGGCCTCATCCTCACCACGGTCTCCGAGAGCCAGTCCTACCTCGCGCCCGAGCTGCGTCGCGGCACGCCCGTGGTCTTCGTCGACCGGGAGCCCGCCGGCGTCACCTCCGACACCGTCGTGAGCGACAATCGCGACGGCGCCGCCATGGCCACCCGGCACCTACTCGAGCGCGGACACCGCCGATTCGCCTACTTCGGGGACCGTTCGACGATTCGCACCGCTCAGGAACGCCGGCGCGGATTCCTCGACGAGCTCGGGTCCGCCGGGGTGGCCACTCGCGACATCCCTGTCGTGGAGGACCTCCACGACGAAGCGGCCGCCCAACGCGCCGCGATCGAGCTCTTCACCCGCCCGGACCCGCCGACGGCGATCTTCTCCAGTCAGAACCTCGTCACGATCGGCGTGATCCGGGCGCTCCGCGAACTCGGCCGACACCGCGACACCGCGCTCGTCGGCTTCGACGACGTGCCGCTCGCCGACCTGCTCGAGCCGGGGATCACCGTGGTCGCGCAGAACCCCCAGGAGATCGGGCGGATCGCTGCGGAGCGCGTCTTCGCGCGCCTCGACGGCGACGACTCGCCCGCTGGGCGCTCGGTCGTGCGAACCCGCCTCATCGCGCGCGGCTCCGGCGAGATCACACCCCGACACGAAGGATGACCGTGCCAGCCACCTCCCCCGCCCTCACCCCCGCCCGGATCACCGTCGTCGGCGACGCCCTGATCGACGAGCTCCGCGACGCCACCGGCTCCCGCGAATTCGTCGGTGGTGCCGCGTTGAACGTCGCGGTGGGACTCGCGGTCCTCGGACACCGCCCGACGCTCATCACGATGCTGGGCGACGACGAACCCGCCAGCCGGATCCGGACGTTCCTGAACGACCACGGCGTCCGGCTGGTCGAGTGCGGCTCCGCGCACGGCACCGCGCGCGCGATCTCCGACCGCACCGACGGCGAGCCCAGGTACGAGTTCAACCACGCGGCACGTCATCGCCGGTTCCGGTTCGACGATGCGGCACGCGCAGCGCTCGACGAGGCCGATGTCGTCGCCGTGAGCTGCTTCCCGTTCGACGACGACCACCAGGTCGCCGACCTCCTGGAGGCGATCCGCGATCCCGAGCAGCGGCTGGTCGTGGACGGCAATCCCCGCTCGGGCATGCTCCACGACCGTGCCCGCTTCCAGTCGAACTTCGAACGCATCGCCGCCCGCTCGCTGCTCGTGAAGGTCGGCGACGAGGACGCGGCGCTGCTGCTGGACGCGTCGCTCGGAGAGCTCGTCTCCCGGCTCCGCCCCGGCTCGGCAGCGCCGCCCGCTCACGAGACCGCCGTCCTCGCGACGGCGGGCCGCGACGGCGCCGCCGTGCACCACGGCCGGCTCGAGGTGCAGGCCGGGATCGTGGACCTGCCGGGACCCGTGATCGACACGATGGGCGCGGGCGACGCGACGCTCGCGGCCGTGATCGACGAAATCGTCCGAAACGGGATGCCCGGTACCGCGGACGCATGGTCGTCGGCCCTCGCAGGAGCGATGACCGTCGCCGCGGCGACCGTGCGCCACGAGGGCGCGCTGCTGCGCACGGCGACCGACCAGCCTCGGGTCGCCTGACGCGGAATGTTCATCCCGCGTGCGGGGTGGTTGATTTGTCCGCTGGACACTGCGTAGCATCGCCCGCGTTCTGACAACGATGTCACCCGTGAGGCGTGACCCGCGCAACGAAGGGCGAACCAGTCGATGACGACGGTATCAAGATGGAGAACGATCGCGATCGTCGCCGCCACGGCGACAGCCACCACGCTCGGGGGCGTTCCGCCCGCCGCGGCGGCGGATCCCGAGGTGCACCCGGCGGACGAGCCGTACCGGCCCGCCCTGCACTTCTCCCCGCAGGAGAACTGGATGAACGACCCGAACGGAATGGTGTACGACGACGGCACCTGGCACCTGTTCTTCCAGCACAACCCGTACGGCACCCGCTGGGGCAACATGAGCTGGGGCCACGCGACGAGCACCGACCTCGTGCACTGGGAGGAGCAGCCGATCGCCATCCCGCAGACCTTCGATGAGGACGGGACCGCCATCGAGGACATCTTCTCGGGGTCCGCCGTGATCGATGAGGGCAACACGAGCGGGTTCGGCACGGCCGAGGACCCGGCCATGGTCGCGATCTACACGAGCGCCTACACGCCTGCGCACCCGACGCACGCGGGCAAGCAGGCGCAGTCGCTTGCTTACAGCACCGACGGCGGCATGACGTGGACCAAGTACGAGGGCAATCCGGTGCTCGACCGCGACTCGGCGAACTTCCGCGACCCCAAGGTGTTCCGGTACGAGGACCCGGAGACGGGCGAGTCGTACTGGGTCATGGTCGCCGTCGAGGCGCTCGACTACAAGGTCGTGATCTACCGCAGCGACGACCTGAAGAACTGGACCCACCTCAGCGACTTCGGCCCCGCGAATGCGACAGGCGGCATCTGGGAGTGCCCCGACCTCTTCCCCCTGGCGGTCGACGGTGACCCGTCGAACGTGAAGTGGGTGATGGTCGTGAACCTCAATCCCGGCTCGGTGGCGGGCGGGTCCGGCGGCCAGTACTTCGTCGGCGACTTCGACGGCACGACGTTCACGTCCGAGAGCACCGTATCGGATGACGCGCTGCCGGCCGGCGAGCTCTTCGCCGGCTTCGACGACGGCACGTACGAGGGCTGGAGCGTCGCGAACGAGCCCGGCAACTGGGCGAACGGCCCGTGGACCGACGCGCCGGCGACGGGCACGCTGCCCGGCCAGAACCCGGTGACGGGATTCATCGGCGCCGGTCTCGTGAACGGCTTCGCCGATCACGACTGGCCGGTCGGCACGATGGAATCGCCGACGTTCACCGTCGACGAGCGCCGCATCAACCTGTTGGTCGGCGGCGGCAACCACCCGCACGTCGAGGGGACGCAGCTCGGCAACGAGCCGCCGGCGGGCCGCTTGCTGTTCGACGGCTTCGAGTTCGCCGACGGCACCACGCTCGCCGACACCGGCTGGGAGCTGACGGGCGACTTCGCGACCGACCCCGCGCGCAACCCGTCGACGGCCGGCGGCGACTACTACCTCGGCGCGAAGCGCCTCAACACGTGGGAGGGCGGCCCGAAGGGCGACGACAACCTCGGCGACCTGACGTCCCCGGCCTTCACGATCGAGCCGGGCGAGGATCACCTGTCGTTCCTCGTCGGCGGCGGCAAGCGCCTCAACGGCACTCTCGAGGTGCGCCTCCTCGTCGACGGCGAGGTCGTGCGCACGGCCACGGGCCCCGAGGCCGGTCAGCTGAATTGGCAGTCGTGGGACGTCTCGGAGTTCGCCGGGGACGAGGTGCGCTTCCAGGTGCACGACGACGCGACCGGCGGCTGGGGGCACCTCACGGTCGACCACCTCGTGCTCGGCGCGGAGCCCGCGACGCCCCGCTCGGACGAGACCTCCGTCAACCTCGTGGTCGATGGTGAGGTCGTGCGCAGCGCCACGGGCCGCAACAGCGAGAACCTCGACTGGGTCAGCTGGGATGTCGCCGAGTTCGCCGGGCAGGACGCCACGATCAGGATCATCGACAACAACCGGTTCGGCTGGGGTCACATCCTCGTCGACCAGGTCATGTTCTCGGACGTCGCCGCCGCACCCCGGCTCGAGGGATACGACTGGCTCGACTGGGGCCGCGACTACTATGCGACCGTGTCGTTCGCGAACGCGCCCGACGACCGCCGGGTGATGCTCGGGTGGATGAACAACTGGGACTACGCGAACGACATCCCCACCGGGACCTGGCGCAGCGCGATGACCCTCCCCCGCGATGTCGAGCTCGTGAGCACCGATCGCGGGCCGCGCCTCGCGCAGCGAGTGGTCCCGGAGTTCGCCGAACTCGAACGACCCGACGTGGCGTTCACGGATGGCGGGCGCGACATCGTCGAGGGCGCGGAGACGCTGCCCGTTTCGGGCGACGTGGTGCGCATCGACGTGGTCCTCGACCCGGGCGATGCCGACGCGGTGGGCCTCAGCGTGCTGGGCGACGACGAGTCGGCGACGCGGATCGGCTGGGACGCGGCATCCGCTCGCCTCTACGTCGATCGTCGCGATTCGGGGAACACGGCCTTCCATCCGGCGTTCGCGTCGTTCGACGACGCGCCGATGGAGCTCGAGGACGGCCGGCTCGCCCTCACGGTCTACGTCGATCGCGCCTCGGTCGAGGTGTTCGCCGACGACGGGCGCACGACCATCACCGACCAGGTGTTCCCGAACGCGGGCGCCGACGCCATCGGCCTGTGGGCCGAGGGGGGTGACGCGCGGCTCGACTCGCTCACGGTGACGCCGATGCACGGCGCGATGTACCGCGAGGCCGGTGCCGACGGCGCGACGGCCGCGCCGTCCGCGGCAGAGGTCACGGCGCTCACCGGCCCCCGCAAGACGCCCGACGCCGACGGGGATTACGAGATCAAGGTGAAGGTCGGCAAGGGCGAGCCGACCACGGTGGTCCGGCTCCTCGAGGACGACCGGGTGATCGACCGCGTGTACCGCACCGCCGATTCGGAGCGGACATTCGCGTTCCGGGTCACGGGCGCGGCGCCGGGCGAGCACCGCTACCGGGTCGACGTCGAGAACTCGGCCGGGGTCACACAGGGAACCGAGTTCCTCGTCACGGTCGCCGGGTGAGCCGCGCGGGTGGGGTGCGGCGATGCTGAGCGCCGCATCCCACCCGCGACCGGACGCATCGCCTCCGAGGGCGTCACCGCGTCGTTCACCATCGGCGCGGTCTCGGGCAACCGGCCGGAATGAGGCGTAGAACGGGACGCATGACGCCCACGGCCCGACCGAGCACCATCCTGTTCGACATCGACGGAACGCTCGTCGACTCCAACTTCCTGCACGTCGACGCATGGCAGCGCGCGTTCGCCTTGCAGGGCGTCCACGCCGACGCCTGGCGGATCCACCGCGCCATCGGACAGGACGCCTCCAGGCTCGTGACGGAACTCGCGGGCGAACGCGACGAGGCGTGGACGGCGGAGGCAAAGCAAGGGCACTCCCTCTTCTACCGCGAGCTCGCCCCGCGGCTGCGGGCCTTCGACGGCGCCACGGACCTGCTCCGCGCGGTCGCCGACCGTGGCATGCGCGCCGTGCTGGCCACCTCCGCCCCCGACGAGGAACTCGAACTGCTGCTGCGGGCGCTCGACGCCGGCGACGCCGTGCACGCCACGACGTCGGCCGACGACGTCGACCGCGCCAAGCCGGACCCCGACATCCTCGCCGTCGCGCTCGAGCGCGCGGGCACGGACGCCGCCGACGCCGCCTTCGTCGGCGACTCGACCTGGGACATGATCGCCGCCGCACGTGCCGGAGTCATCGCCTACGGCGTGCGATCGGGCGGCACCTCGGCCGGGGAACTGCGCGAGGCCGGGGCGCGCGAGGTGTTCGACGATCCGGCCGACCTGCTCGCCCGCCTCGACGAGCTCGTGCTCGGCTAGACCTCCGACCGCATCCACGCGTCCGACACCATCGTCCAGATCTGGGCCGACGGGCCCGCCGACCGCTGAGGAGCAGCGCATGTCCTTCCAGGCGTATCTCGACAACATCGAGGCCAAGACCGGCCTCACCCCGCGGCAGTTCATCGAGCTCGCGACCGAGCGGGGCTACGGCCCGGGCACGAAGGCGACGCCGATCATCGCCTGGCTCGCCGAGGACTACGGCCTCGGCCGCGGCCACGCCATGGCGCTCGTGCACGTCATCACCAAGGGGCCGCAGATCAGCGCGAACCACGTCGAGAGCGGCGGCGCCCACAGCGACCCCGCCGACACGCTGTGGCTCGACGGCGCGGCCACGAACCCGAACGGATGACGCGACTCCGGGTTTCCATACCGTTGCATTGATCCCCAGTTGTGGCCCAGACCTGTCCGGACGGTGGATCGGGCGTGGGGTTCCTGTTGCCGACGCCTCCATAGCGTTGCCATCACAGACGTTCACACGAACAGAACAGGAACCCCATCCCCATGGACGCCATCACCCCCCAGGCCCCCCGGGCCACGGAGAAGCCCCGCTCGCGCAAGCGCATCCTGGTCCCGCTCGCCGGCCTCCTGGTCGCCGCCGCGGTCACCGCCGGATCGGGTGCGGACTTCATCTCCAACTCGGTCAACTCGGCCAACGCGTTCAACGCGGGCACGCTGACACAGTCGAACTCGAAGGCCGGCAACGCGATCTTCAACGTGAGCAACCTCAAGCCGGGCGACGTCGTCAACGGCAAGGTCACCATCACCAACACCGGCTCGCTCGCCTCGAACATGAAGCTCACCGAGGACGCGGTCAACAACTTCGTCACCAAGTCGAACCTCACGCTCGTCATCACCCAGACCGGCTCGCAGACCCCCGTGTGGTCCGGCACCTTCGGCGCGCTCACCACCTCGGGCCCGATCGACCTCGGCACCTTCGCCGCCGGCGAGGCGCGCGAGTACACCTTCAGCGTCACGCTCGCCCAGGCCGCGACCAACGCCGAGCAGGGCAAGACCGCGACGGCCACGTACACCTGGAACGGCACGCAGACCGCCGCCACCACCTACGACCAGTGACGACCTGACGACCACGAGACAGGGACGGGAGCAGCAGCATGAGCGCCACGCGCACGGCGAAGACCATCGGCAACGCGATGATCACGGCGGTCGCCCTCATCGCCACCGCCATCGCAGCGCTCATGCTGCTCCCCGGCCTGCTCGGGCTGGACCGCTACGTGATCACGGGCGGCTCCATGTCGGGCACCTTCGAACGCGGCGCCCTCGTGTTCGAACGCCAGGTGCCGGTCGCCGACCTCCGCGTCGGCGACGTCATCACCTACCTTCCCCCCGCCGAGTCCGGCATCACCGAGCTCGTCACCCACCGGATCATCTCCATCGAGCCCGCCCCCGCCGGCACCGACTCCCCGATCTTCCAGACCCAGGGCGACGCCAACGAGAGCGCCGACCCGTGGACCTTCGCCCTCGAGGATGCGGTGCAGCCCCGGGTCGAGGGCTGGCTGCCCGAGGTCGGCTGGATCTTCATCGGCCTCGCCGAACCGCTCACCAGGGTCCTCGTGATCGGCATCCCCGCCGGCATCGTCGCCCTCCTCTGCCTCCGCGACGTGATCAGCGCGCTCCGCGGCTCCAAGACCACCGGGACGCCTGTTCCCCCCGACCCGAACGCGGGCGTCCCGGTTCTCACTCCCGCCCCCACCCCCTCCGGGCAGGTCGTCACGTGACCACCGCGCCCACTTCCCCCCGGCGACGCCGCCCACTCCGGTGGGCGGCGGTCGCCGCGCTCACCGCCCTGTCGCTCCTGCACCTGGCGATCGGCCCGATCGGCGAGATCACGGTCGACCCCTACCTCCTGCTGTCGGTGCTGCTCGGCCTGATCGGGCTCGGCGCTGCCGCCAGGTTCGGCACGGCGGGCTGCATCGAGTCCCGCGTCGGCATGGCGATCGTCGCCGGCGCCTCGCTGCTCGGGGCGGGACTCGCGCACCTCATCGGTCTGCCCGGCGGTGCACCCCAGCCCTGGTCCGCCCGCGACATCGCGATCGTGGTTCTCGCCACGGGCCTCCTCGTCGCCCTCCGCGTCGGGCTCAGCAGCGAATGCGAGCCGGCGCCCACCCGCGCCGGCGTGGGCGAACGGGAGCGTTTGTTGCGCCGGTGAGGTGCTCTCGTGGGGTGGCTGTAACCCACTGCCGCGTAGCGTCGGAACCGACCCCCGCCCCTGAAGGGACCACCCCATGATCCACGCTGCCGCCCGCATCGCGATCGGCGCCGCACTCGCGGTGCTGCTCGTCGCCGGCGTCGGCGCGAACGGACCGGGATTCTCCTCGGCGGCGTTCACCTCCCAGACCTCGAACGGATCGAGCGCCGTCGGCGCCGCCGTCGACTGGACGCCGCCCACCGTCTCGATCCAGAACCCGGGCACCGGCCTGAAGGACACCGTGTCCATCACGGCCGCCGCGTCCGATGCCGAGACCGGCATCCGCGACGTCGTCGTCCAGGTGCAGGCCGCGGGCGCGACCACCTGGACCACGCTGTGCACCGCGACCGCGTCGCCGTACCGCTGCAGCTGGGACACGCGGACCGTCCCGGACGGCAGCTACGACCTTCGCGCGATCGCGACCGACAACGCCGGGTACGCCACCACCTCCGCCCTCGTCCGCACCACCGTGGCCAACGCGTTCGCGGTGCTCCTCGCCGACCCGGGCGACGTGGTCCGCGGCACGGTGCCGCTCGCGACGACCCTCCAGAACGCCGGGACCGGTACCTACTCGGTCCGTGTCGAGTACGCCGCCGCCGGCTCCGGCACCTGGCGGACGCTGTGCAGCAACCTCACGGCGCCGTACACCTGCAACTGGAACACCGCGTCGTTCGCCAACGACTACTTCGACCTCCGATCGGTCGCCACGCTCAACGGCATCACGATGACCTCGGCCGTCGTCGCCGACGTGCTGGTGGACAACGTCGCGCCGAGCGTGACCATGACCGACCCCGGCACGCCGCTGAGCGGCACGGTCACGCTCGCGGCATCCGCCTCGGACGCCCACTCGGGCGTGAACCGGGTCGTGATCCAGTACACGCCCACCGGCACCACCGCCTGGAAGGACGCGTGCACCGTCACCGCGCCGCCGTACTCGTGCCGCTTCGACACCACGACGGTCGCCGACGGCGTCTACGCCTTCCGGGCGGTGGCGACGGATGACGCCGGCAACTCGGCCACCTCGACCACGGTGTCGAGCCGCACGGTCGACAACAGCGTCATCTCCATCTCGATGGAGGACCCGGGCGCCTTCCTCAGCGGCACCGTCACGCTGTCGGCCGCCGCGAACTCCAGCGCCGGCGTCAAGTCCATCGTCATCCAGCGGGCCCAGAGCGGCACCGGCACGTGGACCGCCGTCTGCACCATCACGACCGCGCCGTACAGCTGCGCGTGGGACACCCGGACGGTCGCCGACGGGCTCGTCGACTTCCGCGCGATCCTCACCGACAACGCCAACAAGCAGGTCACCTCCAACACGGTGAGCGGCCGGCGCGTCGACAACACCCCCGTGCGCGGCTTCGACGTGCAGACCGCCAACGGCGGCGCCGCCCCGGGCAAGGTCGACACCGGTGACACCATGACGTTCACCTACAGCGAGCAGATGAACCCGGCGAGCATCGTGGCCGGATGGAACGGATCGGCGCTGCCGGTCACCCTCCGCCTCCGCGACGGCAACCTGCTCGGACTCGGCAACGCCGGGGACACCGTCGACATCCTCCGCTCGGGCGCCGCCGTCAACCTCGGATCCGTGAACCTCAAGCAGGACTACATCAAGACGAGCAAGACGTCGAACTTCAACGCGACCCTCACCGCGAGCACCGCCACCGTGAACGGCATGCCCGTGACGGTCGTCCAGGTCACCGTAGGGTCGCTGCTGAACGGCGGCGCGCTGCGAACGGTGAACACCGCCTCCGCGATGGTGTGGAGCCCCGCGGCCGCGGCCACGGACATGGCCGGCAACCCCTGCTCGACCGCTCCGGTGACGGAGTCCGGCGCACTGGACCGGGAGTTCTGAGCGTGGGCGAGCCGGGGCGACGAGATGCCGACACTCGGGGTCGGGCGCCCCGGGAAGACGAGGGCGACGTCGATAGCATCGACGTCGTGGGGCGGCAGATCCTTGTGGTGGAAGACGATGACGGCATCGCGCTGCCGTTGGTTCGAACCCTCTCGCGGGAGGGCTACGAGGTGCTGCGCGTCGCCGAGGGGCGCGCCGCGATCGAACAGGCGACCGCGGGCGAGGTCGAACTCGTGGTGCTCGACCTGGGGCTCCCCGACATGGACGGCCTGGACGTGTGCCGCCGGCTCCGCGACCTCGGCTACGACGGCGGCATCGTGATCCTCACCGCCCGCGACGGCGAACTCGACCGGGTCGTCGGCCTCGATGTCGGCGCCGACGACTACATCGCCAAGCCCTTCGCGCTCGCCGAGCTCCTCGCCCGCCTGCGGGCCCTGCTCCGCCGCAGCAGCTCCCGGCCGATCTCCGCCGAGCCCGGCGCGAACGCCCCGGCCGCGGCATCCGCCACGCCCCTGACCGTCGACCCCGCCTCGCGTCGCGCCCACGCCGGCGACCGGGAGGTGCAGCTCAGCACCAAGGAGTTCGACCTGCTCGCCCAGCTCGACCGCCACCGCGGTGCGGTCGTCACGCGCGAGCAGCTCATGGACGAGGTGTGGGACGAGAACTGGTTCGGCTCGACCAAGACGCTCGACGTGACCATGGCGCGACTGCGGCAGAAGCTCGACGACGCCGGCGCCGACGTGCGCATCACGACGATCCGAGGCGTCGGATTCCGCCTCGACGAGGGGCGCGCGGATGCGTGAACGGCTCGTCATCGCGTTCGTCGCGCTGGCGGTCGGGATCATCGCGCTGTACGGCATCCCGCGCGCGTACATGGTCGCCGACCTCGTGCAGTCGAGCGAAGAACGACGGGTCGTCCGCCTCGCCGACTTCCTCGCCGTGCTCATGACCGAGCGCGAGGCCGGCAACGAGGTCACCGAGGAGTTCCTGGAGCCGCTCGTCATCGAGGGCGAGCGCATCACGTTCACCGCCGCCGACGGCCGCGTCGTGACCGCGGGCGTCGACCCGGAACCCGACGACATCACCGCGATCGCGGAACTCGCCGACGGGGGCACGGTCGAGTTCAGCCGCTCGAGCGAAGTCATCGGCGAGCGTGTGCAGGAGGCGCTCATGCCGGTCGTCGTCATCGGCATCGGCCTGCTGCTCGCCTCGGCCATCGTCGGCGTGCTGCTCGCCGGCCGCCTCTCCGACCCGTTCGTGCGCCTCGCCGGCACGGCGCGCGAGCTCGGCCGCGGCCGCCTCTCCGCGCCCGGCGACGACCTCCGGATCCCCGAGGCGCGCGCCATCGACCAGGCCCTCCGCACGAGCGCGGCGACGCTCGAGGACCGGATCCGTCGGGAGCACGAGTTCGCGGCGAACGCCTCGCACCAGCTCCGCACGCCCATCACCGCCATGCGCCTCGAACTCGAAGACCTGTCGCTGTGGAAGGAGACCACGCCCGAGCAGCGCGACCAGCTCGAGCACGCCATCCAGGAGATCGACCGGCTCTCCGACGCCATCGGGCACCTGCTCGACCTCGCCCGCGGCGGGACGCCCGGCGCCGACGAGTGGTCGCCGGTCGACGAGCTCCTGGAGGACGCCGCGGACCGCTGGAGTGCGCACGCCGACGCACGCGACCGCACTATCGAGGTCGTGACGACGAGGGAACTCGCCGATGCTGCCGCTCCCGCACCGGCGGGGCAGATCCTCGACGTGCTGATCCACAACGCGCTCCAGCACGGACGCGGCGACGTGACCGTGTCGGCCTCGACCGCGAGCGCCTACGTCACCGTCCGCGTCGCCGACGAGGGCGAACGTCCGAGCGGCAACACCGTCTTCCAGCGCACGCCCGGGCGGAGCGCCAACGGCGGCGAGGGCATCGGCCTCGCCCTCGCGGCCGAACTGGCCGAGGCACTCGGCGGGCACCTGCTGCTCGACTCCGCGCCCACGACCACCTTCTCGCTGATCCTGCCGCGCGAGCAGGAGCTCACGACCGGCTGAGTCCGGCCGGCAGCGCCGTCTCGCCCACCGCGGTGATCGCGGTGAGCGTCGCCCGGCCGGCCGCGAGCAGCGACGCGTCGCTCCGCTCGTCGTGCTCGCCTTCGAGGTCGGCCACCGTCAGGCGCACGCCGCCCTCGCCGGCTTCGGCGGCGGTGGTCTGCACGATGCCGAACGGGGCGAGGGTGGCCGGTTCCGGGCGCAGGTCGGCGGCATCCGCTCGGTTGGGCACGTTGAGGTTCAGCACCGTTCCGGGCGCCGCGGTGAGCAGTGGGCGCAGGATGCCGCGGGCGAGCGCCGCCGCGGCTGCCCACTCGTGCGCGACCGGGTGCATGCCCACGTCGAGCGAGACCGCGAGTCCGCGACCCCCGCTCGATCCGCCCGTGAGCGCGGCGCCGACGGTGCCCGAGTGGAGCACCGCATGCCCGATGTTCGCGCCGCGGTTGATCCCGGAGAGCACCGCATCGGGGACGTCGCCGAACGCGCCGTGCGCGGCGATGAGCGCGATCAGGGCCGGCGCCGCGCGGACCGCGTAGCACGGCACGTCGAGCCCCGCGATCTCGCGGTGGGACATGTGCACGTGCCCGTCATGGTCGGCGCCGATGATCGAGGCGCTCGACCCGCTCGCCTCGGAGGCGGGCGCCGCCACGATCACCTCGAGCCCCTCGTCGATCGCCACCGCCGCGAGCGCGTGCAGCCCGGGCGAGTCGATGCCGTCGTCGTTGGTGATCAGCACGGTGCTCATCGGTCGTCCACCTCCGCACGCGCCGCGAGCTGGTCGGGTGTGACCACCTGCGCGTCGTCGTCGCCGACCTCCTCGATCGTGACGCGCGCCCGGAGGCGGTGGATGGCCTCGGGGTCGCCCGTGCCGAGGCCGTGCCTCGTGACGTTGAGCGCCCCGGCCGCCGCGCCCAAGGCGATCGCCTCGAGCAGGGGTCGGTCCTCGGCGAGCGCGCTCACGACCGCGGCGAGGAGCGAGTCGCCGGCGCCGTTCGGGTCGACCTCCTGCATGCGCGGCACGTGCACCAGGCGGGCGTGCTCGCCGTCGATGAGCACGAGCGGTTCGCCGGCGCGCGTGATGACGACGCTGCGGGCTCCGGCGTCGCGGAGGCGGCGGCCCGCCGCGACGACCTCGTCGACCGAGTCGCCGCGGATCTCCAGGGCCTCGCGCAGTTCGGCGTCGCTCACCTTGGCGAGGGTGACCCCGCCGGCGAGCGCGGCCTCGAGGCGGGCGCCGGCGAGATCGACGACGACCGGCACGCCCTCGGCACGTAGGTCGGCGGCGAGCCTCCGGTACACGTCGTCGGGCAGGATGCCCTCGTCGGCCGGGCCGCTGAGGATCACGATGCGGGCGGCCATGGCCTCGCGGAGCACCGCGGCGTACAGCTCGTCGAGGTCGTGCCGCGAGAGCGGGTCGCCGGCGAGTTCGGCGACGACGGTCCGCCGGCCGGTGCGCCGGTCGTGCACGTACGCCGGTCCACGGCCGGTGCGCACGACGGGGTGCACCTCGATGCCCTCGTCGCCGAGCAGGTGCTGCACGACGCGACCGGACTCGCCGGTGAACGATCCGACGATGGTCACGGTGCGGCCGAGGGTGCGCAGCATCCGCGCCTGCCAGACGCCCTGCCCGCCCGAGTGCACGTGCAGGTCGCCGCCGGGATGGTCGCCCTCGAGCGTCACGGTCAGCAGCGGCGCGGGAGCGAAGATCAGCACGTCGGTCATGGTCCTCACCTCGTCGGGTCGGTTCCGTCGGCCTCGCGCGCCACGATAGGGGCGGCGAACGGATGCCACGAGGGCCTTGCATCGCGCGGTCGTCGCCGTTCCACGGCCTCCCCCGTGAGGATGACATCGTCCGCCGACCGGCCGGGGGCGGGCCGGAGCCGAGCAGAATCGTCGGGTGACCTCGACCAGCACCGCCCCTCCGCCCTCGCGACTCGCCGACGACCGGTTCTTCGTGCCCATCCGTCCGGCCGCGCTGCGGGTCGCGGCCGTCACCGCCGTCGCGTTCGTGCTCGGCGGGGCGACGTCGTTCGGGCAGGCCTTCCTGCCCGCGGAGCTCGCGTCGCTCGCCAATTCGGCGTCGGGCTGGACGATGCCGACCGCGGTCCTGGTGTTCCTCAGCGCCCGCCGCCGACCCGAGGCCGCCCTCACGGGTGCGCTCGCCTTCGTGGCGTTGACGGTGGGCTATGCGGTCGTCTCCGGATGGCGCGGCTTCCCGTTCGATCCCGTGGTCTGGGGGGTCATCGGCATCGTGACGGGACCGGTCGTCGGCGTCGCCGCGCACGCCCTGCGCCGGCGCCCGATGGAGGCCGCCGTCGGCGCGGGGGTGCTCGCCGGGATCCTGATCGGCGAGGGCGCCTACGGTCTGGTCGTCGTCGCCGAGACCACGAGCCCCGTGTACTGGTGGGCGGTGATCGTCCTGGGCGCCGTGCTCGTGGTCGCCATGGCGGTGCGCCTGCGCTCGGCCGTGCCCGTCGCGCTGATGGGCTTCACCACGGCGGTCGTGGCCGGGGGGTTCATCCTGGCCTTCCTCGCGCTGCCGCTGGTGTTCGCCGCGCTCTGAACCGGCCGTCCGCTGTGTCGTCGGCGATGTCGGATGCCGCTGGCATGCTCGGGGCATGGCGATCGAGGTACGCGCGGCATCCGTCTTCGACGACGTCGCCGCGGTGCTCGGGCCGAAGCGGCCCGATGCGAACGTGTGCTGGTGCCTGAGCTACCGGCTCACCTCCTCGAAGGAGAACCTGGCGCTGCGCGGCTGGGCGCGCGGCGAGCGCGTGCGCGAGCTCGTCGCCCAGGACCCGCCGCCCGGGGTGATCGCGTACGACGGCGACGAGCCGGTCGGCTGGGCGGCCGTGCACCCGCGGGCCGACACGAGCTTCGCCACGAACCGGAAGATCCCGCACGTCGACGACCTCGACGTGTGGTCGGTGTGGTGCATCCGGGTGCGGCCGGGCCACCGCGGTCAGGGACTCTCCCATCGGCTGCTCGCCGGCGCCGTCGCGTTCGCGCGCGAGCATGGTGCGGCAGCCGTCGAGGGGTACCCGGTCGACAACGGCGGGGCGAAGGTCGACCTGACCATGGCGTACGTGGGCACGCGCGCGCTGTACGAGGCCGCGGGCTTCACGAAGGCGTCCGACACGGAGTCGGTGATCAACGGGTTCCCGCGCGTGCTGATGCGGCTCGACCTGCGGTAGCCGCCGTTCGTCGCGCCAGGGCGACCGTTCATCGCAGGGGGTTTCGGTGAACGACCTGCGTGCGCTATGGTCTGCTTTACATACCGAACGATCGGTCAGCAAAACGACCGGCGTCCGGCCTGCATCCGCAACGGCGCACCCACCCCCCGCGCCGCGGACAACCCGACCCACCCGAACCTGCACAGAACAACGGAGTTCGCATGACGACGACGTCACAGATCCACGAGGAAGCCGAGCGCACCGGCCGCATGCCGAAGGAGGAGCGCAAGGTCCTCGCCGGCACCCTGGTCGGCACCTCCATCGAGTGGTACGACTTCTTCATCTACGCCCAGGCCGCCGGCCTCGTGCTCGCCCCGCTCTTCCTCGCGCCCGTCGCCGAGTCGAACCCGGCGCTCGCGCAGATCCTCGCCTTCGCGACCATCGGCATCTCGTTCCTCTTCCGCCCGCTCGGCGCGGTCGTCGCCGGCTACCTCGGCGACAAGCTCGGACGCAAGAAGATGCTGGTCTTCACGCTCATCATGATGGGCGTCTCGACCTCGCTCATCGGCTTCCTGCCGACGTACGCCGCCATCGGCATCGCCGCGCCCATCCTGCTGATCACCCTGCGCATCCTGCAGGGCTTCTCGGCGGGCGGCGAGTGGGGCGGCGCGGCCCTCATGGCCGTCGAGCACGCACCCAACCAGAAGCGCGGCTTCTTCGGGGCGTTCCCGCAGATCGGCGTCCCGGTCGGCATGATCCTCGCCACGTTCACGCTCTGGGTGATCACCTCCACCATGTCCCAGGAGGCGTTCGTCGAGTGGGGCTGGCGCATCCCGTTCCTGCTGTCGATCGTCCTGATCGTCGTCGGCTACCTCATCCGCCGTGCCGTCGAGGAGAGCCCGGTCTTCCAGGACCTGCAGCGCCGCAAGCAGGAGTCGTCGGCGCCGCTCGGCCAGCTCTTCCGCCACAACACGAAGAACGTCGTCCTCACCGCGCTCGTCTTCATCGCCAACAACGCGGCCGGGTACCTGCTCATCGCGTTCTTCGCCACCTACGCCGTGACCGCGCTCGGCATGGACCGCCCGACGGTCCTCCTCGCGACGGTGCTCGCCTCGTTCGGCTGGCTCGGCTTCACGATGTTCGGCGGCCGCCTCTCCGACCGCCTCGGCCGGATCCGCACGTTCCAGATCGGCTACGCCTTCCTCGCGCTGTGGGCGGTGCCGATGTGGTTCCTCATCGACACCGGCAACATCGTCTGGTACTTCGTGGCGCTGTTCGTGATGACGTTCGGCCTCGGCCTCTCGTACGGCCCGCAGGCGGCGCTCTACGCCGAGCTGTTCCCGGCGAACGTGCGCTACTCCGGCGTCTCGATCGGCTACGCGCTCGGCGCGATCCTCGGTGGCGCGTTCGCCCCGATGATCGCGGAGGCGCTGCTCACCGCGACCGGCAACTCCTGGACCATCGGCGTCTACATCGCCATCGCCTCGGTCATCTCGCTGGTCGCCGTCTCGCTCATCAAGGAGACGAAGGGCACCGACCTGCACGTGTAGGGGGCGCGTGCAGCGCGCGGTGGGGTCCGCGCGAACGACGGGGGCGGGTGTCGCAGGACATCCGCCCCCGTTCCCTGTGCCGTCAGCCCGGTCCCCGGAGCACGCGGCTCATGGCGAAGTTCTCGAAGACGACGCCGTTGCGCACCGGGTGGCGCACCGCGTCGACAATGAATCCGTGGGCCTCGAAGAAGGGCCTCGCCGTGATGCTGGCGTGCGTCCGCACGACCTCGGGGCCCGCGCGGCTCGCCTCCTCGAGCGCCCAGGCGAGCAGGGCGCGACCCACGCCCCGGCCGCCGACGGACGGATCGACGTACATCATGTCGAGGTAGCCGGTGGCGTCGACATCGGTGAACCCGACCACCCGGCCGTCCACCTCGGCGACCACCGTGTTCCGTTCCGCGCGCCGCGCAGCCCATGCTGCGGGGTCGAGGTCGTCCGGCGCCCACGCCGCGACCTGCTCCGGCCCGTAGTCGGCCGCCGCGGTCAGGCGAACGGCGCGCCGGAACACCTCGAGCGTCGGCGCCGCATCGGCCGGCCCGTACGGGCGGAGGCGGACCGTCATCCGATCGACCGCGGCGTCTCGACCGACCGCTCGAGGGCGCGGATGAGCGAGCGCGAGTCCCACGGACCGGTGTGGCGGACGCCGCCGACGAAGAACGTCGGCGTGGAGTGCAGGTCCATCACCTCGGCGTCGAGCTGGTCGTCCTCCACGCGCCGCACCACCTTCGGCGAGTGCAGGTCGTCGAGGAAGCGCTCGACGTCGAGGCCGATCTCGGCGGCGTACCGGCACAGGTCGTCGGTCTCGAGCGCGTCCTGGTTCGCGAACATCAGGCGGGCCAGCTCGAGGTGGCGACCCTGCAGCGCCGCGGCCTCGTACGCCTGGGCCGCATCCTTCGCGTGCGCGTGCACGCCCTCGAGCGGCAGGTGGCGCCACACCCAGCAGACGTCGTCGCCGAAGTGCTCGAGGACCGCGTCGATCGACCCCGTCGCACGGCTGCAGAACGGGCATTCGAAGTCGCCGTACTCGACGATCTGGTACGGCGCGTCGGTTCGCCCGCGGTAGTGGTCGCGGGTCGGGTCGAACGGGCGCACGAGCACCTTGCCGACCGGCTGCGGCGGCCAGAGCCGGTCGCCGACGGTGAACACGGCCCATCCGAGGAGGAAGGCGATGACGGATGCCGCGAGCACGCCGACGCGTCCGAGGTCGCGGAGTTCGGGGTCGGTGAAGGCGAGCGACACGATGAACAGCGAGATCGTGAACCCGATGCCCGACAGCGCGGCCCCGCCGGCGATGCGCGGCATCCGCAGACCGGGTGCCAGCCGGCCGAGTCCCGTGGCGGTGACGACGGCGACCGCGCCGGTGATGCCGACGAACTTGCCGACGACGAGCCCGGCGACGATGCCCCAGACGAGCGGCGACACGACGGCGGCGCCGATGGTCTCGGCATTCAGGTGCACGCCCGCGTTCGCGAGCGCGAAGATCGGCAGGACGAGGAACGAGATGTACGGCCCCCACGCCCCCTGCAGCCGGTCGTTGATCGAGATCGACTCGCGCAGGCTCCGGTTGACGGCGGCGGCGTAGGCGGCGTTCGGCGACTCGCGGAACGCCTGGGTGAGCTCGGCGGTGCGCTCCACGTCGGACCGCGCCGGCGGGAACACGGGGATGAGCAGGGCGACGGCGACCCCGGCGAGGGTCGGGTGGATGCCGGCGGCGAGCACCGCGAACCAGAGCGCGATGCCGAGCACGGCGTAGGCGATGCCGCGGCCCGCGCGGAGGAACCGGACGAGCGCGATCGCGACCATGAGCACCACCGCGATGGCGAGCGGCGCGGGATCGAACCCGGTGTTGTAGAACACGGCGATGACCAGCAGCGCGCCGATGTCGTCGACGACCGCGAGGGTGAGCAGGAACGCCCGCAGCCGCGCCGGGAACTTGGGGCCGATGATCGCGAGCGCCCCGAGCAGGAACGCGGTGTCCATCGAGATGACGATCCCCCACGCGTGCGCCTGCCCGGTCGGCCAGGCGATCGCGAGGAAGATCAGCGCGGGGACGATGAGTCCGGCGATCGCGCCCACCACGGGGACGATCGCGCGCGACCGGTCGGTGAGCTCGCCGAGGGTGAACTCGCGCTTGACCTCGAGGCCGACGACGAAGAAGAACAGCGTCATGAGCGCGTCGTTCACGAAGTGGTGCAGGTCGGTGCGCAGGACCACCTCCCCGACGCCGAGCTCGATCGGCAGGCCCCAGAACGCCTCGTACGTCTCACCCCAGGGCGAGTTGGCCCACGCGATCGCGAGCACGGTGGCCAGCAGCAGCAGTGCCGCGGCGGCGCGGTCGCCGGTGCCGAGGTGCAGCCGGGGGCGCCGACGACCGCCCTCGGTCGTGGCTGCCGGAGCGGGGGCGGGGGCGCTCATGCGCCCATGCTAGGGGCGGATGCCGCGGCGGGGGCAGTGGGCGAGGGCGCCGGTTGGCATACTGGACGACATCCCGTCGGACGGAGGATCCCCATGGCCGACCTGACTGATCGTGCCCGCGTCCACCTCGCCGCCGCGCTCGAGGACGAGCACGGCCGGAGCGCCGAGCTGATCCTCCGCGATGGACCCATGCGGCAGACCATCATCGCGCTGCGATCCGGAGCGGCACTGGCAGAGCACAACTCCCCCGCCGCGGCGAGCGTGCAGGTGCTCTCCGGCCGGATCCGGGTCACGGGCCAGCAGGTGGCGGAGATCCCGGCCGGCCGGCTCGACGTGCTGAGCCACGACCGTCACTCGGTGCTGGCGCTCGAGGACTCGGTGTTCCTGCTCACCACGGTCACGGGGATCGACGGCACCGATGGTCCCGAGCGGGCACGCTGATCCCGCCGCCGGCGCTCAGCGCGGCAGCACCGTGAGCACCCGCTCCATGTAGTCGCGGAACTCCGCCATGAACTCGGTGAGGAACTGCTCGGTGCCCTCGTCGGCGATCGAGCCGTCGTCGCCGTACACCTCGGGCTTGAACGTGATGTACCCCTCCGGGGCCGTCATCTGCCGCGCGTTGCAGAAGCTGAGGACGGCGCGGAGGCTCTGCTGGGCGACCGCGGTGCCGATCTGCCCGGGCGACGCGCCGATGACGGCGGCGGGGATGTGGTCGAACGAGTTCTGCCCCCACGGCCGCGACGCCCAGTCGATCGCGTTCTTCAGGGCCCCGGGGATCGACCGGTTGTACTCCGGCGTGACGAACAGCACCGCATCGGATGCCGCGATCGCCTCCTTCAGCGCGGTCGCCTCGGGCGGGTAGGCGTCGTCGAAGTCGGGACTGTAGAGCGGGAGGTTCCCGATCGGGATCTCCGTGAACTCGAGGTCGTCGGGTGCGACGCGCATCAGCGCCTTCGCGAGCGTGCGATTGATGGATGTGGAGGACAGGCTGCCGATGAAGGTTCCGACCCGGTACGTTCGCATGATGCTCCTCTCGGTCGGGGAGCCACGCTACGCGGCCGCGGACCTTCCCGGGGAGGGGTTGCGCGACCCCTCCCCCGGCTGACGGCCTGCCGCGTCGAGGCGAGCGATGCGCGCTCGCGCGTTCCGCTCGCTGGGCGACATCCGCCCCAGCACGCGCGTCGCCGACCACAGCAGGACGCGCGTCATCGTGATCGCGGGCCAGCGCGGGCGGCGCAGCCCGAGCAGCTCGCGATGGCGCGGCTCGAGCGAGGCGACCGCACCGCCGAAGAGGATCGGGTACAGGCGTCCCGTGAGGCCCGGCAGGCCCGGACTGCGGATGAACCGCACCGCCTCGGCGACCCGGTCGTCCGGCTTCGCGTCGGCGAGGAACGCGTCGAGCTCCTGCCGGAGCTCGGCCCTCGAGGCCGGCGGGTCGGGCAGGCCCATGAGTCGACCCGCCTGCGCCCATTCGCGCACGTACGCGTCCGCACCGCCCGGGATCGGCCCGCCCCAGATCTCGTGCGCCCCGATGAAGGCCTCGGTGAACGCGTCGTGCACCCAGCGCAGCAGCTCCACGTCGTTCGCGGCGTACGGACGTTCGACGCCGCGCGCGTCGACGTAGGTTCCAGTGACCCGGTCGTGGAGCCTCGTCACGAACGTGCAGGCGGCCGCGGCGGCCCGGCGATCGCCGAACGTCGTCGTCGCCACCCAGCGGATGGTGCCGTCGAGGCGGCCGAGCGGGTCGTCGCGGTATCGCGAGTGGTCGTGCACGCCGGCCATGGCGCCCGGGTGGAGGGTCTGCAGCAGCAGCGCACGGATGCCGGCGACGAGGGTCGGCAGCGCACCGTGCACCGCCCACACCGCACTGCCCGGCCCGAACCAGCCGGCGTCGTCGCCCTCGGCGAGCGCGCGCGTCCAGGCGGGCGGCTCCGCACCGGGGCGCCGGACGGGCGCGGGGCGGGCGCTCGAGCCCCGTGCGTGCGCGCGTCCGTCCATGTGATCGACCGTAGGCGCCGACGCGACCCCGGGGCTGCGGATCCTCTGCGAAGCCGCTGGGAGGGAGGGGCAGCGCGGCCTGCGATCATGGACCGGTGACCGAACGCCCCGCCCGCCGGCCCGTGACCGCCGGCGATCGGCCGCGCGTGCTCGGCCCGGTCGTGGACGAGGCGACCAGGTGCGTGCACTACCGCACCGAGGTCGACATCGTCGCCATCCGCTTCGCGTGCTGCGGCGAGTACTACCCGTGCCACCGGTGTCACGAGGAGACCGCCGACCACCCTGCCGAGCAATGGCCGGTGGCCGAGCGCGACCGTACGGCGGTGCTGTGCGGTGAGTGCGGCACCGAACTCACGATCGCGGCCTACCTCGAGGCGACCGGGTGTCCGGCGTGCGGCTCGCGGTTCAACGAGCGTTGCCGGCTGCATACGCACCTGTACTTCCAGGTGGAGGGCTGACGCGCTAGGCGGGAACCGGCTTGGCGGCGTCGGGTGCCGCGACGAGGTGCGCCGGGTCGTCGGCCAGGCGCAGGCCGAGATTGCTGTTCGCGGCGATCATCATGCGCTCGGCGCGGCGGCGGTCGATCGAGGTGTCGGCGCCGGGCGTGTGCCGGGCGACGATGGTCGCGTGCGGATGCAGCCAGGCCTGGGCGGGGCTGCCGGCGGGATCGGTCCAGGAGACGAGCATCGGCTCGTTGCGGCGGAGCTTGGCGAAGACGACGAGCGCGACGTGCGCGAGGAGGTCGTCGTCGAGTTCGATGCGCATCCAGCCATCGACCTCGAGGGCGGAATCGGTTGACGGTCGGGCGAGTGATTCACGTTGTCGCATCGGCCCCACGGTTGCAGCGCGATCGCGGGGCGGCAAGCGCGCACCGGCCTTTCACAGGCGCTGCACCTTCGTTTGGACGGCGATGAAGGGTGCACGCTTACGATTCGTCGTCGCCCGGTCCGCGGCCGGCGTGGAATCGCTCGCGGTATCGCCGCGTCGCCTCCTCGAGCAGGTCGTCCGACAGGCGCGCGACCGGTCGGAACGGGCGGATCAGCGGCTCGCAGTCCGGACCGCGCCCGACGACGGGTCCGGCCAGCACCCAGGCGAACCGCGCGGGCTCCTTCCGCCTGAGGTGCTCGTACTGGCACACCTGCCGTGCGAGCCAGTCCTCCACTGGCCGCGTCCACCACGACTCCGGGCGCAGCGGGTTGGCCGACAGTCCGGGCAGTTCGAGTCCGCTCTCGGTGTCGCGGCTGCCGCTGGAACGGTCATCGTCCGGTCCCTCGGAGTAGCGCACGTACAACTCCTCGCCGCTGATGGCCTCGCCGAGCTCGTGCAGCGTCGTGATCTCCCGCATGGCCCCTCCCTCGTCGCCACCGCCGGCCCGCCCGATGCGTTCCGTCCCGGGATCATGCCCACGCGGTGCACGCCGACGGAAGGGTGTTGACTTCCGGCGTCCGCTTCTCCCGCGAGGCGGTGCCCGCGGTCAGGTGCGTGATCAGGAGCCCTGCGTGAAGAAGTCCGCCGCCGCCTGCCGGAACACCCGCGAACCCGGCGCGTTGAAGTGGTGCCGGCCGGGCAGCTCGACGAAGGTGCCGTCGGGCGTGGCATCCGCCAACTGCCGCGACTGCGCGAGGATCGCGTCGTCGCTGCCCGTCGCGAACAGGATCGGCTGGCGGGGCGGGTTCGCGGGATCGGGGTCGGCGTCGCCCAGGCGCATGCCCTCGGCGAGCGCGACGAGCGCGTTCAGGTCGTTGCCCGGCACGCGTTCGGCGAGGGTGACGTAGTTCCGCGTGACCGGATCGTCGACGGGCGTGCGGTCCGCGGCGTACGCCTTCGCCTGCTCGATCTGCATGCGTGCGAGCGGGCGACCGTCGGGGATGCCGCCGAGGACCGCTCGTTCGATGCGGTCGGGCGCCTGCACGGCGACCTGCCAGCCCACGCGCGCGCCGAGGGAGTACCCGGCGTAGCGGACGGTGTCGAGCAGGTAGGTGTCGAGCACCGTCAGGAGGTCGTCGACGAGCGCGTCCATCCCGTACGCGCTGGCCTCGTGCGGCTTGTCGCTCTGCCCGTGGCCGCGCTGGTCCACCCCGAGGACGCGGAAGCCGGCGCGCGTGAGGTCGCGCACCCATCCCGTGTTCACCCAGTTGTCGCGGCAGCTGGACGCGAACCCGTGCACGCACAGCACCGTGGGTGCGTCCTCGTCGCCCCAGAGGTAGGTCGCGATGCGGCGCCCCTCCCCCGACATCACGAACTGCGGCGACGGCATCTCCGTCAGGGCGGGCAGCGGGGCATCCATGCGCCCCATTCTGCCGGTCGCTACGGCGTCCACCACGGCCGGAGCGGCAGGTCGCCGACACCGCCGTCGTCATGGGGACGCACGGCCAGCACCTGGTGCAGCTGGATGCCGCCCTGCTCGAACGCGAGCCGCGAGCCGGCCATGTACAGTCCCCAGATCTTGGCGGTCGGCAGGCCCACCTCGGCGACGGCCTCGTCCCAGTGCGCCACGAGGTTCGCGCACCAGTCGCGCAGGGTCATCGCGTAGTGCGGGCGCAGGTTCTCCTCGTGCAGCACCTCGAAGCCGGCATCCTGTGCGGCGCTGATGATGCGCCCCGAGCCGGTGAGCTCGCCGTCGGGGAAGACGTAGCGGTCGATGAACCCGTGGGCGGCGGGGTCGGTGCGGTTCTCAGGGCGCGTGATGCAGTGGTTGAGCAGCATTCCGCCGGGACGGAGGCGCGAGCGCAGGAACTCGAAATAGGAGGGGTAGTTGCGCACGCCGATGTGCTCGAGCAGCCCGATCGAGGACACCGCGTCGAAGCCGGACTCCGCGACGTCGCGGTAGTCGGCGAACCGCACCTCGGCGAGGTCGTCGAGGCCCTCGTCGGCGATCGCCCGGGCGGCCCACGCCGCCTGCTGCTCGGAGAGGGTGACACCCACGGCCCGGACGCCGCGACGGGCGGCGTGGCGCACCATCCCGCCCCAGCCGCAGCCGACGTCGAGGAGCCGGTCGCCCGGCGACAGGCGCAGCTTGTCGAACACGAGCCGGTACTTGTTCTCCTGCGCCTCGTCGAGGGTGGCGTCCGGCCTCGGGTAGCACGCGCACGTGTACGTCATCGACGGACCGAGCACCCACTCGTAGAAGGTGTTCGAGACGTCGTAGTGGTGGTGGATGGCCTCGGCGTCGCGGGCCCTGCTGTGCCGGAGTCCGGCGGCGACGCGGCGCCAGCGGGGTCGCGCCTCCTGCGGCGGCGGCGCGATCGGCCGGAGGTGCCGTACGCCCACCGAACGCACGAGCTTCGCCATCATCGCCGGGGACGGCCGGGTGAACACGAGGTCGTCGGCGAGGGCCCGGAGCAGCTCGTACGGGTCGCCGGGGTGCACGCCGTGCGCCTCGAGGTCGCCGGCGATGTAGGCGCGGGCGAGCCCGAGGTCGCCGCGTCCGGTCGCGAGGTAGGTGGTGCCGCGCGGCGAGACGAGGTCGAGTCGGAACCGGGCGTCGGGCGGGCCCGCGGAACTGCCGTCGTAGGCGGTGAAGCGGATGGGCAGCCTGCCGCCCGCGAGGGTCTCGAGGATGCCGGCGAGCGTGAGCCGGCCGCCGGGCTCCGGCGCTCCGGCATCCGACGCCGTCGCCCGGTCCTGCTGCGTCGTCGCCGCGTCGTCCTTGAACGAGGTCATCGTCGTTGCACCGCCTTCGCGTAGAGGTCGAGGAGCCGGGAGTCGGGGTCGTACCGTCGCTTCACCGCCCGGTAGGCGGTCCCGCCGTAGAGCCGGTCGAACTCGTCGGGCGGGTAGTAGGCGTCGGAGTAGAGCGACTTGTGCCCGTCGAGCGCGGCGACCTCGCGTTCGATGCGCCGGTTCGCCTCGCCCTCGGTCGCGCCGACCGGCACCGTCGACCAGAAGCCGACGTTGACGTAGGTGCGGTGCGGCTCCAGCGGGTACAGCGGCCAGCCGTCGTCGTCGCGCAGGCGCAGCGGGCACAGCCAGATCGGCGCGATGGGCACGTTCGCGAGGAACCAGGCGAGGAACTCGGCGGTGCGCTCGATCGGCACCTCGATGTCCTGGATCACGCGTTCGCGCGGCGGGCGCCCCTTGAGCCGTTCCAGCCGGTTGCCGAGGTCGTAGCGGCGCTCGAGCCGCATGAGCGTCGCGTACGAGCGGCTGCGGCGGTACCGCCGCGGCCAGACGCGGCGAACGAGCGGATGCTGCGCGCCGAACGCCGCCGAGCACCAGAACCAGTCGGCATCCCAGCGCCACAGGTAGTCGTTCGTCGTGAGCCGGTCGTGCGCGGCGCCCTCGTCGTGCCGGATGGAGCGGTAGTAGATGCGTTGCCCGGTGTAGTCGCTGACGGGTCCGGATGCCGCGGTGCGGACGCCGAGGCACAGGTACCCCTCGTCGGCGCCGAAGACCACGCCGTCGAGGTGGTCGACGGGCGCACCATCGTGGCGGCCGGTCGCGACGATCGCGTCCATCGCCGCGACGAGTTCGGGCAGCGAGTGGAAGCGGAGGTGCGTGAGCGCGACGAACGGCTCGACCGGCTCCAGCTCGATGCGGAGCCGCACGGCGTACCCGAGCGTGCCGTACGAGTTCGGGAACGCGCGGAACAGGTCGGCGTGCTCGTGCGGCGACGCGGTGACGAGCTCGCCGGCGCCGGTGAGCACGTCCAGGTCGAGGACCGATTCGTGCGGCAGCCCGTTGCGGAACGACGTCGATTCGATGCCGAGTCCGGTCACCGCCCCGCCGAGCGTGATCGTCTTCAGCTGCGGCACCACGAGCGGCGCGAGGCCGTGGGGCAGGGTGGCGGCGACGAGGTCCTCGTAGGTGCACATGCCCTGGACGTCGGCCGTGCGCGCATCGGGGTCGACCGCGATGACGCCCGTCAGGCCCGAGGTGTCGAGCCCCGCGGCATCCGTTCGCACGCGTGACCGGAACAGGTTCGACGTGCGCTTGGCGAGCCGGACCGGGGCCCCCGCCGGGATGTCCCGCGCGCTCCGCAGCAGGCGCTCGACACCCTCGGCGTGAGCGGCCCGAGCGTCGATCGCCGGAGCGGACACGTTCTCACGCTAGTCCGACCCGTGCCGTGGCGCACCCGTCGGCGCGCGGTCGGCATCAGTCGGACGCGCGCTCCGTCGACTCGTCGATCTCGACAGGACGCTGGCGGTGCTGCCGAGCGTACTCGCGGAGGATCTCATCGGTGCCCTCGACGCGCAGGGCGAAGCGTTCTCGGACGAGGTCGGCGAAGTCGTCGATCGCCTCCTCGAGCATCTGGCCGCTGTTGCGCACGGTGCGATCGGAGGACCGCCGCGCCACGCGCGCGAGGTGCAGGCCGTACGGCAGCTGGGCGGCGAGCGAGGTCTCCGGTGCGTCCTCGGTGAAGTAGTAGGTCTCGGCGTTCTGCCACAGGTCGACGCGGACCTGCGCGAGCGCCCCGGTGATCGAGTCGAGCAGCCCGCTCGAGGTCGACGACTCCATATCGAGGAGGTGGCCCGACGTGTCGGCGCGACCCATGAGCGCGAGTCGCAGGGCGAGGGCACGGCGGCGGCCGAGCCCCGGGTAGAGCTCGAGGAACCACGCGACCGCCGCGGTGAGCAGCGCGAAGCCCATCAGTGCCTGCAGTGGCGAGAACACCCGCAGCCACGGCTCGATCGGGTAGACGTCGCCGAGGCCGAGGGTCGACATGCTGACCACCGAGAAGTAGAACGCCTCGACGATCGGCGGGTAGTCCTCGGGGCGGATGTCGCTGCCGTACGAGAACCCGTCCGGCACGAACGGCAGGTACACGAGCGACCAGCCGACGAGCTGCAGGGCCGCCCAGCTGCCGATCACCGCGACCGCGGCGAGCGGGCCCGCCAGGGTGCGGCCCCGTCGGCCCATGCGCGACGACAGGCTCCAGGTGGTGCTCGCTGCATAATACGAGAGACGACCCCGGCCGGTCGGATGCAGCAGCGTGTGGAACACCTCGTTGAGCCCGAGCGCGATGAGGACGACGCCTGCGACCACCCAGAGCCATTCCACCCCGCCATCGTACGTGGCGGGTCGGGCGGCTCAGCCGAGCGCCGTGATGGCCTCCTCGACCAGGGCGACGACCGACGGGTCGTCGTCGGCCTCCGGGGTGAAGCCGAGCCGCACGACCACGAGCTGCTCGGACGGGACGATGATCAGCTTCTGCCCGTCGTGTCCGCTGGCGTAGTACGTGTCCTCGGGCAGCTCGGGCCAGCGCGCTTCGCCGAACAGCACCTCGTTGCCGCGCCAGCTCGCCCCGAGTCCCGGGTCGTCGGTCTCCGCGACCGCGTCGACCTCGAGGCTCTGCGCCATCCAGCCCTCGGGCAGCATCCGCTCGCCGTTCCACTCGCCGCCCTGCAGCGCGAACTGCCCGATCGCGGCCCAGTCGCGCGGCGTCGCCCACAGGTACGACGAGCACACGGGCGTTCCCGCGGCATCCGGTTCGAGCACCGCCGAGGTCAGGCCGAGCGGCCCCAGCAGCACCTGCCGCGGCAGGTCGGCACCGAGACCGGTGCGCTCGGCGAGCACCGAGCACAGCAGGTTGGTGTTGCCGCTCGAGTACTGCTGCACGGTGCCCGGCTCGTGCGCGAGCGGTTGCCCGGCGACGTACCGCCCCATGTCGGGTTCGAGGTAGAGCATGCGGGTGATGGGCGTGCCGAGGTCGTAGGTCTCGTCCCACTCGAGTCCGCTGGTCTGCCGCAGCAGCTGGTCGATGGTGATGTCGGCGCGTTCGTCGGTCCACTCCGGCCGGAGCCCGTCGTCGTCGAGCGCCACGACGCCCTGTTCGACGAGCACGCCCGTGAGGAGGTTCGCGACGCTCTTCGACATCGACCAGCCGAGCTGCGGGGTGTCGGCGTCGAACCCGTCGGCGTAGCGCTCGGCGACGAGCTCGCCGTCCTTCACGATGACGACCGCGCGCGTGCCGAGCGCCGCCGCGACGTGGTCGGGCAGGTCGTCGCCGAACGCACGGGCGACGGCCTCGTCGAGGGCCGGGTCGGCGTCGGGCGCCGGCGCGTCGGTGAACGGGTTGGCACCGGGCTCGATGACGGATGCCGCGCCGAGCCCCGGCCGCTCATCGGCCAGCGTGCACCCGAACCCCTCGGCGTACCAGGCGCGCTGCGTGGCGATGGCGCCCGGCAGCGCGCCCGTCGTCGGGTCGCCGGCGCCGTCGACCCGCAGGTACGGCACGAGCGGGTTCGACGGCAGGTCGGAGGCGGGGTCGTCACGCCCCGCGAGCTCGGTCACGGCGCAGGCGTTGTGGGCGGCGTAGCCGGTGCCGGTGAGCAGGATCGGCTGCTGCCAGAGCGAGACGCCCGTGAAGGCGACGATCAGCAGGAGGGCGAGGACGGCGACGACGGCGACCGTACGGCGGAGGATGCGCACGCTGGATCGTAACAGCGGCCGTGGACCTCGCCGGTCAGCCTTGGAAGTCCTCCGGATCGACGTCCTCGAGGAACTTCTTGAACTCCTCGAGCTTCTCGTCGGCCGACTCCTCGGACTCCTCCTCGTCGGAGCGCGACTCGACCATCTCGGCGGGGATGCCGGCCTGCTCGAGCACCTCGTCGGCCACGAACAGGGGCGCGTCGGTGCGCGAGGCGAGTGCGACGGAGTCGGACGGCCTCGCGTCGATCACGTACGGGCCGGTCGGGGTCATGATCGTGAGCTCGGCGTAGAACGTGCCGTCCTCGATGCGCGTGACGTCCACGCGCTCGATGTTCGAGCCGACCGCCTCGAGCAGCAGCTTCATCAGGTCGTGCGACAACGGCCGCGGGGCCTGCTCGCCCTGCACCGCGATGAGGATCGACGTGGCCTCCTGCGCGCCGATCCAGATCGGGAGAACGCGGCCGCGGCCCTCGTCCTCGCCGAGCGGCTTCAGCAGGATGATGTGCTGGCCGGACTGGTCGAGCGCGACCCCGAGGACCCGGACCTGGACCATGACGCCTCCCGTCGGACGATGGGCGTGGTCCTCCATCGTAGGCACAGGCCGCGGCCGCGGCATCCGTTCGCCGGATGCCGCGGCCGCAGCTCTCATCGACGGATCACTGGGGGGCGGTGACCGTCAGCTTGTTGTGGTTGGTGGACTTGCCGTCGGGACGGTAGTTCTTCTCGACGTTGCCGGCCGAGTCGACGGAGAACCAGTGGATCTTCGTGCCGACCGGGACGGTGATGGTCTCGCCGCCCTCGCGGATCCCGGCGCTCGCGTAGAGCGTCGAGTCGTAGGTGGGCTTCGAGCCGTCGAGCGTGTAGAACACCGACGCCGCCTCGGTCGCGTTGAACTTCACGTCGACCATGCCCGCCTGCGTGCTCTTCGACACCGCGACGGTGCTCTCGGGGCGCTGCTTGTCACGGTCGAAGTCGTACGCGACCCGGAACAGCTCCATGAGGCCGTTGGCGTACTCCTGCGACTCCGCATGCGCCGAGGCGCCGTTGGGGTTCGCGTTGGAGAACGGCGGCTGGAAGGTGGTGCCGACCTCGAAGTTCCACGCGTAGATCCCGTACTTGTACCAGAGCATGTCACCGGAGTTGCCGGCCGCCGAGTACAGCACGTCCGAGATCGGGCCGGTGCGGGCCGGCGTCACCGACATGCCGCGGTAGCGCTTGATCTCGGTGAGGATCCGCGACGAGCTGCCCCAGAAGTAGCCCTCCTGCTCGAGCGTCGGGCGCGGTGCCGAGATGCGACCCGGGGTGATGTACGCACCCGGCGACCACATGAAGTAGTTGCCCGAGCTGTGCAGGTTCATCGCGAACCTGATGTTCTCGTTGTTCGCGGCGATCCAGTCGATGTTCGCGCTCTCGGGCTCGCTCAGCTCGCTCGGTCCGGCATAGGTGTCGCTCGTGCACGAGGCCGACGCACCGTTGTACCCGTCGAACAGGCTGTAGGTGTCGTAGTTGCGGTTGTTGTCGACACCCCACGTGTTGCGCGCCAGGAAGTCGGCGTTGCCGGTCCGCGGGCAGTGGTTGGTCATGTTCCGTCGCTGCGAGTTGAAGTCGTAGAACGAGTAGTGACCGCCGTCGGGGTTGACCGAGGGCACGATCCAGATGTCGAGGTTGTTCACCAGCTGCTTGGTCCTGCCGTCGAGCTCGTAGTTGCGCAGGAGTCGCTCGGCGGCCTCGATGGTGACCAGCGGCGGCACCCATTCGCGTGCGTGCTCCTGGGCGTAGGCGAGCACGCCCGGCTTCGAGCCGTCGCGCACCTTGCCGATGCGGATCGCGTAGACGGTCTGCGGGTCGCGCGATACGGAGGCGGGCGCGTTGAGCCCGTCGCTGAGCGCGGTGAACCCGGCCGCCGCCACGACGCCCGTGCCGGTGCTGCCGCGGTAGGTGTAGGCCGAGACCAGGGCGGATGCCGCGGGGTCCGCGTTGATCGCCGCGACCACCTGGGCGGCCGTGCTCGTCAGCGCGCCGGCGCTGTTCGTGGCGAGCGACACGGTGATGTCGTCGCCCGTGACGTTCACCGACAGCGGCGAGTTCGCCGCCCCGGGGTTGAGGGCGCGGATGCGGATGCCGTTGCCGCCCTCGTGGCCCCATGCCCTGGAGTCGATGGCGACGCGGCTGGCGTTGGCGCTGCCGAGCACGGCCTGCGCCAGGCGGCGGTAGCCGTTCGTCTGCTTCGGGAGCTCGACGATCTCCGCGATCTGCGGGAACTCCGCCGCGAGCGCGTGGATGCGGTCGTACAGCTCGGTCGGGGTGAGGTACGAGGTGATGAAGTCCGACTGGTAGTCGGGGCTGACCTCGGGCTCGCCCTCGATCGGCAGCCAGTCGGTGACCTTGGCGGTGGCGACGTCGCCGGTCGGGCTCGTGATCTGGACGGTGTCGGGCCGGGTCTGGACGACGGCCGCACCGCGGTGGTAGAGGTAGACGCTCGCGTCGACGAAGCGGCTGATGCTCTGGGTTCCGCCGGAGCCCATTGCGGTGCCTGGGCCGCTGTCGCGCTGGACGGTGAGCGCGTTGGTCGCCGTCTGGCCGTTCGCCCACTTCGCCTCGACGTTGAGGTAGCCGACGCCGAACGAGGTGTAGTAGTCGGCGCGGATGATCTTGACGTCCGACACGGTGGCGGCCTCGGCGGCCTCGGCGAACGCCGCGTTCTCCTCGGCGGCGGCGGTCCGCATGGCGTCGCGCTCGGCGAGGACGGCCTCGGTGTCGTCCTCGTCGTGGACGGTCTTGCCGACCGCGAAGCCGCGCGCCCGGAGACCCTCGGCCTCGCCCTCGCTGATGACCGCGTGCGCCGTGATGGTGCCGTCGGGGTTCAGGTGGGCGGCGTGGTCGAGGTCGACGCCCAGGTCGACGAGCCGGTCGAGTTCGGTCTGGTCGGGGAGGACCACCTCCACGACGCCGACCTCTTCGTGGGCGTCGTGGGTGAGTTCCGGCAGTTGCTCCGTGCCGGCAGCGGGGCTGATCGGCGTCATGCCGGTCAGCAGCAGCCCGGCGAGCGCGGCTGCCGCCGCCGTCCCGCCGAGCGCTCGTCGTGTCACCGTGTGCATCAAGCGTTCCCTTTCGTGGGTGGTGCTTCATCAATTGCGGTGGTGCGTTCGGTTCGGACGGCAGCCGCCTCCGCCGCTGCGGAAAGCGGTACCCGGGGCACCGTGGCTTCTGTCTAGCCCACGCGCACTTCGTGCGTCAATAGCGGGTTTCCCTCGCGAAATCAGCGCGAAACACGCGGTCGGCGCACCTTCTCTTCGCACGACGCGCTGATGACGCCGTGCGGCCGTTCCGGCATGGACAGATGGCACCGCGGATCGTGGAAGCGTTTCCGGAGGCCGTCCTCCGCCGCAGGGCGGGGACTCGGCGTATCGGCGCCGCATGCCGCCCGGCGCATGCGGGGCGGTTCGAGCCGTCTCGCGGGGTCAGTCCCGTGCCCGGCGTGCCGAATGTCCCACGTCTCGATGTTCTAAAGTCGAACGCAACGTTCGACTGCCGAGCGCCGTCGAACGCGGTCCACTCCCCCGATCCGAGGAGATCCGATGCCCGCCGCCGACGAGGGCAGCACCGCCGCCCCCCACTCCCAGACGCTCTCGCGCGGCATCCGCATCCTCGAGATCCTCGCCGACGCACGCGAGCCGCTCTCGATCGACGAACTCGCCCAGCGGCTCGGCGTCCACCGATCCGTCGCGTACCGGCTCCTGCGCACCCTCGAGCACCACCGCCTGACGGTGCGCGACCCGCGCGGGCGCATCACGCTCGGCGCACGACTCGCGGCGCTCGCCGCAGGCGTCGCGCACGACCTGCAGGCGGAGGCCCTGCCCGAGCTCACGAGCGCCGCGAACGAGTTGGCCATGACCTGCTTCCTGGCCGTCCTCGACGCCGACGAGATCGTGACCCTCACGAGCGTCGAGCCCCGGCACGCGGTCGCGTCGGTCGCGCAGCGGCCGGGCACGCGGCACCCGATGGGCATCGGCGCGCCCGGCAAGGCGATCCTCGCCTCGCTGCCTCCGGGCGAGGTGCCCGAGCCGACGGATGCCGTACGGCGGGCGGAGCTCGACGAGGTGCGCCGACGCGGCTGGGCGATCAGTCACGACGAGGTGATCCCCGGGGTGCGTTCGACCGCCGTCCCGCTCCGGCTCCCGAACGGACAGCCGGCCGCGCTCGCGGTCGTCTACGTCTCCAGTCCCCACCCGGACGCCGAGATCGCCGAGCGGCTGACGGCCGCATCGACGTCCATCCGCGAGGCGCTCGGGGGCTGACGGCGGCCGGCGAAACCATGCGAGCGCTGGGCATCCGACGCGCCGCCGGGCGGGGGCGCGGCATCGCGACTAGGTTGTCGCCGTGAGCGACGACCGACACGATCCCGACCGCCGCCCCCTGCGCTTCGACGACGACCGGTGGGGCCTCGGCCTCCGGGGCCTCGACGCCGACCGACTGCCCCACCGGGAGTCCGTGTTCGCCCTGTCGAACGGCTGCATCGGCTGGCGCGGCCTCCTCGACGAGGGCGAGCCCGTGGGCATCGCCGGATGCTACGCGAACGGCGTCTTCGAGACGCATCCGATGCCGTACTCCGAACCCGCCTACGGGTACCCCACGGAAGGGCAGAGCATCGTCAACGTGCCCGACGGACAGGTGATCCGGCTCCTCGTCGACGGCGAGCCGTTCGACGTCCGGACCGGCGTGCTGGAACGCCACGAGCAGCGGCTCGACTTCCGCGCGGGCACGTTGCACCGCGAGGTCGACTGGGTCTCGCCGTCGGGGTCACGGGTGCGCGTGACGTCGACGCGACTGGTCTCCTACGACCGCCCGTCGGTCGCGGCCGTCCGGTACTCGGTCGAGGCCACGGACACCGCGGTGGAGGTGACCGTGCAGTCGGAGCTCCTCGCGAACGTGCCGGTGCCCGAGGGCACGCACCCGGACGAGCGCATCCAGCGGATGCTCGAGCGACCGCTCGCCCCCGTCGGCGACCACGTCCTCGGCACAGCCGCCACGCTCGTCCACCGGCTGCGCCGACGCCGCCTGCGCATCGCTGCGGCCATGGACCACCTCGTCGACGCACCCGGCGGGGCGCGCGTCGACACCGAGACGTCGCCGGACCTCGCCCGCACCACCGTCGGCGTCCGGCTCGGGCCGGACGAACGGCTGCAGCTGATGAAGGCCGTGGCCTACGAGTGGGCGGACGATGCCACCGCCGGCGGGCTGCGCGACCGGGCCGACTCCGAGGTGGCCGAAGCGCTCCGCGAAGGCTGGGACGCCCTCGCGGACGCGCAGCGCCGCCGCCTCGATCGGTTCTGGCACGCCGCCGACGTGGTCGTCGAGGGCGAGCCCCGGCTGCAGCAGGCGGTGCGATTCGCGCTGTTCCAGGTGTTCCAGTCCGCGGTCCGCCTCGACGGGCGGTCGGTGCCGGGCAAGGGGCTCACGGGCGCGGGCTACCAGGGCCACACCTTCTGGGACTTCGAGGGGTTCGTGCTGCCGGTCCTCACCTCGACCCTCCCCGAGTCGGCCCGCGAGGCACTGCGATGGCGGCATGCGACGCTCCACCTCGCGCGCGACCGCGCGCGGGAGCTGCACCTGGCCGGTGCGGCGTTCCCCTGGCGCACGCTGGACGGCACGGAGAGCTCGGGCTACTGGCCCGCGAGCACGATCGGGTGGCACGTGCAGGCGGCGATCGCCGCCGCGGTCATCCACTTCCACCGGGGCACACGGGACGAGACGTTCCTGCGCGAGTGCGGCGCCGAACTCCTCATCGAGACGGCACGGCTCTGGATGTCCCTCGCCCGTCGGGACGAGGACGGCGGGGTGCACTTCGACGGCGTGACGGGGCCCGACGAGTACAGCGCGATGGTCGACGACAACGCGTACACGAACCTCATGGCCGCGCAGAACCTCCGCGCCGCGGCATCCGCTGCTCGGAGCGTGCCGGACGTCGCCGAGCGGCTCGGCGCCGGCGCCGACGAGGTCGACGGATGGCGCGACGCCGCGGCCCGGATCGTCGTGCCCTACGACGAGCGCCGAGGCGTGCACCAGCAGGCCGCGGGGTTCACCGAGTACGCCCGCTGGGACTTCGAGGGCACCCCGGCCGAGCACTACCCGCTGCACGACCACTACCCGTACTTCTCGCTCTACCGAAGCCAGGTCGTCAAGCAGGCCGACCTCGTGCTCGCGCTGTACTTCGCGTACGACGCCTTCACGCCCGAGGAGACCGAGCGGGCCTTCCGCTACTCCGAGGCCATCACGGTGCGCGACTCGTCGCTGTCGGCCTGCATCCAGGCGGTCATCGCCGCGCAGGTCGGGCAGCTCGAACTCGCGGCCGACTACCTCGCCGAGGCCGCGACCCTCGACCTCGACGACGTGCAGGGCGATACCGAGGACGGCGTGCACCTCGCCTCGCTCGCCGGGATCTGGACGGCGCTCGTCGCCGGCTTCGGCGGGTTCCGCGACAGCGAGACCGAGGTGCGGTTCGCTCCGCGGCTACCGCCGCAGCTCACGCGTCTCGCGTTCGGCATCCGGTTCTGCGGCCGGGTCCTCCGCGTCGACGCGTCGACGGATGCCACGACGTACACCCTCGTCGAGGGCGAACCCGTGACGGTGCGCCACTTCGACGAGGCGGTCGAGCTCGAGGTCCACCGGCCGACGACCCGCGCGACCCCGCCCCTGCCCGATCCGGGCCCGCGACCCACGCAGCCGAAGGGCCGCGCCCCCCGACCCTTCGGCGAGGCGTTCGGCCGATGACGGCCGTCAGGCGGTCGCGGGCTGGCGCTCGCCCGACCGGAGGATCGGCGCGAAGAACGAGGCCAGCTCGGCCATCGCGGTGAGCGGCAGCACGTGCGACACGTACTGGTCGGGTCGCACCACGACGATCGCTCCGGCTCGGTCGATGCCGCGCACCTCGAAGATGTCGTCGGCCGGGTCGGCCGCGTACACCTTCTCGTAGTCGACGAGGCCGAACGGGCCGACGTGCGGCAGGAACACCGACGGCACGCTGCCGAGGTCGACCTCGGTGTGCGGCTGCTGGGTGACGAGCTTCACGTCGAACCACGCGTCGCGGTCGAGGCCCTCGGGCGTCGCGGCGAGGGGCGACTCGGGCGAGGAGGCGAGCCAGTCCGCGAGCTCCGCGGCCGCCGACCCGTCGCGGACGGGGGCGGCGTCGGCGAAGACGTAGATGCGCCAGCGCCCGTCGGCCGTCGCGTGGTGCCCGAGGTGCACCGGGTTGCCGTCGCACACGCGCGTCACGGGCGCCGACTTGAACCGCTTGCCCACGGGGAACCCGGTCGCGAGGTCCTGGTGGGCGGCCTCGCCGACGATGAGCGACGGCGTGTACTGGGTCATGAAGCCCGCGGGGAACTCGTGGGTCTGCACGTAGAAGTCCTCGAGCTCGGAGGGACTCGCGAACTCCTCGGGCTTCTTCGCCATCATCGTCGACCACTCCTTGTCGAAGTCGATGAGGTTCTGCGCGACGACCTGGCGCTCGGCCGAGTACGTCGCGAGCAGGCTCTCGGGGCTGCGGCCCTCGAGCACGTGGCCGAGCTTCCACGCGAGGTTCCAGCCGTCCTGCATCGACACGTTCATGCCCTGGCCGGCCTTCGCGCTGTGCGTGTGGCAGGCGTCGCCGGCGATGAACACGCGCGGGGTGCGGGTGCCCGCGGCATCCGTCGGCACGTCGTCGAACCGGTCGGTGAGCCGGTGGCCCACCTCGTAGACGCTGTGCCACGCCACGTTCTTCACGTCGAGCGTGTACGGGTGCAGGATCGCGTTGGCCTTGGCGATGACCTGGTCGAGCGTGGTCTGGCGCACCCGGCCGGCGTCGTCGGGCGCGACCTCGCCGAGGTCGACGTACATGCGGAACAGGTGCCCGCCCTCGCGCGGGATGAGCAGGATGTTGCCCGCCTCGGACTGGATCGAGCACTTGGTGCGGATGTCGGGGAAGTCGGTCACCGCGAGGGCGTCCATGACGCCCCAGGCGTGGTTGGCCTTGTCGCCCTTCATCGTGCAACCGATCGCGGCGCGCACTCGACTGTGCGCGCCGTCCGCTCCGAGCACGTACTTGGCCCGCACGACGCGTTGCTGCCCTTCGCGCTCGCCCGAGGTGTGCGCGAGGGTGACCGCCACCGGGTACTCGGCGCCCTCTGCCTCGTCGGCGATCTCGAGGCCGACGAACTCGTAGCCGTAGTCGGGCACCGAGCGGGTGGGACCGTTCGCGGCGACCTCGGCGAAGTAGTCGAGCACGCGCGCCTGGTTGACGATGAGGTGCGGGAACTCGCTGATGCCGGTCGGGTCGTCGGCCGGACGGGCGGTGCGGACGATCTTCGACGGGTCGGCGGGGTCGGGCTTCCAGAAGCACATCTCGGTGATCCGGTAGGCCTCGGCGATGATGCGCTCCGCGAACCCGAAGGCCTGGAAGGTCTCGACGCTGCGCGCCTGGATGCCGTCGGCCTGCCCGATCGCGAGGCGGCCCGGGCGGCGCTCGACCATGCGGGTCACGACGTTCGGGAACTGCGCGAGCTGCGCGGCGGCGATCATGCCCGCCGGGCCGGAGCCGACGATGAGCACGTCGACCTCGTCGGGCAGCTCGGCGGGGCGGTCGAGGCCGACTCCCGCGGCGGGCTTCACCCGGGGGTCGCCCGAGACGTATCCGTGGTGGTGGAACTGCACGGGTGCTCCTTCACATCGTCGTGATCGCTGCGCTTCGCGGGACTGTTCGATAATCGAACGTGTCATTCACATATCGCTCAGTCGATGGTAAACGGATGTCGCGGCCTCGGCAACCTGCGAGAATCGGAACTCCAGCCCAGCCGCCTCTCGACCGAAGGACCACGCGATGACGCTGTACCGCCCGAGCTCCCCCGAACGGCAGGACCAGCAGCCGCGGGGCCACGAGTCGAAGGTCTCCCTCTTCGGCGCCGCGCTCATGCTCGGCATCGCCCTCGTCGTCATCGGCACCGGCGCCATCCTGAGCTTCGCCGCGGTCGCGCTCGGCGGAACGGCGCTCGAGCTGCCCTGACCCCCACGCCCGTCGGTGGCGGGTGGCAGACTCGCCCCATGGGCGGGAACGCGACGATCGGCACGCCGGGCGGCACGCCCGAGCGCCCGGCGCTGTTCTTCTCCGGGCCGGAGGAATTCCGCGCCTGGCTCGAGGCGAACCACGAGACCGAGACCGAGCTCTGGATGGGGCTCTACAAGAAGCACGTGCCCGACCGCGGCCTGACCTGGGAGCAGGCGGTGCCCGAGGCGCTGTGCTTCGGGTGGATCGACTCCGTCTCCCAGCGCATCGACGACGACGCCCGCCGCCAGCGCTGGACTCCGCGCAAGCCGTCGAGCATCTGGTCGGCCGTGAACATCGCGCTCGTCGAGCAGCTGACGGCCGAGGGCCGCATGCGACCGGCCGGCATCGCGGCGTTCGAGCGTCGCCGCGACGACCGGTCCGCCGTGTACTCCCACGAGAACCCCGAGCAGGCCCTTCCGCCCGAGTACGCCTCACGGCTCGAAGCGGACGCCGCGGCATCCGCCTTCTGGGAGGCCGCGACCCCGACCTACCGGCGCCAGGCCGTGCACTGGGTGCTGACCGCCAAGCAGGAGGCGACCCGCGAACGCCGCCTCGCCCAGCTCATCGACGACAGTGCTGCCGGTCGACTCGCGCCGCCGTTCCGCTTCGGCGAGACCCCGAAGTGGGCGGTGCGAGCGGCCGAGGCGGCGCAGGCCGAAGCGGTCGACGGCGACCCGCCCGCGTCATCCGACCGGGACTGACCGACCCGACGTGCGAAGGTGGGCTGCGTGCCCGAATTCACCGCGCTCGAGTGGCTCGTCCTCGCGATCGCCGCGTGCGCGGTCGGGCTCTCGAAGAGCGGCATCCCGGCGTTCGGGCCGATCCCCACGGCGCTGTTCGCGGCCGTGCTGCCGGCCAGGGCGTCGACCGGCGCCGTGCTCGGCCTGCTGCTCGTCGGCGACCTCATCGCGGTGCGGATGTACCACGCCCACGCCGACTGGGGCGTCCTCCGACAGCTCGTCCCCTCCGTCGTCGTCGGCGTGCTGCTCGGCGTGGTCGTGCTGTGGTACGCCGACGACACCGCGGTCCGTCGCATCATCGGCGCCATTCTCGTGCTGCTGGTGGTGCTCCGCCTCGGGCTCATCGGACGACAGCGGCGGTCCGGATCCGAGGCCCGCCCGATCGCACGAGGGTGGGGTCACGTCTTCGGACCCCTCGGCGGCTTCACCACGATGATCGCGAACGCCGCCGGACCGGTCATGTCGCTCTATTTCGTGGCCTCCCGGCTGCCGGTGCAGGCCGTGCTCGGCACCGCGGCGTGGTTCTTCCTCGTCGTGAACGCGTTCAAGGTGCCGTTCTCGGTCGGGCTCGGCCTCATGACGACGGAGTCGCTGCTGCTCAACCTCGTGCTCGTGCCGGCCCTGGTCGTGGGCGCGCTGGTCGGATGGCGAATCGCCCGCCGGATCTCGGCGACGTGGTTCGAGCGGATCGTGCTCGTGCTCACATTCGCCTCGGGCGTGTACCTGCTCGTGGTGTGACCGCGCCCGGACGCAAAGCGGCGCCGCCGGGGACGAGATCCCCAGCGGCGCCGTGAACCGCGCTACTGCCCGAACCTGCGGTCGCCCGCGTCGCGAGCGGCGTCGGTCTGCTCGTCGAACTTCCCGCCCGAGACCGTGTCGGCCGCGTCGTCCGCGCGGTCGAGGCCCTGATCGGTGAGGTCCTCGCCCTTCTCGCTGTCGGCGAAGTCCTTCGCCTTGTCACCGAGGTTTCCGAAGTCAGCCATGATGGCCCCCTCTCATTGCCGTGCCGCCAAACCTAGGCACGGCCGCCGCCGCGGCGTCAGGGGTTGACGCGGGGTGCCGCCGGAGTCGACCCACCGTCGAGCTCCTCGACCAGCGCCCGGATGCGTCGGACTCGGGTCTCCGGCCGGGCGGCCGACTCGATCGGGTACAGCCGCCGCCGTCGGTCCGCGGGCGGCAGCCCCTCCCACCGTTGGAGCACGCCCCGAGCGGCGAGCTCCGCCGCGACATCCGCCGGCACCGGCACGTCGTCGTCATGTGCCGGCCGCAGCCGGCACTCGACGGGCGCCCCGGCCTCGGCGCCCAGGCGGCGCAGCAGCGAGCGCCCGGCCCACACGAACGGGCCGTCGACGACGGGCGCCCGGGTCACCGCGAGGTTCACGGGCACGCCGTCGATCGTCCCCTCGAGGCGACGCGTCCCCGCGTCGCGCGCGGCGTCGGCGAGTTCCTCGGGGATGCGGATGACGGTGTAGGTGCTTCGCCCCCAGGCCACCGGCTCCACCGGCGCGACGAACGCCGTCTCGTCAGGCGGCATCCGACGCCTCGCCGGACGCGCCCTCGAGGCGGCGCGGGAAGTAGCCCGCCTCGGTGGCGCGGAGGAAGTCCCACACGTCGAGCTCGGGCGTGTCGACGTGCATCCGCCAGCTCCAGTACGTCCATGCGGTCGCGGGCTCGAACGCGGCGAGGTGCGCCTCGGCGATGGTGCGGTTGTACGGTCGCCGCTCGTCGTCGCCCATCTCGGCAAGCGCCGCCTGCTTCGTGTCGAGGCACCACTCCCCCACGATCACGGGGAACCGGCGGGTCGCCTCGGCGAGGGTGTCGCCGAAGGTGGTCGCGATGTACTCGAGGTACCCGTCGAGGTCGCGCTGGCCGGCCATCATCACGTACATGTGGGTGTCGACCGCGAAGTTCTCGAACCCCTCGCCGTCGAACCAGTCGAGCCACTCGCGCATGCGGAACCCGTCGTGGAAGACGACCCGAGCGCCGGGCGCCGCCGCCCGGATGCGCCGGTACGCGTCGCGGTAGAACGACTGGAGGAACGCGGTCGGCACGCCCTCCGATCCGGCGGCGCGCTCGGGGTCGACGGCCGGATACCGCTTCGGCACGTCGAGCAGCGCCCACAGTTCGGGCGAGATCGGCTCGTTCAGCACCTCGATGCCCCACAGCCCCGGCCGGTCGCCGTAGCGTGCGGCGAGTCGCTCGAGCACGGTGAGCGCGAACTCGACGTGCTCGGGATGCTGGTGGAAACGGCACACCCCGCAGATCCCGCCGTTGTCGAACCCGTTCTGGCTCTCGGGCACGGTGTGCAGGTCGAGGAGTACCTGGATGCCGTACCGCTCGGCCCAGTCGAAGGCGCGGTCGACGTACTCGATGCAGCCGACGAAGGGCGGCACGTCGCCGAAGACGAAGTACGGCACGGGCAGTCGCACGAGCCGCACGCCGCGGCCGGCGAGGTAGGCGAAGTCGCGGCCGGTGATCCACGTGTCGCGATGCACCGTGAACCGCTCGCGCCGCGCGGTGTCGTCGAGGGCGTGGGTGAGGTGCCACTCGTCCTCGGCGTCGGTGCCCGCGAACAGCTCGGGCGCCATCCACTTCTCGAGGACGAGCCAGTTGCCGAGGTTCACGCCGGTCAGCTCGGTCATGTCGATCCCTTCTGCGCGGATGTCTCGATGCGCTCCTGCCGCACGCGCGGCAGGGCGTCGCGATGGTGGGCGGCGAGGAAGCCAGTGAGCGCCTCGCGCACCTCGAACCGGAGCAGTTCGACGGTGTCGCCGGCGGCGCTGAACTGGGCGAGGAGCACCACCCCGTCGGGCGAGGTGTCGCCCACGCGGAGCTCGGCAACGCGTCCGTCCCAGTACGGGCTCGCCGTGACCGCGCGCCTCAGCTCGTCGCGGAGCGCGCCGACCGGCACCTCCCATGCGGCCGTCAGCTGCACCTCGCCGATCGCCGTGTCACCCGAGTGCGACCAGTTCTCGAACGGCGTCGTGATGAACCACGTGCACGGCAGGATCAGGCTCGTCTCGTTCCAGACCTCGACGACGACGTAGGTCAGCGTGATCTCCTCGATGCGGCCCTGGCGTCCGTCGATCACGACGATGTCGCCGACGCGGATGCCGTCGGTGAACGCGATCTGGATGCCGGCGAACACGTTCGCGAGGATGGTCTGCGCGGCGAGTCCCGCGACGATCGACAGCACGCCCGCCGACGCCAGCAGCGTCACGCCGACGGCGCGGACCGACGGGAACGTCCAGAGGATGGCGCCGACGGCGAGCGTGCCGATCACGGCGATGGCCACACGTTCGAGAAGCGCGATCTTGGTGCGCAGGTGACGCGACCGTTCGTCGCGCAGACCGGTCTCCGGATGCCTGGCGAGCGCGCCCTTCGCCGCGGTGCGGACGAGCACGATCGCCAGCCACGCCACGGCGCAGATCTGCGCGATGACCAGTACCTGCGCGAGCCCGGACGCCCAGCGGCGGTCGAGTTCCTGCACCACCGGCTGGATCGCGGCGAGCATGACGATCGCGACGACCGGCGATTGCCAGAGCCGGCCCGAGAGCACGGTGACGTTCCAGCGCCTCGCGAGCCGCCGGAGCAGGAGCACCACGAGGACGCCGAGCGCGAACGCGATCGTGAGGGCGGCGGCGGCCGCGACGAGAATTTCCGTCAGCGTCGCTTCGGCCAGGTCGATCATCGTGCGGGGCCTCGCCTTCCTGATCCCGGATCCCGTTGGTCGGGTGACGATGCTCCGACGGTACGTTCGCCGCGCCGCGCTGCGCACCACGCGATCGCGTAGTCGTCAGCGGTCGGATGCCGCCGCCCGGTGCTCGGCGTCGGCGTCGCGTTCGGCGAGCGCGAGGTGCAGTCGGGCGCGCGAGGAGATGCCGAGCTTCCGGAACGCCTTGCGCAGGTGGTAGTCGACCGTGCTCGGGCTGAGGTGCAGGCGCGTGGCGATCGCGGCGTTCGACAGGCCTTCGCTCGCGAGGCGGGCCACCGCGATCTCCTGCTGCGACAGTTCCCCCGACTCCGTCGCGGAGGCCGACGCGCTGCCGAGCGCGGCGATCTCGGCGCTCGTGCGGCGGGCGAACGCGCGGGCCCCCATCTCGGTGAACACCGCGAGCGCGCGGTCGAGGTGCATCCGCGCGTCGCCGCGACGGCGCTGCCGGCGCAACCACTCCCCGTAGAGCAGGTGGGCACGGGCCTGCTCCGCGAGGAGGCCAGTGCGAGCGAGGTGGTCGAGCGCGTCGACGTGGAGGCGCTCGGCCTCCTCGGGCTCGACCGCCAGCAGGGCTGCCGAGCGGGCGTACACGCCGCGCGCCCAGTCCGTGCCCGCGGCATCCGTCGACACGCGCAGGCGTCGCAGGGCGTCCTCGGCCGCCGCGCGGTCGTCGCCGCGCGAGCCGGCTTCGACGGCCTCGACGAGTCCCCACGTCGCGTACACGATCACGAGCGGGTACCGCGCCGCGGCGATCGCGTGCGGCAGCGCCTCGTCGTATCGCATGCCGCCGACGGCATGCAGCGCTCGCGCCCAGTGCACGAGGGGTTGCACCATGCCCTCGCCGCGCTGTCGGCCGTCCTCGAGCGCACGGTCGAGGAGCTCGACGCCGTCGGGTTCGCCCTCCCAGGCGGCGATGGCGCCCCTGCCGTACGCGGCGCGCGGGATGGCGATCGAGTCCCAGATCTCGAGCGCCTCGTCGGCGAGCGCCCGCGCGTGCGCGCCACGCCCCCGGAAGAGCTCGAGGGACACGCCCGTGGTGATGGTCGCGGCGACCGCGGTCAGGGCGCCCGCGGACCGCGCGGTGGCGACGCCCTCGTCGATGAAGTCGGCCCAGCGGCGGTCGTCCCACCCGATGGCGGCGAGGCGGCTCGCGATCCAGAGCCAGCGTGCGCGGAGGCCGGGTTCCTCCGCGGCATCCGAGAACTCGCGCAGGTGCCGACCGAGCGCGGGCAGCGACTCGGTGGGCTCGGCGACGGCGAGGTCGCGCATCACCTCGAGCAGACGGTCGATCGTCCGCTCGCCATCGGCGGCGGCCGGCGGGGCGTCGCGCGTGCGCTCGGCGGTCGAGCGGATGTCGCGGCCGTCCTCGCCGGACGCCGCGAGTGTGGCCGCCGAGAGGGCGTCGAGATAGGCCTCCCGCGCGGCGGCGGGGTCCCGCGCGGCGAGGGTCTCCGCCGCGGAGAGGAACAGGTCGACGGGTCGTTCGCTCCGCTCGAGCGTGAAGAGCAGCCGGCCCCGGACCACGTCGAGACGGGCCCGGTCGGCGGGATCCTCGGCATCCCACCGTGCTTCCCGGAGCATGCGCAGTGCGCGCTGTTGGGCTCCGGCGAGCTCGAGCGCGGTCGCGCCCGCGACGGCGCAGCGCAGCCGGGTCGCGGGCGACTCGGCGACGTGCATGGCCCGCTCGTAGAACGCGGCCGCGGCGAGGAAGCCGCCGCGCGCACCGGCACGACCGGCGGACTGCTCGAGCGCGGACGCGACCGACTCCGACAGCCCGAACGTGCCGAGCGCCTGGTGCCAGGCCCGGCGGTCGGGGTCGCGCTGCCGGTCCGTGGCCTCGGCGAGGGCCGCGTGCGCGTGTCGCAGCTCCTCGGCGGTGGCGCGCCCGTAGGCCGCCGAACGCACGAGCGGATGCTCGAACGTCAGCCGCTGCCCGACGCGCACGAGCCCCACCGCCTCCGCTTCCGCGAGGTCGTCGATCGAGCAGCCGACGACGGTCGCGGCCCGGGCGATCAGCCGGGGATCGCCGGTCGGGTCCGCGGCCGCCAGGAGCAGCACGCGCGCCGCGTGCCCGGGGAGCCGGGCGATCCGCGACGCGAAGGCGCGCTCCAGCCGGTTGACCATCGGCACCGCGACGCCGTCCGAGCCGAGCGGCAGGGGAGCTCCGTGCAGGAGGCTCGCCTTGGTGCCCTCGCGGATCATGAGCGGGTTGCCGCCCGACTCGGCGAGGATCCGCGAGACGACCTCCTCGTCGAGCGGGCCGCCGGCGACGGAGCGCAGCAGCATCCTCGCGTCGGCCTCGTCGAGTCCGCCGACGAAGAGGGCCGGGATGCCGTCGACGCCCTCGACGTCGAGGCCCGCGCGCTTCGCGAAGAGCACCGCCACCGGCATCCGCTCGAGCCGTCGGGCGACGAAGCCCAGCACCTGCACGCTCGACGCGTCGAGCCAGTGCACGTCGTCGACCGCGCACAGCACGGGGCGGTCGCGCGCCGCCTCGGTCAGGAGCCCGAGCACGGCCATGCCGAGGAGGAACGGCCGCGGCGCCGGCAGGTCGGCGTGCCCGAGCGCGACGCGGATCGCCTGCGCCTGTGGTTCAGGGAGCCGGTCGGTGGCATCCGGGATCGCGCTCAGCACCTGCTGCAGCCCGGCGAACGGCAGCTCGCGCTCGGCCTGCACGCCGGTGGCGGTCGCGATGCGGAAGCCCGACGCCGCCGCGACGCCGTGGTCGAGGAGGGCGGTCTTGCCGATGCCGGGGTCGCCCGTGATGACGAGCGCCCCGCCGGCACCGTCGCGGGTGCGGGCCACCAGCGCGTCGAGGGCGGATCGCTCGCGGGCGCGGCCGAGCATGCGCACCACCCCCGGGAGCCTCGTCCGTGCGGCCCGGCCGATGCGATCCGGGCCTTGGGCAGAAGACTACGCATTCCCGGGATTCGCCGACACCCTCGGCTCCCTACCGTTGGCGGTGAGACATCGGCCGTCGGGAACCGGGGAGGAACCATGCCGATCGACACGCTGCCGCTGGTCGCGGCGACCCGCTCCGGAAGCTGAGTCCGCCGTGCATCGCTGGACACCTGACGTGCTCGGGCCGCCGTACGAGCGGCTCGAGCTCGAGCTGGCCCCCGACGCCGAGGGTCCGGTGATCGCGACGCTCGTCCGCCGGGTGCGCGACGAGGTGATCGACGGTCCGGGGCGGTTCGACGTGCTGTACGTGCACGGCTGGTCGGACTACTTCTTCCAGCGGGAGCTCGCCGAATACTGGGTCCGTCGCGGCGGTCGCTTCCACGCCCTCGACCTGCGCAAGTACGGGCGCAGCCTCCGGCCGCACCAGACGCCGGGGTACGTCGACGACCTGTCCGCGTACGACGAGGAGATCGACGCGGCGATCGAGGTGATCCGCACGCGCGCCGTCGAACCGCTCGTGCTCATGGGCCACTCGACCGGCGGCCTGACGCTGAGCCTCTGGACCTCGCGGCATCCGGAGGTCGCGGACGGGCTCGTGCTGAACGCGCCGTGGCTGGAATTCCAGACGCGGGCCGTCGGTCGCGCGCTGCTCGAGCCGGTCGTCCAGGTCGGCGCCGCGGTCCATCCGCACGCGCCGTTCCCCGAGGTCGACCTCGGCTTCTACAGCCGCACCGTCTCCGCCGAGCTCGGCGGCGAGTGGACCTACGAGCGGGAGTGGCGGCCGGAGCACGGGTTCCGCACGAATCGCGGATGGCTCAACGCCGTGCTGCGTGGCCATGCGACCGTGGCCAAGGGCCTCGGCATCCGCATCCCCATCTTTGTGCTGCTCTCCGCGCGCAGCATGCTGCAGCCGATCTGGTCCGAGCAGATGCGGTTCGCCGACACCGCGATCGACGTGGGCGGCGTCGCCCGGCGTGCCGCCGACCTCGGGTTGGACGTCTCGATCCGCCGCATCGAGGGCGCGCTGCACGACGTGACGCTGTCGTCGGCGCCGGTGCGCGCGGCGGTGTGGGAGTCGCTCGACCGGTGGTTGCCCGCGGTGGTGCGCACCGCATCGCCGGCGAGCTCGGGCGTCACGGGCTAGCGGGAGGGGTCGCGCATGGACATCCTGTCGATCGTCTCGACGACGATCCAGGTCACGGTCGCGTTGACGGTGTTCGGCTACGGGCTCTCGGCCCGGCCCGACGACCTGCTGTCGGTGCTGCGCCGTCCCCGCGTCCTGTTCCTCTCGATCGTGGCGATGTTCGTGGTGATGCCGGTCATCGCGCTCGCGGCGCACGTGTACCTCGACTTCCCGCATGCCGCTGAGGTGGCGCTCGTGGTGATCGCGCTGACCCCGATCCCGGCGCTCCTTCCCCGGACCGAGATCGGCTCGGGCGGTCGCGCGACGTACGCCTACGGCCTGGCCTTCGCGGTCGCGCTGCTGTCCCCGGTGCTGATCCCGCTGCTGTCCGACCTCATCGGCCGGCTCATGGACCGCCCGTTCGGCCTGTCGCCGTTCACGATCGCCGGGGCGATGCTCGTGCAGGTGCTGCTGCCGCTGGCACTGGGCTTCGTGGTCGGCCGTCTCTGGCCGGGCGTCGCCGAGCGGTTCGGCAACCGGATGGTCGCCATCGCGAACAGCGTGATGCTCGTCGCCCTGCTGGCCCTGCTCGTGCTGGTCCTCCCGGCCGTGCTCAGCGCGCTGTCGCTCGCGACCCTGCTCGTCATGTTCGGCTTCACGGCCGCGGGCCTCGCCGTCGGGCACGCGCTCGGCGGTCCGGACCGCACCGATGCGGTCGTGCTCGCGATCGCGTGCGCGAACCGGAACCCCGGCCTCGCGATCGGCCTGGCCGCCTCGATCTTCCCCGCCGAGAGCTTCGCGGGCACCGCGATCATCTACGCCCTCGTCTCGAACATCGCCGTGACGCTGTACACCCGCCTGCAACGCCGCCGCGCCGCGGAGACCGGCGAACCGGCGCCCACCTCGGAGGAGCACGCATCACCAGGATCGACACGTGGTTCGCCCGCCTGCCGCGATGGGTCCGCGCCGTCATCGGCGTGGTGTCGATCATCGTCGGCGCCGTCATCCTCACGCGGCCGACGACGTCGCTCGGCGTGCTGGCGATCCTCATCGGCGTCGGATTGATCCTGAGCGGCATCCTCGAGCTCGCGGGCGGCGGCGAACCCGACGATGGCGAACGGATGCCGCGGTGGCGGCTCGTCACGGCGATCCTGTGGATCGCGGCCGGCGTGTTCGTCCTCGTCTTCCCGGGACTCACGGTGAGGACGGTCGCCGCGGTGGTGGCCGTCGCGCTCCTCGTGAACGGCGCACTGTCGCTGCTCGCGGCGTTCCGGCGGGGCGCGACGTGGGATGCCCGGGCGTCCGCGGCGCTGCTCGGCGTCGCCGGCATCGTGTTCGGTCTCCTGGCGCTGCTGTGGCCGGACATCACCCTGCTCGTGGTCGCGGTCGTCTTCGGGGCGCGGCTGATCATCGTGGGGCTGCTGCTCACATGGCACGCCCTCCGCGGCACCGCACCGGAGCGCCGGCCGGCCGCGGAGCCGAGGGGCGTGCGGCGGTGGGCGCGCACCATCGCGGCCGTGGTCGCCGTGCTCCTGGCCGTCGGCGCGGCATCCCTCAGCGCGACCCTGCGGGGCGGGTCGCCCGTCGTCGACGAGTTCTACGCCGCGCCCCGCGACGTGCCGGACGAGCCGGGCCGGCTCGTCCGCGCGGAACCGTTCGAGCGCGGCGTGCCCGACGACGCGGTCGGCTGGCGGATCCTCTACACGACCACCGATCACGCGGGCGACCCCGCGGTCGCGAGCGGGCTCGTCGTGGTGCCCGCCGAGGGCGAGGACTTCCCCGTGATCGACTGGACGCACGGCACCACCGGCTTCGCCGAGCCGTGCGCGCCGTCGCTGGCGGAGGAGCCCTTCGAGTCGGGCGCCCTGTTCCTGCTGCCCGACATCCTCGACAACGGCTGGGCGCTCGTGGCGACCGACTACCTCGGCCTCGGCACGCCGGGACCGCACCCGTACCTCATCGGCCGGCCGAGCGCGCACGCGGCGCTCGACGCCCGGCGCGCGGCATCCGAGCTGGAGGAGGCGAAGCTCGGCGAGCAGACCGTCGTCTGGGGCCACTCGCAGGGCGGCGGCGCCGCGCTCTGGACCGGCGCGCTGGCCGACGCGTACGCGCCCGAGCTCGACCTGGCGGGCGTCGCGGCCCTCGCGCCCGCGTCGAACCTCACCGGCCTCATCGAGAACCTGCCGAACGTCACCGGCGGGTCGATCTTCGAGGCGTTCGTGATCGCCGCGTACACCGGGATCTACCCGGATGTCACGTACCGGGAGTACGTGCGCCCGGGCGCCGAGGTCACCGTGCGGCAGATGGCCGAACGCTGCCTGGCCGAACCGAGCAGCTTCGTGTCGGTTCTCGACGTGCTGGGCCTCTCGCGCGACCCGGACATCAGGGCCGCCGACCCGACCACCGGCCCGTTCGGCGAGCGCCTCGAGGAGAACACGCCGCCGCCCACGATCAGCGCCCCGCTGCTGCTCGGCCAGGGCGCGGCCGACCAGCTCGTGGTGCGGCCCGCGCAGGACGCGTACGTCGAGGACCTCTGCGCGGCCGGCCAGCAGGTCGACTACCGCGTGTACGAGGGCCGCGACCACGTCCCCCTCGTCGAGCCCGACTCGCCGCTCGTGCCCGAGCTGATCGAGTGGACCGCCGCGCGTTTCGCCGGCGATCCGGTCGAGCCGGGCTGCGTCACGTCCGAGCGCTGAGGCCCATCAGCGTCAGCAGTTCCCACGCGGTGTGCGCAGCGGCGAGGCCCGTGATACCGGCGTGGTCGTACGCCGGCGCGACCTCGACCACGTCGCCGCCGACGATGGGCAGGCCCGCGAGACCGCGGAGCACGGCGAACAGTTCGCGCGTGGTGATGCCCGCGACCTCGGGCGTGCCCGTGCCGGGCGCGTGCGACGGGTCGAGCACGTCGATGTCGATCGACACGTAGACCGGGCCGGAGCCGACCCGCCGGCGGACCTGCTCGGCGATCTCCTCCATGGGACGCCGCTGGAACTCGTCGCTGCGGATGAGCTCGAAGCCCGCGCGCCGATCGTCGTCGAACTCGTCCGGCCCGTAGACGCCGCTGCGGATGCCCACGTGCTGGCAGTGCTCGAGATCGAGCAGGCCCTCCTCGGCCGCGCGACGGAAGGGCGAGCCGTGCCAGAGGCTCGCGCCGTGCAGCACGTCCCACGTGTCGAGGTGGGCATCGAAGTGGATGACGGCGAGCGGGCCGTGCGCCGCGGCCGCCGCCCGGAGCAGCGGCAGCGCGACCGTGTGGTCGCCGCCGAGCGCGAGCACCTTCGTGCCCTGCCGCACGAGCCGGGACGCCTCGGCGTGGATGCGCTCGACCGCCTGCGCGAGGTCGTACGGCCCGACCGCGACGTCGCCCGCGTCGACGACCTGCTGGTCGCGGAACGGGTACGTCTCGTGGACCTGGTGGTACGGGTGCAGCTGGCGCGAGTGCTCCCGGATGTGCGCCGGACCGAACCGGGCGCCGGGCCGGAAGCTCGTGCCCGAGTCGAGCGGCATCCCGAGCACCGCCAGGTCGGCGTGCTCCACCTCGTCCGGGCGGGGCAGCAGCGCGAACGTCGCGATGCCCGCGTACCTCGGCACGGCCGGGTCGTCCCGTTGGCCGATGATCTCGCGTTCCTCGTTCACCGCGTCGCCTCCTCGCGTCATCGGATGGCCGGTCCGCCGCATCGCGGGCCGCCCCCGGCATCGTGCCATACCCCGCCCGGGCGATCGGAATCCCGATGGCGGGCATCGCCCGACCGGTTGGTTCCGGATGCCGCCGCCTCCGTACCGTCGAGTCGTCCATCGAGAACGACGCAACCGAGGAGATCCACCGATGACCGAGAAGCGAGTGCTGCTGGTGCTCACGAGCCACGACGACCTGGGCGGCCTCCGCCCGACCGGGTACCACGCCGGCGAGGCGGCCCACCCCTGGGAGGAGTTCGCGACGGCCGGCTTCCGCGTCGACCTCGCCTCGATCGCGGGCGGCGTGCCCCCGCAGGTCGGCCGCGACGAGACGGATGCCGCGCAGAACGCGTTCTTCGCCGACCCGTCGATCGCCGCGCAGCTGGCCGACACCCCGAAGCTCGCCGACGTCGACGCGTCGCGCTACGACGCCGTGCTCTTCGTCGGCGGCCACGGCACCATGTGGGACTTCCCGGACAACCCGGCCGTGAACGCGGTCGGCCGCGCCGTGTACGAGCAGGGCGGCGTCGTCGCCGCGGTGTGCCACGGCCCGTCCGCGCTCGTGGGCATCACGCTCGCCGACGGCACGCCGCTCGTGGCGGGCAAGCGCGTGGCGGTGTTCACGAACGCCGAGGAGGCCGCGGTCGAGCTCACCGACGTGGTGCCGTTCCTCCTCGCCGACGCCCTCGAGGCGAAGGGCGCGACGCACGTGCCCGGTCCGGACTTCACCGAGCAGGTCGTGGTCGACGGGCGGCTCGTCACCGGCCAGAACCCCCAGTCGGCGACGCGCGTCGGCCGCGAGGTCGTGGCGCTCCTGTCGGCCTGACCGGGCGGGTCAGGCGCGCAGCAGCGCGTGCAGTCGCTCGGCCGCGGCATCCGTCGCGGGGTTCGCGCCGGGCCGCGAGCGGCGCCGGGCGAGGTACACGGTGTTCAGCGGCGGGTCGGCCGGGTCGACGGGATCGACCAGCCGGCCCGCCGCCAGGTACGGCTCGGCCAAGTAGGTCGGCAGCACGGTCATCCCGACGCCGTCGGCCGCGAGGCCGGCGAGCACCCGCAGGTCGGGCACGATCGCGACCGCGCGGAGTCCGGCGGGCCGCCGACCGAAGACCGACCGCCAGTAGCGGCGGATGATCGGCAGCTGGTCGCCGTACGCCACGACGGGCACCGAATCGGGGTCGCGGCGGAACGCGTCGAGCAGCGCCGGCGCGACGACGAGCACGAACTGCTCGTCCACGAGCGGCGCGAACTCGATCCCGCGCATGCGCGGCTGCGTCGTGCTCACCACGAGGTCGAGCTCGGATGCCTCGAGGCCGGTCAGGAGCTCGGGCGTCTCGCCGAACCGCACCCGCACGTCCAGGTCCGCGCCCGCCCACTCGCGCAGCCGCGGCAGCACGACCGTGGAGAGGAACTCCGCCGGGCCGCCCAGGAACACCGTGTGCTCGGCCGCGCCGGCACCCGTCGCCTCCGCGACCGCGTCGACCGCGGCGTCCATCGCCCCGCCGATGCGGGCGAGCAGCGCCCGGCCGCGGCTCGTCGGCGTGACGCCGCGCGACGTGCGATCGAAGACGCGGTACCCCAGCTCGCGCTCGAGCGCCTGCAACTGCGCCGAGACCGTCGACTGGGTGAGGCCCAGCTCGTCGGCCCCGCCGGTCACCGAGCCCGCGCGGGCCACGGCGACGAACGCGGCGAGCGCGTCGAGCGACGTCCTCCTCGTGGGCGGCATGTCATGATCCTACGACCGGGCGGGCCGCCTGGCCCGGCTCAGCGCCGCGGCGTCCAGCCGAACGGCAGCGGGCCGTCCACGGCGGCTCGCTCGAGGTCCGCCTGCGCGGACCAGCCCTGCGCGGCATCCGTCGTCTCGAAGCCGCCGCGAGCCACCCGGAAGCCGACGTCCTCGTGGTGCATGCGCGGTGCGCCGCCGCGCCGCGTCGAGGCGCGCACGCTCCACGCGTCGTCGGCGAACCCGCCGCCGCGGAACACCCGGTAGTCGTCGTACCTGGCCGGATCGAGCAGGTCCCAGCACCACTCCCACACGTTGCCGAGCGTGTCGAAGAGGCCGTTGAGGTTCGGCAGCTTGCCGCCGACCTCCTGCGGCGCGCTCACGCCGTCGGCGCTCGTCCACGCGATCTCCGTCAGCGGGCCGTAGTCCGGACCGGTCGAGCCCGCGCGGCACGCGAACTCCCACTCCGCCTCCGTCGGCAGCCGGTACCCGTCGGCCTCGACGTGCCAGGCGACCTCCTCGCCGTCGAACGTGTACGCCGGGTCGAGGCCCTCCCACTGCGATGCGGCGTTGCAGAAGCGGATGGCGCGCAGCCAGCTCACCCCGGTCGCCGGTCGCCGCGGGTGCGAGGCCGTCTCGCCGATCATCTCCGCGAGCTGCTCCTGCGTCACCGGGTAGACGCCGATCTCGAACGGCTCGAGGTCGACGCTCCAGCGCACCTTGCGGCGTGCGTCGTGGAGGGCGACGGTGCCGCCGGCGATGCGGGCCAGCTCGATGTCGGACACCGGGCGGGCCTAGCCGACCGCGGCCGCGTACTCGTTCGCCACGCGGGCGACGGCGTCGACGTAGTCGCCGTCGCGGTTGTAGGAGAAGATCGCTGCACGCCAGCCCTCGAGGCTCCGCATCGACCCGGATGCGCACAGGTACCGCGCGGTGGTCTCGGCCGCGTCGTCGATCTGGTGCGGGTCGGCGACCCCGTCGCCGTCGGCGTCGCTCGCCCACCGGGCCCAGGTCGACGGGATGAACTGCATCGGCCCGACCGCCCGGTCCCAGGTGGTGTCGCCGTCGAGTCGTCCGCCGTCGGTGTCGGTGATCGTGGCGACGCCGTTGCCGTCGAGCGCCCGCCCGATGATCTCGGGCAGCGCCCGGCCGCGGTCGTCGAGGCTCGCCCCGCCATGGCGGCCGTGGTTCGACTCGATCGCGCCGATCGCCGCGATCGTCGCCCAGTCCACGCCGCACTCCGCGTCCTCACGCGCGACCACGCCGTGGGCCTGCGCGTAGGCGGCGAGGGCGCGCTGCGGAATGCCCGTGGCCTCCGCGGTGCGCGCCGTCCAGTCCCGGTCGATGGGCCCGGTCTCCGAACCCGATACGGCGGGCGGGCCGGTGAGGCCGTCGACGGTGCCCTCCGACGGCGCGTCCGCCTCCGCGGCGTCCTCCGGCTCGGCCGTCGCGGCCATGGGCGGCAGTGCGACGCGGGGCACGTGCGCCTGCGTCGACACGGAGCCGGCCGGGTTGCTGCCGAGCCCGAGCACGCCGGGGAGCATGACCGCGGCGACGAGCAGCGCGATCACGCCGACGACGAGCCCGACGTAGCCGGCGGCCCGGCCCGCGATCTGCCATCTGGTCGCGCGGGGGCCGGGATGGCGCTCGCCGAAACCGGCGAAGGAATCGTCATCCCAGGACATCGCTCGGTCGCTCCCGGTTCGGCACGGGTTCCGAGGGTCGGCATCGGTCGCGCCGATCCTCGACGGGATGCGGGGGCACCCCGATGTTTCAGGCTACCCCCGCTCGGCGGGCGGCGCACCGGGTCGCCCGCTGGACGCGGGGGTGGCCGGCGCCGCGCGGGACGGACCCGACCTCAGCTCGGGACGGGCCGGTTCATGGCGTCGGCGATCTTCGGGAAGCGGCGTTCGACGTGGTCGCGGAGCGAGCGGCCGTCGTCGTCCTGACCCTCGAGCCACTCGTGCAGCGCGCCCGTGAAGAGCGCGAAGCCGATCGCGGCGAGGATCTCGGCGTCGTCGCGATCGAATCCGCGCTCGAGCAGCGCGTCGACGACGGCGTGCTGCCAGCGTGCCTGCTTCGCGAGCTCCCGCCCGGTCAGGCCGACATCCTGCTCGATGATGCGCTGCCGCTGCCGCAGCCGCGGGCGGCCGGGCTCCATGCGGTCGGCGAGGGCGCCCAGGGCGGCGCGCATCATCCCGCCGGAGTCGGCGGCGGTGCTGCCTGCGATCGACTCGACGAGGTGGGGCAGCAGCTCGTCGTCGTCGGCGAAGAGCACCTCGTCCTTGTCGCGGAAGTGGCGGAAGAAGGTGCGCGAGGTCGCCCGGGCACGCGTCGCGATCTGCTCGACGGTCGTGCCCGCGTAGCCCTGCTCGACGAACATGCCGAACGCGGCGTCGACGAGTCGCGCTCTGGTGTTCTCGGGCCAGCGGGGCATGCAGCGATCCTACTCTTGTGTCACATTGTGACATCAGCGTATCGTGGAAGTCATGACACAAACTGACATCACTTCCCCGACCGTGTTGCTCACCGGCCCGACGAGCGGCATCGGCGCCGGCATGCTGCGCCACCTCGTGCGTCATCCGTCCCGCCCTCGGCTCGTCCTGCTCGGCCGCGACGCGGTGCGAACGAATGCCGCGACCGCCGTCGCCCGCGACGCCGGCCTCACCGCCCACACCGTGCATACGGACCTCGCCGACCTCGACTCCGTCGCGGCCGCGCTCGAGGACGTGCGCGCCCTCCAGGCGGACGGACAGGTCGGCTCGATCGACGCGGCGGTCCTCAACGCCGGCACGCAGTTCACCGACCGGCGCCGCCGCGGCGCGCAGGGGTGGGAGCTGACGTTCACGGTGAACGTCATCGCGCAGCACCTGCTGCTCCGCGGCATCCGCCCGCTGCTCGCGCCCGACGGCCACGTCGTGCTGCTGGGGTCGTCGACGCATCGCGGCAAGCGCGCCTCGTTCAACCTCGTCCCCGACCCCGTCTGGCAGGCGCCCGCCGACCTCGCCACCGCCGCGCCGCCCGCGACCGGCGAGGAGCGGTTCGCCGACGAGCGCGAACAGGGCGGCATCGCGTACGCGTCGAGCAAGCTCGCCCTCGTGACGCTCTCGAACCCGTGGGCCGCGCAGCTGGCCGCCGACGGCCGGCGACTCAACACCTACGACCCCGGGCTCGTCGCCGGCACGGGACTCGGCCGCGACATGCCCGGCTACATGTACTGGGTGTGGCGGCGGCTCATGCCCGCCATGAGCCTGCTGCCCGGAGCGACGACGCCGAACATCACCGCCCGGCACGCGGTCGAGCTCGCGCTCGGCGACGCGCACCGCGACCTGCACGGCGGGTACGTGGAGATCGGCCGCGTCACGCAGGCGGCGCCGAGCACGCGCATCGGGTCGCGCCAGGACGAGCTGTGGTCATGGCTCGAGCAGGCGACGGCGCCGTTCGTGCCGGCGTGGGCGGGCGACGAGTTGGCGAGGTGATCGCCGTCGGGGCGGGCGCACCGCTCCGCGCGGTCACTGCATCGCGGCCGCCCGCCGCAGCTGCGGATCCTCCGCTTCGGCCCATCGGTCGATGATCCGCCGCGCGCGGTCGGCGTCGACGCCCGACATCCGTTCGACCAAGGCACGCACGACGTCACGAGCGAGCGGGTCGACGAGCTGGTCGACGCGCGCATCGCGGAGGAAGCCCTCGAGCCGGGTCAGGTCGCCCGCGCGGAGCAGGCCGACGTTCGACTGCAGCAGCACGACGGCGGCGAGCCGGCGTTCGTAGACCGGCTCCGACCAGAGCTCCGAGGCGAGCGCGGTGACCTCGTCATGCGTCATCCCCCGATGCCGCCGCAGCGCGTCGCGCACCGTACCCCGCACCGCGCCGACCGAGGCGCCGGTGAACGGCAGGCCGGCGCCGATGCGCCGCGCCGCCTCCTCGGCGCGCTCGTCCGAGCCTTCGGCCTCCAGCGTGCGATCGATGAACTCGGCGGCCGGTGTGGGCATGCGTCGATCCTGCGGCATCGTGATGGCGAGCGGATGCCGCGGCCTACGCTCCGAGCCCGACGTCCCGCGATCGCAGGTCGTCGGCGAACGCTCGGCGCAGTTCGTCGTCGACCGCGAGCTCGGCCGCGGCGATGGAGTCGAGCACCGACTCGACGCGCGTCGAGCCGATGACGGGCCACGCGCCCGGCATGGCGTCGAGCATCGCGGCGAGCGCGGATCGGTGCACCGATACACCCAGGTTCCGGGCGATCGCGGCGACGCGGGGCACGTGCGTCGCGAGCGGATCTGCACGGGGGCCGCCGAACGGCGCGTACGCGAGGAACGGGATGCCGGCGTCGACGCAGTAGCGGTACTCGGTCGCGCGATCGATCCCGAGTGCGAAGCGGTTCTCGACGGCGTCGAGGGTCGTGATCGAGCGGGCGCGGTCGAGCTGCTCGATCGACGCGTTCGACAGGCCGATCGCCTCGACGACCCCCTCCTCGCGCAGGGCTGCGAGCTCACGGACGGACGCCTCGAGGTCCTCCACGCGGTCGGCGCGATGCAGCAGCAGGAGCGAGGGCGGCGCCCCCAGCACCTCGCGACTGCGCAGGGCGTCGGCGCGCACGCGTTCGGCGCTGCCGTCGGAGTCCCAGGCGGCCCGCCCCAGCCGGAAGTGACCGGCCTTGGTGATGATCGGAAGGCTCGGCGACCGCTCGCGCGCGACCTGGGCGATCCGCTCGCCCGCGGCGTCGTCGTCGACCGTCGCGTACGCCCGCGCGGTGTCGATCGCGACCACGCCGGCATCGACCGCGGCGCGCACGACCTCCAGGGCACCCTCGATCGTCGCCCCCTCCTTCAGCACGAGGGAGGCCACGCCCAGCACGACGCCGCGGCCCGACAGCGTGAAGCTCATCGACTGACCCCCTCGACGCCGACCGCCGGCGACGGACGCGATGTCGTCATGGTCTGAGAGTAGGGGGCGCCGGACGCCGCGACCAGCGTCGCGGCCGTGCGGTGCCGCCGAGCGGACCGCCCGGTAGCACCACGCGCAGCGACCTGCAAGGCCATCGACGCTCGGCCCACCGGCGGCGAGCATCGCGGGATGAACAGTTCAGAGGTCCTGTCCGATTGGCCCGAGGAGTCGCGAGAGGCGGCGCAGCTCGTGGTCGACACGTACGGCGAGCCGCACGAGGTCACGCCGTCGCAGCTCACCTGGTTCGACGTGGGGGAATGGAAGCGGGTGGTGGCCACGCGTGCGTTCTGGGAGCACCAGTTCCCGGCGCCCCACTTCGACTCCGTCGAGTCGATCATCGACTACCCGGTGCCGCCGTCGAAGTTCAGCGACCTCGCCCGCTTCGACGGCAGCGTCGTCGCGCGGCGCACGGTCGGCGAGCTGTCGGCGACCTGCCATGACGAGGAGGCGAACCGACTCGCGCTGAACCTCGCGCACGACATCGTCGACGGGCAGCGTGACGTCGACGCGGCCCGCGCCTACTACGCCAAGGAGTTCCTCGACGCGCGCCGCAACCAGCCGACGCCGTACATGGAGCGACTGCGCTTCGAGCCGAAGGACGGCACGCCGGATCCCGACCAGCGGATGCTGTCCGACGACGAGCTCGAGCAGGCGGAGGCGTCGTCCTCCTGAGCACCTGGAAGCTCCACCGTTCGGCGCGCTCGCGCGCGGCGGCGGCGCTTTCTCAGCCGCCGGCGACGCGCATCGTCTCCCCGGCCCGCCCGGCGAACGCCGTGGCCGTTTCGGCGATGGTGCGCTGCATGACGTCGACCGCGGCGGTGGGCGCGACATCCGCCGGTCTGGCCAGGCTGATCGTGCGCTCGAGCGTCGGCGCCTCGAGTCGCACGGCACGCAGCCCGGGCCGGTCGATGAGCACCATCGCGGGCACGATCGCGACCCCGAGGCCGCGCTCGGCGAAACGCAGCACGGCGTCCATCTCCGCGCCCTCGAGCACGACCTCGGGGGTGAGCCCGGCGGCGCGGAATGCGGCATCCGTCGTCGACCGCAGGTCGTAGGTCGAGCTGAAGACGATCTGCGGCAGGCGCGCGACCTGGGCGAGCGAGATGCTGGGGCCGTCCGTCACGGGCGCGGCGGCGGCGGATGACACGACGACGAGCTCTTCGACGAGCAGCGGCGTCACGGTGAAGCGTTCGGCGGTGGTGGCATCCGAGGTGACGATGAGCGCGAGGTCGAGTTCGCCGCTGCCGAGCTCGTCGAGCAGCCCCCGCGACCCCTGCTCGGACAGGTGCAGCTCGATGCCCGGATGCTCGGCGTGGAACGCGCTGAGCACCTCGGCGACGAGGCTGATGCAGAGGGTCGGCGTCGCGCCGAGCCGCACGCGGCCGCGTTCGAGGCCGGCCAGCTCGGCGAGTTCGCGACGTACCGACTCGGCGTCGGCGAGCATGCGTCGCGCGAGCGGCAGCAGCGACTCCCCCGCCGCCGTCAGCGTCGAGCCGCCACGGGCGCGGTGGAACAGCTCCGCGCCGAGGCTCTGCTCGAGGGCGGCGATCTGGCGGCTGAGCGACGGTTGCGAGAGGTAGAGCTCCTCGGCGGCACGCGTGAAGTTGCCGAACCGCGCGACCTCGACGAAGGATCGGAGCTGCTCGAGGTTCATGTCGATAGCGTACGCGCATCGCGGCGACACAAAAGATGCATTGGACGCATCCGCGGCGCCTACCTACCGTGGATCACATGAGTACTGCAGAGCGCCAGATCTCCACGACCGTCCTCGTGATCGGCACGGGCGGCTCCGGCCTGCGCGCCGCGATCGAGCTCGCCGAGGCGGGCGTCGACGTGCTCACCCTCGGCAAGCGCGCGAAGTCCGACGCGCACACCGCCCTCGCGGCCGGCGGCATCAACGCCGCCCTCGCGACCATGGACCCCGACGACAGCTGGCAGCAGCACGCGGCCGACACGCTGAAGGAGAGCTACCTCCTCGCGAACCCGCACACCGTCGAGATCGTGACGAAGGGCGCAGCCCGCGGCATCCAGGACCTCGAGCGCTTCGGCATGCCGTTCGCCCGGGAGCAGGACGGTCGCATCTCGCAGCGCTTCTTCGGCGCGCACACGTACCGCCGCACGGCGTTCGCGGGAGACTACACGGGGCTCGAGATCCAGCGCACGCTCGTCAACCGGGCCGCCCAGCTCGGGGTGCCGATCCTCGACACCGTCTACGTGACCCGAATCCTCGTCAACGACGACGGCGCGGTATTCGGCGCCTACGGCTTCGACCTCGAAGACGGCACGCGCTACCTCATCCACGCCGACGCGGTCATCCTCGCCGCCGGCGGCCACAACCGCATCTGGCGTCGCACGTCGTCGCGCCGCGACGAGAACACGGGCGACTCGTGGCGCCTCGCCGTCGAGGCGGGCGGCCGGGTGCGCGACCCCGAGCTGGTGCAGTTCCACCCGTCGGGCATCCTCGAGCCCGAGAACGCGGCCGGCACGCTCATCAGCGAGGCGGCGCGCGGCGAGGGCGGCATCCTCACCAACGGACGCGGCGAGCGCTTCATGTCGAAGTACGACCCCGAGCGCATGGAGCTCTCGACGCGCGACCGCGTCGCCCTCGCGGCCTACACCGAGATCAAGGAGGGTCGCGGCACCCCCAATGGCGGTGTCTGGCTGGATGTCTCGCACCTGCCGCGCGAGACGATCATGCAGCGCCTCCCCCGCGTGTACCAGACGATGCTCGAGCTGCAGATGCGCGACATCACGAAAGAGCCGATCGAGATCGCGCCCACCGCGCACTACTCGATGGGCGGCGTGTGGGTGCGCCCCGACGACCACGGCACCGACGTGCCGGGGCTGTATGCGATCGGCGAGGCCTCCTCTGGCCTGCACGGCGCGAACCGCCTCGGCGGCAACTCGCTCATCGAGCTGCTCGTGTTCGGCCGCACCGTGGGCCAGGCCGCGGCCGAGTATTCGCGCGGGCTCGCCGCGCAGCGCCGCTCGCCGACTGCGGTCGCCGCGGCCCGCGCCGAGATCGACGACCTGCTCGCAGCGGATGGCGCGGAGAACGTGCGCGCCCTGCAGCGCGCCATCCGGAACACCATGACCGAGCACGCCGGCGTCGTGCGCGACGAGCAGGGCCTGCTCAACGGCCTTGCTGAGCTCGACGCGATCGAGGAGCGCACGCGGAACATCGGCGTGCACCCCGACCTCGCCGGCTACCAGGACCTCGCCCACGCGTTCGACCTCAAGTCGGCCGCGCTCGCCGCTCGCGCGACCCTCGAGGCCGCGCTCGAACGACGCGAGACCCGCGGATGCCACAACCGCTCCGACTTCCCCGAGACGGATGCCGCGCTGCAGGTCAACCTCGTCTGGTCGCCCACGACCGGCGTGACCCGCGAGGAGATCCCGTCGATCCCGGCGGAGATCGCGGCGCTCATGGACCGAGAGGTGTCGGTCGCGGGCAAGCTGCTCGAGTAGGTCAGCCGGCGGCGCCGGGAACCCGAGCGTCGCCCGTCAGCGGGAAGACCTCGAGGGCGCCCGCCGATGCCCGCACGTGCAGGTCGTCACCGGCCGGGCTGAGTGCCGCGCTGAAGAGCGCGGCCGGTGAAGCGAGCTCGAGCACCGGCCCGTCGAGGATGAGGCGCAGTCCGTCCGCGGCGGGCACCGTCCACTCCTCGGAACCGATCGTCACCACCGCGGCATCCCGGTTCCGGGTGATCCGGACGAGGCGTTCCCCGCCGCTCGCCACGGTGAGTTCGCCGGTCGGCCCGGTCCACTCGATGTCGGCCGCCCGGCCGGCGATGCGTCCGTCGACGGCACGATCGCCGCGGTGCCGCGCGACGTCGGGGTGCGGTTCCGCCGCGAGCGTTCCCCCGGCTGCCGAGAGCCGGAAGGGCACGCTGTGCGCGCCGACCCAACCGGCCTCCTCGTCGGCGATGCCTCGGATCCAGAACGTCAGGCACGGGCGGCCCTCCGCGTCGAAGAAGAGGGATGGCGCATAGTACCCGTCACCGTAGGTCAGGCGCCCCCATCCGACCGCGTCGAACCGGCCGTTCCGGTACGTGCCCGTCGCGTAGCCGGCGTAGTGCAGCGTGTCGGCGTCCCACACCGAGGAGACCATCGCCTCGACCCCGTCGACCTCGACGAACTGCGGGCACTCCCACAACGCGCCCATCCAGACCGGCTCCCGCTCGGCCGAGGAGCGTGACAGCACCACGCCGTCGTACGACCACGTCCGCAGGTCGGGCGACGTCCAGGACAGGGCCATCGCGGTGCCGTCGCGACGGGCGGCACCGACGAACATGCGCCAGCCGGATCCCTCGCGGCGGACGAACGGGTCGCGGAACGCGATGAGGTCCAGCCCGGCGGGCGCCTCCACGACGACGTCGCCCTTGCGCCAGTCCCGCCATTCCGGGTCCGACGGGAAGGCGGCACGGATGCGACCGATGCCGAAGTCCGGAACGGACGTGGCCGTGTAGAAGATCACGGTGTCGTCGCCGTCCTCGACGAGGCACCCCGTCCAGATGCCGTCGTCACCGTCACCGGGTGCGATGGCGACCGGTCCCTCCGTCAACGACAGCAGATCCGGACCGGTCGCGTGCCCCCAGTGACAGTTCGGCGCCCACGAGGTGCGGTCGGGCACGTACTGGAAGAAGACGTGGTACCGACCGTCACGGCAGGTGATGCCGTGGGGGTCGTTGATCCATCCGCGTCGGGCGGTGAAATGCAGGCTGGGTCGCATGTGGGTCCTCACGGTGGGCGAAAGGCTGGACGGGACGGATGAACGAAGGGGTTCGGGCGAGGGTCTGCTGGACCGCCCGAACCCCTCCGAGTACTCAGGCCGCGGCTCGGCGGCGCGGCGGCGCGACGGAGTCCCGCTCGATGAGCGGGCACTCGAGCACCTCGGGATCGGCGGCGCGGGGTTGGCCGTCGCGGGTTCCCTGGATCAGGTCGGCGAGCGCCGCCACCGCCCACGCACCCATCTCGTAGTGCGGGAGTGCGACCGTCGTCAGTGCCGGGAACAGGCTCTCCGGCAGCGGCGCCTGGTCGTCGAAGCCGACCACCGAGAGGTCGCTCGGGATCTGCAGTCCTCGATCGGCGGCCGCGCGGTAGGCGCCCATCGCCATGCGGTCGTTGTAGCAGAACACCGCCGTGGGCTCGCGCTCGAGCAGCGCGAGCGTCGCGCGGTAGCCGCCGCGCGCGTCCGATCCCCCCTCGACGATCAGGCCGTCGGTCGACAGCCCCGCCCGCGCCATCCCGTCGAGGTATCCCTGCAGGCGACCGCGGGTGGCCGGCACGTCGTCGGCGCTCGCGGCGAAGCCGATCCGGCGGTGTCCCCGTGCGACGAGCATGTCGACGACGGATGCCGCGCCCCCGCGCTCGTCGGGCAGGACGGCCGGGATCGAGCCGGCGGTGTCCCGCGCACCGATCAGCGCGGCCGGACGCATGAGGAGGTTCTCGGGCGCCTCGATCACGTCGTGGTAGACGGTCGCGTAGATGATCCCGTCCGCCTGCCGGTCGAGGAACGCCTGGATCTGCGACTCGTCCATCTCGGGATCGGGGTGCAGTTCCGAGTTGATGATGGCGAGGGTGAGGTTTCGGCGGCTGGCTTCCTCCTGGGCGCCGAGGATGATCCGTCCGGCGTGGGGGGTCGTCGCGATCTCCTCGGTCAGCAGGCCGATCATGTCGGATGCCTGGGTCCGCAGGCCTCGCGCGAGACGGTTGGGCCGGTATCCCAGCTCCTCGGCCGCAGCACGGACGCGCGCCGCGGTCTCCTCGCTCACCCGGGTGTGCGGCGTCTGGTTGAGGACGTGCGACACCGTGGTCGGCGACACGCCGGCCAACGCGGCGACATCCCTGATTCCGCTCGTCTTCTCGGACACCCGGCTCCCTGTCATCGTCGACCCCTCACGTTCGTACCACCTTCGAGCCCGACACGTCGGGCGACGCCGCCGGAAGCGGCGGCAGGGCCCTGACGGCGTTGACCGTGCGGTCCGCCTGCACCTGCGCCTCGGTGCCGGAGTCGAGGATCGTCGTGCGGGCGGCGCTGGGTTCGACGGAGACGGTCGTGACCTCCAGGGGCAGGTCGCCGTCGGTCGCCAGCAGCGCGTCGACCTGCGCGGCGAAGCAGGAGTCGCTCGAGCCCACGGTGACATCCTTCGCGACGATGTGGTTGGCGGCGATGTAATTGCCGTTCCCCTCGAGCACCTTGATGATCACGGGCGTCGCGCCCTCGGGCCGGATGCGGTGCGCCTCGACGATCTCCGAGAAGTGGTTGCCGATCACGGAGTTGTCGTCGCCGCTGATCGTGAGGAGGCCGTAGCGATCGTCGAGGCCGTTGTCCGCGTCCAGGAACGGCGTCCACGGCTCCTGGTCCCGCAGGAAGTGGTTCGATCCCACGAGGTTCTCCGAGCTGTTCGCGGCGAGGATGACCATGCCCGGATAGAAGGAGTGCAGCCGGTTGTTCGTGACGCTGGACCGTGTGACGCCGTGCAGGTGGATGCTGCTCGCGCCACGCGGGAACACGTTGTTCGCCGTGATGAGCAGGCCCCCGTGGTGCTCGGCGTAGATCGATCGGCCCGTGAAGCCGGCCCCCACCAGGTTGTCGGTGATCTTCGACGCCTGCCCCCAGCCGCGCAGTTCGATGCAGCTGCCGCATTCGGCGATGAAGTTGTCGTGGATGGAGAGGGCATCCGCGTGGTACACGGTGATCGCGTTCTCGAGGTAGACGAACCCCATGCCGGTGATGCGGAAGGAGTCGTTCGCGTCGGCGACGTAGATGCCGGTCTTGCCGTTGACGTACGAGTTCTCGGGGTTCCCGGCGGGGCCCTCGCCCGTGAAGTGCAGGCCGTCGATGCAGAACCCCGAGAGCTCGACGGAGCTGATGCGGGGACTGCCGCTGCGGGCGATGCGGAACGCCGCCCCGTCGGCCTCCTCGCGGAGATCGCGTTCCGGGAGGTCGACGATGATGCGACTGCCGCCCGGCCACAGCTCGTGCAGCTCGGGCCACTCCTCCTGCGGGACGTTGAAGCGGATGCTCGACGAGGTGAATCCGTGTCCGGCCCCCTCGATCCTGAGGAAGCTGAGGTCGATCACGACCTGCGTGCGCAGGCGGTAGTCGCCGGGCGGAATGGTGATGACCGCCCCGGGCTTCCCTCCGTCGTCGGTGGTCGACGCCGCTTGGCGCTGCTTCACGTCGGCGATGATGCTGTTGATCACCGCCCCGATGTCGTCGAAGGGGTCTCCGTCGGGCCAGGCGGTGACGTCGTACGTGGTGGTGCTCGACATGGTCGTCCGTTCGGATCGGAGGCTCAGCCCTTGACTGCGCCGAGGGTGAGGCCGGCGACGATGTGCCGCTGGAGGAACAGGGTCAACAGGATGACGGGCAGCGAGTAGATGGCGGCGAGCGCCGTCATGCCGCCCCAGTCGAGCCCGAACTGGCTCTGGAAGTTGGCGATGACCACGGGGGTGGTCTGCGCACGCACCGAGGTGAGCAGCAAGGCGAAGAGGAACTCGTTCCACGACGCGAGGAACGCGAAGATCGCGGTCACCGCCAAGCCGCCGGACACGACCGGCAGGACGACGCGGACCATGGCCTGGACGCGGCTGCAGCCGTCGACCTCGGCCGCTTCGCTGAGCTCATCGGGCACCGCCTCGAAGAAGCTCGCCATCAGCCAGATCGACAGCGGAAGCGAGACGGTGGTGTGCGCGAGTGCGAGTCCGAACGACGTGTCGGTGAGCCCGAGGGTGCGCATCACCTCGATCAGCGGCGCGCCGACGGCGATGGTCGGCACCATCCGCGTGACCAGTGCGGCGACGATGAAGACCCGACCGCTCGGCGTGCGGAAGCGCGTGATCGCGTAGGCGGCGGGTACGGCGAGGACCAGCGACAGCACGGTCGAGACGACGGCCGTGGTGACGCTGTTGATCAGCGCCGCTGGCACACCGCCCCTCGTGAGTGCGGCGACGTAGTTGTCGAGGGTCCACGTCTCGGGCAGGATCGACGGCGGCACCGAGATCGCGTCGAGCGGCGTCTTGAACGACGTGAGCAGGAGGTACAGGAACGGGAAGCCGTAGATGACGATGGCGACGGCCAGCAGCACCCACAGGAGGATGCGGCTCTTGCCTCGGGTTTCGAGTGGATTCATCGTGCGCTGCTCCCGGGTCGCCAGATGAGCATGATCGCGGCGATCGCCACGGCCAGCATCACGACGAGGTAGACCGTCCCCATGGCGCTCGCGAGTCCGGGATCGCCGAACCGCGTCATGGTGCGGTAGATGAGAAGGCTGAGGGTGGTCGTGCTGCCCTGGGGTCCGCCATCCGTCTGGATGAGGATGATGTCGAAGGCGCGCGCCGCGTCGATGCCGCGGACGATCAGCGCGACGGCGATCACCGGTCGCAGCAGCGGGATGATGATGCTGAACAGGATCCGCGGATACCTGGCTCCGTCGATGCGGGCGGCGTCGATCACGTCCCCCGGGATGTTCTGCAGTCCCGCGAAGAGCACCAGGGTGACGAACGAGGTCGTGAGCCAGATGTCCGGGATCGCCACCGAGAACAACGCGATGTTCGGGTCGCTCAGCCACTGGATCTGGCCGGGACTGGAGATGATGCCGGCTTCGAAGAGCAGCTGGTTGACGATGCCGAAGTTGTCGATCAGGAGGAACCGCCACAGCAGGCCGGCGACCACCGGCGCGATCATCAGCGGGTACATGAAGGCCGTGCGGAAGAGCGCCGAGCGACGCCCCAGCGCCGTGAAGAGCAGGGCGACCGCGAGACCGAGCACGAACTCGGCCGTCACCACGACGATCGTGTAGACGAGGGTCCGGAGCGATGCCGACTGGAACGCGTCGGATGCGAACGCGGTCGCGTAGTTGGCGAAGCCGACGAACGTGCGGGATGCGCCGGCGAACGGCGAGATCTCGAAGAAGCTGTCGTAGACGAACCGCACGAGCGGCCACAGCACGAACGCCGTCAGGAACAGGGCGGCCGGTGCCAGCAGCAGGAGCGCGAATCGTCGGTCCCCCCGGTCCTTGCTGAGGTGCCGGCGCGGTCGAGCGGGACGACGGGTCGGGCCGCCGGGGCCCGGGGCGGGGGCGGCCGGAGCCGCCTCCGCCCGGGCCTGGGGAGCGAGTGTCTCCACGATTGCCTTCCGGGTCGGCCGTCTACTCGACGATCGCTTCGATCTGGGACTTCGCCTCGGAGAGCAGTCGCGCGGTGTCCGCGTCCGGTTCGACGGCCTTCTGCATCAGCGGGACGAGCACCGAGTCGACGATCTCCTGCCACTCGGGCGTCGCGGGACGCGGGAGCGACTGCGGCGCCTCGAGGGTGGTCACGAGCGCCGGGTAGTTCTCGAAACCGGGCTCGCCCGCCTTGCTCTCGAACGCGCTCTTCCGGGCGACCAGCCCGAGCGATGTGTCGGCCGCGAGGGCGTTGTGCTCGTAGGCGAACGCGACGAACTCCTTCGCGGCATCCTGGTTCGCCCCGGAGGCGGGGACCGACAGGTACCAGGCTCCCGGCACGCCCGCGACGCCGGCGGGTCCGCCGATCATCGGAGCGACGCCGATGGAGTCCATCACCGGGGAGTCGTCCGGGGTCTGCCGGTAGGCGTGCCCCCAGAAGCGCATCATCGCGAGGTTGCCCTGATAGAAGAGGTTCTGCGATCCCGCCCAGTCCAGCTGGGCCGCCCCGGCCGGGGCGAAGGGCAGCAGGCTGACGTAGAAGTCGAGGGCCTCCTGGTGCGCGGCGCTGTCGATCGTGACCTCGCCGGTTGCGGCATCCAGCACCATGGTCTCTTCGCCGGCCTGCGAGACGGTCGCGAGCCATTCCGTCTCGACGGCGCCCTTCACGTCGGTGCCGTAGAGGTCGACGGTTCCGTCGCCGTCGGTGTCGCGGGTGAAGAACTCCGCGACGTCGCGGTACTCCTCCCAGGTCGTCGGCGCGGCGAGCGCGTAGCCGTACTCCGCCTCGAAGTCGGCCATGTTCTGGGCGTCCTCGAACAGGTCGGTTCGGTAGAAGAGGATCTCCGAGTTCGTCCACACCGGCATGCCGACGAAGCTGTCGTCGACCTTCGCCTCGCTCACGAGGCCGCCGAAGAGGTCGGACTCGACGTCGTCGGTGTACAGGTCGTCGAGCGGGGCGAGCGCCGGCGCGAACGCGGGGAGCCAGATGGCATCGAGTGCGGCGACGTCGAACGACGGCTGGCCGGCCTGCAGCTCGGACGAGACGCGGTCGTACAGGCCCGCGTAGGGCAACTCGACGAGCGTCACCGTGGTGCCCGTCTCCTCCTTGTAGAGATCGGCGATCGGCTGCAGTTCGGCCTTGCCGCCGCCCTCGACGACGACGGTCAATTCGTCGGTGTCGGATGCGGCCTCCCCCGAGCCGCCCACGCCGCAGCCGCTCAGGACGAGTGCGGCGGCGCTCACCGACGCCGCTGCGATGAGCGTGCGGCGACCGGGCCGCCCCGATCGTGCTGTGCGAAGCTTCATCACTTCGACTCCATTCGATTCATGTGTGACAGGAACGCAGACCCTCTTGGGACGAGTTGCCAATACGTTTTGCCAAATCGTCTTGGCAGGACGGTAGCCGACGCCGGACGGGCCCGTCAAGAAGTCGGCGGTGCCAAAGTGTTTTGCTGCGTCGCCGTCCGCTACAGTCAGCGGCATAGACCTCATCACCGCCCCGTCATCCGCGACCCCGTCGACCCGCCGGTGGGGTCTTCTTCATGCCCTCGTCGGGGTCGGCATCTTCGCCCTCTGCATCCTCGGGCCGTCGCTGCTCCCGGCCGAATGGGTGAGCTACCCGGTGTGGCTGGCGATCGTCTTCGCCCTTCCCGTGCTCGTCACGGCCTGGATCGTGGTCGTGTCGCGAAGATGGGGCACCGGCGACCTCATCCGCGACTACGGGCTGAGCTTCCGGTGGATCGACCTGCTCGGCATCCCCGCCGCATTCGCCGCCATCTGGTTCATCCAGCCCGTCGTGGTGTACCTCGCGCTGCTGATGTTCGGCGACCCGGGCGGTCTCGACTCGAACGTGTTCGTCACGCCCGAACCGGCGATCTGGGTTCCGAGCCTCATCCTGTCGGTCATCGCGGCGCCGTTCATCGAGGAGGTCGTCTTCCGCGGCATGCTGCAGCCTTCGCTGAAGCGCTGGTTCGACGGGCCGGACCCCGACCAGATCCGCAGCTTCCGGGCGACGAACGCCGCCGTGCTGATCACCGCCGCGACGTTCGCCGCGCTCCACCTCCCCCAGAGCCTCGCGGGCGTGAACGGCGTCGCCCTCACCGCGGCGACGCTGTTCGCCGGTATCGTCCTCGGCGCCCTCGCCATGGCGACCCGGCGCACCGCACCGTCGATCGTCGTGCACGCGGCATCCAACCTCGTCGCGAACGCCACGGCGTACGGGCTCGTGGCATGACCGCCAAGGAGGCGATCGTGCAGTTCGTCGGTCGGTTCGCGGCGCTCCCCAAGCGGGTCAGGATGGCCGCGATCGCCGGGGGCCTGGTGGTCGTCGTCGGTGCCGTGTCGATCCCGGTCGCCGCGGTCGCCGTCGAGGAGCATCACCGGCAGCATGCGCTCGAGGTCGCCGCCATGCAGGCGGCCGCGGAGCGGGTCGCCGAGGAGGCGAACGCACTCGCCGAGGCGAAGGACGAGGCAGCCGGGCTGAATGCGGAGCTCGCCGGACTGACGGGCTCACTCGGGGCCACAGTGCATCCGGATGCCGCGGCGGCACTCGAGGATGCGCGCATCCGACTCGCGTTCGCCATCGCGGGCGGGGATCACGATGCGGTCGCGTCGAGCTTCGCCGACGTGACCGAGGCCCTCCGCGCGCTCGTCGCGAGCGCCGAGGGCCAAGCCGCCGCACTCATCGATGCGAGCCCCCTCGCCGGCGGATCCAGGGATGCGCTCACCCGAGCGATCGCCGATCTCGCGACCGCCGACGACGTGGTGGCCGCACTCCACCTGGTGAAGGATGCCTCGGACGCCGTCGTCGCAGCGCAGAAGGCGGGCGTGGCAGCGGCTGAGGCTGCCGCGAAGGAGGCTGCCGCGCGCGAGGCGGAAGCGCGGGCCCGAAGCGGTGGCAGCGGTGGCGGGGGCGGTCAGGCCGCCCCCGACGGCGGCAGCGGGGCGGGTTCGTCCGAGAGTCCGGGCATCATCGGCATGGAGCCGGGCGCACGCGGAAGCTGCGGCGAGAACCCCACCGGACAGGTCGTCACCCTCGGGTTCGGCTGGCAGGCCCGCGAGGGCAACACCGTCGCCATCTCCTACGCCTACACCGATGGCGACTACCAGGCGACGGGCGGGTTCATCCTGCTGGCATCCGGCCTCGGGCCGTCGGGTTCGGTCAGTATCCCGGTGCCGTGCCCGGTCGGTCCCGGACCCCACACCTTCGTCACCGTCAAGGCCGTCGCGAGCAATGCGAACGGGTCGGCGGCCGCGTACTACTGGGGGCTGTGACCGGGACGGCACGCAATGAGACGTGAACCGACCGATCGACCTCGGCGACGATACTCGACGGGAGGTCAGGCAGGCGCCAACCCGGTGGCGCGCAATTGCAGCCATGCCGCGAGTCTCCGGTCGGGTCGATCCAGACGGATGCCGCGCTCCTCCTCGGCTCGGCGCAACCGGTGTCGCACCGTGTTCTGGTGCACCCCCAATCGATCGGCGGTCTGCGCGACATTGCCGAAGCACTCGAGCCAGACGAGGAGCGTCTCGGCGACGCGGCGGGTCGACGGATCCGCCGACAGCGCTTCGAGGGCCGGGTCGCTCAGCTCGTCCGCGTCGGCGAACAGTTCCGCGACCCGCTCGATGACGAGCCGGGGGCGGACGCTCGAGGTGGTCACCACCCGACCGGCACCCGACTGGGGATCGTCGGCCGCCGCCTCGAGCAACCGGTCTGCGAGTTCACGGGCGCCCGCGACCGCGCCCGAGCGGTGCACTGGGTCCGCCACCGCGATGAGGGTGCCCGCCCCGACGAGTCGGTCCAGCAGCGGGATGAGCGGCTGGGCGGCTCGGACGGCCTCATCGGTGTCTCCCGCTGTGAAGAGCGCGTAGACGCGTCCCCGGTGGGCGACGGCGACGGTGTCGGGTCGGTGGAGCACGAGGTGGCGGATGACCGTCGAGCGGAGCTGCGCGACCGCGGTCGGGCTGGCGTGCGGGACGTCGAACGCGAGGAGCGCGGCACCGGGCTCCTCGGGGATGCCGAGCTCCGCGAACTCGGTGCCGGTCAGGTCGATGCCGGTCAGCAGCGTGCGAAGGCGATCCTCCCGGGGTCGTTGGCTGGTCGCGTGCGCCCGGAGGTCGTCCAGCAGGTGGGCCCCCGCGAGGGCGCTGGCGCGACGCATCCGCTCGGCCTGCTCATCGGTCACGGGACCGTCGCCTGACGCGTCGATCGCCCAGATCGTGCCGAGCGGGACCGCGCCCGCCCGGATCGCGTACGCGACGCGCGGCTCCTCGTCGCCGAGCCGCGGGTACTTGATCGGGTGATCCGACCGCAGCACGGTGCGGTACTGGTCGTCGTTGTACGGCGAGGCCGGCACCCGCCGCGCAAGGATGCCGTGGGTTCGCAGCTCGTCGATGAGCTGTCCCGGCACCGAGGAGTACGCGAGGATGTTGCGGCTCAGGTCCTCGATCGCGACCGACCCGCCGAAGTGCTCCGCCAGCTCGTTCGCCACCGCGAACAGCGGCTCGGCACCGCGATCCTGGGGCGTCGAGAGCGTGGCGTCGGACTCGCCGAGCAGGTGCGTGAGCTGCGCGTCGAGGAGGCGCCAACTGATCCGGTCGGCGACCCGCAGCATCGTCAATCCAGTCGACTCCGCGATCGCCGCGATCGCCCCGACCCGATCGGGGCTGCACTTGAGCGCCAGGCCCGCCGCGCCGGCGTCCGCGGCGGCGGCGGCGACGGCCGCGAGGCGGGCCGTGCTCAGCGATGCGGTGGAAGGCGCCAGCAGCAAGGTGCCGGCGGCATCCGCGATCTCGTCGGCGATGTCCAGGAACTCCGTGCCCGTGACGGCCATGGAGGCGTCGGCCGGGCCGATCGCGGCGATGGTCCTCGGGCCGAGCTGGTCGATCAGTTGGGCCAACGTCGTGCGGGGGATCGCCGCGGGCACCTCCGTTGGAGAAAGCGCTGCACTCATATGCCGAAGTTATCGCACATCTCCAACCCAGTGGAGGCGTGATCTTCCTAGGCTGGCCATCGCGATGGCGAAGACGCCACTGAGGAGGAACGAATGACCGCGAACCGGCCGGCCCCCGTGGGCACGCGTCTCGACGAACTCTGGCGCATCCTGCCCGAGGAGGCGACCGCGACGCCCGACGGGGTGCTCGAGATCGGCGGCGTGGCCGTCACCGAGCTCGCCGAGCGGTTCGGCACGCCGCTCCACGTCTACGACGAATCCGGGCTGCGCCGGCAGGCCCGCCGCTTCGTCGACGGGCTGCGGGCGCGATGGCCGAACTCGGACGTGCTCTTCGCCTCGAAGTCGCTCCCCGCCGTCGGCATGTACCGCCTCGCGCAGGACGAAGGGCTGTCGGTGGACATCGCCGGCGGCGGGGAGCTGCAGCTCGCGCTCGCAGCGGGCGTCGACCCGTCGCGTCTGCATTTCCACGGCAACGCGAAGACCGACGCCGAGCTGCGCATGGCGCTCGACGCCGGGATCGACACGATCATCGTCGACAACGACGACGAACTGGACCGCCTCGAGCGATTGCTCCAGCGCCCGCAGAAGCTGTTGCTCCGCGTCATCCCGGGCGTCGATGCCAAGACGCACGCCTCGCAGGCGACCGGGGGCGCGGACTCGAAGTTCGGCCTGCCGTGGGACCAGGCGGAGCGCGCCATCCGTCGCATGCGCACGCACCCGCTCATGCGGTTCGAAGGCGTGCATCTGCACATCGGCTCCCAGATCCTCGACACCGCGCAGTTCGCCGAGGCGGTCGCCAAGATCTCGACCATCGGCACCTTCGACACGTACGACGTCGGGGGCGGGCTCGGCGTCTCGTACACCTACGACGAGCACGCCCCGAGCGTCGAGGACTACCTCGACGCCATCGTGGCCGCGGCACGAGCGAACCTTCCCGCCGACGCGCGGCTGCTCATCGAGCCCGGCCGCTCGATGGTGGCGCGCGCGGGCGTGACCCTGTACCGGACTACGACCGTCAAGCGGACCGGACGCACCTTCGTGGCCGTCGACGGCGGCCTTGCCGACCAGATGGACATCGCCCTCACGCACCAGCGCTACGAGGCGGTGCTCGCCGACCGGCTCCTCGAGCCGTGGACGGAGACCGTGCAACTCGTGGGTCGCCAGTGCGAGTCGGGCGACCTGCTCGTCGACGGCGCCCCGATGCCGCCGGCCCGGGTCGGCGACCTCGTCGTGATGGCCGCGACCGGCGCCTACGCCTACACGATGTCGAACAACTACAACGGCGCGCTCAAGCCCGCGATCGTCTTCGTCGCGGATGGCGCCGCGCGCCTCGTCACGCGGCGCGAGACGTACGACGACCTGCTCGCCACCCATGCGCCGGCGATGGCCCGCGCACTGGTGTGACGCAACCTCCCCTCAGCCCAGCACCCGATGACGAAGGAGTCACCATGATCACCCGCCGCCTCATTCCCGCGATCGGCGCCACCGCCGCCGTCGCCGCCCTCGTGCTCACCGGATGCTCCGGGCTGACCGCCTCCGCCGGAGCTGCCGGCGGCGCCGGCGGCGGGCCCGACCTCCCGAAGGGCGACGAGATCTCGACGACCGCGGACCCCGAGCTGACCGCGCTGCTGCCCGAGGCGATCGCCGAGAAGGGTCGCCTCGACATCGCCGTCGACATCCCGTTCCCGCCCATGGCGATGTACGACGAGACCAACCGCGAGATCGGGTTCGACCCCGAGCTCGCGCGCCTCATCGGGCAGAAGCTCGACATCGACGTCTCCATCAACAAGCAGGCGTTCGACTCCGTCATCCCGTCGCTGCAGGCCGGGAAGAACGACCTCATCATGAGCGGCATGAACGACACTCCCGAACGCCAGGAGACGCTGAACTTCGTCGACTACACCTACGGCGGCTTCGCCATCCTCGTCGCGGCGGGGAACCCCGGTGGCATCGTCACGCAGTCCGACCTCTGCGGCACGACCGTGTCGGTGCAGAAGGCGACCGTGCAGGGCGACCTGCTCCGGGCGATGGACTGCGGGTCCGACCCCGTCCGGGTGACCGAACTGCCGTCGGACCTCGACGCGCAGACCGCGCTGCGTGCCGGAAAGAGCGATGCGTACGTCGCGGACGCCGTGGTCGCGGAGTACGCCGCGGCAACGACGGGCGACGGCTCGGTCTTCGATGTGGTGCGCGATCCGGAGAACCCGGCCGGCTTCTCGCCCGTGTACAGCGGCATCGGCATCCTCAAGGCCGACGCGGAGCTCACCGAGGCGATCCGGGCGACCCTGCAGGCGCTGATCGACGAGGGGACCTACCAGCAGGTGCTCGAGCGCAACAACATCGGCGCGTACGCCGTCGAGTCGGCCGAGGTGAACCAGGGGGCGGCGTCATGACGGCCACCCGTGGGGCGGACGCGCGGGCCTCCGCGGCGCCGCCGGCATTCGACGCGACCGAGGACGATGTCGTCGCCATCCCGCTGCGCCGGCCCTGGCGGGTCGTCGGCGGCGCGCTGGTCCTGGTGCTCGTCGTGTCGTTCGCGGCATCCGTGCTGACCAACCCGAACATCGACTTCCAGGCCATCGGCGCGTTCGTCTTCGATCCGCGCATCCTCGACGGAGTGGGCCTGACCCTGCTGATCACCTTCATCGCGATGGTCGTCTCGACGTTCCTCGCGATCGTGGTCGCCGGCATGCGGCTCTCGTCGAACCCGGTCCTCGTCTCGGTCGCCTGGTGCTACGTCTGGGTCTTCCGCGGCACGCCGCTGCTCGTGCAGATCGTGCTGTGGGGGTACCTCGGCCTGCTGTACGAGAGCCTCACCATCGGCATCCCGTTCACGGACATCGCGTTCTGGCAGGCCGACACGAATGCGCTCATCAGCGCGTTCACCGCGGGCCTGCTCGCGCTCACGCTCAACCAGGCGGCGTACTCCTCCGAGATCGTGCGAGCGGGCATGCTCTCCGTCGACGAGGGGCAGCGCGAGGCGGCCGCGTCGCTCGGGATGTCGCCGCTGTACACCTTCCGTCGCGTGCTGCTGCCCCAGGCGATGCGTGTGATCATCCCGCCCATGGGCAACGAGACCATCTCCATGCTGAAGAACACGTCGCTGCTGTCGGTCATCGCGGTGCTCGAGCTCTACACGCAGGCCACCGTCATCTCGTCGCAGAACCTCAAGCAGGTCGAGCTGCTCATCGTCGCGAGCCTCTGGTACCTGTTCCTCACGAGCGTCCTGTCGATCCCGCAGTACTACCTCGAGCGACGCTACGGCCGAGGATCGAGCCGTTCGCTTCCACCGACGCCGATCGCGCGGCTGCGCCGCGCGATCGACGCGCGCCGACCCGGGCCGGACCCCGCTCCCGAGACCAAGGAGGTCCGAGTCGTATGAGCACCACCGACACCGCACACACCGCCGGCGCCGCCCGCACTCCGACGGGACCGCTCGTCGAGATCCGACGCGTGCGCAAGAGCTTCGGCGCCCACCAGGTGCTCCGCGACATCTCGCTCGAGGTGCCCGAGGGCACCGTGACCGTACTGCTCGGGCCGTCCGGCTCAGGGAAATCGACCCTCCTCCGGTGCATCAACCACCTCGAGACGATCGACGGCGGCCGCATCATCGTCGACGGCGAGCTCATCGGCTACCGTCAGGCGGGTCACGCCACGCACGAGATGACGCCGCGGCAGATCGCGCGCCAGCGCCGCGGGATCGGCATGGTGTTCCAGCGGTTCAACCTGTTCCCGCACATGACCGCGCTCGAGAACATCACCGAGGCGCCCGTCGGCATCGCCAGGATCCCGAGCGCCACGGCGAAGGCCCGCGCCCGCGAGCTCCTCGACCGGGTCGGCCTCGCCGACTTCGCCGGGCACTACCCGTCACAGCTCTCCGGCGGTCAGCAGCAACGCGTCGCGATCGCCCGGGCGCTCGCGATGAGCCCGAAGCTCATGCTCTTCGACGAGCCGACCTCGGCGCTCGACCCCGAGCTCGTCGGCGACGTGCTCGACGTCATGCGCGAACTCGCCGATGACGGCATGACCATGATCGTCGTGACGCACGAGATCGGCTTCGCCCGGGGCGTCGCCGATCAGGTCGTCTTCATGGACGGCGGTGTGGTGGTCGAGTCGGGCACGGCCGCCGCGGTGATCGACACCCCGCAGCGCCAGCGGACGCGGAACTTCCTCGAGAGCGTGCGCTGACCGCGGGCCGGTGCTCCGATTCGACCATCGGAGCACCGGTCGACTGCTGCCGCCCCCGGAATGCCCCGCCGCGCCCGGCGTTGGAATCCTGTATGAAGCGCATCGGTTTCCTCTCGTTCGGCCACTGGTCGAACTCGCCCGGCTCGCAGACGCGATCGGCGTCGGACGTGCTGCTGCAGTCGATCGACCTCGCGGTCGCAGCCGAGGAGGTCGGTGCCGATGGCGCCTACTTCCGGGTGCATCACTACGCGAACCAGCTCGCCAGCCCGTTCCCGCTCCTCGCAGCGGCGGGCGCCAAGACGAGTCGCATCGAGCTCGGCACGGGCGTGATCGACATGCGCTACGAGAACCCGCTCTACATGGCCGAGGATGCCGGTGCCGCCGACCTCATCGCGGGCGGGCGCCTGCAGCTCGGCGTCTCGCGCGGGTCACCCGAGCAGGTGATCGACGGCTACCGCTACTTCGGCTACGAAGCACCCGAGGGCAGGACGATGGCGGATGTCGCCCGCGACAACACGCTGGTGTTCCTGAAGGTTATCGACGGGGCGCGGTTCGCCGAGCCGAACCCCCGCCCCATGTTCCCCAACCCGCACCCGGGGCCGCTCGGCATCCAGCCGCAGTCGCCGGGCCTCCGCGACCGCATCTGGTGGGGTGCCGGCTCGGACTCGACCGCCGTGTGGGCGGCCGAGCAGGGCATGAACCTCATGAGCTCGACGCTCAAGGAGGACGAGTCGGGCGAGCCCTTCCATGTGCAGCAGCGCAAGCAGATCGAGGCGTTCCGGGCCGCGTGGGCCGAGGCGGGGCACGAGCGCGAGCCGCGAGTCTCGGTGAGCCGGTCGATCTTCGCGATCACGAACGACCTGGACCGGAAGTACTTCATCGGTGGTGGCGACCGCTCGGACCAGTTCGGCGTGATCGACGACTACCGCGCCGTCTTCGGCCGCAGCTACGCCGCCGAACCCGACGTCCTCATCGAGCAGCTGCGCGAAGACGAGGCGATCACCGCCGCCGACACCCTCCTGCTCACCGTGCCCAACCAGCTGGGCGTCGACTACAACGCGCACGTGCTCGAGTCGATCCTGAGGCACGTCGCGCCGGCGCTGGGCTGGCGCTAGCCAAAGCTGGGTCGGTCGACAACGGATGCGGATGTGGCACCTGCGGGTGCGACGGATGCGGCGGTGCGCTCAGGTCGTGGAGAACAGCGCAAATCCGGCCACGACGGCGCCGATCAGCACCAAGCCCACTCCGACGTACGCGATTCCAGCGCGAACCCGGCGCTCGAGGAGCGCCGATACTCCGAACGAGTTGAACGCGACGCCGGAGAGCAGCAGCACGATCCATGCCGTCACGCCGGCGACTGCGTGCGTTTCGCCACCGAGCAACGCGATGACGAACACGACCGCCATGCCGATGAGTGCCGCGAGCGCCGCGGCTACACCGAGACGGAATCCGATCTCACCGGCGCGTTCAGCAGGCGCCGACAAGGGTGGCGACAGTTCTCGCTGACGTGCGACCTTCGCCTCGAACCGCTCCCGGTAACTCGGCACGCGGTCCCTCACCAGGGCGTCGAGAGCGAGGGTGGCAGTTCCCGGAGGAATGCTGAGGAACTCGCGTACGGAGCGCGGAGAGGGATCTCGACCGGCGAGCAGGCGCGCGAGCCGGTCCTGCTCCAGGTCGGTCGTCCAGCCGTCGAGGACGATGCCCCATCGCCCGGCTTGGTCGTGATAGCCGAGCTCGCGGTAGAGCTCCGCGAGTGCGCGTCGTTGCCGGAACGGGAATCGCTCGGCAGCCGCAGCAGGCTTGAGCAAGTCCAGCGCCGCTCTCTGCCGTCCGTGCTCGAGCAGCTCGCGAGCGCGCGTGATCCGGTCCGCCGCGAGCTCCTCGCTGAAGCCTCGGTCGCTCTCGAACGTCACCGGTCCGGCAACCCACAGGTCGTTCTCGGCCGAACTCGCAATCGATGCGCCGACCCGATCTCGTTCAGCGCGGTCGGACCCGGCGGCGGACTCCTCTTCGGCGAGACCCCGAGCAGCAACGTTCATCCCGTGACCGTAGACCCCGACCGCGATGACGCCGCTGATGACGGTCGCGACACCGTAGAGATCCCAAGGATCGTTCCCCGCGCCGACCGCCAAGCCGACGCCGGCAATGGTCGCTGCGAGCGCAGCCAGGATGCCGGCGCGGCCGATCCATGGCTTGGCGGCTTCGTGGGCCCGGCCTCGCGCCCAATCATCATGGGCATCGCTGGAGTAGCCCGGGAATCCGAAGTAGGGGTTCCTCGGGAATCGGCCCGCGCGGATGAGGACGTATTGGATCCCGCAGAGCAGAGCGCTGAGGCCGAACCCGAGGCACAGCACCAGCAGCAAGCGAGACACCGCCTCATCCTAGGCGGCGACCAGGCCCACCACGCATGTCGCGCCGGCGCTGGGCTGGCGCTAGCGCGGGCTGAGCCGGGCGGGCCCCGAGCGTGCCACCGGGCCTACTGGCGAATGTGCACCAGCTGCACTCCTCCGTCCGCGATGGCCGAGCGGATGGCGCTGCCGAGCTCCGCACGGTCGGAAACCGATCGGCCCGTCGCTCCGAAGGCGTCGGCGAGCGCCGCCCAGTCGGGCTGCACCAGCTCGACCCCGATCGGTCGGATGCCGCGGTCCACCTCGTTCTGCCGGATCTCGGCATACCCGCCGTTGTCGACGCAGACGATCGTCACGTCCAGGCGCTGCTCCACGGCGGTGGCGAGCTCGTTGACGGCGAACATCAGTGCGCCGTCGCCGAGCACGGCCACCACGGGCCGGTCGGCCTGCGCGACCTTCGCGCCGATCGCCGCGGGAAGGCCGTAGCCGAGCGTCGCGTACGTCGGCGTGTAGAGCAGCGAGTGCGGGCTCGAGCATTCGAGCACGTTCGCGAGCGCCAGGTAGATGATCTGTGACGAGTCGCCGGCCACGATGACGTCGTCGGGCAGGGCCTCCGCGATCTGCTCGGCGAGCGCGACGGTGTCGGGCGCGGTCGAGCGGATCTCGTCCGCGATCGCCCGACGAGCCGTCGAGAGCTCCGGTGACCGCCGGTCCGAGACCGGCAGCGCGGCGGTGAGCTCGGCGGTCACGGCAGCGCAGTCCCCCACGATCCCGACGGTCGCCTCGAGGTTCTTGTCGAGTTGCGCCGCCGAGCGGTCGATCCGGATGACCCGGCCGCCGGCTCGGAGCGACGGCGCCCACAACTCGGCTTCCCCGAGCTTCGAACCGAGCACGACGAGCACGTCGGCCTCCTCGGCGACGGCGCGAGCCGCTGCGAGCCGCAGGTTCGAGCCCAGTGCGAGCGGATGGCGCTCATCGACGGTTCCCTTGCCGTTGAGCGTGGTCAGGACCGGCGCGTGGAGCCGTTCGGCGAGCGCGGTGACCTCGGCGGTCGCGCTGGTCGCGCCACCACCGGCGATGATCACCGGCGACGCCGCGGAGGCGAGCAGGTCGGCCGCCTGCCGGATCAGCTCCGCCTCACCGCGGTCCGACGGCGGCGCGGGACGTGCCATCCGTGCAGCCGCCGGCACCTCGGCCGGCGACTCCAGCACGTCCAGCGGGATCTCGATGTGCACGGGGCGCGGCCGGCCGGTGCGGAACAGCTCGAATGCGTCGTGGACCGCGTCGACGGCCTCGGCGGCCGACGTCACCCGACGCGACCATTCCGCGATGGCCGCGACCATGGCCGAGGCGTCCTTCGTCTCGTGCAGCGTCCCGACGTCGCGGAACTCCTCGCCGAGCGCGACGCCCGGCGAGAGCACGATCAGGGGTCGCGATTCGCAGAACGCGGTGCCGATGGCGCTCATCGCGTTCTGCAGTCCGGGCCCCGACGTCGTGATGACGACGCCCGGCAGCCCCGTCTGCTGCGCCCAGCCGTCGGCGCCGTAACCGGCTCCCTGTTCATGCCGGCTGGTCACCGCGCGGATGCCGAGGTCGGCGAGCGGACGGTACAGCTCGAGGTTGTGGGTGCCCGGGATGCCGAAGATCGTTGTCACCCCGTAGGCGCGGATGGTCTCGAGCACGGCCCGGCCGGCGGTGTCGGCATACGGGGCGGCGAGGTCGACCGGCGTCTGCGTCATCGTCATGATCATCCCCTTCGTCAGGCCGCGCGGTGGCGCGGCTCCCCGCCGACCCAGGTCTCGAGCACGCTGATCCCGGCGATCCGCTCGGGATCGACCGCGAGCGGATCGTCGGCGAGGACGGCGAAGTCCGCGTACTTGCCGACCTCGAGCGAACCGAGGTCGTCCTCGCGCCCGAGCGACACCGCACCCTCGTACGTATGCGCGCGCAGCGCCGCCTCCGCCGAGATCCGCAGGTCGTCGGATCCGAGCTGATGCCCGCGCCGCGTGACCCGGGTGACCGCGGTCTGGATCGCCTCGAGCGGGATCGGGTCGGCGACCGGCGCGTCCGACGAGATGGTGATCGGCACGCCGGCCGCGGCGAACTCCCCGAGCGGGTTGAACCGCTCGCCCGGGGTGCCGATGGCGTCCTCGACGCCCTCGCCCCAGTTGTAGTAGTGCTGCGGCTGGTTCACCGGGCGGATGCCGGCCTTCGCCATCCGCTCGATCTGCCCCGGGCTCGGCAGCCCGCAGTGCTCGATGCGGTGCCGCGCATCGTCGTCGGGTCGCTCGACGAGCGCGGCCTCGATCGCCGAGACGACCATCTCGATCGCGGTCGGCGACTGGGCGTGCGTCGCGGTCTGCAGGCCGGCGACGTGCGCCTTGCGGATCAGCTCGGCGTACGCGGCGGGCTCGTGGTACAGCTGCCCCGTGCGACACGGATCGCCGACGTAGCCGTCCGGAAAGTACGCGGTCCAGCCGCCGAGGGTGCCGTCGGCGTAGAGCTTGATGCCCGCGAAGCTCAAGTGGGCGTTGCCGAACTGGCCGACGAGCCCCATGTCGAGCGCGTCGTCGAGCAGGTGCGAGAGCAGGTACATCGAGACCCGCAGTTCGAGCCGTCCGGCCTCCGCCAGCCGCAGGTACATGTCGAACTCGCGCCGGGACACCTGCGCGTCGCCGATCGTCGTGACCCCGCCCGCGAGGAAGCGCTGGGTCGCGACATCCAATTGCCGCAGGTGCTCGTCCGGCTCGTCGGCGAGGTGGAAGTTCGGCCCGTGGTGGCCGATCTTGACGCCGTGCACCCCGGTCAGGATGTTGCACGCGGCATCCGACAACTCGCCCGTGAGCTCGCCGTCGGCGTCGCGGAAGAACTCGCCGCCGTCGGGGTTCGGGGTGTCGCGGTCGACGCCGTTGATCTCGAGCGTGTGCGAGTTCACGACGCCTCCGTGCCCCGACGCGTTCATGAGGTAGACCTGGCGGTCGGTCGCCACTTCGTCGAGTTCGAAGCGGGTCGGATGGCGCTGCTCGACGAGGTTGCGGTGCTCGTAGCCGTAGCCGCGCACCGGCCGCCCCTCGGGCAGCTCGGCCGCCGCGGCCTTCAGCAGCGCGATGATCTCGGGGATGCTCGCCGCCTTCGCCGGCCCGCAGTCGACCCACGTCATCATCTGCCCGTACATCAGCGGATGCGCGTGCGGGTCGATGAATCCGGGGACGACGACCGCGTCGCCGAGGTCGGTGCGCTCGGGCGCCAGCCTCGCGGCCTCGGCCGCGGCCTCGCAGTCGGCCGCGGAGCCGATCGCGAGGATGCGGCCGCGGTCGAGGAGCATCGCCGTCGCCGTGGAGGACGCCCGGTCGACGGTGTGGATGGCGCGGGCGGTCACGATGCGCGGCGCGGCCTGGGCCGGCCGGTCGAAGGCGGTGAGCTTCCTCATGCCGTGCGGTTCGCCGTCGTGTCGGTGCGGGCCTCGAACGATGCCGTGACCGGAGCCTCGTCGGAGTGCTGCGGGGCGAGCTTCGTGCAGATGCCGGCGAGGATGGCCATGCCGGCGAACATGGCGATGACCGACCAGATGCTGCCCGTCCAGGCGATGAGCATCGTGGCGAACCACGGCGAGAAGCCGGCCCAGATCGCGGCACCGACGCCGTACGACAGCGCGATGGAGGTGTAGCGCGCCTGCGGGCGGAACATCTGGGCGAGGATCGCGGCGATGGGCGCGTAGGTCGCGCTCATCGCGATGCGCACGAGCGAGGCCAGCAGGAAGATGAGCGGCTCGATCCGGCCCGGCAGCACCAGCATGAACGGGATGAACGTCAACACCGAGGTGACCAGGCCGATGTACATGATGTTCTTGCGGCCCCACTTGTCGCCGAGCCACGCGATCGGGAGCGTCACCACGAACTCGACGAACGAGGCGATCGTCATCGCGTCGAGGATGACCTGCTCGCTGATCGAGATGGGCTCACCGGTCGCGTAGGCGGTGGCGAACGTGGTGGCGAGGTAGTAGCCGCCGGTCGAGATCGGCAGCAGGCCGATGCCGAGCAGGATCGGCTTCCAGTTGTTCCGCAGCGCGAACGCGAGCGGCATCGACTGCTTGCGTCCTCCGACCTTCTGCTCGAAGACCGGCGTCTCCTCGACGCGGTAGCGGACCCAGAGGCCCACGCCGATGAGCACGATCGAGAGCAGGAAGGGGATGCGCCATCCGCCGTTGATGATGAAGTCGTCGCCGAAGCGGGTCATGATCGCGAACACACCCGACGCGAGCAGGGCACCCGCCGGGTTGCCGAGCTGGGTGAAGCCGCCGTAGAAGGTCTTCGACTTCTCGGGCGCGTGCTCGACGCTCATGAGCACCGCGCCGCCCCACTCGCCGCCGACCGCGAGGCCCTGCAGGGCGCGGAGGAAGATCAGGAGGATGGGTGCGGCGAGGCCGATCGTCTCGTACGTCGGCAGCAGGCCGACCAGGACGGTGGCGATGCCCATGAGCAGGAGCGTGAGCACCAGCGAGAGCCGGCGGCCGAGCTTGTCGCCGATGTGGCCGAACAGGATGCCACCGAACGGCCGCACGACGAAGGCGACGGCGAACGTCGCGAACGCGGCTGCGGTCTCGGCGAGCGGGTCGCCGCTCGGGAAGAACAGTGGGCCGAAGACGAGCGCCGCCGCGGTGGCGTAGACGTAGAAGTCGTACCACTCGATGGTGGTGCCGACGAATGCCGCGAACCCGGCTCGCCTGGCCGATCTGTGCGATGTGGTCATGACCGCTCCTTTGCGGATGGATGCTCCTGGGCCCAGCGAGACCTGGACGCCGTTCGGGGATGCACCGCCGAAGAGCCGGCGACGCGTGAAGGTTATGGCTCAGGCCGGAGGGCGGCAACCACGGAACTCCAGCGGAGAGCAGCATCCGCTGAATTTCTGCACGGGTGATGGTGCATTTCGGCACTTGGTGCTGACTTTGCGCCCGCGTACGCTGGTGATATGTCACGGGGCTTGCGCGTTCGAAGGAATCTCGGCGAATCGGGCGAACGGCGGTGAACTTCGACGCCGACCTCATCCGCGCGCTGCAGGACGACGGCCGCGCAAGCATCCACGACCTGGCGTTGCGACTCGGCCATTCGCGGGCCGCCGTCTCGTCGCGCCTTCGGGCGATGGTGCGGGATGGCACGGTTCGCGTCATGGCGGCGGTCGACCCCGCGTTCCTCGGCCAGAACGTCCTCGCGCACGTGTCCATCCGAACGGATGGCGCGACCGAGCCGGTCGCGGAGCACCTCCGCGGCGTCACCGAGACCGTGCTCGTCTCCGCGGTGGGCGGCGTCCACGACCTCGTCACCGAGATCCGGCTCGGCACCATGCCGGCCCTCCACGCCCTGCTCGCCGAGATCCGCGCGCTGCCCGGCGTCGTCGACATCAACACCCTGATCTACTCGAAGGTGATCAAGGGCTTCTTCGTCTCCGAGTACCGCGGCGGCGTCAGGATCGACGGGATCGACGCGGAGCTCATCGAGCACCTGCAGCGTGACGGCCGCGCGAGCTTCCGCGCGCTGGGCGAGGCGGTGCGGCTCTCGCCGTCCGCGGTCGCGACGCGCGTCGAGCGGCTCATCTCGGGCGGCGTCATCAAGATCAGCGCGGTCGAGGCGCGCGGGCTGGTGCAGCGGCAGCTCTCCCTCGGCGTCGGGCTGAACCTGTCCGGCGACGACGACGCGGTGATCGAGGCGATCCGCGGATGGCGCGGCATCGACTTCGCAGCCCGCACGCTCGGCAGGTTCGACCTCGTGATGACCCTCGTCGAGCCCTCCCCCGGTGCGCTGTACGAGGCGCTCGAGCGGATCCGCGCCCTTCCGGGCGTGAGCCACACCGAGGCGTGGTTCCACCTCGCGGTGCTGAAGGAGGACTACACCCGGACGCTGCGCGCGGCCGAGGTGATCACCGCTGGGCAGGCGTGAGCGCGGCAGCCTAGGCTGTCGCCGTGACCCAGCCGCTGGATGACGGGCCGTTCTACCACGGCACGAAGGCCGACCTGCAGCTCGGCGACCTGCTCACGCCGGGGTTCCAGTCGAACTACCGGCCCGAGATCGTGATGAACCACATCTACTTCACCGCGACGCGCGACGGCGCCGGCCTCGCGGCGGAACTCGCGGCCGGAGACGCCCCGCCGCGGGTCTACCTCGTCGAGCCGACCGGGCCGTTCGAGGACGACCCGAACGTGACCGACAAGAAGTTCCCCGGCAACCCCACCCGCTCGTACCGCAGCAGCGCGCCGCTCCGGGTCGTGGGCGAGGTCGACGACTGGGTGCGGCTGACCCCCGAGCAACTGCAGGCGTGGCGGGACCGGATCGCCGCGATCAACGCCGAGCGGGGCGAGATCATCAACTGACGCCGTCGGCTTCCCGCCCCCCCTGGACCGGGCGCCGGCCCGCAGGGCATGGCACGGCAGGGTCGGATGGCAGCACCTCGCCTTTCCGTCGACTCCCGTATCGAGGTCGAACGCCTCCACGTGATCGCCACGGCAAGGCCGGCGTCACGCCTCCCGAGGTGATCAGGTGTGATCAGAGGTGGATGACCTCGATATCGCCCCAACCGGCCGCAAGATACTCGGCGGCCAGTCTGCGGTGGCAGTGATCCGGCGTGGGCTCCGAGCAGAGCAGAACAGCGTTATCGAAGTCCTCGGGGCGGAGCGAGGTTTCGACGTGACGCCCACGGATGACCTCGAGGTACGCGCCCGCGTACGTCTCCCAGGACAACTTGCCCTTCTTGTACGCGGCCAAGAGCTCGTCACTCGGCGCCAAGCGCAGCTCGTGTCGGTAGGACATGTCGCACAACTCCCGCGCGAAGAACTGCAGGTCGTCGCGCTTCGTGAAGCCGGCGAGTTGCGAGACGTTGTTCAGGCGGGTGTCGACGAGCGTCGTCGCGCCACTGTGACGAAGCAGTCCGAAGAACTCAGCCGCGGACTTCTTCGTGAACCCGATCGTGAACAGCTTCACGGGGCGACACTTTCGGGCGTGGCGGCGGCGATCTGCTGTCCCTGAAGGCGCCGAGCAAGGCCGAACGGGTCGATCGGCAACGGAGAGGCTTCGAGCGTGAGAACGTTCGGCACGGTCAGCGACCTCCTTCAGCCGCGAGATCCTTCATGACCGGACCCGCGGATCAAGCTCAAACTACTCGCGCTGCTCGACCGGGTGCGCCCGCTTGCGCCGCCGCGGGTGACCTGCACGAGCCGATTCGAGGTCGCACGGCAACGTCACGCCACCGACGGTTCACCTCCCGCGAACCGCAGGGGCGGGAGCCGGCTGCCGGCGCGTGACGCGAGCCCGCGATGCACCGCAAGTCGGAATCCGGCTATGCGATCCCCCCGCCGTCCACGACGAGTGCCGAGCCCGTGACGTAGCTCGATTCGTCGCTCGCGAGCCAGACCACCGCCGCGGCGATCTCCCGCGGCTCGCCCATGCGTCGCAGCGGTCGGTCGGCGGCCTCCGCGAGGAACGCCGCCGTGTCCTCGCCGAGCTGCTGCGCCTCATCCCGGAGCATGCCCGTGTTCACGTCGCCGGGGTTCACGGAGTTGACGCGGATGCCCTGCGGACCGTGGTCGATGGCGAGCGCTCGGGTCATGTTGACGACCGCGCCCTTGGAGGCGCAGTACGAGATGGCTCGGCCGCCGCCCTTCAGGCCCCATCCCGAGCCGGTGTTGATGATGGAGCCGCCGCCCGCGGCCGCCATGATCGGCACGACGTGCTTGCACATGAGGAAGATCGACCGGACGTTGACGCCGAAGACGCGGTCCCACTCCTCGGCGCTCGTCTCTACGGCGGTCGTGCGTCGGATGATGCCCGCGTTGTTGAAGACGACATCAACCCCGCCGAACTCGGCCACCGTGGTGGCCACGACGCGTTCGATGTCGGCCTCGCTCGAGACATCCGCCTGGACGCCGATCGCCCGGAAGCCCGCGTCGCGAATCTCGGCGACGACCGCGTCGGCGGCCTCGCCGTTCAGGTCGACGACGGCGACCTCGGCGCCCTCGGCGGCGAGGGCCATTGCGGTGGCGCGGCCGATGCCGCCCGCCCCTCCGGTGACGATCGCCTTCTTGTGCTCAAGCCGCATGGTCGGCTGCTCCTTCGTTCTCTGTTGCATGGACTGGGTAGATGCTGGTGGTGGACGGGCCGGTGACGACCCGCACGAACCCGGCGAGCCGCGCGTCCACCCGGGTGTCGCCGGTGTCGACGAGGAGCGGACGCCCCTCGAGGTCGATGAGCTTCTGCTCGGGCGCGACCGCGACCACGGGGTCGTCGCCCATCGCGTCGAGCACGCGCGCCGAGAGCTGCTGGTTGCCGCGGCCGAGCAGGAAGCCCTGCCCGCCGATGATCGAGACGATGGCCTGGGCGGGCCCGCCGGCGACCTGGTCGAGCAGGTCCCGCTCGGAGGCGCCCGCGACGACGACCCGGCCGTCGAGCACGACGTCGACGCCGAGCGGCGTCTTCTCGACACCCAGTTCGCGCGCGACCTCGGCCATCGTGCCGCCCGGGCCGAGCAGGTATCTCACCCCGGGGCGCATGCGAGCGACCGCCCCCCGTGCGGCGAGGCGCACCGCCGCCCGCTCATCGGCCGGGGTCGCCGCCTTGCGCGCCTGGGTGCGCCCGGGCCGGAACGGTACCCGGAGCGTGGCGTAGAGTCTGGGCTCGACGCGCGCCCGGCGCAGTTGCGCCTCGTCGACGTCGAGCACCTCGCGCTCCACGGTCGGGAGCCCGCGTTCCTCGACCCAGGCGGCGGCGAGCGCTCCGGCGGCGCTCGGGCCGACCGCGAAGACCGGCGAGTACATCTTGACGCCCGCGGGGATGCCGAGCGCGACCGCCCCGGAGGGGAGGCCCGCCGCGACATCCCGTGCGGTGCCGTCCCCGCCCGCGAAGAGCACCAGCTCGACGCCCACGTCAGCGAGCGCACGAACGGCCGCCGTGGTGTCCGACGGAGACGTCGGCGACCGCGGATGCCACACCACGATGGGCTCGAGTCCGGCGGCGCGGACCGCGTCAGCTCCCATCGGGCCGGCCGCCGTCACGATCCGCTCATCGGGTCGCGCGGATGCCACGACGGCGAGCGCCGCACTGGCACGCTCGGCGGCCCGCGGGCGTGCGCCCCGCTCGCCGGCTCGGCGCTGCACCTCGGTACCGTCGCTGCCCGCGAGCCCGGCGGGTCCCCCGACGCCCGCGACCGGGTTCACGATGAGACCGATCACCTCACACCCCGGCGGCCTGCGGGTACTTCCGACGGTACGCCCGCCAGGTGATGGCCCACCGCTCGGGGTCGTCGAGGTCGTCGTGGTGCGTGTGGTGCACCGTCTGCCGATGCGGCGCCGTGCGCACAATTTCCGGGGTCTCGCGGGCCTCGCGGGCCACCTCGGCGAGCACGTCGGCGTACTCGTCGAGCTCGGCCTTCGAGTACGACTCGGTGGGCTCGAGCGTGAACGGCTGCGGCACGACGTAGGGGTGGTGGCTCGTCCAGTAGTGCATGCCGAAGTCGCTGGCGCGGACGCCGATCTCCTCCGAGCTGATGCCGGTCTCCTCGAACAGCTCCTGCCACGAGTAGCGCACCTGCTCGATGCGGCGACGCCCGGTCGCGTACGGCGCCGACGCTCCGGGGATCTCGAGGATCCGCTTCATCAGGTAGTTGTTGTTCAACACGGCCGTCTCGGCGACGGCGCGCAGCCCCTCGGCACCGAGCGCCATCATCCACGCGTACGCGCGGACGATGTTCGGCACGACCCCGTGGAACGGCCCGATGGAGCCGATCGACAGCGGCCCGGCCTCGCGGACGCCATACGTGTCGCCCTCGCGCACGACGCGCGGACCGGGGAGGAAGGGCGCCAGCGCGGCACTCACTCCGTTCGCGCCCGTGCCGGGCCCACCGGAACCGTGCGGGGTTCCGAAGGTCTTGTGCACGTTGAAGTGGCACACGTCGAAGCCGGCGTCGCGAGCCCTGGTGATGCCGAGGATGCCGTTGGCGTTGGCCTGGTCATAGGAGGCGAGCGCGCCGACGGCGTGGGCGGCGTCGACCCATTCCTTGATCGCCGGGTTGTAGATGCCCGTGTCCTCGGGGTTGGTGACCATGATCGCGGCGGTCCGCGGCGAGAGCGCCCGCTTGAGGGCCTCGAGGTCCGGGTAGCCGTCGGGGTCCGGGTGGAGGGTGATCACCTCGTATCCGGCCGCCTTGGCGGCGGCGGCGTTGGAGGGGTGGCTGAACATGGTCGTGATGACCTCGCGACGCTGCTCGCCCTCGCCGTTCGCCTCGTGGTAGGCGCGGATCATCGCGATGTTCGCCCAGATCGCGGCCGAGCCGCCCTGGGTGTGCAGCGAGACCTCGTCCATGCCGGAGATCTCGGCGAGCATCCGCTCGGTCCGCCAGATGACCTCGAGCGCGCCCTGGGCATCGGCCGGGTCCTGCAGCGGATGCATCGCCGAGAGCTTCGGGGTCGCGATCAGCTGCTCGTTCACCTTCGGCGCGTACTTCATCGTGCACGTGCCCTGCCCCACGTCGACGTTGAAGTCGGCGCCGAGGTTCTCCTGCGACAGGCGCAGGTAGTGCTTGAGCACGCGCATCTGGCCCATCTCGGGGAGGGCCGGCGGCGCCGTCCGGACGAGGCCGTCGGGAAGGGCGGCGGCGACGTCGCCGACGGTGTCGCGGACACCCGGTTCGAGAGGCGTGACGAGCACCCCTCGCTCCCCGGGCGTGGAGAGCTCGAAGATGAGCGGTTCGTCCCAGCGCGCCTGGTGGAATCGGCGATGGGCGGGCTTGGCGGCGATGGGCAGGCTCATGCGCGGTGCTCCTCGTGTGCTGCGATGGGGTCGATCGTGGATGCGGCCTCGGCGGCCGACGCCGCGACGAGACCCGTGACGGCCGCGGCCAGGCGGTCGATGTCCCGCTGCGAGGTCATCTCGGTGACGCACACGACGAGCTCGTGCTCACCGGCCGGGACGCCCGGCTCGATGCCCTCTCCACGCAGTGCGTCGACGACGCCCGCGGCGGTGAGCCCCGCACCCGACACGTCGAGCGCGAACTCGCGCAGATGCACGGCGCGGTCGGTGAGACGGATGCCGGGGATCGCGCCGAGCGCCCGCTGGGCGTAGGCGGTGCGGGCGAGGAGGACCTCGCCGAGGTCGCGCATGCCCTGCGGGCCCATCAGGGCGAGGTGCACGCCCGCGGCGATGCCCCAGAGCGCGGCGGCGGTGCCGACCCACTCCTTCCCCTCCTCGCGGAGGGCGAACGAGGTGCGGTCGTAGGCCACGTCACCGAACCCGATCTCGCCCGGCACGTCGGTCGTGGCGAGCCCGAACAGGCGCGAGGGCATCTCCATGACGAAGCGCGGGTCGTCGTGCACGGCGATGAAGCCGCCGTGCGCGCCGCCGTACCACTGGTGGAGCCCGAGCGACTGGATGTCGCCGCAGACGATGTCGGCGCCCTGCTCGGCGGGCGGCGTGAGGATCCCGTAGCCGACGGGGTCGGTGCCGACGACCAGGATGGCCCCGACAGCATGCGCGGCGTCGGCGAGCGCCTGGATCCGGTGCTCGACGGCCCCGGTGCGGCTCGGCGTCTCGACCCAGACCGCCGCGACGTCGTCGCCCAGCCGCGCGGCGACGGCCGAGACATCCGCCGTGCCGCCGACCGGGGGGACGAACTCGAGGTCGAGGTGCACCCGCACGTAGTCGCGCACCTTCGAGAGCTTCGCGGGGAGCACGTCGCTCGCAACGAGCACGCGGCGGCGGCCGGTGATGCGCCCGGCCATCGACAGTCCGGTCGCCGTGGCCTGGAAGCCGTCGTAGGTGGGCACGTTCACGACGTCCATCGCGAGCAGCTCGCCCATCAGCGACTGGTACTGCCACAACGCCTGGAACCGGCCGTGGTCCTCGTACGGCTCGCCCGCGTACGCGGTGAGGAACTCGCTGCGGCCGATGACCTCGTCGACGACGGCGGGCACGTGGTGGTGGTACGTGCCCTGCCCGAGGAAGCTCAGCCGCTCGGTCGTCGGCACGTTCTTCGCGAGCAGCCCCGAGACGTGCCGGGCGAGGTCCTGCTCGGCGACGAGCGGCTCCGGCAGGTCGAGCGGGCGGCCCAGACGCAGCTCGGCGGGCACGTCGGCGTAGAAGTCCTCGACGGATGCCGCGCCGACGGCGGCGAGCATCTCGGCCCGCACGTCGGGTGCGGTGTTGGGGATATACGGATGCACGAAGGGTTCGCTCATTGGTGGTGCCTCACTCGGTGGTGTCGGACAGGGTGATGAAGGGGGGTTCGGCGCCGCGCGGTGTCGCGAGAACGGCGACGCCGAGGGGCGGGACGACGAGCTGCGGTCGGACGGGCCCGTCACCCAGCAGGTCGGTCGCGCCGTCCGGTGCGTCGACCGTGACCGCACGGGCGCCGTGGTTCAGCACGAAGGTGTAATCGGTGTGCTCGTCGGCCCGCGTGACGGTCTCGAGGTCGGGGTCGGTGCGCTTCCGGGCCGGCAGGCCGGCGTCGGCCAGGACCCGCCGCATGAGGGCGACGAGCCCGTCCGGCGCCGTCACGGCCCCGAGGTACCAGGCGGTGCCCGACCCGTGTTGGCGGCGCGTGATCGCCGGCCGCCCGTCGAGCACTCCGGTCGCGAAGGCGGCGACGACGGACGTGTCGTCCCGCGCCTCGATCCACTCGGTCCAGACGGGCGCGTCGTATCGCGCTCCCCCGAGCTCGATCTGCTCGGCCGACCCGTCGGGGACGGGCCAGGGCTCGTCGACTTCGACGCCGAGCAGGTCGCGGAGGGGGCCCGGCGCGCCACCCGGGTGGACCTTCTCGGTCGGGTCGACGACACCGGAGAACGGGCCGACGGCCAGCGTTCCGCCCGCCGCGACGTAGGCCTCGAGCGCGGCGGCCTGCGCGGCATCCGTCACGTAGAGGTTCGGCACGACGACGAGGTCGTATCGATCGAACGGACCGGTCGCCCGCACGGTGTCCACGGCGTGGCCGAGCGCGTGCAGGGCGGCGTGCCAGTCGCGGGCCTGCTGCAGCCAGCCCAGGCGCTGGGACGGGAGCGATTCGGTCGCGCTGGTGGCCCACCAGGAGTCCCAGTCGACGACGAGCGCCACACGGCTGCGGACGCGCGCGCCGCGGACCGCCGCGAGCCGTTGGAGCTCGCGGCCCAGCGCAGCCGTCTCGCGGAAGGTGCGGGACGACTCGCCGCGGTGCCCGAGCATCGCCGAGTGGAACTTCTCCTGGCCGTACCGGGCCTGCCGCCACTGGAAGAACATGGCGCCGTCGGAACCGTGCGCGACGGCCTGCAGGCTGTCGATGCGCATCCGACCGGGCGCCTTGGGCACGTTGACGTCGCGCCAGCTCACGGCGCTCGCCGCCTGCTCGAGCAGCAGCCACGGCTGTCCGCCCTTCAGCGAGCGCATCAGGCCGTAGTTCAGGGCGGCGGGCACGTGGGCCCGCGGGTCGGCGGGGTCGGGGTACGCGTCATCGGTGACGAGGTCCTCGTGCTCGGCGAAGCGCCAGTAGTCGAGCTCGCGGAACAGGCTCATGAAGTTCGTCGTGACCGGCAGCTCGGGCGTGACCTCGCGGAGCACGTCGACCTCGATGCGGAACAGCTCGAGCAGGGCATCGGAACCGAAGCGCTCGAAGTCGAGCAGCTGGGTCGGGTTGATCGGCCCGGTCGCGCGGCGAGGCGGTTCGACCTGCTCCCAGGCGGTGTACCGCTGGCCCCACACGTTCGCGCCCCATGCCTCGTTGAGGCCGTCGAGGTCCCCGTACCGGTCCTCGAGCCAGCGCCGGAAGTGCGCAGCCGATTCTGGACACCAGCACCGCGCGATGTGGTCGCCGTACTCGTTCGAGACGTGCCAGAGCACGACCGCGGGGTGCTGCCCGTACCGCTCCGCCATCGCGCGTGCCATGCGCGCCACGTGCTCGCGCCAGACGGGCGAGCTCGGGCAGTACGCCTGGCGCGAGCCGAATTCGAGGCGTCGGCCGTCGGCATCCCACGGCAGCATCTCGGGGTGGGCCCGCACCAGCCATGCAGGCGGGGTGGCCGTCGCGGTCGCAAGGTCGATGCGGATGCCGCCGGCCCAGAGGACGTCGATGACGCGGTCGAGCCACGCCCATTCGTAGACGCCGGGCGCGGTCTCGAGCTGCGGCCATGAGAACACGGGCAGGCTCACGAGGTTCACGCCGGCCTCCCGCATGAGGCGCACGTCCTCGTGCCAGACCGCTTCGGGCCACTGGTCCGGGTTGTAGTCGCCGCCGAAGGCGAGGGCATCGAGGCGGATGCGGCGCGGCGTCGCGTCGGTCACGCGGCTCCTCTCGGTCGGATGTCTGTACAGGTCGTTCTGCGCACTGTATTCTGTATACAGACACGCTATGGCGCAAGCCGCCGAGGGTCAAGCCCTAGGCTTACGGCGTCGGCCACGACCGGCTGGAGGATGGATGGCGATCGAACGCAAGAACCTGCGTTCCCAGGTCCGCGACGAGCTGCTCGCCCGGATGCGGGCCGGGCAGGTCCGCCCGGGCGAGGGCATCAACGAGGTGCAGCTCGCCGCAGAGCTCGGCGTCAGTCGGACCCCACTCCGCGAGGCACTCATCGCGCTCGAGAGCGAGGGGCAGATCACCAGCGAGAACGGCAAGGGCTTCCGCTTCGTCCCGCTCTCCGCGACGGAATTCGAGGAGCTCGCCCCGGTCATGGCCGCGCTCGAGACCCTCGCGCTCGAGTTGACGCCCCGCGACGAACTCCAGGCGATCGGCCGCCGACTGGAAGAGCTTAGTGCGGAGTTCCAGCAGGAGGTGGTCGAGCACGCGCTCGTCGTCACGAAGGACGACGAATGGCACTCCGTCATGCTCTCCGCCTGCCCGAACCGACGGCTGCTCGAGGTCATCGAGAGCACGCGCGGCGCATTCCACCGGTACGAGTCGCTCCTCGTGCCCAACGACGTGATGATCGAACGCGTCGCGGCCGAGCACGCCGAGATCGCCCGGCACCTCGCCAAGGGCGATGTCGCCGCGGCATCCGTGGCCCTGAAGGCGAACTGGATGAACGGCATGCGCCGCATTGTCGAGAACGCCTCGAGCGCGTACTTCAGCGCCTGACGAGGCGCGGGCCGGCCGGCCCGCCCCGCGACCTGGTCGGGGCGACGAGGTCACCCCTTGACCGCGCCGCCGAGCAGTCCGGCGACGAACTGCCGTTGGAAGACCAGGAACAGCAGCATCAGCGGGAGCGTCGCAAGCAACGATCCGAGCATGAGACCCGAGTAGTCGACGCGCGAGAGCCCGATCATCGTGTTGAGTGCGACGGGCACCGTGTAATTCGACTCCGTGTTGAGCATCAGCAACGGCCAGATGAAGGCGTTCCACTGGCTGATGAACGTGTAGATGATCAACGCCGCGAGCTGCGGGCGGGCGACGGGCAGCACGATCCGGTAGAAGGTCCGCAGCTCGTTCGCACCGTCGATCCGGGCGGCCTCGATGAGCGAGACGGGGAAGTCCAGGAACGCCTGGCGCATGAGGAAGATGCCGAATGCGTTCGCGAGGAACGGCAGGATCACGGCCTGGTACGTGTCGATCCATCCGGCGCTCGCCATCATCTGGAACAGCGGCACGAGCAGCACCTGCATCGGGATCATCATCGTCACGAGCACGACGACGAGCAGCACCGCGCGACCACGGAACCGGTAGGTCGCGAGGCCGTATCCGCACATGGCACTCACGATCGAGCTGAACACCGTGTAGACCACCGCGATGAACGCGCTGTTGAGCATCACGCGCCCGAACTGCACCGACTCCTCGAGGCGGGCGAGGTTGGTCCAGAGCTCGCCGCCCGGCAGCACCGGCAGGGGCGTCGCGAAGAGCTCCGCCGTCGTGTGCGTCGAGGCGACGACCATCCACGCGAACGGCAGCACCGAGACGACGGCGGCCACGGCGAGCAGGAGGTAGACGGGCGAGCGGAACAGCGCGCGACGCACACGGGATCGCGGCGCGGCGGACGACGGCGGCGGAGGCGGCACTGGCGGGGCGCCCGCCGCTCGCACGGTCGGCGGGTTGGAGACGACGGTCATGGCTTCTCCCTCATGACTCGGAACTGGACGATCGCGATGACCGCGGTGATCCCCACGAGCAGCCACGCGATCGCGGACGCGTAGCCGAAGTCGAACTGGCGGAAGCCGACCTTGTAGAGGTACAGCACCGGCGTGAGCGTGGCGTCGTTCGGGCCGCCTTCGGTGAGGATCCAGTTCTCGTCGAAGAGCTGGAGCGCGCCGATCGTCGAGGTCACGGTCGTGAAGATGAGGACGGGACGCAGCTGCGGCAGCGCCACCCGGGTGAACGTCTGCCAGCGTCCGGCGCCGTCGATCCGCGCCGCCTCGTAGAGCTCGGCCGGGATGGACTGCAGCCCGGCGAGGATGATCACCATGTTGTAGCCCGTCCACCGCCACGTGATCGCCGCGATGAGCGCGACCCGCGACCACCACTCGTGGTTCAGCCAGTCGACCGGCGGGACGCCGACGAGGCCGATGAGCTGGTTGATCGCACCGCCGTCGGTTGCGAGCATGACCCGGAACACGACGGCGTACGCGACCAGCGTGGTGACCGCCGGAAGGAACACCAGCAGGCGGAACCCCGCCCGGAACCGCAGCCACGCCTGGTTCAGGAGGTAGGCCAGCCCCACCGCGAGCGCGATCATGAGCGGCACCTGCACGACGAGGATCAGGCCCGCGTTCATGAGGCTCTTGCCCACGAGCGGGTCCTGGAACAGCCGCGCGTACTGGTCGAGCCCGACCCAGGTCGTGACGCCGCCGGAGGTCGCGTGCAGGCTCTGCCACAGCGAGGTCGCGAGCGGGTAGGCGAAGAAGACGGCGAGCAGCAGCGCGGCCGGGAGCGAGAACCACGCCCCCGGGCGCTGGAGCGTGCGCCCCAGCGCCCGGCGGCGCGTCGTTCCGGCCCCGCCCCGCCCGCGCACCGCGAGGGAGGTGGAGGCCACGGCTACTCGGCGATCTCGCGGCCGGTCGCGGTGGCGATCTGTTCCGCGGCATCCTGCAGCACAGTCGCCGGGTCGGCGCCGTTCAGCACCGCGGCGACGACCGCGTTGCCGACGATGTCGGTCGCCTCGGCGTTGTCGGTCGTGAACGTGATGCCCGGGATCTGCGCGGTCTGCTCGGCGAACAGCTCGTAGACCGGCTGGCCGCCGAAGTAGTCCTGCGGCGCCGAGAAGTAGTCGTCCTCGAGTGCGGGGAGGTAGGAGGGGAACAGTCCCTCCTCGGCCATCATCGAAACCTGGTGCTCGGCGTCGGCCAGCACGAACTCGGTGAAGGCGGCCGCGAGGTCGGGGTTCTCCGCCTGCGCGGGGATCGCCAGCCCGGATCCGCCGGAGTTCGACGTTCGCGCACCGCCCTCCTCGAAGGCCGGCAGCGCGGTGACGCCGTAGGTTCCGGCCAGCTCCGGCGCGTCGCCGAGCAGCGTTCCGATCCACCAGACCGCCTCGGGCGTGACGGCCGAGTCGCCGTTCTTGGCGGAGGTGACGCGGCCGTCCCAGCCCTTGACGTTCTTCAGCAGGCCGCGCTCGTTCATGGTCTGCAGGAGGGTCAGCGCTTCGACGGCCTGGGGCGAGGCGACAGTGATGTCGCCGTCCTCGTCGAAGAGTCCCTGGCCCTGCTGCTGCAGCAGCATCTGGAACCCGCCGCCGGTGGCGACGTCGAGGGAGAGCAGGGTGCGGCCGGTCTCGGCCTTGATCCGCTCCCCCGCCTCGACGAGGTCGTCCCAGGTCTCGACGTCTGCCGGGTCGACGCCCGCCGCCTCGAAGTAGTCCGTCCGGTAGAACAGCCCGACGGTGCCCGAGTCCCACGGGACGATCTTCAGGGCGCCGTCCTCGTCGGAATGGGCCGACCACTTGAACGGGTCGAAGTCCGCCTCGTGCTCGCCGAAGACCGGCGTGAGGTCGACGAGCCCGTTGGGGAACTCGGCGATGTAGCCGGGGGCCCGATCGGTCTCGATGGTGACGAGGTCGGGCAGGCCGCTTCCCGCCTGCAGGCCGACGGACAGCTTGTCGTAGGCGTTGTCGTAGCCGACGTCGACGACCTCGACCGACGTGCCCGGGTGCTCGGCCTCGAACTCGTCGGCGAGGCGCGAGAGCGCGGTCGCGGCGACATCCCACGACCACACGGTGATCTCGCCGGCCGGCGTCGCATCGGGGTCGAGCTCGACGGGTGCGGTTGCGCCCGTTCCGCCCATCGCGCAGCCGGAGAGCAGGGAGAGCGCGGCGATGGGGACGAGCAGGGTGAGGCGTTTCATGTGACTCCTTTGTCGGAAGGGGATGCGTCGGCGGTCGCCGGCGCGGGTTCGGACCGCTCAGTCGTCGTGCGACAGCGCGACCGCGAGGTCGATGAACAGGGCGGCCGACCACCCGAACGCGGTCGTGGCGGAGGCCGCGCGGCGGCCGCTGTGCGGGTCGAAGTGCTCATGCGGCCCGCCCGCGTGCACGACGAGCTCGACGGTGCGCTGGGCGAGCCGGCGTGCGCGGTCCGGATGGCCGGATCGCTCGAGGCCCTCCACGATCAGCGCGTTGGTGTTCACCCAGACCGGACCGCGCCACATGCGGTGGGGGGCGTGATCGGGATCGCCGACCGCCACGGTCGGGATCGGCCACGTCGTGGCGAACCGGCGCGGGTCGTCGAGCGCCGCGACGAGGGCGTCCGCGATCTCGACCGGCAGTTCGCCGGTCAGCAGCGGCATGAGCCCGACGATCGTGTCGCTCGCGACCGGGCAGCCGGCGGCGAGCGAGCGGAATCGTCCGCTCGGCGCGTCCCAGAGCGTGAGCAGGCGCTCGAGCGTCCTTGTCGCGCGCTCGTGATGAGCGAATACCGCTTCCGCGCGGCCGGCGTTGGACGCCGGCTCCGAGCCCCACCGCTCGACGAGCGCGGCGAGCTCGAGGTCCTGCCGCACCAGATACGCGGCGAGGTCGGGCGTCGTCGTCGGAAGGGGACCGTCGAACACCGGGCTGTCGTCGAGGCCCGACGAATAGGGGTGCCCGTACTCGGGCAGGCCATCCCCGTCGAGGTCCGAGTGGGTGAACCACCAGTCCTGCGAGCGGCGGATGGTGCGGATCATCCGTCGCACCCAGTCGGGCGGTGCATCGCCGTCGGCCTCGAGCACCTTCCGCAGCGCCCACGCCGCCAGCGGCGGCTTGGTGAGCGGGACCGGCGCGGTCGGGTCCGCGACGGCGGAGCCCGCTCGACGGAGGGTCTCCCGATCGGAGGCCGGAAGGTCGTCGCTGCTCGCGAGGACCCCGTGCTCATGCACCACGTCGGGCAGTTGCCCCTCGGCGGTGGGGAACCGCAACGCGAGGTCGAGTTGCTCGCGCGCGAGTTCCGGGTCGCCGTGGCGCAGGCCCACGGCGATGAAGTACGCGTCCCACTGCCAGAGGCCGACGTACCCGATCTTCGATGGGACGACGGCCCGCGCGTCGCCGAGGTGCGGGAGTTCGACGATGTTCGCGCCGAGCACCCACCAGCAGAACGCGGCCATCCCCTGCAGGTCGGCGCGCACCACGGGACACCTCGCGAACCAGTTGAGCCACACCTGACGTGAGGCCTCGAGCTGCTCGGCATGGTCGACCGAGCGCGACACCGCGACGTCGCGTCGCGGGCCCACGGCGAACGTGACGGATGCCGCGTCCGCGTCGCCGATGCGAAGCTCCTCGGTGCGCGCGCCCACCCGAGGGGTCCACCGGATCGAGGCACGCCCGCCGCTCCGGACGCCCAACGACAGGGCGGAGGTTCCCGCGAACGTGAGGGCGACGTCGTCGCCGAACTCGATCGCGTGCGGCAGCACCCGAGTGATCGGCATGGGCATGCCGTCGGCGTCGCGCACCTCCAGGGCGTCGATCGCGACGCACTCGGTCAGCGACCGCTCGTACTCCGACGTGTGCACGCGCAGCCGGTCGCCGTCGCGCAGCACGAGGATCCGCGATCCGGGCAGCGTGAACGGCGCCTGCACCAGGTCGAGGTGCTCCGCGGCACGCAGGGCGGCGGATGCGGCATCCGCTCGCCCCGTGACACGCCGGGTCGAGACCGGCGCGGCGCTCATCGCCCGCCCAGCCCGGACGCGGCCATGCTGTTCAGGATGCGGCGCTGCCCGATCACGAAGGCCACGAGCATGGGGATGGTGGCGACGGCGGATGCGGCCATGACGAGTCCGTAGTCGACCGAGCCGAACTGGCCGCGGAAGCTCGCGAGCAGCAGGGGCACGGTGAACAGGTCGGGCGAGTTCAGCAGCACCAGGGGGAACAGGAAGCTGTTCCACACGTCGAGCGCGACGATGATGCCGAGCGCGCCGAGGCCGGGCTTGAGGTTCGGCAGGATGATCGTCCAGAACGTCCGCCAGCGGCCGGCGCCGTCGACAAGCGCGGCCTCCTCCAGCTCCTTCGGCAGGCTGAGCACGAACTGGCGCATGAGGAACACCGCGAAGGGGTTCACGAGCATCGCCGGCACGATGAGCGAGAGGTGGGAGTCGACCCAGCCGAGCTCGGCCATCAGCAGGTAGAACGGGATCAGCGTGACCTGCTTGGGGATCATCTGCGTCGCGAGGAACACGATGAAGAGCACGCGGCTGCCGCGGAAGCGGATCCGCGCAAACGCATACCCGGCCATCGATGCCGTGACCAGGGTGCCGACGACCGCGAGCACGCAGATGTAGATGCTGTTCAGGTAGGCCTGCGCGAAGGGGGCGGCGTTCCACGCGTCGACGTACTTCTCGATGGTCCACGGATCGGGCCAGAAGGCGAGCGGGTCCTGGAGGAGCTGCGGCAGCGTCTTGAAGGAGGTCAGCAGCATCCACAGGAACGGGAACACCATCGCGAGACCCGCGACGATCAGCGCGACGTGGATGAGGACGCGGCCTACGGTGCGGCGGGTGCGGTCCCGTCCGGGGCGACCGGCGGGACGGTCGTCGCGCTCGAGGTCGGGGTCGCCGATGAGCGGCGGGGTCAGGTCTGCGGCGGTCATGCGGCGTCGTCCTCGTAGTGCACGAACTTCTTCTGCGCGCCGAACTGGATCGCCGTGATCACGAGGGTGAGCAGCAGCAGGATCACGGAGGCGGCACTGGAAGGCCCGAACTCGAAGCGCCCGAAGCCCAGGTCGTAGATGTGGTACACGATCGTGCGGGTCGCGTTGTCGGGTCCCGCGTCCGCGGTGAGCACGAAGACAGTGTCGAAGGTCTGCAGCGACGAGATGAAGGCGACGATCGACGAGAAGAACACGATCGGCGACAGCAGTGGCAGTCGGATGGCGCTGAAGAGCCGCCATGCGCCGGCGCCGTCGATGCGCGCCGCCTCGATCACCGACGGCGAGATGTTCTGCAGTCCCGCGAGGAAGATGATCACGTTCAGGCCGAGGGACGACCAGATCGACACGATGCACACCGCGAGGAGCGCGAGGCGCGGGTCGTTGAGCCAGTCGGGGGGCGCGATGTCGAACACGCTCGCGATCGCCGTGCTCAGGACGCCGTCGGCGCGGAAGAGCTGCTGCCAGATCATGGCGACGGCGACGGTGCTCGTGACCACGGGGGCGAAGAACAGGATCAGGTAGAGCGTGCGTGTGCGCAGCCGCTCGAGCGCCACGGCGATGACGACGGCGATGCCGAGGCCCACGGGCACCGTGACGACCGCGATGAGCAGCGTGTTCACGATCGACCGCAGGAGCAGTTCGTCCTGGAGCTGCGCGGCGAAGTTGTCGAAGCCGACCCATTCGAGCTCGGTGAGCCCATTCCACGACGCGAACGCCAGCACGAGGCTCGCCACGAACGGCAGGAGCACGAAGACGGCCATGCCCACGAGCTGCGGGCCCACGAAGACATAGCCCCAGCGGCGGTCGCGGCGGCGCCAAGCGGCCTCGCGGCGCGGGCGCGGTGCGCCGGGTCGCGCCTCGCGCGCGCCGGCCGCCGAGGGCCCGGCGGGCGGTGTTGCGGTCGCGGGCGGGGCGACCGGGGTCCCGGTCGCGCCGCCCGTCGTGATCGCCATGGGTCGACTCACTCCCCCGACTTCTCGGCGACGAGGTCGGCGACGGCGTCGAGGGTCGCCTGGGCGTCGGACTTGCCCTGGTAGAGCTCGAGGAACAGCGCGCTGATGTCGCTCGACAGGCCGGGCACTCGCGCCTCGGCGGGGTGGTTGGCGAAGCCGATGTCGCGCATGTCCAGGAAGGTCTGCGCGTGCGCCGGGTAGCCGTCCTCGAGCACGACGTCGTCGGCACCGGTGATCGAGGGCACCGCGTTGCCGCCGCCCTGGAGGCGGAAGGTCTGCCCCTCGGCCGAGAGGAATTCGGTCCAGAAGGTGAATGCGGCATCCGTCGCCTCGGTGCGACCGTTGATCGCGAGGTACGACGCGGCAACGCCGGTCGGGGCCTCGGCGCCGTCGGGCGTGGGCCAGCGGACGATGTCGTAGTCGCCCTCGACCCCCGCGCTCTCGAGCGTGCCGATCGTGTAGCGCCCCTGCACGAAGAACCCTGCGCCGTGGGTGACGAACTCGCTGTCGGCTCCGGCGCCCTCGGGCATCGTGTCGGCGACGACGAAGGTGCCGTCCTGGAAGTACTCGCCGAGCGTTTCCACGGCCTCGACGGTCGCGCCGTCGGTGTTGCCCACGAAGGCGCCGTCCTCGTCGTAGGCGGTGCCTCCCTGCGCGGAGATCCAGCTGTAGTGCGTCGCCCAGTAGTTCCAGAACATGGAGCCGATCAGCCCGGCTTCGGCGAGCTTGTCGTTCATCTCGAGGTACTTCTCGGTGGTCCACTGGCCCTGCTCGGCGAGCGTGGCCGGGTCTTCGGTGATGCCGGCGGCCTCGAGTGCGCGCTTGTCGTACCAGAGCACGTCGGGGTTGGAGTCGTTGGGGGCGGCGTAGTACTCGCCATCGCGCTCGGCGACGCCGAAGAGGCCCGGGAAGAAGTCGTCGGGTTGCGTCTGGCTCTCGTCCGACTCCATCAGGTCGCGCAGCGGGAGGAGCACGTCGGCGTCGACGAACTGGCCGAGCATGTCGTCGCCGATGTAGAAGACGTCGGGTGCCGTGCCGCTCGTGAGCTGAGCGAGGAGCTTCGAGTGGTAGTCGCTGTAGCTGGCGACCGGCTGGAGCTCGACCGTGATGTCGGGGTGGCGCTTCATGAAGTCCTCGTTGAACTCCTCGAAGCGCGTGAGCTCTTCTGGGGTACCCCACGTCGACCAGACCACGGTGTTCTCATCGGATGCACCGCCTCCTCCGCCGCCACTGCATGCCGCCAGCCCGATCGTCATCAGGCTGACGGCGCCAGCCGCGAGCAGACGCCTCGTCATTGAGTTCGCACGGCGCATCGCGCCCCACCTCTTCCCTCGTTGGTCGTTCGCCGGCGTGCCCGGCACTCAGTATTTTGTATACAGCACGCAGGAAGGTCAAGCAGGGAATTTCGAACTCGCACGCCGGCAGCCCTCCCGGCGCCCGCTGCGATCCGTCCTCCGGGACACCGGGCCCTTCGTCCCGGTGCCCCACCGATGCACCCGTTGCACACTTGAATTGCCGCCAGAACGGACGAGTCCGGGAGGGGGAATCGGATGATCACCGCGCACGATGGTCGAGCACGTGAGGACGCCCGCCAGTGGACGGGCCTGATCGTCACCGGCAGGTGGGCGGCTTTGGCCAGCGTCGCCCTCATCGTGGTGCAGGTCGGGATCTACCTCGCATGGCCCCCACCGCGTGACAGCCGGGGCTTCTTCGACCTGCTCCTGGAGAACCCGATCCTCGGCGTCGTCGCCCTGGATGGCCTCTACGTCGTGAGCAACCTGCTCGCCTTCCTGCTCTACCTGGCACTCGCCGTCGCCCTGTGGCGCGTGAGCCGGTCGGCAGTAGTCATGCGCTCGCCTTCGGCGTGCTCGGGATGGCGGCCTACATGGCCTCTCCGCGCCCGGTCGAGATGCTCACTCTGGCGCACGCCTACGGCCAAGCGGGCGATGCCGAACGGGTCGCCCTCATCGCGGTGGGCGACGGGATGCTCGCAACCTGGACGGGCACCGCCTTCGACGTCTATTACTTCTTCAACCTCGCGACGCTGCTCATCTTCGCCATCCTGATGTTCCGAACGCCCGTGTTCAGGCGATCAACGGCGATCGCGGGCGTCATCGCCGCAGTGCTGATGGCCGTGCCCTCGAACTTCGGCTTGGTCGGCACGGTGTTCGCGCTGTTGTCACTCGTGCCATGGGCCGTGTTCGCCGTCCTGGTGGCCGGCGACCTGGCGCGTCTCGTCACTCCGAAGGAGGCCGTGGCGGCAACCGCATCCGGACGGGACGGCTGACGCGCCGGCCGAGCGAGAGGCGTCCTGCCGGGCTATCCCGCCCGCTCGATCAGCTTTCGCACCTCCGGCACGAGTTCGTCGACCGGCCCTTCGACGGGCAGCCCGGGCGCCACGCTCGTGATCGGCAACACGGCGACGGCGGATGACGCGGCGCCGGCGTCCGCGCGCCATCCGCTGATCTGCTCGGCCGACACGACGTACACGATGCGCCCGAGCCCGACCCACGCGTGCGCCGCCGAGCACATCGGGCAGTGCTCCCCCGACGTGTACACCGTCGCCGCCGCCCGCTCGCCGGCGGTCAAGTTCGCCGCCGCCCAGCGCGCGATCTCGAACTCCGGATGCCGCGTGGCGTCCCCCGCCGTCACCTCGCGGTTGCGGTCTTCGAACCGCACGACGCCGGACGCGTCGACGAGCACCGACCCGAACGGACCGTCGCCGGCCTCGAGTGCTTCGCGCGCGAGCTCGACCGCCCGGCGCAGGTGGACGAGGTCGGCCTCGGAGATCGTCATGCGTCCAAGCTAGGCGCGTGCCCGCGCCGGCGGCACCCCCGTCCATAGGATGTCCCGGTGCCTCTCTTCGACCACATCGGCATCACCGTCGACGACCTCCCCCGCGCGATCGCCCAGTTCGACCCGGTGATGCAGGCGCTCGGGTGCACTCGGCAGGACGCCGACAACAGCGTCGCCTGGTACCTCGACGAGGAGGAGCTGATCCTCTTCCCCGCCCGCGAGCCGGGCACCGGCCCGCACCGGCACGGTCAGGTCGGATGGCAGCACCTCGCCTTCCCCGTCGGCTCGCGCACTGAGGTCGACCGCCTACATCAGATCGCGACGGATGCCGGGTGGACGGCGGTGAGCGGGCCGAAGCTGTTCCCGCGCTTCAACGACCGCTACTACGCGTCCTTCGTCGAGGACGACAACGGCATCCGCCTCGAGTTCATGCACAACCCGCCGCGCGAGTCTGCTCCAGGCTGAAGACTGCCGCGGCCAGGGCGACATCTCGCTATCACGCCGGCGCGCCCTCCAATGAATGGTTGGCGCGGAGCGCGTGGCCTGCGGCATTTCCGCGACCTAGTAGCTTCGGATCATGGCGAAACCTCTGGGCACCTTATCCGGTTGGCTGGACGAGGTCACTTGGCCCCGGGTGCTGTGCCCGGAGTGCCTCGAAGGAACTCTGGCGCTGAAGTCGACCTCGCAATATCCGGACGTGAAGTCACGCGCCCATATCGAGTTGGTTAGGCGGAACCTCGACGGTCCCGACGAACTTAGCGGCAGCTTCACAGGAGTACTCGAATGTGACAACCACGCGTGTAGGCGCGAGGTGATCGTGGCTGGCGATTGGGTCTATTCTTGGGACTTCGACGAAGTACAAGAGAGGGAACGGCTCGTCGACTACTTTGTTCTTCGCTACATCAATCCCGCTCCGCGACTGCTACTCACGCCGAAGAGAACTCCTTCGAAGGTAGTCGAGTCCATCGCAACGGCGTCGTCCGCACTGTGGACGAGTCCAGACCTGGCGGCCACTCAGCTTCGCCTCGCCGTGGAGGAGTTGTTGACGGCGCGCGGGGTGAGGCGCATCGTCATCACCGCGAAGCGGAAGCGAAAGCGGCTCTCAGCACAGGAGCGACTGGACATCTTCGCGGAGACCCACCCTGAGGTCGTTCACGCGCTTGAGGCAGTCAAATGGATCGGGAACGCTGGGACTCACGAGAGCGGCCTGACTGTCGACGATGTGGTGACGGGTGCAAAGTTCCTTGAGCTTGCGCTGAGGCGTTTGTACGACACGAGCGAGTCCGAGCTCTTGTCCACGGCGAAGGAGATCAACCGTCGGCGGGGGCTTCCGCGCAGTCGCTAGTGCCATCGGTAGCGCGCCCGTCCCGTCGACGCGCGCGCTGAGGTCGACCGTCCCGAGGCGATCGCGCGAAGGAGGCGGAATGAACGACCGTCAGCCACCGCTACCGGGGCCAGCGCTTCAAAGTCCGCTACTAGGCCCGGGGAGGCGTCGAGGACGAGAACTGCATCGGGAACGAGTCCGTGAACATCCCGCCACGCGAATCTACGCGCGACTCGTCTATGCGGTGGCGACCGTGCGATGAAGCGATGACCAACAGTTCGCTCATCAAGATTCGCGCGGGACGAGGCAACGGACGAACGCGCCTAGGTCTCTCCACCATTCTTCTCGATCCCTCGGAGCACTCTAGCTCGCGACTCCTCGGCGTAGTCGTGGCTCGCTCTCATTGCCGTTCTGGCTTTGAAAACCGCATCGCGAACCTCGCGTCGAATCCTGCGTTCATCCATGCCCTGCATCGCTTCACGGGTGTTCCGTGCCACTTCGATAAGTTCGACTGGCACCGACTCGAGGCGCGTAACGTCCACGACGAGAGGCAGGCTCCCCGCTTCGGCGCCAACCGTTCGTCGGAGCGGCCCCAGGCGAAGTAGCTGCGATAGATAGTCAGGGCTGAGTGCCGGAGTAGCCGGCGCGTCCTTACCGAGAGAATCACTCAGCCATGCGCCCAACTTGAACGCAGTCTTGTCGAGGGTGAGCCACCACGTCTCGTGCCCGAGTGCGGGACGGGTGCCGCGGCGGAGCTCTATTACTCCCACCGCGTTCTCCACGTCGTGCGCCGCTAAGCGATCTATCACATTGCCGGACTGCCCACGATCGTACTTGGCATGCTTTCTTCGAAAGAGCTCATCGGTCGCGCCCCGCAATGCGACGTCGGCCTTGTCAGCGACCTCCCGCAGGTCGTGACGTCGGATACCAAACTCTTCTGAGAGATACTCCTCGATGTCATGCTCCGGGTTGATGGGGCCACGGATACCATCGGCCCAATCGGCAAAGTGGCGTTCGTCGCGTCCGGACAGCATGTAGGCACTGTAAAGGAAGGGAAGACTGCCATTCCATCGTCCACCGCGGTTTATGTACGCGATACAGCGCTCAATATGAAAACGAAGCTCCTCGATAACGCCGTCAGTAACGTAGAGCTCCACCCCTGAACTTATCGCAGCGGCCAACAGATTCGTCTGGGACCGATCCGCAGGATCATCTATAAGAGTCTCAGCGACGAGGGGAAGGAGAGCAGACGTATCGAGCCAAAGTTTCGCATTCTCGAAAACTCGCGAGAGCGCCTTTTGGACGTCGGGCGTCTGCTGAAGAAAAGCCATGAGCGTGTACGCATCGAGAACGCGAACGAGATGACGATGAGTACGTTCAGAAGGAGAGCCGATTACCTCGAGCACCGCCTCGGCGCCCTGCTTGGGGTGGAGACTCATTCCAATATCCATCCCCGCAAACTGCTCGGAAATTTCATCTGCGGACAGGAAGTCGGCTTGTCCACCCTCGACGGCCGCAGCGAAGCGCTCGCCGCTCACCAGCATCACGCGCTCCAAGGCTATCCGTAGAATCCTTGCCTCGGCTTTGAGGAGGTCGAAATCCCTATCTAACTTTTCGTTGAATCCGTACGCGGCCGCGGCGAGGTCATCCTCCAGCGATTCTTGATCGAGCAAATAGGAGGCCGCCGCGTCTTTCCATTTTTCTGAGGCATCAAATGAGAGATGATACGTACCCTCAGAAGCCCGGTGCTTCACCGGGCCGTGCTTGCGTGTGAGCCGCACTAATGAGGATCGAGTTAGTTCCGCTACCTGGTTGGGAGCGCCATGCGGCACTAGTTCACGCATTCTCGCGACGATCGCGGATTCTTCCAGAGAATCTTCTTGGCTGGTCCCAACTAGGACCGACTGAACTAGCGCATCAAACGAGGTCTTCGTGAGACTTGTGTCGCCGAAGCGATCCGTTTCATTCAGAGCCAACTGCACCATGGCGACGCGGGCGTCCTCGGAAGAGAGTGCCGCGCCGGTCGCGGTTGCGATGCCCCGTGAGGTGACAATCGGGTCAACCACCTGAGCGCAAAGCTCCGCAGCCGCGATCTCGCGTTCCGGCGCGGAGGTTTCTCGCTCGCAGAACCATTCGCGATCCCGAATATCGAGAACCATTCCGTACTCGTCCCACAGCTCAGTTACGAGGTCGTCCGCTTGTGCCCCGATTGCTTGGCTCGTGCAATATATGAGACGCGAGTAGTCCAGTCCATTCGACTGGACGGTTTTGGCAGTTGCCCGGATCTTGGCGTTCCACGATGTGGTCACCGAGTACTGAAAACCGGTCCTCGCTACTCCAGGAAGGGAGAAGATTTCTCCATCTCGCCCCCGGTCGCCTGAAGGTGTCGCCGTTGTCCTCAAGGCGGGGAAGTCCGGAACAAGAAACTCGGAACAAAACCGCTCAAAGAGCAGCCAGTCGCCACTGCCTAACTGTTCGAGAGCGAATCGCAAACGCGCGTGAACCATGCCTGAATGCTAGGGCAAGGAGCCCGCTCAGCCGGTGCCGCCGCCAGTGCACGTTCCACTGACGCTCGCCCGACGCGGGCACACGGCGCGACCCACTGGTAAACCAGCGACCGCGCAGTAGCCGGGACTCCAAACATCGCTTGGCGCGGAAGCCGCAACACCTTCCGTGTCTCGGGTAGATAGGGCGTCAGAAGTCCCAGTCCTCGTCCTCCGTGACGACCGCCTTGCCGATGACGTACGACGAGCCCGACCCCGAGAAGAAGTCGTGGTTCTCGTCGGCGTTCGGCGAGAGTGCCGCGAGGATCGCGGGGTTCACGTCCGTGACGGTCTTCGGGAACATCGGCTCGTAGCCGAGGTTCATGAGGGCCTTGTTGGCGTTATAGTGCAGGAACTTCTTGACATCTTCGGTGAGGCCGACGCCGTCGTAGAGGTCCTGCGTGTACTGCACCTCGTTGTCGTAGAGCTCGTAGAGCAGCGAGAACGTGTAGTCCTTGATCTCCTCGCGCTCGGTCTCCGAAACGCGCTCGAGGCCCTTCTGGAACTTGTAGCCGATGTAGTACCCGTGCACGGCCTCGTCGCGGATGATGAGGCGGATCAGGTCGGCGGTGTTGGTGAGCTTGGCGCGCGACGACCAGTGCATCGGCAGGTAGAAGCCGGAGTAGAAGAGGAATGACTCGAGCAGCGTCGACGCGACCTTGCGCTTCAGCGGCGAGTCGCCCTGGTAGTACTCCATGACGATCGCGGCCTTCTTCTGCAGGTTCGGGTTCTCGACCGACCAGCGGAAGGCGTCGTCGATGTCCTTCGTCGAGCACAGCGTCGAGAAGATCGACGAGTAGCTCTTCGCGTGCACCGACTCCATGAACGCGATGTTGGTGTACACCGCCTCCTCGTGCGGCGTGATCGCATCCGGGATCAGCGACACTGCACCGACCGTGCCCTGGATGGTGTCGAGCAGCGTCAGGCCTGTGAACACCCGCATCGTGAGCTGCTGCTCCTCGGGCGTCAGCGTGTTCCACGACTGGATGTCGTTCGACAGCGGCACCTTCTCGGGCAGCCAGAAGTTGTTCACCAGGCGGTTCCAGACCTCGAGGTCCTTGTCGTCCTGGATGCGGTTCCAGTTGATCGCGTTGACGTGGTCGACCAGCTTGACCTTGCCCTGGTGGGCGGGGTCGTTCGTCGCCGAGTTCACGGGGTCCGTGAGCGTCATGAGCTGCCTCTTTCGTTGTTTCGATCGTCGATGCAGTGCCGGCACGTCTCCTTGAAGACGCCCTTGTTCGTGTGATACCTCGTGTGCGCGCTGCGCACGCTCGAGGGCATTGGCCGGCCCCTCCGGACGGCCGACATCTTCGCTCGCGTCTCGGCGCTCGCGGTCTTGCCGTAGTTCGGGTTCCTCTCGCCGCGCCTCTGCTCCGAGAGCCGTTCGAGCGTTTCGGCCGAGAACACGCGGCCGTAGGAAGGATGATCCGGCCCGAACTTCCCGAAGTTCGGATTCGCTGCCCCGGCGTTGGTTCCCTTGCGAAGCTCGGACCAGCGAGCCTCCTGCTTGTCGGTATGCGAGCGGCCGAACATCGGATTCATCTCGCCAGGGAGGGCGATGCCCTTCCGTCCGAGGTTCCGCTGCCGCGCCGCCTCCCGCATCTCGTCAGTCCATTTGAGACCGACGACACCGAGCCCGCCATCCGTCAGATTGAGGAGTCGATGGCCCTCAGTCCGAAGACCCGCGATCCATCGCTTCTCGGCCTCGCCCAGGTCGTCGAGCGACGTCCAGATGAACTCGAGCGGAACGATGTGCCAGTCATCGGTCTTCCGAAGCCAGTCGTAGAACGCGGTCTTGCGCCCGGACTTCGCCGCTTTGAGGTGCTGCGACATCCGCTTGGTCGTACTGAGCGTCGTCTGGCCGACGTACCGGTACTCGCTCGACCCGAGCGTCCGCACACCGTAGACCGCGCCGACGAGACCGGCATAGCCGATCTCGCGGCGCAGGTCTTCCAGCGTTTCAGACATCCCTTGGCACCCTCAGATTCGAAGACCGATGCTTACAGCGCGCAGCTGACGCACATCTCGAGCTCCGTGCCCTCGAGGGCCATCTGGCGCAGCCGGATGTAGTAGATCGTCTTGATGCCCTTCTTCCACGCGTAGATCTGGGCCTTGTTGATGTCGCGGGTCGTCGCGGTGTCCTTGAAGAACAGCGTGAGCGACAGGCCCTGGTCGACGTGCTGCGTCGCGGCGGCGTACGTGTCGATGACCTTCTCGTAGCCGATCTCGTACGCGTCCTCGTAGTACTCCAGGTTGTCGTTCGTCATGAACGGCGCCGGGTAGTAGACGCGGCCGAGCTTGCCTTCCTTGCGGATCTCGATTTTCGCCGCGATCGGGTGGATCGACGACGTCGAGTTGTTGATGTACGAGATCGAGCCGGTCGGCGGCACCGCCTGCAGGTTCTGGTTGTAGATGCCGTGCTCCTGGATGGAGGCCTTCAGCTCCTGCCAGTCGTGCTGGGTGGGGATGTGCACGCCGGCGTCGGCGAACAGCTGCGCCACCTTCGGGGTCGAGGGCACCCACGCGGCATCCGTGTACTTGTCGAAGAACTCGCCCGATGCGTACTTCGAGTCGCGGAAGCCCTCGAAGGTCTCGCCGCGCTCGATCGCGATCCGGTTCGACGCCCGCAGCGCGTGGAACAGCACCGTGTAGAAGTAGATGTTCGTGAAGTCGATGCCCTCCTCCGAACCGTAGAAGATGCGCTCGCGGGCGAGGTAGCCGTGCAGGTTCATCTGGCCGAGGCCGATGGCGTGCGACTTGTCGTTGCCGTCCTCCACCGAGCGCACCGACGAGATGTGCGACATGTTCGACACCGCGGTGAGGCCACGGATGGCGGTCTCCACCGTCTTGCCGAAGTCCGGCGAGTCCATCGCCAGGGCGATGTTCATCGAACCCAGGTTGCAGGAGATGTCCTTGCCGATCTGCGCGTACGAGAGATCTTCGTTGTACGTCGTCGGGGTGTTGACCTGCAGGATCTCCGAGCACAGGTTCGACATGTTGATCCGGCCCTTGATCGGGTTGGCCTTGTTCACCGTGTCCTCGAACACGATGTACGGGTAGCCCGACTCGAACTGGATCTCGGCGATCGTCTGGAAGAACTCGCGCGCGTTGATCTTCGTCTTCTTGATGCGCGGGTCGTCGACCATGGCGCGGTAGTTCTCGCTCAGCGGCACGTCGGCGAACGGCTTGCCGTAGACGCGCTCGACGTCGTACGGCGAGAACAGGTACATGTCCTCGTTGTTCTTCGCGAGCTCGAACGTGATGTCGGGGATGACGACGCCGAGCGACAGCGTCTTGATGCGGATCTTCTCGTCGGCGTTCTCGCGCTTGGTGTCGAGGAACCGCATGATGTCGGGGTGGTGCGCCGACAGGTACACCGCGCCGGCGCCCTGGCGCGCGCCGAGCTGGTTGGCGTAGCTGAAGGAGTCCTCCAGCAGCTTCATGACGGGGATGATGCCGCTGGACTGGTTCTCGATCTGCTTGATCGGGGCGCCCGCCTCGCGGATGTTCGACAGCAGCAGCGCCACGCCGCCGCCGCGCTTCGACAGCTGCAGCGACGAGTTGATGCCGCGCGCGATCGACTCCATGTTGTCTTCGATGCGGAGCAGGAAGCACGAGACGAGCTCGCCGCGCTGCGCCTTGCCCGTGTTGAGGAACGTGGGCGTCGCCGGCTGGAAGCGGCCCGAGATGATCTCCTCGACGAGCTCGATCGCGAGCTGCTCGTCGCCCTGCGCGAGGCCGAGCGCGGTCATCACGACGCGGTCCTCGAAGCGCTCGAGGTACCGCTTGCCGTCGAACGTCTTCAGCGTGTAGCTCGTGTAGTACTTGAACGCGCCGAGGAAGGTCTCGAAGCGGAACTTCTTCGAGTACGCCAGGTCGTTGAGCTTCTGGATGAACTCGAACGAGTACATCTCGAGCACCTCGGGCTCGTAGTACTCCTTCTCGACGAGGTAGTCGAGGCGCTCCTTGAGGGAGTGGAAGAAGACCGTGTTCTGGTTGACGTGCTGGAGGAAGTACTCCCGTGCCGCCTCCCGGTCCTTCTCGAACTGGATCTTCCCGTCGGGGCCGTACAGGTTCAGCATCGCGTTCAGGGCGTGGTAGTCCATCCCCGCGTTGCTGGTCCGCGGTGCGTCGATGACGCTCACGCCACTGTCGTTGCCGGATGCTGCTGCGTTGACCAAAATGCGTCCAATCCCTCGTCGACGGCGCGAACGTCGTCGGGTGTTCCGAATACTTCGAAGCGATACAGGTGGGGCACGTGGCACTTCGCGGCGATGATGTCGCCCGCGAGGCCGTAGGCCGCACCGAAGTTGGTGTTTCCGGCGGCGATGACGCCGCGGATGAGCGCGCGATTGCGCGGGTCGTTCAGGAACCTGATGACCTGCTTCGGCACGGCGCCCTTGCCGTCGCCTCCGCCGTAGGTCGGCACGACGAGCACGAACGGCTCGTCGGCGACGAGCGGCGCATCGCTCGCGTGAAGCGGGATGCGCGCCGCCGGCCGCCCGAGCTTCTCGATGAACCGGGCGGTGTTGCCCGAGACGCTCGAGAAGTAGATCAGGTTCGTCATGTCACACACCCCCTGTGCAGACCGGTGGTCGAGTCCGTTGGTCGAGTAGCACGCGAAGCGCGCGTATCGAGACCAGGCGTACCGAGACCCAGGGGAGCGTTACGCGAGCCGGCTCGCCAGCTCGTCGATCTTGTCGGGGCGGAAGCCCGACCAGTGGTCCTCGTCGGTGATGACGACCGGGGCCTGCAGGTAGCCGAGCTCCTTGACCGCGGCGAGCGCGGTCTCGTCCTGCGAGAGGTCGAGCACCTCGTACTCGATGCCCTTGCTGTCGAGGGCGCGGTACGTGGCATTGCACTGGACGCAGGAAGGCTTGGTGTAGACCGTGACCGTCATCTCTGTGACCCCTCTTCTCTGGCTCCGACGAGCCGTTTCCCCCGGTGGTGCTTTGGTGTCTTCGATACTACATCTAGTGCCTGAGTAAATGCACGACCACAAGATGCAGTAGTTACATTCGTGTAGTTTTCCACCGCGTTCTCCCCAGCCTGTGCACAGCTCGCCGTGCCCCTGACCGGCGGATTTCCGCGGTTGCCCGACACGTTCTCCACAGCCCTGCTCGTTCGAGCGGATTCGACCTGTGGAGGGATGTCGGGCGTGTCGTCGGCGTGTCGTGCGGCCCCGACATCTGGGCCCCCTCGCCCCGACGACCCCAACATGTGGTGTTGTGTGAGCCATGCTTCCACCACCCGCCGACATTCCGGCGACGGATGCCACGGCGCGTCGCGCCGCCGACCCGCGCGACCTCCCCCAGTTCACGGGTCGGCCCCGCCCTACCGTTCTCGCGACCGACAGGTGAGACTGGAGGGGATGCCGCTCACACCGCCTCGGACCCGCCGCGCCCGCCTGCTCACCGCCGGCGCGGCCGTCGTCGTGCTCGTCGGCGGACTCGGCATCGGGGCGCAGGCCGCCACGGCCGCGGCATCCACCCGCCTCGACGCCGCCGCGACCTCGGCCGCCGCGACCGTCGCCGACGCGCGCGACCGCTACGACGCCCTGCACGCCGAGCAGGAGGCCGCGACCGAGCGCCTCGAGATGAGCGAGATGCTGACCGACCAGTCCTCGCGCGAGACCCTCGCCGCCGCGCTCGACGAGACGCAGTCGCGCGACGTCTCCGCGCGCGCCGAGATCGAGTCGGCCGAGTCGCTGCTCGACCAGGCGAACGGGGTGGACGGCTCCCTGCTCACCTTCGGCGCGCCGCAGCGCGACGCGGCCGACGCGCTCGAGGCCATCGAGTTCGACGACCTCGCCCGGCTCGAGGAGGCCGTCGCCGCACTCGGCGAACCCGTCGACGCCCTCGCGGCCGCCGTCGCCGCGTGGCACCAGGAGCAGGCGCGCATCGAACGCGAACGCTACGTCAACCACGTGTGGGCGGCGGGCTGGTACCCCGAGCTCGACGCGTGCAAGGGCTCCGTCGACCTCACCGCGCGCTACGACGGCGTGCCGACCATCGCCGAGCACTGGTCGTGCGGTGGCAAGGACTTCCCCGACGAGCCCGGCACCGTCATCCGCCTGAAGGGCCAGCACGAGGGCCTCTACCGGGTCGAGGGCATCGTGAAGATGCTGAACCAGAACACCGCGACGAGCGACGACCTCCCCCGCGGCTACGACCTGCTCTACCAGACCTGCCAGAACGGCCAGTCGTCGACGATGTCGATCACCGCGCTGACCAAGGTCGGCTGAGGTCTCGCGCTCCTCGACTCCCGGCAGTCCGCGCGACCCCTATCGCCCAGCGGCGACCGCGGCTAGCCTGACGACGAGCCCGAATCCCGCAGACCCGAGCCTGCGAAGGAGGCCCCATGTCCCACGGCCACACCGCCATCTCGCACGACGGCGCCGCGATCGCCTACGACCGCGAGGGCAGCGGGCCCCCGGTCGTCCTCGTCGGCGGCGCGTTCCAGTTCCGCGCGTTCGACCCGGCCACCAAGCGGATGGCGACGCTGCTCGCCGAACGCGGGTACACGGTCATCAACTACGACCGGCGCGGCCGCGGCGAGAGCGCGCACGACGCCGCCATGGACCTGCACCACAACCTCGCCGACCTCCGCGCCATCGTCTCCGAGCTGGACCGCACCCACGACCTCGGCGAGGGCGTCGCCCTCTTCGGCAACTCGTCCGGCGGGGCGATCGCGCTCGCGGCCGCGGCATCCGGCCTGCCCGTCACCGCGATGGTCGTGTTCGAGGTGCCGATGGGCGCCGAGCAGGGGCCCGACGGGGCCGAGTTCCTCGCCGGCATCCGTGAGCGCGTCGCGGGCGACGACCCCGACGCCGTCGTCGAGTACTTCATGAAGGACATGCCCACCGAGTGGCTCGAGCAGGCCAAGACCAGCCCGTCGTGGCCGCTCATGGTCCGCATCGGCCCCAGCCTCGAAGCGGATGCCGAGTCCCTCGCCTGGACGCAGTCCGCGCCGCACGCCGAGCTGTTCGGAGCGATCGAGGCGCCGACGCTCGTGCTCGTCGGCGAGGAGACCCTCGACGAGATGACGCCCGCCGCCGAAGCGCTCGCCGCGGCCCTGCCGAACGCGGAGCGCCGGTCGATCCGCGCCGTGCAGCACTCCTGGCAGCCCGAGGACCTGGCCGCGACGATCGCGGACTTCCTCGACGCGCACGTGCCGCGCTGACGGCGGCCGACGCCGCACGGATGCCGCGAGCGCGCGGCTGCGCGCGGCGCGACACGGATGCCGCGAGCGCGCGGTTGCGGGCGGCGCCACACGGATGCCGCGAGCGCGCGGTTCCGCGACGACCGCGCGCCGCCCTACCCGCGCACCCGTCGCGCAGCCGCGCGCTCGGCGGATGGCCGGCGCGGCGGCGGCGGGCGCCGGGCGCCGGGCGACGCCCCACGGATGCCGCGAGCGCGCGATTTCGCGACGAGCGCGCGCCGCTCTGCCCGCGCACTCGTCGCGCAGCCGCGCGCTCGGCGGGCGACCGGGGTGGCGGTCGGTCGGCGGAGGGCCGGCGCGGCGCGCGGCGCGCGGCGCTACGCCTTGGCGGCCTTCGCCGCGGCCTTCGCGGCCTGCTTCGTCGCGCGCACCTTCTGCAGCGACTCCGGGTCGCGGATGTCGGCGACCGACGCGAACGAGCCCTCCTCGCCGTAGTGGCCGGCGGCCTCGCGCCATCCGCTCGCCTGCAGCCCGCACTGCTTGCCGAGCAGCGCCAGGAAGATCTTCGCCTTCTGCTCGCCGAAGCCCGGCAGCGCCTTCAGCCGGCGCAGCACCTCGGGGCCGTCGGGGTCGCCCTGCGTCCAGATCGCCTCGGCGTCGCTGCCCCAGTCGTCGCGCACCGCGTTGGCGAGCGCCTGCACGCGACCGGCCATCGACCCCGGGTAGCGGTGCACGGCCGGCGGCTGCTTGAACACGTCGACGAGGTGGTCGGGGTCGACGGCCGCGATGGTCTCGGGCTTGATCGAGCCCACCCGCTCGCGGATCTTCGCGGGCCCCGCGAAGGCGGTCTCCATCGCGACCTGCTGGTCGAGCAGCATCCCGACGAGCAGGGCGAACGCGTCCTCGCTCAGCAGCTGGTCGGCGGCGGCATCCCCGGTGATGTTCAGCGTGGTCATGGGCTCCATCCTCCCATCCGTATCGGGGGCGGGCCCGATCGTTCCGCAGCATCCGCTTTGCGAATGCGGACAGGAACTGACCGGATGGCACGCCAGACTGGCCGCAGGACATCACCCGCCGGCAGCACGACCACCGGCCTGACCAGGAGGACCACCATGGACTGGAAGATCGAGCTCATCTTCGTGCCCGTCACCGACGTCGACCGCGCGAAGGAGTTCTACGTCGAGAAGCTCGGCTTCAACGCCGACTTCGACCAGCGCGTCACCGAGGAGCTGCGCTTCGTGCAGCTGACCCCGCCCGGATCGGCGTGCTCGATCGCGATCGGCGAAGGGCTCGGCGGCTCGCTCGCACCCGGCTCGCTCGACGTGATCCAGGTCGTGATCCCGGATGCCGACGCCGTGCTCGCCGAGCTCCGCGCGAAGGGCGTCGAGGCCGAGGGCGTCGACGAGCAGCCGTGGGGCCGCTTCGTGACGCTCCGCGACCCGGACGGCAACCGCTGGACGCTCCAGCAGCTGCCCGACTACTCGGCCGCCTGACGCCGCGGGCGCGCGCCGCGCGGCGGAACCAGGTTGTCGCGCGGGAACCACGTCGTTGGCCGGTTCCGCTGCCAGAACTTGGTTCCGCGCCGCGGGGCGGGGCGCCGCGGGCTGGCGCCGCGGGGCGGGTGCGCGCGCCCGTCCCCGCGCCCGCGCCCGCGCCCGCTAGAGCCCCTGCGCGAGCCGGTAGTACGCCTGGTTCCAGCGCACCTCGCGCTCGAACGCGCGCCGCTCGGTCGACTCGTCGATGACGAGCAGCTCGAGCTTGGCCATCTCGGCGAAGTCGCGGAACACCTCGACGCCGACCGCGGTCGACATGACGGTGTGGTGCGCGGCGCCCGCGGCGAGCCACGCGGCGGCCGAGGTGGCGAAGTCAGGGGCGGGCTTCCAGACGGCGCGTCCGACGGGCAGCTTGGGCAGCGGATGCCGCAGCTCGACGTTCTCGACCACGTTGGCTGTGAGGCGGAACCGGTCGCGCAGGTCCGACATCGCCACGACCACGGCGGGCCCCGGGTCGGCGGTGAAGACCAGGCGCACCGGGTCCTCCTTGCCGCCGATGCCGAGCGGGTGGATCTCGAGCGACGGGCGAGCCGTCGTCAGCGACGGCGACACCTCGAGCATGTGCGCGCCGAGGATCAGCTCGTCGCCCGGCGTGAGGTCGTACGTGTAGTCCTCCATGAGCGACGCGCCGCCGGGGAGCCCCGCGCCCATGACGTTCGCGATGCGCACGAGCACGGCCGTCTTCCAGTCGCCCTCGGCGCCGAAGCCGTACCCCTCGGCCATGAGCCGCTGCACGGCGAGGCCCGGCAGCTGCTTCAGCGCGCCGAGGTCCTCGAACGACGTGGTGAACGCGCCGAAGCCGCCCTCCTCGAGGAACGAGCGCAGCCCGAGCTCGATCGCGGCGCCGTCGCGCAGCGACTGGTGCCGCTCGCCGCCGGCCCGCAGCTCGGGCACGACGTCGTAGAGCTCCTCGTACTCGGCGACGAGCGCGTCGACGTCGGCGTCGCGTGCCGCGGCGACCGCGTCGGCGAGCTCGTTGACGCCCCACGTGTTGACCTGCACGCCGAGCCGCAGCTCGGCTTCGGTCTTGTCGCCCTCGGTGACGGCGACGTAGCGCATGTTGTCGCCGAACCGGGCGAGCTTCATCGAGCGGGATGCCGCGAGGCCGGCGGCAGCGCGCTGCCACGTGCCGAGCTCGCCCTGCACGCGCGGGTCGCTCGCGTGGCCGACGATGGTGCGGCGCGGCACGCCCAGGCGCGTCTGGATGTACCCGAACTCGCGGTCGCCGTGCGCGGCCTGGTTGAGGTTCATGAAGTCGAAGTCGATCTCGCCCCACGGCAGCTCGACGTTCGCCTGGGTGTGCAGGTGCGCGAGCGGCTTCTGCAGCGCGTCGAGCCCGGCGATCCACATCTTGGCGGGGCTGAACGTGTGCATCCACGCGACGAGCCCGATGACGCGGTCGTCGGCGTTCGCCTCGAGCATGATGCGGCGGATCGCGTCGGAGTCCGTGAGCACGGGCTTCCACACGAGCCGTACGGGCACGTCGGATGCCGCGTCGAGCGTCTCGGCGACCTGCCGCGACTGGTCGGCGACCTGCTGCAGCGTCTCCGGGCCGTAGAGGTGCTGGCTGCCGGTGACGAACCAGACCTCGTAGCCGTCGAGCGAGGTGGTGAGCGGGGTGCGGGTCATGCGCGTGTCTCCTTGGTGCGAAGTTCGTGAAGCGGATGACGCGTCAGAGCGCGTCGACGGCGGCGGCCTCGGCGGCGAGGCCCGCGCGGTAGCGGTCGAGGTAGGCGGCGAAGCCGGCGACATCCGCCGGGTCGGGCTCGACGGTGGTGACGTCGGCGCCGGTGAAGACGTGCTCGTCGAGGTACCGGCCGAGGTCGACGTCGTCCGCGGCGCCGAGGTACGACGCGAGCACCGCGATGCCCCACGCCCCGCCCTCGGAGGCGGTCTCGCCGACGGCGACGGGCGCGTCGAGCGCACCGGCGAGCAGGCGCTGCGCGACGCCCGCGGTGCGGAAGATGCCGCCGTGCGCATACATGCGGTCGAGTTCGACGCCCTCGCCGTCGAGCACGCGCATCCCCAGCGCGAGCGTGCCGAACACGCCGTACAGCTGGGCGCGCATCAGGTTCGCGAGCGTGAGGCGGCTGTCGGGCGTGCGGACGACCATCGGCCGACCCTCGGCGAGGCCCGCGACGGGCTCGCCGGCGAGGTGGTTGTAGGCGAGCAGGCCGCCGGCATCCGCTTCGCCATCGAGCGCCTCGCGGAACAGCACCTCGAACACGGCGTCCGTCGAGAGCCCGGCTCCGGCCGCCTCGGCGAACCGGCCGAACACGCCCGCCCACGCGGCGAGCTCGCTCGCGCCGTTGTTGCAGTGCACCATCGCGACCGGGTCGCCCGCGGGCGTCGTCACGACGTCGATCTCGTGGTGCGCGCTCGCGAGCGGCCGCTCGAGCACGACCATCGCGAAGATGCTCGTGCCCGCGCTGACGTTCCCGGTGCGCGGGCGCACGGCGTTCGTCGCGACCATGCCCGTGCCGGCGTCGCCCTCCGGAGGGCAGAGCGGCACGCCGGCCTGCAGCGCCCCGGACGGGTCGAGCAGCGCGGCCCCATCGGCGGTGAGCCGACCGGCCTCGCGACCGGCGGGCAGCACCTCGGGCAGCAGGTCCGCGGCCCGCAGGCCGGGTGCGCGCTCGGCGACGAGCCCGTCGAACGCCTCGATCAGGCGGGCGTCGTACCCGGCGCCGTCAGCGTCGACGGGGAACATGCCCGACGCGTCGCCCACACCCAGCACGTCGCGACCAGTGAGCAGCCGGTGCACGTACCCGGCGAGGGTCGTGAACGAACGGATGGCGGACACGTGCGGCTCCTCGTCGATCACCGCCTGGTACAGGTGGGCGATCGACCAGCGCTGCGGGATGTTGAACCCGAACCGCTCGCTGAGCTCGGCCGCGGCCGGACCCGTCGACGTGTTCCGCCACGTGCGGAACGGCACGAGCAGCTCACCGTCGGCATCGAACGCGAGGTAGCCGTGCATCATCGCCGAGACGCCCATCGCACCGAACGTCGTCGGCGTCACGTCGTACCGCCGCTGCACGTCGGCGACCAGGTCGGCGTAGGCGGCCTGCAGGCCCGCCCGGATGTCGTCGAGGGTGTACGTCCACACCCGGTCGACGAACCGGTTCTCCCACTCGTGGCTGCCCACGGCGAGCACCTGCGTCGGGTCCTCCCCCACGAGGCACGCCTTGATGCGGGTCGAACCGAGCTCGATGCCGAGCGACGTGCGCCCCTCGACGATCGCGGCCGCAGCGGCCCGCGCGTCGGCCGGCACGCCGTCCGGCCGGGTGGTGGTGGTCATTCCCCCGGGTGTCCTCTCCGGTTCCGTGCGAGGGGCGGATGCCACGCGGCATCCGCCCCTCGTCTCCGGCTGCGCGAACGGGCTCAGCGCCCGCCCGACCGCCGCTTGTTGTAGACGTCGAACGCGACCGCGAGCAGCAGCACCAGGCCCTTCACGGCCTGCTGCCACTCGATGCCGATGCCCATGATCGACATGCCGTTGTTCAGCACGCCGATGATGAGACCACCGATGATCGCGCCGCCGATCGTGCCGACGCCGCCCTGGACGGCCGCGCCGCCGATGAACGCCGCCGAGATCGCCTCGAGCTCGAAGCCGTCACCGGCCTTCGGACCGGCGAGGTTCAGGCGCGCCGTGAAGATGAGGCCGGCGAGCGCCGCCAGCAGGCCCATGTTCACGAACAGGAGGAAGTCGACCCGGCGGGTCTTGATGCCCGACAGCTCGGCCGCGTGGCGGTTGCCGCCGATCGCGTAGATGTGTCGCCCGAAGACCGTGCGGTTCATGATGACGCTGTAGACCAGCACGAGGAAGCCGAGCACGATGAGGGTGATCGGGATGCCCTTGTACGAGGCCAGCGAGTAGGCGAAGAACAGAATCGCCGCGCCGATGAGCACGAGCTTCGTGATGAACCACGCGATGGGCTCGACGTCCTGGCCGTACTTCTGGCGGCCGCGGCGCGTGCGCACCTGCTGCACGACGAGGATCACGATGGCGAGGATGCCGATGCCGAGCGTCAGCGGGTCGATCTCGAACTCGCCGAACACGTCGGTCACGAAGCCGTTGCCGAGCGCGCGGTACTCGGCCGGGAACGAGCCGATGTTGGCGTTGCCGAGGACCACGAGCGCGAGACCGCGGAAGATGAGCATGCCCGCCAACGTCACGATGAACGCCGGGATGCCGACGTAGGCGATCCAGAAGCCCTGCCAGACGCCGACGAGGGCGCCGATGCCGAGCGACAGGATGATCGCCAGCCACCACGGCAGGCCCCATTGCACCGCGAACACGCCCGACACGGCGCCGATGAACGCGGCGACCGAACCGACCGACAGGTCGATGTGGCCGGCGATGATCACCATCACCATGCCGATGGCGAGCACGAGGATGTACCCGTTCTGCACGACGAGGTTCGAGATGTTCTGCGGGCGGAGCAGGATGCCGTCGGTGAGCACGGCGAACAGCACGACCACCGCGATCAGCGCGATGAAGATGCCGTTCTTGCCGAGGTCGGCGAGCACGTGGCTGAGTCGGTCGGTGAACTTGTTCTCGACGGGGTTGACCTGTGCCCCGACGGCCTGCGACTCCTGCGTCGGAGTCGGGTTGGGATTCGACATGGTGTCTCCTGGTTTCGATCCGCGAGCGTCGGGCTAGCGGGGCTTTTCCATGGTCATGAGCTTGAGCATCGACTCGGGCGTGGCCTCGTCGACGGGGAGTTCGCCCGTGATGCGCCCCTCGGAGAGCGCGTACAGGCGGTCGCAGATGCCGAGCAGCTCGGGCAGTTCCGAGGAGATGACGATGATGCCCTTGCCGGCCGCGGCGAGCTTGTTGATGATCGTGTAGATCTCGTACTTCGCGCCGACGTCGATGCCGCGCGTGGGCTCGTCGAGGATGAGGACGTCGGGGTCGGAGTAGATCCACTTCGACAGCACGACCTTCTGCTGGTTGCCGCCGGAGAGCTTGCCGGTCTTCACCAGGACGTTCGGCGCCTTGATGTTCATCGACTTGCGGTACTCGTTGGCGACCGCGTACTCCTCGTTGTCGTGCACGAGGCCGTACTTCTCGAGCTTGCGCAGCGACGCCATCGAGATGTTCCGCTTGATGTCCTCGATGAGGTTCAGGCCGTAGGTCTTGCGGTCCTCGGTCGCGTAGGCGATGCCGTTCTCGATCGCCTCGGCCACCGTGCGGGTCTTGATCTCCTTGCCGCGCAGGTACACCTTGCCGGAGATCTTCGAGCCGTAGGAGTGGCCGAACAGGCTCATCGCGAATTCGGTGCGGCCGGCGCCCATGAGCCCGGCGATGCCGACGATCTCGCCCGCGCGCACGTGCAGGTTGACGTTGTCGACCATGACGCGCGAGGTGTCCTGCGGGTGGTGCGCGGTCCAGTCCTCGACGCGCAGCAGCTCCTCGCCGATGTGCGGCGTGTGGTCGGGGTAGCGGTGCTCGAGGTCGCGACCCACCATGTCCTTGATGATGCGGTCCTCGGTGACATCCTGCTTGGCGATCGTCTCGATCGTCTTGCCGTCGCGGATGACGGTGACGGTGTCGGCGACCTTCTTGATCTCGTTCAGCTTGTGGCTGATGATGATCGACGTGATGCCCTGCCCCTTGAGGTGCAGGATCAGGTCGAGCAGGTGGTCGGAGTCCTCGTCGTTCAGGGCGGCCGTCGGCTCGTCGAGGATGAGCAGCTTCACGCGCTTGGACAGCGCCTTCGCGATCTCGACGAGCTGCTGCTTGCCGACGCCGATCTCGCGGATCTTCGTGGTCGGGTTCTCCTTCAGGCCCACCCGGGCGAGGAGCTTCGACGCCTCGAAGTTGGTCTTGTTCCAGTCGATGAGGCCGCCGGCGCCCTTCTGCTCGTTGTTGAGGAAGATGTTCTCGGCGATCGACAGGTAGGGGCTGAGCGCGAGCTCCTGGTGGATGATCACGATGCCCTTGGCCTCGGAGTCGGTGAGGTCCTTGAACTCGACCGTCTCGCCCTCGAAGACGATCTCGCCGTCGTAGGTGCCGTGCGGGTACACCCCCGAGAGCACCTTCATCAGGGTCGACTTGCCGGCCCCGTTCTCGCCGCAGATGGCGTGCACCTCGCCGCGCTCGACCGCGAGGTTGACGTTCGCGAGGGCCTTCACGCCCGGGAACGTCTTCGTGATGCCGCGCATCTCGAGAATGTGGTTGGTCATCCTTGCTCCTGCTCCATTGCCGGTGCACCGTCCGGTGCGACGGATGCCGCGGCCGGGACCTGAGGCGAGGGTACTCCCGCCTCAGGTCCCGACACGCGGTGTCCGGTCATGCGGTTCGGCTCAGCGGCGAATCAGCCGTTGATTTCCTCTTCGGTCCAGTAGCCCGAGTCGACCAGGACCTCGGTGATGTTGTCCTTGACGACGATCACCGGGTCGAGGAGGTACGACGGCACGACCTTCACGCCGTTGTCGTAGTCCTCGGTGTTGTTGACCTCGGGCTCCTCGCCCTCGAGCAGCGCGGTCGCCATGTCCACGGCCACGGTCGCGAGCTCGCGCGTGTCCTTGAAGATGGTCGCGTACTGCTCGCCGGCGTTGATCGCCTTGACCGAGTCGAGCTCGGCGTCCTGGCCGGAGATGATCGGCCACTCCTCGCCCGTCGAGTAGCCGGCACCCTCGAGCGCCGAGATGATGCCGCGCGAGATGCCGTCGTACGGCGAGAGCACCGCGTCGACCTGCGAGCCGTCGGAGTAGTTCGCCGTGAGGATGTCCTCCATGCGGCTCTGGGCGGTCTCGCCGTCCCAGCGGAGCGTGGCGACCTGCTCGATGTCGGTCTGGCCCGACTTCACGACGAGCGTGCCGTCGTCGATCAGCGGCTGGAGCTCGTTCATCGCGCCGTCGAAGAAGAAGAACGCGTTGTTGTCGTCAAGCGAACCGGCGAACAGCTCGATGTTGAACGGACCCTCGGGCGCGCCCTCGATCGGGGTGCCGTCGAGCTCGGTGAGGCCGAGGCCGTTGAGCACCGACCACGCCTGCTGCTGGCCGACGACGAAGTTGTCGAACGAGGCGTAGTAGTCGACGTTCTCGGAGTCGCGGATGAGGCGGTCGTACGAGATGACGGGGATCTCGGCGTCGGCCGCGGTCTGCAGCACCTCGGAGAGCGTGGTGCCGTCGATGGCCGCGATGATCAGGGCCTCAGCGCCCTTGGTGATCATGTTCTCGACCTGCGAGACCTGGGTGGGGATGTCGTCCTCGGCGTACTGGAGGTCGACCTTGAAGCCCTGCTCCTCGAGCTGCTCCTTGACGGAATCGCCGTCCTGGATCCAGCGCTCGGAGCTCTTGGTGGGCATCGCGACGCCGATGAGGCCGCCGTCGCCGCCGCCTTCGCCCCCGCCGCCGCCGGCGCCGCCCGAGCACGCGGCGAGCGCGAGCATCGAACCGGCCGCCATCGTGGCGAGGAGCACCTTCTTCGTGCTGTTCACGGTGTGTCCTTTCACTGTGTGGTCATGGACGTCGTCGTCTTGGTGACGGTTTCGGAACCCGGCCTCGTCCATGACGACCGGCTTCCCTGCGGCATCCGTTCGGGACCACGGGTGCCGCAAGCTCTGTTCAGTTGGGGACGGCACGGCGGGTGTCGGATGACTGGCCGTACACGTTCTGGTACCGGTCGTACAACCGGTCGATGGCCTCCTGCGGGATCGGGATGAGCTCGCCGGCCTCGCGCGCGAGGTGCACGGTGCGCGCGACGTCCTCGACCATGACGGCGGCCTTCACCGCGTCCTTCGCGTTCGCGCCGATGGTGAAGGGGCCGTGGTTCTGCATCAGCACCGCGCGGGAGCGGTGGCCGGAGAGCGTCTCGACGATGCCGCGGCCGATCGAGTCGTCGCCGATGATGGCGAACGGGCCGATGGGGATCGGGCCGCCGAACTCGTCGGCCATGGCCGTGATGACGCAGGGGATCTCCTCGCCGCGCGCCGCCCAGGCGGTCGCGTAGGTGGAGTGGGTGTGCACGACGCCGCCTACCTCGGGCATGTTGCGGTACACGTAGGCGTGCGCGGCGGTGTCGCTCGACGGGCTGCGGTCGCTGCCGGGGGTGCCGGCGATCACGGTGCCGTCGAGGTCGCAGAGGATCATGTTCTCGGGCGCGAGGTCGTCGTACGAGACGCCCGAGGGCTTGATGACGAACAGGTCGGCGCCGGGCACGCGGCCCGACACGTTGCCGCCGGTCCACACCACCAGACCGTAGCGGGTCAGCTCGCCGTGGAGCCGGGCGACCTCGGCCCGCACGCGCGCGATCGCGACCTCGATCTGCGGGCCGAAGCTGGTCACGCGAGACTCCCTCGTCGGTGGTGCGGTCGCCGGGCGGCGGTGGACTCGAACCATGCGACGGCTGATGTGACCGTTCACATGGCGCGTCACATGTTAGCCACACGATCGCGGACCGTGTCAACTGACCGATGGTCACGGAACGGTAACGCCGTGCGATCGCTCAGAATGCGGGAGCCCCGACCGAGTCGCGCACGATGAGCTCGGGCTCGATCGTGCCGCGGTACTCCGGCGCGCTCGAGTCGAGGTCGCCGAGGAGGAGTGCCACGCACCGCCGGCCGACCTCGGGGAAGTCCTGGCGCACCGTCGTGAGCGGCGGCCAGAAGTGCGCCGCCTCCGGGATGTCGTCGAAGCCGACGATGGACACGTCGCGCGGGATCTCGAGGCCCGCGTCGCGGACGGCGTGCATGACGCCGAGGGCCATCTGGTCGTTCGACGCGAAGATCGCGGTGAAGTCGCGCACGGTCAGGAGCTCGCGCCCCGCGTGGAAGCCGAACTCGGCCGTCCAGTCGCCGAGGATCGGCGCCGTCGTCGGCACGTCGTTGGCGCCCATCTCGTCGAGGAACCCGCGCATGCGGGCCTCGGCCTCGATCCAGTCCTGCGGGCCCGCGAGGTGGTAGATCATCCGGTGTCCGCGGTCGATCAGGTGCCGCGTGGCCTTGCGGGCGCCCGCGATCTGGTCGACGGACAGGGTGTGCTCGGGGTCGCGACCCGTGGACTGGAGCGTCACGTAGGGCACGTCGATCGAGAGCTCGGCGAGCGTGTCGAACACGCGCACCTGCGGCGCGATCACCACGAGCCCCTCGATGCCCTGGGCCCGCAGGTGCGCGAGTCCGTCGGCGATCGAGCCCGCGTCGGACGACTCGATGTTCGCCGTGCTCACCCAGTACCCGGACTCGCGCGCGGCCGCCTCGATGGCGGCGATGCTCGACGCCGGGCCGTAGTGGGTGCTCGACGCCGACAGGATCCCGATCGTGCGCGACCGGCTCGTGACGAGGGCCCGGGCCGCGCGGTTGGGCTTGTACTGCAGTTCGGCCATCACGTCGAGGACGCGCTGCTTCGTCTCGGGACGGATGCTCGGATGCTGGTTCAGCACCCGCGAGACGGTCTGGTGCGAGACGCCGGCAAGTCGCGCGACATCCCGGATGCTGGGGGCGCGGACGCGAGTCGGCTCCTGCGGCGGCTCTGACACGGTGACCTCGGGATCGATCTCGGCATGTTCACGGTCACACATGCCGGCGAGACCATTATGCACATCCCCGCGCGGAATGTGACCGTCACAATGTGACGGTCACATGAACTCTGCCCTACGCGGCTGCGGGACGGACCCGCGAGGCGAGCGCCACCCCGACGACGGCGATGGCGACGGTCACCACGAACTCCGCCGTGAAGGCCCCGCCGACCACCGAGCTCGCGACGAGCGCCGTCACCGCGAGCGCCACCGCGGCACCGAGCGACTCGCCGATCGTGAGCGCCGCGCTGTTGAAGCCTTGGGCCGCCTTCGGCGAGAGCTCGAGGACCGACACCGAGAAGCGCGGGTACATGAATCCCATGCCTGCACCGGCCGCCGTCCATGCGACGAACGCGATGATCGGCGAGAGCCCGAGCATGGCGACGAGCAGCACGACGACGAGCGCCGCGGCCAGGACGCCGGTGCCGATGCGCACCGCGTCGACGTTCGAGACCCGGTCGCCGAGCCGCCCCTGCAGCCACGACGCCGTCGCCCACGACAACCCCGCGCCCGTGAGCACCGCGCCCGCGAGGCCCGGCGAGAAGTCGTATCGGTCGATGAGCAGGTACGGCAGGTAGATCTCGGTGCCGAAGAACGCTCCGGCCACCACCGTGCGCATCAGCACCGTCGCCGGCATGCCGCGGGCGGCGCGCAGCGTGCCCACGGGGAACAGCGGCCGCACCGCGACGACCGTCAGCGCGATCGAACCGAGGGCGACGACCCAGCGCCACGGGTCGGCGAGCTCGGTCGACAGGCTCACCCCGAGCGCCGCCGTCGCCGCCAGCACCGACCAGGCGAGCCGGCTGCGGCTCCACGGCACGCTCGGATCGCCCGCGACGAGCTCGCGCACGCGCAGGAGCGGCACGAGCATCATGGCGCCCGCCGGCAGCACGAGCCCGATCACCCCGAGGAACACCCACCGCCAGTCGAGCTGCTCGGCGAGGAACCCGGCGATCGCGGGACCGATGATCGACGGGATCACCCACGCCGCCGCGAAGCCGGCGAACACGCGGGCGCGCACCGACTCGGGATAGACGCGCGCGACGATGACATAGAGCGGCACGATGACCGCGGCCCCGCCGATGCCGTGCACGAGCCGGCCGAGCACGAGGATCGGCATCGTCGGCGCGAGACCGGCGATCACGAGCCCGATCACGAAGAGGGCGCCCGCCGCGAGCAGCGGAGCGAGCGGACCGGAACGGTCGGTCCAGTTGCCGGCGACGACCATGCCGACGACGCCGGCCGCGAGCGGCACCGAGAAGGCGAGCGCATACAGGCTCTGCCCGTCGAGGTCGGCCGCGACGAGCGGCATGACGGTCGTCACCGCGAGCACCTCGAACGCCGCGAGGAAGATCAGGGCGAACATGCCGAGCGACAGCCACCGCCAGGGACGAGCGAGCGGCCCGCCGACGGGCTCGGTCTCGATCGGGGCGGTGGTGGAGCGTTCGGTCACTTGATCGAGCCTACGACGGCCCCGCGACATCCGCCCCGCCGGCGACGGTCGCCGAGCGTCGAGATGCTGCCGAGCTAGAGCTCCTCGTGCTCGTCCGGGTCGGCGCCCCAGAGGCGCCCCCGCTCGAGGCCCGAGATCGCGTCGACCTCGGCGTCGTCGAGCTCGATGTCGAAGACGTCGAGGTTCTCGCGTCGACGCGCGGCATCCGACGACTTCGGGATCGGCACCGCGCCGAGCGCCAGGTGCCAGGCCAGCACGACCTGGGCGGGCGTCGCCTCGTGCGCCGCGGCGATCTCGGCGAGCACCGGCTCGCCCAGAAGCTCGGTGCGCTTGGCGAGCGGGCTCCAGCTCTCGGTGCGGATCGAGTGCTCGGCGTGGTACGCCCGGAGCTCGGTCTGCGGGAAGTACGGGTGCAGCTCCACCTGGTTCACCACCGGGAGCAGCCCCGTCTCCTGCGCGAGCCGGTCGAGCATGGCGGGCGTGAAGTTCGACACCCCGATCGAGCGGACGACGCCGCGCTCCTTGAGCTTGATCATCGAACGCCAGCTGTCGACGTACCGGTCGCGCTTCGGGTTCGGCCAGTGGATCAGGTAGAGGTCGACCCAGTCGAGGTCGAGCCGCCGGCGCGACTGCTCGAAGCTCGCGAGGGTCTCCTCGAGCCCGTGGTGCCGGCCGGGCAGCTTCGTCGTGACGAACAGGTCGCTGCGGTCGACGTCGGTGCGGCGGATGGCCTCGGCCACCACCTCTTCATTGCCGTAGTTGTACGCGGTGTCGATCAGCCGGTAGCCGTCGTCGATCGCGGAGACGATCGCCTCGACCCCCGCCTGGTCGTTCAGCCCGTACGTTCCGAGGCCGATCGCGGGGATCGTGTTGCCGTCGGCGAGCGCGTACGCATGGGCGGTCATGGGGAACATCCTCACCCGGAACCACCCGCCGATGCCAGCCGCCGCGCCCGATCCCCAGCGCTTCGGCAGCGATCGGCGGCGTGGTCAGCGGACGGCGACAGGGCCGCGTGGCGCGCGGACCCGCCGCACGACGGTGACGACGACGGATGCCGCGGCGAGCGCGAGCGGCACGTACAGGTTCTGCCACGCGAGCACGAGCAGCCCCGCTGAGAGCACGGTCGCGACGACCGCAAGCCACCAGCCCACCGACCAGCGCCGGAGCAGGAGGGTCGCGGCGAGCATGCCCGCGGCGTAGATCGCGACCATGTTGCTCGTGTGGATGAGGATGAACGGCGCGAGGTCGAGTTCGAGCACGAGCGCGAAGCCGAAGTAGACCGCCATGAGCGTGCCGGTGAGCACGAGCGCGCGGCGCGGGACGGCGCCGTCCTCGGCACCCTTGGCGAAGAAGCGCGGCAGGTCCCCGTCGCGTCCGAGCGCCGCGCCGAGCTTGCCGAACGCGGGCAGGTAGGCGTTCAGCACGCCGACCGTGACGATCGCGGCGACGATCGCGACGAGCACCGGTCCGATGCCGGGCACGGTCGTGGCGACGAGGTCGACGAGCGGGACCTGGCCGTCGCCGGCCCGCTCGCCGAGGACGCCGACGGTGACGACCTGCAGCGCGAGGTAGCCGACGCCGACGATGACGATGGCGATCGCGGTGGCGATGGGGATGGTGCGGCGCGGGTCGCGGAACTCCCCCGCGATGTGCGTGCCGACCTCCCAGCCCGCGAACGCCCACACGAAGAGGCTGATCGCGGTGCCGACGCCCGCCCAGCCGTTCGGCAGGAACGGCGTGAAGTTCGACGGCTCGACCGCGGGGAACGTCGCCGCGACGACGCCGATGACCACGGCGAGCAGGAGGCCCGTGAGCGCGAACTGGACCCAGCCGGCCACGCGCACGCCGAACCAGTTGGCGAGGTAGGGCGGCACGTACACGGCGAGGGCGATGACGGGCACGGCGGCGCGGTCGACGCCGAGCACGGCGACGACGTACTCGCCGCCGAGGATCGCGACGACGGGCGCGCCGACGCACACGCCGAAGAAGAACCAGTACCCGGTCATGCGCGCGGCCGTGGCGCCGAGGGCGCGGCGCACGTAGCTGGCGACGCCGCCGGCGTCGGGGAAGCGGGAGGCGAGCGCGGCGAAAGTGCCCGCGAGCGGGATCGACAGCAGGAGCACGGCGGCGACCGCGACGATCGAGGCGGGGCCGGCGGCTTCGGCGGCGAGGCCGGGCAGCACGAGGATCCCGGTGCCGAGGACGCTCGCCACGTACAGTGCGGTGCCCTGCCCGAGACCGAGGCGGCCCCGGTGCACGGGGCCGGCGGTGACGTCGACGGATGCCGCGGCATCCAGCGTTCTCGTACTCACCCGTTCATCGTGCCGGATGCCGCCGACGCCGCGCGCTGGCAGGCCTGACACCCTTGCGCGAGATCCTGCCAACGGTGGTGGGCGGTCTCGGTACGCGGCTCCGCCGCCACTCGACCAGCGACGTCAGAGCCGGGCCAGCGCCTGGTCGATGTCGGCGAGCAGGTCGTCGACGTCCTCGATGCCGACCGAGAGGCGCACGATCGACTCGGGCACCTCCGCCTCGGTGCCCTTCACCGACGCGTGCGTCATCTCGGACGGGTAGTTCACGAGCGACTCGACGCCGCCGAGCGACTCGGCGAGCGTGAACAGCTCGGTCGACTCCGCGAACCGGCGCGCCGCCTCGCCGCCGCCGGCGAGGTCGATCGAGACCATGCCGCCGAACCCTGACATCTGCCGTGCCGCCAACTCGTGCCCGGGGTGCGACGGCAGGCCCGGGTACAGGACGCGCGCGATGCCCGCGTGCTCCGAGAGCCGCTCGGCGATCGCCTGCGCATTTCGGCTGTGCCGCTCCATCCGGATGCCGAGGGTCTTGATGCCGCGCGTCGTGAGGAACGCGTCGAACGGGCTCGACACGGCACCCGCGGCGAACTGGGTGAACCCGACGCGCTCCGCGAGCTCCTCCTGGCCGGCCGCGAACACGAGGCCGCCGCCGACCACGTCGGAGTGGCCGCCGAGGTACTTCGTGGTCGAGTGGATGACCACGCCCGCCCCGAGCGACAGCGGCTGCTGCAGCGCCGGGCTCGCGAAGGTGTTGTCGACCACGACGAGCACGCCCGCCTCGTCGCCGAGCTCGGCGAGCGCCGCGACATCCGAGATCTTCATGAGGGGGTTCGACGGCGTCTCGACCCACAGCACCTTGGTGGTGCCGAGCTCGATCGCCGCCCGCACCGCGTCGAGGTCGCTCGTGTCGACGGTGGTGTGCCGCACGCCCCAGTCGCCGAAGATGCGGCGGATGAGCCGGTGGGTGCCGCCGTAGACGTCGTTGCCGATGACGACGTGGTCGCCGGGCTTCAGGGCGGTGCGCAGCAGCGCATCCTCCGCGGCGAGCCCGGAGGCGAACGACAGGCCGCGGATGCCCCCCTCGAGGGCCGCGAGCTGCGTCTCGAGCGCGGTGCGGGTCGGGTTGCCGCCGCGCGAGTACTCGTACCCGCCGCGGAGCCCGCCGATGCCGTCCTGCGCGTAGGTCGAGGTGACGTGGATGGGCGGGATCACCGCGCCCGTCGTCGGGTCGAAGTCCTGCCCGGCGTGCACCGCGCGGGTGTCGAAGCGTGCGTCGCTGTTCATCTGGGGTCCTTACGAGGAGAGGTACGAGAGCAGGTCGGTGCGCGAGATGACGCCGAGCGCCTTGCCGCCGTCGGTGACGAGCATCGCGGGCGCGGTGCCGAACGCCTGGCGCGCGGTCGCGACGGGCTCGTTCACGCCGATGAGCGGCAGCGGCTCCCCCACGACGGTGGACACCTCGTCGGTGAGCTTCGCGCGGCCGGAGAAGACCTGCTCGAGCAGCTCCTCCTCGTGCAGGGCGCCGACGACCTCGCCGAGCACCACGGGCGGCTCGGCGGCGAGCACGACGAGCTGAGAGACGCCGGCCTGCGTCATCCGGTCGATCGCCTCGCGAACCGTGTCGTTCGGGTGCACGTAGACGAGCGGTGCCGTGCGATCGGCCTTGGCCGACAGGATGTCGCGGATCGTGTGCCCCGCGGGCGCGTTGCCGAAGCCGTACGCGCGCATCCACTTGTCGTTGAAGATCTTGCCGAGGTAGCCGCGACCCGAGTCGGGCAGGAGCACCACGAACACGTCGTCGGCCGTGACCTCGGGCCGGGCCGCGGCCTTCAGCGCCGCGACGACGGCCATGCCGCTCGACCCGCCGACGAGGATGCCCTCCTCGCGCGCGAGGCGCCGGGTCATCTCGAACGACTCGGCGTCTGAGGCCGCGATGATCTCGTGCGGCACGCTCGGGTCGTACGCGCTCGGCCAGAAGTCCTCGCCGACGCCCTCGACGAAGTACGGCCGGCCCGTGCCGCCCGAGTACACCGATCCCTCCGGGTCGGCGCCGATGATCCGCACCCGGTCGCCGGAGACCTCGCGCAGGTACCGGCCCGTGCCGGTGATCGTGCCGCCCGTGCCGACGCCCGCGACGAAGTGGGTGATGGTGCCGTCGGTGTCGCGCCAGATCTCGGGGCCGGTCGTCTCGTAGTGCGACCGCGGCCCGTTCGGGTTCGAGTACTGGTCGGGCTTGAACGCGCCCGGGATCTCGCGCGCGAGCCGGTCGGAGACGCCGTAGTACGACTCCGGGCTGTCGGGCGCGACTGCGGTCGGCGTCACGACGACCTCGGCGCCGTACGCCGTGAGGACGTTGCGCTTGTCCTCCGAGACCTTGTCGGGGCAGACGAAGATGCACTGGTAGCCGCGCTGCTGCGCGACCAGGGCGAGCCCGACGCCGGTGTTGCCGGACGTCGGCTCGACGATCGTGCCGCCGGGCTTCAGCTTGCCCTCGCGCTCGGCCGCGTCGATGATGCGGGCCGCGATGCGGTCCTTCGAGGAGCCGCCGGGGTTCAGGTACTCGAGTTTCACGAGCACCGTTGCGGGGGTCACCCCCTCGGTCACGTGGTTGAGCTTGACGAGGGGCGTGTCGCCCACGAGGTCGGTGATGTGCTGCGCGTACTTCATGCCGGTGTTCTGTCCTTGGTGTGGATGGGCGTCGAGCGGCGCCGATCGGCGCGCGACGCGAGGAAAGGGGTCGCCTGCCTAGCGACGACAGCAACACCGGGGCGAGAAGCTCACCCGGCAAGCCTAGCGGGTGACGGATGCCGCGTGGCAGGCCCGGCTCGCGGCATCCGTCGACGCGCTCTCTGGTGTTCTCCCAGTCCCATGCGTTTGGATGTTGGGTGATCCCCGTCAGGAAAGGCCACCCGTGACCACGCCCCCGCCCGGAAAGAAGCTCACCGTCAAGCAGCAGCGCGCAGCGGAGCGCGAACGCAAGCTCGAGGAGTTCAAGAAGCGCGAGGCGCGCATGAAGCGCAATCGCCGGATCGCCATCGGGGCGTCGCTCGCCGCCGGTCTCGCGATCGTCGCGCTCATCGTCACGACCGTCGTGCTCACGCCGCAGCGCCCGAGCTACACCGCCGGCGGTGAGGGCGTCGAGATCGACGGCGTCGAGACGTTCCAGAACGCGTCCGAGCACGTCGAGGGCGTCGTCGACTACGAGCAGACCCCGCCCGCGGGCGGTCAGCACAACCCGGCCTGGCTGAACTGCGGCATCTACGAGGAGCCCGTCCCGAACGAGAACGCCGTGCACTCCCTCGAGCACGGCGCGATCTGGGTGACCTACGACGCCGAGGCGCTCTCCGAGAGCGAGCTCGAGACGCTGCGCTCGAAGCTGCCCGGCACGTACGTGATCCTCTCGCCGTTCGAGGGCCTGCCCTCGCCCATCGTGCTCAGCGGATGGAACGTGCAGCTGCAGGTCGACGAGGCCGACGACCCGCGCATCGGCGAGTTCCTCGAGGAGTACTGGCAGAGCCAGAACGTGCCCGAGCCGGGCGCGCTGTGCACGGGCGCCATCGACGGCCCCGGCAAGGTGTCGTGACCGACCGCTCCACCGACACGCGGTCGAACGGCGGGGTCGGCCGCTGGGTGATCGTGCTCGCGGCATCCGTGGCGCTCGTCGTCGTGGCCGCCGTCGCGTTCTCGATCGGCCGGCTGTCGACGCTCGGCGACCCGACGCCCGCCAACGCGAGTGCCGAGGCCGGCTTCGCGCGCGACATGCAGGTGCACCACCAGCAGGGCGTCGAGCTCGCGATGATCGTGCGCGATGCGACCGACGACGAGGCCACCCGGCTGCTCGCGTACGACATCGCCACGGCGCAGGCGCAGCAGTCCGGCCAGATGTACGGCTGGCTCGCCGAGTGGGGCCTGCCCCAGGCCGGGCCCGAGCCGTCGATGACGTGGATGACGCGGCCCGCCGCCGACGGCTCGCACGACGACCACGGCTCGGCAGACGGCGACGGCCCGGCCCACGAGCCGGGCGAGCCGATGCCGGGCCTCGCGACCCCGGAGCAGATCGAGGAGCTCCGCTCGCTCGAGGGCGTCGAGGCCGAGCGCGCCTTCCTCGAGCTCATGATCGCCCACCACCGCGGCGCGGTGGAGATGGCCGAGGCCGTGCTCGCCCGGTCCTCCTACCCGGTGGTCGTCTCGCTCGCCGAGTCGATCGTTCGCAGCCAGGAGTCGGAGATCCGCCTCATGGAGGACATGCTCGCGGCGCGGTCGTAGCCCCGACTCAGCGGAAGTACTCGGGCCGGCTCACGGCCGTGTCGGAGACGAACATCACGCCCGATCCCGCCTCGAGCACCGGTCGGAGCCCGTCGACGAGCGTCTGCGCGCGGTCGGCCGGGACGACGGTGATGAGCAGCGTGAGCGCATCGCGGTCGTTGAAGAGCATCCGCCCGCCGTGGGCGCCGTGGTGACCGAAGCCCGACACCCCGCCGAGCGCGGTGTAGCCCGTCGCGCCGATCGAGCGCATCAGCGCGGTCACGGCGTCCACCTCAGCGGTGGGGATGACGAGTTCGATCTTGGTCATGGGCGTGAGGCCGTCGATGGTCATGGGTGCTCCTCGGCGTGGACGGGTCGGGCGGGTCGGGGTTCGGTTCGTGCGGCGGGGTGCTCGGCGACCTCGCCGATGCCCTCGCGGGTCCAGCCGAGCGGCCCGTAGCGCAGCCACGGGTGGCGTTCGCCGGAGCGCACGCGGAGCGCGATCCAGCCGCCCTCGAGGAGGCCGCGGACGAGGCTCGAGCGGTCGACGATCTCGCACACGCGCGCGACCGGCGCCTGCACGAACACCTGCAGCCGGACGGGCTCGTGGACCGCGCGGCGCCCCACGCCGACCGACTGCCAGGGCAGACCGGTCCGCAGGTCGCCGCCGTAGCCGGCCTGCACCGCGAGGTCGCCGACGACGTTGGCGAGCGGCTTCGGCCCGGCGCCCCAGCGGTCGGGGTCCACCGTCGAGGCGAGGTACTGCGCGTTGATCCATTGCGCGACGATCATGGGCGCGGTGAGGATCGTCTCGAGCGCGGCGCCGTCGGGGTCGGCGTCGGGCTCGTAGCTGTGCAGGAAGGTCCGGCGGCCGAGGTCCATCCGACGCGTGGCGCGACGAGGTGCGACGATGAGCGCGGCGTTGCCGGCGAGGCCCCACTCGGGGTACGCCTCCGACCAGTCGGCGGCGCGCCGCTCGGCGTCGCCCGCGAGCGCGTCGGCTTCGTCGCCAGCGGATGCCGCGTCGGGAGCGCCCGGCAGGGTGGCGAGCCGTTCCCGCAGCGAGGCGGCTCGCGCTGCCGCCAGCAGCTCGTCGCACCGCGCCAGGTCGGCCAGGTGCGAGGCGGGGACCGACCACGGCTCGCACGTCGTGACGCGGTCGGTGACCGTGTCGTGCTCGACGGCGACGAACACGGTGTCCTCCGGCACCCGGATGCCGCGGGCGGCGAGGCCCGCGCGCGTGCCGGGGTCGTTGAGGATCGCGGCGGCGGCGCGCGCGTTGCTGCCGCCCGGGTGCCCGCCGCAGGCCCCGCAGTGCAGCGCCGACGCGAACGGGTTGTTGACGGTCGCGGCGCCGTGGCCGGCGAGCAGCACGAGCCGGGCGAACCCGTCGACGAGGCCCATCATCCGCAGCGCGGCCTCGGCGTAGGCGATCCGCTCGTCGAGCGCGAAGACGGCGTCGGCGTCGGCACGCGTGGCCGGCCGGGCGGCACTGCCGCGCCAGGCCTCGACGAGGCGGCTCCAGCCGACCGGGGCCGCGGTGCGGGCCGCGGCAGCGAGGCCCATGGGCCAGCCCGCGGTCTCGGCGAGCGCGTACGGGGCGAGCGTGGAGTCCTTCGTGCGCGCGACCACCGCGGAGGCGGCGGAGCGGGCGCGGACGCCGTCGAGGTATCGGGCGGCGCCGGCCGAGTCGGCGGCGAGCTCGGTGACGTCGCGCCGCGGTTCGAGCAGGACCGGGCAGGCGGCGGCGGGCGGGGCCCCGTCGAGGTCGTGCCAGCGCATGGCGACGGCGAAGAACCCGGCGAACCCGAGCGTCTCGACGACGACGCCGCTCCGGTCGGCCTCGCGCTCGAGCGCGCGACGCAGGCCCTCGGACCGCGGGTCGATGCAGAACACCGCCTGCGCGAGCGGCCGCGGCGACGGCTCGGCGTCGCGGTCGGGGGCGCGGTCGTCGTCGCGCTCGTCCGCCGCGCGGACGCGAGGCGGGGCGAGGGTGCGCGCGGCGCTGCGATCGAGCGCCTCCTGCCAGATCGTGGTGCGCTCCTCGGGAGGCACGAGCGAGAGCACGCGCCCGACGGTCGAGCGCGCGGTCGCGTCGTCGCGGTCGAGGCCCAGGCGGTCGAGGACCGCGTCCACCCGTCGGGCCTCCGCCGCCGCCGGGTCGCCGGCACCGCCGCGGGACTCGGGGCGCGTCGGCAGCCCGGCGTGGGTCGCGGGCAGGAGCAGCCGCTCGTACGTCGCCCGCACGGCGACGAGGTCCACGAGGTCGATCGCGCGTCCGACGCTCGCGGCGTGGGCGACGTGGCCGGCGAGTCCGGGCAGCGCGGTCAGGTGCGCACGCAGGAACCGGTCCGCGTCGTCGCCGAGCAGCCGCCAGTGCGCGAGCGCATCGGCGATCGCGTCCTCGGGGTGCACCGCGAGTCGACGGATGCCGCGGCGCACGCGCCGGGGAACCCACGGATCGCGCGCCGCGAGCCGCTGCCAGGCGGGCCAGAACGCCTCGTGGCGCATCGGCGACCAGGTGCTGCTGCCGCTGCCGAGGTAGGCGGTGACCCACCGCAGCACGAGGTCGTCGACCCGTGCCGCGACGCGGGCGTCGGCCGTCTCCGCGGGCGTCGCGAGCTGCCGCTCGGGCGCCGGCGCGGGCGGCGCCGCGACGAGGTCGGCGAGCAGGATGTCGGCGACGGCGAGGCCGTGCCGGCCGGGGCTCGGCGACCGCCGCTCGCGGTCGCGGGCCTCGGTGACGTGGCGCTCGAGGGCGCCGCGGAGGTCGGCGTCGTCGATGCCGCCGTCGCGGTGGCGGCTGCGGAACCCGGGCTCGTCGAGGGTGAGCCGGGTGCCGTGCTCGGTCGCGACCCGCGCGGCCGCCTCGTCGAAGCTCCAGCGCTCGTACCCCGCGAGCGGGTTGCGGGCGATGAAGGCCGTGAGCGGTCGATGCGGGGCGACGACGCGGTCGGCGGCGGCCACCATGCCGCGGAGCACGGCGCGCCGCGCAGCGGGATTCGGCTCGCCGTCGACGCGGGCGGTCGGCGGGGTCGCGGGGCTGATCTCGGGCTGGTCGGTCATGGACGGCTCCCGTACTCGGAGGGGACGGCGGATGCGGGCCGGCGGCGGTCCGCCGGCGGAAGGGGCGGGCGCGCCCAGCCGAGCGCGAACCCGTACAGGGCGGCCGCCGCCCGGCTGCGGCGCAGGGCGAACGCGAGGAGCGCGAGCACCGCGGCGACGGCGGGCACCACGGGCCACGGCAGGGCGCCGCCGGGGGCGTCGAGGGCGAGCCAGTCGCCGAACGCGTGGGTGACGAGCACGTAGGCGACGCCCACTCCGGCGGCCGCGGCGGCCAGCGCCCAGGCCACGCCGGGACGTCCAGCGAGCCCGCCGAGCGCGCCGCCGGCGGCGACGGCCACGGCGAGGACGGTGAAGAGCAGCATGGCCGCCGAGGCGGCGGTCGCGCCGCCGAGTGCGAGCGCCGCAGCGACCGGCGCCAGCGCGGCGACGGCGACGGCGCCGAACCGGACGGCGGGGTGCAGCGGCCCGGAGGGGGCCGGCGCGCCATCCGTCGTCTCGGGCTTGGGCACGACCGTGCCGGAGCCGAGGAACAGCGCCGCCTTGAAGAGCCCGTGGGCCATGACGTGGAAGATCGCGAGGTACCAGGCGCCGATCGCGCAGGCGAGGAGCATGAAGCCCATCTGCGCCGCCGTCGAGTGCACGAGCCGGCCCTTGACGTCGGGACGCGTGAGCATCGCCGTGCCCGCGATCGCGACCGTGGTCGCGCCGGCGGCGCCCGCCACGAGGCCCGCGACGGGGCTCGGCAGGTCGGCCGTGCGGAGCAGGAGGACGGCGCCCGCGTTGACGAAGCCCGCGTGCAGCAGCGCGGACACGGGAGTGGGCGCCGCGAGCGAGGCGGGGAGCCAGCCGTGGAAGGGGACGGCCGCGGCGCGGGAGATCGCGGCGAGCGCCACGCCCGCGCCGGCCAGCGCGGCGGTGGCCGGGGCCGCGTCGGCGAGCCCGCCGAGCGCGGATGCACCGACGTCGAGCCGGACGGCGACGACCGCCAGCCACAGGCCCGCGTCCCCCACCAGGAGCGCGACGGCGGCGCGACGACGGGCGATGCGCGCCTGCCCCCAGTCGCCCGCGTGGCCGAGGAGCGCGATCACGACGACCGTGCCGGCGGTCCACGCGAGGGCGATGGCGACGAGGTCGGCGGCGGACGCGACGAGACCGGAGGCGAGGGCGAGCCACGCGGCGAGCGCCGCGAAGCGCCCGGCGGCGGGGTCGCCGCGGAGGTTGGCGCGCGCGAAGCCGAGCACGAGCGCGGTGACGGCCAGCACGAACACGACGAGCACGGCGCCGACGCGGTCGCTGTCGCGCAGCGTCGCGTCGACGAGCGCGGCGAGGGCGACGAGCGCGGCGGCGATGCCGCCGCGCAGGGCGATGCGGGCCGCGGTCGCCGGGCGGCGGATGGCGGCGCTCGTCGCGATCGCGGTGGCCGCCTGGACGGCGAGGGCGGCGATGAGGAGGAGCGACATGCGAAGCAGATTACCGGCGTTGTTCTTCGCATGTCAAACTATTCCGGTCTTTTGTTTCTGGTTATGGCGAGCGGGGTAGCATGGGCGCATGAGCGGATGGACGTTCCTCACCAACCACGCCCACGTGCTCATCTGCCTCGCCCGCGACCCCGAGATCCGCGTCCGCGACATCGCCGACGCCGTCGGCATCACCGAGCGCACGGCGCAGGGCATCATCACCGACCTCGTCGACGCGGGCTACGTGCACCGCGAGAAGGACGGGCGGCGCAACCGCTACGAGACGGTCGACGAGCTGCCCCTCCGGCACCCCATCGAGTCCGACCACCGCATCGGCGAACTCCTGGAGGTGCTCGCCGCCACCCGGACCGACTCGAGCGCCGACACCGGGCCACGGGCCGGCTGATCACCCGCCCCGGCCCGCTCGGCGCGCCCGCCGTCAGGAGGGCGCGACCGGGACCTCGGGCCGCTCGGCCTGCTGGCGGTACAGCGACGCGTACACGCCGCCCGCGTCGATGAGTTCCGCATGCGTGCCGCGCTCCGCGATGCGCCCCGCGACGATCACGAAGATCACGTCGGCCCCCACCACGGTCGACAGCCGGTGCGCGATCGCGATCGTCGTGCGCCCGCGCGATGCATCGTCGAGCGCCTGCTGCACGACCCGCTCGCTGATCGTGTCGAGCGCGCTCGTCGCCTCGTCGAGCACGAGCACGGCCGGGTCCTTGAGCAGCACGCGCGCGATCGCGATGCGCTGCTTCTCGCCACCCGAGAGCCGGTAGCCGCGCTCCCCCACCACGGTGTCGTACCCCTCGGGGAACGACGCGATCGTCTCGTGGATGTTCGCCGCGCGGGCCGCCGCCTCGAGCTCCGCGTCCGTGGCATCCGGCTTGGCGTACCGCAGGTTCTCGGCGATCGACGCGTGGAACAGGTACGTCTCCTGGCTCACGATCCCGATGTGCGACATGAGCGAGACCTGCGACAGGTCGCGCACGTCGACCCCGGCGAAGCGCACCGCGCCGCTCGACGCCTCGTACAGCCGCGGCACCAGGTACGACACCGTCGTCTTGCCCGCCCCGCTCGGACCCACGAACGCCGCGAACTGGCCGGGCTCGATCTCGAACGACACGTCGTCGAGCGTGGGCCGCTGGTCGTCGTCCGCGTCGGGGTACCGGAACGAGACGTGGTCGAACTCGATGCGGCCGAGCAGCGGCCGGCCCGCGGCATCCGTGCCCGTCGGCACCTCGCGCGCGTCGGGCCGGTCGGTGATCGCCGGCTTCAGGTCGAGGTACTCGAAGATGCGCGCGAACAGCGCGCTCGAGGTCTGCAGGTCGAGCGCGACGCGCATGAGGCCCATGAGCGGGAAGAGCAGGCGTGCTTGCACCGTGGTGAACGCGACGATCGTGCCCGCCGTGATGTCGGCGCCGCCCGTGATGAGCCAGCCGGCGACGAGGTACACGATCGCCGGGATCGACGACATGAAGATCGACACCATCGCGAAGAACCACTGGCCCGACATCTGCTGGCGGACCTGCAGCGAGATCTGGTTGCGGTTCTCGTCGGCGTACCGGTCGATCTCGCTCGCCTGCCGGGTGAAGCTCTTCGAGAGCAGGATGCCGCTCACCGACAGCGTCTCCTGCGTGATCGCGGTCATCTCCGACAGCGACTCCTGCGTCTTCGCCGCGATGCGCGCCCGCACCTGCCCCACCCGCCGCTGCGCGATGACCATGAACGGCATGAGCACGAGCGCGATGAGCGTGAGCTGCCAGTTGAGCAGCAGCATCGCCACGAACGCCGAGATCACCGTGACCGTGTTGCCGAGCACGCTCGACACCGTGTTGGTGAGCACGGATGCCACGCCGCCGACGTCGTTCTGCAGGCGCGACTGGATGACGCCCGTCTTCGTGCGCGTGAAGAAGCTGAGCTCCATCGACTGGAGGTGGCTGAACAGGCGCACGCGCATCGCACCCATGACCTTGTTGCCGATGGTCGCGGTCAGGTACGTCTGCCACACGCCGAGGAGCGCAGAGACCAGGAAGACGGCGATCATCGCGCCCACGATCCACGCGAGCGCCTCGAGGTTCGGCGGGGCGATCCCGCCCGCGCCATCCGTCGGGAACAGCGCGTCGTCGAACGCGCGCTGGGTCAGCAGCGGCGGGATGACGCTGAGCGCCGCGCCGACCAGCACGAGCACGACCGTGACCGTGAGGGCCGCCTTGTGCGGGGCGAAGAGCTCGACGATGCGACGGAACAGGTGCGGGATCTTCGGCGCCGCCGCGTTCTCGGCGCGCTGCGCCTCCTCGTCGGCGCTCGAGATGCGCCCCCGCGGGCCGGGACCGCGACCCGGCCTCCCGCCCGAGCCCCCCGCTCCCCCGCCGTGCATGCTCATGGATTCACCCTAAGCGGCGCCTCCGGCACGCCGGCCGGGACGGGCCGCCCCCAAGCGGGGTGTTCGCCGAGGGCGTGCGCGCCGCTCAGCTCGCGGTGATCGCCTTGTCGCGCGCAGCCGGAACGAGGATCGAGGCGACCTCCTCGAGGCGCGGGTCTCGCTCGCGCCCGTCCTCCACCACGCCGCGGTGCCACGTCATCGCGAGGCCGTCGGGTTCGTCGCGCAGGAGCGCCAGGTTGTTGTCGAACCACGGCCCCTCGACGGTCCGCCACTGGAACGGCGGATCCGGGACCTTCGCCGAGCGCGCGACGAGCGCACCGACCGGGGTCGCCACCCCGTAGGAGGTGACCACCGTGAACCAGCGCAGCACGCGCGGCAGCGGATTGCGCACGGGCGAGCAGACCGCCTGCACGATGCGGCTGCCGCCGTCGCGCTCGACCTCGGCGAGGTAGGAGTAGTGCACGTCGCCGGACAGGAAGGTGACGCTCTCGGGCGCCGGGCCGCGTTCGCCGTCGGCCAGCTCGATGATCATGCGCGCGACCGCCTGGAAGCTGTTCTGCCACGCCGCCCAGTGCTCCAGGTCGACCGCCTGACGCAGCCGCTCGCCGATCCACGCCGCCGGGCGGCCCCACGCGCCCTGCGAGATCGCCTCGTCCCAGGCCTCGACGTGGTGCAGTCCCATCGGCAGCAGGTACGGCAGCGAGGTGGCCACGAGCACGTGACGGATGCCGCCGCGCAGGCGTTCGTCGAACCACTCCAGCTCCGGCGGGTCGACCAGTCCGCGCGCGTCCGGTCGCAGGTCGCGGGCCGCGCGCGAGTCGACCACGACGAGGCGGATGTCGTCGAAGTCGCGGCTGTAGCTGAACCGGTACGTCGTCGGGTCGGCGTCGACGCGCTCCGCGAACTCGTCGACCGCCTGCGTGAGATCGAGCTCGGCATCGCCGTCGTGCGACGCCACGCGCTGCCACAGCGGGTCGGTCGCGCGCTCCTCGGGCGACAGGTTGCCGAGGTGCTGGTAGACCCAGTACGACCCGAGCCCCGCGACGATGCGCCCGTGCCACCACGAGGTGGCCTCCATCTTGCGCTTCCAGTCGAGCGACGCGTTCCAGTCGTCGCGCACGTCGTGGTCGTCGAAGATCATCGCGCTCGGCACCGTCGACAGCAGCCACCGGTTCGCGTCATCCGACCAGGCCAGCCGGTAGAGGTGCGCGTACTCCTCGTAGTCCTTGAGCTCCTTGCCGGGCGGCTCGCGGAGGCTGCGACGCGCACGGATGAACTCCTGCATCTCCTTCGACGTCGAGTCGGCGTACACCTGGTCGCCGAGGAAGAGCACGAGGTCCGGCCGCGGCTGCTCGTCGGCGGCGAGCGAGAGGGCGAAGGCGCGCAGCGCATCGACGCCGTGCGTCCGGTTGCCCGAACGGTCGTGGGGCACGCTCGTGCGGCACGAGCCGAACGCCATCCGCAGGGGGCGACCGGGCTCGCGCGTCGCGATCACCGGCGGTGGTCGGTCGGATCCTTGCTCGGGCCACACCGTCGCCCCGTCGAACCGGACCTCGTACGCCAGCTCGGAGCCGGCCTCGAGTCCGTCGACCTCGACGAGGGCGTAGTGGTGCCCGTGTACCGCGAACGTGCGCGCCGACCACGAGCGGCCGCCCGCGTGCACCGCGACCACGCCGCCCGCGCGCGTCTCGACCCAGATGCTCGCGGATCGCTCGTCGACGTACCGGAGCATCGGTCCCAACAGGAGCGGGGAGCTCGCCATGGTCCTGTTCTACCCTGCGCGATGCGTCGTGACCATGGGTTGCGCCGGCTCGATCGACGGCGAAGGGGCGGGTGCCGAAGCACCCGCCCCTCCGAGGCGTCCGAGCGGATGCCGCGGCATCCGCTCGCCCGTCAGCCCTTCGTCGAGCCCGCCAGCAGGCCGCGCACGAAGTAGCGCTGCAAGCTGAAGAACACGATGAGCGGAACCACCAGCGACACGAACGCCGCCGCCGTGAGGCGTTGCCACTCCTGGCCGCGACTGCCGACCAGCTCCGCCAATCGCTGGGTCAGCGGGGCGGTGTCGGCCGTGCCGTCGGTGAAGACGAGCGCGACCAGCAGGTCGTTCCACACCCACAGGAACTGGAAGATCGCGAACGACGCGATCGCCGGAAGCGCCAGCGGCAGCACGACCCGGAAGAAGATCTGCGAATGGCTCGCGCCGTCGACGCGCGCCGCCTCGATGACCTCGCCCGGGATCTCCGAGATGAAGTTGTGCAGCAGGAAGATCGCCAGCGGCAGCGCGAACACGGTGTGTGCGATCCACACCGGGAGGAAGCTGTCGTCGGGCAGGATCGGGATGACCTCGTTGACCTGCCGCTGCCACGGGAGGATCGTCGCCGAGAAGATCTGGAGCAGCGGGATGAGCGCCATCTGCAGCGGGACGATCTGCAACGCGAACACCAGGACGAACAGCGCCGCCGAACCCTTGAACTTGATCCACGCGAACGCGTACGCGGCCATCGATGCGATCACGAGCGGGAAGATCGTGGCCGGGATGGCGATGACGAGCGAGTTCACGAAGTACGACCCGAGCTGTGGCGCCGACCCGGACGCCGAGAACAGCACCTCCTGGTAGTTCTCGAGCGTGAAGCCCGGGTTCTCGAAGATCGTCCACCACCCGGTGGTCTTGATCAGCGGCTCCGGGCGGAACGACGAGATGAACAGGCCGAACGTCGGGATCGTCCAGAGGACCGCGATGATCAGCGCCACGACCGTCGCGGTGCGCGAGGTGAGTCGGCGCTTGACGCGCGCGGCCTTCGGCTCGCGCATGACGTCGACTTCGAGTTCCCCCTTGCCGCCTGCGACCGGGAGGTCGGCGGGTGCGACGCTGCTCATCGGATCTCCCTCTGCTTCCTCAGGATGTTGACGTTGTAGATGACGATCGGCAGGACCATGAGGAAGAGGATCACGGCGAGCGCCGCGCCGCGTCCGGCCTCGTTGGCGCGGAACGCCTGCGTGTACATCTCGTTCGCGACGACCGAGGTCTCGAAGTTGCCCGCCGTCATCGTCCGGACGATGTCGAAGACCTTCAGTGTCGCGATCGAGATCGTCGTGACGACGACCACGAGCGAACCGCGGATCGAGGGGATCGTGACGTTGGTGAACCGCTGCCACGCGTTCGTGCCGTCGAGCTCGGCCGCCTCGATCTGCTCGGTCGGCACGCCCTTGATGGCGGCCGACAGGACGACCATCGCGAATCCGGTCTGCACCCAGATCATCACGACGATCAGGAAGAAGGTGTTCATCGGCGCTTCCTGCAACCAGCGCACGGGTTCACCGCCGAGCCCGGTCACGATCGCGTTCAGGAGGCCGATCTGCTCCTGGTTCGGTCCGCGGTACTCGTACACGAACCGCCAGATCACGCCGGCGCCCACGAAGGAGATCGCCATCGGCATGAACACGAGCGACTTGTAGACCCGCTCGCCACGGGCCTTGTCGATGAACACGGCGTAGGCCAGGCCGATCGCCGTCGACAGCAGCGGCACGAGGATCACCCAGATGACCGAGTTGCGGATCGAGATGAGGCCCGCGGGCTGGGTGAAGGCCCAGACGAAGTTGTCGAGGCCGATGAACTCACCCGCGCGATTCGCGAACGCGAGGGTGGTGGTCCGGATGGCGGGGTAGATGAGGCCGAAGCCCAGCAGCAACGCGGTCGGGAGCAGGAACCCCGCCAGTTGCCAGTAGTCGCGTCCGCGCTTGGGCGCGCGGTCGACGAAGAAGAGGATCAGCCCGATGATCGCGGCGAAGACGGCGACACCCAGGATCACCACGAAGATCTTGCCGATGAGGTCGGCGGTCGTCATTGCACTCCCTCCTCGTTGAGGAAAAGGGGGCCGCGCGATGGTCGCGCGACCCCCCGTTGGTTGATGGTAGGACCCGAATGGGCTCGGTGGCTACTGCGGCCAGCTCGCTTCGATCTGGTCCACCACCGTCTGGGTGTCGGTGCCGCTGATCCAGTCGACGATTCCCGCCCAGAACGAGGCGGAACCGACCGCACCGGGCATGAGGTCCGAACCGTCGAACCGGAACGTCGTGTTCTCGTCCTGCAGGATGGCGTACGCCTCGCGCAGCAGGTCGCTCGACAGGTTCTCGGGGTCGACACCGCTGTTGGCGCTGATGACGCCGCCCTCGGAGACGCGGTTGTTGGCCCACAGCGGGGTCGACAGGTACGTCTGGAACGCCTGGACGGCCTCGCCGTCGGTGAACGCGCCGACGATCTCGCCACCACCGGTCACGTCCGAGGCGCCCGCCTCGGTGCCCGGGGTGATGAACGCCCAGATGTCGCCGTCCTCGGCCACGGTCGTACCTTCGGGCCAGAGCCCCTCGTAGAACGTCGCCTGGTGGTGCATCGCGCACTGGCCGTCGAGGATGGTCCAGCCGCCCTCGTTGAAGGTGATGTCGTTGATCGAGCGGACGTCGCCGTAGCCGCCGTTCACGTAGTCCTCGTTCTTGAGGATCTCACCGGCGGCATCGAACGCCTCGACGATGCGCGGGTCGTTGAACGCGATCTCGTGGTTCACCCACTGGTCGTAGACGTCGGGACCGTGCAGTCGGAGCACCATGTCCTCGACCCAGTCCGTGCCGGGCCAGCCGGTGGCCTCACCCGAGCTGAAGCCCGCGCACCACGGCTTGTCGACCGCGCCTGAGCCCGCGATCTCCTCGGTCAGGGCCATGAGGTCGTCGAGCGTCTCCGGCTGCTCCCAGCCGTTCTCCTCGAACATCGAGGGCGAATACCAGACGAAGCCCTTGACGCTCGCCATGAGCGGCGCGCCGAGGAAGGTGCCGTCGACGGTGCCGAAGCCCTTCCAGTCCTCCGACCAGTACTCGTCGACGTTCGCCTCGACCTCGGCGGGAGGAGCGACGAGGTCGTCGGCGAAGGTGCCGAAGAGGCCGGGCTGCGGGAAGATCGCGAGATCGGGAGCGTTGTCGCCGTCGACGAGCACGCGGACCTGCGTCTCGAACTCCTGCGTGCCCTGGTAGGTGACGTCGACGCCGGTGCAGGTCTCGAAGTCGGCCCACGAGGCCTCGAGGCGTTCCGCCTCGACCTCCACGATGGTGCCGTAGACGCTCACCTCTTCGCCGTCGAACGTGCCGTACTCCTCGTAGTCGCTGCAGTCGGTGTCTGCCGCGTCCTCTGCCGCGATGTCGCCCGTGCAGGCCGTCAGGGTCAGCCCGAGGGTCGCCGCCGCTGCGATCGGAACGATCCAGCGACGATGCCGAATGGAACTCATCTCTCATCTCCTCGTCGAGTGGTGCGAGTCGGTGCAGGGCGGAACCGGGAACCGGTTCCAGCGACAACGCTAGGCGAGGATGGAGAAGGCGGCAAGAGCCGCGCCGGTCACGATCCGGTGACGGGTCCGCGCGATGGGAACGGTTCCACATCGGCTCGATTTCGGCGTACACTCCGATTCGCAGGCCCGATGGAGGGAGGCGAGGATGGCCGCGATCACCGACGTGGCCCGTCTCGCCGGGGTCTCGAAGTCCACGGCGTCGCGAGCGCTCTCCGGCCACGGATACGTCTCCGAGGCGACCCGCCGCCGGGTGACGGCCGCCGCTGCCGAGATCGGCTACATCGCCTCACCCAACGCGGCGAGCCTCGTGACCGGCCGGACGAAGAACGTCGGCATCGTCATCCCGTTCGTGAACCGGTGGTTCTTCGGCGAGGTGCTGGAAGGCGCCGAGCGGGCACTGCTGGCCGCGGGCTACGACCTCACGCTCTACAACCTCGCGCTCGAGGGCCCCGAACGCGACCGCGTGTTCGACTTCTTCCTCGCGCGCAAGCGCGTGGACGCGGTCATCGCCGTCGGCGTCGACCTCGACCAGCGCGAGGTCGACGTCATCGGGCTGCGCGGCAAGCCCATCGTGGTGCTCGGCGGCGACGCTCCGGGAGCACCGCGCCTCGCGGTGGACGATCGCGCGGCCGGACGCCTCGCGACCGAGCACCTCATCCAGCTCGGCCACACGCGCATCGCCCACCTCGCGGGCGCGGCCCCGGGGTCCGCGGCACGCAGCGTGCAGCGCCTGCGCAGCGAGGGCTTCCTCGACGCGATGCGCGCCGCCGGCCTCGAGCCCGCGGGCGTCGACGGCGGCGTCCTCGAGGCCGAGATGACCCTGCCGGGCGGCTACTCGGCGGGGCTGCAGCTGCTGGGTCATCCCGCTGCGCGCCCCACGGCCGTGTTCGCGGCATCCGATGAGATCGCGTTCGGCGTGATGCGCGCGGCCGAGCGACTCGGCATCGCGGTGCCCTCGGCGCTGTCGGTCATCGGCTTCGACGGCCACGAGTACGCCGAGCTGTTCGGCCTGACGACGGTCGAGCAGTACCCCGAGGACCAGGGCCGCATCGCCGTCGAGGAGGTCATGCGGGCGCTCGGCGAGAGCCCGTCCGGCGACGAGCGCGGCTGGGCCGATCGCCCGCTCGCGACCCGGCTCGTGGTGCGCAGCAGCACCACCGCTCCCCCGCGGTGACGGATGCCGAGGCATCCGCTGCCCGCAGACGACGGATGCCCCGTGGTCGCATGGACCACGGGGCATCCGTTCGTTTCAGGTGACGCAGGTCACCTCAAGCTGCGGACCCGCTGACGCGGGCGCGGATTACTTGAGGGTGACGGTCGCGCCGGCCTCCTCGAGCGAGGCCTTCGCCTTGTCGGCGGTCTCCTTGTTCGCGCCCTCGAGCACGGCCTTCGGAGCACCGTCGACGACGGCCTTCGCCTCGCCGAGGCCGAGCGAGGTGAGCTCGCGGACGACCTTGATGACCTGGATCTTCTTGTCGCCGGCAGCCTCGAGGATGACGTCGAACGAGTCCTTCTCCTCGACCTCCTCGGCAGCGGCGCCGCCGCCGGCGGCAGCGGGGCCGGCAACGGCGACGGGGGCGGCCGCGGTGACCTCGAAGGTCTCCTCGAACGCCTTGACGAACTCCGAGAGCTCGATGAGGGTCAGGCCCTTGAACTGCTCGAGCAGCTCCTCAGTGGACAGCTTCGCCATGATTTCTTCTCCTTGGATTCTCTGGTTACTCACCGCTTGAGAGGCTCGCGCCTACGCAGCGGACTCCTGCTTCTCACGCAGCGCGTCGACCGTGCGAACGGCCTTCGAGAGCGGTGCGTTGAACAGATATGCGGCTCCGAACAGCGAGGCCTTGAAGGCGCCGGCGAGCTTCGCCAGGAGCACTTCGCGGGACTCGAGGTCGGCGAGCTTGCCTACCTCTTCGGCGGTCAGGGGCTTGCCATCGAAATAGCCGCCCTTGACCACGAGGAGAGGGTTCGCCTTGGCGAAGTCGCGCAGCGCCTTCGCGACGGCGACCGGGTCGCCGTGCACGAACGCGATCGCGGACGGACCGGCGAGCTCGTCGTCGAACGACGAGATGCCGGCGTTGTTCGCCGCGATCTTGGTCAGCGTGTTCTTCACCACGGCGTAGCTCGCGTCCCCACTGATGGACTTGCGCAGCGTCTTGAGCTGGGCAACAGTGAGGCCGCGGTATTCGGTCAGCAGAACGGCGGTCGAGCTCTCGAACAGGTTCGTGAGTTCGGCAACCGCGGCTTCCTTGTTCGCCATGGCCACTCCTTGTGTCTTCAACGTGCATCGCGGTGGCGGTGCACGGCCTCGGAGCGCTGGCCGGTTCTCACGAACACGGGCCGGAAATGGAACGAGCTCCGGCGCAGACGCGCGGAGCTCGATTCGGGAAACCCGGAAAGTCTTCGTCACACCTGCGCGGGCCCCTGCATTCGCAGAGCTTCGGTCGGCCCGTCTTGCGACGCGCACGACGACCAGCGGTCTTCGGCTCCGACAAGGGTAACGGATGCCGCGGGCGCCGCCAAATCGACGCAACCGGGCGCCGTGGGAATAGTTGACCGAGGTCCACCGGTTCTCTATAGTTGACCTTTGTCAATCAGATCAGGAGCCCCATGACCGACGCCGCCCGCACCGCCCCGCCACGCACCGACTCCGGCATGACCCACCGCGAGGTGCTCACCGCCCTCTCCGGGCTGCTCCTCGGCATGTTCGTGTCCATGCTCGCGTCGACGGTGGTCGGCAGCTCGCTGCCGGTCATCATCAGCGACCTCGAGGGCGACCAGTCGGCGTTCACGTGGGTCGTCACCGCGACGCTCCTCGCGACGACGGTGTCGACGCCCGTCTGGGGCAAGCTCGCCGACCTGTTCGACCGCAAGCTGCTGCTGCAGCTCGCGCTCGTGGTCTTCGTGGTCGCGTCGGCGGTGGCCGGTTTCTCGCAGGACACCGGCACCCTCATCACCATGCGCGTCCTCCAGGGGCTCGGCGCCGGCGGCCTCGCCGCCCTCAGCCAGATCGTGATGGCCGACATCATCAGCCCGCGCGAGCGCGGGCGGTACGCGGGGCTCTTCGGCGCCGTCATGGCCGTCGCGACCGTGGGCGGCCCGCTGCTCGGCGGCGTCATCACCGACGGCATCGGCTGGCGCTGGAACTTCTTCGTCGGCCTGCCCATCGCCGTCGTCGCGCTCGTGCTCCTGCAGCGCACGCTCCACCTGCCCAAGCGCCCCAGGACGAAGGTGTCGATCGACTACGCCGGCATCGTCCTGATCTCCTCCGGCGTCTCGCTCCTGCTGCTCTGGGTCACCTTCGCCGGGAACGACTTCGAGTGGATCTCGTGGGCGACGCTCGCGATGGTCGGCGGCGCCGTCATCCTGCTGGCGATCGCCGTGGTCGTCGAGCTGCGCGCGGCCGAGCCGCTCATCCCGCTCGGCCTCTTCCGCAACCGCACGTTCACGCTCTCGGTCGTCGCGTCGGTGTCAGTGGGCGTCGCGATGTTCGGCACGGCCGTCTTCCTCAGCCAGTACATGCAGCTCGCCCGGGGCGCGACGCCCACCGAGTCGGGCCTGCTCACCATCCCGATGATGGCGGGCGTGCTCATCGCCTCCACCGTGATCGGCGCGCTCGTGAGCCGCGGCGGCAAGTGGAAGGCGTTCATGGTGACCGGCGGCATGCTCCTCATCACGGGCAGCGTCGGCCTCTCGCAGCTGCACTACGACACGCCCTTCTGGTACGTCGGCATCTCGATGTTCGTGCTCGGCGCGGGCGTCGGCATGCTCATGCAGAACCTCGTGCTGGTCGTGCAGAACACGGCCGAGGTGCGCCACCTCGGCGTCGCGACGAGCGCCGTCACGTTCTTCCGAAGCCTCGGCGGCACGGTCGGCGTGGCCGTCATGGGCTCGATCCTCGGCACGGTGGTCGCCGACCGCATCCGCGAGGGCGTCGGCGCGCTCGAGCCCGAGCAGCAGCTCGAGGCCGCACGCACCCTCGGCGAGGGCACCATCCCGCAGATCGCCGCCCTGCCCGACTTCCTCCGCATCGTGGTCGAGTCGGCCTACGGCACGGGCGTCGGCACCGTCTTCCTCGCCGCCGTGCCCCTCGCGATCGTGACGCTCATCGCCGTGGCCTTCCTGCCGAACGTCGACCTCGGCACGCAGAACGCCATCCAGCGCGCGAAGGCCGAGCACGGGCCGGATGCCGCTGCCGGGCGCGAGCGGGAGCTCGAGGATGCGGAGGATGCCGCGATCGACACGGCCACGGCATCCGTCGCCCTCACGCCCGTCGGCCTCGCGCACGACCCCGCCGTCGACGGCGCCGGCCGTCCCGCCGGGCGGACCGGGCAATAGGATCGGCCGCATGCCCGCCACCCCCGCGGCCGACCCCCGCTCGGCCACCGACGAGGAGATCGCGTCGGTCGAGGAGCAGCTGCGCCTGCTCTTCGTCCGCGTGCGCGCGGTGTGGAAGGAGGCCGCGGCCGCCGTCCACCCCGACCTGCAGCCCGTCGGGTACAAGATCCTCTCCGCGGTGGTGCGGCGCGGCGCGATGAACGCCGGCGCCGTCGCCGAGGCGCTCGAGATCGACAAGAGCGTCGTCAGCCGCCAGCTCAAGCAGCTCGAGGCGCTGGGTCTCGCGACGAGCGTCCCGGACCCGAAGGACGGCCGGGCACGCATCATCCAGCCCACACCCGTCGCCGTCGAGCGCGTCGGGCAGCGCAGCTCGCGCATGCAGCAGCAGCTGTACGCCAAGCTGCGGACCTGGTCCGCCGACGACGTCGAGCAACTCGCTCGCCTGCTCGCCCGCCTCGGCGGCGACGTGCTCGGCGAGCGCGAGGCTCAGGACCCCGCCGCATCCTGAGCCCCGCGTCCAGCGACCCCTGAGGCGCCGCGCCGTCGGCGAGTCGATGTCGAATGCACCGCTCGGTCGCGCGAGCGGTGCAGTTCGCATCAACTGGCGCTCTGCGGAGCGGGGGTGCGGGCGCGGGTGCGGCGGGGGTCAGTCGACGGGGAGCTGGACCGCGAACTCGGTGCGGCCGGGCTCGCTGTCGACCGCGACCGTGCCGCGGTGCGCCTCGACGACCGCGCGCACGATGGCGAGGCCGAGGCCCGTGCTGCCCGCGCGACGGGAGCGCGACGCGTCCCCGCGGGCGAAGCGCTCGAACAGGGTCGCCCGCACGTCCGGGCCGATGCCCGGACCGTCGTCGGTCACGGTGACGCGGACCCGGTCGCCTGCGGCATCCGTCGACGGCACCGGCTGCAGGCGCACGACGACCTTCGTGCCCTCGGGCGTGTGCACGCGGGCGTTCGCGAGCAGGTTCGCGAGCACCTGGTGCAGTCGCGACGCGTCGCCCGCGACGGTCACGGGCTCGGCGGGGACGGCCACGCGCCAGTCGTGGTCGGGTCCGGCGACCTGCGCGTCGCCCACGGCGTCGACCACGAGCTGTCGCAGGTCGACGGGATCGCGGCGCAGCTCGCGGCCCTCGTCGAGCCGTGCGAGGAGGAGGAGGTCCTCGACGAGCTCGGTCATCCGCAGCGACTCGGACTCGATGCGCCCGATCGCGTGCACGACGTCGGGCGGCAGCTCACCGCCGTGCATGCGGGTGAGCTCGGCGTAGCCGCGGATCGAGGCGAGCGGGGTGCGCAGCTCGTGGCTCGCGTCGGCGACGAAGCGTCGCACCTTCCGCTCCGACTGCTCGCGGGCCGACAGGGCGGATGACACGTGGCCCAGCATCCGGTTGAAGGAGGTCGCGAGGCGGCCGACCTCGGTCCGCTCGTCGTCGACGGGCACCTGCTCCGGCAGTTCGACGTCACCCCGCGCGAGCGGCAGTTCGGAGACGGCCGTGGCGGTCTCGGTGACGCGGTCGAGGGGCTGGAGCGCGCGGCGCACCGTGACGGCGCCGAGCGCGAGCGCGCCCGCGAGCCCGGCGAGCGCGACGATCCCGATCGTGATGCCGAGCTGCGCCGTGGTCGCGTTGACCTCGTCGAGCGGCAGCGCCACCACGAAGGAGTACCCGCCGTTGGTGGGCGCGGCGATCGCGCGGTAGTCGCCGAGTCCCTCGAGTTCGACCGTGCGCGGTTCGCGGTCGACGGGCACGGCGGCGAGGGTGCGCAGCGCGTCCGGCGACGGCTGGACGAGCTCGCCCTCCTCGTCGATCGTGCTCGACGCGAAGATCGTCCGGTCGACGACGAGGGCGGCGACGGTGCCCACGGGCTGGCCGGGGATCCGCAGCAGCACCTCGGCGCCCTCGGGCGGGATCGGCAGCGGTCCGCCCGGGTCGTCGAGCGCGCGTCCGGCGCGGTCGGTGGCCTGCTCGAGTGCGGCGTCGAGGCGGGCGACGAGCTGGTTGTGCAGCACCGCGACGCTGACGAGGCCCACGATGGCGCTGACGAGCACGACGAGCGCCGCCACCACGATGAGCAGCCGGCGGCGCAGGGTCTTCGGCGCGGGACGCCCGGCCGCGGCATCCGTCACCCCGGCCGCCTCGGCCCGCCCGGCCGCGGCGCGCCGGGCCGCGGCCGCGTGGCCGGGGTCGCCGGGATTCGTCACGTCGCGGCCTTGAGCATGTAGCCGGCGCCGCGCACCGTGTGGATCATCGGCTCACGGCCCGCGTCGATCTTCTTGCGGAGGTAGGAGATGTAGAGCTCCACCACGGTCTCGCGACCGCCGAAGTCGTAGCTCCAGACGCGGTCGAGGATCTGCGCCTTCGACAGCACGCGCCGCGGATTGCGCATGAGGAAGCGGAGCAGCTCGAACTCGGTCGCGGTGAGCTCGATGGGCGTGCCGCCGCGCTCGACCTCGTACGAGTCCTCGTCGAGGGTGAGGTCGCCGACGCGCAGCACCGGATCCTTCGCCTGGGCGAGCGTCAGCGTCGAACGGCGGATCAGCCCGCGCAGGCGGGCCACGACCTCCTCGAGGCTGAATGGCTTGGTGACGTAGTCGTCGCCGCCCGCCGTGAGGCCGGCGATGCGGTCGTCGAGGGAGTCCTTCGCCGTGAGGAACAGGACGGGCGTCTCGGTGCCGTCGGCGCGAACCCGTTGCAGCACCTCGAGGCCGTCGATGTCGGGCAGCATGATGTCGAGCACGATCGCGTCGGGACGGAACTCGCGCGCCACGCGCACGGCGCCGAAGCCGTCGGACGCGGTGCGCACCTCCCAGCCCTCGTAGCGGAGGGCCATCTTCAGCAGGTCGGTGAGCGAGTGCTCGTCGTCGACGACCAGCACGCGCACGGGGCTGCCGTCGGCCTTCGCGATCTGCGGGCGCTGGCCCGCGCCGGGGGCGGTGGTCGACTGGCTCATGGTTCCGAGTATGCGCGCGTTCCTGTGCGCTTCCTATGACGCGAGCGGATGCCGCCTGTGATCCCGCCATGTGACCAAGGTCGGGTGCCGCCCGGGCGCGACGGCGTACGGTTCCGGTGAGGGGCGGTGACGCGATGGGGTTCCTCGGGCGGACGACCACCGCCGCGGCGACGGCGGCGGCCGTGCTGCTGCTTGCCGGCTGCGCGACCGGCGGCGGCCCCGCTCCCTCGACGTCGGCGCCGCCCACCGGGTCGCCGTCGGCCACCTCGACCACCGAGCCCGCGCCGACGCCCCCGGGACCCGACGCGACCCCCGCACCGCTCACGCTGTACCTCGTCCGCGTCGGCGACGACGGGGCGTCGGGCGAGCCGATCGGCTGCGGCGACAGCCTGGTGGCCGTGCCGACCGGGCCCATCACGACCGACGACCCGCTGCGTGCGAGCATCACCCGGCTGCTGCAGACGCCCGAGGGCGAGACCGTGGACACCGGGCTGTACACGGCCGTGCCCGGCGGTTCGCTCGACTACGTCGACGGCCGCCTCGAGGCCGACGGGACCGTGACGGTCGAGCTCACGGGTCGGCCGCTGCTGCGCGGCGTCTGCGACGACCCGAGGTTCGAAGCACAGCTCGAGCGCACCGCCACGACGGCCACCGGGGCGTCCGAGGCGCACATCCTCATCGACGGGGTGCCCCTCGAGGAGTACCTGCGACTCGACTGAGGTCGGCATAGCCGACGCAGGGGCGACGCATCGCCGGACCACAGCGGGCGTGCCTAGCGTCCGGAGTGAGCCCGCCGACCGGCGGGTGCACGCCGACCTCGAGGACCCCACCATGTTCTTCACCTACCTCCGGCGCGAGCTCGCCGGGCGTCGCAGGCAGACCGCGATCGTCGCGGCCGGCATGGCGCTCGCGATCGCCCTGGTCATGATCGTCAACGCCGTCTCGACGGGCGTGCGCGACGCGCAGGCCGCCGCGCTCGAGTCCGTCTACGGCGTCGGAACCGACCTCACCGTGTCGCAGGCGCCGACGGCGCCCGGCGACGGCGAGGGCCCGCCCGGCGTCCGCTTCGAGTTCGGGCAGGAGGATGGCGCGACGGCCGAGGACGGCAGCACCACGGAGCTCAGCAACTCCATCCTCACGCCCGGCCCCGGCTCGTCGACGTTCGACGCCTCGACGCTCGGGACCGCCCGGTCGGTCGACGGCGTGGCCGCGGCATCCGCGACGCTCAGCCTCACGAACGTCGCCTTCGACGGCGAGCTGCCCGCGCCCGCCGGCGGTGCCGACGGCGACGTGGCGCTGCCCGCGCCCGGGGACGGCGGCGGCTTCGCCGGCGGCGCGTTCGACGTGTCGAGCACGACCGTGACCGGCGTGGACCCGGCCGCCGATGCCGTCGGCCCGCTCAGCGCGGTGGAGGTCGTCGACGGTCGCGGCCTCGACGCCGACGACGCCGGACAGGCGGTCGCCGTGCTCGACGCCGACCACGCCACGAGCGAGGGGCTCGCCGTGGGCGACACGATCGACCTCGGCGGCACCGAGTTCGAGGTCATCGGCACGGTCGCGTCGACCTCGGCGGATGCGACGACCGCATCGAACGCCTACATCCCGCTCGACGTCGCGCAGGAGGTGTCGGGCCTCGAGGATCAGGTCTCCGACATCGCGGTGCAGGCGGAGTCGGCGTCGATGATCGGCTCGGTGAAGGCCGACCTCGAAGCGGCCCTGCCCGACCAGCAGGTCAGCACGCAGGAGGACCTCGCGGCCACCGTGTCGGGCTCGCTCGGCACCGCGTCGCAGCTCGTCTCGAACCTCGGCCTGTGGCTGTCGGTCGCGGTACTCGCGGCGGCGTTCCTCATCGCGATCCTGTTCACGATCCAGGGGGTCACCCGGCGCACGCGCGAGTTCGGCACGCTCAAGGCGATCGGCTGGTCCAACCGCCGCATCACCGGCCAGGTCGCGGGCGAATCGCTCGTGCAGGGCCTCATGGGCGGCGCGGCCGGCCTCGTGCTCGGCTTCATCGGCATCGCCGTCGTCAACGCGATCGCGCCGACGCTCGCCACCACGTCGGCACCCGGTGCCGCGGCCGACGGACCCGCCGGCTTCGGCGGCGGCAACCCGTTCGACGCGATGCAGGCGTCGACCGAGGTGGTGCTCACCGCACCCGTGACCGCCGCCGTCGTCGCCCTCGCCGTGGGCCTGGCCGTGCTCGGCGGCCTCCTCGCCGGCGCGATCGGCGGATGGCGCGCGAGCCTGCTCCGCCCGGCCGAGGCGCTTCGCAGCGTCGCCTGAACGGATGCCGCCGGCATCCGCTCGACCACCCACCACCGCACCACGGAAGGACCCACCCATGTACACCCTCGAGAACGTCTCCAAGACCTACCGGCAGAAGGAGCGCACGGTCGCCGCGCTGACGGACGTGAACCTGACGATCCCGCGCGGGCAGCTCGTCGCCGTCCAGGGCCCGACGGGCGGCGGCAAGTCGACGCTGCTGCAGTTGCTCGGCGCGCTCGACCGGCCGACATCGGGACGCGTCGCGCTCGGCGAGTCCGACCTGTCGACCATGCCCGATGCGAAGCTCGGCGACGTGCGGGCGAGGGAGATCGGCTTCGTGTTCCAGGGCTTCAACCTGATCCCCACGCTCACCGCGCTCGAGAACGTCGAGACGGCGCTCGACCCGCTCGGCGTCCCGGCCGAGGAGCGCCGCCGCCGCGCGACCGCCGCACTCGAGTCGGTCGGGCTCGGCGACCGGGCGCATCACGTGCCCGGCGAACTGTCGGGCGGCCAGCAGCAGCGCGTCGCGATCGCTCGCGCGCTCGTGAAGGAGCCCGAGGTGCTGCTCGCCGACGAGCCGACGGGCAACCTCGACGAGCAGACCCGCGACGAGATCATGGACCTGCTCGAGGGCCTCTGGCGCGACCGCGGCCTCACGCTCGTGATCGTCACCCACGACTCTGCCGTGGCCCGGCGCGCCGAACGGCGCCTGCACCTGAAGCAGGGCACCGTCACCGAGCGCCGGTAGCCGTCGCCGAGCGGTCGTAGACTCGGCCCCACGGAACCGGCGGCACGGGCGGGAGGCGCATGGACGCGACGACGACGAGGCCCGACGCGCCGGTGGACGAGGTCGCCGCGGGCGAGCGGTACCTGCTCATCGCCGACATCTCCGGCTTCACCGGGTTCATGGCGAGCGTCGAGGAGGCGCACGGCGTCGACTTCAGCGGCGGGATCCCGACGGCCTACTCGCTGCTCGGGGCCCTGCTCGACAGCGTCGCGACCGGCGTCGAGCCCGACTTCCAGCTCGTGAAGCTCGAGGGCGACGCGGTGTTCGCGTGCGCGCCGGCTGCCGCCCTCGACGGCAGGGGCGATGCCGTCGTCGAGCGGCTGCAGCAGATGTACGAGCGCTTCCGCAGGGCGCGGACGAACGCGACACCGGGACCGGAGCACGACTGCACGGCCTGTCCCAACGTCGCGTACCTCGACCTCAAGGTGATCCTGCACCGCGGGATGTGCGTCCGGCAGTCCGTCGGAACCGGGAGCGACCTGCTCGGACCGGCGGTCACGGTCGCGCACCGCCTGCTCAAGAACGCCATCCGCGAGCGCGTCGGATCCCAGCCCTACCTCTTCGTGACCGATGCGGCGGCGAGCGGCCTCGGTCTCACGCCCGGCGGGCTCCCCCACCGCGAGCAGTACCCGGACGCGGGCGAGGTGAGCGGGACCGTCCTCGACCTGCGGGCGGCCGGCGCCGAGACGTAGCGCCGAGCCGCCCCGCAGGTCGCGGCATCCGCTCGCCTACTGGTTCGAGAACGCCGCGTCGAACGACGCGGTCGGGCGCGGCCAGATGAGCGAGCGCACGAACTCGAGCGCCCGCGGGCCGCCGTGCAGGCGGTCCATGCCGGCGTCCTCCCACTCCACCGAGATCGGGCCGGTGTAGCCGATGGCGTCGAGCGCACGGAACGCGTCCTCCCACGGCACGTCGCCGTGGCCGGTCGACACGAAGTCCCAGCCGCGTCGCGGGTCGCCCCACGGCAGGTGCGAACCGAGGATGCCGGAGCGGCTGTTGGCCGTGCGGATGCGGGTGTCCTTGCAGTCGACGTGGTAGATCCGGTCCTGGAAGTCCCAGATGAAGCCGACCGGGTCGACGCCCTGCCACATCATGTGGCTCGGGTCCCAGTTGAACCCGAACGCCGGGCGGCGTTCGATGGCCTCGAGGGTGCGCACGCTCGTCCAGTGGTCGTACGCGATCTCCGACGGGTGCACCTCGTGCGCGAACCGCACGCCCTCGTCGTCGAACACGTCGAGGATCGGGTTCCACCGGTTCGCGAAGTCCTCGTAGCCGGCGTCGATGACCGACGCGGGCACGGGCGGGAACATCGCCACGTACTGCCAGATCTTCGACCCCGTGAAGCCGACGACGGTGTCGACGCCGAGCTTCCGCGCCACGCGCGCCGTGCGCTTCATGTCCTCGGCGGCCCGCTGCCGCACGCCCTCGGCGTCGCCGTCGCCCCAGGTGTAGGGGCGCACGATCGCCTGGTGGCGGAAGTCGATCGGGTCGTCGCACACCGCCTGGCCCGTGAGGTGGTTCGAGATCGCGTAGACCTTCAGGTCGTAGCGCTTCAGGAGCTCGAGCTTCTCCTTCAGGTAGCCGGGCTCCTCGTCGGCGAGCTTCGTGTCGAGGTGGTCGCCGCCGATGCCGATCTCGAGGCCGTCGTAGCCCCACTCGGAGGCCAGGCGCGCGACCTCCTCGAACGGCAGGTCGGCCCACTGGCCGGTGAACAGGGTGACGGGGTGCGTGGAGGCGGGCGAGTCGGTCATGCTCGGATCCTTTCGTGGGGGTCGGACGTGGCGGACGCTCCGAGGCCCTGCCAGTGCAGGACCAGGTCGCGGACGTCGGTGGCGTGGACGCGGTCGCCCGCGCCGTCGAGGAAGCGGGGGTCGGAGGCGAGCAGCAGCGGGGTGTCGGCCGCCGAGTCGGGCAGTCGCCCGTGCGTGCCGCGCACGCACGACGGGTCGAGGGGCACGGTGCTCATCGCGTAGCGGAGGCCGAGCGCCTTGCGGGCGAGGTTGCCGGCCGCCTTGGCCTTCGCGAGCCGGTCGGCGGGGTCGAAGAACAGCTCCGCGGGGTCGTAGCCGGGCTTGCGGTGGATGTCGACGCCGCGCGCGTACTCGGGCGCGCGGTCGTCGTCGAGCCAGAAGTAGTAGGTGAACCAGGCCCCGGGCTCGGCGACCGCGACGAGCTCGCCCGAGCGGGCGTGGTCGAGCCCGTACCGGGCCTGCGCCTCGCGGCCCAGGACCTCGTCGACGCCCGGGAGGCCGCGGAGGATCGCCGCGACGCGAGCCTCGTCGGCCGGGTCCGCGACGTACACGTGCGCGACCTGATGGTCGGCGACGGCGAACGCGCGCGACGTCCATGGGTCGAGCTGCTCGCGGCCGTCCTGCACGTACACCTCGAGCAGGCCCTCGCGGCGCAGTGCCCGGTTGACGTCGACCGGCCGGTCGGCCCGCGCGATGCCGTACTCGGCGAGCGCGACGACCGTGACGTCCTGCGCCTCGGCCTGGTCGAGCAGCGGCGCCATGGCGGCGTCGAGCTCGACGGCGGCGCGACGCCCCTCCGGCGAGTCGGGACCGAAGCGCTGGTGGTCGTAGTCGAGGTGGGGCAGGTACGCCATCGTCAGGTCGGGCGCATCCGGGCGATCGAGCACGCGCCTGGTGGCGTCGACGATCCACTGCGTGGACCGGATCGACGCGGTCGGCCCCCAGTACTGGAACAGGGGGAACTCGCCGAGCTCGTCGCGCAACTCGTCGTGCAGCGCGGGCGGCCGGGCGTAGAAGTCGGGCGACTTCCGCCCGTCGGCGTGGTAGATCGGGCGGGGTGTCACGGTGAGGTCGGTCGTCGCGCCCATGGCGTACCACCAGCCGAGGTTCGCGCTCGTGTAGTCGCCGCCGCGGCGCCGGCGGGCGGTCTCCCAGAGCTTCTCGCCCTCGACCAGGCGGTTGTGCTGGCGCCACAGCAGCACGTCGCCGAGTTCCCGGAAGTACCATCCGTTGCCGACGATGCCGTGGCCCGAGGGCATGCGCCCGGTGAGCACGGACGACTGCACCGAGCAGGTGACGGCCGGCAGCACCGTGCCGAGCTCGGCGCGCGCCCCCGCACGGGCCAGGTGGGTGAGTCGCGGCATGTGCCGCAGGGCGTCGGCGGTGAGGCCGACCACGTCGAGCAGGAGGACCTTCGCGCTCATGCCGGCTGCTCCGCTCGCTCGAGGAGCTCGGCGTTCGCCCACCGGAGCTCGGCCGCGATGCCGTCGACGAGGTCGACCGGCGCCCCCGGGAGCACCGACCACGTGTAGGTCTCGACGTCGAGGTGCACCTGGTCGACGTCCTGCACGGCGCGCACGGCGGCGAGCGCCGTGCGGAGCACGTCGGTCGTCGACGCGAGCGGCGGCTCGGGCACGAGATGCAGCGGCACGTGGAAGTGCACGCGCCACGGCGCCGTCGCGGGCAGTTCCGCGAGTGCCTCGGGCAGGTCGTCGACGCGGATGACGCCACCCGGGGCGTCTTCGCGAACCTGGTGCAGGTAGCGGTCCTCCGCGTAGGCGCCGACGGCCCGGCGCGCGTCGGCGTCGGCCGGGCGCTCGACGTGCAGCGCGGCGGAGGCCTGCACCTTCACGACTCGGATACCGGCGGCGGCGATCCGCTCGACGGCCTCGGCGGGGTCGGCGAACGAGACCGCGAGGTGGCACGTGTCGAGGCACACGCCGACGAGGTCGAGGTCGAGCCGGTCGCGCCGCGCCGCCAGCCACGCCACGACGTCGTCGACGTCGTCGAGGGTGCAGCCCGGCTCGGGCTCGACGGCGAGGCGGATGGTGCGGCCGGTCTCGGCGCGGATCGCGCGCAGCTCCGCCCCGAGCGCCGCGAGCGCCTCGGTCGCCGCGCGGTCGGCCGCGGCGTCCCACCCGTCGCGCCAGCCGAGCGGCAGCGTCGAGATGGAGCCGTCGGCGCCGTCGGGCAGCAGCGCCGCGAGGACGCGGGCGGCGTCGACGGTGTATTCCAGCCGCGCGGGGTCGGTCCAGTCGGGGCGGTAGACGTCGAGCTTCACGACCTCGGCGTGGAACGCCTCGTACGGGAACGCGTTGAGGGTGCGGACCTCGAGCCCCTCGTCGTCGAGCGTGCCGCGGAGTCGCGCGAGCGCCTCCGGCTCGGACGCGAGCCGTGCCGCGAGCGGCGCGGGCAGCCAGAGTCCGACGCCGAGCACCGCGAGGCCCGCCGCGCGGCGCACCGGCCCGGCGGCCTCGCGCAGTTGGCGGATGACGCCGTCGAGGTCCTCGGCCGGGTGCACGTTCGTGCAGTACGACAGGTGCATCAGCGCACCGCCTCGGTCACGGCCGGCACCGTGGCATCCGCCCCACCCCGTCGCACCGAGTTGCCGGAGAACGTCTCGGGCGCGTTGGCGAGCGCGAATCCGGGCAGCGGCGTGAGGTCGAGCCGGCCGCTCTGCGCGAAGAACTCGACCGGGTTCTGCCAGAGCACGCGGTCGACGTCGGCTGCGTCGAAGCCGGCGTCGAGCATGGCCGCGCCGGTCTTCGCCGTGAGGAGCGGGTCGGAGCGGCCCCAGTCGGCCGCCGAGTTCACGAGCACCCGCTCGGTGCCGTACCGCTGCAGGAGCGCCACCATGCGGTGGGGGTCCATCTTCGTGTCGGGGTAGATCGAGAAGCCCATCCAGGCGCCCGACTCCTTCACCATCTCGATCGTCACCTCGTTGAGGTGGTCGAGGACGACGAGGCCCGGCTCGATGCCCGAGTCCGCGACCACCTCGAGCGTTCGGCGGGTGCCGTACTTCTTGTCGCGGTGCGGGGTGTGGACGATGACCGGCAGGCGGTGCTCGACGCCGAGCGCGAGGTGCGCCTCGAGCACCTCGTCCTCCTCGGCGGTCATCGAGTCGTAGCCCGTCTCGCCGATCGCGACGACCGACTCCCGGCGGAGGAATCGCGGCAGTTCCGCGAGCACCTCGCGGCAGCGCGCGTCGTTCGCCTCCTTCGGGTTCAGCGCGACGGCGCAGTGGTGGCGGATGCCGAACTGCGAGGCCCGGAACCGCTCCCAGCCCGTGAGCGCGTCGAAGTAGTCCACGAACGAGCCGACGCTCGTGCGCGGCTGGCCCAGCCAGAACGACGGCTCGACGAGCGCGCGCACGCCGGCGGCGTACATGGCCTCGTAGTCGTCGGTCGTGCGCGAGGACATGTGGATGTGCGGGTCGAAGATGCGCATCTCAGCGGCCTTCCTCTCGTGCGGCGCCGACCGGCGGCAGCAGCGACCGCAGGTCGTCGGGGACGGGGCGACCGGCCGCCTCGCGCTCCTCGGCGAGGTCGGCGGCCATGCGCGACAGCTCGGCGTCGCGCCGGTCGACCAGGCGGTCGACCGTGGTCAGCGGCACCTCCATGAACACGAGCTTCATGACGCCGTGCCGCCAGTCGTGGTCGCCGAGGTGGCGCCCGGCGAAGGCGCCCATCGCCGCCGACACGAGGCGCGGGTCGTTGGCGCGCAGGGCGTCGCGGACGAGCCCGAGGCCCGCCTCGCGCTCGTCATCGGCGAGGGCGCCGTCGTACGCGTGCCGGTTCAGGTCCTCGAGCACCGCGATGCGCTGCTCCGTGTCGCCGTCGCGGTAGCGCGCTTCCATGCCGTCGGTGCCGGTCATCGTCCGATCCTCTCCATGACGTCGGTCAGCCGCGCCATGCTCTCCTCGGCGCAGCGGGGTGCCGCGTGCGAGTGCCGCGGCAGTTCGACCGCGGCCACGCCCGCGTAGCCGAGGTCGGCGAGCGTGCGGAACGCGAGGTCGAGGTCGAGGCTTCCGGTGCCGAGCTCGAGGTGCTCGTGCGCGTGTGGGAGCATGTCGTCGACCTGCACGTTCACGAGCAGGTCGCCCGCGGCACGGAGCGCCCCCGCGACCCCGTCCGGCTCGACGACCTCGCAGTGGCCGAGGTCGACCGTGAGGCCGAACTCCGGCGGGTCGCCGAGCGCGGCCCGCAGGCGCAGGGCGTCGGCCACGGTCTCGACGAGCATCCCGGGTTCCGGCTCGAACCCGAGGCGCACGCCGTGCTCGCGGGCGGCTTCGACGACGGGCCGCAGGCGTCGCACGAGGCGGTCCCACGCGGCATCCGTCGCCAGCCCCTCGGGACGCACCCCAGCCCACAGCGACACGCACTCGGCGTCCAGCACGGCGGCGACCTCGACGGCGCGCACGAGGAAGGCCACGCGCACCGCGGCATCGGCGTCGTCGTCGAGCAGGTTCGGCCGGTGCTTGCGGAACGGGTCGAGCACGTAACGCCCGCCGGTCTCGACGACCACGCGCAGGCCCCGGCGCCGAAGGTCGACGCGCAGCGCGATCGCCCGGTCGAGCCATCCGTCGGCGACGACGTCGAAGTGGGGGTGGCCGAGCGTGAGCGCCACGGCACGGTAGCCGTGCGCCTGCATGACGTCGAGCGCGGCGTCGAGCGGATGGTCGGCGAAGCCGTTCGTGCCGTACCCGAGCACGGGGCGGGCCGGTGCCGCGGTGGCGTTCATGTGATCTCGCGCCCCTTCGCGCGGCGGCCGAGCACGACCCCGAGCGCGTCGATGCCGAGCAGCACGAGGGCGTCGACCGGACGGCCGGCCCGCGCGGTGAGCGCCGCCTGCAGGGGCACCATGGCGAGGATGCCGCGGCGCGTGGCCGAGCGGACGACGGGTGCCGACGGGTCGGCGACCGCGTCCGCCTGGGCCCGGAGGGTGGGCACCGCGTACCGCAGCGCCGCGACGATCGAGACCAGCCCCGCCGCGGTCGGCTCGGGCCGCACCGCGGCGACCCCGGCAGCGAGGGTCGTGGCGGCCGCGACGGCGGCGGTCGCGGGCTCGGCGCCGTGCACCTCGCCGCGCGACAACGTGGTGACGCTCGCCGTGTGCCCGGCCATCACCAGCGCCGGCCGTGCCGCCGCGGCGGCGCCGTCGCGTCCGGCGCCGAGCAGCACGTCGAGGCCGCGACAGGCCCCCATCACGAGCGGCCCGGTCCAGCCGCGCTTGGCGACGAGATCGTACGTCCACACGGAGGCGGCGAGCGGCACGGCCACGGCGAGCGAGGACCGTCCGCCCGTGAGTCCCGCCACCGCGAGGCCCGCGACCGTGAGCGCTCCCGCGACGCCCACTGCGCCGCGACGGCTGATCCGCCCCGAGGGGATCGGCCGCTCGGGCCGTTCGACCCGGTCGAGCTCGGCGTCGGCCGCGTCGTTCAGCGCCATGCCGCCCCAGTAGAGCAGCACGGATGCCACGGGCAGCCCGAGCCGCGGCACGAGCCCCGTCCGGCCGGCCGAGGCCATGCCCGCCGTCGCATCGCCGACGACCGTGAGGCCGGCGGGCGCACGCACGAGCTGCAGGAACGAGCGGAGGTCCACGTCAGGCCGCCTGCGTCGCGTTCCTCCGTACGGCGGTGCGCAGCGCCCACGAGACGAGCTCGTCGGCCTGGCGCGCGAACGCGTGCACGTCGCTGCCCCACGGGTCCTTGAAGAAGTAGCCGAGTTCGGGGACGGGCCCGACGAGACCGGCCTCCTCGGCGAGCGAGAGCAGGCGCGCGAGGTCGATGACGAGCGGCGCGGCGAGCGTCGAGTCGTAGGCGGTCCAGGTGGTCTGCAGGGTGATGCGCGTGTCGAGGAAGCCTTCGGCGTGCACGTGGTCCCACGCGGTCTTGACGTCGCCGAGGTCGGGGACGTTGTCGATGTGCAGCGGCGTGACCACGTCGTGGCCGAGCAGGTCGTGCAGGCCGCGGTTCTTCGACGCGAGCTTGGACTGCACCGCGGCGGGGTCGGCGAGCGTGGCGCCGTCGCCGCCGCCCAGCAGGTTCGCGCCCGCCCACGAGAGCACGCGCATGCCGCGGGACGCGAACATGGGCGCGAGCACCGTGCGGAGCAGGGTCTCGCCGGTCTTGCCGTCCTGTCCGGCGATGGGCACGCCGGCCTCGGCCGCGGCGTCCTGCAGCGCGGGGATGCCGAGCGAGATCGACGGGGTGAAGCACGCGTAGGGCGACCCCGCCTCGAGCGCGGCGAGCGCCGACAGGGTGCTGGAGGGCAGCAGGTCGCGGCCCGCCTCGTCGAGCGCGGCGTCGAGTGCGGCGCGGTCGTGGAATTCCGGCCGGTCGGCGGGCAGGGGCTCGGTGGAGGCGACGTCGATGACGACGACGCGGCGCAGGCCGTGGCGCTCGCGGAAGGACCGGATGTCGTCGGCGCGCAGCCCGATCTCGCGCCGCTGGGAGCCGCGCGCCTCGCGCGGGACCAGCCGGATCTCGCCGTCGATGGCGTCGAGGCGCGCCGCGACCGCCTCGACGGTCGCGGGGGCGATCATGCCGCCGGCCGCGAGGCGACGAGCACGCTCGAGGAGCGGGGTCTCGTCGACGTCGTGGCCGCCGACGACGAGATCGGCGAACGCGGGCAGCGCGACGTCGTCGAAGTCGGGGGCGGCGGTGGTCAGGCCGACCGGACGGATCCGCCCCTCGACCAGCGCGGCGAGCCCGATGGCCGCGGTCGTCGCGACACTGCCGCGCGCGCCGACGAACCAGATCCCCGTACGTCCTTCGTTCATCGTCGAACCTCTCCGTTCCCGTCTGCACCGTTGCGCCGAGCCGCGGCGGCCCTGGGCCGCCGGTCCGACGCTAGCGGAGCTTGCATCCTTGGTCAAACACAAGTTGCGCATGAAGTGCGCAAACCCGATGTTCCGTCATCGAAAGTCACGACGACCGGCCCGGGACCGCCCGGGCGATCACCTGCAGGTAGCCGTGCAGCTCGACCGGCAGGCGGGCCGACTCGAGCGCCGAGACCGCCGCCGCCGCGTGCTCCACGATCAAGTCGCGGTGCGCCTCCAGCGCCCCGCACTCGCGGAGGATCACCCGGATCCGCTCGACGCCCGCGTCCGGCAGGTCCGCCCGGCCGACGTCGCGGTCGAGCACGCGCCGGGCCGCCGGATCCGCCGAGTCGAGCGCGAACTGCAGGAGGGCGGTCCGCTTGCCGCCGCGCAGATCGGACGAGACGGACTTGCCGGTCCGCGCCGGATCGCCGAACACGGCCAGCTCGTCGTCCTTCAACTGGTAGGCCACGCCGAGGTGACGCCCGTACGCCGTCAACCCGGCCAGTATCGCGGCATCCGCCCCACCCGACGCGATCGCCCCCAGCCGCAGCGGCAGGACCACGCTGTACCTCGCCGTCTTGAGCTCGGCCGTGCGGACCGGCCGGGCCTCGTCGACGGGCTGCTGCTCGCCGCGCACGTCGAGCCACTCCCCCGCGATGGTCTCGTCGAGCGCGTCCAGCAGTTCGAGCGCGAGATCCGAACGGATGCCAGGCGGCAGCGCCGCCCCCGCGAGCGCTCGAACGCTCGCCCCGATCGCGAGGTCGCCCGCGAGCAGGCCCGCCGCCGACGCCTGCCGTTCGGCGACCCCCGGGGGATCGCCGTCGGCCGCCCGCGCGGCCCGCACCGTTCCGACCACGTTGGACCGACCGTGACGGCGGTCGTCGCCGTCGATGAGGTCGTCGTGGATGCAGAGCCCGAGGTGCAGCAGCTGCACCGCGCTGCCCAGTGCGTCGCAGACCGCCTCGGACGTGCCGCCCAGGCCCAGGTACGTGGCGCACGCGAGCCGGGCCCGCAGGTGCTTGCCACCGCCTTGCACGGCGACGGCCGCGACGAGCTCGCCCGCCTCGGCGCCCGCCGGCGTGGCGCGCAGACGCCGCCAGGTGGCGGAGACCGATGCGGGCACGCGCCCCACGGCGCGCTCCACGAGCTCCCCCAGCGCCGGTGCGTCGGCGTCGGCGATGTCGCTGCGCTCACGCTGCCCGAGCGGCATGCGAGCCTCCTCTCCCCGGCGCCCCATCGCGCCGGTCCGAGCGTCGGCGGGTCCGGATCAGCCCTCGCCGCCGACGACCTCCACCCACGCGCCGTCACCCTCCGAGCTGCGCTCGACCGCGTCGAGGACGCGCTGCACGTGCAGCCCGTCCGCGAAGGACGGGCTCGGCGACTGCCCGGCGGCGATCGCGTCGACGAAGTCCTTGGCCTGGTTGGCGAAGCCGTGCTCGTACCCGAGCATGTGGCCGGCGGGCCACCACGCCGACACCCAGGGGTGCTCCGGCTCGGTGACGATGATCTTGCGGAAGCCCTGCTCACCGGCCGCGTCGGTGGCGTCGTAGAACTCCAGCGCGTTGAGGTCCTCGAGGTCGAACGCGATCGCGCCGGTCGACCCGGACACCTCCACCCGAAGGGCGTTCTTGCGCCCCGTGGCCATGCGGGACGCCTCGAAGGTGCCCAGCGCACCCGAGTCGAATCGGCCGTGGAAGAAGGCCACGTCGTCGACGGTCACCTCGCCGTATTCGGCCGAGGGCGTACCGGACGACGCCGCGGCGATCGCGCCCGACGAGGATCCGCCGATCGGGCGCTGGCGCACGAAGGTCTCGAGCACGCCCGAGACCCGGCCGAGCTGGAGGCCCGTCATGTACTCGGCGAGGTCGACCGCGTGCGCGCCGATGTCGCCGAGCGCGCCCGAGCCCGCCCGGTCCTTCTGCAGGCGCCACGTCATGGGGCTCGCCGGATCGATCAGCCAGTCCTGCAGGTACGAGGCGCGGACGTGCCGCACCTCGCCGATCCGCCCGTCGGCGATGAGGCGCCGGGCGAACGCCGTCGCGGGCACGCGACGATAGGTGAAGCCGAGCATCGAGCGGATGCCGCGCTCGGCGGCCGCTTCGGCGACCCGGGTCATGCCCTCGGCCTCGGCGGACGAGTTGGCGAGCGGCTTCTCGCAGAGCACGTGCTTGCCCGCCTCGAGGGCGGCGATCGCGATCTCCGCGTGACTGTCGCCGGGGGTGACGATGTCGACGACGTCGATGTCGTCGCGTTCGACGACCTCGCGCCAGTCCGTCGACGATTCGCGCCATCCCCACTTCTCGGCTGCGGCCTGCACGCTCTGCGGGTTGCGACCGACGAGGACGTCCATGGAGGGCTGGACGGGGAGGTCGAAGAATCTCGGGGCGACGCGCCATCCCTGCGAGTGGGCGGCCCCCATGAAGCCGTTGCCCACCATCGCGACGCGGAGCAGTTCACGCATGCGGATCGAAGCCGCCTTTCAGGTGTAGGGAAGGCTGGGCGCCCTGCCGGGCGCCCAGCCTGTGGATCGGGTCAGGACTCGAATGCGAAGTCGATGTAGTCGTCGACGTTGTCCTTCGTGACGACCGGCGCGTCGAGCACGATGCGGTAGGGAACGCTCGGCGTGTACAGGTCGCCCATGGTCTTCGACTGCGCGATGAGGCGCGCGAGCGCGATGCCGTCGGCGGCCTGCGTCGACGGGTAGATCACGGTCGCCTCGAGGACCGAGTCGCCGGACTCGATCGCGCGCATCGCGTTCGCGCTGCCCGCGCCGCCGACCATGAAGAACTCGTCGCGTCCGGCGGCGTCGATCGCCGCGAGGACGCCGACGCCCTGGTCGTCGTCGTGGTTCCAGATCGCGTCGATCTGCGGAGCGGCCGAGAGCAGCTGCGAGGTGACCGCCTCGCCGCCCTGGATGGTGAAGTCCGCTGCGACGCGGTTGTTCACCTCGAGGCCGCACTCGGAGAGCGCGTCGGCGAAGCCGCGCGAGCGGTCCTGCGTCAGCGGCAGCGAGTCGATGCCCGCGATCTCGGCGACCACGGCGTCGGGCTGGTCGCCCAGGCGCTCGCAGATGTAGCTGCCGGCCGAGACGCCCATGCCGTAGTTGTCACCGAGGATCGTGGCGCGCGCGGCGGCGGGCGACGAGAACTCGCGGTCGACGTTGATGACCGGGATGCCGGCCTCCATGGCCTTGGTCGCGGCCTCGGTGAGCGCGGCGCCGTCGGTGGGCAGCAGCACGATCGCGTCGACGCCCTCGTTGACGAACGTCTCGACCTGGCTGATCTGGAGGTTGGCGTCGTTAGTGCCCTCGGCGACGCGCAGCTCGACGTCGGGGTAGCTCTCGGCGGCGGCGATCGCGGCCGAGTTGATGGCGCCCAGCCACCCGTGGTCGGCGGCGGGACCCGAGAAGCCGATGACGACCGTGTCGCCTGCCTCCGCGTTCTGCTCGGCCGAGCCCTTGTTCTCCACGACGGCGGACTCCGAGCCGCCGGCGGTGCAGCCGGCCAGCAGACCGGCGACGGCGAGCGAGGCGCCCGCCATGACCAGGGTGCGGGCGCGGGAAGTGCGCGTGACACTCATTGTTGTTGTCCTCTCATTGGATGTGACGCATCGCCGCCAGATGGACCCCATCCGCCGGGGGTGTGTCGCACCCACGAACCGAGTCCACGCTGACGTGCGGCGAGCGTAACAGAAGATCGCGGCTCGTGCGCAACTTATGTTTGGAAATCGGCAAAAGTGCCACGAGGGCCCGGATCGCTCCGTGCCCCTCGAACACGGGCCAGATGCGTCATCGGAAGCCCCGAGGGCTTGCGTCATCGCGAGTTGCAGTTATGCTGTGCGAGTGATCAAAGACGACCATTCTCCGGCATTACTCCGCATGAGCGGCATCTCGAAGGCCTTCTCAGGCGTTCAGGCGCTCAAGGGCGTCGACCTCGAGATCGTCGCGGGCGAGGTGCACTGCATCCTCGGCCAGAACGGCGCGGGCAAGTCCACCCTGATCAAGACGCTCGCGGGCGTGCACGCCCCCGATTCCGGAACCATCGTCTGGAACGGCGAGGAGGTGGCGCTCTCCTCCCCGCAGGACGCCATCGACCTCGGCATCGCGACGATGTACCAGGAGCTCGACGTCGTCGACGGGCTCACCGTCGCCGAGAACATCTTCCTCGGCCACGAGCTCGCCGTCGGCGGGTTCACGCGGTCGGGCGAGGCCAACGCGCGCGCACGCCGACTGCTCGAGCGCCTCGGCCACGGCACCCTCCCGCCCACGCGCGAGGTGGGGTCGCTGAGCGCGGCGAACAAGCAGATCGTGAGCATGGCCCGCGCCCTGTCGCACGACACGAAGCTCATCATCATGGACGAGCCCTCCGCGGTGCTCGACAGCGAGGAGGTCAAGAACCTCTTCCGCGTCGTGCGGGAGCTCACCGCCGCCGGGATCGCCGTCGTCTATATCACCCACCGCCTCGAGGAGATCCGCGAGATCGGCGACCGCATCTCCGTGCTGAAGGACGGACGGAGCACGGCGAACGGACTCCCCGTCGGCGACACCCCCACGTCCGAGCTCATCCGCCTCATGACGGGACGGTCGGTGGCCAACGTCTTCCCGCCCGCCGTCCCCGTCCCCGGCGACGCCGAGGTCCTCCTCGACGTGCGCGACCTCGGGCTGGACGGCGTCTTCCAGGATGTGAGCTTCACGGTCCGGGCCGGTGAGATCGTCGGGCTCGCCGGGCTCGTCGGCTCCGGCCGTTCCGAGATCCTCGAGACCGTCTACGGCGCGCGACGCGCCACCTCCGGCACGGTCCGCGTGAAGGGCCGCCAGCTCCGCCGCGGCTCCGTCCGCGACGCCGTGCGCTCGGGCATCGGGCTCTCGCCCGAGGAGCGCAAGAGCCAGGGCCTGCTGCTCGACGAGCCCATCTACCAGAACGTGACGCTCTCGTCGTTCGCCCGCTACGCCCGCGGCGGGTTCGTCAACGAGAAGGCGGAGCGGCGCGTGGCGACCGAGCAGATCTCGGCGCTGCAGCTCCGGCCCGCCGATCCGGACCGTCCCGCCCGGACCCTCTCGGGCGGCAACCAGCAGAAGATCCTGCTGGCCCGCTGGCTCGTCAACCGCACCTCGGTGCTGCTGCTCGACGAGCCCACCCGCGGCGTCGACGTCGGGGCGCGCGCCGAGATCTACGCGCTCATTCGCCGGCTCGCGGCGAACGGCGACGCCGTCGTCATCGTCTCGAGCGAGATCGAGGAGGTGCTCGGCCTCGCCGACACCGTGCTCGTCATCGCCGACGGGCGGGTGCTCAGCACCGTGCAGGCAGATCAGATCGACGAGCACCGCGTGCTCGACCTCATCATGGAAGGAACCGCCGCGTGAGCGAGCAGCAGACCATCACCCCCGCCGAGCCCGCACCCGCGAGCGAGACGGCCGCCCCGGCGTCGCGTCGCTTCGACGCCCGCGCCCTCCTCAGCGGCTCCGTCGGCCGCAACCTCGGCCTCATCCTCGCCCTCGCCGCGCTCTTCGCGGTGGGCGCGATCACGGCCGGCGACCGGTTCACCGCGATCGACAACATCCTCGTCATCCTGCGGCTCGCCTCGATCATCGGGGTCATCTCGATCGGCATGACGTTCGTGATCATCGGCGGCGGCATCGACCTGTCGGTCGGCTCGGTCATGGGGCTCGCCTCGGTCGTGGCCACCCTCTCGGCCGTGCAGGCCGCGGCGGAGAGCTCGACCTGGGTCGTCATGGTCTTCGTCGCCCTCGCCGTCGGCCTGGCCGCGGGCTTCATCAACGGCTTCGTCATCGCGTACGGCAAGGTCGTGGCGTTCATGGCGACCCTCGCGATGCTCGTCGCCGCGCGCGGTCTCGCCGAGATCCTCGCCAACCGCCAGACCCAGGTCGTGCGCGTGCCCGAGTTCCAGAAGTTCATGAACCTCGACCTGCTCGGCATCGACATGCTCATCTGGATCTTCATCCTCGTCGCCGGCGCCGGCTGGATCCTCCTGAACCGCACGACCTTCGGCCGCCGCACCGTCGCGGTCGGCGGCAACCGCGAGGCGGCGCGCCTTGCCGGCGTCGCGGTCCGGCGCCACACCATGTACCTCTACGCGCTCGCGGGGCTCACCGCCGGCATCGCGGCCATCATGATCCTCGGCCGCACCACGGCGGGCACGTCGACGCACGGCACGCTCTACGAGCTGGACGCGATCGCCGCGGTCGTCGTCGGCGGCACGCTCCTCGCGGGTGGCCGGGGCACGATCACCGGCACGGTGTTCGGCGTGCTCATCTTCGCGACGCTCACGAACGTGTTCACGCAGAACAACCTCTCCACCTCGGTCCAGGCGGTGGCGAAGGGCGTGATCATCGTGGTGGCGGTGCTGCTCCAGCAGCGCTTCTCCGGGCAGAACACACGATCGCACTAGACCGGGCCCGGATGGGCCCGAACCCGGCAACCGCATGCGAAGTCATGGGAGTTCCGCCACCGCATATGGGAGAATCGGCATATGAATGACAGAAGTCCGGGCGACGTGCGGCCCCACGTGAATGCGCTGGGGTCCACGGCGATGAGCGATCTGTTCCAGATCCTCCGCGACGGGCAGCCGCGCACCCGCAGCGAACTCGCCGCGATCACCGGACTCGCGCGCACGACCGTCGCCATGCGCATCGACGCGCTCACCGACCTGGGCCTCGTCGGCCCGGTCGGCGAGGCCGCGTCGACCGGCGGCCGGCCGTCCTCCCTCTTCGCCATCACGGCGAGCGACCGGTACGTGATCGGCATCGACATCGGCGCCTCGCACGTGCGGGCCGCGCTGAGCGACATCACGGGCCGCATGCTCGAGGAGACCAACTCGACGATCGCGGTCGCCGAGGGTCCGCGCGTCGTCCTCGACGCGGCGATCGCCGCATCCCGCGAGCTGATCCAGCGCGCCGGACGCCGCATCGACGACCTGCTCGCCATCGGCATCGGCCTGCCGGGCCCCGTCGAGTTCAGCACGGGCCGTCCGATCAACCCGCCGATCATGCCGGGGTGGGACCGCTTCGACGTGGCGGGGTGGATCCGGCAGGAGCTCGACGTGCCCGTGCTCGTCGACAACGACGTCAACATCATGGCCCTCGGCGAGCGCGAGCGCGCCTGGCCCGACGTCGACCACCTCCTGTTCGTCAAGATCGCGACGGGCATCGGCGCGGGCGTCATCTCCGGCGGCTTCCTGCAGCGCGGCGCGCAGGGCACCGCCGGCGACATCGGGCACGTCTACGTCTCCCGCGGCGCCGAGATCGCCTGCAACTGCGGCAACTTCGGATGCCTCGAGGCGCTCGCCTCGGGCAGCGCGATCGCGCGATCGCTCACCGCAGCCGGCATCCCCGCCCAGAACTCCCGCGACGTCGTCGACCTCGTCAAGAACGGCAACGTCAACGCCATCCAGGCGGTCCGACAGGCCGGGCGCGACGTCGGCGAGGTCCTCACCACGTGCGTCAGCCTCATGAATCCGTCGGTGATCGTGCTGGGCGGCGCGATGGCCGAGGCCGGCGAGCACCTCATCGCCGGCGTGCGCGAAGTCGTGTATCGCCGCTCGATGCCGCTCGCCACCGAGGCGCTGCACATCACGCTCTCCCAGACGGGCGCCGACGCGGCCGTCCACGGCGCGACGATGCTCGCCATCCACCACTCCCTCTCCCCCGCCAACATCGAGGCGATGATCGCCCAGTCCGCGGGCGGCGCCGGCCTCCGCGCCGTCAAGTAGCGACGCGCACGTCGTCGTCGCGGCACGGCGAACGCCGCACATACCCCGCGACTTGGGGACTGCCCCCGCCCGTCGGCGGCGAGTAGCGTCGCAGGACCGCGCCCGGCCGGAGCGACCCGAGCCCCGGACCCACGGGAGCGGCGGAGGCGCACCCCGTCGACGCTCCCGCCCGTGCGGTGGAGGGCGGAACCATGAGGCGCTGGATCGCCACGATCGCCGCGGCGACGTTCATCACGGCGGGCCTCGCCGCAGCCCCGGCAGCGGCCACCCCGAAGCCCGAACCGGATCCGCGGGCCACCTCGGTGCCACGGCCCCCCGAGCCGCCCGGCCGGCCCGACGACCCGCCGCGCGACCAGGGCCCGCCCGAGGAGCCGAGCGAGGTGCTCGAGGAACTCCGGGCTCCGACCGACGTCGACCGGTCACTCGAGGCCGGGATCCAGGCGGCCCCCGTCACCAACCGCATCGTCGGCACGGCGCTCGCCGCCGGCGGCACCGGCTCGGTGCGCGCGGCCACGCTGAACACGACGGCGTCGGTCACCGATCGCACGGCGCAGCGGGCGGGCGGCGCCGACCGCTACGCCACGGCGATCGCCCTCAGTTCGCTGCACTTCACCGCCGGCGCGTCCGACGTGTTCATCGCCGGCGGCGAGACCTTCCCGGACGGCCTCTCGGCGGCCACCGTCGCGGGTGACCGTGGCGGCCCGGTGCTGCTGACGAGAGCCACCGCGCTGCCCGCGGGCGTCGCCGGCGAACTGGCCCGGCTCGCGCCGAAGAACATCTGGATCGTGGGCGGCACCGGTGCCGTCAGCGCGGGCGTCGCGTCGGCCGTGCAGCAGGCCGTGCCGGCCGCCGCGGTCGAGCGCCTCGCGGGCGCCGACCGGTACGCCACCGCGGCGGCGCTCTCGAAGCGCTTCTTCCCCAGCCGTCCGCCGGCCGCGTTCGTCGTCAGCGGCAACGACTTCCCCGACGCCCTCGGTGCCGGTCCGGCCGCCGCCCAGCAGGACGCCCCGACGCTCCTCGTCTCCGCCAACTCCGTGCCCAAGGCCACCGAGACCGAGCTCGCGCGCCTGCGACCGCCCGTCGTGTACATCGCCGGCGGCACGGGCGTCGTGAGCGACACGGTGGCCTCCCGCATCCGCTCGCTCACCGGCGGCCAGGTGGTGCGCGTGGCCGGCGCCGACCGGTACGCGACGGCCGCGGCCATCGCGGATCGCTTCTTCACGCCGACGACCAGCCGGGTGGTGCTCGCCTCCGGCCTGGCATTCCCCGACGGCCTCGGCGCGGGCGCCGTCGCGGGCGCCTCGGCGAGTCCGCTGCTCCTCGTCGACGGGGTCGACGTGCCGCCGCGCGCGACGCTGGACGCCGCCCGGCGGGTGTCCTGGTGGCTGCCCGACGACGGCCGCGTCATCCGCTACACCGTCGTGGCCCACCCCGACGACGACTTCGCGGCGTGGTCGCTCCTCGGCCAGCCCGATCCTCGCCGGTACGACGTGGTGATCGTCCTGACGACGGGCGAATCGAGCGGCTTCTGCACGGGCCAGCCGGTGAACAACCAGTGGATGAACCAGCAGTACCTGCCGCAGCCGCAGCCGACCGGGGTGCAGTACTCCGACCGGTGCATCAAGCACCGCATGGACAGCTGGCGGGTCTTCATGGACGGCACGGACGTCGGACCGGTCGGTTCGTGGCAGCGGTTGACCGGCGGCCCCGTCTCGCTCGGCGGACGCGAGCTGCCGATCCCGCAGCGACGGTCGTCGTCCGGTGCGGTCGAACCGGCCGACTACTTCGACCTCTCGGTGGGGGCGGATGCCGCGTTCGTGTCCTTCGACATGGGAGCGCTGCTGCCCGACGAGGTGCTGTGGGCGATCCAGACCACGCGCGGACTGGTCGACCGCTTCCCGACCGAGGTCGAGGGCGACGTCGTCGGCGCCGCGTTCTACAACGACGCGGGCACGGGCTACGCCAACACGAGCGCCGACCACAAGGCGGTGTACGACGCACTGGGCCGCAACGACCTCGGGATGCCGGGCAGCCAGTACTCGTCGGTCGGCCACGCGCAGTCCGGGCGGGCGTTCGGCGCCATGGTCACCGGGTACTGCGGCTACATGTGCCACCCGGCCGCGTCCGCGCCGTGGAAGGGGTCGATGGGGCACTTCCAGTACTCGTACGGCTGGTTGTCGCACGGCTACTGGACCCCGGGCACCGTCGACGCGCATGCGGGCTTCTCGCAGTACCAGTCCTTCGCGAAGTGGTACTGACCGGCGCGCGGTCCTCGCGACGCCGGACGACGGCGGCCGGGGGTACCGTGGTGGGGTGACCCAGCCGTTCGCCCTCTTCGACCTCGAGGGCGGTGAGATGCGCGCCGCGACGCTCGCGCCGCAGCGGCATCCGCACGAGCAGCGCGTGGTCGCCGATGCGGGCGACCGGGTGGCCTGGCTGCGGGCCCGCTCGCGAGGCGTGACGGCGACGGATGCCGCGAAGCTCGCGTCTGCGGCATCCGTGCGCGCTGCGGCGAACGAGAAGCTGTACGGCACGCGCGGCCGCGGATTCGGCGGCAGCCGCTTCACCGATCACGGGCGCGAGCGCGAACCGGTGATCGCCTCGTGGGTGCTGCGCGAGCACGGGCTGGCTCCGTCGGCGCTGCTGTTCCACGCCGAGGCCGAGCGTCGTCACCTCGCGACGCCCGACGGACTGCGCGTGGCGCCGAACGGCGCGCTCGAGCTGTGCGAGATCAAGACCACGTCGAAGCCGTGGCGCGGGATCCCCCGCAGCTACCTGCGCCAGGTGTGGTGGCAGCAGTACGTGCTCGGCGCGGAGCGCACGCTCGTGGTGTGGGAGCAGCACGACGGGTTCGTGCCGATCGGCGACCCGCAATGCCGCTGGGTCGATCGCGACGAGAACCAGGTCGCGATGCTCGTGCGCCTCGCGAACCTGCTCCTCGAGGCGATCCGGCCGCAGCCGGGTGCCGTCGAGGCGGGCGGCTTCCGCGAATCGCCCGACCGCTCCTTCTACCGTCCGGGGCCGCTCGCGTGAGGTTCGTGCTCCTGCACGGGCTCGGCGCCGACCGCACCCAGCCGCTCGACCTGGTCGGGCCGGTGCTCGACGGGCTCGGCGTGCCCGCGAGCGACGTCGTCGCGCCCGACGTCCGTGCGCACGGCGCGTCGGCGGTCGTCGGCGAACCGGCCGACTTCGCGCTCGACCGGCTGGCCGACGAGGTCGCCGCCGTCGCGCGCCACGCGGTCGGGGCCGACGAGCCGGCGACCATCGTCGGCATCTCGATGGGCGCCGCCATCGGGCTGCGGATCTGCCTGCGCGGACTGCTCCCGGTCGAGCGCGTGGTGTTCGTGCGCCCCGCGTTCGACGACCGGTCTCTCCCCGAGCACCTGCGCGCCTTCCCCGTGATCGGCGAGCTGCTGCGCGAGTCCGGACCCCGCGACGGCGCCGAGCGGTTCCGCCGGACCGAGCCCTACCTGCGGGTCGCACGCGAGTCGCCCGCGGGCGGGCGCGGCCTCCTGTCGCAGTTCACGTCGACGGATGCCGCCCGCCGGGCCATCCGCCTCGTCGAGATCCCGCGCAACCGCGCCTTCGGCGCCGAGTCCGAGCTCGACGGGCTCGCCGGCCGCGGCATCCGTTCGCTCGTGGTCGGCGCGCCGCGCGACCCGGTGCACCCGTTCGCGCTCGCCGAGCGGTGGGCGGGCGCACTGGGCTCGCCGCTCGTGCGGGTGCCGGCGCGCGACGACGGACCGGCGGCGCAGACCGCCGCCCTGCGCGACGCGGTCGGCCGGTGGCTCAGCGGGTCGTGACCGGCTCGGACCGGTCGTCGCCGACCGCCCCGCGGGGTCCCCGCGGAGCGACCGCGCGCGGCCAGGGCGTGCGACTCAGCGCGAGTATGCCGGCCCCGACGAGCAGGATGAACGCGGCGATGGCGATGACGTACACCGCGACCCCGCCGTACCCCGCCTCCTGCGCCGGGTTGAGGAACGGGTACGGGTACCAGCCGGCGATCGGACCGCGGACCAGGGTGTAGACGACCCAGACGAGCGGGAACAGCGCGATCGTCCAGAGCCGCTGCCACGGGATGGGATGCCGCCCCGGCGCGAGCACCCAGTCGAGCAGCACGTACAGCGGCGCCCACACGTGCAGGATCTCGTTCGACCACGGCACCGTGGTGGCCTGGTCGAGGGAGATCTGGCGGAGCAGCAGGTTGTAGACGACGAACGTGGTGGTCATGTAGGTCACCGCGCAGGCGCGCACGAGGTTGAACCACCCCGGATCCTCCGGGCGGGTGAACGCGATCCACGCGCCGACCGCCAGGAGCACCGCCGCGAGGACGTTCGAGAGGATGGTGAAGAAGCTGAAGAAGTTCACGACGAACGCCGCTCGGTCGGGAACCATGCCCCACGACACGACGAACTGGCCGACGACGGCCACCACGATCGCGGCCGCGACCAGCAGCCTCAGGACCCCGAACAGCGCGCGCATGCGTTCCCTCCCGACTCCCCCGGTGGTCGCAGCCTAGGGCGGCACGCGCGGCGTTCGGCTGGGGAAATCCCCTGAAACCCGGGTTCCGCGGCGGACGCGATCGGTCGGAATGCGCCCGGCGAAGCGACCATCCACGTCCGGCGTATCTCCAGTGAACGCCCAGCGAGCAGGCGGGGCGGCTCGGCTAGCGTCGAGCCATGAGCGCCGCGCCGTCCATCGTCTGGTTCCGCGACGACCTGCGGGTGGCCGACCACCCGGCGCTGCACGCGGCGGTCGAGCGCGGCGAACCCGTCGTGGCGGTGTACGTGCTCGACGAGGAGTCGTCCGGGATCCGTCCGCTCGGCGGCGCGGCGCGCTGGTGGCTGCACCACTCGCTCGCGTCCCTCGCCGACGACCTGCGCGAGCTGGACGTGAAGCTCGTGCTGCGGCGCGGGCCGGCGGGACGCGTCATCCGCTCGCTCGTCGACGAGACCGGGGCGGGCGCCGCGTTCTGGAACCGTCGCTACGGCGGCGCCGAGCGCGAGATCGACACCGACCTGAAGTCGTCCCTCGCCGAAGCGGGCCTCGAGGTACGCAGCTTCGCCGGGTCGCTGCTGTTCGAGCCGTGGACGATCCGCACCGGCTCGGACACCCCGTTCTCGGTGTTCACCCCGTTCTGGAAGGCGTGCCTCGCGGCCGACGAGCCGCGGCATCCGCTGCCCGCCCCGTCGCCCGGCGACCTCACCGGCGTCGGCGGCGCGCACGGACGCGGCGGCCCGGCGAGCGACGACCTCGACGAGTGGGCACTGCTGCCCACGAAACCCGACTGGGCGGGCGGCATCCGCGACACCTGGGAGCCCGGCGAGGCCGCCGCGCACGCGCGACTGCAGGAGTTCCTCGACGACGACCTCGGCGACTACGCGAAGGGTCGCGACCGGCTCGACCGGCAGGTGACGAGCCGACTGTCGCCGCGGCTGCGCTGGGGCGAACTGAGCCCGCACCAGGTCTGGCACGCCACCCGCGAGCGCGCCGCCGGCACCGAGGGCGCCCGCAAGTTCCTCTCCGAGGTCGGCTGGCGGGAGTTCGCGTGGCACATCCTGTTCCACTTCCCCGACCTGGCCACCAAGAGCTGGCGCAGCGAGTTCGACGCGTTCCCGTGGCCGCGGCTGAAGCCGTCCGCGCTCACCGCGTGGGAACGGGGACGCACCGGAGTGCCGGTCGTCGACGCCGCCATGCGCGAGCTCTGGCACACGGGCGTCATGCACAACCGCGCCCGCATGATCTCGGCGTCGTTCCTCATCAAGAACCTGCTCATCGACTGGCGCCGCGGCGAGGAGTGGTTCTGGGACACCCTCGTCGACGCCGACCACGCCAACAACCCGTTCGGCTGGCAGTGGGTCGCGGGCTCCGGGGCGGATGCCGCACCGTACTTCCGCATCTTCAACCCCGAGCTGCAGCGCGAGAAATTCGACCCCGACGGCGCCTACGTGGGCCGGTGGGTGCCCGAGTACGGCACCGACGACTACCCGGAGCCGATCGTCGACCTCAAGGCCACCCGCGACGCGGCCCTCGCCGCGTACGAGCAGGTCAAGGCAGCACGCTGATCGGTCCGGTCGCGGGCGGCGCGTCCTCGGCGAGGGGTCGCTCGAGCACGTAGTCGTGCTCCAGTCGATCGCCCACCCGGAACCGCTTCGTGCCGACGACCTCGAACCCCTGCTTCTCGTAGAAGCGGATGGCGCGCCGGTTCTCCTGGTTCACGCCGAGCCAGACGACGGATGCCGCGGCGCGGGCGGCGGCGTCGAGGGTGGTCTCCATGAGGGCGCCGGCGACGCCCGCGCCGTGCACCGCGGGGTGCACGTACATCTTGCTGAGCTCGATCGCGGGTCGCGCGGTGACGGATGCCGCGGCATCCGCATCGGCCGGGACGCCGCCCGGCGTCGACACCAGCATCGACCAGCCGATGAGCCCGCCGGTCGCGACCACCGCCTCGGACGCGGCGAGCGCGACCCCCGCCGGCGAGTCGTCGGGTTCGGCGACGTACAGGGTGCGGTCGGGATCGGCGAGGTACTCGGCGAAGTGCGGTTCGGTCAGGTGCCCGGCGATGAAGTCGGCGATCGACTCGGCCGTGGTCGAGGGCGGACAGGCGAGCGGGAACGTCACGGCGGCGAGCCGCGCGAGCGCCTCGGCGTCTGCGGGCGCCGCGCGGCGGGTGCGTACGTTCACGCCTGCGACGCTACCGGGCGGCGGGCGCGAACGGCAGGGCCGCGCGGCAGCGGGCGCGAGAATCGCCCTCGACGCCCGGCGACTCGCGTGAGAAGGTGTCGTCATCCGGCGGTCGACGGGGCACCGCCCGAGCGGAGGGGGTTCGGATGTCGGAAGTGCTGGCGGCGTCGGTCGATGGTCGGTCGTTCACGACGAGCGCGGGTGAGGGCGCGCCCACGGGCACGCTCGTCCGGCTCGAGACGACGGATGGCGCGTGGCTCGGCCTCGTCGAGGCGGCGTCGCCCGACGGCGCCGAGGTGGGACGCGTGCTCGGCGTGCTCGGCGACGACGGCGAGCTCGACCAGCGGTCGGATGCGCCGTTCCGCAACGCGCACGTGAAGCCCGCGGATGCGGCATCCGTCGACGCCCTGCACCGCGCCTCGCACGCGGCGCTCGAGATCGGCTCGATGCTGGCCTCGCCGGGGCCGGCGAAGCTCATCGGCACGCGCTTCAACCGGCACACGTTCTGGTGCGGGCAGTCCGGCTCGGGCAAGACCTACGCGCTCGGCGTGGTGCTCGAGCAGCTGCTCGCCCACACGGCCCTGCCGATCGTCGTGTTCGACCCGAACTCCGACTTCGTGCGGCTCGGCGAGCTGCGCGAGGGCGTGAGCGGGCCGGATGCCGCGGCGCTCGCCTCGCGCAACGTGCGCGTGCTGCGCCCCAACGGGCCCGACCCGCTCCTCGTGCACTTCCGCTCGCTGCCGATCGAGGCGAAGGCCGCGATCCTGCGGCTCGACCCCGTGGCGGACGCGCGCGAGTTCAACACGCTGCTGCACTCCGACGAGGTGGCGACCGCGCTCGACAAGGACGCGCTGCTCGGCGAGCTGCGCGCCTCCGACGACCCGGGCCGGCAGGCGCTCGCGACGCGCATCGAGAACCTCGGCATGCTCGACTGGGAGGTGTGGGCGGGGCCGCGCACGCCCGTGAACGAGATCGTCGCCGAGCGGCCGGATGCCACGGTGCTCGACCTCGGCGGCTTCTCGACGCCCGACCAGCACCTGTCGGTCGCGATCTCGGTGCTCGACGACCTGTGGGCGCGGCGCGCGGAGCGCCGCCCCGTGCTGCTCGTGATCGACGAGGCGCACAACCTCTGCTCACCCGACCTCGTGACGCCGCTCGCCGTCGCGGTGCGCGAGCGGATCATCCAGATCGCGGCGGAGGGCCGCAAGTACGGGCTGTGGCTGCTGCTGTCGACGCAGCGCCCGTCGAAGATCCACCCGGGGATCATCTCGCAGTGCGACAACCTCGCCGTGATGAAGATGAGCTCGCCCGGCGACCTCGCCCAGCTCGGGTCGTACTTCGGCGTCGCACCGGCCGGGCTGCTGGCGATGTCCCCGTGGTTCCGCCAGGGCGAGGCGCTGTTCGCCGGCGGGTTCGTCCCCGCGCCCACGCTCGTGAAGATGGGTTCGCGCCTCACCCCCGAGGGGGGAAGCGACGTCGGCGTCCCGCTGCGGTGACGTCGACCCCGCTCACGCGGAGGATTCCGGCCGCAGGCTGCCGAGCGCCGACGCATCGCCGAGCTTCGATCGGCTGATCACGCTGAGCGTCCCGTTGGTCTCGAGCACCACCGCGGCGATCTCGTCCAATCCGCCCGATCCCGACCCACGGACCGCCTGCAGGATCTCCGACTCCGCCAGTCGGTTGCGCTCGAGCGCGCGACGATCGAGCTCGCCGTCCCACACCACGAGCGTCGGCGAGGCGGTCACCGTCTCCCTGAGCCGCTCGGATCGAGATGAGGCGAACGCCACGACGAGCTGGAGCAGGGCGAGCAGCGCGAGGGCGGCGGCCCCCTCGATGAACGACACGTCCGACGACAGCAGGATCGTCGCCAATGTCGACCCGAGCGCGACGGTGACGATGAAATCGAACGCGTTGAGCTGGCCGAGCGTCCGCTTCCCCGATATCCGCAGCACGATCACGAGCGTCACGTACGCCGCCGCTCCCACCAGCAGCACCCGGGCGACATCTCCCCACGAGTCGAACCACATGTCCTGCTCCCTCCGTCACGGCGTGCGAGCACGCTACGCCCGTGGGCGAGGCGCGGCCATCGGGTGGTGGTCCCCCGTCCGGGCGCCTATGCTCCGCCCCGGCGCAGCGAAGCGGATGCCGCGGGGGCAGGGCCCCGCGGCATCCGCTCGTCTCGACCGTCAGAAGAACCGGGCGTACGCCCCGACCGTCAGGAACGTCGGGAACTCCGGCTCGAGCGCGACCGACCGGAACACCGAGATCGCGTCGTCGAACCGGTCGCCCTCGAAGCGGGGCAGGTCGGCCACGGCCTTCGCCATGATCCGCACGATCGACGTCTGGTCGATGCGCGTGCCCTCGGCGGTGACCGTGTTGTCGTGCAGCCACTGCCACACCTGCGAACGCGAGATCTCCGCGGTCGCGGCGTCCTCCATCAGGTTGTCGATCGCCGCGGCGCCGGTCCCTCGGAGCCACGACTCGATGTACCGGATGGTGATCGAGATGTTGTCGTACACACCCGCCTCGGTGACCTCGCCGCCGCCCGACGGGATGTCGAGCAGCTGCGCCGCCGTCACCTCGACGTCGTCGCGGAGGCGGTCGACCTGGTTCGGCCGCTCCCCCAGCACCGCGTCGAACTCGGCGCGAGCCGTGGGGATGAGGTCGGGGTGCGCGACCCACGTGCCGTCGAAGCCGTCGGTCGCCTCGCGGCGCTTGTCGGCCGACACCGCGGCGAGCGCGCGCTCGGTGACCTCGGGGTCGCGGCGGTTCGGGATGAACGCGCTCATGCCGCCGATCGCGTGCGCGCCCCGCTTGTGGCAGGTCTGCACGAGCAGTTCGGTGTACGCCCGCATGAACGGCACCGTCATGGTGATCGACTTGCGATCGGGCATCACCCAGCGGCGACCGCGCGAGCGGAACGTCTTCACGATCGAGAAGATGTAGTCCCAGCGGCCGGCGTTGAGGCCCGCGCAGTGGTCTCGCAGCTCGTAGAGGATCTCGTCCATCTGGAACGCGGCCTGGATCGTCTCGATGAGCACGGTCGCGCGGACGGTGCCCTGCGGGATGCCGAGCTCGTCCTGCGCGAAGACGAAGATGTCGTTCCAGAGCTTCGCCTCGCGGTGCGACTCGAGCTTCGGCAGGTAGAAGTACGGGCCGCGACCCTGCTCGATGAGCTTCCGGGCGTTGTGGAAGAAGTACAGCCCGAAGTCGACGAGCGAGCCCGACGCGTGCATCGCCCGGCCGGCGCGGTCGTGGAACCGCAGGTGCTTCTCGACGAGGTGCCAGCCGCGCGGACGGAACACGATGGTCGGCGTCTCGGTCGCCGTGATCCGGTACTCCTTGCCCTCCGGGCTCGTGTACTCGAGGTCGCCGCGCAGGAAGTCGAACAGGCTGAGCTGGCCCTCGATGACGTTCGCCCAGGTCGGGCTCGTGGCATCCTCGTGGTCGGCGAGCCACACCTTGGCGCCGGAGTTCAGCGCGTTGATCGCCATCTTGCGGTCGGTGGGGCCGGTGATCTCGACGCGACGGTCCTCGAGGCCGGGGCCGGCACCCGCGACGCGCCAGGAGGCGTCGTCGCGGATCCACTCGGTCTCGGGGAGGAACTTCGGGTCGCGGCCGTTGGCGGCGTCGACCCGGGTCTGGAGGCGCTCGGCGAGCAGCTCGTGCCGCGTGCCGGCGAACCGGTCGTGCAGCCGGGCGAGGAACTGCAGCGCCTCGGGCGTGAGGATCTCGTCGTACCGCTCGCCGAACGGCGCGGTCACCTCGAGGTGCGGCTGCACCGTCTGGAAGGCGGGCGCCGTGCGCGCCGGCTTCGGCTCATGCGTGGTCGGTCGATCGATGGTGATGGTCATGGTCTCGTCTCCTTCGCGGGCGGGACGCCCGTCGATCAGTGCTGGAACTGCTCTTCCTCGGTCGATCCGACGAGGGCGAGGGTCGCGCTGTTGGGGTTCAGCGCCGTGGCGATCTGGTCGAAGTAGCCGGTGCCGACCTCGCGCTGGTGGCGCGTGGCGGTGTAGCCGTCGGCCTCGGAGGCGAACTCGGCCTCCTGCAGCTCGACGTACGCGGACATGTGGCGCTCGTTGTAGTCCTTGGCGAGCGTGAACATGCCGTGGTTCAGGGAGTGGAAGCCCGCCAGGGTGATGAACTGGAACGCGTACCCCATGGCGGCGAGCTCGCGCTGGAACTTCGCGATCTGGTCGTCGTCGAGGTGGCGCTTCCAGTTGAACGACGGCGAGCAGTTGTAGCTCAGGCGCTTGCCGGGGAACTTCGCGTGCACCGCCTCGGCGAAGCGGCGCGCGAGCTCGAGGTCGGGCTCGGCCGACTCGACCCACAGCAGGTCGGCGTACTCGGCGTACGCGAGGCCGCGGGCGATGACCGGCTCGATGCCGTTCTGCACCTGGTAGAAGCCCTCGGCGGTGCGCTCGCCGGTGACGAACGGCTGGTCGCGCTCGTCGTGGTCGCTCGTGAGCAGGGTCGCGGCGAGCGCGTCGGTGCGGGCGATGATGATGCTCGGCACGCCCGCGACATCCGCCGCCATGCGGGCCGCGTTGATGGTGCGGATGTGCTGGCCGGTCGGAATGAGCACCTTGCCGCCCATGTGGCCGCACTTCTTCTCGCTCGCGAGCTGGTCCTCCCAGTGCACGCCCGCCGCGCCCGCCTCGATCATCTGGTGCATGAGCTCGTAGGCGTTCAGCGGTCCGCCGAAGCCGGCCTCGGCGTCGGCGACGATCGGAGCCATCCAGTCGCGGTCGTCGGTGCCCTGCTCGACCTGGCCGGCGCGGAGCAGCGCGTTGTTGATGCGGCGCACGACCGCCGGGACCGAGTTCGCCGGGTAGAGCGACTGGTCGGGGTAGGTCTGGCCGGAGAGGTTCGCGTCGGCGGCGACCTGCCAGCCGGAGAGGTAGATGGCCTTCAATCCCGCGCGGACCTGCTGCACGGCCTGGTTGCCGGTGAGGGCGCCGAGCGCCGCCGACCACTCGGGGTTTTCCATCGGCTCGAATGCGGTGCCGGTGTTCTTCCGGATGTTCTCCCACAGCTTCTCGGCACCGCGACGGGCGAGCGTGCGCTCCTCGCGGACCGGGCCGCGGAGGGCGATGACGTCCTCGGCGGTGTAGTCGCGCTTGACGCCCTCCCAGCGGGGGTCGGCGTCCCACTCGAGCTGCAGCTCGGCGGCGGTCTGCGTCTGGTCTCCGGGGCGGTGCGTGCTCATCGTGGTGCTCCTTCGGTGCAGCGGTGCGGATGTCTCGGTGTGTCCGTCCGGCGTCTCCTCCGACGTCGTCCGGGGGTCTGTGGCATCCACTCTGCGGGCGCCGCACCCACCCCGACCGCCGATCCGGGGGGTGAACTTTCCGCGTTCTTCCGCGCCGCGGAACAACCTCGCGCTGCGCGCCCTTCCCCTCCCGCCGAAGGGTCGCAACACGCCGCGCCCCGCTTTGTCCGCCCGGCGTGCTGCGTCCCCTCGGCGGTCGGTGCACGGGCGTGGCGGGCCGGGCATGCCTCACCGCCGGTAACGAAGTGCTGCGGCCACCCGCCTGACGATCTCGTCGTCGCGCATCTTCCTCGAGAGGCGGATGACGAGCCAGCCCGAGAGGGCCAAGTCGTTGTACCGCTCGAGGTCATGAGCCCACTGGACCGGATCGGTCAGGTGGTGCTCGCCTTCGTACTCCACGACCACCGACTCGCGCCGGAACACGAGATCGCCTCTGGTCCTCCCGCCGTGATGCAAGGTGATCTCGCCGTTCGGCTCCGGCTCGGAGCAGGGTAGGCCGGATCGCATGATGAGCAGACGAGTGCGAGTCTCCCGGGGAGAGAAGACGTCGGGGCGGATCAGCGCTGCCGCCTCGCGAAGCTGCCGGACGCCGCGACGTGCGGCCCAGTCCTCGACGACGGCATCGATGTCGGCTGCCTCGGCGAGCGGCACCGGGAGCCCGAGCAGGCGGTCCCCGGCGGCGACCAGGTCGTCCAGCGACATCATCCCGGCGAGACTCGCCCAGGTCGAGGCGGCTCCCAGCACTCGCAGCCCATGCAACATCGTCGTGTCGACGGGCCGGCTCGTGCGAGAGCCCGTGACCAGCCGTCCGCGCGGCGCGCGGCGGCCCGCGAGGTCGATCACGTGCAGCGACGGATCGTCGCGCAGGCGGATCGGGATCGGTAGTGCCCAGAGGAGCGCCGCCGTCGGTCCGGTGAAGGCCTGCGTCCGCGGCATCCTCGACGCATATGCGCGGCACCGGTCGATGAGGGTCGGATGCGGCGCAGCCGGCATCCTGACGCCGTGGAAGGGCGCCGCCAGGTCCGCGCGGCGAAGTCGCTGGCGGGCGACTCCGCTGCGGACCGCGTCCGCGGTGCTGAACGGAAGGCCGCGGAACGCGGGCGGAAGCGGGGTCGGCTGCATTCCCACAGGCTGCTCCGGCGGGAGCGGCGCGTCGCGGCATCCGGTCGGTCACTCGGTCGGATGGCGGCCGGCGGCGACTGTGGAGGAGTGGCCGACCCGCGCCGTCCTCCGAGGAGACGCAACACGCCGCATGTGATCGCGCGCCGGCGGCGTGTTGCGTCCCCTCGGCGAGATGGTCGACGGGGCTGGTGGACCCCGGTCTGGGCTGGGCGACGTCGAGGGGACGCGAAACGCTGTGCGACCGCGGGCGCGCGCGGCGTGTTGCGTCCCCTGGGGTGGGTGAACACACGGGAATGCGTCCCACGCGCAGGCGGGGGTGGGCGCCGCGCGTTTCGGGCGCGTGAACGCGCCCCGGACGGAGTGTCGCGCGGCCGCGCGCGGGGCGATGGATCGTCCGGTTGTCCACGCGCCCATTGCACAACTGTGCAACAAGGGGGTTGAATGGCGGCACGCGACGAGGCGAGCAGACGAGGCTGACCGGGAGGTGCCCACAGGTGACAGCGGCGACCGAGGCGACGACGACCTCCGCATCAGGCGAGCGCGACGCGCGGGCGGGCTCCGTCGAGCTCGACCGGGTGACCAAGCGGTACGGCGACGCGACGGCCGTCGACGGCGTCTCCCTCTCGGTCGAGCCGGGCGAGTTCATCTCGCTGCTCGGCCCGTCGGGCTGCGGCAAGACCACCACGCTGCGCATGATCGCCGGGTTCGAGCAGCCCGACGACGGCGACATCCGCATCTCCGGACGATCCGTCCTGGGCGCTGCCCCGTACCGCCGCGACGTCAACACGGTGTTCCAGGCGTACGCGCTCTTCCCCCACATGTCGGTCGCCGAGAACGTGGCGTACGGCCTCCAGCAGCGCCGCACGCCGAAGTCGGAGGTGCGCGAGCGGGTCTCCGAGGCGCTCGAGCTCGTGCAGATGCGCCGCTTCGCCGATCGCAGGCCGACGCAGCTCTCCGGCGGGCAGCAGCAGCGCGTCGCACTCGCCCGCGCGCTCGTCAACCGCCCGGCGGTGCTCCTCCTCGACGAGCCGCTCGGCGCGCTCGACCGGCAGCTGCGCGAGGAGATGCAGCTCGAGCTGAAGCTGCTCCAGTCGCGGCTCGGCATCACGTTCGTCTTCGTCACCCACGACCAGGGCGAGGCGCTGTCGATGAGCGACCGCATCGCCATCATGCGCGAGGGCCGCATCGAGCAGCTCGCCGACGCCGACACGATCTACGCCCGGCCCGCTTCCGCGTACGTGGCGGCGTTCGTCGGCCAGCAGAACTTCTTCCGCGGCGTCGCGGCCGAGGGCGGCACGGCGGTCGAGTCCGCGCACGGGCTCATCCGCGGCATCCGCTCGGCGGCGGCAGCCGGCCTCGTCGACGGCGCCGCCGCGCAGGCGGCCGTGCGCCCCGAGTTCGTGTCGATCGAAGCGGATGCCGCGGGCGGCGCGCCCTCCGCCCCGAACTCCGTGCACGGCACCCTGCTCGGCGTCTCGCACCTCGGCGAGACGATGCAGTACCTCGTGCGCCTCGGCGACGACCAGAGCCTCATCGTGCGACGGCCGACGCCGGACGCGCCCGACCTGGCCGTCGACGCCCGCGTCCGCTGCTCGTGGAACCCCGACCACGTGCAGGTGTTCCCCGCCGACGACGCCGCCGTGGCGGGCGGGTACGTCGCGCCGCCCACCCACTGACCCCGCACCGATCCCGACCGGCACCATCACAGGAGGTCCCCATGAGCGAGTCCCGACCCCCCGTCCGCATCCTCGCGTCGACGGCCGCCGTCAAGGCGATCAGCGCCGAGCTCAGCCGTCGCCGCTTCCTGAGCTTCGCGGCCGCCGCGGGCGCCACCGGCCTGCTGGCGGCGTGCTCGCCGGGCGGGCAGAGCTCGAACGCGCCGCAGGCGACCGGCGGCGAACTCGAGAACAGCCTGTCGATCTACACGTGGGGCGACTACGACGCCCCGGAGGTGCTCGAGGCGTTCACGGCCGAGCTCGGTCCGACCATCCAGCTGGACTCGTTCGGCTCGAACGAGGAGCTCATCTCGAAGCTCGTGGCGGCGAAGGGCACGTCCGGGTACGACATCGTCGTGCCGACCGGCATCTTCATCCCGCAGATGATCGAGAACGGCCTGCTCACCAAGCTGAACCGCGACCTGATCCCGAACATCGAGTACGTCGACGACGCGTACCTGGGCCGGGCGTGGGATCCCGAGAACGAGTACTCGATCTGCAAGGCCTGGGGCACGACAGGCTACGTGTACGACAAGACCGTCATCACGCGCGAGCTGGCGACGTGGGCGGACTTCCTCGACGCGGCGCAGAACGAGGCGAGCGGGCGCACGAGCGTGCTCGACGACCCGGGCGACCTGACAGGCATGTACTTCTGGGCGAACGGCATCGACTGGAACACCACGGACCAGGCCGAACTCGCCGCCGCGGAGGAGTTCATCGTGAACACGCTCGCGCCGAACATCTCGGCGTTCGACTCCTACCCCGGAGGCGCGGCGATCCCGCAGGCGACGCACGCGCTCATGCAGGCGTGGAACGGCGACGCCCGCATCGGCATCCTCGAGAGCCCGGACCCCGACCGCTGGCAGTGGGTGCTGCCCGGCCCGGAGACGGAGATCTGGATGGACAACTGGGCGATCGCCGCCGGGGCTCCCAACCCGGAGGCCGCGCACGCCTTCATCGACTACGTGCTGACGCCCGAGAACTCGCTGCTCGAGCTCGACTACATCGGGTACCACACGGGCGGCAAGGACATCGAGCAGGCGGCGGAGGAGGCCGGGATCGAGATGCTCGACCTCGTGTTCTTCAGCGACGAGCAGCTCGCGACCATGCGCGAGGGCGAGATCAACGAGGCGCAGCAGACGCGGGTCGACATCTGGAACAAGGCGAAGGCCGCAGCGGGGGCGTAGTGCGAGGCATCCGCTTGCCGCGCTTCGCCCTCGCGCTTCCCGCGTGGGCGTGGCTCGTGGTCTTCTTCGTCGCGCCCGTCGCGATGGTCGTCTACTTCAGCTTCGGGTACAAGCCGGGCATCTTCGGCACGCACGCGACCGACGTGCTGTCGTTCGACCGCTACGGCGAGGCGCTGTCGCCGACGTTCTTCCAGACGTTCACGAACACCCTGTGGGTGGGACTCGCGGGCACCGCGCTGTGCCTGCTGATCGGGCTGCCGGCGGCGTACTGGATGGCGGTCAAGGTGCCGCCGTCGCGCCGCGGGCTGCTGCTCGCGCTCGTCATGGTGCCGTTCTGGACGAACTTCCTGGTGCGGACGATCGGCTGGCAGGTCATCCTCGCTCCGGAGGGCTGGCTGTCGTCGCTGTTGCAGGGCATCGGGCTGACGGATGGTCCGCTCGACATCCTGTACACCCGCACGGCGGTGCTCATCGGCGTGGTCTACAACTACCTGCCGCTCATGATCCTGCCGTTGTTCGTCGCGTTCGACCGCGTCGGCGGACCGCTGCGCGAGGCGTCGAAGGATCTCGGCGCGGGCCGCTGGCGCACCTTCACCCGGGTGACGCTGCCGCTGGCCCGGCCGGGGGTCATCGCCGGAGTGCTGCTCGTCTTCATCCCGCTGATGGGCGACTACATCACGGCCACCGTGCTCGGCGGTGCGCGCGGCAACATGGTCGGCCAGCTCGTGGCGAGCCAGTTCCAGACGGCGCAGAACTGGGCGCTCGGCTCGGCGATGGCGGTGATGCTGATCCTCGTCATCATGGCGACGGTCGCGGTGGGCGGCCTGATCGTGTGGCTCGCGACGATGCCGTTCCGGCTGCGCAATCGGCTGGTGCTGGGCGACGAGCCGGCGGCGGCGCCCGCGGGTCGCTCCGGCGACGACGGGTCCGCTGCCGGCGAGGCCGAACCCGTCCGCACCGAACAGGGGGTGTCCGCGTGAAGCAGCGGTCGTGGTCGGATGTCGCGCTCAACGTGTGGGGCGTGGCCGTGCTGGTGTTCCTCTTCCTGCCGATCCTCGTCATCATCGTCTCGTCGTTCAACACGGGGCGCCTCCTCGTCGCGTGGGACGCGTTCGGGTTCGACGCGTTCGGGGCGCTCGTGACCAAGCCGGCCATCCAGGACGCGGTGATGGTGTCGATCCAGACCGGACTCATCGCGGCCCTGCTGGCCACGCTGCTCGGCACCCTCGCGGGCATCGCCATGGCGCGGCATCCGGGGCGGTGGGCGTTCTGGTTCATCGGCCTGCTGCTGCTCGTGTCGGTCACGCCCGAGATCGTCGACGCCGTCGCGCTGCTGCCGTGGCTGGTGTTCCTCGGGCAGGACCTCGGCATCGGTCTGTTCAACGACGGCATCGTCCGCCTGGTCATCGGCCACTCGCTCTTCTCGGTGGCGGTCGTGTCGTACATCGTGCGGGCGCGGCTCATCGGCCTCGAGGGGCAGCTCGAGGAGGCCTCCGCGGACCTCTACGCACGGCCGCTCACCACGTTCCGGCGCGTGACGCTGCCGCTCGCGATGCCGGCCGTGCTCGCAGGGTTCCTGCTGTCGTTCACGCTCAGCCTCGACAACACCGTCATCGCCGCGTTCGTGCAGGTGTCGGGAACGACGCCGTGGCCGGTGTACGTGCTGAGCGCGCTGCGCTCGGGTCTCCGGCCCGAGATCGCCGCGGTGTCCACGATCATGCTGCTGCTCACGCTCGTGGCCCTCGCGCTCGTGGCCGTCGTGCTGCGGCGGGCGGGCGACTCGGCGACGCAGATCGCCCGCACGATGACGGGCAACTGAGCGGATGCCGCGCCCCGCGGCATCCGTCGCGCACCACCGACCGAAGGAGCACCGCGCCATGACCGACGCCGACCTCGTCTTCACCGGCGGCCCCGTCTTCACCGCGAACACCGTGCGGTCGCGCGCGAGCGCGGTCGCCGTCCGCGGCGGCCGGATCGTCGCGGTGGGCTCGGAGCACGACGTGCGCGACCTCGTCGGCGCGTCCACCGAGGTCGTCGACCTGCGCGGGCGGCTGCTCGTGCCGGGCTTCCAGGACGCGCACGTGCACCCCGTGTGGGGCGGCCTCGACCTCATGCGCTGCGACCTGTCGGAGCTGTCGACCGAGGGCGAGTACCTCGACCGCATCGCCGCGTACGCGGCCGACCACGCCGACGACGAGTGGGTGCTGGGCGGCGGATGGTCGATGTCGGCGTTCCCGGGCGGCACGCCGACCGCGGCGGCCCTCGACCGGGTCGTGCCCGACCGTCCGGCGTTCCTGCCGAACCGCGACGGGCACGGCGCGTGGGTGAACTCGGCCGCGCTGCGGCTCGCGGGCATCGACCGCGACACCCCGGACCCGGCCGACGGCCGGATCGAGCGCGACGCCGACGGCACCCCGACGGGCACCCTGCACGAGGGCGCGATGTCGCTCGTGAACCGGCTGCTCCCCGAGACGAGCCTCGAGACGCTCACCGAGGCGCTCCTCCTCGGCCAGCGGTACCTGCACTCGTTCGGCGTGACCGGGTGGCAGGACGCGATCGTCGGAAGCTACGGCGATGCCGGCGACCCGGGCCCGGCGTACGTCGCGGCCGCGGCATCCGGTCGCCTCACCGCCCGGGTGGTCGGTGCGATCTGGTGGGACCGCACGCGCGGCCTCGAGCAGGTCCCCGAGCTCTTCGAGAAGCGCGAACGCTACCGCGGGGGCCGCTTCGCGGCCACGAGCATCAAGATCATGCAGGACGGCGTGGCCGAGAACTTCACCGCGTCGATGCTCGAACCGTACTGCGACGGGCACGGGCACTTCACCGACAACTCCGGCATCTCGTTCGTCGATCCGGCGGTGCTGAACCCCGCCGCCGCCGAGCTCGACGGGCTCGGCTTCCAGCTGCACTTCCACGCGATCGGCGACCGGGCGGTGCGCGAGTGCCTCGACGCGGTCGAGCACGCGATCGCCGTGAACGGCCGCAACGACCACCGACACCACATCGCGCACATCCAGGTCGTGCACCCGGAGGACGTGCCACGGTTCCGCGAACTCGGGGTGGCGGCGAACATGCAGTCGCTGTGGGCGGCGCTCGAGCCGCAGATGGTGGACCTCACGCTGCCGTTCCTCGGCGAGCCGCGGAGCGCCTGGCAGTACCCGTTCGGCGACCTCCTCCGCGCGGGGGCGGTGCTCGCGGCCGGCAGCGACTGGTCGGTGTCGACGCCGGACCCGCTCGCGGCGATCCACACCGCCGTGAACCGGACGGCGGCCCCGGCCTACGCGGAGGGCGAGTACGAGGCGTTCCTGCCCGAGCAGGCGATCGACCTCGCGACCTCCCTCACCGCCTACACGGCCGGGTCGGCGTGGGTGAACCACCTCGACCACGTGACCGGCACGATCGAGACCGGCAAGTTCGCCGACCTCGTCGTGCTCGACCGCGACCCCTTCGCGGGCCCCGCCGACGAGATCGGCGAGACGCGCGTGCTCCAGACGTTCGTCGAGGGCGAGCGGGTGCACGCGGCATCCGACGCCTGATCCGAGCGGATGCCGCGGCCTCGCCGCCCGGCGGACACTGCGAGACCCGCCGGCCCGAGGTCCGGGCCGGCGGGTCGTCGTCGTTCGCGAATCAGTACGTGCTGGTCGTCGAGGTCGCGCCCGACGAGGAGCCCTGCTGCGCGGCGCCCTTCACGTCGTCCGCGGCGGACTTGCCCTCGTCCTTGACGTGCTCGGCGGCTTCGCCCGCGCGGTCCTTGACGGACTGCACGGCCTCCTGCGCGTCGGACTTGAGGTGCTCCGCGGCATCCTGAGCCACGCCCTTCACCTCGTCCACGAGCGGTGCCGCCGCGTCCTTCGCCTTCTGCGCCACCTGCCGCTCCTGGCGCGAGGCCGGGATCAGCGACGAGACGAGCCAGGCGGCGCCGAAGACGATGAGGCCCGCCGCGACCGGGTTGCCCCGCGTCGCCGAGGCGAGGCGCTGCGGCGCCTCGCCGACGGTCTCGCCGGCGGAGTGCATCGCACCCTGCGTGGAGTCGGCGGCGTCGTGAGCGCTGCCCATCACGCGGTCCTTGGCACGCCGGAACGCGCCCTTCACCTTCTCGGTCTGGCGGTGCACCGCCTTGCCGGGGTTCACCTTGTCGGCGAGGGCGTCGACGTCCTGGCCGAGCTCTGCCCTGGTCCGCTCGATGTCGGAACGGATGGCGTTCGGATCGGTAGTCATCGGTTCTCCTCATTCCTCTTGATCGCGTCCGGGATCCGCTTCAGGCTGTCCGCGGTGCGCGGCATGCCCTGGACCCGCTCGAACTCCTTCTTGCCGGTGAAATAGAGCACGGCCGCGACGATGCCCCAGATGACCGCGACGATGACGGCGGACCAGCCGAGGCTGTCGATCAGGTCCCCGAGTCCCCACCACAGCGCGATCGACAGGAACAGCAGCACGAACCAGCCGGCGACGCCGGCCCCGCCGTACATGCCCGCTCCCTTGCCCGCGCGCTTCGCGGACTGGGTCGCCTCGGCCTTGGCGAGCTCCACTTCCTGACGCATGAGCGTCGAGAAGTCACGGCTCACCTCGGCGACGAGGTCGCCGAGCGACGTGTTCGCCGCCTGCTGCTCGGACGGCGTCGGGGTGTCGGACGCCGTGGCGCCTGCCACGTGCGCGCCGCCGGTCCGGGGATCGACGCCTCCGGTGTATGCGCCGCTCATCACGGGGCTCCGGTCACGTCGCCCCGGCGCGTCTCGTCACCGGGGAGCGGCTCGACGTACGGGTCGGTGCCCGTGACGCCGGTCGTCGGTTCGGCGCCCCACGTCGTCTGCGGGTCGGCCACGTGCTGGCCGCCACCCGTCGCGCCGGCGCCCGTTCCGTAGGTCCCAGTGGTGCCGGTGTACGCGGGCGTGGTCGCCGGGTACGCGGCGGTGTAGCCGTCGCCCGTGGCCAGCTGCTGGGATCCCCCGGCCGAGCTCGACGAGTCGCCCGACGACGCGATCGAACGCGTCAGCCGACCGATGACGACGCCGGCTCCTGCGGCGATCGCGAGGAAGACGCCCGGCCGGCGACGGGCGAAGCCCTTGACCTCCTCGAGGAGGTCCTGCGGCTCGCGCTGGTCGAGCCAGGACGCGATGGAGTCGGCTCGCGAGCCGACCTGCTCGACGAGGTCCCGTGCGACGCCGGACTCGGAGTTCGCGGCCATGTCGGAGAACTGCGTCCCGACCTGGCGGATGCCCCCGGCAGCGCGGTGCTGCTGGGTCGAGGCCTGCGAGCGGACCTCGTCGCCGACCCGGCTCGCGAGGTTCCTGACCTGATACTTCGCCTCGGACGCGACGCCGCGCGCCTCCTGCTTGGCGGTGTCGGCGACCCGGTGGCCGGCCGCACCTGCTTCCTGCTTGAGATCCGGGTTCCCGGTCCCTGCGGTGTTCACCATGTTCGCCCCTTTCCTCTCCGAGGGCGGCGATCGGCCGCGCCTCGATGGCGGATGTGCAGAGGCCACGCTAGGAGCGGTGAATTCGGCCCAGAAGGGACTTGCGGTGCGAGAAGCGGGCGCGTATAACCCTGCGCGCGAGACCCGTTCCGGGGAGCCGTCGGCACTCGCTACACGGCGTTCGTCCGGGACGCAACCGCTATCCGCAGGGGCGGCGTCTCGGTAGCGTCGCCGCACACGCGCTCGCATCCGCCCGGCCTCGTGCCGGGCCGACACCGGTCTCGGCCGCGGCGCGGGAAGGGGGATCTCATGGCCGTGCAGTTCGGCTACAAGCTCGCCGCGGAGGCGTTCGGCCCGAAGGAGCTGGTCCGCCAGGCTCGGCTCGCCGAGGAGGCGGGATTCGACTTCGTCGAGATCAGCGACCACTACCACCCGTGGCTCGACGTGCAGGGGCATTCGCCCTTCGCCTGGTCGGTGCTCGGCGCGATCGCGGCATCCACCGAGCGCATCGGGCTCGCGACCGGCGTGACCTGCCCCACCGTCCGCTACCACCCGGCGATCATCGCCCAGGCGGCGGCCACGCTCGCGCTGCTGAGCGACGGCCGGTTCACCCTGGGCCTCGGTTCGGGCGAGCGGCTCAACGAGCACGTCGTCGCGCACGGCTATCCGTCGGTGTCGGATCGGCAGGCGATGCTGCGCGAGGCGATCGAGATCATCCGGCTGCTGTGGTCGGGCGGCTACCAGTCGTTCGACGGCGAGTACCTGGCGCTCGAGGACGCTCGCGTCTTCGACCTGCCCGACGAACTGCCGCTCATCGCCGTCGCCGCGGGCGGTCCGCAGGCCGCGGAACTGGCCGCAGAGGCGGGCGACGCGATGTTCGGCACCGATCCCGATGCATCGCTCATCGAGGCGTACCGCGCGTCCGGCGGCACCGGGCCCCGGTACGGCGAGGTGGGCGTGGCGTGGGCCACCGACGCGGATGCCGCGGCGCAGGCCGCGCACGAGACCTCCCGCTGGTCGCTGCTCGGCTGGAAGGTCATGAGCGAGCTGCCGAACCCGGCGAACTTCGAGGCGGCCTCCGAGTTCATCCGCCTCGACGACGTGCGCGAGCAGGTGCCGTGCGGTCCCGACCTCGACGGGCATGTCGCGGCGGTGCGGTCGTACGAGGACGCCGGGTACGACCGCATCGCGATCATGAACCTGGGACCCGACCCCGACGGGTTCATCGAGTTCTTCGCGAACGAGCTGCGGCCCGCGCTCACCGGCTGAGCCGGAAGGGTGTGCCATGGCCGAGGAGCAGGCGCTCCTCGGCCCGGGCTGACCGGCCTCAGGAGCAGACGTCGCCGATCGCGTTGAAGTCGGCCATGAGCGTCTCGACCTGGTCCCCCATGGCACCGAAGTCGGCGTTCGCGGGATCGGCGACCATCTCGCCGATGAAGGCGACGTAGTCCGCCATCGAGGCGGCGGCCTGCTCGGCGACCGGCTGCACCTCGGCGTTGGTGACCTCCGAGACGGCGGCGGCGAACGTCGAGTTGGCCGCTTCGAGCTTGGTCACGGCGCCCTCCGGGTCGGCCATGCCCTCCGCGAACGCGTCCTCGCCGGACAGCGACGCGAACTCCGTCGAGCCTTCGGCGAGCTGCAGGCACGCCTCGGCGACGGTCTGCTCGCCGGTCGCCTCGGCTTCGGCGCTCGGCGTGGCCGGCTTCTGGGTCGCGGCGGGGCTCGCGGCAGTGCAGCCGGCGAGGAGCAGGGCGCCCGCGACGGCAGGGACGATGAGGATGGCGCGCGCGAGCGTCATGTCGGTTCCTTCGGGGGTTCGGGTCGAACTGCGGCGAGCGCCGCGCGGGCCAGTCAACCACACGCGCATCACGGATGGGTCTCGGCCACCGAACGCGGAACTTCGCGAATTCTTTCCCCATGAATCGACTGCCCGGCGCCCGCGACGCCGCTCCTGTGGCGGGGTAGCGCAGAAGATCGCGCAGAGTTCGGTTTGCAGGAGCCGCTTGCTCATGTGAGCATGAGGCATGGTCACCGCCGATCGCCTCCGCCCCGCCACCTCCGCGACGCCCGTCGCGGGCGTCGTCGGTGCGCCGCCCGAGCCGTCGCCCGACGAGGTCGACGCCCTGACGCTCGGCCGCCGCATCCGTGATCGCCGTCTCGCGGCCGGGATGACGCTCGGCGCACTCGCCGCCGCGATCGACCGCGCGCCGTCGCAGGTGAGCGCCATCGAGAACGGCAAGCGCGAGCCGCGGCTGTCGATGCTGCGCACGATCGCCCTCGCCCTCGGCACCACGGCCGACGAGCTGCTCCGACCCGACGCGCCCTCCGAGCGCGCCGCGCTCGAGATCGCCGTCGAGCGCGCCCAGCGGGGGCCGGTGTTCTCGGCGCTCGGCCTCGAGCCGTTCCGCGTCGCGAAGACGATGAGCGACCAGACCCTGCAGACGATCCTCGCCCTCCACAACGAGATCGACCGCCTGCACCGCGAGCGCGCGGCGACGCCCGAGGAGGCGCGCCGCGCGAACGCGCAGCTGCGCGCCGAGATGCGGGCCCGCGACAACTTCTACCCCGAACTCGAGGCGAAGGCCGCCGAGCTGCTCGAGGCCGTCGGCCACAGCGGCGGGCCCGTCTCCCACCAGCTCGTCGCCGACATGGCGAGCCACCTCGGGTACTCGCTGCATTACGTCGGCGACCTGCCGCACTCCACCAGGTCGCTGACCGACAAGCGCAACGGCCGCATCTACCTGCCCACCCAGCAGTCGCCGTCGCGCGACTCGCGCTCCCCCATCCTGCAGGCGCTCGCGTCGCACCTGCTCGGCCACGAGGAGCCCGGTAACTACGGCGACTTCCTGCGCCAGCGCATCGAGACGAACTACCTCACGGCCGCCATCCTGCTGCCCGAGCAGGCGGCCGTGCGCTACCTCACCGAGGCGAAGAACCTGCGCCGCATCTCGATGGAGGAGCTCCGCGATCACTTCGCGGTCTCGTACGAGACCGCCGCGCACCGGTTCACGAACCTCGCGACGGCCCGTCTCGACATCCCGGTGCACTTCATGAAGGTGCACGAGTCGGGCACGATCATCAAGGCGTACGAGAACGACGCCGTGCGGTTCCCGTCCGATGCGCTCGGCGCGGTCGAGGGCACGACGGTGTGCCGGCAGTGGACGGCGCGGACGGTGTTCGACGCCGAGGACCGCTTCACCCCGTACTCGCAGTACACCGACACGTCGACGGGCACGTTCTGGTGCACCTCGCGCATCGAGAAGGCCAAGGAGGGCGAGTACTCCGTCTCGGTGGGCGTGCCGTTCGAGCACGTGAAGTGGTTCCGCGGTCGCGAGACGCCCCGGCGTTCGGTGTCGCGCTGCCCTGACGAGTCGTGCTGCCGCCGGGCGCCGTCCGAGCTCTCCGAGAAGTGGGCGGATGCCTCGTGGCCGGCCGCGCGCACCCCGACCTCGCTGCTCGCGGCCCTGCCGACCGGCACCTTCCCCGGTGTGGACCAGACCGAGGTGTACCAGTTCCTCGAGGCGCACGCGCCCCGCGGCTGAGCCGCGCTGCTCCCGGCCCACTCCGCGTGCGTCGAGGGGACGCAACACGCCGCGTGCGCCAGGGGCCGCGCGGCGTGTTGCGTCCCCTCGACGCCGTCAGGCGTCTCGGGCCGCGAGCTCGCGGAACCAGGCCAGCCCCGCGCGGTGCGCCATGAGGCCGTAGTCGAGCGTCGCCCGCTGGTACTGGAACACCGCACGGTACTCCTCGGGGACGGCGCCCGCCTGTTCGTCGAGCGCGGCGGCGAAGTCCTCGAGGCGTCCGAGCTCGCGCTCGACCTCGGCGACGATGTGGTCGAGGATGTCGCGCCGCTCAGCGGGGTCCTCCACGAGTCCGAGGAGGAACAGGCGCGAGAGTGCGGCGACCTCGAGGTCGCCCCCGGCGAGCGGCGAGCGGATCCAGGCGTGGAAGGCCGCGGCGCCGGCGTCCGTCACCGCGTAGTTCTTCTTGTTGCGGCCGCCCTCGGTGCTCTCGTGCACGGTCACGTGACCGGCGGCGAGCAGTGACCGCAGGGCGGACTGCAGGCTGCCGAAGCTCGCGCGGTAGAAGAGCGAGGGCCCGCGCTCGAACTGCTTGTTCAGCGAGTACAGGGTCTGGGGCCCGAGCAGCATGAGCAGCCCGAGGATCACGTGGCCCATCGTCGTCGGCACCTTTCGCCATATTACTGATCGTGATATACCTAACCGTGATATCACGTTTCGAGACGAGAGGATTCTCGCAGATGACCGCCGCCGTCGACTTCGCCACGCGCCTCGATCGCCACCTCGCGCGGGTCGCCGCGCGGCGCGGGGCCCTCGCCCCGCCCCAGGTCGCCGTGCACGCCCCCGGGCTCGGCATCACGTACCGATCCGGCGAACTCGCCCTCCCGTTCCACGGCGCGAGCGTCGGCAAGCTGTTCACGGCGACGCTCACCATGCAGGCCGTCGAGGCGGGCGCCTTCACGACCGACACGCCCGTGAGCCGCCTCCTTCCGGGCGACGAGCTCGCCGGCCTGTTCGACGCCGACGGGTCGACGGATGCCGCGGGCGGCGCGACCGTCCACCAGCTCCTCGCGCACACGGCCGGGGTCGCCGACTACTTCGAGGGCCCCGTGACGAGCGGGCGGCGCATGGTCGAGCTGGTGCACGACGAGCCCGACCGGTTCTGGACCCCGCGCGACCTGCTCGACTTCAGCCGCGAACGCCAGCGCCCCGTCGGCCGGCCCGGCGAGCGCTTCCGGTACTCCGACACCGGCTACGTCCTCCTCGGCCGCCTGCTCGAGGAGTCGACCGCCTCCACCTTCCACGACCTGCTGCACGAGCGCATCTTCGAGCCCGTCGGCATGATCGACAGCTCGCTGTGGCTCCGCTCGCGGCCCGCCCGGGAGGGCGGCTCGGTCCGGACGCGCATCGCGCCGGTCCGGATCGGGCGACGCGCCGTGACGGAGGCCCGCAGCGTGAGCTGCGACTGGGCGGGCGGCGGCGTGGCGAGCACGCTCGACGACCTCGTCGCGTTCAGCGACGCGCTGCACCACGGGCGGCTGATCGGCGAGGCGCACCTCCGGTACCTGGCCGAGCCGCGGCATCGGTTCCGTCCCGGCATCCGCTACGGCGCCGGCATGATGCAGGTGCGCTTCGAGGGGTTCAGCCCGTTCCTGCGCGGCCTGCCACGGCCGGTCGGGCACATCGGCGTGCTCGCCACGCACGTGTTCCACGACCCGGTGCACGACGCCGAGATCGTCCTGAACTTCGGCGGCACGCGCGAGATGGTCCCGAGCTTCCGCACCCTCATCGAGATCGAGCGGGCCCTCCAGCGCGTCTCGCGATGACGGATGCCGCGGCCCACTCGAAGTCGGGCACGCCGCGCTCGCGGCCCCGTCAGCCGGCCCGGTACCCCCGCACCGCGTGCACGGCGAACGACTGCGGGTACGACGCCGTCGCGGGCGGCTCGGGCGGGAAGGCGAACACGTCGAGCATGAGCTGCATCGGGTACTGCGGCGACTGCGCGACGCGCTTGCGCACGAGTCCGTCGATCGAGAAGACGACCTCCTCCGGGCGCCAGTCCACCGTGTAGGTGTGCGGCTCGCGCACGTCGTCGTGGAACGCGACCTGCTCGAAGTCGTCGGTGATCGTCGGATCGTTGAAGGGGTGCATCCCCATACCGACGAGCGCGCTGCCGTCGTCGGCGATGTCGCGGCCGAAGACCTCGAACACGCAGATCTCGGCGGACTGCTCGGGCTCCTCCTCGAGCCCGATCAGCCACAGCGCGGCCATGGCGTGCTCGTCGATGCCGTCGATCGCCGCGACGATCTCGATGCGGCCGAAGTGCGGGGTGTACAGGCGCCGGTCGCCCTGCGCCTCGCGGACGACGAGACCCTCGCGGAAGGGGTGCTGCCCGATGGAGGACCCGACCGCGCCGGACCGCACGGCGGTCTGGAGGTTGGACACCTGGGTCGTGCCGTCGTACTCGGCGGACCACGCGGGCTGGTCGGCGTCGACCCGCAGCCGCAGGATGCCGTCGGCCACGTCGTAGCGCGCGCGGGTGCGTTCACGACTGGACCACTGCGGCAGGTAGTGCGGGATCCACTGCTCGAGGTCGAGCTCGGGGCCGGAGAGGTCGGCATCGAACTCGAGCATGTCGGGCGGGGGCGGCGGCACGGGCGGAGCGGGCGGCACTGCAGGCATGCGTTCGATACTCCCCCACTCCGCCGACACTCGCTGGAGTCATCCACAGGCCGCTATTGTCCACGCGTGCAATATGCGTCATGATGGAGCCATCCGCACCGACTTGGAGTGATCCCGCATGGGAACGACCGTCTACGAACGCCGCCGGCCCGCGGCATCCGTCATCGACCGCAGCCTCGCCGACAGCCGCCGCTCGGTCTTCTGGATCGACGACCTGCCCGACTCGGCGAAGCCCGAGCGACCCCGGCTCGAGGGTGCGCGCACGGCCGACCTCGCGATCGTCGGCGGCGGCTACACCGGCCTCTGGACGGCCGTGCTCGCCAAGCACGCGAATCCCGACCAGCGCGTCGTGCTCCTCGAGGGGCGGCGCATCGGCTGGGCGGCATCCGGTCGCAACGGCGGCTTCTGCGAGGCGAGCCTCACCCACGGCCGCGAGAACGGCCTCAGCCGCTGGCCCGACGAGATCGACGAGCTCGACCGCCAGGGACTCGCGAACCTCGACGCGATCGAGGCCGCCGAGGCCGAGTTCGGCATGGACTTCGAGTTCGAGCGCAACGGCTCGCTCGACGTCGCCGTCGAACCGCACCAGGTCGAGTGGCTGCACGAGGCCGCAGCGGATGCCGCGCACCGGGGCGACGACTCCGTCCGCCTGCTCGACGAGCACCAGGTTCGCGCCGAGGTGGACTCGCCCACGTACCTCGCGGGGGTGTGGAACACGCGCACGAGCGCCATCCTGCACCCGGCGAAGCTCGCCGCCGAACTCGCCCGCGTCGCCGAGGAGGCCGGCGTCGAGATCCTCGAGCGCTCCCCGGTGCGGCGCCTCGAGGGCTCAGGCTCGTCCGGGCCCGTCACGCTGCGCACCGAGCACGGCCGCGTCGACGCCGCGCGCGTGGTCCTCGCGACCAACGTGTTCCCGTCGCTGCTCAAGCGCAACCGGCTCATGACCGTGCCCGTCTACGACTACGTGCTCATGACCGAACCGCTGTCCGCCGAGCAGCAGCGGTCGATCGGCTGGGCGAACCGGCAGGGCATCGGCGACCTGGCCAACCAGTTCCACTACTCGCGGATGTCGCGCGACGGCCGCATCCTGTACGGCGGCTACGACGCGATCTACCACGCCGGAGGCCGCATCCGCGAGCGCTACGAGGACCGCCCCGAGAGCTACGCGAAGCTCGCGAGCCACTTCTTCACGACCTACCCGCAGCTCGAGGGGCTGCGGTTCACGCACCGGTGGGCGGGCGCGATCGACACGTCGACGCAGTTCACCGCGTTCACGGGGCTCGCGCGCAGCGGCCGGGTGGCGTACGCGTCCGGGTTCACCGGGCTCGGCGTCGCCTCGACGCGGTTCATGGCCCGGACCATGCTCGACCTCCTCGACGGACGCGACACCGAGCGCACGCGACTCGAGATGGTGCGCACGCGGCCGCTGCCGTTCCCGCCCGAGCCCGCGGCATCCGTCGGCATCAACCTGACCCGCTGGTCGCTCGACCGCGCCGACCACGACCTCGGCCGGCGCAACCTGCTGCTGAAGACCCTCGACGCGGTCGGCCTGGGGTTCGACTCGTGAGCGGCGCCGACGGCGGGCTCGCCCGCCTGGTCGCCGGCGCGGTGACGGATGCCGCGACCCTGCCGCTCGCGCACGAACCCGTGCCCGCCGACCAGGTGGTGGCCGGCGCGCCGACCACGGGGTACGCGCCGCTCGACGAGCCGTCGGCCGACGAGGCCGCCGGGGTCGGCGAGCTCGGCGTCTGGGAGATGACGCCCGGCGCGATGCGCGACACCGAGGTCGACGAGGTCTTCCTCGTGATCGGCGGGGCGGCGACCGTGGAGTTCGTCGATCCGGCGCTGCCGCCCGTCGAGCTGCGGCCCGGGTCGATCGTGCGGCTCGACGCGGGCATGCAGACGGTCTGGACGGTCACGGAGACGCTGCGGAAGCTCTTCATCGCGCGCTGAGCCCGCCGCGCCGGGGCGCGCTGCGCCGGAATGCCGGACATCCGCCTCCGCGCCGGCACCGCCGAGCGCGTCGGCCGTGCGGCGCATACTTGAGCGATGGACCCCGACTCGCGCGCGCCCGCCGTGGTCGCCGTCGCGCGCGACGACCGGCACCGGTTCTCCAAGCCGGTGCGCGACGAGATCGTGCTCGTCGCCGGTCACGGCATCGAGGGCGACGCGCACGCGGGCCCGACGGTGACACGCCGCTCCCGGTTCCGCGGCACCTGGACCGAGCCGAACCGCCGGCAGGTGCACCTCATCCAGGCCGAGCTCTTCGACGAGCTGGCCGTCGAGGGCCACGAGATCGCGCCGGGCGAACTCGGCGAGAACGTGACGACGACGGACCTCGACCTGCTCGCGCTGCCCCTCGGCACCCGCCTGCGGCTCGGGGCGTCGGCCGAGGTCGAGGTCACCGGGCTCCGCACGCCGTGCGTGCAGATCGACCGCTTCCAGCCGGGGCTCATGCGGCGGATGGTCCGCCGGGAGCGCGGCGCGACCCGGCTGCGCGCCGGCATCATGGCCGTCGTCGTCGAGGGCGGCGTCGTCCGTGCCGGCGACCCGATCGCGGTCGAACTCCCGGCCGAGCCGCACGAGCCGCTCCCCCGGCTCTGACCGGGCTGCGCGGCGATCAGGCGACGGATGCCGCGGCGTCCGCGGCATCCGCGGGTCCGACCGGCTCGACCGGTTCGATGCGGAACGTCGCGCGGAAGCGCTCGACCGACTCGAGGTCGCCGGCGAGGATGCGGACCTCGCTCGCGGGCAGCCGTCCGGCGAGCAGCTCGCCGAACTCGGCGGGTTCGAGCGCGGCCTCGAGGCTCGCCTCGAACGAGGGCTCGGCGCCCGGCCGCTGCGGTTGCGGCACAGCCCCCGGCCCGATCGGCGCGACGTCGAGGGTGCCGCCGACGACCGCCGCCGCGACCGAGGCGTCGCCGACGTGGAGCACGTACTCGGTCGGCGGCGCTCCCGCCGCGGCATCCGCTCGGAAGGCCGCCCGCAACGCGGTCGCGAGCGCCTCGCGCGTGAGCTGCTCGCCCTCGGCGGGTTCGCCGAGCAGCGACCAGCCCCACCGCTCGAGGGCGGCGACCACGGGCGCGAGCTCGCGCCCGAGCGGGGTGAGCTCGTACCCGCCGCGCACCATCGGCACGCGGCGGATGACGCCGGCCTCCTGCAGCTCCTTCAGCCGGTCGGCCAGGATGTTCGTCGGGATCCGCGCCAGTCCGGCCTTCAGGTCGCCGTACCGGCGCGGGCCGACGAGCAGGTCGCGGACGATGAGGAGCGCCCACCGTTCCCCGACCCGCTCGAGGGCCCGCGGCACGCCGCCGTACTGGCCGAAGCCGCGGGGTGCGCGTGTGGCCACCGGCCGCTCAGGCCGAGCCCGTCGGCGCGGCGCCCTGCTCGGCCAGGTACGCCTCGGGCCCCATCTCGGCGGCGGCCGGCTCCATGTAGAGGTAGCCGAGGATGTTGCCGTCCGGGTCCTCGAGGTCGCGCGAGTACATGAACCCGTAGTCCTGCGCCGGGCGCGGCTCGGTGCCGCCGGCGGCGAGCGCCTTGGCCAGCATCTCGTCGACGGCCTCGCGCGACTGGCAGGTGAGCGAGACGGCCATCTGCGCGTGGGTCTTCGGGTCGATGATCTGCTTGTCGGTGAACGTGCCGAGGAACTCGCGCGTGAGCACCATGAAGTACAGGTTGTCGTCGAGCACGACGCACGCGGCGTTCTCATCGGTGAAGTTCGGGTTGATGCGGTACCCCAGCGCCTCGTAGAACGCCTTGGAGCGGTCGAGGTCGGTCGTGGGGAAGTTCACGAAGATGCTGGCGGTCATGGTGTCCTCCGGTCGTGCGGATAGGTGGGTGACCCGGGTTCTGACCACAGCTTGCTCTTCGCAAGTGCACTTGTCAAGAGCAAGTAACGATCACCGCATGGCGCCGCCCCGCCGCACGAGCAGCGCGAGGTGCAGCGCCGTCAGCGTCTCGCCGTCGTCGAGGTCGGCACCCAGCAGGTCGCCGATGAGCGCGAGCCGCTGGTAGAACACCGACCGCGAGAGGTGGCTCGCCTGCGCCGCCGCCGTGCGGTTGCCGGGATGCGCGAGCATCGCGCCCAGCACGTCGAGCAGGTCGCCGCCCCGGGCGAGGTCATACTCGACGATCGGCGCGAGCATGCGTTCACCGAGCTCCTGCAGCCGGTGGTCGTCGCGGAGCGAGGTCACGAGTCGCACGAGCGGGCGGTCCTCCGCGCGGCGCACCACGAGCCCGCGCGCGGGCCTCGGCGGCGGCGTCGCGGCGAGGTCGAGCGCCTCCTGCACCGAGACCAGCAGCCCGTCGAGGTCGTCGGCCCGGGAGCCGATCGCGAGCGAGGTAGGGACCCCGTCCGCCGGCGACCCGGCGTCCAGGGCGAGCCCGAGCGCCCTGGCCGCCGCGTCGTAGAACGGCGTCCCGGCCGGCAGCGACAGCAGCACCACGCGAACGGATGCCGCTGCGCCTCCACCCGGCGCCCGGCCCTCGATCGCCCGCCCGCCGAGCGTCCGCGCTGCGGCATCCGCGTCGCCGTCACCGCCGCGACCGGCGAGGACGAGCCCGTACAGGTCGGACCCGGTGACCGGCAGGCCGGCCGCCTCGAGCCGTGCGGTCGCCCCGCCCGGTGCGGCGAAGCGCCCGGAGAGCAGGTGCTCGACGAGACGGCGGCGGCCGACGCGACCCCACGTGTCGTCGTCGCCGTCCGCGAGCCGGCCGAGGGCGAGCGCGATGGCGCCCTGCTCGAGGACGCTCGTGCGGCCGGCCGGGTGCGCCGGTCCGGGCAGCGCGACCAGGTGCCCCCAACGGATGCCGCGCGCCTCGACCGGCACGATGAGCCAGGGGTCCGGCCCGCCCGCCGGCGCCCCCGCGCGACGGTGGGCGTCGCGCGAACGCAGCTGCCACCCGCCGAGCAGCGCCTCCTCGGCGTCGGGCGGCACGTCGGCCGCCACCACCTCGTGTGCGAGGTTCTCGAGCACCACCGGCGCGTCGAGGGTCTGGGCGAGCTGCTGCACGACGTAGTCCGCGGGGGCGCCGCGGAGGGCCAGGGCCGTGAACCGCTCGCGGACCTCGTCGCGGGCATGCAGTGCAGTCGTCTGCTCGGAGATGATGCGGCGGTGCACCGCCTCGGTGAGGGCGACGAACTTCACCTCGCGGTGCAGGGCGACGAGCGCGAGCCCGTGGTCGGCCGCCGCCTGCACGACGACGGCCGGCACGTACCGGTAGTGCACGCCGAGCTCGAGGACGAGCCCGGCGATGCCGACGTCGACGAGCTCGGCGACGAAGGCGCGGAGCTCACCCGGTTCGGCGGGCCAGCCCGATCCCGTGGAGAGGAGCAGCTCGCCGCCGACGAGCAGCCGGGCCACGCCCGCGCTGTCGGAGACGTGCACCCAGCGGACCCGCGCGTCGAGGGCGGCGTCGCCGACGAGCACCTCGGGCACCCCGTCCGCGACCGCCGGAAGCGCGAGGATCTCGGCGACCGTCGGGAGCGCGTCGTCGACGGCGAACCCGGGAGCGGCGCGCTCGGACCGTTCCGGACGATCCGTTCGACCAAGCGGATCTTCGCGACGCTCTGGCACCGTCCACCTCGGTTCTTGGCTGTCAGACTGGGACCACATCAGCGTACCGACCTGCCGGTCGTTCTGTCCGATTCGCGACATCCGGCAGCACCGCACCCACCGAAGGACCACCATGAGCCTCACCGAGACCGCCGCCACCTCGCCCGCCGCGACCGCCGATGTGCCCCACCTCGGGCACTGGATCGACGGCGCGCTGCGCCCCTCCACCTCGGGCCGGACCGCGCCCGTGTACAACCCCGCCACCGGCGCCGTGCAGGCGGAGGTCGCGCTCGCCGACCGGGCCGAGATCGACGAGGCGATCGCCTCCGCGCAGCGCGGCTACGAGGTCTGGAGCCGCTACTCGATCGCGAAGCGCCAGAGCGTGCTGTTCGCGTTCCGGGAGCTGCTCAACGCGCGGAAGGGCGAGCTCGCCGCGATCATCACCGCCGAGCACGGCAAGGTGCGCTCCGACGCGATGGGCGAGATCCTCCGCGGCCAGGAGGTCGTCGAGCTCGCCACCGGCTTCCCGCACCTCATCAAGGGCGCCTTCTCCGAGAACGCCTCGTCGGGCATCGACGTCTACTCGCTGAAGCAGCCGCTCGGCGTGGTCGGGGTCATCAGCCCGTTCAACTTCCCGGCCATGGTGCCCATGTGGTTCTTCCCGATCGCGATCGCGGCGGGCAACGCCGTCGTGCTGAAGCCGAGCGAGAAGGACCCGTCGGCGGCGCTCTGGCTGGCGGAGCTCTGGAAGGAGGCGGGCCTGCCCGACGGCGTGTTCACAGTCCTCCAGGGCGACAAGCTCGCCGTCGACGGCCTGCTGACCTCGCCGGTCGTCCAGTCCATCTCGTTCGTCGGCTCGACGCCGATCGCCCAGTACATCTACGAGACCGCCGCCAAGCACGGCAAGCGCGTCCAGGCCCTGGGCGGCGCCAAGAACCACATGCTCGTGCTGCCCGACGCCGACCTCGACCTGGTCGCCGACTCGGCCGTCAACGCGGGCTACGGCGCCGCGGGCGAGCGCTGCATGGCCATCTCGGTCGTGCTCGCCGTCGAACCCGTCGCCGACGAGCTCGTCGCGAAGATCGCCGAGCGCATCGCGAAGCTGAAGATCGGCAACGGCGCCGGCACGGACGGCGTCGAGCCCGACATGGGCCCGCTCATCACCGACGTGCACCGCGACAAGGTCGCCTCCTACGTCGACATCGCCGAAGCCGACGGTGCGTCCGTCGTGGTCGACGGCCGCGGCTTCTCGGTCGACGGCCACGAGGACGGCTTCTTCTTCGGCCCGACCCTGCTCGACCACGTCCCGACGTCGTCGCGCGCCTACACCGAGGAGATCTTCGGCCCGGTGCTCTCGGTCGTGCGCGTCGCGTCGTACGACGAGGGCCTCGAGCTCATCAACTCGGGCCGGTTCGGCAACGGCACGGCGATCTTCACCAACGACGGCGGTGCGGCCCGCCGCTTCCAGAACGAGGTGGAGGTCGGCATGGTCGGCATCAACGTCCCGATCCCGGTGCCGGTCGCCTACCACTCGTTCGGCGGATGGAAGCAGTCGCTGTTCGGCGACAGCAAGGCCTACGGCGTGCACGGCTTCGACTTCTTCACGCGCGAGAAGGCCGTCACCAGCCGGTGGCTCGACCCGGCCACCCACGGCGGCATCAACCTCGGCTTCCCGCAGAACCACTGACCCTTCCCATCTCCCCGCGAGGGGACGCAACACGCCGCGTGGCGGAGCGCGCACACGGCGTGTCGCGACCCCTCGGAACACCTCAGGAGCCATGACATGACCGACACGCTCGTTCCCGAAGCGACGACGGATGCCGCGGACGCGGCCTCGTACGTCGACCGCCGTGGCACGCGGCATCCGCTGCCCGACGCCGCCGCCGACGCGCAGGTGCGCGCCGACGACCGCGCCCACGTGTTCCACTCCTGGAGCGCGCAGGCCCTCATCGACCCGCTGCCCGTCGCGGCGGGCGAGGGGTCGACGTTCTGGGACTACCGGGGCAACGCCTACCTCGACTTCTCGAGCCAGCTCGTGAACCTCAACCTCGGTCACCAGCACCCGGATCTCGTCGCGGCGATCCAGGAGCAGGCGGGCCGGCTCGCCACGATCCAGCCCGCGCTCGCCAACGACGTGCGCGGCGAGCTCGCCCGGCGCATCGCCGAGGTCGCGCCCGGCGACCTCGACACGGTGTTCTTCACGAACGGCGGCGCCGACGCCAACGAGCACGCGGTGCGGATGGCACGCGCCGTGACCGGTCGCCGCAAGGTGCTGTCGATGTACCGCAGCTACCACGGCGGCACGGCCACGGCGATCTCGCTGACCGGCGACCCGCGCCGCTGGGCGAACGAGCCGAGCGACGGCAGCGTCGTGCACTTCCTCGGGCCGTACCCGTACCGTTCGTCGTTCCACGCGTCGAGCGAGGCCGAGGAGACCGAGCGCGCGCTCGCGCACCTCGAGCAGGTCATCACGCTCGAGGGCGCAAACACGGTCGCGGCGATCATCATCGAGACCGTCGTCGGCACGAACGGCGTGCTCGTGCCGCCGCCCGGCTACCTGCAGGGCGTGCGCGAGCTCTGCGAGCGGTTCGGCATCGTCTACATCGCCGACGAGGTCATGGTCGGCTTCGGCCGCGTGGGCGAGTGGTTCGCGGTGAACCACTTCGGCGTGACGCCCGACCTCATCACCTTCGCGAAGGGCGTGAACTCGGGCTACGTGCCGCTCGGCGGCGTCGTGATCTCGCAGCGCATCGCGTCGCACTTCGACACCGTGCCGTTCGCCGGCGGGCTCACCTACTCGGGACACCCGCTCGCGTGCGCGGCGGGCGTCGCGACGTTCGAGGTGTTCGAGCGCGACGGCATCCTCGAGCGCGTGCGCGACCTCGGCGAGCGCGTCGTCGGTCCGCGCCTGCGCGAGATCGCGGAGCGGCATCCGTCGGTCGGCGAGGTGCGCGGACTCGGGCTGTTCTGGGCGATCGAGCTGGTCCGCGACCGGGAGACGCGCGAGCCGCTCGTGCCGTTCAACGCCTCGGGGGCGGATGCCGCGCCGATGGCGAAGGTCGCGGCCGCGTGCAAGCAGGCCGGGCTGTGGCCGTTCATCCACTTCAACCGCATGCACGTCGCGCCGCCGCTCGTCATCACCGAGGAGGAACTCGTGCGCGGGCTCGACATCATCGACGCCGCGCTCGACCTGGCCGACGCCGAGCTCGACTGACGCACGGGCGACCAGGAGTCGCGTGGCGGGAGGTCGGTCCGCCGGGAGCGGCTAGCCTGAGGCACATGGACGCTCGGGGGCCCGCCGGTGGGATGCCGCGGCGCGCGTTCCTCGCGGCCGCGCTCTCGGGCGCGGCCCTCACGCTCGCCGCGTGCACCGACGGTCGCCCCGATCCCACCGGGTCTCCGGGGCCGACGGGCACGCGCACGCCGACCCCGACGTCGACGCCGGGCGGGGTGCCGCAGCCCGTCGCGTTCCGCCGTTCCCGCTGGACCGCCGACCCGTTCGTCCGCGGCGCCTACAGCTTCGACGGCGTGGGAACCACGGACGACCTGCGCTCCGCCCTCGGCGAGCCCGTCGAGGGTCGCCTGGTGATCGCGGGCGAGGCGACCTCGGCCACGGCACCCGGCACGGTCCACGGCGCCTACAACGAGGGGCTCCGCGCCGGGCGCGTGATCGCGGAGCTCGCCGAGGAGGGCGATCGCGTCGCCGTGATCGGCGCGGGCATCGCGGGGCTCGCCGCCGCCCGCACGCTCGCCGACCGCGGCATCGACGTGGTCGTCATCGAGGCATCCGACCGGCTCGGCGGCCGCCTCCACTCGATCGATGACGACGACTTCGCCGGGCCGGTCGAACTGGGCAGTCCGTTCGTGTCCGACCTGGCCACGATGCGATCGGTGCTGCGGAGGGCGGCGGTACCGACCCGGCGGTTCACTCCCGTGCTGGAGGCGCGCACTCCGAACGGCGCCAACCTGGGCACGCCTCCGCCGACCGGCACCGCCGCGATCGCCGCGGCACACGAGTGGGCGCTCGCGCAGCCGTCGGACGTGTCCCTCACCACCGCACTCGTCGACTCCGGGGTCGTGCCGCTCCCCGGCGAAGCCGACGACTTCGGGCTCACGCCGACGGACTGGCTCCGCCACGCCCTGTCGACCGGCATCGAGCCGGCCACCGGGGCGACGGCGACGCGCCTGTCCGCGAAACGCCTCGACCTGGGACGCGTGTGGCGCCCGACGGGTCAGGTCACGGGCGGGTGGTCGGGGCTCCTCGAGACGCTCGCCGACGGCGTCGACATCGCCGGCGCCAGCGTCGTCACCGAGGTGGCCCTCGACGACCGCGGGGTCGGCCTCCGACTCGACTCTGGGGAGTCGATCCGCGTGCAGCGTGCCATCGTGACCGCCTCGGTCGGCGTGCTGCGGACCGACACGATCGCCTTCGACCCGCCGCTGCCGCTCCGCCACCAGCGGGCCGTCTCGCTGCTCGGAATGGGCGCGGTCGACCTCGTCTGGCTCCGGTTCGACACGCCCTTCTGGCGGTCCGAGACGGATGCCACGCCGGGCCCCCTCCCCGGGCGCGGCACGCCGAACGTGCTCACGGTCGTCGGCGAGACTCCGACCGTCGCGGCGTGGCTCGACCTCGGCGACGACCCGCGGCGGCCGATGCTCGTCGGGGTCCTCGCCGCCGAGCACGCGCGTCGCGTCGCCGCGATCGACGACGACGACGAGGCGCTCGACGTCGTGCTCGACGCGCTCGCGCCGTTCGTCGCGACCTAGCGGACGCCCCCCGGTCCTATCGTCGGTCCGCCCCGACGAGCCATTCGGCGGGCGAACCGGGCGATGCGGCATCCGCTCGCGTCGCGGCATCCGCAGCCTCGGCCTCGAACCGCCGCCGGTGGATGCGCTGCCGGAGCCCGCGCCGTTCGAGGCGCCGGTGGACGGCGACCAGCACCGAGGTCAGCGCGACGAAGATGAGCAGCACCATCGCGCAGTACGCGGCCACGCCGCCGTAGCCGCCGACCTGCGTCTCGTCGAGGAAGAAGTACGGGTACCAGCCGATCTGCGCGCCGCGCAGGAGCGTGTACACGAGCCACACCGAGGGGAAGAGCAGCACGAACCCGATGGTCGACCACGGGACGGGCGGATTCACCGCGAGGATCGCATCCATGGTCCATGCGATGAGGGCGAGCAGGGGCACCACGAAGTGCAGCAGCGTGTCGGACCAGGGGATGTCGAGTCGGTAGTCGCGGCTCGACGCCTGCGCCGCGATCAGCGCGAACACCACCCCCGAGACGAGGAGGTAGACCGTGACCATCGTGCGGAAAGCGCCGAGCCACACGGGGTCCCGCGGACGGAACCAGGCGAACCAGGCCGCGACCAGCAGCGTGACCACCGCGAGCATCGCCGACTGGATGGTGAAGTAGCTGAAGAAGTTCACCGACGCGAACAGCGGGAAGCGCAGGACGTACTCGTAGTTGCCGACGAGCGCCACGATCTCGAGCACGGCGATGCCGAGCCGGAAGGCGCCCAACCCGCGCCTCGCGGTCGTCACCCCTGCGGCGGAGCCGGTGACGGTCGCGGGCATGCCCTCACGTTACGCGCCTCGCACCCGCACTCGCTGGGCGCCCCGCGCCGGTGCCGTCAGTCGAGCGGCCGCAGGATCCGGTCGAGGAACCGCCGGGTGCGCTCCTCGCGCGGGTTCGTGAAGATGTCCCGCGGTGCCCCGCGCTCGACGATGACCCCGCCGTCCATGAACAGCACCTCGTCGGCCGCCTGCCGCGCGAAGGCGAGCTCGTGCGTGACGACGACCATCGTCCACCCCTCGTCGGCGAGCTCCTTGATCACGTGCAGCACCTCGCCCACGAGTTCGGGGTCGAGCGCGCTCGTCGGCTCGTCGAACAGCAGCAGGTCGGGCTTCAGGGCGAGGGCGCGCACGATGCCGACGCGCTGCTGCTGCCCGCCCGAGAGCTGGAACGGGTACTGGTCGCGCTTCTCGGCGAGCCCCACCCGGTCGAGCAGCGCCTCGGCGGCCGCGATCGCCTCCGCCTTCGGCACGCGCTGCACCCGGATCGGCCCCTCGACGACGTTCTCGAGCACGGTCATGTGGGGGAACAGGTTGTGGTGCTGGAACACCATCGCCGAGCGGTCCCGCATCGCGATCCGGTCGCCCTTCGAGACCGGACGCGAGAAGTCGATCGTGGGCCCGCCGTCGAACTCGAGCTCGCCGCCATCCGGGGTCTCGAGGCCGTTGAGCGCACGCAGCACCGTCGTCTTGCCCGACCCGCTCGGGCCGATGAGCGTCACGACCTCGCCGCGGCGCACCGAGAAGTCGACGCCGCGCAGCACCTCGTTGGCCCCGAACGACTTGCGGATGCCGCGCGCGGACAGGAGCACTGCGGCATCCGTCGGCCGGCGATCAATGGGCGACATAGCGGTCCAACCTCTTCTCGATTCTCGCCTGCCCGCCCGCCAGGGCGAGGCAGAACAGCCAGTAGATCAGCGCCGCCTCGAGGTAGAGGAGCATGAACTCCTGGCTGAATGCGGCGATCTGCTGGGCGACGCGGAACAGCTCGGTCACGAGGATGAGCGACGCGAGCGACGTGTCCTTCACGAGCGAGATGAACGTGTTCGACAGCGGCGGCACCGAGACGCGCGCGGCCTGAGGCAGGATGACGCGGCGCAGCGTCGTCGCGGGCGACATCCCGATCGTGTACGCCGCCTCCCACTGCCCCTTCGGCACGGACAGGATGGCCGCGCGGATCACCTCGGCGGCGTACCCGCCGACGTTGAGCGAGAACGCGACGATGGCGCTCGGCCACGGGTCGATGACGACGCCGATCGCGGGCAGGCCGTAGAAGATCACGAACAGCTGCACGAGCAGCGGCGTGCCGCGGATCACCGAGATGTAGAACCGGGCGATGTTCGACAGGATCGGGTTCTTGGAGAGGCGCATGAGCGCCACCGCGAGGGCGAGCACGAGCCCGATCGCGAATGAGGCGAGGGTGAGCGGGATGGTCCCGCTGATGCCTCCCCAGACGATCGGCCAGAACGACTCGACGAAGAGCTGCAGGCTCTCGTTCACTCGGTCACGTCCTTCCGGGCGTCGACGGATGCCGCGGGCGCGGCCTTCCGCCCAATGTTGCCATCCACGACGAGGGTCGCCGTCCCCGCGGCATCAGGCGGCGGGAACGGCGACACTCGGATACGGACTACTCGGAGACGTCGGCGCCGAAGTACTTCTCGCCGAGCTCGGCGAGCACGCCCTCCTCGCGGAGCTCCGCGAGCGCCTCGTCGATCGCTTCGACGAGCGCCTCCTTGTCCTGGGTGAGGGCGAACGCGCTCTCCGAGGTCTCGTCGGTCTCGGCGGCGACCTCGATCGCGGCATCCGGGGTCGTGTTCAGGTAGTCGAGGAAGGTGAGCTGGTCGTTGATGGTCGCGTCGACGCGGCCCTGCTGCAGCAGCGACACGGCCTGAGCCCAGCCCTCGACGGCCTCGACGTTCGCGCCCGACTCCGTCGCGAGCTCGTACCAGTTGCTCGTGAGCGACTGGGCGGTGGTCTTGCCCTCGAGGTCGTCGAACGAGGAGATCGACGTGTCGCCCTCGTTCACGACGACGACGCCGCGCGAGACCGTGTACGGCTCGCTGAAGAGGTACTGCTCCTCGCGCTCGGGGGTGATCGAGACCTGGTTCGCGATCACGTCGAAGCGACCCGCGTCGAGGCCCGCGAAGATCGCGTCCCACTGCGTCTCCTGGAACTGGACCTCGAGGCCGAGCTTCTCGGCGACGGCCTCGGCCACCTCGACGTCGTAGCCGACGAGGTCGCCCGAGCCGTCCTCGTGGAAGCTGAAGGGGCGGTAGGTGCCCTCGGTGGCGACGGTCAGCGTGCCGGCCTGCACGAGGCCGTAGTCGTCGCCCGCGGCATCCGTCGACCCGGAGCCGGAGCCGCTGTCGCCGCTCGAGCAGGCGGCGAGCGCGACGACGGCGGCGGATGCGGCGGCGAGGCCGAGGATCGTGCGGGTGCGGGTCATGGATGGTGCTCCGTTCGTGACGTGTGGTGGCGGTTCGGCGTGGTGAGCCGGATGCCGCGGGTCGTGGCGCGGCTGCCGGTTCGAGTCCAGCAGGCCGCGGCCACGGGATGAAACCGGATGACGCCGCGTTTCCATTCCCGATCCGCGCGATTCACGGACGATCGGCGGGCAGGCCCGCGATCCCGGCTTGCCCCCGGCTTACACCGGCCCGCGGCGGGCGCGCAACCGGCGGCGCCTCGCCCTCCGCCGTGGCTAGGCTGGCCGCCGTCGAGGGGCGGATCCCCTCGACGAGGTGCCCCCACACCGAAGGAGACCCCCATGCTCACCCTGTCCTGGCTGCTCGTCATCGCCCTCGCCGGCGGCATCGCCGCGCTCGTCGACGGCATCATGCGCGCCCGCGGTCGTGGGACGAACGTCGTCGCGATCATCGAGATCGTCGTCGCCGTGCTGTTCCTGCTCTCGCTGTTCGTCACGGGCATCCCGTTCGGGTCGCTCGTGCTCGGCATCGTCCTCGCGATCGTGCTCGCCGTGCTGCTCTTCCTGCGCGGCAGCGCCCGCCGCGGCGGCATCGCCCTCACGGTGGTCGCGCTCGTGCTCGTGGTGCTGTGGATCGTGCTCTCGCAGGGCTGGATCGTCATCCCCGGCGTCAACTGACCCGCGCCCCGCGCCGCCGAGGCCGGCATCCCCGCGGGGTGCCGGCCTCGGCCGTCGGTCCCGGGTCCCGGGTCCCGGGTCCCGGGTCCCGGGCTCGCCGAGAGTATGCCGAACGACGCTTCCGCGGGCCGCATGCCGATGTTCGGCATACCCTCGTCACCCCGTGCGCGGACTCGAGGGCGGCGAGTCGATGCCGAGTGCACCGTCGGCGGGCGCCGGCGGTGCGGATGGCATCGACTCGCCGGGCCGCGGAAGAGCACGCCGGGCGCGACGAGGAAGCCCGGCCCGCCTCAGAACGCGTTGAGACCCGTGAGCGCCCGGCCGATGACGAGCTGGTGCACCTCGTCGGTGCCCTCGTAGGTGCGCACCGACTCGAGGTTCGCCGCGTGCCGCATGACCGGGAACTCCGACGTGATGCCGTCCCCGCCGAGGATGGCCCGCGCGTCGTGCGCGATCCGCAGCGCCTCGCGCACCGAGTTGAGCTTGCCGACCGAGATCTGCGCGGGCGTGAGCGCGCCGCGCTCCTTGAGCCGTCCGAGGTGCAGCGCGAGCAGCACGCCCTTCTCGACCTCGACGAGCATGTCGGCGAGCTTGGCCTGGATGAGCTGGTTCGCCCCGATCGGCTTGCCGAACGCCTCGCGCGACGTGGACCGCGCGAGCGCCGCCTCGAGGCACGACCGCGCCGCGCCCATCGCGCCCCACACGATGCCGTAGCGCGCCTCGTTGAGGCAGCCGAACGGCCCCGACAGCCCGCGGGCGCCGGGCAGCATCGCGTCGGCCGGCAGCCGCACGCCGTCGAACGTCACGTCGCACTGCACCGAGGCGCGCATCGAGAGCTTGCCGGTGATGGGCGTCGCCGTGAAGCCCGGCGTCGAGGTCGGCACGAGGAACCCGCGCACGACGCCGGCGTCCTCCCCCGCGTCATCCGCCACCTTCGCCCAGACGACCGCGACGTCGGCGAGCGAGGCGAGCCCGATCCACCGCTTGGCGCCGTCGAGCACCCACTCGTCGCCCTCGCGGCGCGCGACGGTCGTCATCGCCGCGGGGTCGCTGCCGCCCTGCGGCTCGGTGAGGGCGAAGCAGCCGATGAGCTCGCCCTTGGTCATGCCGGGCAGCCACCGCTGCTTCTGCTCCTCCGAGCCGTACTTGTGGATGGCGCTCATCGCGAGCGATCCCTGCACCGAGACGAAGGTGCGCCATCCGGAGTCGGCCGCCTCGAGCTCGAGGCACACCAGCCCGTACGCGACGGCGCCCGCCCCGGCGCATCCGTAGCCGCTCAGGTGCATGCCGAGGAACCCGAGCTCGCCGGCCTCGCGCACGAGCTCGCGGCGGAAGACCCGGTCCTCGAAGTCCTGCTCGATGATCGGCGCGATCCGCTCCTGCGCGAAGCGACGGGCGCGGTCGCGCCACTCGAGCTCCTCGTCGGTGAGCAGGGCGTCGAGGTCGAACACGGCGTCGATGCGCGGCGCGGTGACGGTCGGGGCGGCGGTGTCGGTCATGGTGGTCCTTTCGCGGTTCGAGGTCTCGATTCGCGCTGCGCGCTACTCGTCCAGCGGGTTCGTGCGACGCCAGTCGGCGCCGCGGTGGGCGTCGAGACGCGGGGGCGGCGCGTGGTAGCCGGGCGGTGCGGCGGCGAGGCCGATCGGGTTGGCCACCGACCGCACGCCGTCGAGGTCGACGACGGGGGCGAGCCCGAGCCGGTCGGCGAACGCGAGCGCCTCCGCCACGTCGTTCACGAGGCCCGACGGCACGCCCGCGTCCGTCAGCACCTCGACCCAGTGGGCAGCGGATGCCGCGGCGAGCGCGCGCCCGAGCTCCTCGTGCAGCTCGTCCCGGTGCCCGACCCGGGCGGCGTTCGTCGTGAACCGCTCGTCGTCGGCGAGCGCCGGAGCCCCGAGCAGCCGCGCGAGCGTGCGGAACTGCCGGTCGTTGCCGACCGCGATGACGAGCTCGCGGTCGGCGGCGCGGAACACGGCGTACGGGGCGATGCTCGGGTGCGCGTTCCCGAGCCGTCCGGGCGCGCGACCCGTGGCGAGGGTCGACCCGGCCTGGTTGGTGAGCGCGGAGAGCAGGCTCTGCAGGAGGTTCACCTCGACGTGCGCGCCCTCGCCCGTGGCATCCCGCCGCCGCAGGGCCAGCAGGATGCCGGCGACCGCGTTCTGGCCGGTGAGCACGTCGACCAGCGCGACGCCCGCCTTGGTGGGGTCGCCGTCGGGCGCGCCGGTGATGCTCATGAGCCCGCCGACGGCCTGCACGAGGAGGTCGTACCCGGCGAGCGCGGCGCCCTCGCCGGCGCCGAATCCGGTGATCGAGCAGTACACGACGCCCGGGTTCGCGGCGCGCACGTCGTCGTACGCGAGTCCGAACCGCGCCATGACCCCGGGGCGGAAGTTCTCGACGACCACGTCGGCGCTCGCGGCGAGCCGTCGCGCCTCGGCGAGCCCCGCGGCATCCGTGAGGTCGAGCGCCACCGAGCGCTTGTTGCGGTTCACGCTCGCGAAGTACGTGGCCTGCCCGTCGGGCCCGACCGGCGGATGCCACTGGCGGGTGTCGTCGCCCGCGGGCGGCTCGATCTTGAGGACGTCGGCGCCGAAGTCGGCGAGCAGCATCGTCGCGTACGGTCCGGCGAGCACGCGCGAGAAGTCGGCGACGCGGATGCCGGCGAGCACGCCGCCGCCCGCACGCTGCTCCGTGTGCGCCATCCGCCCTCCTCGGCCGATCCGGACCGCTCGAGCCGATCCGCTCGCCACGATACCCACGCCCCCGGGGACCCCTCCTGTACAGGATGTCCAACGCCGGTCGCGGATCCGCCACCGCGTCGATCGCGCGGGCGGGATCTCCGCCTAGGCTTGGGAGTGGCGTGCACCGTCGTCGCCGACCGGGTGGCGAGTCACGTGCACCATCATCCAGAGGAGTCCCATGACGAACTACGCCGTCGTCAACCCGGCCACCGGAGAGACGGTCAAGACGTACCCGACCATCACCGACGCCGAGCTGGAGGCCGCGATCGCCGCCGCCGACGAGGCGCACCGCACCTGGTCGAAGTCGACCACGGTCGAGGAGCGCGCCGCCCTGATCCGCCGCGTCGGCGAGCTGCACGTGGAGCGCCGCCAGGAGCTCGCGGAGATCATCGTGCGCGAGATGGGCAAGCCCATCGAGCAGGCGCTCGCCGAGGCCGACTTCGCGGGCGACATCTACACGTACTACGCCGACAACGCGGCCGAGTTCCTGAAGGACGAGCCCATCGAGCTGCAGGGCGGCGAGGGCTCCGCGGTCGTGCGGCGCTCGTCGCTGGGCGTGCTGCTCGGCGTGATGCCGTGGAACTTCCCGTACTACCAGGTGGCGCGCTTCGCCGGCCCGAACGTGATCATCGGCAACACGATCCTGCTGAAGCACGCCGAGCAGTGCCCCGAGTCGGCCGAGGCGATCCAGCGGATCTTCCGCGACGCGGGCGCCCCCGAGGGCGTGTACGTGAACATCTACGCCTCGCACGACCAGATCGAGCAGGTCATCGCCGACCCGCGCGTGCAGGGCGTGTCGCTCACCGGCTCCGAGCGCGCGGGCGCCGCGGTCGCCGCGGTCGCGGGCAAGCACCTGAAGAAGGTCGTGCTCGAGCTCGGCGGTTCCGACCCGTTCATCCTGCTGTCGACCGACGACCTCGACGAGGCCGTGCAGAACGCGGTCGACGCGCGTCTCGACAACAGCGGCCAGTCCTGCAACGCGGCCAAGCGCTTCATCGTGATCGACGAGCTGTACGAGCCGTTCCTCGAGAAGTTCACGGCGAAGATCGCCGAGGTCGAGGCCACCGACCCGACCTCGTCGGACTCGGCGCTCGGCCCGCTGTCGTCGCTGCGTGCGGCCGAGGGCCTCGCCGAGCAGGTCGAGCGCGCCGTGCAGCACGGCGCGAAGCTCGTGCACGGCGGCGGCCGCGACGGCGCGTTCTTCCAGACCACGGTGCTGACGGATGTCGCGAGCGACAACCCCGCGTCGAAGGAGGAGTTCTTCGGCCCGGTCGCGCAGGTGTACCGCGCGAAGGACGAGTCCGAGGCGGTCCGCATCGCGAACGACATCCCCTTCGGTCTGGGCTCGTACGTCTACACGACCGACCAGGAGCAGGCGCTTCGCGTCGCCGACCGGATCGAGGCCGGCATGGTCTTCGTGAACGTCGTGCTCGCGGATGGCGCGGAGCTGCCCTTCGGCGGCGTGAAGCGCTCCGGTTCGGGCCGTGAGCTGGGCCGGTTCGGCGCCGACGAGTTCGTGAACAAGAAGCTCATCCGCATCGGCTGATCGCCCCGTCCGACGCGCCCCGCGGCATCCGCTGCGGGGCGCGTCGTCGTCTGCGGGGCGTCGCGTGCACGGCGTCGTCGCTCAGCGGATGCCGGGATCGATGCCCTCGGGCGCACCCGGGAACTGCACGTCGAGGCCGGCCTCCTCGGCCGCGGCGGCCGTCGCGCGCAGCAGCCGTTCGGCCACCTCGCTGACGTAGGTCACGTCGTCGAAGTCGAGCCGGAGGGTGCGCGCGTCCACGTGCTCCACGAGGCGGCCGGCGTCGTGCACGACCTGCTCGGCCGCCAGGAAGTCGAGCTCGCCGCGCAGCTCGAGCGTGACCGAGCGGGTCCCCTCGTCGACCGTCGCCGACCCGACCGGCGACGCCGGGACGCGCAGGTGGTCGAACATGTGGAGGCCGAAGCGGGCCGACAGCTCCTCGAGCATCGCGACCCCGCGGAGGCTGTTGCCGGCCTCGTCCAGGGGCGGGCTGAACACGCCCACGCCGAACTCGCCGGGCCGCACGGCGACGATCCCGCCGCCGACGCCCGACTTGGCCGGCATCCCGACCCGGAACGCCCAGGACCCGGAGCGGTCGTACATGCCGCACGTGGCCATGACCGAGAGCGTGTCGCGGGCGGCCCGCTCGCCCACGACGCGGTCGCGCGTCAGCGGGTGCACACCGCCGTTCGCCAGGGTCGCGCCCATGAGCGCGAGGTCCTCGGTGGTGACGATGAGCGAGCACTGGCGGAAGTACGGGTCGGTCGCGCTGTCGACGTCGTCGGTCGCGAGCGATCCGGCCGCGAGCGCGAGGCCCGCGAGCGCCCGGTTGCGGTGCCCGGTGTCGGCTTCCGAGGTGTACACCTCCTCGTCGACGTCGAGCTCGCGGCCGGCGAATCGCGACAGCGCCTCGTGGATGCGCGAGAACCGCTCCTCGGCGTCGGCCGCCGGCACGAGCGAGGTCGTCACGATCGCGCCGGCGTTGATGAACGGGTTCTCGGGGCGACCGAGCTCGTCGAGGCTGATCGCGTTGAACGGCTCGCCGCTGGGTTCCACGCCGACGCTGCGGTGCACGGCGTCGGTGCCGACCGTCTCGCACGCGAACGCGTACACGAACGGCTTCGAGGCGGACTGGATCGTGAACCCGACCCCGGTGTCGCCCGCGCCGTACACGCGCCCGAGCACGCTCGCGACCGACACCCCGAACCGGTCGGGGTCCACGTCGGCGAGCTCAGGGATGCCGTCGGCGACCTTCCCGCCGTCGACGGATTCCACGACGCGGCCGAGCGCACGGGCGAGCTCCTCGTCGACGGCGGCGCCCAGGAGCCGCGACCGCTCGTTGCCGCTCACCGGCGACCGCCGGCGGACGCATCGATCTCGTCGCGCCGCAGCGACACGAGGCGTTCGACCAGGTCATCGGGCAGCGGATGCTGCGGGGTGAACCGGATGGTGCCCTTGGCCGTGTCGAACCCCGCCAGCTCGTCGGCGAGCGCTGCGATCACGGCGGGACTGAACGGGTACAGCCCGAGGTGCGCCTTCGCCTGCATCACCGAGAGCAGTGCGGCGTCGCGGTAGCGCAGCGCCGGCATGCCGTAGCCCCGGCCCTCGACCGCGTCCGGGACGGTCGCCCGCGCCACCCGGTACACCGCCGCGATGGCGGACCTCGCCGGTTCGTCGAGCCCCGCCACGTACTCGTCGACCTCGCCCATGCGGCTCATGCTACGCGGGGCTCGCGCGGCGGCATCCGTGCGTCGCCGGGTCGGCGGGTCTACCCTCGGGACGAGGGGGTCGCATGATCCGACAGCGCGTCATCGTCCACGGCCGCGTGCAGGCGGTCGGCTTCCGGTTCAGCGCGCGCGTCGAGGCCCAGCGGCTCGGCGTCTCCGGGTGGATCAAGAACCGCTCGGACGGCGCCGTCGAGGCCGAGATCGAGGGCGAGGCCGCCGCGGTCGACGCCATGCTGTCGTGGCTCGACGAGGGCCCGCCCGGTGCCGACGTCACCTCGATGAGCACCGCCGACCTCGCGCCGACGGGCGAGCGGGGCTTCCGCGTCATGAGTTGACGGATGCCGCGGCGGGGCCGTCCCGGCACGCCGCGCCCGCAGGCAGAGCACCAGCATGATCGCGGACGCCACGACGTAGAACGTGTGCAGCACCCAGATCGGTCCGGGCGGCAGGCTGAGGACGTAGGCGGTGTACACGACGTTCGCGGCGTTGATCAGCCCGATGCTCCCGATGCTGTACGACCCGACGTCGTGGGTCCGGAGCGCCTTCCACACCATCGGCAGGTTGCTCGCGGCGAACGCGATCGCCGCGATCATCCCTGCCAGCACCGGTGCATCCATGCCTTCGACGTTATGGAGCGGGCGGCACCGCCGCGTCCGGGAGAGGACCCAAATCCGCGTCGTGATCCCACGTACGTGATTCCACCCATGCCGACGGCTGCGGGCAGCGCGAACCGGTCACACGAGCCCGTTCTCGTAGGCGTAGGCGGTGGCCGCGGCGCGCGAGGAGATCCCGAGCTTGCCGAAGATGTTGCTGAGGTGGCGCTCGACCGTTCGCTCGCTCAACGTCAGCCGCGCGGCGATCGATCGGTTGGTCAGGCCGGTCGAGACCAGTCGGAGCACCTCCACCTCGCGCGCCGTGAGGGTGCCGGTCCGGCGGCTGCCCATGAGCTCCGCGAGGTCGGCCAGCGCGGGCTCGGCGGAGAGCCGCTGGAATACTTCGCGAGCCGCACGGAACTCCGCATCGGCCGACCCGCGATCGCCCAGGCCGAGCAGGGCCCGGCCCGCGATGACCCGGCAGCGCGCCGCGTCGTAGGGCGCCCCGATGGCGTCGAAGCGCGAGGCCGCGTCGGCCGCCGCCTGTCGAGCGCCCGCCACGTCTCCGAACGCGAGGCGCACCCGGGCCTCCGACGCGGCCACCACGGCCTCGAACATGGGCGTGGACCGCGCCGTGCCGGCCCGGTGCAACTCGTCGGCCGCGCGTCGAGCCGCGGAGAGGTCGCCCGCCGCGATCTCCACCTCGACGACCGCGGGCAGCACGGACACGCGCGTGAACCGGTCGTCTCCGGCGGCGTTCCGCCGAACCTCCGCCTGGGCACGCTGGATGCGCCCGGCAACGAGGTGGAGCAGGGCGAGGCCCGGCTGCGGCTCCCACCCCGAGTCCGCGGCGCGACGGTAGGACGCCTCAGCGGAGTGGACGGCGCCTCGCAGCCGCTGGAGTTCGGCCGCCTGGTACGGCGCCCCGTAGGTGGCGCGGAAATCGCCGGCGCGGAGGCCCGACAGCGCCGATTCGATCGATTCCGCTGCGCGGTCCCAGGAGCCGTGCACGAGCTGCAGCGCCGCTCGCAGCGCGTGCCGTTGCCCGCTGAACGTCACGAGGGAGGGCTGCGTCCGGCACCACGCGTCCAGCAGGTCGGTCCACGCCTCGGCCCGCCCCAGGTCGAACGCCGTGAGCGCATCCGAGATCCCCACGCAGCAGATCACCCCGGTCGTGACGGGGCCGGTCCGGCCCGCGATCACCGCGCCGATCGCCCGGTCGTACGCCTCGAAGCCCGCCGCCACGTCGCCGAGTTCGAGGAGCGACTTGGCCAGCCCGAGCGAGGCGTTCGCGTCGAGCTCGTCGTCGCCGTATCGCTCGGCGACGGCCCGCACCTCCTCGAACGTGCGGCGCGACTCCGCGGCGTCTCCGCTCCCGAGCTGAGCGACGCCCGGACCGAGCCGTGCGAAGCCGACGATCGGGCCCGGTTCCTCCACGGATGCCGCGAGGCGCATGGCGCGGGCCGACCAGGTGACCGACCCCGAGAAGTCGCCGAGCTCGACCATCTCGAGCGCGAGCCAGCCCGCGACGCGAGCCGCGGCCGCCACGTCGGACGCCGCGACGTGCGCGGCGTAGGCCCGGGCGCCCGCGTCCTCGGCGAGGTCGGCGAGTCCGCGCAGCAACGCGGCCGTCGACAGCAGTTCCAGGTCGCGGGCCGCGAGGCCGTCGGCCGCATCGACGCGGCCGAGGTATTCGACGGCATCCGACCAGCGCCGTTCCGCGACGGCGACGCGTCCGGCCTCGAGCGTGACCGACGGCGACATCTCGCTCCCCCCGGCGGCCGTCGTGCGCCACCGCGTGGACCGGACGGCCGTCCCGTGGAACGTACCGCCGTCGCGGAACGCGCCGCAAGGACTCCGCGTCGCGGTCAGGACTCGTCGAGCTCGACCTCCTCGTCGGCGAGGTCGTTCTCGGCGTACACGGGCTCCTGCTCTCTCGGGGAGCCGCCCGTGGGCCCGTCGTTGCCGTCGCCCGCGCCGGGCAGCACGGTCTCTCCGGCGACCGCGTCGTTGACCACGGTCTCCTTCGCCTCGCGGTCGGTCTCGATGAAGTCATCCGGTCGGTCGGTCATGCTCCTGCCTCCCCTGCGCTCGTGCGGTCGCCCGCCACGGCCTCGTCCTGGTCGGTGATGACGCCGGTCTCATCGGACTCGATCACGCGATGCTGGGTGCCGAGCCGAGCCGAGAGTTCGCGCCCGGCGTCGATCGCCTCCTCCTTCGAGCGGAAGCTCCGCGATCGCTCCGGGTCGCCGATCACCCGGTTCACCCACTGGCCGCGCTTGGACCTGGTCTCCACATCGCCGTCGGTCATGGGTCGACCTCCTCACCGTCGCGGACCGGCGCGGACCGCCGGCCTCGCGCTCCAGTCAAACGCGTCGGCATGACGACCCGACAGGCGTTGACAGCTCCGCCCGGGGAGGTACGACGAGGGGCCCGCCGGCGAACCGGCGGGCCCCTCGTGACGAGTCAGGCGACTCAGATGGCGTTGACGTCCAGCGGGATGCCGGGGCCGAACGTGGTCGACACGGCGCCCTTCTGGATGTAGCGGCCCTTGGCGCTCGACGGCTTGAGGCGCACGACCTCCTCGAGGGCGGTCTTGATGTTGTCGTTCAGCTGCTCCTGCGTGAACGAGGCCTTGCCGACGACGAAGTGCACGTTGGCGTGCTTGTCGACGCGGAATTCGATCTTGCCGCCCTTGATGTCTTCCACGGCCTTGGCCGGGTTGGGGGTGACGGTGCCGGTCTTCGGGTTCGGCATGAGGCCGCGGGGGCCGAGGACCTTGCCGAGACGACCGACCTGGCCCATGAGCTCCGGGGTGGCGACGGCCGCGTCGAACGCGGTGTAGCCGCCGGCGACCTTCTCGATGAGCTCGGCGCCGCCGACCTCGTCGGCGCCCGCCGCGATGGCGGCCTCGGCGGCCGGGCCGGTCGCGAAGACGATCACGCGGGCGGTCTTGCCGGTGCCGTGCGGGAGGATGACGGTGCCGCGCACCATCTGGTCGGCCTTGCGGGGGTCGACGCCGAGCTTCAGCGCGACCTCGACGGTCGAGTCGAACTTCGCCGAGCCGGTCTCCTTCGCGAGCGCGACGGCGTCGGTCGGGGTGTAGTACTTGCCGGCCTCGATCTTCTCGGCCGCGGCCCGGTAGGCCTTGGACTTCTGTGCCATGTTGGTTCTCCTTGCGAGAGTGTGGTCATCGCGCCTGGCGGGCGCTGCCACGAATGAGAGTTCTGTGGTGACGGATGCCGCGTGGCATCCGTCGGCCCGGTGGTCGAGTCGGCGCGAAGCGCCGTACCGAGACCCGGGCGAGTCGGCTATTCGACCGTGATGCCCATCGAGCGAGCGGTGCCGGCGATGATCTTCGACGCGGCGTCGATGTCGTTGGCGTTGAGGTCGACCATCTTGGCCTCGGCGATCTCGCGGACCTGGTCGGCCGAGATCTTGCCCACCTTGGTGGTGTGCGGGACGCCCGAGCCCTTGGCGACGCCGGCGGCCTTCTTGATGAGCTCCGCGGCGGGCGGGGTCTTCAGGACGAAGGTGAAGGAGCGGTCCTCGTAGACGGTGATCTCGACGGGGATGACGTTGCCGCGCTGCGCCTCGGTGGCGGCGTTGTAAGCCTTGCAGAACTCCATGATGTTGACGCCGTGCTGACCCAGCGCCGGACCGATCGGCGGGGCGGGGTTGGCGGCGCCGGCCTTGATCTGAAGCTTGATCAGACCCGTGACCTTCTTCTTCGGTGCCATGATTTCTCTCTTCCTGTTCGAACGCCCGGCCTGGGCCGGGGCACTCTCCCGCAGGTCCCGGCGGTTCCGGGTTGCGGTGGTCTGTGGTGTGTGCGGAACGCAGCACAACCCTCCGATGATACCGGAGGGTCGCTGCGTGGATGCTGTGTTCGGTTTAGAGCTTGGTGACCTGGTCGAAGCTGAGCTCGACCGGCGTCTCGCGCTCGAACAGCGAGACGAGCACGGTGAGCTTGCCGCTCTCGGGCTTGATCTCGTTGATCGTGCCGGGCAGGCCCGCGAACGAGCCGTCCTTGATGGTGATGGTCTCGCCGATCTCGAAGTCGACCTCGGCCGGGATCTGACGCGCGGCGCCGCCCGCGGCGGCACCCTTCGCACCCTTGGCGGGAGCGACGTCCTTGATGTCGACGAGGCTCTTCAGCATGTTGAAGGCCTCCTCGAAGCGGAGCGGCGTCGGGTTGTGCGCGTTGCCCACGAAGCCGGTGACGCCGGGAGTGTGGCGGATGACCGACCAGCTCTCCTCGTTGAGGTCCATGCGGACGAGCACGTAGCCGGGCACGCGGACGCGCGTGACCATCTTGCGCTGGCCGTTCTTGATCTCGACGACGTCCTCCATCGGGACCTCGACCTGGTGGATGAACTCCGCCATGGCCATCGTCTCGCGACGCTGCTCGATGTTCGCCTTCACGCGACGCTCGAACCCGGCGTAGGAGTGGACGACGTACCACTTGCCCGGGAGGAAGCGCAGCTCGTTGCGGAACGCCTCGTAGGGGTCGTGCTCCTCGTCCTCCTCGGTCACGGCCTCGAATGCGGCCTCGGCCTCGTCGGCGGAGTCGATGTCGAGGGCGTCGTCCACGACGGCGTCGGCCTCGGGGTCGGTCGCCTCGGCCAGCGAGTCGAGCACGGCGTCGAGGTCGACCTCGGTGCCCTCGTCGTCGACGACGTGCACCGCGCGGTGCTCGGCGGGCTCGACCGAGTCCTCGTCGTGCTCCTGCGTGGCGCCCTCCTGGGCCTCCTCGACCTCGGACGACTGCTCAGCGGCCGTGGCCCAGTCGACGTCTTCGCGCTCGTTCCTCGACACTGTTCCTCAATCCTTCTCTTCTGCCGTGCCGCCCGGAGACGGCGGCGGGTATCGGGCCGACGGCCCGATCAGACCCCCGGCTGTCCGAAGACGTACAGAACCAGCCAGCCGAACACCTGGTCCATACCCCAGACGATCGCCATCATGATCACCACGAACACCAGCACGACACCGGTGAAGGTGAACAGCTCCTTGCGCGTCGGGGTGACGACCTTCTTCAGCTCGCCGATGACCTGCCGGATGAACAGGGCGATCCGGGCGAAGGGGTTGCGCCGTGCCGCGCGTTCGCGCTTGGCATCGGCGACGATCTCCTCGCTGGGTTCGTCGATCACTTTCCGGGCCACTCGTACACCTTTCATGGGCCGGCCGACGCCGGCCGGCTCGCAGGGCGGACAGGACTCGAACCTGCAACCTGCGGTTTTGGAGACCGCTGCTCTACCAATTGAGCCACCGCCCTATGCGACCCGCAACCGGCGGATCACATGGATCGAAGCCGCCGATCCCGTTCCCCCCGACGGGCGGTGACCCGGAAGAAGGCGCAGAAGATCTTGGCTGACTTCAACAACCTCACCAAGTGTATGCGACGCCGGGAGCGGCACCAAACCGCCCGGAATCCCGCGGGACGAACGTCCCGCCCGCGGCATCCGCCTCGGGATTACCGTGTCGCGCGTACGGAGGAACGAGCCGACCGGGCCGTCGCCGTACGGGAAGGAGCACGAAGATGAGCAACACCCGTACCGCTGCGCGCACCGAGGTGACGGGGTGGGTCGGCTGGGGATGGTTCGCGGGCACCATCCTGATCATCGCCGGAGCCATCGACGCGATCTACGGCCTCATCGCCGTGCTGAACCCCACGAGCACGTACTTCGTCCGCACCGAGGGGCAGTTGTTCATCTTCGATGTCGCCGGGTGGGGCTGGTGGCACCTGCTCATCGGCGCCCTGCTGATCCTCACGGCGATCGCGCTCTTCGCCGGGCAGACCTGGGCTCGGGTCGTGGCGGTGATCCTCGCCTCGATCAGCGCGATCGGGCACCTGTTCGTCCTCCCGGCCCAGCCGTGGTGGTCGCTCATCGTCATCGCGCTGAACATCTTCGTCATCTACGCGCTCACCGTGCACGGCAGGGAACTGGCCGTCTACAACGATCGAGCCTGAGACGCGCCCGTGGGGGCGGGCGCCGGCGCCGCGGCTGGGGGCACTGCCGCGGCGCCGCTCCGTGCGGGCGGGCTCCCCGCGGCATCCGCTGACACGGACCGGCGCTACCCTAGGCTGGTCGCGTGAACGAACAGCGACGTCTCTCAGCCCGCATCGCCGCCATCGCCGAGTCCGCGACCCTGAAGGTCGATGCGAAGGCGAAAGCCCTGCAGGCCGAGGGCCGCCCGGTCATCTCGTACGCCGCGGGCGAGCCCGACTTCGCCACGCCCGAGCACATCGTCGAGGCCGCGCTCGAGGCGGTCCGCGACCCGCACAACCACCGGTACACGCCCGCGGCGGGCCTGCCCGACCTCCGCGAGGCCATCGCGGCCAAGACCCTCCGCGACTCCGGGCTCGAGGTCGGCATCGGCCAGGTCGTCGTGACCAACGGCGGCAAGCAGGCCGTCTACCAGGCCTTCCAGGTGCTGCTCGACGAGGGCGACGAGGTGCTCGTCCCCACGCCGTACTGGACCACGTATCCCGAGGCGATCAAGCTCGCGGGCGGCACGCAGGTCGACGTGTTCGCCGGCAGCGACCAGGGCTACCTCGTCACGGTCGACCAGCTCGAGGCGGCGCGCACCGAGCGCACCAAGGTGCTGCTGTTCGTCTCGCCCTCGAACCCCACCGGTGCGGTGTACTCGCCCGAGCAGGTCCGCGAGATCGGCGAGTGGGCGCTCGAGCACGGCATCTGGGTCGTCACCGACGAGATCTACCAGAACCTCACGTACGCCGACGACGAGGGTGCGACCGCTCCGCGCGCGGTCTCGATCGTCGAGGCGGTGCCGGAGCTCGCCGACCGCACCATCCTCGTCAACGGCGTCGCCAAGACCTACGCGATGACCGGTTGGCGCCTCGGCTGGATGGTCGGCCCGGCCGACGTCATGAAGGGCGCCGCGAACCTCCAGTCGCACCTCACCTCGAACGTGTCGAACATCTCGCAGCGCGCGGCGATCGCGGCCCTCACCGGGCCCCAGGAGCCCGTCGAGCGGATGCGGCAGGCCTTCGACCGCCGCCGGCGCCTGATCGTCGCCGAGCTGTCGAAGATCGACGGCATGGCGGTGCCCGTCCCGCAGGGCGCCTTCTACGTGTACCCGGATGTCACGGGCCTGCTCGGCCGCGAGTGGGACGGCGTCACGCCGACGACCTCGCTCGAGCTCGCCGACCTCATGCTCGAGCGCGCCGAGGTCGCAGCCGTGCCCGGTGAGGCGTTCGGCCCGAGCGGGTACCTGCGGTTCAGCTACGCGCTCGGCGACGAGCCGCTGCTCGAGGGCGTCCAGCGCCTGCAGCGCCTGTTCGGCTGACCCGGGTGCCGCCGATGGATCGCGCGACGCGACGCGTCCACGAGCCCCGCCGGAGCGCCGACGTGGTCGGGGAGCACTCGCAGTTCCGCCTCGACCTCGAGCGGATCCGGTTCTCGCCGTACTTCTCCCGACTGTCGGCCGTGACGCAGGTCATCGCGCAGCCCGGGGCGGGGCCGCTCATCCACAACCGCCTGACCCACTCGATCAAGGTGACCGCGGTCGCGCGCGCGATCGCCGTCAAGCTGACGGATGCCGCGTCGCCCGCGCGATCGCTCGCCCTCGAGCACGGCTGCGACGCCGTCGTCGTGCAGGCGGCCGCGAGCGCCCACGACCTCGGACACCCGCCGTTCGGGCATCTCGGCGAGCGCGTGCTCGACCGGCTCGCGCGCGAGCGGCTGGGCCTCACCGACGGCTTCGAGGGCAACGCGCAGACGTACCGCATCCTCGCCTCGCTCGACGTGAGCGAGGCGGCGCCCCGCGGGCTCAACCTGACCGCCGCGGTCCGCACGGCGGTCGCGAAGTACCCGTGGACGCGCTACCTCGACGTGGAGGCCCTCGGCGACGGCCCGCTCCCCCGCGGCCTGCGTCGCACGCTCGACGGGGTCGACGTGCTGAAGTTCTCGACGTACGGCATCGACGCCGCCGACTTCCACGAGGCGCGCCGCGGCCACCCGCCGCTCACCCAGTCGCTCGAGTGCTCCGTCATGGACATCGCCGACGACATCGCGTACTCCATCCACGACGTCGACGACTTCTACCGCGCGGGCCTGCTCAGCCAGGGCGCGGTGGCGCGCGAGTTCCGCGGCTGGATGGACTTCACCGCCCAGCTCCGCGACCTCGAGGCCGACGCGCTCCGCGGGCGCACGGCCCCGCCCGGCAGCGCACTCGAGGCGCTCCGCCGCAAGATGCACGCGAGCGACCCGTGGATCGCGGACGACGATGCGTTCCGCCAAGCGGTGTCCGTGGTAGCCGACGACCTCGTCGACGGCCTGCTCGCGATGCCGTTCGACGGCTCGATCGCCTCCGAACGGGCGCTGTCGTCGTTCGCGAACCGGTGGATCGACCACCTGCAGTCCTCAGTCGTGCCGTCGCCGGAGGGCGTCGTGCGGGCCGGCCCGGTGACGCTCGACGTGCGGGCGTGGCACGAGGTCGAGGTGCTGAAGTTCGTGCACCGTCACTTCATCCTGGACCGGTCCGACATCGTCATGTACCAGCGCGGGCTCAGCCGGGTGCTGACCCGCGCGGTCAACGGGCTCACCGCGTGGGTGCACGATGAGGACGACCGAGACCGCGTCCCGCAGCGACTGAAGGAGCTGGTCGAGATCGCCACCGACGGGTACGCGCAGCTGCGCGAGACGCGACCCGAGGGCGTGCCCGTTCCGGACGCCGCGGACGTGCCGGCGCTCGGGGTCGGCCGCGGCGTGATCGACTACGTGGCGTCGTTGTCCGACGACCAGGCGCTCGCGGTGTCGGAGGCGATCGACGGTCGCCCCGACCGGCTGTGGGACATCGGGCAGAACCTCTGAGGTCTCGATACGAGCGCTTCGCGTCCGGCTCGACCACCGGTTCGGTCCGGCCGCTTCCCGTCCTACTCGACCGGCGGGCGTCGCAGGGCGCGGCGCGCCTCGGCCGTGATCCCCTCGGCGATCGCGTCGAGCAGGGGCGAGCCGAGGTTCCACTGCTGCCAGTACAGCGGCACGTCGATGGGCGGCCCGCCGAGGGCGACGAGGCGACCGTCGGCGAGCTCGTCGTCGGACTGGAACCCGGGCAGCAGGCCCCACCCGAGTCCGAGCTTCACGGCCGTCGCGAAGTCGTTCGAGGCGGGCACGTAATGCCGGGGCGGCTCCGCGGCATCCGTCCCCAGCAGCCGCAGGTACTCGCCCTGCAGGTCGTCGCGGCGATCGAAGTCGACCCGGGGCGCGTCGGCGAGCGCCGCGGCATCCGCCCCCTCGGGAGACCATCGCGCGACCCAGCCGGGCGTCGCGACGGCGGTGTACCGCATGACCCCGAGCGGGCGGACGACGCAGCCCGCGACCGCCGCCGCCCGGGAGGTGACGGCGCCCATGACGGTGCCCGACTCGAGGAGCTCGGCGGTGAAGTCCTGGTCGTCGCGGTGCAGGTCGAAGACGACGCGGTGGCGCTCGGCGATCCTCGCGAGCGCCGGCAGGAACCACGTGCCGAGCGAGTCCGCGTTGACCGCGAGGGGCACGGTGGTGGGGCGAGCGGATGCCGCGTCGTCGCCGCCGAACGCGGCGAGCGCGTCGTGCTCGAGCAGGGCGAGTTGGCGAGCCAGGCGGACGACCGCGGCACCGGCCTCGGTGGTGCGGACCGGCTTCGAGCGCACGACGAGCACTCGACCGAGTCGCTGCTCGAGCTGCTTGAGGCGCTGCGACACGGCCGACGGCGTGATGCTGAGCTCGGCGGCGGCCGCCTCGAGCGTGCCGGCGTCGACCACGGCGGCGAGCGTGCGCGCCAGGTCGAGCGGGATCTGCATGAAGCAATGCTAATGCTCCTGAAGAATCCTGAGCTGGAGTTGATCGCGCGCGCTGCGTAGCCTGACGCCATGGATCTCAGCGTGCTCGTGGCCGGCCTCGGCCTCGGCTTCTCGCTCATCGTCGCGATCGGCGCGCAGAACGTGTTCGTGCTGCGGCAGGGCATCCGCCGCGAGCACGTCTTCGTCGTCGCCGCGATCTGCGCGATCTCCGACGCGGTGCTCATCGCCGCGGGCGTCGGCGGCATGGGCGCGGCGCTGCAGGCCATGCCGTGGCTGGTCGGCGTCGCGCGCTGGGCGGGCGCGGCGTTCCTCGTGGGATACGCGGTGCTCGCGGCACGGCGGGCCATCCGCGGAACGGAGGCGGGGCTCGTCGCGGAGGACGGTGCCGGGGGTCTCGATACGGGCGCTGACGCGTCCTACTCGACCACCGGGGCGGGCGCTGACGCGTCCTCTCCGACCAGCGGGGCGGGCGCCGGCGCATCCTCCTCGACCACCGGCGTGATCGCCCGGCCGACGGCGCTGCTCCCCGTCGTGCTCACGTGCCTGGCGCTGACGTGGCTGAACCCGCACGTCTACCTCGACACGGTCGTGCTGCTCGGCTCGGTGGGCGCCACGTACGGCGACCTCCGCTGGACCTTCGCCGTCGGCGCGATGCTCGCGAGCGTCGTCTGGTTCTTCTCGCTCGCGTACGGCGCCCGCCTGCTCGGCCGGGTGCTGGCGAGCCCGCGTGCCTGGCGCATCCTCGACGGCGTCATCGCCATCGTGATGCTCGCCATCGCGGTCTCGCTCGTGCTTCCAACCTGAGTCGTGCTACCGTGTGCGTCATCGTGAGCACCAAGTCCTGTCGCTGCTGTCGCCGCTAGGCGATCGTCTCCCCGACGATCCCAGGGCGCGATTCCTCCGCGCCGCCGACCGCAGCCCCCGTGCTCACGCCGCATCCGACGCGTCCGCGTCAGCTCAGCGGCATCCGCTCTTCGAGGCACCGCCATCGAAACGGATGCCACGAGCCGACGTCGAAGGATGCCGGGGCCGCCTCGTCGTCGGCGCACCCATCCCCGGCACCCTCGAAAGGACCAGCACATGTCCGGCATCCCCGTCCTCGACCTCTCCCTCCTCAACGGCACCGCCGAGCAGCAGGCGCAGTTCCGCGACGACCTGCGCCGCGCGACCCACGAGGTGGGCTTCTTCTCGCTCGTCGGCCACGGCGTCCCCGCTGACCTGATCGACCGCGCGTACGAGGTGGCGCACGCGTTCTTCGCGCTGCCCGAGTCGCACAAGCTCGCGATCGAGAACGTCACGAGCCCGCACTTCCGCGGCTACACGCGCATGGGCGGTGAGCGCACGCTCGGTCGCGTCGACATCCGCGAGCAGATCGACATCGGCGCCGAGCGCCCTGCCGTGCCCGCCGGACCCGACACCCCCGACTACTGGATCCTGCAGGGCCCGAACCTGTGGCCCGAGGCGCTGCCCGAGCTGCGCGAGGTCGCCGAGGAGTGGATCGCCCGGCTCGACGAGGTGAGCTCGCGCCTGCTGCGCGCCTGGGCGGAGGCGCTCGGCGCACCCGCCGACACGTTCGACGAGGCGTTCAGGAACCCGTCGCCGTACATGAAGATCGCCCGCTACCCCGGCGTCGAGGCCGAGCAGCCCGCGCAGGGCGTCGGCGCCCACAAGGACCTCGGGGTGCTCACGCTGCTCTCGGTCGAGGAGGGCAAGGCCGGGCTGCAGGTCGAGAAGGACGGCGAGTGGATCGACGTGACCCCGCCCGCCCATGCGTTCGTGGTGAACATCGGCGAGCTCCTCGAGATCGCCACCGGCGGCTATCTCAAGGCGACGCTGCACCGCGTGGTCTCCCCGGCGCCCGGCACCGAGCGGATCTCGATCCCCTACTTCCACGGACCGGCCCTCGACGCCACGATCCCGACCATCGAACTCCCGCCGGCCCTCGCGGCCGAGGCGGCGGGGGTCACGCAGGACCCGGCGAACCCGCTCCACGCGGTCTTCGGCGAGAACTGGCTGAAGAGCCGGCTGCGCGCGCACCCGAACGTGGTCGAGGCGCAGCACCCGCACCTGCTCGTCGGGGCCTGATCCGATCGAGTGTCCACTCGATGCGGGTCGCGGAGCACCGGACCCGCACGATGTGGACACTCGATCGTCGGGGACCCCGGCATCCACCGGTCGGTGGAGGGCGGAATCGACCGGATCACGGCTACCGCGGCCGTGGGCGGGCGGGCAGGATCGGGAGCATGGACCAGATCGCGACATCGGACGCCCCCGCCGTGCGGGTGCGCGGGCTCCGCAAGGACTACGGCGGCAAGGCCGCCGTCGACGGCATCGACCTCGACATCGAGCGCGGCGAGACGTTCGCGCTGCTCGGACCGAACGGCGCCGGGAAGTCGACGACGATCGAGATCCTCGAGGGCTACCGGCTCCGCACCGCGGGCGAGGTGAGCGTGCTCGGCGCCGACCCGGCGCACGGCAGCCTCGACTGGAAGGCCCGCATCGGCATCGTGCTGCAGTCGGCCGCCGAACCCGGCCGGTACACCGTCCGCGAGCAGCTCGCCCACTTCGCCCGGTTCTACCCCGATCCTCGCGACGTCGACGAGGTCATCGCCGCCGTCGGGCTCGAGCCGCAGGCGCGCACGCGCGTCGCCAAGCTCTCCGGCGGCCAGCGTCGTCGGGTGGATGTCGCGCTCGGCATCATCGGCCGGCCGGAGCTGCTGTTCCTCGACGAGCCCACGACCGGGTTCGACCCGGAGGCGCGGCGCGAGTTCTGGACGCTCATCCGCGCCCTCAAGCAGGAGGGCACCACCATCCTGCTGACCACGCACTACCTCGACGAGGCCGCGCAGCTCGGCGACCGGGCCGGCGTGATCGTCGGCGGCCGGCTCGTCGAGGTCGCCCCGATCGGCGAGATCGGCGGCGCCGAGGCGCGGGTGCCGATCGTGCGCTGGCGCGACCGTGACGGGGTGCTCCGCGAGGAGCGCACCGAGCGGCCCGCCGAGCTCGTGGCCGCCGTCGCGCGCGACCTGGGCGGCGAACCCGACGGGCTCGAGGTGATCCGCCCGAGCCTCGAGGACATCTACCTGGGGATGGTGGGCGCGACGGGAAGCGTCGCCCCCGATGACGAGGAGGCGCTCGCATGAGCACCACGACCGACCGCGCCGACGGCACCGCCCGCGACATCCGCTCGACCGCCCCCGACGCCCGCCGTCGACGCGGCACCCGGCCCGGCCGGCTCGCCGTCGGCATCGGCCGCATCGGCTACGAGGTGGTGGGCTACTTCCGCACGCCCGACGCGGTGTTCTTCACGTTCCTGTTCCCGTTCATCATGCTCGGCATCTTCACCGCGGCGTTCAGCTCCTCGGGCGACATCCAGCCCGGGCCGGGAGCCGAGGGCATCTCGGTCGGGGCGTACTACCTGCCGGGCCTGCTCGCGGCGGGCATGCTGCTCTCGGGCGTGCAGAACCTGGCGATCGACATCGCCATGGAGAAGTCCGACGGCACGCTGAAGCGCCTCGGCGGGACACCGCTCTCGCCGGTGTCGTACTTCCTCGGGAAGTTCGGCCAGGTGTTCGTGACCGGCCTGCTCCAGGCCGCCCTGCTGCTCCTCGCCGCCGCGACCCTGTTCGGGATCGCCCTGCCGACCGAGCCCGAGAAGTGGGCGACCTTCGCCTGGGTGTTCGTGCTCGGCGTCGCTACGTCGGCGCTGCTCGGCATCGCGCTCTCGTCGGTGCCGCGGTCGGGCAAGTCGGCGGCGGCGGTCGTCATCCCGATCCTGCTGGTGCTGCAGTTCATCTCGGGGGTCTACCTGCAGTTCTACGCGCTGCCGGAGTGGATGCAGAACCTCGCGAGCCTGTTCCCCCTGAAGTGGATGGCGCAGGGCATGCGCGCCGTGTTCCTCCCCGAGGACTTCGCGGTCCTCGAGCAGAACGAGTCGTGGGATCTCGGCTGGGTCGCGCTCGTGCTGCTCGCCTGGCTGGTCGTCGGGCTGGTCGTCAGCCGCCTCACCTTCCGCTGGATCCGCCGGGACGCCTGACGGCCGCTGTGGGAGCCTGAGTCGATGCAGAACGTGCGGTGGTGGGATGCCGCGGCGGTGGCGGTCGCGGTCGTCATCGTCGCGATCAGCCTGCTCGACCCGCCGTTCGGGACCGACGACGCGGCGACCTGGGCGGCGGCCGGGGCGTTCCTGCTCGTCCACCTCGCGTGGGGCCGCGGGTGCGTGCCGGTGGCATCGAGCCGCCGTCACCTCGCGGTCGCGATCGCCTACGCGGTGATCCTCGCCGTCGGCACCACGATCGAGCCGTCGTTCGCGATCCTGCAGGCGTTCCTCTATCCGTTCGTCTGGTCGACCTCGCCGTCGACGCGCGCCGCGATCGTCGCCAACCTCCTCATCGCGGTCGCGATCGTCGCCGGCTACGCGGTCCGGCACTGGCCGGCGGGGCTCGTCACGGGCACCGCGATCGCCGCGCTCTCGGTCGGGTTCAGCATCGCCCTCGGCCTCTGGATCACCCGGATCGCGATGTACGGCGAGGAACGCGCCCGGCTGCTCGACGAGCTGCAGGCGGCGCAGGGCCAGCTCGCCGCCGTCCATCGCGACGCGGGCGTCGCCGACGAGCGGGCCCGGGTCGCGCGCGAGATCCACGACACGATCGCGCAGAGTCTCACGGGGCTCGTGATGGTCGCGCAGCGTGCTGAGCGGCGGCTCGACGGCGTCGACGGCGCGGGCGCGGCATCCGCTCGCAGCGATCTCGAGCTCATGGAGCAGATGGCCCGGGAGGCGCTCACCGAGGCGCGCGGACTGGTCGCCTCGCTCGCGCCCGTCGATCCGGGCGCCGGACTCGCCGAGGCGCTGCGGCGGCTCGTCACGGCGTTCGAGCGCGAGACCGGGGTCCGGGTGACGGCGACGACGGATGCCGCGGACCTCGACCGCGAACTGGAGGTCGTGCTGCTGCGCTGCGCGCAGGAGGGACTCGCGAACGTGCGCAAGCACGCGCACGCCTCGGCGGCGGAGGTGCGCGTCGCGGCCGGCGCGGGCGCCGTGACGCTGGAAGTGCAGGACGACGGGGTCGGCCCGGGCGACGCGGCGGCCGGCGACGGCGGCTTCGGGCTCGCCGGCATGCGCGACCGCGTCGCGCTCGTCGGCGGCCGCGTCGAGTTCGGTCCCGGCGCGTCCGGCGGCACGGTGCTGCGCGTGACCGTGCCGAGGGCGGATGCCGCGACCACCGCCCCCGACGATCCGACGGGAGTCACGTCATGACCGTGCGAGCAGCCGGAGACGGCGCCGAGCCCATCCGCATCGTCGTCGCCGACGACCACCCCATCGTCCGATCGGGCATCGTCGCGCTGCTCGAATCGGAACCCGGCATCGAGGTGGTCGGCGAGGCCGCCGACGGCGCCGAGGCCGCGGCGCTCGCGGCCGAGCTGCGCCCCGACCTCGTCCTGATGGACCTGCGCATGCCCGTGCTCGACGGCGCGGCGGCGACCGAACGCATCCTCGCCGAGGCGGGCGGCGGCACGCGCGTGCTCGTCCTCACGACCTACGAGACGGACGACCACATCCTCGCCGCGATCGAGGCGGGCGCGAGCGGGTACCTGCTGAAGGCGGCGCCGCAGGAGGAGATCCTGGCCGGCATCCGCTCGGTCGCCGCGGGCGAGACGGTGCTCGCGCCGTCGATCGCGGCGAAGCTCGTGACGCGCGTCCGCCAGGGAGCGGCCGCCGCGGGCCGGGCGGCGCCGTCGCTGTCGCCGCGGGAGCTCGAGGTGCTGCGCCACGTCGCCGACGGACGCTCCAACCCCGAGATCGCGCGCCTGCTGCACATCGGCGAGGCGACCGTGAAGACCCACCTGATCAACGTCTTCGCGAAGCTCGAGGTGAGCGACCGCACCCGTGCGGTCACGCGCGCGATGGAGCTCGGGCTGCTCTGACGACGCCGTGGGCCTACGCTGGCCTCGTGGGGGTCGTCACGGGGGTACGCGTCGCCGTCCGCCGCGCGCGCCTGCTGCCGCCCTGGGTGCAGCGAGCGGATGCCGCGGCCGCGCGTCGCGTGAACGGATGGCACTCGCATCCGCACGTCGACCGCTTCTGGTCCCGGCTCACGGGCTTCGCCGACAAGGGCGTGCTGTGGTTCACCATCGCGGGCGTGCTCGCCGTGGTCGGCCGCCGTCGTGCGGCGGCGCGCGGCATCCTGTCGCTCACCGCGGCCAGCGCCCTCACCAACCTCATCGCCAAGCGCATCTTCGGCGGCGACCGGCCCACGCTCGAGGACATCCCCATCGGACGCCGCCTCCCGGTGCAGCCGTCGAGCCGCACGTTCCCGTCGGGCCACTCCGCGAGCGCGGCCGCGTTCGCCACGGGCGTCGCCCTCGAGTCGCCGCGGATCGGGGCGGCGATCGCCCCCGTCGCGCTGGGCGTCGCGTACTCGCGCCTGCACGTCGGCGCGCACTGGCTCTCCGACGTGGTCGGCGGCATCACGATCGGCGCGGGCGTGGCCGCGGTCGGCGCCGCCGTCGTCCGCCCCCGGCCGGGCCCGCCGCCCACCCCGCTGCCGGCGGGCGCCGACCGGGAACTGCCCGCGTCGCCCGAGGGCGAGGGCGTGTTCGTCGTCGCCAACCGCTCGTCGGGCACGAGCATCGTGCGCACCGACCCCCTCGACGTCGTCCGCGACCGGCTGCCCCTCGCCGAGGTGCGGATCCTCGACGACGACGAGGACCTCGGCGAGGTGGTGCGCGACGCGCTCGCACGAACGACGCCGCCGCGCGTGCTCGGCATCTGCGGCGGCGACGGCTCGGTCGCCGCGGTCGCGCACGAGGCCCGGCGCGCGGGCGTTCCGCTCCTCGTCGTGCCCGGCGGGACCTTCAACCACTTCGCGCGCACGGCGGGCGTGCCCTCCGCCGAGGTCGCCGCCGAGGCGCTGCAGCGCGGCGAAGGCGTGCGAGCGGATGTCGCCGAGCTCGCGTTCGGCGACGCCGACCCGATCACGGTCATCAACGCGGCATCCGTCGGCATCTACCCGGACTTCGTGCAGGCGCGCGAGGTGCTGCAGCGACGCCTCGGCAACAAGTGGCTCGCGGGAGTGGTGGCCGCCGAGCGCGTGCTGCGCCGCGCGCAGCCGACCACGGTCGTGGTCGACGGACGCCGCGCCCAGGTGTGGACCCTCTTCATCGGACTCGGACGCAACGACCGCGACACCCCGGCTCCGCTGCAGCGGCAGTACCTCGACGACGGCCTGCTCGACGTGCGCATCCTCCACGCGGGCTCCCACCTGCGGGCGATCGCGTCGCTCGCGTTCGGGCGCCGGACGGCGGGCCTGCTCCGGCGGCTCCGGCTGATCCCCGAGCGCGTCGAGGCGTACACCGACACCGAGGTCACCGTCGACGTGCGTCCGCGGGGCGGTCAGCCGCCCGGGTTCGCGCACGACGGCGAGCTCGCGGTCGACGAGCCGGCCGCGGCATCCGCCGACCTCTCGGCCCCGGGCTACCGCACGACCGTGCGGCTCGTGCCCGGCGCGCTCGACGTGTACCGGCCCGCCGTTCGCACCACCCGGATGGAAGGTCCACGATGAATCCGTACGAGCACCGGCCCTGGCTCGCGCACTACGCCCCGGGCGTGCCGCACGAGATCGACGAGCCGACGCAGACGCTCGTCGACCTGATCGACGACGCGGTCGCTCGGTTCGACCGTCGCACCGCGCTCGAGTTCTTCGGCGCCGAGACCAGCTACCGCGAGCTCGGCGAGCAGATCGCGCGGGCCGCGGAAGGGCTCCGGCGGCTCGGGGTGGGGCCGGGCGACCGGGTGGCCCTCGTGCTGCCGAACTGCCCGCAGCACGTCGTCGCGTTCTACGCCGTGCTCCGGCTCGGGGCCGTCGTCGTCGAACACAACCCGCTCTACACGGCACGCGAGCTGCGCCACCAGTTCGAGGACCACGGTGCGACCGTCGCGATCGTCTGGGACGCCACGGCCGACACCATCGCCGACTTCCCGCGCGACATCCGGCCCGCGCACGTGATCTCGGTGGACCTCACGAGGGCGCTCCCGTTCGGCAAGCGGATGGCGCTCCGCCTGCCCCTGCGCAAGGCGCGCACGGCACGCGCGGCGCTCACGACCAGGCCCACGGCGCGCGGCGTCGTCGCCTGGCAGGACGTGCAGGACGCGCGTCCGCTCTCGAAGCGGCATCCGCGGCCCGCGCTCGGCGACACCGCGCTGCTGCAGTACACCAGCGGCACCACCGGCACGCCCAAGGGCGCCGTGCTCACCCACCGCAACCTGCGCGCCAACGCCATGCAGGGGCGCGCCTGGGTTCCGGGTCTCCGCGAGGGCGACGAGGTGTTCTACGGGGTGCTGCCGCTGTTCCACGCCTACGGCATGACGCTGTGCCTGACCTTCGCGATGAGCCTCGGCGCGAAGCTCGTGCTGTTCCCGAAGTTCGATGTCGACCTGGTCTTCGCCGCGGCGAAGCAATCCCCGCCGACCTTCCTGCCGGCGGTCCCGCCGATCTACGACGCGCTGGCCCGCGCCGCCGAGGCTCGCGGCAGCACCGCCCCGCTGCGCGGCATCCGCTACGCGATCTCTGGGGCGATGGCGTTGCCGACCGCCTCGGTCGACCGCTGGGAGGGCGTGACCGGCGGCCTCCTCGTCGAGGGATACGGCATGACCGAGTCCTCGCCGGTGGCCATCGGGAACCCGATGGGCCCCACCCGTCGGCCGGGCACCGTGGGCGTGCCGTTCCCCAGCACGGAGATCCGGGTGGTCGATGCCGAGCGCCCGACCGAGGACGTGCCCGCCGGCGAGGAGGGCGAGCTGCTGCTCCGCGGTCCGCAGGTGTTCGAGGGCTACTGGCGGCGGCCGTCCGAGACGGCCGAGACGCTGCTGCCGGGCGGATGGCTGCGCACGGGCGACATCGTGCGGGTGTCCGACGACGGGTTCGTCACGATCGTGGACCGGCGCAAGGAGCTCATCATCACGGGCGGCTTCAACGTGGCGCCGTCGGAGGTCGAGGGCGTCCTGCTCGCGCACCCCGACGTGCGCGGTGCGGCCGTCGTCGGACTGCCGCGCGACGCGGGCGGCGAGGAGGTCGCCGCCGTGGTCGAGTTGCGCGACGGCGCCGCGTTCGACGCCGGCGCGATGCGCGACTTCTGCCGCGAGAGCCTCACCCCGTACAAGGTGCCGCGCAGCATCGTCGCGGTCGACGAGCTGCCGCGCTCGCTCATCGGCAAGGTGCTGCGGCGGGAGGTGCGGGAGCGGCTCCTCGCCGAGCGCGACGCCGGCTGACGCCGCGTCGGAGTCGGGGCCCTCGGCTAGAGCTCGAGGCCGATCAGCACCGGCTCGGGGTGCAGCGTGATGCCGAACTCGGCCTGCACGCGTCCCTGCACGAACCGGGCGAGCTGCGCGATCTCCTCGGCCGAGGCGCCGCCCCGGTTGGTGAGCGCGAGCGTGTGCTTCGTCGAGATGCCCGCGCGCGACCCGGGCAGGGCGAAGCCGCGACGGATGCCGCTGTGCTCGATCAACCACGCGGCCGAGAGCTTCACGAGCGGCTCGTCGGGTGCGGCATCCGACCGCTGCTCGGCCTGCTCGACCTCGGCCTGGTGGGCGAGGAACGCGTCGAGCGGCGACCGGGCCTCCAGCTCGGCGAGCGGGGTGACCTCGTCGGGTTCGTCGGGGTCGAGGTACCAGCGCGGCGCGTCGCCGGGCAGGGTGCGGGCGACGTGCTCGGAGACGATCGGGTTGGTGAAGAACGACCCGGCGCTCACCGAGTCGGGGTCGTCGGGGTCGAGGACCATGCCCTTGCCCGAGCGGAGCGCGAGCACGGCCTCGCGCACCCGCGCGACCGGCACCCGGTCGCCGAGCTGCACGCCGAGGGCCTGCGCGAGCTGCGCGTAGGCGACCGGCCGGCCCACCGGCTCGCCGAGCACCTCGCGCTCGGCGGTCGTGTCGTGGAGGGCGAACTCGACCGACACCACGACCCCGCGCAGCCCCTGCTTCAGCACCGACGTGCGGTACCCGAGCTCGAGCTCGTCGGCGGACATGAAGCGCGGCTCGTCGGCGCCCTCGTCGAGGAACTCGATGCCGATGAGCGCATCGGAGACCTCCTGCCCGTACGCGCCGATGTTCTGCACGGGCGACGCGCCCACCGAGCCGGGGATGCCCGACAGCGCCTCGAGGCCCGAGTAGCCGCGGGTGACGGTGAACGCGACGAGCTCATCCCAGTTCTCGCCGGCCTGCACGCGCAGGCGCACGGTGCCCTCGTCGTCGCCGGGGTGCACTTCGATGCCGCGCGTCGCGATGTGCACGACCGTGCCGGCGAAGCCGTCGTCGCCGACGAGCAGGTTCGATCCGCCGCCGAGCACCATCCACGGCCCGCCCGACGCCTCGGCCTCGCGCACGTGCGCGACGAGCTGGTCGGGGGTCGTCGCCGTCACGAGGCGGCCGATCGGCCCGCCCACGCGCAGGGTCGTGAGGTCGGCGAAGCGGATGCCGGGCTCCTCCGTGGTCGCGGCGTCGGTCATGTCAGGCGAGCACCACCCGCACCTGGGCCTTGCCGAGCACCGTGGCGCCCTCGAAGGTCACGGTGAGGTCGATGCGCGCAGCGCGGGCCTCGGCGTCGACCTGACCCACCTTGGCGGTGACGCTCACGTCGGCGCCCGCCTCGGGGTCGACGACCACCGGACGCGTGAAGCGCACCTGGTAGTCGGCGACGCGGCCGGGGTCGCCGGCCCAGTCGACGACCGGCTGCACGGCGAGCCCCATGGTGAGCATGCCGTGGGCGAGCACGCCGGGCAGCCCGACGGCGGCGGCCACGTCGTCGCGGTAGTGGATCGGGTTGAAGTCGCCCGAGGCGCCCGCGTAGCGGACGAGCGAGTCGCGCGTGAGGTGGACGTCGCGTTCGGCGACCACGTCGCCGACGGCGAGCGCGTCGAAGTCGGGGATGGTGGGGGCGGCGGCCATCAGTCGTCTCCTCGCACGACGAGGGTGGAGATCGCGGTGACGACGTGCGCGCCCGCGGCATCCGTGATGACCGACTCGGCGGTCACCATCGAGTGGGCGCCGAGCGTCTTCACGCCCGACACGGTGAGCGTCGCGGTCAGCTCGTCGCCCGCGACGATCGGACGCGACGACGTGAACCGCTGGTCGCCGTGGACGACCCGGGAGAAGTCGATGCCGGCGTCGGGTTCGGCGAGCAACTGCGCGAGCGTGTGCTCCTGCACGACCACCGCGAACGTGGGCGGCGCGACGACGTCGTCGTACCCGGCGGCGCGGGCGGCGTCGACGTCGACGTTGACGGGGTTCGTCGCGAACACGGCGCGCGCGAACTCGCGCACCTTCTCGCGGCCGACGAGGTACGGCGCGGTGGGCGCGAACACGCGCCCCTGCAGCTCGGGGTTCACAGGCACCGTGACAGTCTACGCAGGGGTGCCTGCGGCGGGTCGATGCGGCATCCGTCGCCGGCCCGCCCGTGCGGGTAGGGTCAGCGCTTGCCGCCGCCGAGGAGTCCGCCGAGCAGGTCGCCCAGGCCGCCGAGCATGCCGCCGGCCCCGCCGCCGGCACCCGCACCGCCGCCACCGCCGCCGAGCAGGCCGCCCAGCAGGTCGCCGATGCCGCCGCCACCGCCCGTGGGCGCGGCATCCGCCTGCCCGGGGTTCTGCTGGCGCTTCGCGAACCGGCTCGCGAGGAAGCTGAGCACGATCGGCGCGAGGATCGGCAGCAGCTTCTGGATCAGGCCCTGGTCGGTGCTGCCCGACGCGCCGAGCTTCTGCACGACCTGGTCGGTGTTCCGGCCGAAGACGTTGTGGACGATCTTGTCGCCGTCCTGCTCGTCGACCTCGTCGAGGTTCACGCCGCCCTCGAACAGCGTCGCCGGGTGCTGCTGCACCGCGCGCTCGAGCGACGCGGCCCCCGCGGGGTCCTGCGCGTTCGCGCCCATGCCGCCGAGCAGCGCCGGGAGCGCCTCGTCGACCGCGCGACGCGTCGTCGCCTCGTCGACGCCGAGGCGCCGCGACAGGTCGGAGATCGGGATGTTGGCGATGATGTCGTCGTACGCGGCCATCTGGGTGGTCTCCCTCCGCGCCCGCCGTCGGGCGTCCTCGTTCACGGTAACCGCAGCGTCCTGCGCCGCGGTAGGCCCCGTTGCTGCGAGTCAGCCGAGGAACATCGCCCAGAGCAGCGCGAGGTAGATCAGCACGAAGATCGTCGGCGTGACCCACTTCACGACCTGCATCCAGAGGGCGGATGCCGCGATCCGCCGCCCGAGGGGCGTCGCCGCCGGAAGCGTCCGGAGGTCGTCGATCACCGCGAGCCCCTCGTTCGCCGCGCTGACCTGCGCGACGGCCCCGAGGATCCCCGAGGCGAGCAGGATCCCGGCCGCGGCGAGGCGCACCGGCAGCTCGGCGTCGGCGAGCCCGACGAGCAGGAACCACGTCGTGAGCGTGAGCAGGAAGGTCGGCCCGAGCTGCGAGACGATCACGTGCCAGCGGCTCGCCCGCCACGCCGCGATGAGATCGTGCTCCGACATGCGCCCTCCCGGTGATCGGCCTGTCGTCACGGTACCGCCGGGATCCATCCGGGCCGGTGCGTCGTCGCCGGGAATCCGCCGTGAACGGCCGCCCGCCCTGGGACCCGGGCCGCGCCGGGCCGGAGGTGGGAGGGAGGCCCATAATTGCGCGTTGACTTATATAAGTTGTTGGTGAATTATGGTGGCATGCACGCGCTCGACCTCCTCGGCGATCCGGTCCGACGCCGGATCGTGGAACTGCTCGCCGATGGCGAACTGGCCGCGGGAGAGGTCGGGCGCGTCGTGCAGCGCGAGTTCGGCATCAGCCAACCCGCCGTATCGCAGCACCTCCGGGTGCTGCGCGAAGCCGGCCTCGCCACGGTGCGGGCCGAGGGCACCCGGCGCCTCTACGCGCTCGACCCCGAGCCGATGCGCGAGGCGGCCGAGTGGTTCACGCCGTTCGAGCGCTTCTGGGGCCCGCGCCTGGACGCACTGGGCACCGAACTGGCCCGGTCGGCGCGGGCGCGCCGGCTCGCGGCATCCGCTTCACCGACGACGCAGACGAAGGAGACCTGACATGGACATCAACGCCCAGATCGCCGCGGTCGACCGCGGCCTCACCGACGGCACGCGCGACGGCGCCGTGACGCGCGTGCAGACCCTCGCGCAGACCTACCCGGCTCCGATCGACGACGTGTGGGACGCGCTCACGTCGGTCGAGCGGATCCCCCGCTGGTTCCTCCCGGTCACGGGCGACCTGCGCCTCGGCGGCCACTACCAGGTCGAGGGCAATGCGGGCGGCACCGTCCAGACGTGCGACGCCCCCAACTCGTACGGCGTCACGTGGGAGTTCGGCGGGGGCGTCACCTGGCTCACGGTGCGGCTCAGCGCCGTCGACGAGACGCACACCCGCGTCGAACTCGAGCACGTCGCGCTCGCCGACGACCTCGGCGCCGAGATGTGGGAGCAGTTCGGGCCGTCGGCGACCGGAATCGGATGGGACGGGGCGCTGCTCGGACTCAGCCAGCACCTCACGACCGGCGAGATCCGCCCCGACAACTCCGCCGAGTGGCTGCAGTCCGACGAGGGCCGGCGGTTCCAGCGCCTGAGCGCCGACCGATGGGCCGTGGCCCACGAGGCGAGCGGGGCGGATGCCGCGATCGCCCGCCGGGCGGCCGACACCACATACGCCGCCTACACCGGTACATCCGCGCCCGCCGCGGACTGACGCCCGCCGGCGCCATCAGCCCGCCGCCCCCGGCCCGCCCAGCCCCGCCGAGGGGACGCAACACGCCGTCGGGCCAGCCGCCCGGACGGCGTGTTGCGTCCCCTCGCGCATGAAGGATGCGGCGCCGGCACCGGCGGGAACGCGGAACCGCCCCGCCGGGTGTCGCCGGCGGGGCGGTTCGGTTCGCGCGGGCCCCGCGCGGTGAGGCGACGCGGGACCCGGCGCGGCTCAGTCGGCCGAGGCGCGCGAGAGCACCTCGCCGCGGAAGAACGCGGGACGCTTGATCGCCTGCCAGATCATGATGACCACGCCCGTGAGCAGCACCACCATGCCGAGGATGAACACGAGGCCGACGCCGCCGATCGCCGAGCCCGAGCCGTAGTCGGGGTCCATGCTGTCGATCAGCGTCGTGAAGAACAGCACCGACAGGATCACGCCGCCGACGAGCGGGAACAGGAGCGTGAAGAAGAACTCGCGCACCGACCGGAACCACGTCTTGCGGAAGAACCACACCGCCGCGAACGCCGTGATGCCGTAGTAGAAGCAGATCATCATGCCGAGCGCGGTGATGGTGTCCCACAGCACGTTCTCACTCACGAACCGCATGACCGCGTAGAAGACGGATGCCACGACCGCCGACACGATCGTCGCGTACCCGGGGGTGAAGAACCGGGGGCTCACCTGCGCGAACTTCTTCGGCAGCGCGCCGTAGTGACCCATCGCGAGGAGCGTCCGGGCCGGCGACACGAACGTCGACTGCAGGCTCGACGCGGAGCTCGTGAGCACCGCGAGCGAGACGAGGATCGCGAGCGGGCCGAGCACCGGCCCGGCCAGCGCGAAGAACACGTTGTCCTGGATGTCGGGGTTGCCGAGGCCGTACTCGCCGTCGCCGACGCCGGCGAACGAGATGAGCGAGACGGAGATCAGCAGGTAGAGCGAGACGATGATGAGCACCGACAGCGTCGCCGCACGGCCCGGGGTCCGCTCGGAGCCCTTCGTCTCCTCGTTCATGGTGAGGGTGACGTCCCAGCCCCAGAAGATGAAGATCGACAGGGACAGGCCGGCCGCCAGGGCGCTGAAGTCGCTCACCGCGAAGGGGTTGAACCAGCTGAGCTCGATAGGCGTCGCGTCGAACGCGTTGCCGTTCGCGACCTCGACGAGCGCCGCGCCCGAGAAGATGACGAGGACGAGCACCTGGAACCCGACCAGCCAGTACTGCAGCTTCTGGGTGGTCTGCATATCGCGGTACGAGATCGTCGTCGCGCCGAGCATGAACAGCAGGCACACGACCACGTTCACGAACGGGTTCGCGGCGATGCCGGCGATCTCCGGGTTCCCGACGACCTGCGAGATCGCGAGGAACAGGAAGTCGACCGCGATGCCGGCGAGGTTCGACAGCACGAGGATGGTCGCGGCCACGAGGCCCCAGCCGGCCATCCAGCCGATCCACGGACCGAACGCGCGCGTCGCCCAGGTGAACGACGTGCCCGAGTCGGGCATGCGGCGGTTCAGCTCGCGGTAGCCGAACGCCACGAGCAGCATCGGGATGAACCCGAGCAGGATGATCGCGGGAACCTGCGTGCCCACCTCGGACACCGTCGGGCCGAGCGCCGCAGTCAGCGTGTACGCCGGGGCGATGCACGAGATGCCGATGACGATCGCGCCGATGAGACCGACCGAGCCGGCCGACAGCCCCTTCTTGCTGATGCCGTGATCGGACGAGTCGACCGCACGGGTCGCCTCGGTCAGCGGGGCCTGGGAGGGATTGGTTTGCGTCATTGCACGGTCTTTCAGGAGGAGCGGGTGGTGCGCGGCACCACGATCATGGGCGCCGGAAGCTCGCGCAGCATCTTCGCCGCGGTCGAGCCCAGGAACAGGTGGCGCGGTGCCGCGAGGCGGCTCGAGCCGACGAGCACGAGCTCGCCCGGGTGCCAGTCGAGCGCGCGGACGGCGTCCTCGATGGACGCGCCCGTCGCGGTCTCGACGGTCGCCTCGATGCCGTCGGGCAGTGCCTGGCGGGCCTCGTCGAGGACCTCCTCGGCGTGCACCGTGCTCGTCAGCGCGACGAGCTCCGGGTCGAGGCCGTGGGGCAGGTCGATCGGCACGAGAGAGAGAAGTCGCAACGGCGCCTTCGTCGCCCGGGCCAGCACGATCGCCGACTCGAGCAGCGCGTCGGCGCCGGGGCGGGTGCCGACGCACGCCGTCACGCGCGTCACGCCCTGCGAGGCGGGCACCTCGCGGGACCCGGCGGGCGCGATCACGACCGGCACGTCCGAGGAGTGCAGCAGCTCGTTGGCGACCGAGCCGATGCGCGAGCGGCCGAGCAGTCCGCCGCCGGCGGCGCCGACCACGATGAGCGAGGCGCCGAACTCGTGCGCAGCCGCGACGAGGCCCTCGGCGTACGACTCGGCGTAGCGCAGGTGCAGCTTCGACGCGACATCCGCCCCCAGGTGCTTCGACGCCTCGGCGAGCCACTCTCGCGACTGCTCGCGCAGGTACCGCTCGTAGCCGGCGTCGGCGGGCACCAAGGCATTACGCGCCTCGGACGGGAGGATCATCACGACCTCGAGCAGCGCCTCGGCCGCGGAGGCGACGCGGTTGGCGAGCGCCAGGGCGTCGGCGCCGGCCTCGTTGGCGGTGTACCCGACGACGATGGTCACGTCGGTCATGCGAGCTCCTCCAGGATCTGCGCGGCGACGAGGCGCCCCATGCGGATGGCGCCGTCGACGTGCTGGTAGCCCTTGCCCGCCATGTCCGAGCACGCGAAGCGGATGGGACCGACCGGCGTGCGCAGGTCGGCGCCGTAGCGGGCGAGGCCGCCCATGTCGAAGCTCGCCGCGTACGCACCGCGGGTCCACTCCTCCGAGCCCCAGTCGGACTCGTAGTAGACCACCGGATGCTTCGCCTGCTCGCCGTAGTAGTGCGACATCGACTCGAGGATGCGCGCCTTGCGCTCCTCGGCGCTGAGCTCGAAGACGCCGTCGGCGGCCTCGTCGGCGACGAAGCCGACGAGCGTGCCGCGCGGGTCGTCGTGGTTGGAGTTGTCGTACGCCTCGTGCACGAGCTCCCACGGGCTGAACGCGGTGCCCGACAGGCCCTGCTCGCGCCAGAACGGCGTCTCGTAGACGGCGTGCACCTTGATGACGAAGCCCATCGACAGGTGCTGGTGCAGCTGGTGCTGTCGGCGGGGCAGCGGCGGCTCGTACGAGATGCGGTTCACGAGGATCGGCGGCACGGCGAGCACGACCTCGCGCGCGTGCACCTCGAGGTCGTCGGTCACGGCCACGACCGCGGCCTGGCCGGGTGCGGCATCCGACTGCCAGCGGATGGTGCGCACGGGCTGGTTCAGGCGCACGCGCTCGCCGAGGCGCTCGGCGAGGCCGATCGGCACGAGCTGCAGGCCGCCGACCACGCGGCGGTCGAGGATGAAGTCGGCGTCGACGAGGTTCGAGAACGAGCCCGCGGATGCCGCCATGAGCAGGGCCTGCAGCGCCGAGAACGCGTGCGCGGGCTTGGTGAGCATCGCGCCGGCGATGAACATGCCGATGTTCTCGCGGGCCTCCTCGTCGTCGGTCTGCGTCTCGAGCCACCGGGCGAACGAGATCTCGTCGAGTTCCTTGGCGCGCGGGTGCGCCCACGGCTGCTCGGGGTCGATCTCGGCGACGAGCGCGTCGAGCTGCTCGATGAGGGTGAGGATCTCCTGCTCCGTCGCGGGCGGCACCGGGAAGATGTCGCCCTCGAACTTCTTCACCTCGCCGTCGGGCCCGATGTAGACGTTGACGCCGTGCCGGTAGCGCGGGTAGGTCTCGAGGCCGAGGTCGTCGAGCGTCTCGATGAGCGCGTCCTGGTCGGGCGAGACCCACTGGCCGCCGACCTCGAGCATGGCGCCCTCGATGACGTCGGTGTGCAGGCGGCCGCCGACGCGGTCGCGCGCCTCGAGCACGACGACGTCGCGCCCGGCCCTGACGAGCTCGGTCGCGGCCGTGAGGCCGGCCGCGCCCGCGCCGACGATGACGACGTCGGTGTCGATGCGTTGCATGGTGTTCCTTCGGTGTGCGGGGTCTGATTGCTCTTCTCAGGAGTTATCCGGCGTGTCGCCGCTCGGAGCGGCGTGTCGTCCTGAGAAGCGGCCCGGTTCGGCGAGCGGGTCCTGAGAAAAGCAGCAGCGAGAGAGAGATGGGGGCGGATGCCGCGACGCGGGGGGTCGCGGCATCCGCCCCACCCGGCGCTAGGCCGGGATCAGGGTGTACTTGGTGTCGAGGAACTCGTGGATGCCCTCGAAGCCGCCCTCGCGACCGATGCCCGACTGCTTGACGCCGCCGAAGGGGGCGGCCGCGTTCGAGACGAGGCCCGTGTTGAGGCCCATCATGCCGGTGTCGAGGCGGTCGATCATGCGGTGGCCGCGCGCGAGGTCCTGCGTGAACACGTAGGAGATGAGGCCGTACTCGGTGGCGTTCGCCAGGCGCACCGCCTCGTCCTCGTCGGCGAACGTGGTGATGCCGAGCACCGGTCCGAAGATCTCCTCGCGGAGCAGGCGGGCATCGGCCGAGACGTCGCCGAGCACGGTCGGGGCGTAGAACGAGCCGGTGCCGTCGACGGGGGCGCCGCCGGCGAGCACCTTCGCGCCCTTGGAGACCGCGTCCTGCACGAGCTCATCGGTCGAGGCGACCGCGTTCTCGTCGATGAGCGGACCGATCGCGACGCCGTCCTCGGTGCCGCGGCCGACGCGCATCGCCGAGACGCGCTCGGTGACGCGCTTGGCGAACTCGGCGGCGACCGACTCGTGCACGATGAACCGGTTCGCGGCCGTGCACGCCTGGCCGATGTTGCGGAACTTCGCGACGAGCGCGCCCTCCACGGCCTTGTCGAGGTCGGCGTCCTCGAAGACGACGAACGGCGCGTTGCCGCCGAGCTCCATCGACGTGCGGAGGATGCCCTGCGCGGACTGCTCGATGAGCTTGCGGCCGACCTCGGTCGAGCCCGTGAACGAGAGCTTGCGCAGGCGCGGGTCGGCGATGATCGGACCCGAGACCTTCGACGAGCTCGTCGTGGTGACGACGTTCACGACGCCCTTCGGCAGGCCGACCTCCTCGAGCAGCTGCACGAACGCGATGGTCGTGAGCGGCGTGAGCGCGGCGGGCTTCACGACGACGGTGCAGCCCGCGGCGAGCGCCGGGGCGATCTTGCGGGTGGCCATCGCGAGCGGGAAGTTCCACGGCGTGATGAAGTACGACGGGCCGACGGGGCGCTGCGCGACCACGATCCGGCCGGTGCCCTCCGGGTTCCAGCCGTAGCGGCCGGTGATGCGCACGGCCTCCTCGCTGAACCAGCGGAGGAACTCGCCGCCGTAATTGACCTCGCCACGCGCCTCCGCGAGCGGCTTGCCCATCTCGAGCGTCATGAGCAGCGCGAAGTCCTCGCGGCGCTCGATGAGCCGGTCGAACGCGCGGCGGAGGATCTCGCCGCGCTCGCGCGGGGCCGTCGCGGCCCACGCGTCCTGCGCGGCGACGGCGGCGTCGAGCGCGCGGATGCCGTCGGCGGCCGACGCGTCGGCGATCGACTTGATGACCTCGCCCGTGGACGGGTCGCGGACCTCGAAGGTCTTGCCGCCCTCGGCCTCGACCCACTCGCCGCCGATGAAGAGGCCGTCGGCGACGCGGTCGAGGAGTGCGGATTCCTGCGTTGCAGTGGTCATGCGTTGGTTGTCCGTTCCAGTCGTGCGCGGGTCTCGCGCGATCAGGGGTAGAGGCCGCGGATGCGGTGCGCCTCGGCGACGCGCTCGACGGCGAGCGCCGTGGCGGCGGTGCGGAGCGAGAGGTCGCGGGCCTCGGCGTAGCCGAGGACGTGACGCCAGGCGTTCAGCATCCGCTCCTCAAGTCTGCTCTCGACCTCGTCGGCACGCCACCAGTACGCCTGGTTGGCCTGCACCCACTCGAAGTACGAGACGATGACACCGCCCGCGTTGGCGAGGATGTCGGGCACGACGAGCACGCCGCGCTCGCGGAGGATCGCGTCGGCCGCGGGCGTCGTGGGGCCGTTGGCGCCCTCGACGATGACACGGGCGAGCACCTCGCGGGCGTTGGACTCGTTGAGCACGCCCTCGACCGCGGCGGGCACGAGCAGGTCGACGTGCTGCGTGAGCACGGCGTCGCGGTCGAGCTCATCGGCGCCGGCGAACCCGACGACCGAGCCGGTGGCGCGCACGTGGTCTGCGAGCGCCTCGATGTCGAGCCCGCCGTCGTTGCGCACCGCGCCGTACTGGTCGCTCACCGCGGTGACGCGCACGCCGGCCTCGGCGAGGAACCGCGCGGCATCCGCACCCACCTTGCCGAAGCCCTGCACGGCGGCGGTCGACCGCGACGGCTCGAACCCGGCGTGCCGGAGCGCGGCGAGCGCGATGTGCGTGACGCCGCGCGAGGTGGCGGAGGCGCGGCCGAGCGACCCGCCGAGCGAGATCGGCTTGCCGGTGACGATGCCGGGCACGGTGTAGCCGGAGTTCACCGAGTAGGTGTCCATGATCCAGGCCATGGTCTGCTCGTCGGTGCCGATGTCGGGTGCGGGGATGTCGCGCTCCGGGCCGATGATCGGGAGGATCTCGCTCGTGTAGCGGCGCGTGACGCGCTCGAGCTCGGCCTGCGAGTGCTCGCGCGGGTCGATCGCGAGCCCGCCCTTGGCGCCGCCGTACGGCACGTCGAGGAGGGCGCACTTCCAGGTCATCCACATGGCGAGCGCGCGCACCTCGTCGAGGTTCACGTTCGGCGCGTAGCGCAGGCCGCCCTTGGCGGGGCCGCGCGAGAAGTTGTGCTGCACGCGGTAGCCGAGGTACAGGCGGCTCTCGCCCGAGTCCATGCGCAGCGGCACGGCCACGCTGAGCTCGCGGCGCGGGGTCGCGAGCATCTGGTGGAGTCCGTCGCCGTAGCCGAGCAGGGCGACGGCCTCGGCGAGCTGGGCGCGCGCGTCGGCGAGCGGGGTCGCCTCGGCGTCGACCGAGGGGGCGGGGCGGGTGACGGATGCCGCGGCATCCGTCGGCGACATCGTCGGCGCCGTCACGGGGTTCATGCCTGCTTCAGCCCCTCGGCGATGACGTCGAGGCCCTCGATGAGCAGCTCGTCGCCGATGGTGAGCGGCGGGAGGAAGCGGATGACGTTGCCGTAGGTGCCGCACGTGAGCACGAGCACGCCGTTGGCGTGGGCGTACGCGGCGAGCTTGCCGGTGAGCGCCGCGTCGGGCGCGCCGGTCGCGGGATCGACGAGCTCGATGGCGACCATGGCGCCGCGGCCGCGGACGTCGCCGATGCGGGCGTCGGCGGTGCGGAGCGCGTTGAGGCGGCCGATGAGCACGGCGCCGATCTGCTGGGCGCGCTCGATGAGGCCGTCCTGGTCGTACGAGTCGATCGCGGCGAGCGCGGCGGCGCACGCGAGCGGGTTGCCGCCGTAGGTGCCGCCGAGGCCGCCGGCGTGGGCGGAGTCCATGATGTCGGCGCGGCCGGTGACGGCCGAGAGCGGCAGGCCGCCGGCGATGCCCTTCGCGGTGACGATCAGGTCGGGCACGATGCCCTCGTGCTCGCTCGCGAACCAGGCGCCCGTGCGGGCGAAGCCGGTCTGCACCTCGTCGGCGATGAAGACGACGTCGTTCTCGTTCGCCCACTTCACGAGCGCCGGCAGGAAGCCGGGGGCGGGCACGATGAAGCCGCCCTCGCCCTGGATGGGCTCGATGATGATCGCGGCGAGGTTGTTCGCGCCGATCTGCTTCTCGATCTGCGTGATGGCGCGGGCGGCGGCCTCGGCGCCCGAGAGGCCGTTGTCGCGGTGCGGGTAGCTGAGGGGTGCGCGGTACACCTCGGGCGCGAACGGGCCGAAGCCGTCCTTGTACGGGATGTTCTTCGCGGTGAGGCCCATGGTGAGGTTGGTGCGGCCGTGGTAGGCGTGGTCGAACGCGACGACGGCCATCTTCTTGGTGAAGTGGCGGGCGATCTTCACGGCGTTCTCGACGGCCTCGGCGCCGGAGTTGAACAGGGCCGACCGCTTCTCGTGGTCGCCGGGGGTGAGCTCGTTGAGCTTCTCGGCCACGGCGACGTAGCTGTCGTAGGGCGCGACGGTGAAGCAGGTGTGGGTGAAGGCGTTGAGCTGCGCGGTGACGGCCTCGACGACGCGCGGGTTCGAGTTGCCGACGCCGGTGACGGCGATGCCCGAGCCGAGGTCGATGATCGAGTTGCCGTCGGCGTCGACGATGACGCCGCCGCCGGCCGCGACGACCGAGACGGGGATGGTGGTGCCCACGCCCTTGGCGACGGCGCCGGCCTTGCGGGTCATGAGCTCCTGCGAGCGGGGGCCGGGGATGCTGGTGACGAGGCGGCGCTCCTGGGCGAGCGAGGGGCCGCCGACGGCGGTGGCCGTGGGTTCGACGAGGGTCATGGGTGCTCCGATGCGGTGACGACGGTGGCGGTGTCGGGCCATGGTAGGCAGCGGCGAACGGATGCCACCCCCTCCCCGATGTACACTCGACCCCAGTGTTCTCGACGCGGCGTACACCGAGGAGGTCCCGTGAAGCCCACCGTGCGCACCCTGCTCGAGCGCGGCGACCTCGCGCTCACTCCACTGGTCGACGAGTCGCACCTGCCCGACGGCGTCCTCGACGCGCCCGTGCCCTGGGTGCACAGCTCCGATCTCGACGACCCCGCGCCGTTCCTCGAGCCCGGCCAGGTGCTGCTCACCACCGGCACCCAGTTCGGCGCCGACCCGTCCCGCGACGACCCGGATGTCTTCGACGCGTACGTGGCGCGGCTCGAGGGCGCGGGCCTCGCCGCGCTCGGCTTCGGCGCCGAGGTGGTGCGGCCCGCCACGCCCGCACCGCTCGTCGAGGCGTGCGAACGCCACGGACTTCCGCTGTTCGAGGTGCCGTACCGCGTGCCGTTCATCCGCATCGCGCGCACCATCGCCGACCTCAACGCCGCCGACGCGAACGCCCGGCAGGCGTGGGCGCTGCAGGCGCAGCGGGCCATCTCGCTCGCGGCGCTCCGACCGGACGGGCTCGGTGCGACGCTCACCGAGCTCAGCCAGCGCCTCGGCACGTGGGTCGGGCTCGTGGACGCCGCGGGCGCGCTCGACCGCGAGGCGCCCGAGGGCGGACTCGGCCAGCCGGCGCTCGGCGAGGTCGTCGGCGAGGCCCGGTCGATGCTGCGACGAGGGCAGCGCGCGAGCCGCACCCTCGAGGCGGGCGCGTCGGTGGGCCGGCCGCAGCGGATGACGCTGCAGACGCTCGGCGCCGGCGGCGCACTCCGCGGCGTGCTGGCGATCGGCGAGTCGCCCGAGCTCGACCAGGCCGGCCGCGAGGTCGTGACGTCGGTGATCGCGCTCGCCGGACTCGCGCTCGAGCAGAACCGCGACCTCGACCGCGCGCGCGGGCACCTCCGCTCCGGGCTGCTGCGCTCGATGCTCGCGGGCGACGTGCACCTCGCGAGCGAGGTGTCGGCCGAGATGTGGGGGCCGCTCCCCGCCGACCCCGTCCGCGTCGCCGTGTGCGACCTGCCCACCGAGCACATCGACCGGGTGGCCGAGTTCCTCGAGCTCCGCGTCGACGAACGGGACGGACGGCTGTTCTTCGGCCGCGACGGCGAGTCCGTCACGATCGTGATGGAGGACGCCGACAGCGGGATCGCCGACGAGCTCGCCACCGAGTTCGACGTGCCCGTCGGCGTCTCCGACGCGGCATCCGTCACCCGCCTCGCCGAGCTGCACGAGCAGGCGCTGCGCGCCCTCGACCGCGCCCGCGAGACCGGGCCGGGCGTGACCGTGTTCGACGACATCAGCCGCCAGGGCGTGCTCGCGTTCCTCGCCCGCACCGACGCCCGCGCCGTGGCCCGTGCCACGCTCGAGCCGCTCATCCGGCACGACGAGCAGAACGGCACCGCCCTCCTCGAGACGACCCGCGCCTGGCTCGCGCACGGCGGCCAGTTCGACGCGACCGCGCAGGAACTCGGCGTGCACCGCCACACCGTCCGCAGCCGAATCGCGCTCGCCGAGAGGCTCCTCGGCCGCGACCTGTCGGGGTTCCACGCGCGTGCCGACCTCTGGGCGGCGCTCCTCGCGACCGACTGACCTCCCTTCCCGCGGCGGACGCCGGGGCGTACCGTGGAAGGGGACGGTTCTCGCGACGGAGGGGGTTCCCGATGCAGGCGACGGTCGGCGATCGGCTGGTCATCCACGGCAAGCAGGTGGGCAGCGCCGAACGGCACGGCGAGGTGCTCGAGGTCCGCGGTGCCGACGGCGCACCCCCGTACGTCGTCCGCTTCGACGACGGGCACGAGGCCCTGCTCTACCCGGGCAGCGACTGCGAGCTCGAGCACGCGACCGGCTGAGGCGCGCACGGGGCGGCGTCGTGGCCTCCGTCGACGCCCGAAAGGCAACCCCCGAGAGATGACGGATGCCGCACGCTAGCGTGGAACGCATGCTCTTCCACTCGTACGCGGCGATCGGCGACAGCTTCACCGAGGGCGTCGGCGACGAGTTGCCCGACGGCAGCGTGCGCGGATGGGCGGACTTCGTCGCCCTCGGGCTGGCCAAGGACGCCTCCCCCGAGGCGGTGCGGTACGCGAACCTCGCGATCCGGGGCCGCAAGCTCGGGCCCATCGTCGACGAGCAGCTCGAGGCGGCCATCGCGCTGAAGCCCGAGGTGATCAGCTTCAACGGCGGCGGCAACGACATGCTGCGACCCCGCATGCCCGAGGAGCTCGTCGCGCAGCGGTTCCGCCAGGCGGTGCACCGCATCCGCGACGAGGGCATCCACGTGCTCATGCTGAGCGGCGCCAACCCCACCGAGCACCTGCCGCTCGGGCGCGTGTTCGACGCGCGCGGGGTGCGGCTCACCCAGGCGCTGTACGACCTCGCGTCGCTCGACGGCGTGACGTTCGTCGACAACTTCGCCGACCGCGGCCTGCGCGACATCCGCTACTGGTCGGCCGACAAGCTGCACCTCAACTCGCTGGGCCACGCGCGCGTCGCGTCGAACGTGCTCACCGCGCTCGGGGTGCCCGTGCCCGAGGAGTGGGGTGTCGCCGAGGTGGCGGCTGCGCCGCCCGGTCCGAAGAGCCGGAACACGGCCGTGTACTACCGCGAGTACGTCCTGCCCTGGATCGGGCGACGACTCACGGGGCGGTCGTCGGGCGACGGTCGTGCGGCCAAGCGGCCGACGCTCGAGCCCGTCGCGCTCGACGCGGAGTAGGTCTCGGTACGGGCGCTTCGCGTCCGACTCGACCACCGAGCGCGTCAGCCCGCCCGGACGCCCTCGACGAAGGCGCGCGTGCGTCGGGCGAGACCGTCGATGCGCGCCCACGCGTGCGAGCCGGTGCGCACCTCGGCGGGGGCGAGCGGGGCGTGCAGTCGCACGTTCTCCTGGCACGACAGGTCGCTGCACAGGTAGGTGCCGACCGTGCTGCCGTTCCGTCCGGCCTCGCCCGCGCGCCGCGCGGAGAACATGGTCACCTGGTTCGCCGGCTGCTGCGTGTGGCAGAAGTTGCACATGCCGGCCCGGAACCGCGAGGACGGCGGGTCGGCGGCGCGCAGCACGATGCCGACGGGCTCGTCGTCGATGATCGTCACGAGGTACCCGCGGCGGCTCGCCCGACGGTCGCGCCAGGCCAGCGCGTCGACGTGCTCCCAGTCGACGAGCAGGTACTCGAGCGGCAGTTCGAACTCGTCGAGCTCCCGATCGGTCGCGTTCACGAACGACGACCGGAGCTCGTCCTCGCTGAGCGGACGCATTCCGACCCCCTTCGACCCGAACCAGTGTAGGCGCGACCTCGGCTGCCGCCACCGGGTGGACGCCGCGTCGACGGTCGGTCATGCGACGGCGGGACGCGGCCGGTCGTCGTGTCGGGGGCACCAGCCCGCGGGCGTGCGGTCGTAGACGTGCGCGGGGCCGGAGGCGACGAGCCGGCGGAGTGCGTCGAGGAACCGGTCGACGTCGTCGGCCGACGTACCCGCACCGACGCTCGCCCGCAGGCCGTTGGCGCGCGTGGCGATGCGGTCGAAGAACGGGTGCGCGCAGAACCGCCCGGCTCGCACCGAGATGCCGTGCTCGGCGGCGAGCGCCGCGGCGACGAGCCCGACCGACCCGCGTTCGAGCTCGACGGTGGCGATCCCGAGCCGGTCGTCGACGTCGGCGAAGCCGCGCAGCACGCGCACCCCCGGGATCGCGGCGAGCCCCTCGTGGAGACGGCCGGTGAGCGCCGCCTCGTGGGCGCGCAGCGCCGGTTCGCCGAGCCGCTCGAGTTCCGCGAGTGCCGCGGCGATCGCGGCCACGCCGATGACGTTGGGGGTGCCCGCCTCGTGCCGCTCCGGTCCGCGCTTCCACTCGGCGCCGTCGACGGCCACCGCCTCGACGGCGCCGCCGCCCGCGAGGTGCGGGGGCGCGACGTCCAGCCAGTCGCCCCGGCCGACGAGCGCGCCCGCCCCGAACGGCGCGTACGCCTTGTGTCCCGAGAAGGCGACGTAGTCGATGCCGGATGCCGCGAGGTCGATGCGCCGGTGCGGCAGGAGCTGCGCGGCATCCACCGCGAACCGCGCGCCGTGGTCGTGGGCGAGCCGGGCGAGCACCTCGAGCGGCAGCACCTCGCCGGTGAGGTTGGAGGCGCCCGTGACCGACAGCAGTGCCGCAGGCGTGCGGCGGAGCTCGGCGGCGAGCGCGTCGAGCGTGGCGGCGAGGGTGCCGCGCGCGACGACCACGCGACGACCGCGACGCGTCCAGGGCAGCAGGTTCGCGTGGTGCTCGAGGTCGAGCACCACGGTGTCGCCGGGCACGGCCGCGGCGAGGAGGTTGAGCGCGTCGGTGGTGTTGCGGGTGACGACCACGTGGTCGTCGATCCGGGCGCCCACGTGGCGGGCGATGACGACGCGGGCGTCGTCGACGACGGCGGTCGACGCCTGCGAGAGGTAGCCGGTGCCTCGGTGCACGCTCGCGTAGTACGGCAGCGCGCGGGCGACCCGCTCGGCGACGGCCGTGAACGCGGGGGCGGACGCCGCGACGTCGAGGTTCACGTGGCGCACGCGCCCGCCGCCGAGGACGGGGATGTCGAGGTCGGCGCCGACGAGCGCGGCGAGCGGTCCGGGCCCGGCTCCGGGCACCCGCGCCGGGGCGCCCGCGAGCGCCGTCGCGCCGCCGCGCGGGGTCGTGCTCGCGCTCGTCTCCGGCATGCCGCCTCCCTCCCGTCGCGTGCGGTGCGCCCGACGCTACGGATGCCGCGAGGACCCGCTCAAGGGGCGCCCGTCACGGCACGACACGGTGCGACACGGGGCGAAACACGCGGGCGGTCCTCCGCCCGGACGCAACCCCGCATCCGGGCGCCCGCGTGGACGTACCATGAGAGCACCGCGCCGATCGGCGCAGCACCCCCGACCGAGGAGCACCTCACGACGTGACGACGACCGAGCCCGCCGAGCCCCGCCGCGACCGCATGCCCCAGACCGGCGACGCGTTCCGTCGCCGTCCCGTCCCGGATCCCGGCCTGCGCCTCAGCGACGTGCCCGAGCTCGTCCTCGTCTCCCCGGATGCCACGCACTCGCGCTTCGACCGCGACGACATCGTGGTGCGCAAGGGCCAGTACGCCCTGCGCAACGGCCACATCACGCCGCACGAGTCGATGGTCGAGGACCTCTGCGCCGTGGCATCCGCTCTCGACGACGCGGGCATCGACTACCTGCTGGTGCGCCGCGACGGCGGTCGCCCCGTCATCGCGGTCGACCGGGCCGAGCGCAAGCGGGTCGCGCGCGCCCTCGCCGAGGCGTTCGCCGACGAGCCGTTCTACTCGGCGACGCTCGTGCCCGACAAGGCCGCGGGCGACCGGCACGTGCTCGTGGCCGACGGCAGCCTGTCGTCGCACCGCAAGCCCAAGGCGGTGCGCCTGTACCGCCCCCGGGTCGAGCCCGTGGGCCGGCTGCGGTACGGCGCGGAGACCGCCGTGCAGCTCGAGTTCTGGCGCTTCGGCGAGGACGTCATCGAGGCGCCCGTCGAGAACGCCCTCATGCGTCGCACCCTGCCGCGCGGCGAAGCGGTCGAGGAGACCGTGCACCTGCACGGGCGCGAGTGGCGCACGCTCGAGCACATGTGGTCGCCGCTCGCGAGCGACGTCGACTTCGAGATCGACATGGTGTTCTCGTGGGTCGACGGGTCCGACGTCGAGTTCCTCCGCGAGCGCGCACGTCGCATGCAGACCTACGTCGTCGGCGAGGGCGACGACTCCGAGGCGCGCTACCGGCAGATCGACGAGCTGAAGTACGCGCTGCGCTCGGTGCACCTGTTCGCGCCGTGGGTGCGCCGCATCTTCATCTGCACCGACTCGCGGCCGCCGGCGTGGCTCGCGAAGCACCCGAAGGTCACGATCGTGCGGGCCGAGGAGATGTTCGCCGACACGTCGGTGCTGCCCACGTACAACTCGCACGCCGTCGAGAGCCAGCTGCACCGCATCCCGGGCATCGCCGAGCACATCCTGTACTCCAACGACGACATGTTCTTCGGTCGCCCGCTCTCGCCCGACCTGTTCTTCTCGCCGGGCGGCATCACCAAGTTCGTCGAGGCCGGCACGCGCATCGGGCTCGGCGACTCCGACCCGAGCCGGTCGGGCTTCGAGAACGCCGCTCGCGTGAACCGCCGGCTGCTGCGCGAGCGGTTCGGCAAGGTCACCACCCGGCACCTCGAGCACTGCGCGGCGCCGCTCCGCAAGTCGGTCATGGCCGAACTGGAGCGCGAGTTCCCCGACGAGTTCCGCCGCACGGCCGCGAGCCGGTTCCGCTCGGCGACCGACATCTCGGTGACGAACTCGCTGTACCACTACTACGCGCTGCTCACCGGCCGTGCCGTGGTGCAGACCGATGCGAAGGTCAAGTACATCGAGACGACCCTGAAGCGCGCGCTCCCGGCGATGAAGCGCCTGCTGAAGCGCCGCGACATGGACATGTTCTGCCTCAACGACGGCAGCTTCCCCGAGATCTCGGTCGAGGAGCGCACCGAGGCGGTCATCGACTTCCTCGAGCGCTACTTCCCCTTCCCGGCACCGTGGGAGAAGGGCGCGACGGATGCCGCGGAGCCGGCGTTCGACGCCGCGGGCGCGCCGATCGCGAGTGACGCCGACCACTCGGCGGCCTGACGCGCGGCGCTCGCCGCGAGCGGGGGGCGGGGCCGGCTACGCCAGGACGGGGATCGGCCGCGTGAAGGGCGGCTCCTCCTCGCGCGGGGCGGGCACCGCGGCATCCGTGATCTCGACCCCGGCCGCGTCGAGCCGGCGCCGGGTTTCGGCGGCGTCGACCCAGTCGAGCGCAGGCGTCTCGCCGAGCGGGACCACCGAGTGCAGCACCGTGCCGGGGTACACGTGCACGAGGTTGAAGGCGCGGGCGCCGTCGCGTCCGCGCGTGCCGCCGACCGGCACCGTGAGGTCCTGGGTGTAGCAGCTGGCCGAGGCGACCGAGACCGGCACGCCCGCGAACATCGCCGTCGACGAGTAGTGCAGGTGCCCGGCGATGATCGATCGGATGTCGCTGCCCGCGACGACCTCGGCGAGCGGTCCCTGGTCGCGCAGCTCGACCGACACGGCCAGGTCGAGCACGCTCGGGATCGGCGGGTGGTGCATCGCGAGGATCGTGCCGTCCGGCGCGGGGATCGACAGTTCCTCGGCGAGCCAGTCGAGCTGCTCGTCGGCGACCTCGCCGTGGTGCCGGCCGGGGACGGTCGTGTCGAGCGTGATGACGCGGAGGCCGTTCACGTCGTCGACGCGGTCGACCGGCCGCTGCCCGCCGGCGACGTCGCGGAGGAGACCACGACGGAAGGCGTCGCGGTCGTCGTGGTTGCCCATGACCCAGATGACCCGCGACCCGAGGCGCGCGGCGGCCGGTTCGACGATGCGACGGATCAGGTCGTACGCCTCGGGTTCGCCGCGGTCGGCGAGGTCGCCCGTGAAGACGATCGCGTCGGGCCGTCCGCCCGACGCCTCGAACTGCTCGAAGAGCTCGCGCAGGTGCCGGTCGGCGTCGATCCGGTCGTAGAGCCGTCGTCCGGCTCCGAGCAGGTGGGTGTCGCTGATGTGCAGGAGGAAGTGCGACGGGCGGGGGTACTCGGCCCTGCGGGGGTTCACGCTGACTCCGTCTCGTTGCCGATGGTCCGGGTCGATCCGAAGCTAGCGCAGCATGCCCACCCGAACGATCAGTGAATGCGGAGTGTGACGAACCTGAACGCTTCGCCGACCACGGTCGATTCCGGATGTCAAGGCCCTCCCCCGAATCGTCGCGCCGTCGCAGACTCGGTGCCGAGGTGGTCGTCACCTCTGGCAGGCCGGTCGGCGTGCTGAAGACCGTTCCCGTCCCCCGGGAGCCTCGCCGCCGGCCTGCCGTCCACCCGATGCGCTCGGGAGGCGACGCTCGCGGTCGCGCGAGCCGAGCGCTCAGTCCTTCTTCTTGTCGGGCCGGTTCGCGGCCCCGGGCGAATCCGCGGACTTGCCGGGCGCCTCCGGCTCGGGCTCGTCGGCGGGCTCCGGATCGGCGACCGAGGGAACGTCGGACGCGGGCGGTGCGGCATCCGTTTCTGTGGGCGCCGACGTCGGACTCGGAGCCGGCACGACCGTGGGCGGCGACGACGCCCCGCTCGGGATCGGCGATGGCGTCGCCGGGTCGCGGTCGGGTCGCGGACGGTCGTCGGGCTCGGCCCGTTCGGAGCCGCCGGCGACCGGCGCCGACGCCGAGATCACGGCCGTGGCGCCGCCCAGCGCCAGGGCGGCGACGATCGACGCCGCGCCGAGGAGCACCGCGGGTCGATGAGCGGAGACCCACGGCAGCGCCGGGCTGCGACGGACGTGGGCGAGCGCGGCGGCGATGACTCGGCCGAGGCCCTCGCGGAGTCCGGGCCGATGAGCGGCGTGACGGCCGCGCCGCCCGTCCGACGATGCCGACCTGGGGTCTGCCATTGCCTCGTCCACCACGTCCCTCAGTGCGATTGCCGGATGCAGCCTACCTGCCGGAACGCGACGGCGCCTCCCGAACGGGGGTCAGGCGGCGGACGAGGCGGCCGTGGCGGCCGCGGCGGGCACGACCACGACGGGGCCGGCGAGGTTCATGAGGAGGTCGGAGTTGGTGCGGCCGAGGGGCAGGAAGCCACGCCCGTCCGCTCCGCGTCGCCCCGTCACCGTCAGGACCGCGCGGCGGGAGACGCCGATGAGCGTGCCCGAGGCCGGGTCGGCGGTGCTGCGCTGCTCGATGGAGACGTCCGGGTGCACCGCCGCGGCGAGGGAGGCCGCGCGCTCGGCGGGCGCCGGTCGGTCCTCGTCGCCGTCGGAGTGCACGATGACGAGGGGCTCGCCGAGCCGCTTCGCCTCCCGCGCGGCGAACCGCACGGCCTCGTCGCTGTCGGTCCCCTCCGAGACGCCGACGGCCACACCCGACCGACCGCGCCACGAGGTCACGGGCACGACGACGGTCGGGGTGGTCGAGACGGCGGCGAGCTGCAGGCTCCGCGAGCCGAGGGCGTGGCCGTGGAAGTAGCCGACCTTGTGGGTGCCGACCGCGACGAGGGCGGCGTCCCGCGCGGCCTCGGCGAGTGCCAGCATCGGGCTGCCCACGGCGAGGTGCGTCGACACCTCGAGGTCCGGTGCCAGGCCCCGCACGAACTCGACCTCGCGCTGGGAGCCGCGCTCCGCCGCGCCCTTCAGTTCCGCCAGCGCGGACCCGCCCACCGTGCCCCAGCCGTCGTCGACCACGGTCGCGAGCAGGAGGTCGTCGCCGGTGCGGCGCGCACGATCGATCGCCCAGGTGAGAGCCGCCCGACTCGCCACGCTTCCATCCGCACCGACCACGATCGTCATGCGATCCAGCATCCGCTCCCGGGGGCTGCGGGAGCGGGGCCTTTGGTCCCCCAGCGCGTCGGGTCGCCGCGGCAGACCCCCGCAGCGGATCCCGGGGGCCGGAAAGCGGGTGCTACAGTGGCGGCAAATACGGTGGGGGATATGGGGATGGGTGCGATGGATTCGCCCTTGTCGTTTCCCGAGGGTCCGCGATCGGAGCTCGACCGGACGCTCAGGGAGCTCGTCGACCGTGCGGACGAGGTCATGCGCACGCAGGGACGTCTCCGCGCCCTCCTCTCGGCGACCCAGGCCGTGGTCGAGCCGATCGAGCTCGCCGAGGTGCTGCGACGCATCGTCGAAACCGCGGTGAAGCTCGTCGACGCCGAGTACGGCGCGCTCGGCGTCCTGGCCCCGCAGGGCGGACTCGAGGAGTTCATCCACGTGGGCATGCCCGACGACATGGTGCACCGCATCGGCCACCTGCCGGACGGGCGCGGCCTGCTCGGCGCGTTGATCGACCACCCCGACCCGATCCGCCTGCACGAGATCGGCGAGGACCCGCGCTCGGTCGGGTTCCCTGCCGGGCACCCGCCCATGCACAGCTTCCTCGGCGTCCCCGTCCGGGTGCGCGACGAGGTCTTCGGCAACCTCTACCTCACCAACCGCGCCGACGGCGACTTCTCCGAGGAGGACGTCGAGCTCATCTCGGCGCTCGCCGCCGCGGCGGGGGTCGCGATCGACAACGCGCGCCGGTTCGCCGAGTCGCAGATGCGGGAAGCCTGGGCCGCGGCATCCGCCCAGGTCGCCGCCGCCCTGCTGACCTCGTCGAGCGACGATGCCGCCGCGTTGATCGCCGACGAGCTCGCCTCGCGCGGGGCCGCCGACCGCGTGTCGGTCGTGGTGCGCGGCGAGGAACCGGGATCGGTGCGCGTGCTCGAGTCACGCGGGGTCGACTGCGACGACGTCGCCGGCGACGAGGTGCCGCCCGGCCGGACGCTCGCGGCGGTCACCCTCGAGGGCGGCGCGACGCGGACCACCCCCGGCGGGCGGACCGAAGCGCCTCGAGACGCCCTCGCCCTCCACGCGGACGGACACGACGGACCCGTGCTGTTCGTCGCGCTGCGGAAGTCGGGTCTGCCCACGGCCGTGATCGCCGCGGGACGGCGCCCGGGCGCCCCGCACTTCACCCCCGCCGAGATGCGCATCGCGGAGGACCTCGCGGAACGCGTCTCGCTCGCGCACGAGCTCGCCGAAGCCCGGGAGGCCCAGCAGCGTTCCCTGCTGCTCGAGGACCGCGCCCGCATCGCCCGCGACCTGCACGACCACGTCGTGCAGCAGCTCTACGGCGCGGGGCTCGACCTCCAGGCGGTCGCCTCGCTGAGCACGGGCGCGGCGGCCGAACGCATCGAGTCGGCCGTCGAGACCCTCGACGAGACCATCGCGCAGATCCGCACGATCGTGTTCGCGCTCACGCCGCGTGCGGGCGGCGCGCCGACGCTGCGGCACCGCGTGCTCGACCTCGCCGGAGCGGCGTCGCGGCACCTGCGGCAGCCGGTCTCGGTGTCGTTCAGCGGTCCGGTCGACCTGATCTCGCAGGGCCGCCTCTCCGACGAACTCACGGCATCGGTCCGCGAACTGCTCTCCAACGCGGTCAAGCACGCCGAAGCGCACACCGTCGGGCTGACGGTCGCGGCATACGACGGCGTCGTGGCGGCCGAGGTCGTCGACGACGGGCGCGGCATCGGCGCTCCCGTCCGGCGCAGCGGCCTCGACAACCTGCGGACGCGCGCCGAGCAGCTCGGCGGCTCCTTCGAGGTCGACAGCGGCCCGCACGGCACCCGCGCGCGGTGGACCGTTCCCGTCGAGGCCGAGCCCGTGTCGACGAACCCCTGAGCGAATTGGAGCCCCAGTGACCCGAGTCTTCCTCGTCGACGACCACGAGATCGTGCGGCGCGGCGTCGCCGAGCTGCTCGAGCGCGAACCCGACCTCGTCGTCGTGGGCGAGGCCGACAGCGTGGCGCACGCGCTCCCCCGCATCCAGGCCACGGCGCCGGATGTCGCGGTGCTCGACATGCGCCTCCCCGACGGCGACGGCATCGACCTGTGCCGGGAGATCCGTTCGCGCAATCCCGAGATCGCCTGCCTGATCCTCACCGCGTACGACGACGACCAGGCGGCCATGTCGGCCGTGCTCGCGGGGGCATCGGGGTACGTGCTGAAGAACGTCCGCGGCTCGACCATCGTCGAGGACGTCCGCGCAGTGGCGGCCGGCAAGTCGCTCATCGATGCGAAGGTCACCGCGCGCGTCACGCAGCAGGCCGCGCGCGACGACCACGACGATCCCCGCTTCGCGGCCCTCAACCTCCGGGAACGACAGGTGCTCGCGCTCATCGCCGACGGGCTCACGAACCGGCAGATCGGCGAACAGCTCGGACTGGCGGAGAAGACCGTGAAGAACTACGTCTCCGGCCTGCTGTCGAAGCTCGGGTTCGAGCGTCGCACCCAGGCTGCCGTGTACCAGATGGAGCGGCGCGCGCACGAGCAGGGCTGACCCCCGCGACGCACCGCATCCGTCGCGTTCGGCTGCTCCGGCCGATCTGCAACCCCCTGACGGCGTCGATCCCGACGTGTTCGGCTGTGCGCTCGAGCACGACACGGCACGAACGACGATGAGGAGCGACACATGCGCGCGATGGTGTACCGAGGGCCCTACAAGGTCCGAGTCGAAGAGAAGGACCGGCCGCGGATCGAGCATCCGAACGACGCGATCGTGCGCGTCACGGCCGCCGCGATCTGCGGTTCCGACCTCCACCTGTACCACGGCATGATCCCCGACACGCGAGTCGGCATGACCTTCGGCCACGAGTTCGTCGGCGAGGTCGTCGAGGTCGGACCGTCGGTGGAACGCCTGAAGGTCGGCGACCGGGTGATGGTGCCGTTCAACATCTACTGCGGGTCGTGCTACTTCTGCGTGCGCGGCCTGTACTCCAACTGCCACAACGTGAACCCGAACGCCACCGCGGTCGGCGGGATCTACGGGTACTCGCACACGAGCGGCGGCTACGACGGCGGCCAGGCCGAGTACGTCCGCGTGCCGCTCGCCGACGTGGGTCCGTCGGTGATCCCCGACTGGCTCGACGAACGCGACGCCGTGCTGCTGACCGACGCGCTGCCGACGGGCTACTTCGGCGCCCAGCTCGGCGACATCGCCGAGGGCGACACGGTCGTGGTCTTCGGGGCCGGGCCGGTCGGGCTGTTCGCGGCGCGGTCGGCGTGGCTCATGGGTGCCGGCCGCGTGATCGTCGTCGACCACCTGGAGTACCGGCTGGAGAAGGCCCGGGACTTCGCCCACGCCGAGACCGTCAACTTCACCGAGCTCGACGACGTGGTCGTCGAGGTGAAGCGCACGACCGATTGGCTCGGGGCGGATGTCGTCATCGACGCGGTGGGCGCGGAGGCCGACGGGAACTTCCTGCAGCACGTGACCAGCGCGAAGTTCAAGCTGCAGGGCGGCTCGCCCGTCGCGCTGAACTGGGCGATCGATTCCGTCCGGAAGGGCGGCACGGTGTCGGTGGTGGGTGCGTACGGGCCGATCTTCAGTGCGGTCAAGTTCGGGGACGCCATGAACAAGGGCCTCACCATCCGCACCAACCAGTGCCCGGTCAAGCGGCAGTGGCCGCGACTGCTCGAGCACATCCGCGCCGGCTACTTCAAGCCGAGCGACATCATCACCCACGAGATCCCGCTCGAGCACATCACCGAGGGCTACCACATGTTCTCGGCGAAGCTCGACAACTGCATCAAGCCCATCGTCGTGCCGAGCGCGGCCTGAACGGAGGAGGAGACCATGCCGTACAACGCCGAACCGCACCTGCGCCGGCCCAGTTCCGAGGCGCTGAGGGAGCGCATCCCCGGGTGGGGCGCCGACCTCGACCCGGCCGATCGGCCGTCGGTGCCGCGCGAGTTGAGCCTGACCCCCGAGGACAACGGCGCGCATTGGGACGTGCCGGAGCGTCAGCCGGAGCTCGAGCCGCGTGAGCGGTCCATCGAGCACGGGATGCTGCCGCCGGTCTTCGGCACGGTCGCGCCGCTGCGCGGGCTGTCGGGGGCGATCCGACGCTACGCGTACGAGAACTACAGCGAGGCGCGCGCCGCGCACTGGCTGCTGCTCGTGCTCGGCGACCGGGTCGACGCGGGCGAGCAGCACCTCCGCTCGCTCGCCTCGACGCGGCCCGACAACCCGATCACGGAGACCGGCGTGCTGAGCGAGGGGCGCCGGCACGGCGTCGCCTCACGGTTCGGCGTCGGTCGTGCCGACACCGCGCACCAGTGGATGGACCCGGTGATCGTCGCGGCTCCCTGGGTCGTGACGGCCATCGGGATCGGGCTCCTGGTCCGCGGCGCGCGGCGCACGGCGGCGTCCGAGCCGGTCGAGACCGAGTAGCGCGACCGGGCGGGCGCATTCCGTCGACGCGGCGGAATGCGCCCGCCGCCGTCGGAGTTATACTTGTTGCTACAAGTAATCACCGACGGGAGATCTTCATGTCCAGCACCGACGAGCGCGTGCTCGACCCCGAGACCTCGATGGGCGCCGTCACGCTGCGGGTCGGCGACCTCGAGGGCATGACGGCCTACTACGCGACCGCCTTCGCGATGGAGCCGCTCGAAGAGCGCAGCCGTGCGCGCGAGGTGCATCGCGTGCTGGGTCGCGGCACGACTCCCCTGGTCCGACTCGTGCACACGCCCGACCTACCCGTGGTCGACCCCCGCCAGCCGGGCCTGTTCCACACGGCGTTCCTGTTCGACGACCGGGCGAGCCTCGCGGCGACGGTGCTCCGCGCCGCTCAGGACCCACGCAGCCGCTTCGTCGGCTCGAGCGACCACCTCGTCAGCGAGGCGTTCTACTTCACCGACCCCGAGGGCAACGGCGTCGAGCTCTACACCGATCGCGATCGCAGCACGTGGATCCACGACGGCGAGCAGATCCGGATGGCGACCGCCTACCTGGATCCCGACGACTACCTCCGCCGCCACCTCAGCCAGGCCGCCGTCGACGCCGGCCCGTCGCTCGCCGGGAAGGTCGGGCACGTGCACCTGCAGGTCGGCGACCTGACGAGCGCACGGGAGTTCTACGTCGACGCCATCGGCTTCGAGCCCACGCAGACCGGCTATCCGGGCGCGGTGTTCGCGTCGGCCGGCGGATACCACCACCACATCGCCATGAACACGTGGAACAGCCGCGGCGCCGGCCCGCGCGCGGCGAGCCTCGGCCTCGGCGACGTCTCCGTGACCGTGCCGGCCCGCGACGACCTCGACGCGCTCGCCGTACGGCTCCGCGGACGCGGCCTGCAGTTCGCCGACGACGGCCGCGCCATCACGGTCGACGACCCGTGGGGCACCCAGGTCACGGTCGGCCTGCCCGACCTCACGACCGACGAGCTGCTCGCCCGCTAGGGGAACGAGGAGGACCCGAACGCCCGTACCCGACACCCGGCCGAACGTCACCGGCTCGCCGTACGCTGCCCCCATGGCAACGGATGCCGCGGCCTGCACCGCCGTCGACGAACTCGGCGCCTGCTCGGCTCCCGCCGAACCGGGCGCTCCGCTGGCGCTGTGCACGACGCACCTGCTCGCCGCGTACGACTGGGTCGCGCGCGAGCAGGGCGTGACCGATGTGCTGCCGGGCGCGTGCCTGGTGTGCGGCTCCCGCGTGGGCGTGCACTACCCGTCGGGGTGGACCTGCGCCGTCTGCGAGTGGCGGCTCGGCGACGCGCCCGACCTCGACGTCCTCCCGGCCCGGGTCGACGTCGTCTACTACGTCCGCTGGCGCGACCGCGTCAAGATCGGCACGTCCGCGAACCCGCGGCAGCGGTTGGCGGTGATCCCGCACGACGAGGTGCTCGCCTTCGAACGCGGCGGTCGGCTGATCGAGCAGCGGCGGCACGCGCAATTCGCGGCATCCCGGTACCCGGGCGGCGAGTGGTTCGCGTTCGACGCCCCCATCGCCGCGCTCGTGGCCGAGCTCGCCGCCGGGGTCGACGACCCCTGGCAGCGGTACGACCGCTGGCGCAGCGAGGAGCTCGCCAGGCGGGCGTGACCGTGCGCCGGCGTCAGCGCTTGGAGTGACGCGGCTTGCGGGCGGGTCGGTCGTCGCCCCCGGCCGCCTCGCCGGCGTCGCCCTCGCGACCGCGCGCAGGGCGGTCACCGTACTCGCGCGGGCGGCGCGGGCCCCGGTCGTCGTCCCAGCTTCGCCGGCGCGGCCGACCCGAGTCGGGTCGCAGCTCGATGAGCTGCCCCGAGATCCGGGTGCCCGCGAGGCGGTCGAACACCTCGTTCGGCAGGTCGGCGGGCAGCTCGACCAGCGAGAAGTCCGACTTGATCTGGATGGCGCCGAAGTCGTCGCGCTGCAGTCCGCCCTCGTTCGCGAGCGCTCCCACGATCTGGCGGGGCTGCACCCGCTGGCGCTTGCCGACGGCGATGCGGTACTGCGCCATCCGCGTGTTCGGACGCGGACGGCGGTCCGGCCGCTCGCCGCCGCGGTCGCCGCGGTCGCCGCGGTCCGGGCGCTCCCGGTCGCGATCGAACCGCTCGCGCACCGGCCGCTCGGGCTCCGGCTCGAGCAGCAGCGGCGCGTCGCCCTGGGCGACGACGGCGAGGGCCGCCGCGACATCCGCTTCGGGCACGTCGTGGTTGCGCACGTAGTGGGCGATGATGTCGCGGAACCCGTCGATGCGTTCGGCCTGGCCCAGCGCGGCGGTGATGCGGTCGTCGAACCGCGCGAGCCGGGTCTCGTTGACCTCGTCGACGCTCGGCAGCTGCATCTGGGTGATGGGCTGCTTGGTCGCCTTCTCGATGCGCGCGAGGAGCCCGCGCTCGCGGGGCGTGACGAAGCTGATCGCGTCGCCGGTGCGACCCGCGCGGCCCGTGCGCCCGATGCGGTGCACGTAGGGCTCGCTGTCGGTCGGGATGTCGAAGTTCACGACGTGGCTGATGCGCTCGACGTCGAGGCCGCGGGCCGCGACATCCGTCGCCACCAGGATGTCGAGCTTGCCCGACTTCAGCTGGTTCACGGTGCGCTCGCGCTGCGCCTGCGCGATGTCGCCGTTGATCGCGGCGGCCTCGTAGCCGCGGGCGCGGAGCTTCTCGGCGAGGGTCTCGGTCTCGTTCTTGGTGCGGACGAAGACGATCATGCCCTCGAAGTTCTCGACCTCGAGGATGCGGGTGAGCGCATCGACCTTCTGCGCGTACGACACGACGAGGTAGCGCTGCGTGATGTTCGCCGAGGTCTGGGTCTTCGTCTTGACCGTGATCTCCTCGGGGTCGTGCAGGTACTGCTGCGACATCCGTCGGATCGTGGCGGGCATGGTCGCCGAGAACAGCGCGACCTGCTTGTCGTCGGGGGTGTCGGCGAGGATCGTCTCGACGTCCTCGGCGAAGCCCATCTTGAGCATTTCGTCGGCCTCGTCGAGCACGAGGTACTTCAGCTCCGACAGGTCGAGCGTGCCCTTGTCGAGGTGGTCCATGATGCGGCCGGGCGTGCCGACGATGATGTGCACGCCGCGGCGCAGCGCCGACAGCTGCACGCCGTATCCCTGGCCGCCGTAGACGGGCAGGATGTGCACGCCGCGGAGGTGGGCGGCGTACCGCTCGAACGCCTCGCACACCTGCAGCGCGAGCTCGCGGGTGGGGGCGAGCACGAGGGCCTGCGGGGTCTTCTGCGACACGTCGAGGCGTGCGAGGATCGGCAGCGCGAAGGCGGCGGTCTTGCCGGTGCCGGTCTGCGCAAGTCCGACGACGTCGCGGCCGGCGAGCAGGGTCGGGATGGTCGCGGCCTGGATCGCGGAGGGCGTCTCGTAGCCGACGTCGTCGAGTGCCTTGAGCACCGGACCCTCGAGCCCGAGGTCGGAGAAGGTGATCGCGGCGGGCTCCTCGGGAGCCGCGGCCTCGACGGGGGAATCCACGGAAGTCACGCTTCAGGGTAGTCCGTGCGCCTGAACGGCGCCCGGGTGCCGCCGCACCGCGCCGTGACGGATGCCGCCTCGCGACGAGGGGCGCCCAGTGTGCGCCATCCGCGTCCATGCCGCAAGGGGTCGCGTCGCCTGCGGCCGTTCGGAAGGGTTGGAGGCTCGTGATCAGAGGAGGAACGACATGCTGACTCTCACCCCATCGGCGAGCACCGTCGTGAAGGAGATCGTCGACCGCAGTGGTGCCCCCGCCGGGGCCGGCCTCCGCATCGACACCGAGGATGCCGCCGGCACCGAATTCGGCGTCGCCATCGCGCCGGCTCCAGAGGAGCGGGATTCGGTCGTCGAGCAGGAGGGCGCGCGCGTCTACCTCGCGGAGAACGCGGCGAAGGCGCTCGACGACAAGACCCTGGACGCCCATGTGGCCGAGGACGGACGCGTGGCGTTCGACATCCTCCCGCAGCGGGTCTGATCCGATCAGACGGCGGCCCGGTGACCCGTTCCCCGGACCGTCGGACGTCGGATCGCAACGAACGCCGCGGGCTTCGGCCCGGGGCGTTCGTCATGCGGCGGGGCCGCCTCCCTTCGGTCAGGTCCAGGGACGGGCGCTCCGGGCGGCCCAGTAGGACTCGGGGTCCTCCGCGAGGTCGGGCAGGGCTGCGGCATCCGTCACCGTCGGACCGGACGCGAGGTTCGCGTCGAGCTGCTCGGGCGTGACCGCCCCCGACAGCACCACGTCGGCCCACGGCCGGGCACGGGCCGCGCCGATCGCCAGCGCGTCGAGCGCCGCGCCTTCCGCTGACGCGAGCGCCGCGGCCGAGAGCCCGGCCCCCGCGGGCGTGAGCCGCCCGTTCGCGACGGCCTCCTTCACCACGACGAGCCAGCCCGCGTCGTGCGCGCGTGCGAGCGCCGGGCCGGCCGACGGCTCGAGCAGGTTCCACGTCGCCTGCACTGCTGTGAAGGGCGAATCGGGCAGGGTGCGCGCCGCGTCCAGCGCCTCGCCCTGCCTGGGTCCGCTCGTGGAGACGCCGACCCGGATGCCGGACGCCGCGAGGCCGCGGAGGCGGCCCAGCAGCGCCCGGTCGGCGAGCGCCGGGCTGTCGGGCGTGAGCGAGTGAACGAGGTAGACGTCCGGAGCCCCGCCGAGCGCGGCGAGCGTCTTGGGCCACTGGCGCTCGAACATCGCGAGCGAGTGCTCCTTGCGCTCGTGCACGTCGGCGTCCATGCGCCATCCGCCGACGTACTCGTAGCCCCACTTGGACTCGATCGTGAGGTCGGCGCGACGTTCGGGGTGGGCGGCGAGCCACGACCCGAGGAACTCCTCGGCCAGCCCGTACGAGCGGGCCGAATCGACGAAGCGGATGCCGCGGGCCCACGCCGCGTCGAGCATCGCGTGTGCGCGAGCGCGCAGCGCCTCGACGCTCCGGTCGCCGCCGAGGTCGTCGTCGCGGCCCTCCGTGATGTAGGCCGGGCGGCCGAGCGCGGCCAGGCCCAGGCCGAGCGGGGCGAGGGGTGCGGCATCCGTCACCCGCACCAGCGTAGCCGCGGGGAGTCCCGACCGGACGGGGCCGATTCCGTCGCGATCCCGAGAGTTTGGGGGGAACCCTCCCGCCCGACCCGCGATGGGGCGTACATTGCGTTATATCGCGAGTTGAGCGCGCGGAACTCGTCCCGCGCGACCCGCGTGCTGGAGGTGGTCGTGTGGAGGTCCTGCTCTGGATCCTCGTCGCATTCCTGATCATGGCCGTGGCCTCGATCACGATCGTGGTGCTCGTCGTGCGCGCCGTCTTCCGCCGCATCCGCCGCAGCCGCGCCCTCGCCGGCCGCGCCCTGCGCACCCGCGCCCGGTTCACGACCGGGCCGCGCGGACAGGTCCTCCGGCTCCGGGTCCGACTGGCCGACTCGCTCGCCAGCGGACGAGCCGCCGTGGAACTCGCGGCGCAGGGCGCCGGACCGCGCGGCGAGCTCGACCGCCTGCACCGGCGCATCGCCCAGGAGGGCGACGCCCTCGACCGTCAACTGCGCTTCATGGAGAGCGAGACCGACGCCGCCGCCCTCGCCCGCGACCTCCCGGTCGCCGAGGGCCGCGTCGACCAGCTGGTGTCCCTCGTCCGCCGCGTCCGCGCGGCGGTCGGCGCGCAGCTCGACGGGCTCACCGACGACAGCCTCGCGGCCCTGCGCGCCGACGTCGACCGCGAGGTGTCCGCATTGCACGCCGGAGTCCAGGAACTCCGCGCCCTCAACGGGCGCGACGCGTACGGCGACGTCTCCCCCGAGACATCCGCCCGACGCCTAGACCGCTCGAGATAGGGGAACACCACCATGAGCAACTCGTCGCGCATGCGTGACATCTTCCGCAGCAAGACCTCCCGCGCCCTCGACCGCATCGAGGACCCCCGCGAGATGCTCGACGACAGCTACGACCAGCAGGTCAAGCTGCTGCAGCAGGTCCGGCAGGCCCTCGCCGAGGTCGCGACCGCGAAGAAGCGCATCGACCTGCAGGGCCAGGAACTCGGAGCGCGCTACCAGCGACTCGCGGCGCAGGCGCAGGAGGCACTCGACGGGGGCCGCGAGGACCTCGCGCGCGCCGCCCTCGAACGTCGCGCGCTCATCGAGCGGCAGGTCGCGAACCTGCAGCAGCAGTACCTGGGCATGCAGCGGCAGACCGAGCAGCTGCAGGACCGCGAACGCCAGCTGTCCGAGCAGGTCGCCGCCTTCCGCATCGAGAAGGAGGCCATCAAGGCCACCTACTCCGCCTCCGAGGCGCAGGTGCGGGCCAACGAGGCGGTCGCCGGGCTCGGCACGAGCATGCACGACGTCGGCACGAGCCTCGAACGCGCTCGCGACCGCGTCGCGCAGATGCAGGCGCGCGCCCAGGCCACCGACGAGATGCTCGCGAGCGGCGCACTGAAGGACCTCACGGCCCCCGCGGATGCCGACATCGAGCGCCAGCTCGCCGCGATGCAGGCGAAGTCCGACATCGACCGGCAGCTCGAGGCGATGAAGGGCACGGGCGCATCAGCGGCGGGCGGCGCAGGCCGACCGGGTGGCGCCGAGGACGCGGGCGAGTGGCTCAGCATCGGACAGGGGCCGACCGGGTCCTGAGCGGTCGGCGGCGACGGCATCCCCGCCTCCGCCTCCGCCTCCGCCTCCGCCTCCGGCGACCGAGCGACCCGGCCGGGCCGCATCACCGCGCGTCGGTGGGCGCGTCGGGATGCCGCGAGTCGCCGCGCGTCTCCCGCTCCCCGAGGCCCACGTACATCGACTCGTGGAGCTCGACGATGTGCTCGAACGTGAGGCGGCTCGCGAGGGCGGCATCCGCGGCCGCGAGGGCGTCGACGAGCCGGGCGTGCTCCTCGTTCGACGCCCGCAGGTAGTCGATGCGGTACGGGATGAAGTACGCGTACAGCTCGTGCGACAGTCGGTGGTGCAGGAGGGCGGCCGCCGCAACGCCGGGGATGCGGGCGATGCGGTCGTGGAACTCGGCGTCGAGCTCCCGGTAGCCCGCCCAGTCCGGCACCGTGCGCATGCGCTCGACGAGATCGGTCAGGGCCGCCAGGTCCTCCGCCGGACAGGCGTGCGCCGCGAGCCCGGCGAGTCCGGCCTCCAGGACGGCGCGCTGGTCGATGAGGTCGTGGACGTGCTGCGCATCGGCCCGGTACGCCTCGATCTCGGGCAGGTCGCCCACGTGGGGCTCGTCGACGATGAACGTGCCGCCGCTGTTGCCGCGACGGCGGGTGACGAGACTCTCGTCGGCGAGCGTGCGATACGCGCGGCGCACCGACATCTCGCTCACGTCGAACGCCCTCGCCGTCTCCTCGGGCGACGGGAGTCGCTGGCCGGGCGCGAGCATCCCCAGCTCGACGGCGAGCATGATGCGCGCCCGCACGGTGTCGACCGCCCCCGAACGCCGGATCGCACCGAGCGGCTCGGATGAGAGATCCATCGAGGACTCCTTCCGAGGCTCGGGTGCGATCCGGCGCGGTGGCGGATGCCGGGGTCGGCGTTCAGCCGCGGTCTGCTGCGGCGACCTCCGCGACCTCGTCGTCCGCCGCGGCGTGGAGCGGGAACCGCCTGCCCAGCAGGATACCGACGACGAAGGCGATGGCCGGGACCAGGGCGAGCATGATGCTCACGCCGAGGCTCCCGCCGGTCACGAGGGTGAAGTTCGACAGCACGAGCCACATCCCGATGAGGAGGCCGGCGACCGCGGCCACGGGCATCACTCGGGTGGTCCAGGCGCGCCCTGCGCCGAGCTCGGGGCGGCGCGCGAAGAACACGACCACCGCGATCGAGGTCACGAGCATGAGCAGCACCATCCCCACCGTCGCGACGCCGGCCATCGAGCCGAAGACGCCGACGAGGGGGTCGAGGCCCGAGAGCGCGAGGACGGCGAGCACGATGGCGGCGGTCGCCGTCTGCACGAGCGAGGAGGTCGCGGGCGAGTGGTGCTTCTCGTGCCGACGTCCGAGCGCCGCGGGCATCGCGCCCTTGTGCGCGAGCGTGAACTGGTACCGCGCGATCACGTTGTGGAACGAGAGGACGCACGCGAACAGGCTCGTGATGAGGAGGACCTGGACGACGTCCCGCACGATCGGCCCGAGGTACTGCGTGGTGGTGTCGAGGAGCAGGTTCCCCTCACCCGCGAGCGTCTGCTGGGCGACGGCGACCGCATTGCCCGCGCCGACGCCCGTGACGAGCGCCCAGCAGGAGACCGCGTAGAACACGCCGATGATGACGACCGCGAGGTACGTGGCTCGCGGGATGGTGCGCTCGGGGTTCCGAGCCTCGTCGCGGAAGACGGCGGTGGCCTCGAAGCCGATGAACCCGGTGAGCGCGAAGAGGACGCTGACGCTGAGCCCGGTCGTGAACATGTTGGCGGGGTCGAAGCTCTCGAGCGCGAGGCCGCTCTCACCGCCGGTCGCGAGGATGGCGACGTCGAGGACCACCACGACGAGGATCTCGAGCACCAGCGCGACGCCGAGCACCTTCGCGCTCAGTTCGATGTGGCGGTACCCGAGCACGGCGACGACCGCCATCGTGACGAACGAGTAGAGCCACCACGGCAGCGACGGACCGCCGAAGAACGTGACGAGGTCGTCGAGGGCCCACCCCATGTAGCCGTAGATGCCGACCTGGATGGCGGTGTAGGCCACGAGGGCGGTGAAGGCGGTTCCCAGCCCGGCGCGGGACCCGAGCCCCGCCGTGACGTAGGAGAAGAACGCACCGGCCTCGCGGACGTGCGGCGTCATCGTGACGAAGCCGACCGAGAAGAGCAGGAGGATGACGGCGGCGAGGATGAACCCGGCCGGCGCGCCGACGCCGTTGCCGACGCCGATCGCGAGGGGGACGTTGCCGCCGATGACGGTGAGCGGTGCCGCCGCGGCGATCACCATGAAGACGATGGCGCTCGTGCCGAGCTGTCCGTCGAGCCGCGCGCGCTGGCCAGCGCGGGGTTCGGCGATGGGAGAGACGGTCATGTGGTCGCTTTCTGCAGTGGGGGGCGCCGCGGCGTCCGAGGGGGATCGTTGGGAAGGTGCTGGTGCGCAGGCGGTGGGCGGGGTCACCGCTCAGGTGCGTACAGCGCGGGCCTGCGGTCCACGAGGTACGGATTCGCCGCTCGTGCGCGGCGGGTGGCCTCGGGATCGATCGTGGCGATCATGAGGCCGCTCTCGTCGGTGCCGCCGAGACGTGCGAGGATCTCGCCGTCCGGGCCGACGATGCTGCTGAGGCCGACGTACCGCAGCTCGCCCTCCGAGCCGCTGCGATCGACGTAGGCCACGTGGATCTGGTTCTCCCAGGCACGGACCGGGATCAGCCGTTCGGCGATGTGGCCGAAGGGCTCCATCTGGGCCGTGGGGACGATCACGGCATCGACGCCGGCGAGCGCGGCCGCCCTCACGGTCTCCGGGAACTCGACGTCGTAGCAGATGAGGACCGACAGGCGGACCCCGTCGAGCTCGACGGGATCGGGCAGGCGATCGCCCGCCTCGAACAGCGCGCGATCGAGCTCGCCGAAGAGGTGCGTCTTGCGGTACCGGAGCAGCTCCTCCCCGTGCTGGTCGACGAGCACGACCGCGTTCGCGATGCCGCCGCCGGGGAGTCGTTCGGGCAGCCCGGCGACGATCGCGATTCCCACCTCTGCCGCGATGACGGCGACGCGGTCGACGAGGTCGGCGGTCACGAGGGGCGCCAGACGGTCGCCGATGTTGTATCCGGTCACGAACATCTCGGGGGTGACGAGCAACCGGGCGCCGCGCGCGGATGCGTCGCGCGCCGCCTCGGCGATGATCGCGAGGTTCGCGTCGACGTCCCCCTCGACGCCCGCGTGCTGCAGGCCGGCGATGGTCAGACTCATGTGGCGCTCCCTTTGATCGTCGCGTCATTGAAACAGATCAAAGTGATACTAATGGGTCGGACGCGTTTCGTGGGTGTTTCGGTTCCGCCGACGGTCGAGCCAGGCGCTGAGCGGAGCGGTCGTGAGTCCGTGCACGACGACGGACAGGGTGATGGCGAGGCTGACGAGCACGAACACCCGTTCGTCTCCGGTGAGTCGTTCGGCCATCGTGGCGTAGAAGAGGGCCGAGACTCCGATCGGCCCGAACCAACTCAGGAAGAACGTCTCAGGTCGCGTGTGCAGGCCGCGGATCAGGGGCCTGAGGCTCCAGATGGTGACCAGGCGCCGCAGGAGCACCGCCGCGAGGAGGGCGAGCGGAACCGACCAGCCCAGCGCCAGCCACTCCTCGATCGGCAGCGCCATGCCGAACAGCACGAAGATTGGCAGCAGGAACAGGCGATTCACGGCGTCCTCCACCTTGTCCTCCTGCGCCTCGTCACGTTGCGGGATCACCTGGCCGAACACTGCGGCGGCGACGAACACGGCGAGGAGGTCGTTCGTCCCCATGAGCTTCGCCACTCCCAGCACGGCGAGCGCCAACGGGACCAGGAACCCCAGGTACGCGCTCTCCTCCATCAGCTTCCGCCGGCGGGCCATGGTGAAGATCTTGCCGAGGAGATACCCGGCGAGGGCGCCGAACGCCGCGCCGCCGAGCACCTCGCGGAGGAGCACGGTGCCGAGGAGATCGCGCCAAGCGGCATCCGGAGCGGTGAACAGGAGCACGGGGAGCATGACGAACAGGTAGCCGAGCCCATCGTTCACGCCGCTCTCCGCAGAGATGTTGTGGCGCACTCGCTCCGGGATGCGCTTTTCCGCCAGCGAGCCGGTGACGATCGGGGTGCTGACGACCGGGTCCGTCGGCGTGATGATGGCGCCGATCAACAGGGCGAGCAGGAACGGGGTGCCCGTCGCGACCGTCAGCACACCGGTCGCAACGACCAGCATGAGCGGCATGCCGAGGCCGATGATCACCAGGATCCAGCGCAGGTTCCGACGCCAGTAGCCGTGCGGCAGTCGCAGGGCCACGCCCGCGAGGCCGACGGCCAGCGTGAGTCGGGCGCCCTCCTCCAGCAGCATCCGCGGGTCCTCGGCCAGATCCTCGATCCGGAGCAGGTCGAGGGCGAACGGTCCGATGACCACGCCCGATACGAGTGCCAGGACGGGTCCCGGGAGACTCATCCGCTGGAAGGCGGACGAGAAGAGGGAGAGGAGCAGGACGACGCCGCCGAAGAGCGCCAGGGTCAGGTTCGTCTCACTGCCCATGCCGACCTCCGCTGCGAGTCGGGTCTGCGGCGGCCCCCGTCGCGTCGGGGCGCCCGGTCCTGGCCGGCTTCTCCAGGAAGTAGGCGCCGAGCGAACCGGCGAGCGTCGCGAAGACGACCACCGAGTACACGGCCAACGCCACGTGCAGGATGCGCGTCAACACGGAGTCGCCCTCCAGCGGGGCGCCCGTCACCGTCGACAGCGCGGCCTGGTAGAGCGCCTCGCCGTAGCTCATGCCGTCGCCGAGCAGGTAGAGCAGCTGGCTGGCCGCCAGGATCACCACCGCCGTGACGGCCGCGAGCCAGGCGATCCGATCCGACAGGAGCCGACCGGCGGACCGAGAGCCGCGCACGCCCGCCGTGAGGATTCCGCCGAGTCGAGCCACCGGAGCCACGCGGATGACCGAAAGCGCACGGAAGAAGCGCAGGAACGGCACGGCGAGGAACAGGACCTGCCACCAGTTTCGACGCCAGAAGTCGATGGAGCGGGCGACGACCGCCCGCAGGACGAACTCCGCCACGAAGATCCCCCAGAAGATCCACCCGAGGACGGAGAAGACGGTGACGAGCACCGGATCGCTCGCCAGGACCTGGTCCAGGACCACGAAGAGGAACACGATGCCGAGGACGCCCATCGGCCGATCGAGCCGAGCCGCGAGTCGCTCGGCCGCGTCGACCCGCTCGCGTTCGGGAAGGGGCGCGGCACGTCGGCCGCGCGACAGCGTGTCGCGCCCCCGCGCAGGCGCCTCGAGCGTCCTCCGGCTCTCCCCGGCGGGGTTCCCGGGTTGGTTCCGCATGCCCACTCCGCTCATCTCCCCGCCACGGTAGGCCGGGAGGGCGGGGCGTTGAAGGCGGTCGACGGAAGCCGTTCGATCCGCTAGGCGGAGGGCGGGTCAACGAGAACGGCCCGGCACCACGAGAGGGAACCGGACCGTTGACGGTAGCGAGGGCGGGACTCGAACCCGCGACACCACGATTATGAGCCGTGTGCTCTAACCACCTGAGCTACCCCGCCGCAAGGTCGCTCCGGACGGATCCGGAGGAACCAGAGCCCCGAGTCAGGATTGAACTGACGACCCCTTCCTTACCATGGAAGTGCTCTACCACTGAGCTATCGGGGCAGTGCCGCTCGCGCGGCAACCACACGAGGATATCACCTCGGAGCGCCACCATTAAATCGGCGGCGACGCCGATCTCACGGCATCGCGGACGCCCCCGCAGCGGTCGCCGAGAAGGCGATGATCGCCACGATGAACAGCACGTACAGCACGATGCCGACGACCCACAGGGCCGTCACGATGTAGCCGGCGATGAGGCCGGCGAGCGCCGCGGTGTCGCCCTGCTCGCCGCGCTCGCGGATCTGCCGCCGGGCGATGTGCCCGCACACCACGCCGGCGATCGACGAGAGCGGACCGAGCATGAGGCCGCCGAAGGCGAGCGCGAAGGCCACCCACGCCAGCACGTTCTGCCGCGGCGGCGCCGGAGCCCAGCCCGCGGGCGCGCCGTACGAGGAGCCGTAGCCGTAGCCGGCATGCGAGGGCGCCTGAGCGACGGGCGGCTCAGCCGCGGTCGCGGGCGGCGCCGGCGGCACGGCGGGGGTCTGGGCGGCGGGGGCGTCCATGGGGCTCCATCGGATCGGGGCGGGCGGGCCGAGCGACATGCTATCGCCGAGACGACGGATGCCGCGTCGCGGTCGCCCGCACGCGGCATCCGTTCGCCGGAATCGGCGTCGACTACTTCACGGCACCCGCCGTGAGCCCGCCGACGATGTACTTCTGCAGGTAGAGGAAGAGGAGCACGACGGGCAGTGCCGCGATGACCGCACCCGCGGAGAACGCGGCCCAGTCGGCGTAGCGCGGGTTCGACACCAGCTTGACCAGGCCCACGGCGAGGGTCTGCTTCTCGGTGTCGATGAGGATCACCGACGCGACCACGTACTCGTTCACCGAGAAGATGAACGACAGCAGCGCGACCACCGCGAGGATCGGCGCGACCAGCCGCAGGATGATCGTGAAGAAGATGCGCGCGTGGCCGGCGCCGTCGATCTTCGCGGCCTCGTCGATCGACGACGGGATGGTGTTGAAGAAGCCGTACATGAGGTAGGTGTTCACGCCGAGCGCGCCGCCCAGGTACACCATGATCAAACCGATGTGCGTGTTCAGGCCGATGGCCGGGAACCAGTCGCTGATCGCGCTCATCACGAGGAAGATCGCGACGACCGCGAGCATCTGCGGGAACATCTGGATCACGACGATCGAGATGAGCCCGAAGCGGCGGCCCGTGAAGCGCATGCGCGAGAACGAGTACGCCGCGAGGGCTCCGAGGAACACCGTCAGCAGCGCCGTGATGCCCGCGATGAGGATCGTGTTGCCGAACCACGTCGTGAACGGCACCTGCGGGTTGGTCAGGATGCGCGCGTACGCGTCGAGTCCGATCTGCGAGAAGAGCGCGTTCGAGCCGGTGAGCGTGCCGGTCGGGTTCAGCGACGACGAGATGACGAACACGATCGGGAAGAGCGCGAACGCGACGACGACGATGCCGACCAGGTGGCGCCATCCGGTGGCCTTGAACCAGCGGCCGAAGCTGAACGGCCGCTTCGGCGCGGCCTCGCGGGTGAGCTCGGGGTCGCCGCCCGCCTTCACGGCGGCGCGCTGCTCGACGAGCTCGCCCTGGAGCAGTCCGGTCTCGGTGCCGGAGATGGGACGCGGCTCGGCCATCAGTTGATCTCCTCGAGCGACTTGGTGCGACGGAAGGCGATGATCGAGATCACCGCGACCACGATGAAGATGATGATCGAGTACGCCGACGCGAGCCCGTAGTCGCGCGTCTGGCCCGTGAACGCCACCTTGTAGACCATCGAGATCAGGATGTCGGTGAAGCCGACCGGGATCGGGGCGCCGGTATCTCGCGGCCCGCCATTGGTCAACATGTAGATCACGTTGAAGTTGTTGAAGTTGAACGCGAACGAGGCGATCAGGAGCGGGGCGACGCTGACGAGGAGCAGCGGCAGCTTGATCAGGCGGAACACGTTCCACGAGCTGGCGCCGTCGACCGTAGCGGCCTCCTGCACGTCGTCGGGGATCGACTGCAGCGCGCCGAGGCACACGAGGAACATGTACGGGAAGCCGAGCCACAGGTTCACGATGAGCACGGAGATCTTCGCGACGAACGGATCCGTCAGCCAGGGGACGGACGCACCGCCGAGGAGCACCTGGTTGATGAACCCGAAGCTCTGGTTCATCATGCCCGCCCAGACCAGCGCCGACAGGAACGACGGGATCGCGTACGGCAGGATCATCGCGATGCGGTACGCCTTGCGGCCGCGCATGCGCAGGTCGTTGAAGGTGATGGCGAGGAACAGGCCGAGGAAGAAGGTCGACGCGACCGAGATGAGCGCGAACGCGAAGGTCCAGAGCGTCACGTAGACGAGCGGCCCGGCGAGGCGCGGATCGGTGACCGCGCGGAGGAAGTTGTCGAAGCCGACGACGATCTGCCAGCCCGGACGGAGCTCCTGGCCGTCGTCGGCGACGAAGGCGCCGGTGCCGATGTCGGTGTAGACGGTGCCCGTCGAGAGGTCGGTCATCGTGCCGGCGGCCTCGTCGTACTCGAGGTTCGAGGTGTAGAGGTAGCCGTTCGACCCGTCGGGCGTCCGCAGCGCGCCGTCGTTCGGGTCGTCGGAGGCCGGGATGGCCAGCTCGGTGATCTCGTCGGTGCGGGAGATGACCTCGCCGAACGAGAGGGTGGTCCATCCGTCGACGGCGACGGCCTTGCCGTTCTCGATCTCGGCGCCGTCGACCTCGGCGAGGGGCTGCTCCATGGTGCCGAGCTGCACGTCGCCGTTGGGGTCGGTGACGAGGAGGCCGAGCGTGCCGAGCTGGTCGACGACGGTGACCTGGTAGGTGGGCGAGTCGGGCACGCGCTCGAGCGAGGCCGCCATGAGCGAACTCACCGCCTGCTCCTTCGAGCCGTTGTGCCCGGTGCCGTAGTTCGTGAAGGCGACGTACCCCGTGTAGAGGAGCACGAACACCTGGAAGAGGGAGAGGAAGATGATGCCGGGCGTGAGGTACTTCGCCGGCAGTCGGCGGCGCGAGAAGTAGATCCAGTTGACGAAGACCGTGACGGCGACGATCACGCCGAGCACGATCCACTCGCGTTGGAGTGCGAGGATGAACACCGCGTAGAGCGCGATCGCGTCGACGAGGCCCATCAGCACGAGCTTGACGACGAAGGCCTTCATGCTGCCGGATGCCGCGTCGGCGATCTTCGCCGCCTGGCGCTGCCGTTTCGTCGGCTTCCTGTCGGCCCCGGGATCGGCCGCGACGTCCTCGTCGATCATGCTGCTCATCTTGCTCGCTCTTCTCGTGGAACGGGAGTGCCCCGGGCCGGATGCCGTCGCGGCATCCGACCCGGAGCGCTCAGTCGTTACTTGGCGTCGATCGCAGCCTGGACATCGGCGGCGAGCTTCTCCCAGGTCGCAACCGGGTCCTCACCGTTGATGATCGAGGCCTCGGCGATGCCCCAGTACTGCCACACCGAACCCATGGCGGGGATGGCGGGCATCGGGACGGCCTCGGCACCGACGGCCGCGAAGCCCTCGATGATCGGGTCGCTCGAGGCGGTCTCGGCCGCGGACGAGAGGGCGGGCAGGATGTTGCCGGCCTCGAACAGGTCGAGCTGGACCTCTTCGGTGCCGATGTAGTTCACGAGGAAGTCGTTCGCAGCGACCTTGTTGTCCGACTCCGAGCTCACGAAGAAGCCCTTGACGCCGGCGAACGGCGAGGCGGCCTCACCGGTGGGGCTCGGGATCGTGTCGATCGCGACGTTGATGCCGCCGTCGGTCGCGGCACCGACGTTCCACGGACCGGTCAGCCAGAAGGCCGCAGTGCCGTCGAGGAACGCCTGCTTGGCGATGTCGCCGTCGATGTCGGTGTTGAAGTTGCCGGCGCCGTTCTTGCCCTGGCTGCCCAGCCAGTTCGCGAACTCGATGCCGCCCTCGTTGCCGAGCTGCAGGTCGGTCGGGTCGTAGCCCTCGTCGTTGGTGCCGAAGACCGGAGCACCGAAGGCCGTCTGGAACGGGTAGAGGTGGTAGGGGTTGCCCTCGGCACCCTGCTCGACCACGAACGGCTTGTCGAGGCCGGCGGCCTGGCCCTTGGCGATCATGTCGTCGAAGCTCGTTGCGGCCTCGGGGACGAGGTCGGCGTTGCGGAGGATCGCGATGTTCTCGACCGCGTAGGGGAGCATGTAGACGGTGCCCTCGTAGGTCGCCGCGTTGATCGCGACGTCGAGGTAGTCGCCGGCCGAGTCGCCGAGCTCGAGCGGCGCCACGACGCCGTTCGTCGACAGCTCGCCGAGCCAGTCGTGCGCGCCCATCGTGATGTCGGGGCCCTCGCCGGTCGGGACCTGCTGGATGAAGTCGTCCTTGATGGTGGCGACGTCCTTGCCGACGATCTCGACCTCGACGCCCTTCTCCTCGGAGTAGGCGTCGGCGGCGGGCTGAACCGCGTCGACGCGCTCGGCGTCGACCCAGACGGTCAGCGTGCCGCCCTCGGCCGAGCCGCCGTTCTCGCCGTTGTCGGCGTCGCCGCTCGCGCAGCTCGCGAGCCCCAGGGTCGCGACGACGGCGACGGCGCCGGCCGCGAACAGCTTCTTGTTCACCCGCATTGGTGTGTGCCCTTCTCAGTGTGCGTGAGACCGGCGCCTTCGCCTGGTGACGTGCGCACCGTGCTCGAAAGGCCGTTCTTCCGTTTGGATGTCGCTCGCATCGTGATTGCAAGCGGTTTCAGGTATACCCTGTCAAGGTCCCATTGACAACTCGGTGTTATCGGATCGATACCGCTTACTCAGGAAACTGCGCGGACTCCAGATCTGCAAACGCTTTCAGATTGACCTAGGATCTTCCCTCATGACTTCCGAATGGTGGCGCACCGCCGCGATCTACCAGATCTACCCCCGGTCGTTCGCCGACGCGAACGGCGACGGCATGGGCGACCTCGCGGGCATCCGCTCTCGCCTGCCCGAACTCGCCGACCTCGGAGTCGACGCGATCTGGCTCTCCCCCTTCTACGCGTCGCCGCAGAAGGACGCGGGATACGACGTCGCCGACTACTGCGACGTCGACCCGCTGTTCGGCACGCTCGCCGACTTCGACGACATGCTCGCCGAGGCCCACCGGCTCGGCCTCAAGGTCATCGTCGACCTCGTGCCGAACCACTCCTCCGACCGGCACGTCTGGTTCCAGGAGGCCCTCGCCGCAGCGCCCGGCAGTCCCGAGCGCGCCCGCTACATCTTCCGCGAGGGCAAGGGCGAGCACGGCGAGCTGCCGCCGAACAACTGGCAGTCAGTGTTCGGCGGCTCCATGTGGACCCGCGTCACTGAGGCCGACGGCTCCCCCGGCCAGTGGTACCTGCACATCTTCGACAGCTCGCAGCCCGACTTCGACTGGACCAATGAGGAGGTGCGCGAGGAGTTCCGCCGCATCCTCCGCTTCTGGCTCGACCGCGGGGTCGACGGCTTCCGCGTCGACGTCGCCCACGGCCTCATCAAGGCCGACGGCCTGCCCGACTACACCCCGCCCGCCGACGCCGGGTCGATGGGCGGCAACGCGCACGGCCTCGAAGCCGGCGTGCCGCTCGAGCCCGAAATCCACGACGAGGGCGACGGCGCACCGTACTGGGGCCAGGAGGGCGTGCACGAGGTGTACCGCGACTGGCGGAAGCTGCTCGACGGCTACCCCGGCGAGCGCATCCTCGCCGCCGAGGCCTGGGTCGACCCGCTCACCCGCGTGGCGAAGTGGGTGCGTCCCGACGAGATGCACCAGGCGTTCAACTTCGCCTACCTCGAGACGCCGTGGGAGGCGCCCGCGCTCCGCAACGTGATCGACCACTCGATCGAGACGTTCGGCGCGGTCGGCGCGCCCTCGACCTGGGTCCTGTCGAACCACGATGTGATCCGGCACGCCTCGCGCCTCGCGCTGCAGGCCGACAGCCTGCAGGGCCACGGCATCGGCCCGAAGAGCGCCGGCCTGCCCGACCCGGTCGTCGGCCTGCGCCGCGCCCGCGCCGCGACATCCGTGATGCTCGCCCTGCCGGGTTCGGCCTACATCTACCAGGGCGAGGAGCTCGGCCTGCCCGAGGCGATCCACCTGCCGGATGACGCGCGCCAGGACCCGACCTGGTTCCGCACGAACGGGGAACGGTACGGTCGCGACGGATGCCGCGTGCCCATCCCGTGGGAGGCCGACGCCCCCTCGTACGGCTTCGGGCCGACGGATGCCGCGTGGCTCCCCCAGCCCGCCGAATGGGCCGCCCTCGCCCGCGACCGCCAGCGCGGAGCCGAGGGGTCGACGCTCGAGCTCTACCGCACCGCGCTCGGCCTCCGCCGTGAACTCGGTCTCGCGACGGGCTCCGTCGCGTGGCTCGACGGGTTCGGCGATGACGTGCTCGCGTTCCGCAACGGCCGGGTCACCGTGATCGGCAACACCGGCTCCACCCCCGTGGCCCTGCCCGCGGGCGAGGTGCTGCTCGCGAGCGGTGACGTGTCGGGCGGCGAACTGCCGGCCGACACCACGGTCTGGTTGCGCGCGTAGCGCGAACGACGGGGGCGGATGCTGCGGCATCCGCCCCCGTTGCGTTCGCGCACGCATGAGCTGACTGGCATCCCGGATCCACCCGATCGATCAGGTGTCGACGGGACCGCGGCATCCACTCCCGGAGCAGATCGAGGTGCTCCATCTGAAGCACGCCTCGATCGATCGCCGAATCGACGGTCGCGAGCGTCGTCGCGGCATCGGTGCACGCGAACATCTCGGCAAGCGCGAGGGTGAGCGGATCACGGGCTCGGTCGAGACCGCCGCGCGTGCTGTAGTGCACGCAGACGCCGTGCTCCTCGCGGTCGAGCGGCACACGCCGGTCGGTCGGCGAGCTCAGCCTCCCCGTGGAGTGGCGCACGCGCACGTGAAGCCGGGCGTCGCCATGCACCCACAGTCGGTGCATGCGCGCGACGGTGGTGGCCGTGGCCGTTCCGCCGACCCGCACGGCGCGCATCAGGTCCGGGTGCGCGTCCGGAGCGGCGAACCATCCGTTGCGGACACGATCGATCTCGGCGGCGCGCACGGCCGCCCGCACCTGGTCTCGGGTGCATCCCAGCTCGACCAGCCGAGCCAGTGGCAGGATGCCGCCCGCCGATCGCAGGTGGGCCAGGGGCGTGGACACGGGTCGAGTGTGCCCGACCCGCACGGCCTCATCCGCCGGATCGGTGGGGACTGTGGAGAACCGCACTCACTGATGCATGAGATTCCGGACGCGGGGCCCGCATGAGGAGCTCATGGCCGGATTCTCATGCATCCGGAGCGAGGGGAAGGAGCGGGCGGCGGGCCCGCGGCATCCGTCAATTGGTGTTGGCCCAGAGCCACTCGAGCGGGTCGACGTGGGTGCCGCCGACGCCGCCGATGCGGATCTCGAAGTGCAGGTGCGGGCCGGTCGACATGCCGGTGTTGCCGGTGTTGCCGACGACGTCGCCGACCTCGACGCGGTCGCCGACCTCGAATCGGCGGGTGCCGTACTGCATGTGCGCGTAGACGCTCGTGACGGTCTGCCCGTCGATCACGTGGTCGATCATCGTGACCGCGCCGAGCGACCCGCCCGCGTCGGTGGAGACTGACACCACGCCGTCGGCGATCGCCTGGATCTCGGCACCGTCGCCCGGGTTGAAGTCCTGCCCGCGGTGGTTGGTCGAGCAGCCGGCGCAGTTGCGGTACCCGAACCGGTCGCCGATGTGCACGCCGACCGCGAACGGCCACTGGATGGTGCCGAGCGGGTTGTTCGTGAACGTCGCCTCGGGGCGGATGCCGGCCGCGCGCGCGTACTCCTCGATGGTCTGCGCCTGGTAGCCCTCGCGCCCGACCGCGGCGGCCGTCGCGCCGCCGGTGATGTCGACGCGCTGCCCGTCGAGGGTCGCGACGGTCGTGTCGCCGAGGGCCATCGCCTGCACGTCGGCCGGCGACAGCAGCGACAGCGACGGCACGGATGTCGCCACGGCGAGCAGGGCGACGAAGCTCATCGCCACGAGGCTCGCCACGCGCGTGGTGATCGCTCGGCGCAGCGTGCGGCGCGGGGCCGGTCGGCCCGCGGGGCGCGGCGCCGGGCGGGATGCCGCGGCCGGCGAGGCGGCGGAGCGCCGCGGAGCGGGCTCGGTCACGTCGCGCGGCGCAGCCGACCGGGCCGGGACGTCGGGACGACGCGCATCCGACGCGGAGGGCCGAGCTTCGCCGCCGCCGGAGCGTGCGGGTTCGGCGGAACGGGGAACGACGCGACGGTCGAGGGCCCGGTCGTCGCGAGGTCCGCGAGCCTGCGCGGCCGGCGCCTCAGCGGGTCCATGCCCCTCGGCGGGGCGGGACGGGCGCGGACTCGGGGCGACGTCGGCGGCCGGACTTCCGTCGACGGCGGGCGCGGCCGCGGGACGGGCGGATGCCGACGGGCGAGCGGCCGGTGCAGGTTCGTGACGCGGTCCACGCGCGCCCGGTGCCGGACGCGCGGGCGCGGCCGCGGGGCGACGCTCCCGCGGCGGCTCGACATCGAACTCGCGGAACTCGAGCCCCTCGGGCGCACGGCCCGTGTTCGCCGCAGCGGCGAGCACGGCCGAGAGGTCGTCGGTGGATTCGGCGCGCAGGTCGCGGGGACGCTCCTGCCGCGGTGCGGCGGGCTGCTCCTCGCGGCGAGGCGAATCGGTGGGGATCACGCGCGGCACGGGCGGCTGCAGCGGACGCATCGAGGCCGGCCGCTCGGCGATGGGCCGCTCGACCGGCGAGGGGCGTGCCGCGGTGGCAGGGGAAGGCGACATGGCCCGCGCGGGCGCGGGCGCAGCAGCGGGCGCGGGAGCATCAGCGGGCGCGGCCGCAGCAGCGGGCGCCGCAGCCGGCGCGGCACGACGGCCCGTCCGCGGCGCAACCGGCGCAGACTCCGCCGCTGACGTCGGACCCTGCCGCTCCGGAACCGCAGGCGCCCGCGACGCGGCAGCAGAGGTCGGACGCGGTGCGACGTGCGCGAGCTCCCCGCTCAGCGTCTCGGCCTCGCGGCGGAGGCGGCGCGAGCTCGCGGCCGGAGGGGCCGGCGCGGCCGGCGCGACCGGGGCTGCGGGCGCCTCACGACGCTCGCGCGGACGCAGCGGCCCCGTGGCATCCGCTCGGCCCGACATCGAGGATGACCCCGCCGAGGACGGCGCGGGCGCTGCCCCCCGGCCCGGGAGGAACGACTCGAACGACTCGAACGAGGCTCCCCCGGAGACGCCGAAGGCCGAGTCCATGCCGGCCCGAGGGCCGGCCGGCTCGGCCGACGAGGTGGAGCGGTCCCGCAGTTCGCGACGGGTCAGGGGTCGCTCAGGCCGCGAATGGGCCTGAGTGCCTGGCGTGGAACCGTCGGGCACGAGGGGGGTCTCGGGCACGTGGGGGGACTTTCGGCTCGGGATCGGGGGACCTTCGGCCGCGCACCTTCGAACGCGGTCGAAGGTCACGGATCGATAAAGCGTAACCGCTCCGTCGCCGCGGCGCCATGTCGGTGTGCGAACGCGAGTCGCGCGCGGACGCCCCTGTGGAGAGCCCGGTGCCGCCGGCTCAGTCGGCCGGCACGCCCGCGTCGTGCAGCAGCGCCGCGAGCTGGTCGAACACCGACGGCGCCGCGGCGAGCAGCAGTCGATCGTTCTCGCGACCGCCGTCGGGGCCGCCGACGCGGCCGCCCGCCTCGCGCACGATCAGCGCGCCGGCGGCGTGGTCCCACGGGTTCAGGCCCTGTTCGTAGAACGCGTCGAGCCGGCCCGCGGCGACCGCGCCGAGGTCGAGCGCAGCCGATCCGATTCGGCGGATGTCGCGCACGCGCGGCAGCACGTGCAGCAGCGCCTCGGCCTGGCTGCGCCGCCGGTCGACGGCGTATCCGAAGCCGGTGCCGACGAGCGCCTGCGGCAGTGCGACCTCCGTGTTGACCCGCAGCTCGCGGTCGCCGAGGTGCGCACCGCCGCCCGCCGACGCGGCGAACACCTCCCCCGACACCGGGTTCACGACGACGCCCGCCACCGCGTTCCAGTGCTCCGGGTCGGGCGGCCCGTCGACCACGGCGATGCTCACCGACCACGCCGGGATGTCGTACAGCAGGTTGACGGTGCCGTCGATCGGGTCGACGACCCAGTTGAGTCCGCTCGTGCCGACGTGCGTGTCGTCCTCCTCGCCGAAGATGCCGTCGTCGGGCCGGGCGTCGAGGATCATCGACCGGATGCGCGCCTCGGTGTCGCGGTCGACGGCCGTGACCACGTCGGTCGGCGTCGACTTCGTCGCCTCCACGGCGATGCCGCGGCGACGCTCCTCGAGCGCGGTCTCGGCGACGTCGAGCGCGATCCGTCGGGCGATGGCGAGCAGGTCTGCGGATGCCGCGTGGCCGGCGTCAGGCGTCATGCCCCCAACGCTACGCCTCGCCGCGGCATCCGCCCCGACCACGATCGCCCCTGCATGGACCGCGGCCGGACGCGACATCCGTCGCCGAAGACGACGAAAGCCCCGGCGGACCGGGGCTTTCACGTGGTGGCGAGTGAGGGATTCGAACCCCCGAAGGCTATGCCAGCTGATTTACAGTCAGAGAAATGGCGTCTCATCGGGTATTTTCAGTCTCGCGCCGTCTCGTCTCGTCTCAAGGATTCGCACGGGCTCCGAGACGTGGGGAGACTCAGCGAGACGACCCGAGACGGGTGGTAATCGCAGCGGCGTGCTCACGAGCGTGCTCACGCCGTGCGCACGAGAGAGGCAAAGGTGATCAGCTTCGACGAAGCCCGCGAGCTCGCAAGGCGAGCCACCGGCCACGACATCGCCGCGCACGGCTGGGAAGACGCCGACGCGTACCTCGTACTGCGCGAGCGTCCGGCAGACGAGCCCGTGCCGATCGGCGAGCAGCCGCTCATCGTGTTGAAGTCGACGGGCGAGGTCCAGGAGCTCGTGGCGGTGCTCAACCTCGATCGCATCGCCGCGATGACACCGCTCTGACAGTCATCGGCGAGCGGCGCGCCGACCCCATCGCTGGCGAATGCATGCATAACGTGCGATACTGCTTGCACGACGGTCACATGCAAGCATCTTCGAGCGAGATTGGTTGGCGAGCGAATGACAGAGAGCACCACTACCGGAAAGGCCGCTGGCGGCATCGCGCGTGCGGCAGTACTGACACCCGAGGAGCGATCCGAAATCGCACGGCGTGCGTCAGCCGCCCGCTGGGCGAACAAGGGCGAGATCCGCGATGTATTGGCCGGATCCCCGGATACCCCTCTCGTGATCGGCGATGTCGAGATCGAGTGCTACGTGCTCGACGACGACACCCGGGTGATCACGCAGGCGAGCATGCTTCACGCCATCGGGCGTTCTCGGCGTATTCCGGGTGCAGAGGGTTCCGACGAGAGCCTTCCGCCGATTCTTCGCGCCAAGTCGATCCGGCGCTTCATCCCGGATGATGTCGTCGAACTGGCTCAACCGGTCTCGTTCCGACTCCCCTCGGGCGTCCGTGCGAACGGGTACCGTGCAGATCTCCTTCCGACGATCTGCGAGATCTACCTCGCAGCGCGCAGCGAGAATGCGCTGCCGCCCAACCAGCGCCACATCGCCGCACAGGCGGAACTGCTCGTTCGAGCCCTCGCGCACGTCGGCATCATCGCTCTCGTCGACGAAGCGACCGGCTATCAGGAGATCCGGACGAAGGACGCCCTGTCTCGGATCCTCGAGGCTTTCGTCGCGAAGGAGCTTCAGCCTTGGGTCAAGACGTTCCCTCCCGAGTACTACCGCGAGATGTTCCGCCTGCGCGGCATCGAGTACGACCCGATGTCGGTACAGCGACCTCAGTACTTCGGAACCCTGACCAACGACATCGTGTATGACCGGCTCGCTCCGGGCGTCCGGGATGAACTGAAGGCCTCTCAGAAGAAGGCCGAAGGCAAGTCTGGCAAGCTCTTCCAGCACCTGACGACGAGCGTCGGATACCCCAAGCTGCGTGAACACCTCGGGTCGGTGGTGACGCTCATGAAGTTGAGCACCGATTGGAACGACTTCAAGGCGAAGCTCGATCTGATCCACCCGTCGTACAAGAAGAACATGCCGTCGCCCCTTTGGCTCGATGCATCGGACTTCGGGCTGTGACCGCCTGAGCTCTCCGCGCATCCGGGCCGACGCGGGTCGCGGGCGAGCGCATCGAAACGTGCCGATTTCCGATCGGTCATGGGTTCGCCTGAAGTCGGCGAACATTCGTGATCGCTCGCACGCTTCGTTGTTCACGTGACACGGGTAACGATGCGCGGCGATCGATCGCCGAAACGAGCCGATGTCTTATCGGCCATGGGTTTTCGGCGCACGACGAAACACGCGCGAGCTCCTGATGTCTTGGGCCTCGCCTCGTAGACTCTGGCTCGTTCGGTGGTCGACGACGATGCCCCCGGCATCCGCTCGCGCGGATGACCGGGGGCGTTGTGCTGTTCGAGTCGTCAGTCGCTCGCGGCGACGAACGCGCTGCGCCCGTCTTCGAGCATGCGCAGCTGGCGCGCCGTCTGCTCGCCGCCGCCAGAGCGTGCGATCTCGTACGCGTCGGGGTCGAGCCGGTAGACCTCCTGCATCGCGCTGATCGACGCGTCGAACGACTCCGCCGTCTCGGTCATCGCCCGGTGCCACGCGAGCGGAGCCGCCGCCGCCTGCTCGACCTCGCGGGCGTTCACAGCGTCAGGGTCGCCGAGCTCCACGAGCCGGTCGAACGCGCGCAGCCGCGTCTCGTCGATGATCTCGGCGCGGCTGGTCGACGCGAGCACTTCGGGCAGCGTCTCCACGAGGTCGACGATCGCGAGAGCGCGCTCCGGGCGGGCGTTGCTGAGGATGTTCGCCAGCGACTGCCCGGCTTCAAGCATGGCGCGCACCTGCGCCTGCTCGTGCTGGAGCACGGCGATCTCGTCAGCGGTGCGCGCCCGCTTCGCGTCGAGCACGCCGTCGTGCGTCTCAGACGGCTGCGGCAGGGTCGGGCGTGCGGCGAGCAGAGACGCGCGCGCCTGCTCGACACGCTGGCGACGCGTGGCCTCCAGCGCATCGGGCGTCAGCGCGTCGTCGGTGTGCGTCACAGCGGCGTGCACCGCGTCGCGGTACTGCTTGATCGCTTCGGCGTAGTTCGTCATGTGAGTGATTCCCCTCGTGTTCGGTGGCCGGGTGGCCGGTTACTGCGCGCTGTCTGCGTGCAGGGTCTTCGTGGAGCTCGCTGCTGCTCGCTTCCGTGCGCGATAGGAGCGGTTGTTCTCGCGCTGCCTCGCGCGGAGGCGTTCGAGCTCGTCGGCGCTCATAGCGGCGCGACGCGCACGCATCCGTTCGCGGTTCCTGGCGCGGTACTGATCGCCTCCGCGCTCACGGTCCTCGCGACTCCGCTCGCTCTTGCAGCGGCGGCACATGCCGTCTGCTGCGACACCGAATGCTGCGCGCGAGTGTCCTCGCGGGCATAGCAGCCAGTCGCCGCCGTGATCGAGCTGGTTGTTGTGCGTCATGCACAGAGGCTTGTAGTCGGCGAGATCGTCGCTCCAGCGCACGCGCTTGCCGTGGCCGTCCTCGCTGAACCGCAGGGTGCCCTCATCGCCGACGAGTCCCCACCCGTCTGCGAGTCGTGTGCAGCCGGGTGCGACGCACCGGCGTCCCACAGCGTTGCCTCGCCGCGCCTTGAGCTCTTGATGCACTCGCTCGTATCCGCTCATCGTGTCTGGCTCCCTTCGTCTGTCTCATGCGCGCGCAGCTGGAGGATCGTCGGAGACGCGCTCTCCGCGTCGCTCGCGTGCGAGAGCTCGTCCACGCGTTCAGAGAGCGCCACGCGAGCTCCCAGCGCTGCGCCGCTCATTGCCCGCTTCCGAAGTGCTTGCGGATGATTCGCTCACGACGCCGGTTGATCGCTCGGAGCTCGCGCGCACGGGCGTCGATCGCAGCGGGCGCGTCGAGCTCTTCGAGCAGCACCGCGAGGTCGTCGCTCTCGTCGATCGCGTCGAACGTGGCCGCGAGCTCGTAGACCATCGCAGGCTGAGCAGCACGAGCCGCGCGCTCGCCAGCCTCGATCTCGTCGATGCTCGGGTTGCCGAGCTCGGCCATGATCGCGTCGGCGAGCGCGAACGCGCCGAGCCCGTCGAGGTGCTTCGTCGAGCGCTTCATGCCGCGCTGCCCTTTGCCAGCCGGATGCCGGCCTCGATCTGGCTGCGCGACATGCGCTGCCAGCTGGCGATCTGCTCGGGCGTCACCGTCTCGCCATGCACGGCTTCGCGGAGGAACTTCAGTTCTGCGATCAGTGCGGCGAGATCGACGGTGCTTGCCTGCGAGGCTGCTGCGTCTGCATCGTCGTCAGCGAATGCCCGAGCCGAGTCGTCGACATCGTGACGAGCGCTGTCGACGACAGTCCTCGCAGCTTCGTTCTCGCGATTGTTCAGCGACTCGTCGATGAACGAAACAGAGTCTCTTGTCTCTGTCTCTATAGGCGGTGTCATCTTGACACCGACGCCGGTGTCATTCTGACGCCGAGATCGGTGTCGTTCTGACACCGAAGCGGGGTCACGCGTGACATCGTTTCGGTGTCGATCTGACACCGAAACGCGCAGCAGCCTGTACTCGTTCACGTCGTTCCTGCTGCCCCGCTTGTTGCGACTGACGCGGACGTAGCCGCGTTCCTCCAGCGGCGGGGTCGCGCGCAGGGCCGTCGACTTCGACATGCTCGCGAGCCTTGCGAGATCGTCGACCTTGCCGACCCAGCGACCCTCGCTCCGTCTCGTGAGCCGCTTCAGCACGATCAGCAGCCACCGCGAAGCCATGGGCACGTCCGGGGCGTCGACGAAGCTGTCACCGATCATCGTGAACGTCTCGCGATCGCCGCTCGGCGCACTCTCGCTCATCGGGTGGCTCCCTGTCTCGGTGGTCGTGTGTCGTCGGGCGCGTTGGGAGCCGCGCGGGGTGGTCAGTGCTCGGGGGCCGCGTCGAGCATCGCGAGCAGCGCAGCGCGCGAGACGAGCAGCCGCCTGCCGATCCGGATCGTGGGGATGTCGCCGCGCTTCGCCGCGCGATACGCACCCGGCCTGCTGAGCCCGAGCAGACGCCCGGCTTCCTCGACGCTGATCGTCAGTCGCTCGTCGGTGTTCGCGGCGCTCATCATTCGCCTCGCGCCTCTGCGTCGAGCGTCCGCAGGATGTCGGCGTACGCGTTCAGGTGCTCGGGGCTCGGGCGGCAGAACCCGGCTTCCCAGCGCGAGACGGTCATGCGCGTCACGCCGAGCGATCGGGCGATTGCCGACTGGCTGACGCCTGCGGCTTCGCGAATTGCCTTGGCGAGGGCCGGGGCCGGGAGGCTGCGCCGGGCTCGCGCTTCGTCGATCACGTTCATGCTCATGGGCACCATGATGCGTGATCGAGACGATTGCGCGCAGCCTCGTCCTCTATCGACTCAGCGCGCCTTTGTGAGACAGCTAATGGCGCTTGATAACAAGCATTAGCGCAACTCATCCTGTCTCACGCGCATCTGTCGCATATATCGATACGCGCGTGTAGCATCCAGTCCATGAAGCACTCACGCTGGGACATCACGCCCGCTGCGCCGCTCCCCCTCGATGAGCTCGCAGCAGGCAGCTGGCTCGCCGTCGACGACACCGAAGGCGACGCCGGGCGGCTCTTCGTGCGCGTCGCGGAGGCCGCAGACGGGCGACTCGTCATCACGGGCCTGCACATGAGCGGCGAGGGCGAGATCACGGCGAACACGCTTCGCGCGATCCAACCCGCCGCGATCCTTCGCACGATCGCATGGCGCGAGAGCGGCGTTGCTCCCCCGCGCTCGGTCGGCGAGATCGGCCCGACTGGGCTCGCCCGCTTCGAGGGGGTCGCTGACGAGCTCGCGACGGTCGCAGAGGCCACGGAGCAGACGGGCGACGAGAGCCGACGCGGGCGACGGGGCCCCACCCGCGACAAGCTCGTTCGCTTGGCCGAGACGTACCGCCGTCACCTGCGAGCCGACCCCCGCGATCCGGTGGCCGCGACGCTGCGCGAGCTCGCGAGGGGCGGTCTCCCGATCGCACGAGCGACCGCTTACCGCTGGCTAGACCGCTGCCGCGAGCTGGGCCTGCTCGACCCGAGAGAGGACAACCGATGATCTACCGACGCTGCGGATGCCGCGACACGAGCGGCAAGGTGATGGGCAACGCGTGCCCGAGTCTGAAGTCGAATCCGCGACACGGCACATGGACGTACCGGCTCACGCGCACCGATCCCGACACGGGCAAACGCAGCTTCGTCACGCGGGGCGGCTTCGCAACGAAGAGCGAGGCGAAGCGGGCCCACGATGACGCGTCTCGCGTGCTGCGAGCGGGCGGCACGCTGCGCACGCGTGAGCAGACCCTGGGCGACTTCCTCGCGTCGTGGCTCATCGACGCAGAGCGCTCGCTGAAGCCGACGACCGTGCGCGAGTACCGCCGACACATCGATGCCGAGATCGTGCCCGCTTTGGGGCGTGTGCCGCTGTCCCGGCTGCGCAAGCAGCATGTGGCCGACTTCATCGCGCAGCTGACGCGCGCCGGGCGCGGCGCGACGACGGTGCGACGCATCCACGCGACCCTGCGCAGTGCGCTCAGCGACGCTCTCGCGCGCGACCTGATCGACACGAACCCTGCGGTTCTGCCCGCGAAGTCGAAGACGCTGCCGAACGTCGCCACGAAGCGCGTGAGCCCGTGGGAGCCCGCTGAGGCTGCGCGCTTCCTCGACGTGGCAGCGTCGCATCGTCTCGGCGCATTGTTCGAGCTCGCGATCCTCACCGGCCTTCGGCGCGGCGAGCTCTGCGGGCTGCGGTGGGCCGATGTCGACCTCGCCGCGCGGAAGCTCACGGTGCGCGTGCAGCTGGTCGATGTGAGCGGCGACGTTCGTGAGCAGTCGATCAAGACGGCGGCGGGCTCGCAGCGTGTGCTGCCGCTCGGCGATCGCGCCGTGGCTGCGCTGATCGGGTGGCAGATCGCGCAGCAGGCCGAGCGCGACGCTGCTGGGGTCGCGTGGGTCGACTCGGGGCGCGTGTTCACGATGAGCGACGGGCGGCAGCTGCGGCCCGCGTACGCGTCGAAGCTGTTCGAGACGTTGCAGCGCGACTGCGGGCTTCCGCGTCAGCGCTTCCACGATCTGCGGCACCTGTTCGCGTCGCTCGCGCTGAGCAGCGGTGAGGACATGGGCGTCGTGTCGAAGCTCATGGGTCACAGCACGTCGGTGATCACTCGCGACCTTTACGCGCATCTGGTCGGCGATCGCGCTCGTCAGGTCGTGTCGGGCGTCGCTGATCTGCTCTCCCCGAGCAGTAGTGTGCTCACCCGCGTGCTCACGAGAGACGAAACCGCCCCGCTCAGTGGCTCGCGATGAGCTCTGGCGGGGCGGACTTCCGCATGATTCTGCGGGAGTGGCGAGTGAGGGATTCGAACCCCCGAAGGCTACGCCAGCTGATTTACAGTCAGATCCCTTTGGCCGCTTGGGTAACTCGCCGTACACCCGACCACGTTCCTCACGCGACCGGGGGCCACACAAGGATACCCATGCGGCGGCGTGTCGAGAAATCGAGGCGAGCGGATGCCACGACGCCCGCGCCGCACCCGCGGCGGCCGTCCCGGCGCGGCCCGCCGGGCGGCATCCGTTCACAGGTGGATCGGCATCGTGTCGTTCGGGCCGAGCTCGTCGCGCCGGCCGTCGCGGTACTCGTCGGGGCCGGCAGGGTGACGCGTCGCTGACGGCGGGAACACCTGCGGGACGGGGGCGATCGGCTGGGTGCCGCGCACGGGACCGCGGAGGCCTGCGCGGGCGATGACGCGCTGGATGGTGAGGTCACGCTCGTTGGGCGCCCCGACGTACCGGATCTCCTTGAGCCCTTGGGTCTGCGCGGCCGACTCGAACACGAAGTGGCCGAAGCCGAAGATGCGGCCGACGACCGGCCGGCGCACCGAGATGTCGAGGATTCGCGCGAGGGGCATCGTCGCGATGTTCTGCGTGAGGATGCCGTGCACGCGGAACACGCGCATGTTGGTGATCACGAAGCGGTCCATCTGCGCCTGCAGAATGCGCCACAGGCCCCACACGGCGAGCACGAGGGCGGCGAGCGCCGGCAGCCACCACGCCTGCGGCGGCACCCAGAACGCGATGATCAGCAGCGGCGCCGCGGCGACGAGCAGCAGGACCGGCTTGACGATCGCGGCCCAGTGCTTGGCGACCTCGTCGACGATCACCTCGCCCTCGTCGGCGATGAGGAACCGCTCGACCCGCGGGTCGAACAGGCTGCGGGCGTTCGGGGTCACCGGCGGCATCCGTTCGCGACTACGCGGCGGCCAGCGACGAGAAGAACCGGCCCACCGCCTCGACACCGCCCCACACGGCGGCGACCGCGCCCTGCACCGCGCCGGCGGCATCCTCCGGACGGGTGATCATGTAGAACAGGGCGAACACGACGACGAGCCCCAGGGCGAGGCGCTTGACCCACTTCACGCGGACTTCCCTTTCATCACGGTGCAGGTGGGCAAGCCTGTCCCCCCGGAGGACGAGCCCTGAACGCTGCTTTCCTACCCCAGTCCGAGGGACGCGGCAATGCGCCACTCCGCGCGGCGATAGGATCGGGTGCCGCCGGCCTGCACCCCGAGCAGTCCGCGGCGGGCGAGGAGCGATGGCCGGCATCGAGGAAGTGGCGAAGCTCGCGGGGGTCTCCACCGCGACCGTCTCGCGTGCGCTGAGCGGCCGCGGTCACGTCTCCCCCACGTCGAAGGCGAAGGTCGAGGAGGCGGCGGCCCTGCTCGGCTACGTCGTGTCGTCGAACGCGTCGAGCCTCGCCTCGGGCCGCACCCGGAACATCGGCGTGGTCATCCCGTTCCTCAACCGGTGGTTCTTCTCGTCGGTGCTCGAGGGCGCCCAGCAGGCGCTGCTGCGCCGCGGGTACGACCTCACGCTCTACAACCTGTCCGGCGACGGGCGCGAGCGCTCGAGCGTGTTCGAGCACTTCCTGCTGCGCCAGCGCGTCGACGCGGTCATCGCCGTGTCGCTCGAGCTCACCGAGCACGAGGTGCAGCGCCTCCACGACCTCGGCAAGCCGCTCGTGGGCGTCGGCGGTCCGATCCCCGGCGTGCGCACCCTGACGATCGACGACGTGGGGGTGGCGCGGCTCGCGACCGAGCACCTCATCGGGCTCGGCCACCGGCGGATCGCGCACATCGGCGGCGACCTCGAGTTCGACCTCGACTTCCACCTGCCCACCAACCGACGACTCGGGTACGAGGCGGCGCTGCGCGAGGTGGGCGTCGAGCCCGACCCGACGCTGTTCGCGCCGGCCGACTTCACCATCCGCGGCGGCTACCACGCGGCGAAGCAGCTGCTCGGGCGCCCCCACGACCGGCCGACGGCGATCTTCGCGGCATCCGACGAGATGGCGATCGGGTCGATCCTCGCCGCGCGCGACCTCGGGCTGGTCGTGCCGCGCGACGTGTCGATCATCGGCATCGACGACTACGACCTCTCCGACTTCTTCGGCCTGTCGACGGTCGCGCAGTTCCCGCGCGGCCAGGGCGAGCAGGCCGTCGAGATCCTCATGGAGCAGCTCGAGCCGGGGCCGGATGCCGCACCCGGGGCATCGATGACGCAGCTGCCGTTCGAGCTGCGCGTGCGCTCCTCGACCGCCACCCCGTCCGAGCTCTGACCGGCCCCCGCGGGGCGGGTGCGTCAGGCGGGGAGGCGCAGGCGCGCGAGCGCGCCCTGGATGGCGACGGCGGCCGCGCCGCGGGCCCACGGGTCGAAGCCCGTGTCGTCGACGTGCACGACGACCTCGGACGCCTCGGGGTCGCGATCCGCGGCGAGCGCGGCGAGCGCCGTGTCGCCCGCGACCGACCACAGTCCGACGCCCTCCCCCGAGAGCACGATCGCGTCGACCATGGCGAGGTTGGCGATGTAGCCCATCATGCGGCCGAGCGAGCGGCCCGCGGCATCCGTCACCGAACGGGCGAGCGGATGCCGCGCCGCCGCGAGTTCGATCACCTCGTCGTAGCCGATCTCGCGCCCGAACGCGATGCCGACCTGGGCGCAGATGCTGGGAATGGAGAGCATCGCGGTCGAGCAACCCCGGTGTCCGTCGACGCAGAGCGGGCCGCTGGGGTCGAGGGGCAGGTGGCCGCCGAGGCCGAGGCCCGTGTCGGGCGTGGTCACGACCCGATCGTGCATCACGAGCCCGTAGCCGACGCCGGCGCCCACGGTGACGACGGCGAACGCGTCGCGCCCTCGGGCGGGGCCGAACCACTGCTCGGCGGTGGTGAGCGCGGTCACGTCGTTCTCGACGTCGACGGGCAGGCCGAGGCGCGCTTCGAGGAGGTCGGCGAGCGCGACGTCGCGCCAGCCGAGGAACGGGGCGCGGGTGACGACGCGCTGGTCGGCGACGTTGCCGCCGACGCTCACGCCGAGGCCGGACACGCTCGGGAGGTCGGGCCCCTCGACGGCGAGCAGGGTCTCGACGAGGTCGCCGATGACGTCGACGACCGCGCGGGGGTCGTGCCGGTCGAGCGCGCGTTCCTCGCGCGCGACCGCGGTGGCGCGCAGGTCGGTGAGCACGGCATGGGCGGCGTCGCCGCTGAGCTTCACGCCGACGAATCGGCGGGCGTCGGCGCGCACGTCGAGCGGGCGGGCGGGCCGGCCGGTGGCGCCCTGCACGAGGTCGGGGGCCTCGACGAACAGGCCGCGGTCGAGGAACGGCTTCGACAGCCGGGTGAGGCTCGCGGGCGACAGGCCGAGGCGGCGGCCGAGGTCGGCGCGGGAGATCGGGCCGTGGATGAGCACCTGACGGGCCAGTTCTCGCGCGGAGCCGCCGAGTTCGACCTGCGTCATCGCCGCCTCCATCGCCGTGGTTCGTTCCATCTTGACACGAACGTACCGACGAAACACGGCCCCGACGTCGGGCGCAACGGGATTGACAGATCATTTATTTCTGTCATAGAAAGAACGTCATGCAGCGCGGCACCGACCCGATCCACCTCCGCAACGGCGGCACCAGCGTGGTGCTCTCCCTCGACTACGCGCCCCTCCCGGCGATCGTGCACTGGGGACCCGACCTCGGCGAGGTGGGCGCCGACGAGCTCGCGGCCATGGCCCTCGCGGCGATCCCCCAGCGCGTCTCCGGCGGCATCGACGTGCCCGCCGCCCTCACCCTCATCCCGCAGGAGTCGTCGGGGTGGCTCGGCACCCCCGGCCTCGCGGGTCATCGCGACGGCCGCGACTTCTCGACGCGCCTCGCGACCGTCGACGTGCAGACGGACGCCGCCACGGCGACGATCACCGCCCGCGACGACGCCGCCCGGCTCGAGGCGACCATCGAACTCGAGGTCACCGCCTCGGGCCTGTTCCGGCAGCGCATCACCCTGCGGAACCTCGCGGACGCGCCCTACTCGGTCGTCGCGCTCACCCCGTTCTTCCCCGTTCCCGCGATCGCCGACCAACTCCTCGACACCACCGGGCGCCACCTGCGCGAGCGGTCGCCGCAGCGCCACGAGTTCACGATCGGCACGCACCTGCGCGAGAGCCGCCGTGGGCGTCCCGGCGCCGACGCGAGCCTGGTCATCGCCGCGGGCCGCCGCGGATTCGGCTTCGAACGCGGGATGGTCCACGCCGTGCACACCGCCTGGAGCGGCAACCACCGCCTCCTCGCCGAGCGCCTGCCCACCGGCGAGTCCTCCCTCGGCGCGGGCGAGCTGCTGGCCCCCGGCGAGGTCGTCCTCGAGCAGGACGAGTCGTACGCGACGCCGTGGGCGATCGGCTCCTGGGGCGACGGGCTGACCGAGCTGTCGAGCCGGTTCCACCGCGAGCTGCGCGCGCGTCCGCAGCATCCGCGCCGCCCGCGCCCGGTCACGCTGAACACGTGGGAGGCCGTGTACTTCGACCACGACCGCGAGAAGATCGACGAGCTGGCCCGGCGTGCGGCATCCGTCGGCGTCGAGCGGTTCGTGCTCGATGACGGATGGTTCCTCGGCCGCCGCGACGACACCGCGGGCCTCGGCGACTGGTGGGTCGACGAGACCGTGTGGCCGGACGGGCTCGGTCCGCTCATCGAGACGGTCACGTCGCTCGGCATGGAGTTCGGCCTGTGGGTCGAGCCCGAGATGGTGAACCTCGACTCCGAGCTCGCCCGCAACCACCCCGACTGGATCCTCCGCGGGCGCGACGACCTGCCCGTGCCCGCGCGCCAGCAGTACGTGGTCGACCTCGCCAACCCCGACGCCTGGCAGTACCTGCTCGAGCGGCTCGACGCGCTGCTCGCCGAGTACGACATCGCCTACCTCAAGTGGGATCACAACCGCGACCTGCTCGAGGCCGGCAGCGCCCACACCGGCCGAGCGCGCGTGCACGAGAACGTGCAGGCGCTCTACCGGCTGCTCGCCGAGCTCAAGCGCCGCCACCCCGGACTCGAGATCGAGTCGTGCGCGTCGGGCGGCGCGCGCGTCGACCTCGGGATCCTCGAGCACACCGACCGGATCTGGACGAGCGACACCCTCGACCCCATCGAGCGTCTCCAGATCCAGCGCTACACCGGGATCCTCGTGCCGGCCGAGATGATGGGCGCCCACCTGACGAGCCCCGAGGTGCACACCACGGGCCGCACCGTGCAGCTCGACACGAGCGCCGGCGTCGCCCTGTTCGGGCACTTCGGCGTCGAATGGGACCTGACGACCCTCGACGACGCCGGGCTCGCCCGCGTGCGCGAATGGGTCGACCTCCACAAGCGGCACCGCGCGCTCATCCACACCGGGACGCTCGTGCACGGCGACACCCGCGACGACACCACCGACGTGCGCGGGGTGGTCGCGGGCGACGCGGCATCCGCGCTCTTCACGTTCACGCAGGTGACCACCAGCGTGACCCACCCGCCCGGCCGCTTCACGCTGCCGGGCCTCGACCCGGACCGCAGGTACGCGGTGCGGATCGCCGCCGGACGCGTGGACCACGGCCCCGGCCAGTCCACGCTCCCCTGGGCCGAGCAGCCGATCGTGCTGACCGGCCGGCAACTGGGCACCGCGGGCCTGCAGGCCCCGGTGCTCTTCCCCGGGCAGCTCGTGCTGCTCGAGCTCACCACCGCCTGACGCTCCAACCCGAACGCGCAAGGAGGCGCACGATGAGGGACCAGACCATCCGCACGCATTCGCACCGGAGACGGCGAGGTCGGCGACGAGCGCCCGTCGCCGCGGCATCCGTCGCCCTCACCGCCGCCGCGAGCCTGCTGCTCGCCGGGTGCGCGACCGGGGGCGGCGGCGACGGCCGGACTCAGCTCGACTTCTTCCAGTTCAAGGGCGAGGCGCTCGAGGACTTCCAGCAGATCATCGACGACTTCGAGGCCGAGAACCCCGACATCGACGTGGTGCAGAACCAGGTCGCCGACGCCGACACGCTGATCCGCACGCTCCTGGTGAAGGACCGCACGCCCGACGTCATCACGCTGAACGCCAACGGGAACTTCGGCCGCCTCGCGCAGGCCGGGGTCTTCCACGACTTCAGCGACGATCCCGTGCTCGAGACCATCAACCCGGCGGTGCAGGAGATCCTCGCCGACCTCGGCACGTTCGGCGACGAGGTCAACGGCCTCGGCTACGTCAACAACGCCGACGGCATCATCTACAACATCGACATCTTCGAGGAGCAGGGCATCGAGGTCCCCGAGACCTTCGACGAGCTCATCCAGGTGTGCGAGCAGTTGCAGGATGCCGGGATCACGCCGTTCTACGGCACGCTCGGCGACGCGTGGACGACGCTGCCATCGTTCAACGGCCTCGGCGCCTACCCGGCGCAGGAGGGCTTCTTCGACGAGATGCGCGAGGAGGGCGCCGACGTCGGCGCCGACTCGTCGGTGTCCTTCCAGCAGGACTACCAGGAGGTGCTCGACCAGCAGGCCCAGCTCTACTCCTTCGCGCAGGAGGGCTATCGCGGCCGCACGTACGACGACGGCAATGCGGCATTCGCCAACGGCGAGGCGGCGATGTACATGCAGGGCATCTGGGCGGTGAACCCCATCCTGGGCGTGAACCCCGACATCAACCTCGGCATCTTCCCGTATCCGACCGAGAACCCGGACGACCGGCTGCTCGTCTCCGGCGTCGACGTGGTCGTGACCATGGGCAAGGACGCGCCGAAGAGCGAGGAAGCCATGCGCTTCATCGAGTACCTCTTCCGGGAGGACGTGATCACGGCCTTCGCGGCGTCGCAGTTCATGATCCCCTCGGTCGAGGGTGCCGAGCTCAGCGACGACCCGGCCATCCAGTCGGTCGCACCGTGGTTCGAGGAGGGCCGGATCACGGGCTTCATCGACCACCAGGTGCCGCCGGGCATCCCGCTCGACGCGACCGTCCAGCAGGCACTCTTCACCGGCGATGCGGACCAGGCGCTCGCCACCCTCGATCGCGAGTGGGCCAAGGTCGCCGCTCGCACGATCCCCGTGACGGGAGAATGACATGAGCACTCTGACCCAGGCGACGCGGTCGTCGACGGGCGGCGGCGGTGCCGGGCGCGCCACCCGGATGCGCTCCGACAGCAGGCGGGCGGCGCCCGCGTACTACTGGATGGTCTGGCCCGCGGTCATCGCCTTCGCGGCCTTCCACACCCTTCCGGTCCTCGTGGGCATCTTCTTCAGCTTCACGAACTACGCCGGCTACGGCGCCTGGAACTTCGTCGGGCTGTCGAACTACGCCAACCTGTTCGGCGACGAACGGGTGCTGCAGGCGTACGGGTTCTCGTTCCTGTTCGCGATCGTCGCGACGATCCTCACGAACGTGTTCTCGCTCGCCATCGCGCTCGGACTGAACGCGAAGATCGTCGGCCGGAACTTCTTCCGCGGCGTCTTCTTCGTGCCGTACGTGCTGGCCATCCTCGTCATCGGCTACGTGTTCCAGTTCTTCTTCTCGAACTCGCTGCCGAGGATCCTGGCGGGCATTCCGGTGTTCCGCGACAACATCCTCACGAGTCCCGAGTGGGCGTGGATCACGATCGTGGTGCTCGCCGTCTGGCAGGCCTGCGCGTTCGCGATCATCATCTACCTGTCCGGGCTGCAGACGATCCCGGGTGAACTCTACGAGGCGGCGTCCATCGATGGTGCCGGTGCGTGGCGGCAGTTCCGGTCGATCACGTTCCCGCTCATCGGGGCCTTCTTCACCATCAACGTGGTGCTGAGCCTCAAGAGCTTCCTGCAGGTGTTCGACCCGATCGTGGCCCTCACCAACGGCGGGCCGGGCACCTCGACCGAATCGGTGACGCTGCTCATCTTCAAGGGCGGCTTCTCGGGCGGCGAGTTCGCCTACCAGACGGCGAACGCGGTGATCTTCTTCATCGTCATCACGATCGTCTCGCTCTTCCAGTTCCGGGTCCTTCAGCGCAGAGAGGCCGAATTCTGATGACCACCACCACGACCACGGCGGCGCAGGCCTCCGAGGCGATGCCCGAGGAGCGGGCACGCCGCGGACGGCGCCGCCCCGGACGCGAATCCGACGACACCCGCCGCATCAACTGGTGGGCGACCGCCCTCATCGCGGTGTGCTCGCTCACCGTGCTCATCCCGATGTACCTCGCGGTCGTGGTCGCGCTGAAGACGCCCGACCAACTCGCCGGGGGAACGGGCTTCGAGTGGCCGAGTCCGATCAACCTGCAGAACTTCGCCGAGGCGTGGGAGCGCACGAACTTCCCGCAGGCGCTGCTGAACACGGCGTTCATCACGGTCGGTTCGGTGATCTTCACGCTGCTCACGAGCTCGGTCGTCGCCTACGGCATCGCCCGCAACCTGCACCGGCCGTTCTTCAAGGTCGTGTTCTTCTACCTGCTGGCGGCGCTGTTCATCCCGTTCCCGATCATCATGCTGCCGCTCGTGAAGCAGACGGCGATCCTCGGGATGGACAACCCGGGCGGCCTGATCATCCTGTACACGATCTACGGCCTGTCGCTGAACATCTTCATCTACACCGCCTACATCCGCTCGATCCCGATCGAGCTCGAGGAGGCGGCGAGGGTGGACGGCGCGGGCACCTGGCGGGTGTTCTGGCAGGTGATCTTCCCGTTGCTCATGCCGATGAACGCCACGGTCGGCATCCTCACGTGCGTGTGGGCGTGGAACGACTTCATCATGCCCCTCGTCGTGCTGACCGAACCCGAGCACCGCACGCTGCCGCTCGTGCAGTACGTGTTCCAGGGGCAGTTCAACGTCGACTACACGGTTGCGTTCGCGTCGTACCTCATGGCGATGGCGCCGCTGCTCATCATCTACATCTTCAGCCAGCGCTGGGTCATCTCCGGCGTCACGCGGGGATCGATCAAGTAAGGTCCACGGATGCCGCGGGGCGGGCGCATGCGCACACCGCCGCCCCGCGGCATCCGCTCGGCCTCACGTACCGCACCACCCTCGAGAGGAAACGCACCGCATGACCACCTCGCGCCCGACCACGATCGACGCCGGAACCGTGCTCGCCACCGACCCGGACTGGTGGCGCCAGGCCGCCGTGTACCAGATCTACCCGCGCAGCTTCGCCGACGCGAACGGCGACGGCATCGGCGACCTGAAGGGGATCACGTCGCGCATCCCGTACCTCGTCGAGCTCGGCGTCGACGCGGTGTGGCTTTCGCCGTTCTACCCGTCGGCGCTCGCCGACGGCGGGTACGACGTCGACGACTACCGCGACGTCGACCCCAAGCTCGGCACGCTCGCCGACTTCGACGAGATGATCGCGGCGCTGCACGCCGCCGGCATCCGGCTCATCGCCGACATCGTGCCGAACCACTCGTCGAACCGGCACGAGTGGTTCCGCGAGGCGCTCGCGTCGCCGCGCGGCTCGGCGGCCCGCGACCGCTACCTCTTCCGCGACGGCGAGGGCCCGGACGGCACGCAGCCGCCGAGCGACTGGCAGTCGATCTTCGGCGGGTCGGCATGGGAGCCGGTGGGCGACGGCCAGTTCTACCTGCACCTGTTCGCGCGCGAGCAGCCCGACCTGAACTGGGCGAACCGGGAGGTGCGGGACGACTTCCTGCGGACCCTCCGCTTCTGGTCCGACCGCGGCGTCGACGGGTTCCGGGTCGACGTCGCGCACGCGCTCGCGAAGGACCTGACCTACCCGCTGCGCTCGCACGCCGAGCTCGAGGAGATGAAGCTCGCCACCGACGGCGCGCACCCGCTGTGGGATCGCGAGGAGCTCGACGAGATCTACGCCGAGTGGCGCGCCGTGTTCGACGAGTACGACCCGCCGCGCATCGCGGTCGCCGAGGCGTGGGTCGCGCCGTCGCGCCGGCACCGGTACGCCGCACCGACGAGCCTCGGCCAGGCGTTCAACTTCGACCTGCTGCGCGCCAACTTCGACGCCGCCGAGTTCCACGAGATCGTCGACCGCAACATGGCCTTCTCGGCCGAGACGGGCTCGTCGAACACGTGGGTGTTCTCGAACCACGACGTCGTCCGCCACGCGACGCGGTACGGCCTGCCCGACGACCCCGACAACGAGGGCGACGTCGGCCGGCAGTGGCTGCTCGCCGGCGGCGACCCGGCCGAGGTCGACTCGGAGCGCGGGCTGCGGCGGGCGCGCGCAGCGAGCCTGTTCCTGCTCGGCCTGCCCGGCAGCGCCTACCTGTACCAGGGCGAGGAGCTCGGGCTGCCCGAGGTGGCCGAGATCCCCGACTCGGAGCGGCAGGACCCGTCGTTCTTCCGCAATGCCGGCGTCGAGGTGGGGCGTGACGGATGCCGCGTGCCGCTGCCCTGGGTCGCCGACGCGCCGTCGTTCGGGTTCGGGCCGTCCGCGGCATCCCATCTGCCGCAGCCGGCGTGGTTCGCGTCGTACGCGGTCGACGTGCAGGCGGACGACCCGACGTCGACCCTGTCGATGTACCGGCGGGCGCTCGCACTGCGGCACGAGCTGCAGGGCACCGAGAAGCTCGCGTGGGTCCAGCTCGACGAGCCGGAGGTGCTCGGGTTCCAGCGCCCGGGCGGCTGGACCGTCGTGACGAACTTCGGCACCTCGCCCGTCGCGCTGCCCGCGGCCCTCGCCGAGCGCGAACTGGTGCTCGCGAGCGGGCCGCACCCCGACCCGGCGGTGCTGCCCGGCGAGACCACCGTCTGGTACCGCTGAGCGCTGCCGGCTCGGTGTCCTTCCGGCGCCGCCCCGTTCGTCCTTACAGTAGAGCCGGCCACGGGGGCCGGCCGAGCGAACGGAGCGGATCATGCCCACCTACATCGCACTCACCTACACCGCCGACGTCGATTGGACGGCGCCCGAGCAGGCCGAGGAGATGGCGCAGTACTCGCGGTTCGGCCAGGAATCGGCCGACGTCATCCGCGGCGGTGCCGTCCTGTACCCGACCGGAACCGCGACCACGGTGCGCGTCACGGGTGGCGAGGGGGGTGACGTCGTGCTGAGCGACGGCCCGTACGCCGAGACGAAGGAGGCGCTCACCGGGTTCTTCCTCCTCGAGTGCGCCGACCTCGACGAGGCGATCCGGCACGCGACGCGCATCCCGGCGGCCTGGAACGGAGCCGTCGAGGTGCGCCCGGTTCCCGACCTCCCTGCGATGGCGCCGTCGGAATGACCGACGCCCGCGGGTCGCGCGACGCGCTCGCGAGCGTCATCCGTCTCGAGGGGCGGATGGTGCTCGCGACGCTCGTGCGACTCACCGGCGACCTCGGCGTCGCCGAGGACGCCGTGCAGGACGCGTCCATGGCGGCGCTGCAGGAGTGGCCGCGCACCGGAGTACCTGCGGAGCCTCGCGCATGGCTCATCGTCGCTGCGAAGCGACGGGCCATCGACCGGCTCCGACGCGACCGCATCCGCCCGCAGAAGGAACGGGAGGCGACGCTGATGGCCGTGCAGACGGCGCCGGACGCGCCCGAGCCGAGCGTGGTGCGCGATGACCAGCTGCGACTCGTCTTCACCTGCTGCCACCCCGCGCTCGCGCCCGAGGCGCAGGTCGCGCTCGCCCTGCGCACGCTGTGCGGGCTGAGCGTGGGCGAGGTCGCGCGAGCCCTGCTCGTGAACGAGGCGACGATGGCGAAGCGGCTCGTGCGCGTCCGGGCCAAGATCGCCGATGCCGGCATCCCGTACCGGATCCCCGACGAGGCCGACCTGCCGGAACGGCTGCGCACCGTCGCGACGACGGTGTTCCTCATGTTCAACGAGGCGTACGCGTCGCGATCGGACGGGCCCCACGAACGTCGAGCGCTCGCCGACGAGGCGGTGCGGCTCGGTCGCCTGCTCGTCGAGCTGATGCCGGGCGAGGCGGCGCTCGAGGGGCTGCTCGCGACGATGCTCCTCCAGCACTCGCGGCGCGACGCGCGAACGGATGCCGCGGGCGAACTCGTGCTCCTGGCCGACCAGGACCGCTCGCGCTGGGACCGGGCGATGATCGCCGAGGGCGTGGACCGGGCGGCTCGTGCCATCCGTCTCAGCTCGCAGCGGCCCGAGCGTTTCGCCGTCACCGCCGCCATCGCGGCCTGCCACGCGATGGCCCCCGACGCGGCATCCACCGACTGGACGGCGATCCTGTCGTGGTACGACGTGCTGCTGACGCTCGACCCGAGCCCGGTCGTCGCGCTCAATCGCGCCGCAGCCGTCGCGGAGGTGCGCGGACCCGGCGCCGGTCTCGAGGAGCTCGACCGCATCGCGGGGCTCGACCGCTACCCGTGGGCGCACGGGCTCCGCGCCGAGCTGCTCGCCCGGCTGGGCCGGCACGACGAGGCGACGGATGCCGCGCGGCAGGCGATCGCCCTCACCGACTCCCCCGCGCAGCGTCGGCAGCTGGCGCTGCGGTTCCCTCCGGTCGAGGGACCCTGACCCGTGGCATCCGCTCGGCGCCTCGATAGACTGGCCCGCATGGCAGATTCGACGTTCGACATCGTGAGCAAGGTCGACAAGATGGAGGCCGAGAACGCGGTCAACCAGGCCCGCAAGGAGGTCGAGCAGCGCTACGACTTCAAGGGCGTGGGCGCGTCGGTCGAGTGGTCGGGCGAGAAGATCCTGCTGAAGGCGACCTCCGAGGAGCGCGTCAAGGCCGTGCTCGACGTGGTGCAGTCGAAGTTCATCAAGCGCGGCATCTCGCTGAAGTCGCTCGACTCCGGCGAGCCGTATGCGTCGGGCAAGGAGTTCCGCATCGAGATCGCCCTGAAGAACGGCATCTCGCAGGAGAACGCGAAGAAGATCGGCAAGATCATCCGCGACGAGGCCCCGAAGACGGTGAAGTCGCAGATCCAGGGCGACGAGCTGCGCGTCTCGTCGAAGAGCCGCGACGACCTGCAGGAGACCATCCGCCTGCTGAAGGCCGCCGACCTCGACGTCGACCTGCAGTTCGTCAACTTCCGCTAGTCGGCGCGTACCCGCGGAGCCAGCGGGTGATCGCGGCGTAGGCGGCGGCGCGCGCCGGCTCCCGCGACAGGAACACGTCGTGCAGCGCCCCGTCGACCCGCACGACGGTGACCTCCGAGCCGAGGTCGATGGCGTGCCGGGCGATGTCGTCGACGACGAGCACGGTGTCGGAGGTCAGCATCGCGTCATCCCACCGCGGCTGAAACGTCGAACGCGCCGAGAGCAGCGTCAGCACCGGGGCGCCCACGTCGATCCCCGCATCGATCGCCTTGTGCCCGGCGAGGATCGCCGTCAGCCACGCGGGGTGGATGGGGAAGCCGCGGTCGGGCCGCAGGCGCGCGTCGTACTCCCACTCGCCGTCGAACAGGCGCGAGATCGAGCGCGCGTAGAACCCGCGGTCGATGTTCGGCAGCGGCCGCGACGGGTTCACGCGCGCCCCGAACTCGATCACCGGCGAAATCGCCTGCCGGCCGATGCTCCGCAACTGGAACTCCAGCCACGGGCTGTTCAGCACGAGCGCCACGGCGCGTCCCCGATTGCGATCGGCCCAGAGGCTGAGCGTGAGACCGCCGGTCGAGTGCCCCATGAGCACGAGCGGGCGAGCGGATGCGGCGGGGCCGGCCGTGCCGGCGGCATCCGTCGTCGACTCGGGGCGGCCGTGGCCCATCACGGCGAGCGCGGCCTCGATGTCGGCGTCGTACGTCGCGAGGTCGGTGACGTACCCGGGCGTCTGGCCGTCGCGGAGGGAGCGCCCGTACTTGCGCAGGTCGAGCGCGAAGAAGCGGGCCCCGGCGTCGGCCCAGAAGCGCGCGATCCCGGGGTTGAAGAAGTAGTCGCTCCAGCCGTGCACGTACAGCACGTCGGCTCCGGATGCCGCGGGCGGCTCCTCCGGCTCGGGCGCGGGCTGCCACGGCCAGCGCCAGCGCGGCTCGCGCCGCGGCTCGCGCGGCGGCGGGACGTACCGGACCAGCGTCGCGACGACCTCGCCCTCGTCGTCCTCGCCGAGCGGCAGGGTGAGCTGCTCGAAGTCGGGGCCGAGGACGTCGGGCGCCCACGCGGCGGATTCCGTCCGCTCGGGTGGCGATGCGGTGGTGGCGGTCGTGTCCCCCTCCATGCGGCCAGCCTAGGCGGCGGCGCGCGCTGCCATCTGAAGCCAACGTCTATCGCAGCGTTCTCGAGGACGCGCTAGGCGAATCGCTCGATGATCTGCAGGACCGCTGGTGTGAGAATCACGATGAACAGGACGGGAAGGAGGCAGAAGATGAGCGGGAAGAGAATCTTGACGGTCACCTTCTGTGCCGCTTCCTCCGCACGCTGGCGGCGCTTCAACCTCATTTCGCCGGATTGAACGCGCAGGACGTCGCCGACCGAGATGCCGTATGCGTCGGCCTGGATGACCGCGCGAACGAATCTCCGGAGCTCCTCCACGTTCGTTCGTCCTTCAAGTTCATGAAAGGCATCGCGGCGCGAACGACCGATGCTCATGTCCTGCAGCACGCGCACCAGCTCTTCCGCGAGCGGCCCGTGGCCCCCACGTGCTGCCTTGGCCATCGCAGCATCGAATCCGAGCCCCGCCTCGACGGCAATCGTCATCTGGTCCAAAGTGTCCGGCAGCGCGCGCTGGATCTTGTCCTGTCTATCGTGCGCCTGACTGTTGATGCGCACGTCGGCGAGGAAGAAGAGCATGAGAACGCCGGCTATCGAGAGCAGGATCCTGAATGGGTGCGGGTCTATCGCGATGACAAGCGCGCCTACCACGGCGGCGAGGACCCCCAACACGATCTTGCGCCGCAGAATCCGCGCGACTGTCAGGCCCGCTGGCCTTCCCGCGAGCACGATCTGGCGGCCGAGCCAGCCGACGTAACCTTGAGGAGCAGCAGTAACGAGGGATGCGCCCATTGAAGGCTGCTGCGTCAATACGGCGGCATCCGCGCTGGCATTCGAAGACACTGTCTTCCGCGCTGGGAAGAGCAGGAACACGAACGCCGCGATACCGACGACTGTGGCAGCGACGGCTGCATAGCCCAGGATTTCCCAGCCCATCAGAATTTCACCTTCACGACCGCATTGATCCAGATGCTTCCCAGAACGAGAAGCACGCCTGCGAGGATGAGCGCGATGACGCCCAGTGGGTTGGTGAAGAAGACGCCGATGTATGCCGGCTGAAGGAACAGCAGGGCGACGAATACGAAGATGGGCAGCGCGATGAGAATGAGCCCAGACAGTCGCCCCTCGGCACTCAACGCGGCGACGTGCCGGCGAATCTGGTTACGCTCACGAATCGTGCGGCCCACCTGGTCGAGGACTTCGGCGAGATTGCCTCCGGTCTCTGCGTTGATCGCCACGGCCTGAGCCATCCACTCGAAATCATCGCTCTGCATCCTGTGGGCGGCGATTGTGAGCGCATCTGGCAGAGGGCGCCCGAGGCGCGTCTCGTTTACCACTCGCGCGAGTTCCTCACCCATTGGGGCGTCCGCGTCCGAAGCCACACCCGCGACCGTACGCGAAAGTCCATGGCCGGCGCGGAGCCCGCCAGCAATCAATTGGACGGTGTCATCGACTTGGTCGGCGAACTTCGCGCGCCGCGCACTCGTTCGCATGATCAGGATGATCTTGGCCGCGATCGGGGCCACCGCTGCAAAGATGATGGCCAACAGAAGCGAAGTCCCGTTGATCAATCCGAGCACTGCCCCGATGACAGCTAGGACGCTCGCGCCGGATGCTATGTAGATCGCGAACTGCGAGGGCGTCGACTTGATGCCGGCCAGGTCGAGTTCGCGCTCCCCGAATAGCCTCGTGCGTCCACGCGCCAAGGCTTCATCGACGGCGCCCGTCGCCCGATTCGACGCGCGTCGAAGGAACGTGACGCGTTCCGTGCCAGGTGCTATGCGACGCTCAACCGCAATGCGCGGGGGTGGAGGAGCGATGACGACGAAGACGAGGGTCAGCAAGGCTAGAAGGCTGACGACAACTCCGAGAATGAGGACGACCGGACTCACAGGATCTCTCCGAGCATCTCCCGGCGCGGCACCTGGAACATTGAGATCGGCAGTTGGATGCCGTGGTCTGCGATCCGTTCAGCGAACCGAGGCCTCACCCCTGTCGGTTCGAGTCGGCCTCGCAGACGGCCATCCGGCTCGAATCCTCGGCTGTGATCGAAGGCGAACGCATCCTGCAACGTGATAATGTCACCCTCCATCCCGTGCACCTCGGTGATATGCGTGATCCGGCGAACGCCGTCCTTGTGACGCTGAATCTGGACGATGAGATCGACGGCAGACGCAATCTGCTCGCGGATAGCCCTGAGCGGGAGGTCCATGCCGGCCATCAGGACAAGTGTTTCCATGCGAGAGACCGCGTCCCGGGGCGAGTTGGCGTGGATCGTCGAGATCGAACCTTCGTGGCCCGTGTTCATGGCCTGGAGCATGTCAAGACTTTCCGCGCCGCGTACCTCTCCGACGACGATGCGGTCAGGGCGCATGCGCAGGGAGTTTCGGACGAGATCGCGGATGGTGATCTCGCCCCGACCTTCGATGTTCGGCGGGCGCGACTCCAAGCGAACCACGTGGTTCTGCTGTAGCTGCAATTCGACAGCGTCCTCAATCGTGATGATCCGCTCATCGCCCGGAATGAACGCCGAAAGCACGTTGAGAAGGGTGGTTTTTCCGGTCCCCGTTCCACCGGACACGATGATGTTGAGCTTCGCGCGTACGGCGGCATCCAGAACGGTCGCTGCCTCGCGGGTCATTGTTCCGAAGGTGACGAGATCCTCGTAGGTGAAGGGCGTCGCGGCGAACTTCCGGACGGTGAGCGACGCGCCGTTGACGGCGAGCGGCGGGATAATCGCGTTGACACGCGAACCGTCTTCGAGGCGCGCGTCGACTAGCGGCGAGGCCTCGTCGATGCGCCGACCAACCCGCGCGACGATCCGCTCGATGACCCGACGGAGCTGGGGCTCACCGGTGAAGCGAAGGGCAGACTCGTACAGACGGCCGTGGCGCTCGACGTAGATCTGGTCATGTCGGTTGACCATGATCTCGGTTACGGAGTCGTCCGCGAGAAGCCCTTCGAGCGGTCCCAGGCCAAGCACGTCCGCCCCGATCTCATCGATGAGGCGATTTCGCTCGGAGGTCGACAGTGCCAATTGCTCGCCTGCGACGATTTCCGCCAGCTCTGACCGTGCGATCTCGTGCAGTTGCTGCTCGGTCAGACTCGGATCGTTCAGCCTGTTGCCAATTCGTCCGAAGAGTTCCTCGGCGGCCTTCTCCTTCACGGGTGCCAGCGCGTCGTAGGCCGCGTTCGACGACGGGTGCGGCGGCGCCACCATGAGCACGGCGTCCGGGAGGCCCTCTGAGCGCGCCGGACCGGGCGAAGCCGTCTCCTGCGGAGGCGTGAGCGCAGCAGGACTCTGCTGGGCCTGCGCCGAGTCCTGCGTCTCCCCGTCGCCGTTACGCGGCGTACGAACCGCCCTCAGTCGATCATTGAGGCTCAAGGATCCGCCCCTTCCGTAGGCCGCGCTTCCGTTTGGGTTGCTCCTCGCGCGCGATTCGGGCAATGAGCCCGCGCAGTGCCCTCGAGGCGGGGTCGCGCGGCTCGTCATGTATCAGCGGTCGACCTCGATTGCTCGCGAGCACAACTGCCGGTGAGCGGGGGATCTCCAGGTCGATCGGCGCGCCGATGATCGCTGCGGCGTCCTTCGTCGTGAGCCCGGCCATTCGGTCACTGAAGTTCAGGACCACGTGGCGATTAGCCGGCATCAACCCGAGCGTCGTGAGCATGGTCAGCTCCGCGCGAAGGGCCCGGAGGCTCGAGACGGCCATATTCGAAACGAACACCGCGTCCGTGACGTGCTCAAGCACGTGAAGCGTGTGTTCGCCTAGACCAGGAGTGGAATCGACGACGACGTACCGGAAGATGCCGCGAAGACGAGTGATGAGCTGCCCCAGTTCTCGCGGCTGGACGGCGTCGCCGAGCTCAGGCGACGGTGCGCTTGCCACGACGAAGAACCCGGCCGGATGGTGCGTGAAAGTCGTCTTGAGGACAAGCTCGTCGGCCGCTTCCGGAGCCACCGCGTCCACGATGGAATGCGTCGCCTCCAGGGCGAGCGCGACGCTCACATCGCCGAACTGCAGGTCGCCGTCGACAAGAACCACGGAATTCGGCGCCAACTCCGCCAGCCCCACAGCCAGATTGATAGAAAGCGTCGACTTGCCCTGACCGCCCTTCGGCGCAACGACCGCGATCGCTTCGCTGCGTTCACCCGGCTCGAGCGGCGGAAAAAGCCACCCGGCCTCAGTCGGCGCGTTGTCGACCGCGTCGCTTGAGAGTTGGTTTCCTGTCCCCCCCACCGGTTCTTCCGCGGTCTGGGTGACAGGGTTCCGTACCTCGGGTGCCTGTTCGAGTTCGACTGCGTTGAAGTCGTCGGGGCTGGCGCGGCCGGTGCCCACGAGCCAGTCAGTCAGCCGATTCAGCAGTTCGACCGTTACTTCCTCGCTCGCCAGGGGACTGAGCACAGCGTGAATGGGAAGTGCATCTACCCAGTCCTCGAGGTCCGCACGCTGCTCGCGAACCACGATCAGTCCGATGCCAGGGTTGCGCTCCGTCAGTCCGCGTGCGAGCTCCCGCGTCTCCTCGAAGCTGAGCACTGGGCCGAGCAGCGCGACCCGCGGCTCGCTCGTCACCTGCTTGAGTACGGATTCCGGCCCCAGGGTGAGGAGTTCACCCGTCACCACGCTAAGTCTGGCGCCGAGCAGATCCCGGAGCTTCGACTCGTATTCGATCGAGCGGCTGATGAGCAGAAAGGGAGTCATGCTCAGTCCACGTAGATGTTCTGCCCGAATCGCGGCGAGGATCCGGACGGGTCGGCAGTCTCAGGTTCGAGCGTCAACCAGAGCCCGCCATTCCCGTCGGCTTGTTGTTCCGCTCCGTAGACCAAGCGCTCCACCTGCGGAGTTGTCGCGGCGAAGGTGACCATGATGGTTCCGGCAGAGGTCTCGTTGGTCGAGGATCCGTCCGAAGCGACCGTCGTGCCGGGCGTCACGCGCGTAACAAGCATGCGATGAAACATGAACTTGGTGACCGCGACGTTGCTGTTTGGGGAGATCGTGTTGGTATTGGTCGAGTAGACAACACCTACGGTTGAGCCGGGTGACACCTGTCCCCCCACGACGCGCTCTACGGGAAGCGCAATCGTGACCTCCTGCAGGCCCTCGGGGACAGGAATTTCGCCGGTCGCGTTCAGCACAGCGGGGTCCGAGAACCGCGAGTTCAGCAACTGCTCCCCCGGCAGGACATCGTCGAGGGCAACCAACCCTTGGAGATCGGCCAAATCTGTCACGCGATCCTCGTTGAGATTTCGCGCCGGCACTTGGTCGACGGTCACGAACTCGCCGACCTCCTCGCCTGGCGTGCCCTGCGGAATCTCCTCTTCGACGATGTATACGTCGCTGAGCTCCGCCCCGGCCGCCGCCCGCGCATCGGCAGCTTGAACGTAGTTGACGAGCACGAACGCGCCGACGACGGCAAGCAATAGGGCGACGATCGCGCCGATGATTCGGGTCTTCATGGCTTGTGCTTCCTTACAGCGGTAGAGCGCCGATGGCGGTGGTTCATTCGGTCATTCGGACGACCATGAGTCCGGTACTGTTCCCATTGCCGAGCTCGAATTCCTCGCCCAGTTCGACGTAGCGAACGAAATAGCCCTGTAGTCCGCGTGAGTTACCGGTAAACACCGGAGTGAGCGGGCTACCCCCGAGGTACACGGCGCTCGAGCCACCACGAGGCTTGACGCCTGTGATGTAGAAGGCCGCGAAGCGCGAGATCGTATAGCGAACTGGGTCCGAGGCTGAGTTACCCGTTCCGACCGAGCTGTCGTAGAGCGGCACAAGGATCGTCTTGCCGAGCAACCCCACGGCGAAGTCCGCGGGGCAACCGGTGCCGTTCTCGTTGTTGCCGACTGTCCCGAGGACAACCGAATCGTCGCCCACCTCGACCAAGCAGTTGTCGTCCGCCAGCCAGCCGAATCCACCGGGACCGCCGCCGGGGCACGACGCGTTCGTGTCGTTGCGGATGAGTATTCGCTGCGGCGTCGTCGCGTCCAATGATGCAAGCCGGTTGGTGAGTTCGCATTCCGCCATCGCAAGCGGGATGGTGGAGCCATAGACCGGAACACCCCACTCAGCCTTGGCGGTCGCGGTCATGGTCGCGTCACTCGGCCGGAAGAGCGATGCGAAAGGCAGGCGGATAGTGGTGCTGGCGCCGTTGAGAGTGGTGGCGGTGACTCGGACCTGGCCGCTGTTGCCATCGATGACGAAATCCGAGATCGCCGCATTAGCTTGGGTGTCATTAGCGTTCCCGCCGGCCATGGTGGTGGCGATGCCGCTGGCTTCGCCGAAACAGCCGGCTGGATCGGACCCACAGTTCTGCGCGACGGCGAGCGCTGCGGCATCAGCGCCATTCTGGAGTTGACCTCGTTCCCACGCCGCGAGGCCGTAGTCCGCTACCAGCGCGAGGAACATGAGAAGAGGAACGATGGCCAGCGCCACCCAGACCGCGATCGCGCCGCGGTCGTCCTCCCGCGCGGTCATCCGCCGCATCTCATACTCCCGACTCCCGTAAGGCTGGTGCTGCTTGCGATTGACGAGAGCCAGCCCGTCAGATCGTCGAGCGGAGCCGAAACCGTGACCGTCGCCACGTCATCGAGGATCGCCGGACTGCAGGTCGCGGTGAAACTCACGGTGACCTCGGAATTCACGAGCTCATTGACCCGTGCCTCTGCGCGTCCCGATGCACCGGGATCGTCGTGGTGGACCGCCATGATACGCGCCCCCTCCCGCGCCGCTGCCGTAAGCGTGAGCTGCTGGTTGAACACCCACCCCAGGTCGGCGATCGCCAGAATAATCAGCAGCAGGAGCGGCGTGACGAGTGCGAACTCGACCGCCGCCGCACCGTCATCGGCTTTGTGGAACGACTTCATGCTGCTCCCGTAACGTCGGCTGTCCCGGCCGGGCATTTGCGGCCCGGCCGGGACACTGCGGCCACTGCTGCTGCAGATCAGCCGGCGTCGCCGCCGCCCGCAGCACCTCCGTTGAGGGCGGGGATGACGGTGGTGTTGATGAAGCCCTCGATGGCGGGCGCCAGCAGCGCAAGGGTTGCGACGATCGCGATAGAGGCCACGCCGATGATCAGCGCGTACTCGGTGGCAGTTGCGCCGTCTTCTTCGTTCCGGATCGAATTGATGCGGGCCTGAGCCTGCGTGTAGAGCTTGAGCATTGCGGTCACCCTTCGGGTCGGTAAATACAGGGGCCGCCATGGGGAAGCGGCGAACCGAACGCTATCCGCGCTCGTATGCGTGCGCATATGCCCCATTTCGGGTCACCCCTTGTTTGGGGGTGATTCCGTAGGCCGATTGTGTCCGCGCCGTTACCGTTGCGCTGCTAACCTCTTCGGCCGGTTTCGGAGGACAGGGTCCGAAAGGGCGCTTCAGGCGCCGAAGACGAGCAGGGCCACTATGGCTCCGGCGAGCATCGATGGCCCGAACGGAATGGACCCGCGCAGCGTCACGCGCCTCGTCGCGAGGGCGATGAGCGAGACGATACCGCCGATCACGAAGCCGGCGGAGACCCCCGCGAACCACACCGTCCAACCGAACCAGCCGAGCACGAGCCCCAGGGGTGCGGCGAACTTCACGTCGCCCATGCCCATCGCCGACGGCGAGATGAGGGCGAGCACCAGGTAGAGGGCGAACATGCCCGCGCATCCGGCGAGCGCCCAGAGCAGCGACATCCACTCGCCCGAGACGGCCGAGGCGACCACCAGGAGCACGGCGAGCGCGATCAGGGTGGGCAGCATCACCGCGTTCGGCAGCCGGTGCTCGGTGAGGTCGACGATCGAGAGCACCACGCCCGCCGCCGCGAGCGCGAGCAGCGCCGGCAGCACCGGGTGAAGGCCGAACCGCCAGGCGAGGAGCCCGAACGCCACGGCGGTCGCGACCGCGGACCACACGCGCAGCCGGCGCAGCGGCATCCGCTCGGCCAACGGCCGATGGATCGAACGATCGGCCCAGCCGACCAGCGGCCCCCAGCCGATCGCCGCGCCGAGCAACGTGGCCAGCAGCACCGTCAGGACCGGGACGGCGGCGACGGGCATGAGGTGCAGCGTAGCGGGTCTGCGGGCGGGGTCTCGGTACGGGCGCTGCGCGTCCTACTCGACCACCGGGGCCGCTGCGCGTCCTACTCGACCACCGGGGGCGCTGCGCGTCCTACTCGACCACCGAGGGTGCTGCGCGTCCTACTCGACCACCGAGGGCGGGTCTAGGCGCCCGCCGGGTACTTCCCCTCGATCCGCACGTACTCCTCGAACCGCGCGAGGGGCGCCCCGCCCTCGGCCCTGAGCGCACCCGCCATCGTCTCGCGGGCATCCCGCCCCTGGGGCAGCGGCGGCAGCAGCGGGGTGTCGCGATCGCTCACGAGCTGGATCACCGCGGGCCGACCGGCCGCGAACGCACGCTCCCACGCACCGTCGACGTCGTCCCGCGAGTCGACGACCTCACCGTGCAGGCCGAGCAGCTCGGCGTACCGCGCGTACGGGAAGGCCGGCAGCTCCTGCGTCACCGCGAACCGCACCTCGCCCTCGACCTCGCGCTGCTCCCATGACACCTCCGCGAGGTCGCCGTTGTCGAGCACGAGCACGACGAACGTGGGGTCCTCCCATGACCGCCATCGGTCGGCGACGGTGATGAGCTCCGCGATCCCCGTCATCTGCATGCCACCGTCGCCGGCGAGCACCACGGCCGCCCGGCCGGGGAAGGCGAGCTTCGCCGCGAGCCCGTACGGCACGCCGCATCCCATGCTCGCGAGCGTGCTGCACAGGTGCGCGTCGGCGTTCTGCGGCAGCCGCAGCTGCCGCGCGTACCAGTAGACGACGCTGCCGACGTCGAGCGCGACCATCGCATCGTCGGGCAGGTGCCCGTTGAGGGCGCGCACGGCGAACTCCGGGTTGATCGCGTCACCGGATGTGTCGGCCCGCTCGTCCGCGATGCGCCGCCACTCGCGCACGTGCTCCACGACCCGCTCCCGCCATCCGTCGGTGCGCACCTGCGGCAGGCGCACGGCGAGCTGCCGCAGGGTCTCCTTCGCGTCGCCGACGATGCCGATCTCGACCGGATAGCGCCGGCCGACCGCCCGGCCGTCGATGTCGATCTGCACCGCGCGAGCCTGCCCCGGCTCGGGATAGAACTCCGTCCACGGGTCGCTCGAGCCGACGATCAGCAGCGTGTCGCACTCGGCCATGACCCGCGCACTCGCGGTCGTGCCGAGATGGCCCATCGTTCCGGCAGCGAACGGCAACGACTCGTCGACGAGCGGCTTGCCGAGCAGGCTCGTCACGACGGCGGCGCCGAGGCGTTCCGCGAGCGCGATCGCGTCGTCCACGCCGTGCCGCGCACCCTGGCCCAGCAGCATGACCGGGCGCTCGGCCGCGGCGAGCACCCCCGCGGCACGCTCCACCGCTACGGCGTCGGGCAGCACGCGCGGCGGGCGGTAGCCGACCGCCGAGGTGACGTGCCCGTGCTCGCCCGACGGCTCGGCCGAGGGCTCGTCCTGCACGTCGTGCGGCACGATGACGACCGTCGGCGACCGCGTCGCGAGCGCCGTGCGCACGGCCTGGTCGATCGCCGCCGGCACCTGCTCGGCCGAGACGACCATCGTCGCGTACTGCGCGGCGACATCCGCGAACAGGCGCAGCAGGTCCACCTCCTGCTGGTACTCGGTGCCGAGCACGGTGCTGACCTGCTGGCCGACGATCGCGACGACGGGCGCGCCGTCGAGCTTCGCGTCGTACAGGCCGTTCAGCAGGTGGATGGCGCCCGGCCCCTGCGTCGCCGCGACAACGCCCACCCGGCCGGTGTACTTCGCGTGCGCCACCGCCATGAAGGCGGCGTTCTCCTCGTGCCTGGCCTGCACGAACTCGGGCGCGTCCGGAGACCGGCGCAGCGCGAGCAGCACCCCGTTGATCCCGTCGCCGCTGTAGCCGAGGATGCGGTCGACGCCCCACTCGCCGAGCCGCGCCACGATCGCGTCGGCGACGGTCGCGTCGGCGCCGCCGCCCTGGCCTGCATCGTCCGTCGAAGCGTCCATCCGGTCACGTTAGGCACGATGGGCGACGGATGCTGCGGGGTTGACAGGGTTCGGGTGGGGGCGGCGGGTCTCGGTACGGGCGCTCCGCGCCCTACTCGACCACCGGCGGGTCAGACCTCGCCGCGCGAGATCGAGACCATCTCGTCGCGCGGCACCACCTTGATGCGCACGCGCTCCTCGGCGGAGCCGAGGGCCTGCTCGTGCTCGTCGAGCCGGTGCCATCCGTCGAGGTCGGTCCAGCGGATGCCGCGCGAGTCGAGCAGTTCGACGATCGACTCCTCCGACGGCGACGACGGCCGCCACCAGTTGCCGAGGTCGTTGATGAGGTGCTTGATGGTCTCCATCGCGTCGGACTTCGTGTGCCCGATGAGCCCGACCGGGCCGCGCTTGATCCAGCCGGTCGCGTACACGCCGTACATCTGGCGCGACTGGCCGGTCTCCTTGTCGCGGATCAGGACCTGGCCCTCGTGGTTGGGGATGACGCCGAACTTCTTGTCGAACGGGATGCCGGGCAGCGGCGAGCCGAAGTAGCCGACCGCGCGGTACAGCGCCTGGATCGGGATCTCGCGGATCTCCCCCGTGCCGACCACGCCGCCCTCGCCGTCGGGTGCGGTGCGCTCGTACCGGATGGCGCCGACCCGGCCGGTGCCGTCGTCGACGATCTCGAGCGGCTTCGCGAAGAAGTGCAGGTGCAGGCGCCGCGACGCCTGGCCGGTCTCGCGCTTGCGCCACTGCTGCAGCACCTTGTCGATGACGAAGACCTGCTTGTTGCCGGCGACCGCGGCGCGCGCGGCGTCGTCGTAGTCGAAGTCCTCGTCGTAGACGATCATGTCGACGTCGCGCAGCTCGCCGAGCTCGCGCAGCTCGAGCGGCGTGAACTTCACCGACGTCGGGCCGCGGCGGCCGAAGACGTGCACGTCGGTGACGGGCGACGCCTTCAACCCCTCGTAGACGTTCGCGGGGACCTCGGTCGGCCGCAGGTCCTCGGGATGCTTCGCGAGCATGCGCGCCACGTCGAGCGCGACGTTGCCGTTGCCGATCACGCCGACCGACTGCGCCTCGAGCGGCCACTCGCGCGGGTAGTCGGGGTGGCCGTCGTACCAGCTGACGAAGTCAGCCGCGCCGAACGAGCCCTCGAGCTCGACGCCCGGGATGTTCAGCGACGCGTCGCGCACGGCGCCCGTGGCGAAGATGACCGCGTTGTAGTGCTGCTTCAGGTCGTCGAGGGTCAGGTCGGTGCCGTACCGCACGTTGCCGAAGATGCGGATGTCGCCGCGGTCGAGGACCTCGCGAAGGGCGGTGATGATGCCCTTGATGCGCGGGTGGTCGGGCGCGACGCCGTACCGCACGAGCCCGTACGGGGCGGGCAGGTGGTCGAAGAGGTCGATGGAGACGTCGAAGTTCCGCTCGGCCTTGAGCAGGATGTCGGCGGCGTAGATCCCCGCCGGTCCGGCGCCGATGATGGCCAGGCGCAGCTTGTTCCTCGTCACCTGCACGGTCCTCCTGTGATCAGCTCGATCGCTCGACGATGGTGTCGGCGAAACGCGTCAGCGCCTTCTTGACGCTGCCCTCCGGAACGGGCGCGAGCGCCGCGACCGCCTCGCGTGCCCACCGGTGGGCTTCGGCGAGCGTGGCGCGCGTGGCCTCGTGCTCGCGCAGCTCGTCGACGAGGGCGTCGATCGTCGCGCGCGACGGCACGATCCGCGAGGCGCCGGTGTTCGTGTCCATGGGGTCGTCGACGCCGGTGCCGTCGGGCGGCAGGACGTCGCGGCGGATGCGCTCGAGCAGGTCGGCCGAGGCGGCATCCGTCTTCGCCAGGTCTTCGAGGCGCAGCAGCGGCAGGGTCACGACGCCCGCCCGCAGGTCGGTGCCCGGGACCTTGCCGGTCTCCTCGGGCTGCGGCGACAGGTCGATGACGTCGTCGATGAGCTGGAAGGCCACACCGATCTTCTCGCCGAAGTCGACGATGGGTGCCTCGAGCGCCGGGTCGGCGTCGGAGAAGACGATGCCCGACTGCGCGGCGGCCGCGATGAGCGATCCGGTCTTGTCGGCCAGCACCTGGATGTAGTGCTCGATGGGGTCCTCGTCGGGGTCGGGCCCCACGGTCTCGTTGAGCTGCCCCAGCACGAGCCGCTCGAACGTGTCGGCCTGCATGCGGATGGCGCGCTCCCCGAGCTTCGCCATGAGCTGGCTGGCGCGCGCGAAGAGCAGGTCGCCGGTGAGGATCGCGACCGAGTTGCCCCACACGTTCTGCGCCGTCGGCACGCCGCGGCGACGATCGGACTCGTCCATGACGTCGTCGTGGTACAGCGAGCCGAGGTGCGTGATCTCGATGGCCATGGCGGCGGTGACCACGTCGTCGACGACACCACTGCCGAGCTGCGACGTGAGCAGCGTGAGCATGGGACGCACGCGCTTGCCGCCGGCCTCGAGCAGGTAGCGCCCCGAGACGTCCGCGAGCGAGTCGGCGAAGCGCACCTCGTCGACGAGGCCGGCCTCGACCCGGTCGAGCCCGTCGTCGATGGCGTTCGCCATCGCCCGGTCGGCCGAGGACGCGAACACGCGCTCGCTGAGGCCGAGGTTGGCCGCGAGCTTCGACCCGCGGCGGACGACCGGATGGCTCGGATTCACGTCGCCAAGCCTACCGAGAGCGAGCCGAGCGGATGCTGCGAGCTTGTCGAACGCGAACCGGCCCACGCTCCATCGTGGCGGTCGCGGTACGGGCGCTGCGCGTCCTACTCGGCGGCCGTGCCCTCGGGCTTGCGCCCGCGGTGCAGCGCGACGATGCCGGCGGTGAGGTTGCGCCAGGCGACATCCGCCCACCCGGCCTCGCGGATCCACGCTGCGAGGGTGGGCTGGTCGGGCCAGGCGTTGATCGACTCGTTCAGGTACTCGTAGGCGTCGTCGTTCGAGCTCGACAGCTTCACCAGGGGCGGCATGATCACGCGCTGGTAGAAGTCGTAGCCGGCGCGCACGATGCCGACGGGCGGGTGCGAGAACTCGCACACGACGAGGCGTCCGCCGGGCTTGGTCACGCGCAGGAACTCGGCGAGCGCGACCTTCGGCTCCTTGACGTTGCGCAGGCCGAACGAGATCGTGACCGCGTCGAACGACGCGTCGTCGAACGGCAGGTCCATGGCATCCGCCTCGACGAAGACGAGGTTCGGCACGTGCGCCTGCCGGCGTCGGCCGACTTCGATCATTCCGGGCGAGAAGTCGGCGGCGACGACGCTCGCGCCCGACTTGGCGAGGCTCGCACTCGAGGTGCCCGTGCCGGCGGCGACGTCGAGGATCCGCTCCCCCGGCTTGGGCGCGACCGCCTTGGTCGTGGCGACGCGCCACAGCGACGCGTTGCCCACCGAGAGCACGGTGTTCGTGCGGTCGTACCGCGCCGCGACCCGGTCGAACATCGCCGAGACGTCACGGGGGTCCTTGCCGAGGTCAGCGCGCGCCATGCTGCGAGTCTACGTTTCGGCGCTGAGCGCCGCCGGGGAGCCGCGCGCCCGCCGTTTCCCGCCCGAAACCGGGCATCCCCTGTCGGAACCCTGTGAGATTCCATGCAATGGGATGGACCACCGCGCGATCCGCGTTGGAATCACGTGACGGAGGCGGGGCACCTGCCGCCGCAGGACACAGGAGGAACGGCATGAAGGCGATCTGGAACGGCACGGTCATCGCGGAATCCGACGACACGGTCGTCGTCGAGGGCAACCACTACTTCCCCCGCGAGGCGATCCGCCCCGAGTTCTTCGCCGACAGCGACAACCGCAGCGTCTGCCACTGGAAGGGCACCGCGAAGTACTTCCACGTCGAGGTCGACGGCCAGCGCAACCCGAACGCCGCCTGGTACTACCCCGAGCCCTCCGCGGCCGCGGCCGAGATCCGCGACCACGTCGCGTTCTGGCGCGGCGTCGACGTCGTCCCCGCGTAGCGGCCCGCGCCCGCGGCGTAGGCTGGTCCGGTGACGCGAACGGATGCCGCGGCGCCGGCCGACGCCCACACCACCGCCCCCGCGCGACTGCGCGTCCGCACGATCGCGGTCGACGAGACCGCGCCGCTCGTGCCGCGGCTCGACCCGCGGCATCCGCTGCTCTGGATGCGCCGCGGCGAGGGCATCATCGGGCTCGGCGAACTGCTGCGCATCGAGACCCGAGGTCCCGAACGCATCGCCGACGCCGCCCGCGAGTGGCGGCGGCTCGTCGAGCAGGCCGACCTCGACGATCGCGTCGGCCTGCCGGGGTCCGGACTCGTGGCGTTCGGCGCCATCGCGTTCGCCGATCGTTCCGCGGCGACGAGCGTGCTCGTCGTGCCGGAGATCGTGCTCGGCCGGCGCGACGGTCGCGCCTGGGTGACGCGGATCGAGCGGCTCGACTCCGCGTCGGTCGACCCCGCCCCGGTCGAACTGCCCGAACCCGCGCCGAAGCGCGACGTGCCACGGGTGCGGTTCACGCCCGGCGCGATGCCGCCGGAGGCATATACCACGGCCGTCGACGACGCGGTCGCCCGCATCGACGGCGGCGACTTCGAGAAGGTCGTGCTCGCACGCGAACTCGTCGGCGAGCTGCACGAGGACGCCGGGCTGCGTGCCGCGCTCGCGAAGCTCGCCGACGACTACCCCGACACGTGGGTCTTCGCGGTCGACGGCCTGATCGGCGCGAGCCCGGAGACGCTCGTTCGCGTCGACCACGGCACGGTCTCGGCGCGCGTGCTCGCGGGCACCGCGTCACGAGGTCGCGACGCCGCATCCGACCGCGAGCAGGCGGCCCGCCTGGCGGCGTCGCACAAGGATCTCGCCGAGCACGCCCTGGCCGTCGAGAGCGCGGTCGCCACGCTCGCGCCGCACACCGCGCGTCTCGACGCCAGCCCCGAGCCGTTCACGCTCCAGCTGCCGAACCTGTGGCACCTCGCCACCGATCTCAAGGGCACCCTGGGCGACGGCTCGAGCTCGCTCGACCTCGTGCAGGCGGTGCATCCGACGGCCGCGGTCGCCGGCACGCCGCGGGAGGTCGCGCTCGCGGCGATCGCCGAGCTCGAGGGCTTCGACCGCGGTCGCTACGCCGGCCCGGTGGGGTGGATCGACGCCGACGGCGACGGCGAGTGGGCGATCGCGCTGCGCTGCGCGCAGGTCTCGCCGGACGGCACGGTCCGGGCATATGCCGGTTGCGGCATCGTGCACGACTCGGTGCCCGCCGACGAGCTCGCCGAGACCGACATGAAGTTCCGCCCGATCGTCGAGGCGTTCGGGGCGCCCCCGCCCTCCCCGCCCATCCCGTAGCGGAGCCCGGTGGTCGAGGAGGACGCGAAGCGCCCCTACCGAGACCCGGTGGTCGAGTAGGACGCGAAGCGCCCGTACCGAGACCTCAACTCGCCTCGAGCCGCGCCTTCTGCTCCTCCACGTCGAAGTCGGCGACGGGCCAGTCGAGGTTCATCGCCTCGAGCGCGTCGATGAGCAGGTGCTGCACCGCGAGCCGCGCGTACCACTTGCGGTCGGCGGGCACCACGTACCAGGGCGCGTGCGGCGTCGTCGTGCGGTCGAACACGAGCTGGTAGGCCTCGCGGTACATGGGCGCGAGCAGGCGCTCGTCGATGTCGCCGGGGTTGAACTTCCAGTGCTTGTCGGGGCGCTCGAGCCGCTCCATCAGGCGCTGCTTCTGCTCCTCCATCGAGATGTGCAGCATGACCTTGATGATCGTGACGCCCGAACCGGCGAGTTCGGCCTCGAACGCGTTGATGGCGTCGTACCGCCGCTCGATCTCCTCGGGCGGGGCGAGTTCGCGCACCCGGGCGATAAGCACGTCCTCGTAGTGCGATCGGTCGAACACGCCGATGATTCCCGGGCCGGGCAGCTCCTTCTCGATGCGCCAGAGGAAGTCGTGCGCGAGTTCCTCCTCGGTGGGCTTCTTGAACGCCGCGAACTGCACGCCCTGCGGGTCGACGGCGCCCATCACGTGCCGCACGATGCCGCCCTTGCCGGCGGTGTCCATGGCCTGCAGCACGAGCAGGATGCGGCGGGGATCGCCGCCCATGCGGCTGCCCGCGAACAGCTGCTCCTGGAGCCCGGCGAGGATCTCCGCACCCTGGGCGAGCGACGCCTCGGCCGCGTGCTTGTCGCCGTCGTAGCCCGGCGTGCTGCGCGGGTCGACCTCGTCGAGGCGGAACCCCTGCCGCACCCGCAGCTGGTCGGACGGATCCTCGTTCCAGTACGTCTCCAGCCCCACGCCGATCCCCTCTCGTCGCGGCAGCGGCGCCGCTCCCCCATCATCGGGGCGTGACGGATGCCGCGGCAAGGGTCAGCGCTCGAGCGGCACCTCGAGCAGCGTCGGTCCGGTGACGGCGGTGCCGAGCGCCTCGTCGAGTTCGCCGCGCGTCGTCGCCCGCCGGTACTCCCAGCCGTAGGCCCCTGCGAGCTGCGCGAGGTCGACCCGCTGGGGCGTGTACTGCACCCGGTCGAACGCCTCGGCCGGGGCGGATGCCGCCACTTCGAGCGCGTCGAAGATGGTGCCGCCGCCGTCGTTCCCGACGATCACGAGCACGCGCGGGCGGGGTTCGCCCTCGCCCAGCAGGAGCGAGCCGACGTCGTGGAGCAGGGTGAGGTCGCCGATGAGGGCGCGGGTCGTACCGTGCGCGTGTTCGCCGGCCTGGCTCGCGACGGCAATGCCGAGGGTCGTGGCGACGGTGCCGTCGATGCCCGCGAGCCCGCGGTTGGCGTGCGCGAGGATGCGGCGGCCGGGCACGACGCGGTCGGCGTCGCGGATCAGTCGGGAGGCACCGAAGACGAGCCGGTCGTGCGGCCAGGTGGCGGCCCACAGCGACTCGACGAGCATGCGCCGGTCGACGGGCTGCCGGATCCGCGCGAGCTGGTCGCGCAGGTAGCGGCGCTGGGCGGCGAAGTCGGAGACGTGCCCGGTCTCGTCGACGCCGCTCCGGATGGGCTCGCCGTCGGCACCGTCGGTCTCGGGTCTCCCGTCCGCCGCGTCGAGCAGCATGCGGCTCGCCCGCACCCACCGGCCGGTCCACGCGCGCTCCTCGACGGTCGGCTCGTGCGGTTCGACCGCGACGGCTCGCTCGAACCGGTCGACCGCGTGCCCGGGGTTGAACCACTCGATGCCCCACGGCGCCACGGCGATCGCCTCGACGTCGCGTCGCTGCACGAGCGCGGGCACCTCGCGCGAGAGGGTCGGATGTCCGAACACGATCGCCCGCTCCACCTCGTCGCCGAAGCCCGGCTCCGTCAGCAGCTCTCGGTACGCGACGACGAGGTTCGGTCCGAAATGCGCCCCGCTCGTCACCTCGGCGAGGAGCGGCCACCCGCCGGCGCGAGCGAGCTCCTCGGCCTCCGGGCCGGCTCCGGCGCCCGCGACGACGACGGTGCGAGGGCCTTGCGCGAGTCGGGCGACGTGCAGGCCGGTGCGGTCGGCGTCGGCGGTGCGGGTGACGGATGCCGCGGCATCCGCCATCGGCACCTCGCCCGCCGCGAGCGCGACCGGCGTCGACAGCGGCTCGCGCAGCTGGAGGTTCAGGTGCACCGGACCCGGGCCCGGGCCCGGCACGAGCACCCCGTCGGCGTCGACGCCGATCGCGGCCCGGTACGCCTCGCGCGCGAGGGCGGCCGCGGCATCCGCTTCGCCCGCGCGCCCCTCGGGCGCCTCGACGTCGCGCTCGAGTCGCACCGCGCCCGCGAACATGCCGGGCTGCACGGTGGTCTGGTTCGAGCGGATGCCGCGGAGCTCGGCGGGCCGGTCGGCCGTGGCGAGGATCAGCGGCACGCCCGCGTGGTGCGCCTCGAGCACCGCCGGGTGCAGGTTGGCCACCGCCGTGCCGGAGGTCGTGACGACCACGGCCGGGCGCCCCGTCTCGACGGCCAGGCCGATGGCGAGGAAGCCGGCACCGCGCTCGTCGATGCGCACGTGCAACCGCAGCGCGCCGACCCGCTCGAGCTCGGCCGCGGCGAGCGCGAGCGCCTGCGACCGCGACCCGGGTGCCACGACGACGTCGGTCACGCCGAGGCGGACGAATTCGGAGAGCAGGGCGAGCGCCGATGCCGTCGCCGCGGAGGCGACGGCGGGCGCGTCACGCATTCGGCCGGCCCGAGCCGCCGGGCTCGCCGGGGTTGTCGTTGCCGTCGGGTCGGCGACCGTCGGTGCCGAGCGCGTCGTCGGGGTGCTCGCGCGTGTCGGGGGCGTCGGAGTCGAGCTCGGCCAACTCCTGCTCGAGCTTGCGGATGCGCTCCTCGTGCGCCGCATCCTCGCGGAGGCGACGCAGGAACTCCGGGTCGTCGTCGGGCGCGTTGCTGCGGCGACCGCCGCCGCGGCCGAACTTCAGGGGCCGGCCGCGACCGACCAGGAACCAGAGCGCGCCGCCGATGACGGGCACGAGGAGGATCACGACGATCCACCACCCGCGCGGCAGCCCGCGGATGCGGGAGCGATCGAAGAGGGCGCAGTCCACCACGGCGTAGATCGTGAAGACCACCACGGCCACGATCGCGATCACCCAGAAGCGGACCATGTCCTGATTCTAGGCGCGCAGCATCACGGTCGGCTGGGAGCGGTCACCCAGAATCAGGCTCCTACACTGATCGGGTGAACGCGCTCCCCCTCTGGCTCCGATACACGCTGCTCCGCGTGCTGCTGTTCGCGGCGCCGCTCGCCGTGCTGCTCATCGCCGGGGTCACCCCGTGGATCGCCGTGCTCGTCGCGGCCCTCTTCGGCTTCAGCGCGTCGCTCATCTTCCTGCGCCGCCAGCGCGAGCAGCTCGCGACCGACCTGTACGCCGCGCGGCACCGCGAGGCGCCGGTCACCCGCGACGACGACGAGGTCGAGGACGCCGCGGTGGACGCGTCGACCGTGGATGCATCGACCGCCGACGACGAGCGCCGCGCGGCCGAGTAGCGGCATCCGCTACAGCGCGAACACGAGCCCCAGCCCGACGCCGTAGGCGAGGGCGGTGAGGCTCGCGAGCTGCAGCGCCGAGATGAACTCCCGCGGCGTGCGGCCCCACCCGACGATGACGCAGGCGGGGATCGCGGCGAGCAGCGCGAAGAGCACGAGCGTCGCCGTCGGGTACACGAACGACCAGAACACGACCAGGCCGAACGGCAGCAGCAGGAAGACCGCGAAGAGGATCCGCGACACGAGCGGGCCGACGAGCACGCTCAGGGTTCGCTTGCCCGCCGCGCGGTCCTGGTCGATGTCGCGGAGGTTGTTGGCCATGAGCACCGCGCACGCGATGAGGCCGACGCCGGCGCCGCCCGTCCACGCCTCGAGGTTCACGTCGAGCGCCTGCACGAACGCCGACCCCGCCGTCGCGACGAGGCCGAAGAACACGAACACGAACAGCTCGCCGAGGCCGGCGTAGCCGTACGGCCGCTTGCCGCCCGTGTAGAACCAGGCCGCGACGATCGCCGCCGCGCCGACGGCGAGCAGCCACCACTGCTGCGTGAGGACCACGAGCACGAGCCCGGCGACGGCCGCGATGCCGAAGAAGACGAGCGCGACCGCGAGCACCCGCTTGGGCGGCACGAGGCCCGACCCGGTCAGCCGCGACGGGCCGACGCGGTGCTCGTCGGTGCCGCGGATGCCGTCGGAGTAGTCGTTGGCGTAGTTCACGCCGACCTGCAGGGCGAGGGCGACGATGAGCGCGAGTACGAATCGCCACGGATGCCACGGCTCGTCGACGAACGAGAGCATGAGCACGCCCGCACCGGTGCCGAGCGCGACGGGGGCGATCGCGAGCGGGAGGGTGCGCAGGCGCGCACCCGCGACCCAGTCGCGCCAGGTGATCGGACCGCGCTGCACGGCGGGCGCGGTCGCCGCCTTGGCCGGGTTGCCGGAGCGCCCCGCGGGACGGCCCTTCGACGGGGTCTTCGACGCCGCGATCTTCGCGGACGGGTTCATGCGCTGGGGTTTCGGGCGTGCCACCCCGACATCGTATTCGGCGCGTCGCCCCCGTTCGAGACCGCGGCGCGGGCGAGGGCGGATGCCGCGACCCGGTCGGGCTTGCCCGACGCGAGCCTCGGCAGTTCGCCCGCGGGCGGGCGCACCGCGAGCACGGGGCGTGCGGCGGGCGGCAGGCCCGCGGCATCCGTCGCCGTTCGCAGTGCCGCGAGCGCGCCGGAGCCGGGTTCGGCCGTCGCCGCGACGACGATCGCGACCCGCTCGCCCCACACGGGATCGGGCACGGCGACCGCGACCGCGTCCGCGAAGCCGGGCACCCCCTGCACGGCCCGCTCGACCTCGCCGAGCACGACCTTGACCCCGCCCGACGTGATCACGTCGTCGGCGCGTCCGCGCACGCGGAGCACGCCCTCGGCGTCGATCGAGCCGAGGTCGCCGGTGCGGTACCAGCGGAGGCCCGCGGCATCCGTCGCGAACGCTTCCTCCGTGCGGGCGGGGTCGTCGAGGTAGCCGTCGGCGAGCGTCGGTCCGCCGAGCTCGAGCTCGCCGTCGACGGTGCGCGCGAGCACCCCCGGCAGCGGGCGACCGTCGTACACGCAGCCGCCCGCCGTCTCGCTCGAGCCGTACGTGCGCACCACCCGCGCGCCGAGGGCGGCGGCCCGCTCGACCAGGGCCGGATCGACGCGCTGGCCGCCGACGAGGATCGCCCCGTACCGCCCGAGGTCGCGGGCGAGGTCGCCCGACGGGTCGGCCTCGGCGGCCTCGACCACGCGCGCGAGCTGCACGGGCACGAGCGACGTGTACCGCGGCAGGGCGTCGCGCAGGCGCATGAGGCGTGCCGTCGCCGCCGCGAAACCCTCGGCGGTGAACGGCTCGCCCGCGGGCATCGGCGCGGGCGGGGTGCCGGCGACGATGCCGCGCACGAGCACCTGCACGCCCGCGATGTAGTGCCCCGGCAGCGCGAGCAGCCATCGGCCGTGTCCGCCGAGCACCGCGGCGGAGGCCTCGGCGCTGGCCCGCAGCGCGTCGGCCGAGAGCAGCACGCGCTTGGGCGCCGCCGTCGAGCCCGAGGTCTCCACGACGACGGCCACGGCGTCGGCCACCTCACCGACCGGCGTGGGCGCGGGCGTGGCAGCGGGCGCGGCACCGGCGGGCACGGCGGCCGGCACGGGCCAGACGGCAGGGCCGCCGGCGAGCGCCTCGGCGAGCAGCGCGCGGAGCGCGGCGACGTCCGTCACCGGCACCTGCAGCAGCGGCTTCATCGCGGCATCCGTCGACTCAGTAGTGCCAGGGGAACGGGCCCCAGTCGGGGTCGCGCTTCTCGAGGAACGCGTCGCGGCCCTCGACGGCCTCATCGGTGCCGTACGCGAGTCGCGTGGCCTCGCCCGCGAACACCTGCTGGCCGACGAGCCCGTCGTCGACGGCGTTGAACGCGAACTTCAGCATGCGGATGGCGGTGGGCGACTTCGTGAGGATGGTGCGCGCCATCCGGATCGCCTCGCGCTCGAGGTCGGCGTGGGGCACGACCCGGTTCACGGCGCCCATCTCGTAGGCGCGCTCGGCCGAGTACTCCTCGGCGAGGAAGAAGACCTCGCGCGCGAACTTCTGCCCGACCTGGCGGGCCATGTACGCCGACCCGTAGCCGGCGTCGAAGCTGCCGACATCGGCATCCGTCTGCTTGAACCGCCCGCGCTCGCGGCTCGCGATCGTCAGGTCGCAGACCACGTGCAGCGAGTGTCCGCCGCCCGCCGCCCACCCCGGCACGACGGCGATGACGACCTTCGGCATGAAGCGGATGAGCCGCTGCACCTCGAGGATGTGGAGGCGGCCGACCGCGGCGTGCGTCGCGCCCTCGACCACCGCCGTCTCGCTGTCGGAGTACTTGTAGCCGTCGCGGCCGCGGATGCGCTGGTCGCCGCCCGAGCAGAACGCCCAGCCGCCGTCCTTCGGGCTGGGGCCGTTGCCGGTGAGCAGCACGACGCCGATGCGGGGGTTCGTCCGCGCGTCCTCGAGGGCGCGGTAGAGCTCGTCGACCGAGTGCGGGCGGAACGCGTTGCGCACCTCGGGCCGGTCGAACGCGATGCGCGCGATGCGCCCGTCCGTCGAGTGGTGGTACGTGATGTCGGTGAACCCGCCAGCGCCGGTGACGGATGCCGCGGCATCCACCCACTCGCTCGGATCGAACAGTTCCGACACCTCGCCTGCCATGCCGACCAGCCTACTTCCGCGCCCGGGGGCACGGACGCGCCGAGGCGCGGGCTCAGACCGCGGTGCCGGTGACCTCCGCCGGACCGCCGGTGAGGAACGACAGCACCGCGGCGTACACGATCGACCCGACCCAGACGGCGCCGTAGACGAGCGGCACGAGCGCCGCGATGACGACGGCGATGCCCACGACGGCGATCCAGGCGTTGCGCGCGGCGGAGTCGTGCACCTCGACGGCGTCGACGCCGAGCGCGTCGATGCCGTCCGTCGTGTCCGCCGGACGGTCCGCGACCGTGCGCTCGTCTGCCATGCCTTCCAGCCTACGTCGCCGGTCCCCTTCTCAGGAGCCCGCGGCGGGATCGCGCGGTTCCTCAGGACGACACGCCGGGCCCGGCGGGCGCCGGCGGCGCGCCGTCCCGAGAAACGCAGCGCGGTGGCAGACTCGGGGCATGAGCGACGTCGCCCTGCCGCCCCTGTCCGACCTGCTCGGTACCGCGCGGGTGGTGGCGCTCCCGCTCGTCACCCGGTTCCGCGGCATCGACGTGCGCGAGGCGGTGCTGATCGAGGGCCCAGAGGGATGGACGGAGTTCGCGCCGTTCGCCGAGTACGACGACGAGGAGGCGGCGACCTGGCTCGCCGCCGCGGTCGACTTCGGATGGCAGGCGCCGCCGCCGGCGCACCGCGATCGCGTCCTCGTGAACGCGACGGTGCCGTCGGTCGATCCCGACGCGGTGCCGTCCGTGCTCGAGCGATTCCCGGGCTGCCGGACGGCGAAGGTGAAGGTCGCGGCATCCGATCAGACCCTGGCGCAGGATGTCGCGCGCGTCCGCGCGGTGCGCGACGCGATGGGCCCCGAGGGTCGCATCCGGGTCGATGCGAACGGCGGCTGGAACATCGACGAGGCCGAGCACGCCATCCACGCGCTCGCGCCGTTCGACCTGGAGTACGTGGAGCAGCCGTGCCCGTCGGTCGGCGAGCTCGCCGAGATCCGCCGCCGCACGAAGTACATGGGCATCCCGATCGCCGCCGACGAGAGCGTGCGCCGCTCCGAGGATCCGCTCGCCGTCGCGGAGGCCGGCGCCGCCGACCTGCTCGTCGTCAAGGCGGCTCCGCTCGGCGGCATCCGACGCGCCCTCGACGTCGTCGCGCGTGCCGGGCTGCCGATCGTGGTGTCGAGCGCCCTCGACACGAGCGTCGGGCTCGCGATGGGCGCCCACCTCGCGGCATCCGTCGACGACCTCGAATTCGACTGCGGGCTCGGCACGGCCTCGCTGCTCGCCGCGGACGTGACCCGTGCGCCGCTCCTTCCCCGCGAGGGCGCGATCGAGGTGCGGCGCGTGGTTCCGGACCCGGCGCTGCTCGAACGGCACGCCGCCGATGAGGAGCGGACGGCGTGGTGGCTGGCGCGGCTCGAGCGGTGCCACGCGATCCTCGCGCCCTGAATTATTGAGAACGGTTCTCATTACGCTACGCTGACCGGTGCGCGCGCACGTCACCCGTGTCCACCGACCAGAGAGGATGCCGCGGCACCACCGCGGCGCCACCCACATGATCCGAACCACCACCGTGGGCGCCCTGGCGCTCACCGCCGCAGCCGCACTCGCCCTGAGCGGGTGCGCCACGCCCGGCGGCGCCGCCTCGGCACCCGAGGAGACCGAGGCCGCCTCCGACGTCGCCGAGCTCGACGCGCCCCGGCCGCGCCTGGCCGTCACCCACGACGACGGCGTCGTCGTGCTCGACGCCGCGACGCTCGACGTCGTCGCGGACATCCCGACGGACGCCACGCCGCGCGCCGTCGCCGCCGAGGACGGCCGCCACGCCTTCCTCACCGATCCCGAGGGCGTGAGCGTGCTCGACCTGGGCGTGTGGTCCGACGCGCACGGCGACCACGGCCACTCCTACGAGACCGAGCCCGCCCTCACTGACCTGCGCTTCGAGCTCGCCAAGCCCAGCCACGTCGTCGAGCACGACGGCGTGACCGCCCTGTTCGGCGACGGCGAGGGCGAGGTCGTGCTCGTCGATACGAGCGACCTGGCCGACGGGGCCGACGAGCTCCGCCGCATCGAGCTCCGAGCGGCCCACCACGGCGTCGCGTTGCAGCTCGAGGACGGCGTCGTGCTGACGACCGACGGCGACGAGTCCGCGAACGACTCGGTCGTCGCGCTCGACGCCGACGGCGAGGAGCTCGCCCGGACGGACGACTGCACCGGCGTCCACGGCGAGACGATCGCCGCCGGCGCGACCGTCGCGTTCGGCTGCATCGGCGCCGTGACCACCTACGCCGACGGCGCCTTCGACCGCATCGCGCTCCCCGACGCCGACGGCCGCGTCGGCGGGCCGAAGGGCGACGCGGAGTCGCCCGTGCTGTTCGCCGACTACTCGCGCGAGGGCGAGGACGGCCGCGACACCGTGGCGCTCATCGATGTCGAGTCCGGCACCGTCCGGCTCGTCGCCCTGCCGACCGGCTACTCGTACAGCTCGCTCGCTCGCGACGGCGAGGACCGCGGCGTCGTGCTCGGCCTCGACGGTGCGCTCCACCTGATCGACTTCGACGCCGGCGAGATCACGACGTCGATCCCGGCGATCGACGCGTGGACGGCCCCCGAGGGGCACGGGACGCCGACCCCGGGCGTGGTCGTGCACGACGGCGTCGCGTACGTCACCGAGCCCGCCGCCAACCGGGTCGCGGCCGTGGACCTCGACGGGGCATCGGTCCTCGCCGAGGCCGAGCTCGACGTGGCCCCGCGCCAGGCTGCGGTCGTCTCCGGCTGAGATCCCACTTGGACGCCCGACGCGGAGACGGACCCGCGTCGGGCGTCCTCGCGCGTCCTCGAGCACTCCAGACGGCGCATCCGAGCTCGGGGTCAGCACGGATGTCCTGATCAGGCGCTCGATCCACGGTAGAGACGGCCGGCCTTCGCCGGCCTCGCGAAACCCGATCGAGAAGGAAGACCATGATCTCCAGGACCATGACCAACATCGGCGCCGGCGTTGCACTGGCCGCCGCAGCGGTGCTCGGCACGGGCGCCGCCGCGTACGCCCACGAGTGCTTCAACCCGAACCGCTCGGAGCAGGGCAACGCGGGCGCGTCGAACTCGCAGGCGTGGCTCACGGTGCACGTCGAGGAGCTCACCTCGCACCTCGACGACGTGACCGCCTCCTGCGTGCTCGACGCGTACGCCGGGACCGGCGCACCCTCGTCGTTCACCATCTTGGTGAAGGGCGCGAACGGCCAGGGCGGGACGATCGCCTCGAACAACCCGCACCCGGACAAGGCGTCCGACGGCACCGGCATCGACCAGATCTTCGCCGCCCACGGCACCGACATCATGGGCAGCTTCGACGCCTGCGGGGCCGAGCTGCCGTTCTGAGGATCCGGCCTCCGCACCGCGGTGCGGACACGACGATGCCCGGCGCGTAGGGAGCGCCGGGCATCGCCGTGTGCGCGGGTCGTCGCCCGGGCGGGGGGACCCGGGCGACGGGCCGAGCGTCCGGGCGGAGCGGCGCACACCCGCCCCGCCCGGCCGCGTCAGGCCGTGCCGCGCAGTCGCCGCACGCGGGGCGCGGCGAGCATCAGGCCGACCGCGAGCAACGCGATCGCGAGGAACCCGGCGAGGCTCGCCTGCAGGCCCGTGAGCCCGAGCGAGTTCACCGCCGTGAGCTCCGCCACCGCCTCGGTGCCCGAGGCGACGCCGATCAGCCGGATGTGGTGGTCGCCGAGCTCGGTGCCCTCGGGGATGCCGATCTCGAACTCGACCGTGCCGTCCGCGGAGGCGGGCTGCGCCTCCATGAGCGTCGGCGTCGACTCCAGCCACACCTGCACGAGCTCGCCCTTCGCGAAGCCCTTCCCGGACACGGCCAGGGTCGAGCCGGTCTGCACCGACGCCGCGTCCAGGCGGACGACCGGCTTGCCGGGCTGCTCGGGCTTGCCGGGCTTCTCCGGCTTGCCCGGCTTCTCGGGCTTGTCGGGCTTGCCGGGCTTGTCCGGCTTGCCGGGCTTGTCGGGCTTGCCCGGCTTGTCGGGCTTGCCCGGCTTGTCGGGCTTGCCGCCGCCGGGCTCGGCCTGGTCGTCGACGAGCACCGCCGCCGTGCGGGCCGGGATCGTGAGCGTGCCGGTCGCGGCCTCCCACGCGGTCTGCTTGACGACCGCGTCGGTCCCGTCCGCGAGCGCCGGGGCGAGGGCGAACCCGCGACCGGCGAGTCCGTCCACCGCCTCGGTGATCGGCTCGGCGGAGGCGTTGAACACGACCAGCGCACCCTCGAGCTCGGCGTCGACGTCGTCGCCCACGAGGTCGTCGATGAGCATCACGATGAGCCCGTCCGTGGCATCCGCACCGCTGTTCGGGAACGACACCTTCTGCGTGATGAGCTCGGCCGAGCCCAGCTTGAGCAGGTCGACGCTGTCGCGCACGCGCAGCAGGTCGAGCGCGGCGGCCTCGGCGGCGGCGATGTCCGCCGGAGCGGGCTTCAGCGCCGGGTCGGCGAGCAGCGTCGCCATCGTCGGCCAGTGGTCCTCGTTGTCGGACTTCATCGGCAGGCCCGACCCGAACGTCGACTCCTGGCCGGTCCAGTCGATCCGGTTGAACCAGTCGCCCGAGTTGTAGCTGTTGCGGTCGAGCGACTTCGAGCGGAGCAGCTCGGTGCCGGCATGCCAGAACGACGGGCTCTGCGAGAACGTCACGGTCGCGAGCGACAGCGTGTTCATGCGGATGCGGTCGGCCATCGACGTCTCCTGCGGCAACTTCAGCACGCCGAGGTCGAACAGCGTCTCGTTGTCATGCGCGTCGACGTAGTTGATGACCTCCTCGGGGTGGTCCGCGTAGCCGGCCGGCGACCCGTTGTAGTCGACCTCGGCGCCCGACTTCAGCACCCCGTCGTACCCGGTGAACTGGAAGTCGCGCAGGTTGCCCGCGAGGCCGATCTTCACCAGGTCGGTCTGCTGGCCGAGGTTCCGGATGCCGTCCCGCACGGGCAGGCCGTTCGGCTCGCCCGCGAGGCCGGTGCCGAAGCCCTGCTCGTACTTCGAGTCGCCCGCGACCGGGCTGCCGCCGTGCACGCCGTCACGCAGCCGGTCGTTGAACGTCGCGATGCCCGTGCCGCCGAGTTGGCCCTGCGAGGCCTGCTCGAACCGCGCGTTGTTCGCGACCTCGCCGAAGTTCCAGCCCTCGCCGTAGAGGAAGACCTTCGAGCCGTCGACGCCGTCCTCGGCGAGCGTGAGCTCGTCGAGCGCCGCGCGCACGGCCAGGAGGTTCGCCTTGGAGTGGTGGCCCATCAGGTCGAAGCGGAAGCCGTCGACCTTGTACTCCTTCACCCAGAGCACGGTCGAGTCGACCATGAGCTTCTCGGCGACGGCGTGCTCGGTCGCGACGTTCTGGCAGCACGTCGAGGTCTCGACGCCGCCGGTGGCGTTCAGGCGGTGGTAGTAGCCGGGCACGACCTTGTCGAGCACCGACTTCTCGCCCTGGCCCGACTCGGCGGTGTGGTTGTACACCTCGTCGAGCACGACCTGCATGCCCGTGGCGTGCAGGGCGCCGACCATCTCGCGGAACTCCGCGACGCGTGCGCCGCCGTCGGGGTCGACCGCGTAGGAGCCCTCGGGCGCCTGGAAGTGGTACGGGTCGTAGCCCCAGTTGAAGCCGTCGAGGTCGCGGATCGCCTCGATGCAGGCCTGCTGCTCCTCCGACGCCGGACCGTACGACTCGAGGTCGCAGTCGGGGGTCGCCTGCTGGTCGCGGCGCTCCTCGATGGTCGCGATGTCGAACGTGGGCAGCAGGTGCACCGTGTTGATGCCGGCCGCGGCGAGCTCACGCAGCTGCGCACTGCCCGCACTGTTGCGGGTGAACGCCCGGTAGGTGCCGCGCTCGGCCTCGGGCACCGTCTCATCGGTGATCGAGAAGTCGCGCACGTGCAGCTCGTAGATCGCCCGGTCGACCTGCCGCTCGACGACCGGTGCGGGCGTCTCGGCCCACAGCTCGGGTGCGAGCGCCGGGTCGTCGAGGTCGACGACGACGGTGCGGGCGGAGTTCACGGTGAGCGCGACCGAGTACGGGTCGGTCACCGAGTTGCGCTCCACCTCACCGGTGGTCGGGGCGTACACCTCGACGAGCCAGCGGTACTCGTCGCCCGCCTCGATGCCCTCGTCGACCGACCACGCGCCGGACTCGGCGTCGAACTCGGCCGGCAGCACCTCGGGGTCGCCCGTCGCGCCGGCGGCCCAGACCTGGGCCGACACCGACTTCGCGGTCGGCGCCCAGACCGACAGGCTCGCGGCGTCGCCGTCGACCGTGGCGCCGAGCGAGGCGGATGCCACGCCCTGGGCGTAGAGGTCGTCGAGCACGCCCGGCAGCTGCACGCCGGTCATCGCGGTGAGCTCGTCGCCGGCGCGCTGCGCCACCTGGAGCTCGCCGGTGACGAGTTCGGCGATCGCCGCGCGGTCGAGGCCGACGGGCCGGAGCGCCACGTAGCTCGCGAGATGCGGGAACCGCGCGGTGAGCTCCGCGCCGATGCCCACGGGCTCGTGGGCGAGCTCGACCGTCCGGTCGGCGCCAGTCACGGCGCCGTCGGCGGTGCCGAGCCCGCCGTCGGCGGCGAACTCGAGCGTGTAGGCGCGGTCGGCCGCGTTCGCTCCGCCGAGGAGCGAGGCGGGCCAGGCGAGCGTCTCGGCGTCGAGCCAGTACGCGCGCTGCTGTCCGGTACCCGCGAGCGGCGGGTCGGCCACGACGACCTCGAGCACGTGGGTCTCGAGCGTGTAGCGGAAGGTGACGAACTCGCCGTCCTTGCCGACGACGAACGAGATGTTGCCGCCGTTGCGGACGCCGTCGAGGCCGTAGTTCTCATCCCACGACAGGCCGTGCGCGACCTTCAGTTCGTACGAGCCGGCCGGCAGGCCGTTCGTCGAGAACTCGTAGACGCCGTCCTTGTCGCCGTCCTGCGCGAAGGTGACCATGCAGTCTGGCTGCCAGTCGCCGGGGCAGCCGAGTTCCGACTGCATGCTGCCGGGAAGCGTGACGATCGGCCCCTCGGCGGTCGACGAGAACACCTTGCTGCGCGGGTCCCAGTAGAAGGTGACCGCGCCGCCGCCCGTCGTGTAGGTCGCGTTCGCGCCGTCCTGCACGCCGTTGGCGCCGTAGTTCAGCGCCCAGCTGCCGTTGATCGCGACCTTGTACTCGTACGTGCCGGCCGGGATCTGGAACGTGCCGGCGTAGATGCCGTCGGCGCGCTTGGTGAGCTTCGCGGCCTCGCAGCCGGGCTGCCAGTCGCCCGGGCAGCCCATCTCCGAGTTGTGGCTGCCGGGGACGGTGACGAGCTCGATGTCGGTCTCGGGCTCCTCGACGACCGCGAGGTTCACGGCGTTGCCGACCGAGGCGTAGGTCGATGCGGCGGCGCGGTTGCCCGCGGCATCCGTCGACACGGCCCGGTACTCCACCAGCGTGCCCGTCGCGAGGCCCGCGGTGTCGTGGTAGACGCGCGGCGTCGTGTCCTCGGCGGTACCGAGCGGCGTCCACTCGTCTGAACCGGCCACGCGCCAGGCGAAGCTCGTCTCCTGCCAGGTTGCGTCGGCGACGTCGGCCGAGACGGGTGCGATGCCGGTGACGCCGGCGCCGGCGACGGGCACGTCGACGGCGATGGCGGATGCCGCCTCAGGGGCGGTCACCTCGCGGTCGGCCTTCCACACGACGGCGCCGAGCGCCGGCACGGTGACGGATGCCACGCCGTCGGCGTTCGCGGTCACCGCGTCGCCGCCGCCGTACAGCACCTCGAACGCGCCGTCGGCGGTGAGCGTCGAGACCTCCACCGTCTTCGACTCGTTCGCGTTGTTCACGGCCACGAGGTACTCGACCTTCTCGTCGCGGTCGACGCGGCTGAACGCGTACACGCCCGCGCCGTCGGCGACGAAGCGCTCGATCTGCGCGCCCTGCTCGAGCGCCGGGTGCGCCTTGCGCAGCTCGGCGAGCCCGGCGATGTGCTCGTAGAGCGGCGCGTCGGTGCCGTAGCGGTCGACGCTGCCGGCGTTCTCGCCGGTGACGAGCGGCTGGTTCACGTACTCGTCGACCTGGCTCGCGAAGAGCGTCTGGCGAGCGTCCTTGTCGCCGCCCGTGCCCGCGAAGCCCTGCTCGTCGCCGTAGTAGACGACCGGCTGCCCGCGCGTGAGGTACATGAGCTCGTGCGCGAGCTCGTTGCGCTGCACCGCGGTGGCGCCCGAGTTCGCGAGGAAGTAGCCGATGCGACCCATGTCGTGGTTGCCGAGGAAGGTCGGCAGTGCCGTGGCCGACGAGTCGGGCGTCGTGTAGTAGTCGTCACCGGCGAACAGCGACTGCAGGTTCTTCGCCGAGTTGCCCGCCGCGAACGACACGGCCTGCGACTGGAAGGTGAAGTCGAGGACCGAGTTCATGTCGGTCTTGCGCACGTACGGCGACAGCTTCACCGGGTCGGCGTCGTAGACCTCGCCGAACATGAAGAAGTCGGGCTTGCCCTGGGCATGGGCGTAGTCGAGGACCTCGGTCGACCACTCCTCCCAGAACTCGAAGTTCACGTGCTTGGCCGTGTCGATGCGGAAGCCGTCGATGCCGAGGTCGACCCAGTCCTGGTACACGTCGATGAAGCCGTCGACCACGGTCGGGTGCTCGGTCATCAGGTCGTCGAGGCCGACGAAGTCGCCGAACGTCACCGATTCGCCCGACCAGGTCGAGTCGCCGCGGTTGTGGTACAGCGTCGGGTCGTTGAGCCACGCGGGGACCTTGACGTCGGCCTCCTCGGGCGCGACGGTCGGCGTGTACGGAAAGCTCGTGGCCGGGTCGAGCGCCGGGAAGTCGGCGCTGCCCGCGATGGTGCTCGGGTCGAACACGTTGCCGTCGGCGTCGCGGTACGGGCTCGTGGCCTTGTCGATGTACGAGTACTGGCCCTCCTCGTACGAGATCACGTCGGCCGTGTGGTTCGTGATGATGTCGAAGTAGACCTTGATGCCGCGCTCGTGCGCCTCGTCGATGAGCGCCTCGAGTTCGGCATTCGTGCCGAGGTGCGGGTCGATCTGGGTGAAGTCGGTGATCCAGTAGCCGTGGTAGCCGGCGCTCGCGTTCGCACCCTCGCCCTGCACGGGCTTGTTCTTGAAGCTCGGCGTGAACCAGATGGCGGTCGTGCCGAGGCCCTCGATGTAGTCGAGGTGATCGCGGATGCCCTGGATGTCGCCCCCGTGGTAGAAGCCCTTGTCGGTGGGGTCGAAGCCGTGCGCGAGGCGGTCTCCCTCGATGCCGGCGGTGTCGTTCGACTCGTCGCCGTTGGCGAAGCGGTCGGTCATGACGAAGTAGAAGTTCTCGGCGCTGCCCGCCTGGCGGACGGGCGGCAGCGCGAGCGCGGCATCCGCCTGCTCGTCGTACGCGCCACGGGTGCTCAGCAGCTCGAGGCCGACGCGCTTCTGGGTGTCGTCGAACACGACGCGCACGTCGGTGTCGCCGCCGACCGTGAGCGGGATGTTGTCGCCGCCCCCGTCGAGACCCCACGAGGCGTCCCACGCGTCGTTCGCCGCGACCTTGTACTCGTACGAGCCCGCCGGGACGGTGAACTCGGCGGCGTACAGGCCCGCGGTGTCGGTGGGCAGCAGCTCGGTGGCCTCGCAGCTCGGCTGCCAGTCCTCGGAACAGCCCAGTTCGCTCTGCAGCGAACCGACGAGTGCGAACGTGTCGCCCTCCTCGGCCGCAGCCCCGATGGGAACGACGGCGAGCACGGATGCCGCGACGGCGCCCGTCACCCCCAATGCCAACCAGCTGCGAGCGCGCGCTCGATGCGTCATCTTCGACTCCCGATTTCACGGCACGACGACGTGCCTGAACGACATTGGGTGCGACGCTATCGCGGCAGCACGGTTAATGCAAACGCTTGCAACACACCTCTTGCGCTCGTCGGACCCCGTGCCTATCTTGGGGGGCAGTCGTCGTCGTGACGCGGCTGCCGCAGCGACGCGGCAGTGGCGCGGTCTTCTCAGGGATCCCGGCCTGGAACCGCAGAACTGCAAAGGAATCGGCTCCATGACAGGCCTTCCCGACTCCGGGACGCTTCGACGCCCCGGCCCGCGCAAGCGTTTGCGAACGCTGATCGCAGTCACCGCCGCCGCGGTCCTCGCCGGCCTCGCCGCGATCGGTCCCGGCGCCCCCGCCGACCCCGCCGAGGCGGCCGCCCCCGGCCCGAAGGACGCCACCGCGGTGCTCTTCTCGTACACCTGGAACGCCATCGCCCGCGAGTGCACCGAGAACCTCGGCCCCGCCGGCTACGGCTACGTGCAGACCTCGCCGCCGCAGGAGCACGTGCAGGGCCCGCAATGGTGGATCCACTACCAGCCCGTCAGCTACCGCGTCGAGTCGCGCCTCGGCACGCGCGCCGAGTTCAAGGCCATGGTCGACACGTGCCACGCGGCCGGCGTGAAGGTCATCGCCGACGCCGTCATCAACCACATGAGCGGGTACAGCGCGGGCGGCGTCGGCTGGGCCGGCTCGTCCTTCCAGCACTACTCGTACCCCGGCATCTACCAGTCGCAGGACTTCCACTCGTGCCGACGCGACATCGCGAACTACCAGGACCGGTGGGAGGTGCAGGAGTGCAACCTCGTGAACCTCGCCGACCTGAACACCGGCTCGGCCTACGTGCAGGGCCGCATCGCCGCGTACCTCGACGACCTCGTCTCGCTCGGCGTCGACGGGTTCCGGATCGACGCCGTCAAGCACATCTCGGCGGCCGACATGAACGGCATCCTCTCGCGCGTCAACGACCAGGCGCGTCTCTACCTCGTGCAGGAGGTCATCCGCGCCGACGAACCCGTGCAGCCCGAGGAGTACCTGGGCCTCGGCGACATCCACGAGTTCGCGTACGCGCGCAAGCTCAAGGAGGCGTTCGGCGGCCGCACCCTGAACTGGCTCATCAGCGGCGCCGGCATCGGCCCGAGCTGGGCCGGCTTCCTGCAGAACGCGGATGCGGCGGTGTTCGTCGACAACCACGACACCGAGCGCAACGGCGAGACGCTCAGCTACCGGGACGGCGCGGCGTACGACCTCGCGCAGGTGTTCACACTCGCGTGGAACTACGGTTCGCCGTCGATCCACTCCGGCTACCAGTTCTCGAACAAGGACGCCGGACCGGCGCTCGCAGGCGACGGACGCGTGGTCGATCCCGTGTGCGGCCAGAACGGCTGGACCTGCAAGCACGCCCAGACGAACATCGAGAACATGGTCGGCTTCCGCACGGCCACCTACGGCACCGCCATCACGAACAAGTGGGACAACGGCTCGTCGGCGATCGCGTTCGGTCGCGGCGACAAGGGCTTCGTCGCCATCAACCGCGGCACCGGGGCGGTCGACCGCACCTGGCAGACGTCCCTGCCGGCCGGGCGCTACTGCAACGTGATCGTGGGGCTGCCGACGGCGAGCGGATGCAGCGCCGGAGGCGTGATCACGGTCGACTCGAGCGGTCGGTTCGCGGCATCCGTCGCCGCCGACACCGCGCTCGCCCTGCATGTCGGCGCGAAGGCCGGCGGCACCGGCACGACCCCGCCGCCGACCGGATCGACGATGACCGTGTACTTCGCGACCACGAAGGGCTGGACGAACCACTACGTGCACCACCGCGTCGGCTCGGGCGCATGGACCGCCCTGCCCGGCGCAGCGATGGCGGCGGCGTGCACCGGTTGGGTGTCGAGGACCATCGACCTCGGATCCGCGACGGGCATCACCGCGGCGTTCACCGACGGCGCGGGCGCTTGGGACAACAACGGCGGCCGCGACTACGCGCTGACCGGATCCGTCGCCGCCGTGAAGGACGGGGTCGTCACCGCGACGAACCCGTGCGCCGCGCAGCCCACCTCGACCACGGTGTACTACGCGACCGGATGGAGCACCGCGAACATCCACTACCGCGTCGGCTCGGGGTCGTGGACCGCCGTGCCTGGCGTCGCGATGGCGAACGCCTGCGCGGGCTGGAAGTCGAAGACCATCGAGCTCGGCGCGGCATCCGGCATCACTGCGGCCTTCAACAACGGCGCCGGCACGTGGGACAACAACGGCGGGAAGGACTACGCGATCGGGGCGGGCGCGATGAAGGTGCAGAACGGCACCGTCACCGCCGGGAACCCGTGTAGCTGAGAGACCTCACGGCGGCCGGGGCTTCCGGCGCCGTGAGCCGGGAAGGGGCGGCGTCGGCGATCGCGTCGGCGTCGCCCTGCCTCCGTCGGCTCGAGTCCGGACTGCCAGCCTCGCTACTCGCGCACGAACCGACGGCGGCGCCGCGGCAGCCGCTCGAGTGCGCGGTTTCGCGACGAGCGCGCATGCCTGTTGGCGCGCACTGGTCGCGAAACCGCGCGCTCGACGAAGGGACGCGCGCGGGCGGCCGGATCAGAGACCCGAGTACGCGTGCAGGCCCTTGAAGAACAGGTTCACCACGGTGAAGTTGAACAGCACCGCCGAGAAGCCGATGATCGCGAGCCACGCCGAGCGGGTGCCGCGCCAGCCGCGCGTCGCGCGAGCGTGGATGTAGCCGGCGTAGACCACCCAGATGATGAAGGTCCACACCTCCTTGGTGTCCCAGCCCCAGTAGCGGCCCCAGGCCTTCTCGGCCCAGATCGCTCCGGCCATGAGGGTGAAGGTCCAGAGGATGAAGCCGATGATGTTGATGCGGTACGCGAGGTTCTCGAGCGAGGCCGCGCTCGGGAGGGTCGCGAGGAACGACTTCTTCGCGGCATCCGCCGTCGCGGCGATCGCCTCGCGACGCGACTGCATGAGCTGCACGACCGACAGCGCGAAGCCGAGCGCGAAGAAGCCGACCGCGGCGGTCGCCACGAACACGTGGATGACGAGCCAGTACGACTGCAGCGCCGGCGGCAGCGGAACGACGCTGACGTAGAAGTTCACGGTCGCGACGCCGAGCGAGACGAGCACGAGGCCCGTGATGAACGTGCCGAGGAAGCGCAGGTCGGTCGTGCGCGAGAACGTGATGACGACGAGGTAGACGGTCGTGATGACGAGGGTGCCCGTGAGCGCGAACTCGTACATGTTGGCCCACGGCACGCGCTCGGCGGCGATACCGCGCAGCACCGTCGCGGCGAGGTGCAGCGCCCACGCGATCACGGTCATGGCCACGGCGACGCGCAGCGACGGCGAGCGGCCGTACGCGACGGCGCCGTCGCGGTCCGGTCGAGCGGATGCCGCCTTCGCCGGGGCGTTCGCCTTCACCGCGGTCTGCACGGAACCACCGGCCGCCGCGGTCGCGGCGGCCTTCGAGGTCGCGCCGGATGCGGCCGCGACCTGGGCGTCGGCCGCCGTGGCGGACGCCGCCGATCGCTTGGCGAGGTCGATCGAGTAGGCGATGAACGCGATCGCGTACACGGCCATGGCCGAGTACACGGAGAGGATGGAGATCTCGTCGAGCGTCACTGTTCTACCTTACGTCGAAGAATGTTCGGGTTCGCTGGGCGGGTCTCGGTACGCGTGCGGCTCCGCCGCGCACTACTCGGCCACCGGTTCCTTCCCGGCGTGCGCGTCGGCGAACTCCTCGACCGCGCGCTCGAGGCCCGGGTCATCGCCGCGGGCGAGGCCCGCGTACTGCAGCACCGTCGAGCCGTCCGCTCGGGTCACCGCCTTGACCCACATGCGCCGGCGCGGCACGAACAGCGACAGCAGCAGCCCACCGAGGATCAGCACCGAGAACACCAGCACCCAGCCCTGCGACGGGTCGTGGTGCACGTCGAACGAGGCGAACCGCGGCACGCTCTCGGAGTAGTCGCCGTCCGCGGAATCCGGGGTCGCGTTCTCGAACTCGACCGTGCCGAGCCCGTTCGGCAGCTCGGCGGACTCGCCCGGCATGAGCTCGATCGAGTCGACGCCGGTCTGGCCGCCCGTGAGCTGCTCCATGCCGCTCGTGTCGAGCTGGTAGACCGAGCGCGGGGTGCCCTCGTCGATGCCGAGGTCGCCCTGGAACACGTTGAGCGTCAGGACGGGATACACGAGGTCGGGGTACGACGACGTGAACGCGCCGGACGACAGCGTGGTCTGCGTCGGATAGAAGAAGCCGACCATGCCGACCTGCTCGTCGAGGCCGTCCGGCACCTTGACGACGCCGATCGAGGTGAGGTTCGCGTCCTGCGGGAGGAACGGCACCGAGTCGGTGAACACGACCTCGCCGTCGGGGTCGCGGACCGTGATCGTCGGGGCGTACCCGTTGCCGAGCAGGTACACGTCGGTGCCGTACTCGTAGAGCGGCTCGTTGACCTTGAGCTCGCGGGCCGCCGCCTCGCCGTCGCCCGTGATCGAGACGCGCGCCGTGAAGTCGATCGGCTGCCCGAGCGCGTCGCGGTTCTCGGTCTCGTAGACCGCCTCGAGCTCGTCGAGCGTGAGCCGGTACGGGGTGAGCGACGTGTCGTCGAAGAACCGGCCGGGGTTGAACGAGTCGTAGGCGGCGAGGGTGTTCACGAACGACTGGCCCTCGACGATGACGCGCTGACCCGCGAAGCCGAACCCGCCCCCGATGCCGACGGCGACGAGCACGCCGACGAGCGCGGTGTGGAACACGAGATTGCCGGTCTCGCGCAGGTAGCCGCGCTCCGCCGAGACGGACGGCGCGCCGCGCACGTCGTAGCGCTCCACCCGGTATCCGGCGCGCTTCAGGTCGGCGGCGGCCCGCTCGATCGCGGACTCCGCGGTCGGGCCCTCATCCGTCGCGTCCGACGAGGCGAGGGGGCGCTCGACGTACGCCGGCAGCCGCTCGAGCCGCGCCGGGGTCTTCGGCGGCCGGGCACGCAGCGCCTGGAAGTGGTGCTTCGTGCGCGGCACGATGCAGCCGATGAGCGAGACGAACAGCAGCAGGTAGATCGACGAGAACCAGACCGACGTGTACACGTCGAACATCTGGAACGAGTCGAGCACCGGCGCGAGGTCGGGGTTGTCGGCGAAGTACTGCACGACGCCGTTCGGGTCGCTCGAGCGCTGCGGCACGAGCGAGCCGGGGATCGCGGCGATCGCGAGCAGCAGCAACAGCAGCAGCGCCGTGCGCATGCTCGTGAGCTGCCGCCACGCGAAGCGCAGCCACCCCACCGGTCCGAGCTTCGGCGCCGTGACGGCGTCGCCCCGGTTCCGGTCAGCGGATGCCGCGCGGCCGGGGTCGCCCGCGTCCGCGCCCGCGTCCGTGCCCGCACCCGCGTCCGCGCCCGTCGTGCCGTCGTCGTAGTCGGACGGGCGCAACGGGTCGACGCCGGTGTCGCGCGCGGACGCGGCATCCGCTCGCTCAGCCTCAGATCGCCGGGACGAAACCACTGATCACCGCCTGCAGGTCGTACATCCAGATGGTCCACAGGCCCGACACCATCAACAGGCCGATCACGATGAGCAGCGCGCCACCGACGATGTTCACCGCACGGATGTGGCGCCGCACGAACGCGAGCGCGTTCGCCGCCCAGCCGAACCCGAACGCGACGAGCACGAACGGGATCCCGAGCCCGATGCAGTACGCGAGGCCCAGCAGCGCACCGCGACCCGGGTTCGCGGAATCCGCGCTGAGCGCGAGCACGACGGCGAGGGTCGGGCCGATGCACGGCGTCCACCCGAGGCCGAACACGATGCCGAGCAGCGGTGCCCCCGCGAGCCCCGTCGCCGGACGCCACGACGGCTTGATCGTGCGCTGCAGGAACGTGAACTGCCCGATGAACACGAGACCCATGACCACCAGCACCACGCCGAGCACCCGGATGATCAGGTCGGAGTACAGCCGCAGCCATGCCCCGAGCACCCCGAACGCGGTCGTGAAGATGAGGAACACGAGCGTGAACCCGGCGATGAACAGCAGCACCCCGAGCAGCAGGCGACGACGCGCGCGGCGCTGCTCGTCGACCTCGGCGCTCGCCTCGGCGAACCCGCCCAGGTAGCCGAGGTACCCGGGCACGAGCGGCAGCACGCACGGTGACAGGAACGACACGAGGCCCGCCGCGATCGCGATGGGAACGGCCACGAGCAGCTGGCCGCTGAAGACGATCTCGCCGAGTTCCATCCGTCGCCGCCGCTACGCCGCCGCGGCCTCGTCGACGAGGTCGCCGACGATGGTCGACAGGATCGACGCGTCCTTCAGCTGCCCGAGGATCCGCGCCGCGACCCGGCCCTCGGCGTCGAGCACGAGCGTGGTCGGCACGGCCGACGGGGGCACGTCGCCCGCGAACGCGTACTGCACGGCGCCGTCGTTCACGTCGATGATCGACGGGTAGGTGATGCCGTAGTTCTCCTCGAAGGATGCCGCGGTCGCCGCCTGGTCGCGAACGTTCACGCCGACGAACGCGGCGCCCTCGCCGTCGAACTCCTCGTGCACCTGCTGCAGCAGCGGCGCCTCGGCGCGGCACGGCGCGCAGCCGGCGTACCAGAAGTTCACGACCACGACCTCGCCCGCCAGGTCGGCCGAGTCGATCCTTTCGCCCTCGATGGACTCGCCCGCGAACTCGACCGGCTCGCCGCGCTGGTCGGCGGGGAACTCGGCGATCGTGCCGTCACCGGCGATGTAGCCCTTGTTGTCGCCCGCGCGGTACTGCTCGGCCAACGGGTCGCTCGAGCATCCGGCGAGCACGAGCACGGATGCCGCGGCGAGCGCCACCGCAGCGGAGAACCTCCGGTGGCCCATCACACCGCCCCCACATCGGTCGCCTGCTCCTGGAGCCCGGCGGCGGGGTCGCGGTACCCGACCTCGACGAAGCGGCGGCCGCGCCGCTCGAACGTGGTGATGCTCGAGAGCGCGCAGCGGCGGCGGCGCGGGTCGTGCGCGAGGGACTTGCCGGCCACGCGGCGGTGCACCATCCAGATCGGGAGCTGGTGGCTGACGAGCACCACGTCACCGCCGTCGACGGAGTCCGCGGCGTCGGTCATGGCGGCGAGCATGCGGTCGGCGATCGAGCGGAACGGCTCGCCCCAGCTCGGCTCCCACGGGTTGACGAGGAACGCCCAGTTGCGCACGTCGCGCAGGGCCGAGTCGCGCCCCGACATCCGCTTGCCCTCGAACCGGTTCGTCGGCTCGATGATGCGCTCATCGAACGTCGGCTCGAGCGAGAACGCCTTGCCGATCGGCTCAGCCGACTGCTGGGTGCGCTGCAGCGGCGAGGAGATGAGCGCGGCGACGTCGCGCTTGCGCATCGCGAGGTCGACCGCGGCCGCCTCGGCCATCGCGTGACCGAGGTCGCTCAGTCCGAAACCGGGGAGGCGACCGTAGAGCACGCCCTGGGGGTTGAAGACCTCGCCATGGCGCACGAGATGGATCTGCTCGGCCGGCACGCCCTCCAGTCTACGAAGCGGTTCCCTTTGAATCCCCCGAGCGCCGGCGCGGGAGCGGGAAGGAGCCCGGTCCGGCGGGGAAACCGCGGCCGGTAGGATGGGCGCTCGTGAACACGCGCACCCTGGTCAAGCAGCTCGCCGCCCTCCCCGACGGCCCCGTCACCGTCGCCGGATGGATCGAGACCGTCCGTGATCAGAAGAAGGTGCAGTTCATCATCCTGCGCGACGAGTCGGGCGCGGTGCAGCTCGTGAACCCGGCCGTGCGCGAGCTCGACCCCGAGGGCGTCAGCGTCGGCGCGGCCGAGGCGTTCGCGCTGACCGAGCAGATCTCGGCGCTCGGCCACGGCACGTTCATCACGGTCACTGGGCAGCTGAAGCACGACGAGCGCGTGAAGCTCGGCGGGCTCGAGGTGAAGATCGAGTCGCTCGAGGTCGTCACCGAGGCCGAGGAGACGCCGATCGCGGCGGACTCGAGCCTCGACAAGCGCATGGACTGGCGCTTCCTCGACCTGCGCCACCCGAAGCAGAATCTCATCTTCCGCGTGCAGACCACGTTCCTGCACGCGCTCCGCACGTACTGGGTCGAGCGCGACTGGGTGGAGATCCAGACGCCGAAGCTCATGGCCTCGGCATCCGAATCGCGGGCCGAGCTGTTCGAGCTCGGGTACTTCGAGGGCAAGGCGTACCTCGCGCAGAGCCCGCAGTTCTTCAAGCAGATGGCGCAGCCCGCGGGCCTCGGCCGCGTGTTCGAGGTGGGCCCGGCGTTCCGCGCCGACCCGTCGTTCACGTCGCGCCACGCGACGGAGTTCACGTCGATCGACGCCGAGATGAGCTGGATCGACTCGCACGACGACGTCATGCGGATGCACGAGGAACTCCTCGTCGCGGGCTTCACGGCCGTGAAGGAGAAGCACGGCGCCGAGATCGCCGAGCTGTTCGGCGTCGAGGTGACCGTGCCGACCACGCCGTTCCCGCGCATCCCGCTCGCCGAGGCGAAGGAGATCGTCGCGTCCCGCGGCTACGTCGTCCCGCGCGCCGACGCCGACATGGACCCGGAGGGCGAGCGCCAGATCTCGCAGTACGTCAAGGAGGAGCTCGGCCACGAGTTCGTCTTCCTCACCGACTACGCGTCGAGCATCCGGCCGTTCTACCACATGCGCCACGAGGGCGACCCGTCGCTCACGAACTCGTACGACCTGATCTACAACGGCGTCGAGATCTCGACGGGCGCGCAGCGCGAGCACCGCATCGACGTGCTCGTCGAGCAGGCGAAGGAGAAGGGCCTCGACCCCGAGGAGCTCGGGTTCTACCTCGACTTCTTCCGCTACGGCGTGCCTCCGCACGGCGGCTTCGGCATGGGCCTCGCGCGCCTGCTGATGCTCATGCTGCACGAGCACTCGATCCGCGAGACGACCTACCTCTTCCGCGGTCCCACCCGCCTGCTCCCCTGACCGTCTCCCCGTGAGCGCGTCGAGATGACGCGGAACGTCGTCCACCGGCCCGTGAACAGCCGATCGCGTCATCTCGCGGCCGACGCGGTCCAGCCGGCGGCGGCGAGGGCGTCGCGCACGCGTTCGATGCGGTCGCTGCGGCGACGGCCGACGTGCGTGGCGTTGAAGCGGATGACGCGCCACCCGGCGTGCGCCAGGTCGTCCAGCCGATCGACGTCGCGGCCGTACTGCCGCCGCTCGAGCCGGTGGTGCTCCCCGTCATACTCGACGATCACGCGCCACTCGGGGTAGACCAGGTCGGCGATGGCGATCTGCCGTCCGTGGGCGTCGTGGATCGCGACGTTCACCTCGGGCTCGGGCAGCCCCGCGTCGATGAGGTCGAGCCGGAGCTCGGTCTCAGCCGGCGAGTCCGTGCGGGCCCGCACCTTCGCGAGGGCGCGCACGAGCTTCCGGCTCCCGCGCCGCCCGGCCATGCGCCGCGTCGCGGCCCGCAGCTGCTCGAGCGTGGCCGGTGCATGGCGCCGGCGCACGAGCGCGTCGCCCAGCACGACCAGCTGCCGCTCGGTGAGCTCGGCCGCGAGCTGGCACCACGCGTCGACCGGCGAGACGACCCTCAGGCCGTCGAGCTCGACGACGCTGATCAGGTCGGGCCGGAGACGGTGCCCGCGGACTCCACGGGCGCGCGGGATCCCGTGGGGTTCGCACGCCCCCACGTCGATGAGCCCGTCGCCTCGCGACGGGACTGGGAGGCCGTGCAGTGCTGCCGCGGTCAGGTGCGTGAAGGCCTCGCAGGGCCGCATCCGCTCGCCGTACGCCCGGCATCGCACGCGCAGGTCTGGGTCGACGGATGCCGCGAGCCGGACCCCGTGGAACGGCCGGGTGAGATCGGCGCCCCGGAGCCGGCCCGGCCCGAGGCCGGCGGCCCGGCCCCGCTCGAGGGAGAACGGGCCGCTCGCGACCTCGTCCGGCAGTCTCACGCGCGCACCCACCGCGCCAGTGTCCCGCCCGCGCACCGACGCCCTCACCCGACCGCCCCTCCCCGTGGACGCGCCCCCCGTCCCCCCTTCCCTGTGGAGAACCAGTCCCCCCTCCCCCTCCCCACCCCCTCCCGGCCGTGAGATGACGCGAAGCGCCGCTTCGGCGCGCTCCACGAGCGATTCGCGTCATCTCACGGCCCGGCGCCGAGGGGCGGGCGTAGGCTCGGGGCGTGGGGGCGACGACGACCCGGATGGTGCGGCTGCCCGGCGGCGCGTTCCGCATGGGCTCGACCGAGCAGCCCGAGGAGGGCCCGGTCCACGTGCGCGAGGTGCGCGCGTTCGAGCTCGACGTGCACCCGGTGACGAACGCGCAGTTCGCCGCGTTCGTCGACGCCACCGGGTATCTCACGGTCGCCGAGCGCGACCTCGACCTGTCCGACTTCCCCGGCGCGGATCCGGCCGAGCTCGTGCCCGGGTCGCTCGTGTTCACGCCGACCGACGGGCCGGTCGACCTGCGCGACTGGCGCCAGTGGTGGCGGTGGGTGCCGGGCGCGAGCTGGCGGCATCCCTCCGGGCCGGGCACGACCGTCGACGACCGGCCGGACCACCCGGTCGTGCACGTCGCCTTCGAGGACGCCGCCGCCTACGCGGCCTGGGCCGGCAAGCGGCTCCCGACCGAGGCCGAGTTCGAGTTCGCGGCGCGCGGCGGGCTCGACGGCGCCCGGTTCGCGTGGGGCGACGAGGAACGCCCGGGCGGCCGCCTGATGGCGAACAGCTGGCAGGGCGACTTCCCGTACCGCAACATCGGGGCGAGCGGATGGCGCGGCACCTCCCCCGTCGGCGCCTTCCCGCCGAACGGCTACGGCCTCGTCGACATGACCGGCAACGTGTGGGAGTGGACGACCGACTACGCCACCCCGCGCCACGTCGTGCCGGGCGCCGAACCGGGCCGGGGCGTCGACCGCGGCGGCCGCCGCGACCTGCTGACGGATGCCGCGGCGAGCGCCGAACCCGGCTCGCGCATCCCCCGCCGGGTGCTCAAGGGCGGTTCGCACCTCTGCTCACCGCAGTACTGCCTCCGCTACCGACCCGCAGCCCGGTCGCCGCAGGCGGAGGACTCGTCGACGACGCACGTCGGCTTCCGCTGCGCGCGGGACGCCTGACGCGTCATCCGCTCGTCGTCGCGCTGCGCGTGGCGGTGGGGCCGGGTGCTGCCTCGCCGCCCACGGCAGCCGGTTCCTCGACCCCGGCGTCGCGTTCGGCGGTCGCGCTCGAGCGCGCGGCGCGGAGCACGACCTCGAGCGGTGCGGCGTCGGCTCGGGCGAGGTCGGCGACTGCGGGCCCCTCGATGCGGCGTCCGCGGTGGTCGAACCGGGAGGCGTGCAGCGGGCAGTCCCAGGTCGACTCGGCGGCGTTCCAGTTCAGCACTCCGCCGAGGTGCGGGCACACGGCCGACACCTCGCACGTGTCGCCGCCGACCGTCGAGATGCCCACCGGGCGGAGTCCGCGCCGGGCGATGCCGCCGGCCCCCTCTGTGGGCGTGGGTGCGATCTCCGCCTCGGGGGAGCGGAGCGCGCCGACCCATCCCTGCACCGCCGCGACGCCGGTCCGGATGCCGGCCACGGCCCCGTTCGCGACGTCGGCGGGCCGGGTGAGCCGCGTGCCGATCGTGCGGGCCCAGTCGGGTCGGCGAGCGCCGAGGATCTCGTGCGAGATGCGGATGCCGGCGGCGACGCCGTTGGTGAGCCCCCACTTGCCGTACCCGGTGCCGAACCAGACGCGGCCGCGGCCGCGTGGCATCCGCCCGACGAACGGCACGGTGTTGAGCGAGTGGTAGTCCTGCGCGGCCCAGTGGTCGGGGTCGCCCGCTTCCGGCCACCAGGCGCGGGTCCAGTCGAGGATCTCGTCGAGCAGCTCGGCGGTGTCGGCGCGACCGGTCGGGTGGTCGCCCCCGCCGACGATGAGGCGGGTGCGTCCGCCCCAGTCGGCCGAGCGGATGCTGCGGGACGGGTCGTCGACCGACAGGTAGAGCCCGTCGGGCAGCCCGGTCCCACCGCCGCGCGATCCGGCCGGTCCCGCCGACGGCAGCTCGAACGACACGAGCATCGAGCGCACGCCGCTCGCCTTCGCCCAGTACAGGCCGCGGTCGAGGATGGGCGTGCCGGTCGCGATGACGACGGATCCGGCGGTGAAGACGCCCGCCGAGGTGCGCACGCGCACCGGGTCGGTCGCCCGCACGCCCAGCACCCGGATGCCGGTGACGAGGTCGCCGCCTGAGGCGACGAACAGCTCGGCGAGTCCGCGCATGAGCTCGGCCGGGTCGAGCGCGAGCTGTCCGTCGAGCGCCGCCGCCCCGGCGAGCGGGAACGGCACGTCGTCGGCGACATCGCGCACCCGCCGTACCGGCAACCCGGCTTCGCGCCCGGCGCGCACCTCGGCGTCGACGGCATCCAGTCCGTCGACGGACTGCGCGTAGCTGTACGCCGTCGCCTCGCGGAAGCCCACGCCGGCGCGCTCGCACGCGCGTCGCAGCCAGTCCTGCCCCGCCCGATTGGCTTGCGCATAGGCCCGGACCAGCGCCGCGGGGTGGTGCCGGCGGATGGTCGACAGCCGCGTGCCCTGCAGCAGGCTCGCCTTGCCGGTGTTGCGTCCGCTCGCGAGCGCGCCCGGGACGTCCTGCTCGAGCACGATGACGCGGCGGCCCGCGTCGCGGAGCATGATCGCCGTCGAGAGCCCGGTGATGCCCGCGCCGACGATGATCACGTCGGCGTGGTCGGGCACGCCGGGAAGGGCAGCAGCGGGCGCATCAGTGGTCGTCATGCGGCCAGTCAACGCCACGCGGCATCCGTCGTCACCCCCTTGAGCGAACGGATGCCGCAGGCTAGCGCCGCACGGGCGCCCTCAGCCGCGTGCGAGCAGCGCGGTCTTCAGCCGCACCGGGTCGAGCCGCCAGTAGGCGTGCATCTCGCCGTCGATGAGGAGCACGGGGATCTCCTCGGCGTACCGGGCGCGCAGCCCCTCGTCGTCGAGGATGCTCAGTTCGTCGAGCGTCGTGCGGGGCGAGCCGGGCGTGGCGGCGAGCTCCTCGCGCACGCAGGCGACCACCTCGCGTGCGTCGTCGCACAGGTGGCATCCGGGCTTGCCGATGAGGGTGAGACGGATGTCGCGGGGGGTCATGCGCTCAGGATACGTCGCCTGAAGGCAGCGAAAAGCGCCAGGCCGACGGCCTGACGCTTCGTGCCGATCGCCGGAGCGACCTACTTCTTGTTGCGACGCTGGTGGCGCGTCTTGCGAAGCAGCTTGCGGTGCTTCTTCTTCGCCATGCGCTTGCGACGCTTCTTGATGACGGAACCCACGAAAACCTCACAAAGATCCGAGTCGGCCGCGCGTGCCGCAGCCGAGGGCCGAAAGGCCTCGCGGTAGTCTAGCCCATTCGCCGATCAGGTCGCGAAACGCCCGGGTCGACGCGGGTGCGGCATCCGCTACCGTCGAGGGATGCCGCGACCCGAACTCGTGATCCGCACCACCGGCGAAGACGACTGGCAGGCGGTGCGCGCACTGCGACTCGAGATGCTGCGCGACACACCCATCGCCTACGCCGACACGCTCGAGCGGGCCCTCCAGTACGACGAGGCCGAGTGGCGCGTGCGGGCGCGCCGCGGCGAGGGGCCGAACCAGACCGTCGTCGTCGCCATCGAGGACGAGCGGTGGGTGGGCACCATGGGCTGCTACGTGCCGGATGCCGAGACCGGCCCGCTCCTCGTCGGCGTCTACGTGGCGCCCGACCGGCGCGGCGACGACGCCGGCGTGACGCGCGCGCTGCTCGCCGAGATCGAACGCTGGGCCTCGGAGCGAGCCGACACGCTCCGGCTCGAGGTGCACGAGGACAACCCGCGGGCGCGGCGGTTCTACGAGAAGCTCGGCTTCACGCTCACCGGGCACACCCGCCCGTACGAGCTGGAGCCCGGCGGGCTCGAACTCGAGATGGCGAAGCGACTGCGGTAGGTCGCCTAGCGGCGCTTCGTGGCGGCCACGACCGCCGTGACCTGGTGTGCGGTGTCGGCGAACGCCTTGCCGAGCGCCGAGGCGAACGCGCGCTGCTCCTGCCTGAGGCTCGCGTCGCCGGCCGCGTCGACGCCGGCGAGGGCGGCCGCATCGGCCGCGGCATCCGTCGACACGAACGGGATGAGCCAGTCCTCGAGCCGCTCGAGCGGCCCCCGGTCGAGCCGGTAGTAGCGGTGCTGGCCCTCCTCGCGCACGAACACGAGACCGGACTCGCGGAGCACCTTGAGGTGCTTGGACACCGTCGGCTGGCTGACGCCCAGGGCCGTCACGATCTCGCCCACGCTGATCTCGCCGTGCGACTCGGGTACCGAGGTCTCGCGGTCGAGGAGCACCCCGAGGATGTCGCGCCGGGTCGGATCCGCCACCACGTCGAAGATGTCCGCCATGCGTCAAGGGTAGTCACTCGCGACGGGGAGTACCATGACACACGCGTCGAGCGGAGGAGGGCGGATGGCCGCGCAGCCGGGGAGACGCCGTCGACCCTCGCAGCGCCCGCCCGGAGCGAGTCAGCGTCGCTCGTGGCTGGCCGGCGTCCGCGAAGCCGTCGACTCGCTGGTCCGCACGTCGCCCGCCCGCTTCGCGATCCTCATCTTCGCCGGACTCATCGGCATCACGACGCTCCTGCTGTCGCTGCCGATCGCGCGCGCCGGCGAGGTGAGCGCCACCCCGCTCGCCGACGCGCTCTTCACGGCGACCTCCACGATCTGCGTGACGGGCCTCACGACGGTGGACATGGCGACGTACTGGTCACCCTTCGGCAACGCGGTCATCTTCATCGGCATGAACATCGGCGGCATGGGCGTGCTGACGATGGCGTCGATCCTCGGCCTCGTGGTCTCACGCCGACTCGGCCTGCGTGCGCGGCTCATCGCCGCGAGCGACACGAACGCCGCCCGCGCGCACGCCGGACCCGTGTCGGAGCAGCAGGCGATCCGGCTCGGCGAGGTCGGCGGGCTGCTCGCGACCGTCGCGCTCAGCACGCTCGCGATCGAGTTCGTCATCTTCGTCGGCATGATCCCGAGCGTGCTCGCGCAGGGCTACGACTTCGGCACGAGCGTCTGGTACTCGGCCTACTACTCGGTCAGCGCGTTCACCAACACGGGCTTCAACCCGAACCCGCAGGGGCCGGTCGAGTTCTTCGACGACTACTGGTTCCAGTCGCTCATGATGCTCGCCGTGTTCCTCGGCAGCCTCGGGTTCCCGGTGATCTTCGCGCTGCTGCGCACGTGGCGGGTGCCGCGGCGCTGGAGCGTGCATGTGAAGCTCACGCTCACGACGACCATCAGCCTCTGGATCGCCGGCGCCCTCGCCTTCCTCGTGCTCGAGTACGACAACCCGAAGACCTACGGTGCGTTCGGGTTCGGCAAGACGCTGTACGAGGCGTTCTTCATGTCGACGATGACGCGGTCGGGCGGGTTCGCGACCATCGACATGGCCGACCTGTACGGCTCGAGCCTGCTCGTCACCGACATGCTCATGTTCGTCGGCGGCGGCTCGGCGTCGACCGCGGGCGGCATCAAGGTCACGACGCTCGCCGTGCTGTTCCTCGCCGCCTACGCCGAGGCCCGAGGCGCGCCCGCGATGGAGGCGTTCGGCCGCCGCATCCCGCGCGACATGCTGCGACTCGCGGTGAGCGTCGTGCTGTGGGGCGCGACGATCGTGGCCGTGTCGACGGTCATCATCGTGCAGATCACGAAGGCGCCGCTCGACTTCGTGCTGTTCGACGTCATCTCGGCGTTCGCGACCTGCGGACTGTCCACCGGCCTCACCGAGTCCCTCCCACCGGAGGGCAAGTACGTGATGGCTGCGACCATGTTCATGGGACGTGTCGGCACCGTCACGCTGGCCGCGGCCCTCGCGGCGGCGCAACGGCGCCAACTGTTCAAGCGACCGGAAGAGAGGCCCATCGTTGGTTGATCGCATCAAGCACGACGCCCCCGTGCTCGTCATCGGACTCGGCCGGTTCGGGGCGGCCACCGCTGGCCAGCTCGACCGACTCGGCCGCGAGGTGCTCGCGGTCGACGAGGACGAGAACCTCGTCCAGAAGTGGGCGGAGCGCGTGACGCACGCCGTCGTCGCGGACGCGCGCTCGCTCGAGGCGCTGAAGCAGATCGGCGCGCAGGAGTTCTCCATCGCGGTGTGCGCGGTCGGCTCCTCGATCGAGGCGTCGGTGCTCATCACCGCGAACCTCGTGGACCTGAAGATCCCGCAGATCTGGGCGAAGGCGATCTCGAGCTCGCACGGCAAGATCCTCGAGCGCATCGGCGCCAACCACGTGATCTACCCGGAGCGGCAGGCGGGCGAGCGCACCGCGCACCTGGTGAGCGGCCGCATGCTCGACTTCATCGAGTTCGACGACGACTTCGCGCTCGTGAAGATGTACCCGCCGAAGCCGATCCGCGGCAAGAACCTCACGGAGTCGGGCGTGCGCTCGAGGCACAACGTCACGGTGGTGGGCGTGAAGAGCCCCGGCAAGCCCTTCACGTACGCGACCGAGAAGACGGTGGTCTCGACGCACGACCTCATCATCGTGTCGGGCACCGAGGGCGACATCGAGCGGTTCGCCGCGCTCGAGTGACGGATGCCGCGACGCGGCGTCAGTCGATGAGGCCCGCGACCGTCGACGCGATCGTCGCGAGCAGGCCGATCGAGAGCAGGATCGCCGCGAGGCCGCCGAGCGCGCGCGGCAGCGGCGAGTCGGGCTGGAAGCGGAGCCGGTCGGGCGTGCGGCGCCGGTAGTACGCCGGCTGCGACTCCCCCGGCTCGATGTGCTGGCGCTCCTCCTCGTCGAGCGGCCGCTCGTGGAACTCGCCGCCCGCGAACCAGCGCACGCACCGCCCGGCGGGTCCGTCGGCGACGACGGCTTCGGTGGGCTCCCAGGTGCCGTCGACCATGCGTGCGAACGCGAACGCCAGCAGGCACAGGGCGCCGCCGACGAACGTGATCCACGCGACCACCTCGCCGACGAGCGCGATCACGACGAGCACACCCATGCGCTGAGCGTACCGGCGCGATCGGGCGACGGATGACGCGGGGCCCGCGCCGCGACATCCGCCCCTACCGTCGCGACCGCGCCGGGCGTACCATCCGCGCCATGACCACCGTGATCAGCACGCGCGCCCTCGAGAAGCGGTTCGGGCGGACGGTCGCCCTCGACGGGTTGGACCTCGAGGTGCGGGAGGGCGAGATCCACGGCTTCCTCGGGCCGAACGGTGCGGGCAAGTCGACGACGATCCGCATCCTCCTGGGGCTCGCACGACCCACCGGCGGGCAGGCCCGGCTGTTCGGCGACGACCCGTGGCGGAACGCCGCCGCGCTGCACCGGCGGGTCGCGTACGTGCCGGGCGACGTGAGCCTGTGGCCGAACCTCACGGGCGGCGAGGCGATCGACCTGCTCGCGCGTCTTCGCGGCGGCGTGACCGACCGGCGGACGTACGAGGAGCGGAAGGCGCGGCTGCTCGAGGCGTTCCAGCTCGATCCGCGCAAGAAGGGCCGGGCCTACTCCAAGGGCAACCGGCAGAAGGTCGCGCTCGTGGCCGCGCTGGCGACGCCGGCCGAGCTGTACATCCTCGACGAGCCGACGAGCGGCCTCGATCCGCTCATGGAGCAGGTGTTCAACCGGGAGATCACGCGCGCGGCGGGCGAGGGCGCGACGGTGCTGCTGTCGAGCCACATCCTGTCCGAGGTCGAGGTGCTGTGCGACCGCGTGACGATCATCCGGGCCGGGCGGCGGGTCGAGTCGGGGACGCTGCCGGAGCTGCGGCACCTCACCCGCTCGTCGGTCGCGTTCGCCCACCGCGCAGGGCAGGAGTCCGAGCTCGCCGCGCTCGAGGGCATCCACGACCTCGCCGTCGACGACGGCCGTGTGAGCTTCACGGTCGACAGCGATCGCATCGCGCACGTCCTCCCCGAACTCGGGCGTCTGGGCGTGCAGGGACTCACCGTCGCGCCGCCGTCGCTCGAGGAACTGTTCCTCCGCCACTACGGCGACGAGCTGTCGCCGGTGCGCGAGGGGGCGACCCGGTGAACCGGCTGGCGGTGCTCCTCGGGCACCGGATGCGACGCGATCGGGTGCAGCTGGCGCTCTGGATCGTCGGCACGGCGGCCCTCGCGCTCATGGCCACCACGGCCGTCGCCGACACGTTCGGCGACCGGGCCGAGCGCGAGTCGATCCTGCGGCTGACGATCCTCGCCCCGGCGATCCTCGTCTTCCGCGGCACGCCCAACGGGGCCGGTGAGGGCGAGTTCGCGATGTTCCTGATCCTCGCCTTCCTCGCGCTGCTCGCCGGGCTCATGAGCACCTTCCTCGCGGTGCGCCACACGCGCGGCGACGAGGAGCAGGGGCGCGCCGAACTCGTCGAGGCGACACCGGCCGGGCGCACGCTCCCGACGGCCGCGACCGTGGTGCACGGCGTGCTCGCGAACGCGCTGCTCGGCATCGCGGTCGCGCTCGGGTTCGCCGTGAGCGGGCTGCCCGCCGACGGCTCGGCGGTCGCGGGCGCTGCGGTCGCGGCGACCGGGCTCGCCTTCTTCGCGATCGGCCTCGTCGCCGCCCAGGTGTTCCGCACGTCGCGCGGGGCCAACGGGTTCTCGGTGGCGATCGTGCTCGCCGCGTACCTGGTCCGCGGCCTGGGCGATGCCCTGGGCACGGCGTCCGAGGACGGGCTGACCCGCACGGCCGCGTGGCCGAGCTGGCTGTCGCCGATCGGCTGGGCGCAGCGGACCGAGCCATTCGCGGCGAACGACCTCGCACCGCTGCTGCTGTCGGTCGGCGTCGCGGCGCTGCTCGTCGGCCTCGTCTTCGCGTTCCAGGCCGCTCGCGACAGTGGCGCGAGCATCCTGCCCGACGCGCAGGGCCGGTCGCACGCCGGTCCGCTGCTCGGCAGCGCGATCGGCCTCGCGTGGCGGCTCAACGCCGGCGCGATCCTCGCCTGGGCGGTGGGCGCGACGGTGTTCGGCGTGCTGGCCACGACGATGTCGCCGCTCGTCGACGAGATCGGCTCGGACGCGCCGGCGATCGCCGAGACACTCCGACGGTTCGCGGGCGAGACCGCCTCGTTCGAGGAGGCGTTCGTCACGACCTTCTTCACGATGGTCGGCATCCTCGCCGCCGCCGCGGCACTCCAGGCGGTCATGCGCGCCCGGCTGGAGGAGGCGCACGGCACGGCCGAGCCCGTGCTGGCCGCACCCGTCGCCCGGGAGCGCTGGCTCGGCGGGTACGCCGCGGTCGCCACGATCGCCGCGGCCGTGGTCGTCGGCCTCTCCGCGGTCGGCGCGGTGGTCGGCGCGCAGAGCACCGACGACCCGGGCGCGACGACCGAGCTCGCGCTGCGCGCGGCGGTCGCGCAGCTCCCGGCGGCGCTCGTCTACCTCGGTGCCGTGCTCCTGCTGTTCGTGCTCGCCCCGCGACTCGTCATCCCGTTGGGCTGGGCGCTGCTCGCGCTCGGGGCGTTCTTCGGCGTGTTCGGCGAGCTGCTCGGCATCCCCGAGTGGATGCACGAGCTGTCGCCGTTCGCGCACGTGCCGGTGCCCGTCGGTGGCGACGTCGACTGGACCGGCGGGTCGTGGCTGCTCGCGATCGCGGTCGGGCTCGTCGCGGCATCCGTCGTGGGGATGCGCCGCCGCGAGCTCGTCACCGAGGGCTGACCGCGGGCCGGCCGCGGGGCCGACCGCGCGACGCCCCGCGTACCCTTGACGGGTGCAGTGCCCGTACTTCGACGCGGGGCGATGCCGGTCGTGCTCGCTCATGGGTCGGCCGTACCCGGCCCAGCTCGCCGACAAGCAGGCGCTCGCCGAGCAGCTGCTCGCCCCGTTCGACGTGCCGGCGTGGCTGCCGCCCGTGGCCTCCGGCGAGCGCGACTACCGGAACAAGGCGAAGATGGTCGTCGGCGGCACGGTCGAGGCACCGACGATCGGCATCCTCGACGCCGACGGGCACGGCGTCGACCTGCAGGCGTGCGGCATCTGCTCGCCCGGGCACCGGGCCGCGTTCCCCGTGCTCGCGCGGTTCATCACGCTCGCGCGCATCACGCCGTACGACGTCGCCGCCCGGCGCGGCGAGCTCAAGCACGTGATCGTCACGGAATCACCCGACGGCGAGCTCATGGTGCGCTTCGTGCTGCGCTCGACCGAGCCCCTCGGCCGCATGCGCAAGCACCTGCCGACGCTGCTCGCCGAGCTGCCGAACGCGCGCGTCGTCACCGCGAACCTGCTGCCCGAGCACAAGGCCGTGCTCGAGGGCGCCGACGAGGTCGTGCTCACCGAGGCCGACACCCTCCCCATGCGGCTGAACGACGTGACCATGCACCTGCGCCCGCAGAGCTTCTTCCAGACCAACACCGCGATCGCCGAGGCGCTCTACGCCGAGGCGCGCGACTGGATCCGCGACCTCGCGCCCGAGGACGCGTGGGACCTCTACTCCGGCGTCGGCGGGTTCGCGCTGCACCTTGCCGACCGCGCGGGGCGCACCGAGGTCACCGGCATCGAGACGAGCGTCGAGGCGGTCGCGAGCGCCGAGCTGAGCCGAACGGATGCCGCGCTCTCGCGGATCCGCTTCGCCGCGGGTGACGCGACCGCGTACGCCCTGGCCGCGGCATCCGCCCCCGACCTCGTGGTCGTGAACCCGCCGCGACGCGGGATCGGCGCCGAACTCGCGGGCTGGCTCGAGCGGTCGGATGCCGCGCACGTGCTCTACTCGTCGTGCAACGTCGCGTCGCTCGCGAAGGACCTCGCGGCCATGCCGTCGCTGCGGCCCGTGAAGGCGCGCGTGTTCGACATGTTCCCGCAGACGACCCACTTCGAGGTCATGGTCCTCCTCGCCCGCACCTGAAGCGTTTCTCAGGACGCCCGGCCGGAAACGGCACCGTTCTCAGGAGGACAGGCCGCCCGCGTTCGCGACCCGCCGCATAACTCCTGAGAAACGCACGCACGCACGCACGTCCTGGGAAGGGGCGGCGGGCCTAGGCGCCGGCGGCGAGCTCGCGGGCGCGGGCGAGGGCCGCGTCGGTCGCGCGGTCGAAGAGGCCGGCGAGGTCGGCCTCCTGCAGGACGGCGACCGCGCGTTCGGTGGTGCCCTTCGGGCTCGTCACCCGGCGCCGCAGTTCGGCCGGGTCGTCACCGGATGCCGCGAGCAGCTCGCTCGCCCCGCGGAACGTGCCCTGCACCATGACCGCCGCCTGTTCCGGCGTGAAGCCCTTCGCGACGGCCGTCTTCGTGAACTCCTCGATGAGCAGGAACACGTAGGCGGGGCCGGAGCCGGAGATCGTGGACAGCGCGTCGAGCTGCGCCTCGGGCACCACGAGCACCTCCCCGACGGTCTCGAACATCGACACCACGAGCGCCAGGTCGGCGTCGCCCGACCGGGTGCCCGCCGAGACGCCGGTCACCGCGCGACCCACGACCGCGGGCGTGTTCGGCATCGTGCGGACCACCGAGACGTGCGACGGGAGGTGGGACTCGAAGGTCGCGACCGTCACCCCGGCGGCGACGCTCACCACGACCGCGCCCGGCTCGAGCGCGTCGGCGATCTCGTCGAGCAGGTCGGGCACCATACCCGGCTTCACCGCGACCACCACGAGCTTCGCGCCGGCGACCGCGCGACGGTTCGCCTCGGCATCCGCCTCGGTCGCGTACGCGGTGACCCGCGGCTCGTCATCGAACTCGGCCGCCTTCGCCGCCGACCGGTTCGTCGCGCGGATGCCGCCGGCGACCTCGACGTGCGGCTGGAGCAGCCCCGCGAGGATGGCGCGGGCCATCGAACCGGCCCCCAGGAAGGCGATCGCGGGCAGGTCAACGGGCTGGCGGGAGGTCATGGCGACCATCCTAGGATTGGCCCATGAGCGCATCCGGCGGCACGAAGGCGATCCTTGCGGCATTCCTCGCGAACACCGGCATCGCCGTGACGAAGTTCATCGCGTGGCTCGTCTCGGGGTCGGCGTCGATGCTCGCCGAGGCCGTGCACTCGGTCGCCGACGCCGGCAACCAGCTGCTGCTGTTCCGCGGCGGTCGCAAGGCCCGCAAGGAGGCCGACCGCGAGCACCCGTTCGGCTACGGCCGCGAGCGGTACGTGTACGCCTTCGTGGTCTCGATCATCCTCTTCGCCCTCGGCGGCATGTTCTCGATCTACGAGGGCGTGCAGAAGATCCTCGACCCGCACGAGATCACCAACGCATGGGTGCCGCTGACGGTGCTGGCCATCGCGATCGTGCTCGAGGCGTTCTCGCTGCGCACGGCCGTGCGGGAATCGAACCGGGTGCGCGGCAAGCAGAGCTGGGTGCAGTTCGTGCGCCGCGCGAAGGCCCCCGAACTCCCGGTGGTGCTGCTCGAGGACGTCGCGGCGCTCGTCGGTCTCGTCTTCGCGATGTTCGGCGTCGGCCTGACGGTGATCACGGGCGACACGATCTTCGACGCGATCGGCACGCTCATGATCGGCACGCTGCTCGTCGTCATCGCGATCATCCTCGGCATCGAGACGAAGAGCCTCCTCGTCGGCGAGGGCGCAAGCGAGGGCGACGTGAGCCGCATCGAGGAGGCGATCCTCGCGGGTCCCGAGGCCGAACGCATCATCCACATGAAGACCCTCTACCTCGGTCCCGACGAGCTGCTCGTCGCCGCCAAGCTCGGGTTCCACGCCGACCTGCGCCTGCAGGAGGTCGCGACGGCCGTGAACGTCATCGAGCGCCGCATCCGCGACGCCGTGCCGGCCGCCCGGGTCATCTACCTCGAACCCGACATCTGGGTCGACCCGAACCTGCAGGCGCCGCCCACCGACGCCATCGTCATCAAGGGGCTCGAGTGACGGATGCCGCCGGCCGCCCGACCGCGCTCGTCCTCCGCCACGACTCCGCCATCGGCCTCGGCAACCTCGGGCCCGTCCTGGAGGAGCACGGCTACGAGCTCGTCGTCGTCGACGCCCCTCGGGAGGACGTGACGGCGATCGACGCGCTCGAACCCGACCTGGTCGTGGTGCTCGGCGGCGACGAGGCCGCGTACGAGACCGACCGCTACCCGTACGTCGGGCACGAGATCGAGTTGCTCCGGCAGCGGGTCGCCGCGGGGGCGCCCGTCTTCGGCGTCTGCCTCGGGGCCCAGATGCTCGCCGAGGCGATGGGTTCCCGCGCGTACCGCGGCCCTCGCAAGGAGGTCGGCTGGCTCGGCGTCGACCTCACCGAGGCGGGGGCGTCGTCGCCGGTGCGCCACGCGCGCGGCATCCGCTTCGTGCAGTGGCACGGCGACACGTTCGACCTGCCGGAGGGCGTCGAGCGGCTCGCGTCGTCGCCGCAGTACGCGAACCAGGCGTTCCGTGCGGGCGACTGGCTGCTCGCGGTGCAGTTCCACCCCGAGGTGACGCCGGCGATCCACGAGAACTGGCTGGCCGCGTGGGGCGACGAACTGCCCGAGTACGACCTCACGGTCGAGCGCATGCGCGCGCTGCAGGGCGAGTACGGCCCGGCGGCGGAGGCGGCCTCGCGCGCGATCCTCGGCGAGTTCCTCGACGGGCTGGGTCAGGGCCGGCGCGCCGGGTCCTCGAAGAAGTCGACGAGCAGCTTCGACGCGGCATCCGCTGCGACGCCCGCGTAGACCTCGACGCGGTGGTTGAGCCGCCGGTCGCGCAGCACGTCGTAGAGCGAACCGCCCGCGCCCGCCTTCTCGTCCCACGCGCCGAACACGACGGTCGGCACGCGCGCGGCCAGGATGGCGCCCGCGCACATCACGCACGGCTCGAGGGTGACGACGAGCGTGCAGTCGGTGAGGTGCCGGTCGCCGGTGACGCGGGCGGCCTCGCGGATCGCGAGCAGCTCGGCGTGCGCCGTCGGGTCGCGGTGCAGTTCGCGCTCGTTGCGTCCGGTCGCGATGACCTCGCCGTCGCGCACGACCACGGCGCCCACGGGCACGTCGCCGGTGGCGAGGGCGGCGGATGCCTCGGCGAGGGCGAGCCGCATCCACTCGACGTGCTCCGGGCGGGGCAGCGGCATCCGTTCGGCCCTTTCTCACCGGCGGGCGGCCCCACCGTCTTCACGCGCGGGAACCCCCCGCAACTAGACTCGAGCCTATGCGAGTCCATGTTGCCGACCACCCGCTCATCACCCACAAGCTGACGGTGCTCCGCGACTCGCAGACCACCTCCCCCGTCTTCCGCGCGCTGGTCGAGGAGCTCATGACCCTCCTCGCGTACGAGGGCACGCGCGACGTCCGCGTCGAACCGGTCGACATCATCACGCCCGTCGCGCCGACCACGGGGGTGCGCATCGCCGACCCGAAGCCGCTCATCGTGCCGATCCTCCGTGCGGGGCTCGGCATGCTCGAGGGCATGGTCAAGCTGCTGCCGTCGGCCGAGGTCGGATTCCTCGGCATGGCACGCAATGAAGAGACGCTCGAGCCGACGACGTACGCCGAGCGCCTGCCCGACGACCTGTCGGGCCGGCAGTGCTTCGTGCTCGATCCGATGCTCGCGACGGGCGGATCGCTGATCGCGGCGATCGACTTCCTCCTGCAGCGGGGGGCGACGGATGTCACGGCCATCTGCATCCTCGCCGCGCCGGAGGGGCTCGAGGCGGTCGAGAAGGCCATGTACGGGCGCGACGTGACGGTCGTGCTCGGCGCGGTCGACGAGAAGCTCAACGAGCACGGCTACATCGTGCCGGGCCTCGGCGACGCCGGCGACCGCCTCTACGGCACCGTCTGAGTCGCCGGTCGCGTCGCGCCTGCCAAGGTGGGCGCGGGTGTGCTAGCGCGCCTCACATCGCAGGATCTTCGTCGTGAGACACGCCGTCGCGGATGTGATCTGGCGAAATTCGACGAAGTCGCCGGATATCGAAGGATCTTGCATACGACTGGACGGGTGCGCGGAACCCCTCTGCCCCACGCAGGGCGCGCGCACCGCGTGCGACGTCGCGACGCGTCATCCGTCGTCACTATTTGACACATCCTCGGCGTCCCGGTTGACTTCCCCCATGACTGACACCGCACGCACCCTGATCGCCCTCGAGGCTCAGAGGTCTGCCGGCACGATGATGCCGGCGCGTGCGCCCATGTGTTGTCGAATGTGCCGCTGACCAGCGAACCCCCCGCCGAGTCACGCGACTGATCCCACCCCGATCGGCGCGGCTCCGTCGAACCCGATGCGCTTCCGGGTTCTCCCGGCCCATCTCGCGGCCATCGCTCCGACCCCATGACCGGGGTCCACGACGCATCCTCAGCACTAGGAATCCGCCATGTCTCTCACGCTCGCCCGTCCCGTCCGCACCACCCACCCCGCCGTGCGCACCGCGCACCCCGCCGCCTACGTGCCGCAGCCCGCCGCTCGCCCGGTCGCCGCACCCGCACCGACGCCTCGAGCCGCCTCGGTGCCGGCCTCGCCCGCTCCGGCGGTCGAGCGCTCGGCGCCCCGCGTCCGCGCGGTGCCCGAGGGCACCGAGGCCCGCGGCTTCGTGCTGTACGTCGGCATCGACGAGGCGAAGGCCGAGGCCGACGGCACGAGCCTGCACCGCATCGTCGAGGCCCTCCGCACCCTCACCGCCGAGCTCGCGCCGTCGGCCGAGACCTACGCCGCCGTCGCGCTCGCGCCGGAGGGTGCTGGCGGCCGCGACGTCGACGTCGTCCGCCTGGCCCTGCAGGACCCGGCGGCGCTCGCCAAGCAGCGCGAGGAGCAGGGCTCGGGGCTGCGCGCCGACGCCGACCGCCACCCCGACGGCGTGATCATCGACATCTCGCGCAAGCGGGTGCTGCTCGACGGCGAGCCGGCCGGCCTCACCTACAAGGAGTTCGAGCTGCTGCAGTACCTCGTGCTCCGCGAGGGTCGCACCATCGACCGCCACGAACTCATCGACGGGCTGTGGTCGGACGAGGACGACGTCCCCAACGAGCGCACCATCGACGTGCACGTGCGCCGCCTGCGCGCGAAGCTCGGTCACTACCAGGACATCGTCCGGACGGTTCGCGGGGTCGGATACCGCTTCGACCGGCACGCGGACGTCTCGATCCGCCAGGCCTCCACGCCGAGCCCGGACGTCTTCTAGGACGCCCCGCATTCGGGGCACAGAGGACTAGCGCCCGTTACCTTTCCGTTATATATTCGGAGTGCGCCGGTTGTTTGCTGTGGCGGCCGGCGCGGAATGTGATTGCAGGACACTCTTGGTGCAAGGGCGAGGGCCGGTCGTCAGCCTCTACGACCGGCCCTCAACCGTTCCCCGGCGCGGTTTCCCCCAGAAGGGGTGACGTGCGCGCACGGTCCCCCGCACCGGGCCCGCGCTTCCCTATCCTTGACAGACCGGCGGCACGTCGCCTCGACGGCGTGGCAGCCGGGACGACCCGAGGAAGGAGCACGGCGTGGGGGATCGCGCGGCGGCGGTGGCGGCATGGGAGGCGCTGTTCCGCGCCCAGGTGCAGGTGATGCGCGGACTCGCCGCCGAGTTCCCGACCGAGGTGATGTCGTTCAACGAGTACGACGTCCTGCTCTACCTCTCCCGGGCTCCCAACCGGTCGCTCCGACTCAAGGAGCTCAACCGCCACGTGCTCATCTCCCAGCCGAGCGTGAGCCGGCTCATCGACCGCCTCGCCGGGCGCGGGCTCGTCGAGAAGTCCGACGACCCGAACGACGGCCGCGGCACCCTGGTCCGCCTGACCCCGTACGGGTTCGAGCAGTTCCGGCGCGCCGCCATCCTGCACATGCAGTCGATCACCGACCGCGTCGGCACCGCCCTCGAGGACGATGAGCTGCGCGAGCTGACCGCCCTGTGCGACCGGCTCCGCGAGGCGCAGGAGGAACGCGCGGCTCGGACGCGCTCGAACACGCCGGCCGTGGACTGACCGCGCGTCGAGGGGACGCGCGGGCAGTGCCGCGCGTCACTCCTTGTTGAGCTTGTCCTGGATGCGGCCGGCCACCTTCTCCACGGTGTCGGGCACGTCGGTCGTGCCGTAGAACCGCGCGTCGGGATGGGTCGGCGGCGGCATCGGAGCGGAGGTCGTCGGGCCGTCGTGGTAGCTGAACTCGCCCTTGCCGTCGGGCGTGGGGCCGGACGCCCAACCGCCCTCCGCAGCGGCGGCCCCGTCGCTGAAGTTGAGGTATTGGTAGGCGACGTCGCGGTTCTCCTTGGAGAGCGGGAAGTTGCTCGGCACGGGCAGTTCCTCGACGCCCTCCTCGCGGAGTTCCGCCGCGGCGGCGAGCCACTGGTTCTGGTGCATGGTGTCGCGCGCGAGGAGGAACCCGAGCAGGTCCCGGATGCCGTGGTCGTCGGTCATGTGGTACAGCCGCGCGACCTGGATGCGTCCCTGCATCTCGGCGTTGGCGTTCGCGGTGAAATCGGCCAGCAGGTTGCCGCTCGCGGTGATGTAGCTCCCCTGCCACGGGTTGCCGTTGCTGTCCACCGGGCGCGCTCCGGCCCCGGCGACGATTCCCTGCTGCACGTCGGTGCCGCCGATGACCGCGGCCACCGTCGGGTCGTCCTGGACGGCATCGCCGGTGATGCCGAGCGGCGCCTTCTCGAGGAGCTGGGCGATCATCACGGCGAGCATCTCGACATGACCCATCTCCTCCGCTCCGATTCCGAACACCAGGTCGCGGTACTTGCCCGGCAGGTGCATGTTCCACGCTTGGAACTGGTATTGCATGGCCACGGTGATCTCGCCGTACTGTCCGCCGAGCACCTCCTGGAGCTTGCGCGCGTAGACGGCGTCCGGTGCGTCGGGCTTCGCGGAGTGCTGGAGTTCCTGTCGGTGGAAGAACATGGATGATCCCCTCGTTCGTGACGTTCAGTCGACGCAGGCGCGCACTGAAGCCCACCGAACGACGGAAGCGGCGAATCGCCGATGCCCTCCCCTGGCGGACGTGGGGGCCACGGTACGTTCCGGGCTCGTCGGCGTTGAGGGGCTTGACAGTCCGCTCGCGGAGATCGATCCTGAGCTCCCGTCACGGGAATGACGGTGGGGCGGGAACCCTACCTCCCGCCCCACCGCGGCCTCGCAAGAGGCCCTCCCCGCCGAGCGACCCGAACTGAGCTCGGCGAGCTGGATCCCGAGCGACCTCTGCTGGGACATCCGGTCGCATGTGGCGTCTTTCGACGACTGCCGGGCTCGGGAACCCGGCTCGGGTGTTGAGCGATCGTATCGTCCCGCGCGTGCCCGGCACACCGCCCCAGACCGGGGGTCACGCCCGGACGGCCCGGGTCAGCCCTCGCGCGGCGCGCCCTCGGGCCAGTCGACCGACGCCTCGTAGCCATCGTGGCGACGCAGGTACGCGGCGATGAACGGGCAGCGCGGCACGATGCGCTCCCCGCGGGAGACCGCGTCGTCCAGGACGTGGCGGGCGAGCATGCTGCCCAGCCCCTGCCCCTCGCGGCCGGGGAACACCACCGTGTGGGTGAACACGATGGTGCCCGCCGGCCGGATGCGGAACTCGGCGAATCCGGCGAGGTCGCCGTCGACGTGCATCTCGTAGCGGCGAGCCTCGTCGTCTCGACGGAACCGCACCCCGGTGTCGGTCACGACTCGACCGGCTGGATGGACTCGCCGCCCGCGGCGACGGACCGCGCCGAGTCGGCCGACTCGACGACGACCTTGCGCGGCTTGGCCTTCTCGCTCACCGGGATGGTGACGCTGAGCACGCCGTTGGCGTAGCTGGCCGAGATGCGCTCGGTGTCGACGCCCTGGCCGAGGCTCAGCTGGCGCAGGAACGAGGCGGCCTCGCGCTCGCGCGTGATCCACTTGACGTCGTCGCCCGAGGGCAGCGTGCGCTCGGCGCGGATCGTGAGCAGCTGCCCGTCGACGTCGATGTCGACCGAGCCCGGGTCGATGCCCGGCAGGTCGGCGGTCAGCACGTAGTGGTCGCCGTCGCGGTACAGGTCCATCGGCATGCGACGCGGCCCTCGGCGCGTCGTGTCGAAGATCGCGGACGCGAGGCGGTCCAGGTCGCGGAACGGGTCGTTGGTGGCCATGATCGGATCTCCTTTCGGTCGCGGCGAAGTTGAGTCGAATCGACTCATGCTCACCACAATCGTACGAATTGAGTCGGCTCGACTCAAGTTCTGATCGGAGTCAACCGCGCGAACGCCTCGGCCATTCCCGGCGGTGAGACGACGGATGCCGCGCGGCGGGCGGGTCCACCCGGCGCACCCGCCGGCTCGCGCACCGAAGTGCCGTCTGCGACGCCGCCCAGCGGGTCCTCGGCCAGTTCCTCGGCCGTTTCCTCGGCCAGTTCGTCGACCAGCGGCTCGAGCTCGGCGAGCTCGTGGATCACCACCGGGTGCGTCGTCACGACGAGCGTGATCAGCCAGACGAAGACGAGGGCGAACGCGACGATCTCGAAGACCGTGAGCGAGACGAGTCCCAGCCGGTCGTAGATGACGAACGCCGACACCTCGAGCGCGAGCGACGCCCGCGACGTCCGGACCAGCACCCGCGGCATCCGTCGCACCAGGACGGGCGTGAGCGAGGCGAGCAGCGCGAACGCCGCACCGGCGCCGCAGGCGAACACGTTGTGCAGCACCTCGTCGGTGTCGATCGGCACGACGCCCACCCCGGCGAGCGCGACGCCGATGACGGCGATGAGCGCCCGGACGGTCGGCACCGCGCCGCGCCGGGCGTCGTAGGCGCGTCGGGCGATGCCGCTGGCGAGTCGGCCCGACATCGCGGCCATGGCACCGCCGGAGAGGATGAGGGCGAGGTTGAAGCACGCCGCGGCGATGTCGTTCGAGGTGCCCAGCGTGCTGAAGTTCAGGGACCACCAGTCGCCCGTCGAGGTCAGGCTCATGCTCGCCAGGCAGCCGGCCGCGAGCAGCATGGCGACCACGTTGAACGACCGGTACGCCGACTGCCGGTGCGCCCGCCGGTGCACGGCGCCCGTGACGGCGGCCAGCGCTCCCGCGATCAGCGCGGCCGCCACGACCGCACCGCCGGGAAGCGGGGTGAAGGCATCCCCGGCCGCGCCGACCGCGAGCGCGGCGATCGCCGCCCACACCGCGGCGTTGGCCGCGGCACGACCGCCGCTCGTGAGCCGGAGGGTGCCGCGCGACGCGACCTCGGCCCGGGGCTGGTGATCGGCGCCGGCGACGATGAGCGCCCCGAGCAGCACGGTCGCGACGACCACCGCGACGATGAGGCACGCGGTGGCCACCGCCGCATCGACCGCATCGATCGCCCGTCCCGACCATCGCAGCAGCAACTGCACGACGGCGACGGCCACCGCGAATGCGATGGCCGTCATGGCGGCGAGCATCGCCGCGCGACGGATGATCGGCGCCTGGCCGATCGTGGTGGTACCCCTCATAGTCGACCCCGATCGCGGAAGACAAGCCGGTTCCGAGGGTAACCGGGACACCCGAGTGCGCGACATCGCGTTTCGCCTCGGGACGGCCCGCCGGGGCCCGTGACCGCCGCAGATCCGCGTGATCACGCGGAAAGCGCGGTTGTCCCCCAAACCGGGGGACACGGGCCCGGAATGGTGCAGTCTTGACGTATGGCACGCCTGGGAACCGACGCCGCACGAGATCTCGCCGACATCCGCCGGGCGCTGCCCGCGGCATCCGTCACCGCCGACGCGGCGTTCGGTGCGCGTCTCGCCGCGCACTTCCCCGCCCTGCACGGGCTGTTCCGACGCCTGTACGGCGACCGGCCCGACGCGCTCGAGGCCCTGACGGGCGTCATCGCCGACGCCGGTGCGTCGTGGGCGGCCCGTCCGGCCGACCTCAAGGCCGCCGACGCCCGCCGCGAGCAGGACACCGGATGGTACCTGTCGAACGGGATGCTCGGCGGGGTCTGCTACGTCGACCGCTACGCGGGCGACCTCGAGGGGGTTCGCGCGAAGATCCCGGAGTTCGTGGAGCTCGGCCTCACCTACCTGCACCTCATGCCGCTGTTCGCGGTGCCCGAGGGCAACTCCGACGGAGGTTACGCGGTCACCAGCTACCGGGCGGTCGCCCCGCACCTCGGCACCATCGACGACCTGCAGCAGCTCGCGACCGAACTCCGCGCCAACGGCATCTCGCTCGTGCTCGACTTCATCTTCAACCACACGGCGTCGAACCACGAGTGGGCCGAACGCGCGGTCTCGGGCGACCCCGCGTACGAGGACTTCTACCTGATCTTCCCCGACCGCACGATGCCCGACGCCTACGAGCGGACCGTGCGGGAGATCTTCCCCGACGACCACCCCGGCTCGTTCGTGCAGCTGCCCGACGGCCGCTGGATCTGGGCGACGTTCCACTCGTTCCAGTGGGACCTGAACTACGCCAACCCCGCGGTGTTCCGCGCGATGGCCGGCGAGATGCTCTTCCTCGCGAACCTCGGCGTCGACGTGCTGCGCATGGACGCGGTCGCGTTCATCTGGAAGCGACTCGGCACGCCGTGCGAGTCGCTCCCGGAGGCGCACCTGCTGCTGCAGGCGTTCAACGCCGTGCTGCGCATCGCCGCACCGAGCCTGCTGTTCAAGTCCGAGGCGATCGTGCACCCCGACGAGGTCGTCGAGTACATCTCGCTCGGCGAGTGCCAGCTCTCGTACAACCCACTGCAGATGGCACTCACCTGGGAGGCGCTCGCGACGCGCGACCCGCGGATGCTGCGGCAGGCGCTGGAGCGCCGGCACGCCCTGCCGGACGGGTGCGCGTGGGTCAACTACGTGCGCGGCCACGACGACATCGGCTGGACCTTCGCCGACGAGGATGCCGCCGAGTTCGGCATCGACGGGTTCGACCACCGCCGGTTCCTCAACGCGTTCTACGTCGACCGCTTCCCGGGCAGCTTCGCGCGCGGCGTGCCCTTCCAGGAGAACCCGCGCACGGGCGACGCGCGCGTGGCCGGCACCACCGCCTCGCTCGCCGGCATCGAGGCCGGCGACCCGCACGGCGTCGACCGGGTGCTGCTCGCCCACGCGATCGCACTGTCGACGGGCGGCATCCCGCTCATCTACCTCGGCGACGAGGTCGCGCAGCAGAACGACTACTCGTACGTCGACGACCCGGCGCTCGCCGACGACAGCCGCTGGGTGAACCGCCCGCACTACCCCGCCGAGGCGTACGCGCGCCGCCACGACCCGTCGACCCCGGAAGGCGCAGTGTACGCGGGGCTGCGTCGCCTCGTGCAGGTGCGGCGCTCCACGCCCGAGCTCGCGGGCGGGCGGCTCGTCCCGTTCGACGCGAAGCACCCCACGGTGCTCGGCTACCAGCGGCCGGGCGGGGCGGATGCCGCGGCATCCGCCGACACCACGGTCGTGCTCTGCCTGGCCAACGTGGGCGACGCGCCCGCGGCCGTCGACGCACTCACCCTCTCCGGGTTCGGGCCGGAGGCGCACGAACTCCTCACCGACCGTCGGATCACGCTCGAGCGCGGCATCGTGCTCGAGCCCTGCCACGTCGCCTGGCTGAGGGTGCGGACCGCCGACGCACCGCCGCGCTTCTGACGCGACCGGTCTCGGCCGGAAACGACGAACGGCCCGCCGAAGCGGGCCGTTCAGTGGTTCCGCGCGCCCGGAGGGACTCGAACCCCCAACCTTCTGATCCGTAGTCAGATGCTCTATCCATTGAGCTACGGGCGCATGGGATGCCGCCTGCGCGATCTCCGCTCATCAGGCAACCCCGTTACTCTAACCCACCCGCCGCCGCGGCGCCAATCGACGGCCGCGCACCCCGCGTCAACCCCGTGCCGAGAAGCGCTGCTCCGGGAGTACGTTCCGAGCATGAGACTCGTGTTCACCGCGTGGGTGGTCGGCATCTTCGCCGGGCTCGCCTACATGTTCGCCGTCGTCGCCCTCGGGAGGTAGGCCATGCGCGTCCGTCAGCACCTGCTCAGCATCTTCTTCGCCGTCATCTTCCTGGTCGCGCTCGCGCTGCAATCCATCGCGGGCCTGCTCGTGACGAACGAGGAGCGATCGACGCACGATCAGCCGCAGCTCACCTGGCTCGACTTCGTGACCTCGTCCGACTTCGTCGTGGACGTCTCGGAGAACTGGCAGTCGGAGTACCTCCAGTTCTTCCTGTTCATCCTCGCCACCATCTGGCTCGTGCAGAAGGGCTCCCCGGAGTCGAAGCAGCCCGGCGAGGAGGGCGTCGGCTCCGACAAGGAGTCGCTGGTCGGCCGGTACGCGGTCGACGGATCACCGACGTGGGCCCGCGCCGGTGGCTGGAAGCTCTGGTTCTACAGCAACTCGCTGCTCATCACGATGGGGGCGATCTTCCTCCTGTCGTGGTTCGTGCAGGCGCTCTCCGGCCTGAACTTCTTCAACGAGGAGCAGGCGATGCACGGTGAGCCGCCCATCGTGCTGGCCGAGTACCTGACGAACCCGGATTTCTGGAATCGGACCCTGCAGAACTGGCAATCGGAGTTCCTGGCGGTGGGCAGCATGGTCGCACTCTCGATCGTGCTGCGACAGCGCGGGTCGAGCGAGTCGAAGCCCGTCGGCACTCCGCACGAGATCACCTCGGTCGAGAACTGAACGGATGCCGCGAGGCGGGGCGTGGGGGGCGCGGCCGGCCCCGCGGCATCCGCTCGTCTAGCCCTTGAGTCCCGTCGAGGCGACCCCGTCGATGATGCGCTTCTGCGCGAGGAAGAACACGATGATCAGCGGGATCGTCGTGATCACGCTCGCCGTGACGATGATCTCCCAGTGCCACTCGCCGCCGAAGCCGTAGGCGTCGACGAGCGACTTGAGGCCGCGCGGCACCGTGAAGGTCGACGAGTCGCGCAGGTAGATGAGCGCGCGCATGAGATCGGTCCACACCGCCTGCACCTCGAACACGAGCACCACGGCGAGCGCCGGGCCCGTGAGCGGCAGGGCGATGCGCCAGAAGACCCCCCACTGGCTCGCCCCGTCGATGCGCGCCGCCTCGAACAGGTCGCGCGGCAACCCGAGGAAGAACTGCCGCAGCAGGAAGATGTAGAACGCGCTGCCGAAGAGGTTGCCCGCCCACAGCGGGGTGAGCATGCCGACCTGCCCGAGCGCGTTCCAGATGAGGAAGGTCGGGATCATCGTCACCGCGCCCGGCAGCATCATCGTCGCGAGGACGAGCCCGAACAGCACGCCGCGACCGCGGAAGCGGAAGTACGCGAACCCCCAGGCGACCATCGCGCTCGAGATCGTGACCGTCACCGCCGCGAGCACCGTCACGATCGCGGTGTTCAGGAGCCAGAGGGCGAGCGGCGCCTCCTGCCAGACCTGGATGTAGTTGTCCCACGTGAAGGTCTCGGGGATGAGCCGGTTGTCGAACACGTCGCTGCGCGGCTTGAAGGATGCGCTGACCAGCCACACGAACGGGTAGACGAACACGATGCCGAGGAGCGAGAGCGCGACCCACGCGAGCACCGTGCCCACGCGTCGGCGGACTCGGGCGCGACCCCTGGGGCCGGCGGGGATCGACCGCGTGGCGGCATCCGTGCCGTCGCGGCCGGGCTGCACCGCCTCGGATTCGGCGGCCGCCACGCGGATGTCGGTGCTCATCGGTCCCCCTCGTAGTAGACGAGCCGGCGCGAGACGACGAGCTGGATCGCGGTGATGACCATGATCACGAGGAACAGCAGCCACGCCATGGCGGACGCGTAGCCCATGTTCAGGAACTCGAACGCCTGCTGGAACAGGTAGATGACGTAGAACAGGGCGGCGTCGTTGCTGTACGTCGAGTTGCCGGCCCCGAAGAACGCCGTGTAGGCCTCGTCGAACGTCTGGAGGGCCGCGATCGTGTTGACGACGATGATGAAGAACAGTGCCGGGCTGATCATCGGCAGGGTCACGCTGGTCGCCTGCCGCCAGAAGCCGGCGCCGTCGAGCTGCGCCGACTCGTAGAGCTCCTTCGGCACGTTGCGGAGGGCGGCGAGCAGGATGATGACCGACGCACCGACCGTCCAGAGCGACATGAGCACGAGGCCGGGCTTCACCCAGTTCGGGTCGGTCGTCCAGGACGGACCGTCGATGCCGACCAGCCCGAGCGCGCCGTTCACGATGCCGTTCGAGCCGTTGAACAGCAGCAGGAACAGCACGCCCACCGCGACCGGGGGCGTCATCTTGGGCAGGAAGAACACCGTGCGGTAGAACCCCGACGCCCGGCCGGCGCGGTCGAGCAGGAGCGCGAGGCCGAGCGAGACCACCACGTACAGCGGCACCTGGAGCAACGCGAAGAACGCGGTGTTCCCGAGGGCGAGGAGGAGCTTCTCGTCGGAGGCCATCGCCACGTAGTTCTCGATGCCGACGAACTCGGGGTTGTTGATCACGTCGTAGTCGGTCAGCGAGAGGTACGCGCTGTAGATCATCGGCCACGCCGTGAAGACGAGGAAGCCGATCATCCACGGGCTGAGGAACAGCAGCGCCGAGAGGAGGTTCCGTCGGCGCGCCCGCGCCCGATTGCGGGGGGCCGCCCCGGTCGGCGGCGCGACGCGCGCGCCGCCGACCGGGGGCTTCGAGTCATCCGGCTGGGAGCTGATGCCGCCCGGCCGGGTCGCCGTGGTCATCAGTCACCGCCCTCGAGCTCCGCCCATGCCTCGTCGAGGGCCGCCTGCGCGGTCTCCTGTGCCTTGGCGAGCGCCTCGGCCGGCTCGGCCTGCCCGTTCAGCACCCGGTTCACCGCCTCCTGCATCGCGTCGTCGAACTCGGCATCGGCCGGGTTCGCGGGGAGCGTGCGGGTGTTCTGGTTCGCCTCGTACATGGCGGCGACGCCCTCGCTCCACGGCGCCTCGTCGGCGGTGGTCATGCCCTCGATCTCCTCGTCGGCGACCGTGTTGCCGGTGAGGATGCCGGTGAAGGGCAGGCCCTCCTCCTCGCGGAGCGCGAGGCGGGCGTCCGCTGCAGCGCGCCAGGCGTCGACGGAGGTCATCACGCGAGCCCAGCGGCAGGCCGCCTCGGGATTGTCGCTGCCGGCGGGGATCGCCCACGCCGAACCACCGGCGAACGCGATCGGCTCGCCCTCCGTGGTACGCACCGTGTCGAAGACCATCGGCGCGTCCGGCGACACCTCGTTCAGCACGTTGAGGTACCACTGCTCCATGGGCATGGCGCCCAGCGTGTTCGTGGCGAACTGGTTGCCGCCGCCGAAGAAGTCGGCCGCGTCGCGGGTCGCCTTGATGGCGCTGAACCCGCCCTGCTGCTCGTAGATGTCGACGGCCCACTCGAGCGATTCGACGGTCGTCTCGTCGTCGAGCTGGGCGGTGCGCCCGTCCTCGCTCATGACCGAGCCGCCCGCGGCGGCGACCCACAGCGGGAGGAACTCGGGGAGCTTGGAGTCGACGCCGATGACGCTGACCTTGCCGCCGTCGCGCTGGACCATCGCGGCCGCCGCCTCGGTCATCGCCTCGCGGTCCGACCCGTTGACGTCCTCGATGCTCATGCCGGCCCCTTCGAGCAGGTCGGCGTTCGCCATCGTGAGTTGCACCGTGTTGAACTCGGGGATCCCGTAGACGCTGCCGTCCAGCGTCACCTGGTTGAGCGCCGACTCGACGAAGTCGCCGGTCTCGATGCCCTCGCCGTCGATGCAGTCCTCGAGCGGGATGATCGCGCCACGGGCCGCGAGCGAGCCGATCTGGTCGCGGTCGGCGTAGAGGAGCGACGGCGGGTCGCCGGTCGCCACGGCGGAGAGGAACTGCTGGATGTCCAGTTCGCCCTCGATGAGCTTCACGTTCACGTCACCGAGTTCGGACTCGGCGAGTTCCATGCGCGAGGTCGCCACCTCGTCCACGCCCGAGAACCCCATCACCGTCAGGTCGCCCGAGAGCTCCGCGCCGGAGTCGAACTCGGCGTCGGTTCCCCCGGACTGTCCGCCCGTGCCGACGGCGCAGCCGCTCAGCAGCAGGCCTGCCGCGGCGACCACCCCCAGCGCACGTGCGCGTCGATCGATACCCATGCCAACCCCATTCGTCTGCGTCCCAGTCCCCCGGACGGAGCAAAGCTAGGGCGGACGGGGCACGGCGAGAAGACCCTTGACAGAAGCGCTTCTCTGGAGAAGCGGTTGTCCCCCCGCCGGGGGACAACCGCGTGTCGGCCCGGCGGGCGCCGCACCGGGGCTCAGGGCTTCAGGACGACCTTCACGCAGCCCTCCCGCTTCTCCTTGAAGAGGTCGTACATGGCCTCCGCCTCGGTGAGCGGGGCGCGGTGCGTCGCGAAGTCGGCGAAGCCCAGAGGATCGTCGTCGGCCTCGGCGAGGGGCACGAGGTCGTCGAGCCACCGCTGCACGTTGGCCTGGCCGAACCGCACGGTGAGCTGCTTGTCGAAGATCGTCATCATCGGCATCGGGTCGGCGTTCCCGCCGTACACCCCGACCACCGACAGCCGGCCCCCGCGGCGGACCCCGTCGATCGACAGGTTCAGCGCGGAGAGCCGATCGACACCGGCCTTCATCAGCATGCCCTTCGCGAGTCCCTTCGGCAGCGACCCGACGACGTTCTGCATGAGCGCCGCACCCGGACTCCCGTGCGCCTCGGTGCCGACGGCGTCGATGACCGCGTCCGGCCCCGCGCCGCCCGTCGCGCTCAGGAGGCCGTCCACGGCCTGCTCGTGCCCCGCGTAGTCGAGCGTCTCCACGCCGTACCGCTCGGCCATGAGCCGACGCTCCTCGACCGGGTCAACGCCGATCACGCGGTGGCCGCGGTGGCGGGCGATGCGGGCGGCCATCTGGCCGACCGGGCCGAGTCCGACCACCGCGACGGTGTCACCCGGCTCGAGCCCCGCGTACTCCACCGCCTGCCAGGCCGTCGGCGCGACATCCGTCAGGAAGAGGTAGCGCTCGTCGGGCAGGTCACGCCCGACGACGCGCAGGTTCGCATCCGCGAGGAGCACACGCAGGGCCTCGGCCTGCCCGCCCATCACCCGCCCGTAGAGCTCGGTGTACCCGTACAGCTTGGCCCCGGTGCCCTGGTCCACGTTGCGGGTCGTCTCGCACTGCGTGTTCAGGCCGCGCCGGCACATCGAGCACACCCCGCACGAGATCACGAACGGCACGATGACGCGGTCGCCCACCGCCACGCGGTGCACGTCGGCGCCCACCGCCTCGACGACCCCCATCGCCTCGTGGCCGAGGATGTCGCCACGGTGCATGACCGGCCCGAACACGTCGAGCAGGTGCAGGTCGGATCCGCAGATCGCCGTCGACGTGACCCGCACGATGGCGTCGGTCGGATCGACGATGCGCGGGTCGTCGACCTCGTCGACTCGGATCTCTCGGGCAGCGTGCCAGGTCACGGCTCTCATGTGTGCCATCCCAGCGACCGCTGCGGCGAGGCGTCAGGGGGTTGACACCGTTTCGCGGCCGTCATGCTACGTGGCGGGGGCCGTCCGGCGCGTTAGAGTCTCGGCATGGGCAAGCTCATCTACAACTCCTCGAACCGCGAGATCGAGATCGAGGACCGGACGCTCGCGCACCTGCGCGTGGCGATCATCAACAAGCTGCGCCGCTCCGAGAGCTTCGCCATGACCTGGGAGCACGGCATCGAACACGGAAGCGGCCGCACCACCCTCTGGCTGCACGAGTCGATCCCGCTGCAGTTCGTCTTCAGCGGCAACCGTCCGCCGAAGCTCAACCGCCTGTGGATCGAACAGCTGCTGCTGTCGGCGAACAGCACGGCGGGCCTGCAGTACGTGCCCGAGCCCACCGAGGACGAGCCGCTCGAACTCGAGTGACGCGCGTCGCGCAGCGAATCGAGCCGGTCAGTCGACCGGCTCGATCTGCGTGCGGATGAACCGCACGTCGGCGTCGGAGAGCCGCTCGGGCGCCTCGCCGTCCGAGTGCTCCGCGATCTCGCGTCGCACGTGCTCGGGCAGGTCGCCCTCCAGGTCGTCGAGGACGGCGTGCTTCGCCTCGATCGACACGTGCGGCCACCACCGCTCGGCATCCGTCGCCTGATCACCCATTCGCGCACCCCCGAGCTGTCGTCGTCCCTCCGTGGTATCAGCGGCCGACGGATGCTGCAACCCCTCGACCCCTCGCAGGCGCCTGCCTAGCGTGAGGTCTGGGCGCGCACCGCGCGTGCCCGGAACGGAGGATCAGCATGAGCACGACCGTCACCGCTGACATCGAGGTGGACGTGCCCGTTCGCGTGGCCTACGACCAGTGGACGCAGTTCGAGTCGTTCCCGCACTTCATGAGCGGCGTGGAGTCCGTCACGCAGGTCGACGACACCACCACGCACTGGGTGGTCTCGATCGCCGGTGTGAAGCGCGAGTTCGACGCCGACGTCTCCGACCAGGTGCCCGACGACCACGTCGCCTGGCGCAGCACCGCTGCCGAGGTCCAGCACCGCGGCCGCGTCGACTTCCGGCCCGGATCGGACGGACGCACCCGGATCGACCTCACCATCGAGTGGGAGCCCGAGGGCTTCATCGAGAAGGCCGGCGCTGCGCTGCAGCTCGACGACGCGCAGGTCAAGCGCGACCTGCACCGGTTCAAGGAGTTCATCGAGGACCGCAACGCCCCCACCGGCGCCTGGCGCGGCGAGGTGCACGGCGGTCAGGAGACGACGCCGGGCACCGGCGGCACCGCGGGCACCACGACCGGCCTCGGCGGCGGCACCGCCGCACCGGGTTCCGTGAACCCGCCCACGAGCGAGGGCGTCGCGGGCAGCGACCCCGACCTCCGCGCCTGACGCCCTAGTCGGCGCGCACCCCGACACCGGGTTCGATCGCGAGCGGGTCCACCGTCGCGATCGGCCCGGTGTCGAGCTGTTCCGGCACGAGTCGGATGCCGCCGGTGGAGTTCGCCGAGCGCATCAGCTCCTCGATCCACGCCCGGCTGAGTTCCGGGGGCTCCGGCTCGTCGAACACGAACCGCAGCGGGATGTTGGGATGCAGCCAGAGCGTCGATCGCCCGCGCGGCTGGTCGTCCGCGTGCTGCCATGAGACCGTGAAGGACTCCCCCCGGCGCAGCTTGGTGATGATCGCGACCTTGAGATGAGCGAGCGCACGATCCTCGATGCCGATCGGGGTCGCGGCGTCACCGTAGAACAGCGTGCCCATGCCCCGAGGGTACTCCTGCACGACGACGGCGGGCGCCTCCCGAAGGAGACGCCCGCCGTGAGGTCGGTGCGGTCGGTCAGACCGCCTTCTTCCCACCGAGGTAGCGCACCAGGAACACGATGACGGCCAGGACCGCGAGCACCAGTCCGACCCAGAGCAGGAACTGCAGGGACTGCACGACGCCGCCCGTGATCAGCAGCACGATGGCGGCGATGGCGATGATGGCGATGAGGATGTTCATGATCTCTCCTTCGGGTTCCGTCGCATGGACGGTTCACGGCCCGCCGGGCTCGGCGGGCCTCCGAGGCAGCCGGTGGCCTCGTGCCCTCGAACGTACGGGGGACGCGACGCCGGTCGCGAGGGGTTGCCGCTGCTTCGCGGCGCGTGATACCCGCGCGGCATCCGCTCGCCCCGCCCCCGTGGCGCAGCGCCTCGACGGCGCCTGTCAACCCTTCGCGGCGGCCGTCGGCCGCGCGTACGGTGGCATGGTCCGGACGAGCTGGAACCGACATGAGGAGGTCCCGTGACCGACCACCTGATCGACCCCACCACCAAGCACGCGGCCGAGCCGTTCCCGCGGCAGGAGCAGCACCCGCCCGGCCTGACGCCGGCGATGTCGCCGCAGCCCGACCACGGCGAGTACAGCTACCGCGGCTCGGGGCGGCTCACCGGCCGCCGAGCCCTGATCACCGGCGGCGACTCCGGCATCGGCCGCGCCGTCGCGATCGCCTTCGCCCGCGAGGGCGCCGACGTCGCCATCTCCTACCTGGAGTCGGAGCAGGCCGACGCGGAGGAGACCGCCCGCTGGGTCACCGACGCCGGTCGCAAGGCCGAGCTGCTGCCGGGCGACCTGCGCGACGAGCAGCACTGCGCCGACCTCGTCGACCGTACGTGCGACGCGTTCGGCGGCATCGACCTGCTCGTGCTCAACGCGGCCCACCAGCGCGACCGCGGCGGCATCGACGAGGTGCCGTCGGCCGACTTCGACGCCGTCATGCGCATCAACCTCTACGCGAGCGTGTTCCTCGCTCGGGCCGCCGTGCCGAGGATGCAGGCCGGGGCGTCGATCATCACGACCTCGTCGATCCAGGGCTTCGACCCGTCGTCGCGGCTCGTCGACTACGCCATGACGAAGGCGGCGCTCGTCGCGTTCACGCGTGCGCTGGCCGAGGAGCTCGGGCCCCGCGGCATCCGCGTCAACTCGGTCGCGCCGGGTCCCATCTGGACCCCGCTCATCCCGGCGACGGGATGGCCCGACAAGCTGCCGAAGTTCGGCCAGGACACCCCGCTCGGCCGTGCCGGTCAGCCGGCCGAGCTCGCCGGCGCATACGTCTACCTCGCCTCGGACGATGCGTCGTACACGTCGGGGGCGATCCTCCCGGTCACCGGGGGCAAGCCGCTCTGAACCACGGGCGGCAGCTACGAGGAAGGAGCAGGTCATGCCGGCGAATCGACGGGGACAGTCGTCCCTGAAGGACCCGGAGCTCTACGAGAAGCTCCGGGACGAGGGCAACTCGAAGGAGAAGGCGGCTCGGATCTCCAACGCCGCCGCCGCGCGCGGCCGCAGCTCGGTCGGTCGCAAGGGCGGCAAGTCGGGCGACTACGAGGACTGGACCGTGCCCGAGCTGAAGAAGCGGGCGAAGGAGCTCGGTCTCTCCGGATACAGCAGCAAGCGCAAGGGCGAGCTCATCAGCGCCCTGCGCAACCACTGAGGGGCAGCGGATGCCGCGACTGCGACGCGTGGAACCGTACGCGTCGCCCGGCATCACGCGGCTCCGCCGGGGTCGCGGCTTCGCCTATCGGCACGCCGACGGCACGCCCGTCGATCGCGTCGACCGCAACCGGATCGCCGACTTGGCCATCCCGCCCGCCTGGAACGACGTCTGGATCGCCGAGGCGCCGAACGCGCACATCCTCGCGGTGGGGGTCGACGCCGCCGGGCGCCGGCAGTACCTGTACCACCCGGTGTGGCGCGAGCAGCAGGACATGGAGAAGTTCCTGCGGATGACCGCCCTCGCCGAGGCGCTGCCCGGTGCCCGGCGCAGCGTGCGCCGCGACCTGGCCCTCGCGGAACTCGTGCGCGAGCGCGTGCTCGCAGCGGCGTTCCGGACCCTCGACCTCGGTGCCATCCGCATCGGGTCGGAGGAGTCGCTCGCGACGGCGCGCAGCCGCGGCCTCACGACGCTGCTCGTGCGCAACGCCCGGCTCGAGGGCGAGGACGTCGTGCGCCTGAAGTTCCGTGCGAAGGGCGGCATCTCGCAGGACCTGAGGCTTTCGGACGAGTCGCTCGCGGCGTTCATCGCCGCGATGGAGGGCCGCTCCCCCAGCTCCCGGCTGTACGCGTTCAGCCACGGACGTCGCATGCGGCCGCTCGGACCGGTCGACGTGAACGAGGACATCCGCGGTCGCACGGGCGGCGACTTCACGGCGAAGGACTTCCGCACGCTGCGCGGCACCGTCGCCGCGGCCGATCGGCTCGCGCAGCTCGGCACTGCCGTCACCAAGCGGGCTCGAGCGGCATCCGTCAAGGAGGCGATCGTGCACGCGAGCGAGGTGCTGGGCAACACCCCGGCGATCGCGAAGGCGAGCTACGTCGACCCGCGGGTGATCGAGGCGTACGAGCACGGGCGCCTCGTGAACCTCCGCGGCACCCGCGAGACGGCACTGCTCCAGCTCCTCGTCGACGACGCCTCCGAGTCGTCGTAGCACCGCCCACCCGTGTGCCGGGTGCCGGTCTGCTGGGGATCTGCCGGACATGCCCCACGCGGTACGCAGCCCGACGTACGCTTGCGACATCCGCAACGGGCATCCGCTCGTGCTCCACCGGCTGGGAAGTCGACGACGACGACAGGCCGGATCATCACGACGCTCAGCCCTTCCGCGCACCTCGGTGCCGTTCGCTCCACCTCGCCCCGCGGGAACCGTCCCGCGGTCACCCAGAGCTACTCCGCGCTCTCGCAGGTCATCAAGGAGAGCGGCCTGCTGCGACGCACGCCGTGGTTCTACGGCCTGCTCGTGGGCGGGCTGGCGCTCGCCCTCGGCGGCGCCATCGCCGGGTTCGTCCTGCTCGGCGACTCGTGGTTCCAACTGCTCATCGCCGCGGCGCTCGGCATCATCTTCACGCAGTTCGCGTTCTTCGCACACGAGGCCTCGCACCGCGCGGTGCTGTCCTCGGGCAAGGCGAACGACCGCGTCGGCCGGGTGGTCGCGACCGCCGTGGTGGGCATCAGCTACCAGTGGTGGATGACCAAGCACACCCGGCACCACGCCAACCCGAACCAGGTCGGCAAGGACCCGGACATCGAGTTCGACACCGTCTCGTTCACCGAGGAGTCTGCGGCGAAGCAGCGCGGCCTCATCCGCTGGATCACGCAGCGCCAGGGCTGGCTCTTCTTCCCGCTCCTGCTGCTCGAGGGCATCAACCTGCACGTGACATCGATCCGGTCGCTCTTCGAGCGGCGAGTCGTGCCCGGCCGCGCGCTCGAACTGGGGCTCATCGGCGGGCGACTCGCACTGTACGTGGGCGTGGTCTTCTGGTTCCTGCCCCTCGGGATGGCGTTCGCCTTCCTCGGGGTGCAGCTGGCCGTCTTCGGCGTCTACATGGGCGCCTCGTTCGCCCCGAACCACAAGGGCATGCCGCTCGTGCCGGCCGGCGCGAAGCTCGACTTCCTGAGCAAGCAGGTGCTGACCTCGCGCAACATCACCGGCCGGTGGACCAGCCCGCTGATGGGCGGCCTCAACCACCAGGTCGAGCACCACCTGTTCCCGAGCATGCCGCGCCCGCACCTCGGCAAGGCGCGCGACATCGTGCGGGAGCACTGCCGCTCCCTTGACATCCCCTACACGGAGACGACCCTCATGCGCTCGTACGGGATCGTCGTCGAGTACCTGAACCGGGTCGGGCTCGCTGCCCGGGATCCCTTCGACTGCCCCGCGGCGGGCGAGCTGCGGCGCCGCTGACGGCATGGCGGATCCCGGCCGTCCCGTATCGGACGGCCGGATGCGTCGGCGTATCCCCGGTCAGGCCGCTTCGACGGGCTTCGGCCCGACGTGCGTGCCGAGTTCCTTCGCCATCCGCTCGGGGTCGAGCTGGATGCCGCCGCCGGAGTTCGCGGACCGCATGAGGTCCTCGATCCAGTCGCGACTGAGTTCGCCGGCCTCGACCTCTTCGAAGACGAAGCGGAGCGGGATGGCGGGGTGCAGCCAGAGCGAGCTGCGCCCGCGAGGCTGGTCGGGGCCGTGGCGCCACGAAAGCATGAAGCTCTCGCCGCGCCGCAGCTTCGTCGTGATCGCGATCTTCAGATGCGCGAGCGCGCGATCCTCGACCTCGACCGGAGTACCGGAATCGCCGTAATAGAGAGTGCCCACGAGGCACAAGGTACCCCCGTTCGGGGGCGACCGCACGCATGTTGTTCCACAATGACCGCTCTGTACGTCGATTCACAGGTCGTTCGGTCAACCGCGTTCCCGTGAACGATCTCAGGCGCCGTTCTGCGGCTCCTCCAGCCGGATGTCCTCCGGCCGCTTGTCGGGTCGCAGCCCGCGCCATCTGGGGTGTCGCGCGACCCCAGTGCGCGTCCACTCGCCGAACTCGATCTCGCCCACGAGCTCGGGTCGCACCCAGACGGCGTCGACGAGGTCCTCGCCCGGCACGCCCGGCACTGGCGGCTCCGGCACGGTCATCCCGTCGAGCCGGTCGAGCAGGCGTTCGGCGTCGCGCTCCCGCAGGCCCGAACCGACCCGTCCCGCGTAGCGCCATCCGCCATCTGCCGTCGGCACGCCGAGCAGCAGCGAGCGGATGCGACCGGCACGGCCGCCCACGCCGCGCCGGTACCCCGCGACCACGACCTCCTGCGTGCGCGAGAGCTTGACCTTCACCCAGTCGTCGCTGCGCGCCCCGGGACGGTAGGTCGAGCGGCGGCGCTTGGCGACGAGGCCCTCGAGGCCGCGGCGACGGGCCTCCTCGAGCGCCTCCTCGGGCGGCATCCCGACGCCGGCCGGGAGGTCGACCGGGACGTCGTCGCGACGCCGCACGAGCCGCTCGAGTCGCTCGCGCCGCCGCTCGTAGGGCTCGTCGACGGTCGGCGTGCCCGCGACCTCGAGCACGTCGAACAGGTGCAGCACGACCGGCACGGATGCCGCGGCCGCCTCGATCTCGCGCGGCTTCGACAGGTTCATGCGTCGCTGCAGCAGCCCGAAGTCGGGCCGCTCGGCCTCGTCGAGCGCGACGATCTCGCCGTCGACGACCGCGTCGGCGCGGAGCACGCGTGCGAGTTCGGCGAGCTCCGGGTAGGTGGCGGTGACGTCGATGCCGTTCCGGCTCACGAGCCGGGTCTCGCCGTCCTCGACCTGGGCGATCACGCGGATGCCGTCCCACTTCCACTCGAGCGCCCAGTCGTCGCCCGTCACGCGGCCGACGGTGCCCGAGGTCGCCAGCATGGGCTTCGGCACGGCCGGAAGTCGAGCGGATGGCGCGGACCCGCCGCGGACCCGCAGCCGGCGGGCGGCCGGCGGCGCGGCGTCGGCGACCGGGGCCCGGGCGGCGGGCTCCGTCTCGGCCCGGGTCGGCTCCGCGGCCGACGCCGCGTGCTGCTGCTCCTTCATGCGGTGCAGCAGCCACTGGCTCTTCTCGCCCTCGCCCTCGGTCCGGATGAGCGCGAGCCGCACGCGGCCGAGCGGACCGCCGACCCGACCGGAGAGCGTGAAGATGACCTCGTCGTCGCGCCACTTGTCGGTCTCGTACGTGCCGGTGTCCCACACCGTCATCGAGCCCGCCCCGTACTGTCCGTCGGGGATCGTGCCCTCGAAGACGAGGTACTCCATCGGGTGGTCCTCGGTCTGCACGGCGAGGCTGTTGCGCTGGGCCGTCTCGGGCACGCCCTTCGGCACCGCCCAGCTCTTCAGCACTCCGTCCCGCTCGAGCCGCAGGTCGTAGTGGAGTCGGCGGGCGTGGTGCTCCTGGATCACGAACCGCGGGTCCCCGTCGTTCGCGACGCCCCAGGGCGACTCGGGCATCGGCTCGGGGGTCGCGCCCGCGGTGCGCATGGACAGGTACGTGCTGAGCGGGCCCTCGGCCGACGCCTGCGTCACCGCCAGCATCGGGTCGCCCCGCTCGGCGACGAGGGCGACGACCTCGTCGGCCTCGAGGTGCCGCAGCTCCGGGTCGTCGAGCTCCTCCCACGTGCGCGGCGCCGCCACGGTGGGGCGGAACCGGCCCCGCAGCGAGTACGGCGCGATGGTCGTCTTCTTCCCGTTGTTCTGGCTCCAGTCGATGAGCACCCGGCCGGCGCGGATGCTCTTCTTCATGCTCGACACGATGAGGTCCGGGTGGTCGGCCTCGAGCGCCTTCGCCAGCTCGTGCGCGACCGCGGAGATCTGGTCCGAGGTCTGCGACCCGTCGAGCGCGGCGTACAGGTGGATGCCCTTGCTGCCGCTCGTGACGGGCACCGCGTCCAGCCCCATGCCTGCGAGGATGCCGCGGACCATCCGGGCGACCTCCGCGCACTCCGGCAGCCCCATGCCCTCGCCCGGGTCGAGGTCGAAGACCATCCGGTCGGGGTTGCCCTGGTCGCCCGCGGGCGTGAACCGCCACTGCGGCACGTGCAGCTCGATCGCGCCCATCTGCGCCAACCAGACGAGCGTCGCCCGGCTGTCGGCCATCGGGTACGACTTGTCGCCGTCGCTGTGGTGCTGCACGCCCCGGCGGATCCACTCCGGCGCGTGCTCCTCCAGCTGCTTCTCGAAGAAGGCCTGCTCCGGATGCCGCGGCGTGCCGACGCCGTTCACCCACCGCTTGCGCGTGATCGGCCGGCCCGCCATGTGCGGCAGCATCGCCGGGGCGATCTCGGCGTAGTACGCGATCATCTCGCCCTTGGTCATGCCCGTCTCCGGGTACATGACCTTGTCGAGGCTCGTCAGGCGCAGCCGCCGTCCGTCGACGTCGACCATCTGGTACGGGCCCTGCGCCATGACCCCATCCTGCCGCGCCTGTCTCACCCTCACGCCGACTCACGCGAAAATGCCCTCGAGGGGACCGATTCGCGTGGTCGCGGGACGGGATCATCCCTCTGGCAGGTACGGCGCGTACGCCTCCAGGCTACCGTCGCGGACCGGGACCTGGAGGGTGACCTCCTCGCCGCCGGCCGCAAGCGTGATCTCCACGTAGGAGCCGGGGATCTGCTCGACCGTCTGCATCAGGAACTCCTGCTCCTCGAGAGCGACCAGATCGCCCGCGGGTATCTCGACCAGGACCGAGTCGTCGGCGTCACTCAGCTCGACCTCCACGGCGTCGTCTCCGCGGTTGAAGACCGTACCGAGCAGTCGACCCGGCTCGCCCTCGTCGGCCGCGACGATGACGATGCTCCGCGCTGCGACGTCGCCGGCCTCGCCGTTCGCACCGAGCGCGATCGCCTCCAGTTCCTCGGGCGGGAGCGGTTCCTCACCCCCGGTCATCGCGCACCCGGACATCGAGGCGAGGGCCGTGGCGGCCATCAGCGCGGCGGCGGCGCGACGCAGTCGGGTCTTGGGAGACGGGCTGGGGTACGGTGGCGTCGTCATCGGGCGGCCCTCCTTCGGCGGGGTGACGTGCGGTCGGACGATTCCACGCAACCCGGCGACGGCGCGGAGTTCAAGGGGGTTGCTCCTCGCGGGAGTGGAGCGCACCCTGTCAACCCCGGACCGATCGCAGGCCCGGGGCAGCGATCGGTTCTAGCGTGACCTCATGACGGTTTCGGCGACACTGCTCATCCTCGGCGCGGACGGCGACCTCACGAGCCGGCTGCTGCTGCCCGGACTCGGGACACTGCTCGCCGCTCACGACCTCGATCTCGAGGTCGTCGGGTCGGGCCTGCGCGATCTCGACGAGGACACGTGGCGCGGCCTCGTCGCGAGCGCGCTCGGTGCGGTGCCCGAAGGGCGACGGATGCCGCTCCTCGCGTCGACGCGGTACTTCCGCGCCGACGCGACGGACCCGGAGGCGCTCAGCCGACTCCTCGACGAATGCGCCGCGGTGCCGGTGGTCTACTTCGCGCTGCCGCCCGCCGTGACCGCGCGGGTCTGCCTCGCACTCGAGGCGATCGACACCCCCGAAGACCTGCGCCTCGCTCTCGAGAAGCCGTTCGGCACCGACCGGGAGAGCGCCCGGGCGCTCAACGAACTCCTCACCCGCATCGTGCCCGAGCGGCAGGTCTACCGCATCGACCACTTCCTCGGCCGGGCCACGGTACTGAACATCCTCGGCACTCGGTTCGCGAACCGCCTGATCGAGCCCGTCTGGAATCGCGGCGCGATCGAGCGCGTCGAGATCGTCTACGACGAGACGCTCGGACTCGAGGGCCGAGCCGGCTACTACGACCGTGCGGGCGCCCTCGTGGACATGGTGCAGAGCCACCTGCTCGCGGTCCTCGCGCTCGTGGCAATGGAGCCGATCGACCGGGTCGACGAGGTGGCTCTTCGGGACGCCGTGGCCGAGGTCCTGCGCAGGACCGCGGTGCGTGATGACGATCCGGTCACCGCCAGCCGTCGTGCCCGGTACACCGCGGGCGAGGTGGCGGGCCGCGACCTCCCCGGCTACGCGGACGAGCCCGGCGTCGATCCGCGACTCGGCACCGAGACGCTCGCGGAGGTCGTCGTCGAGGTCGATGCCGACCGCTGGCGCGGCGTGCCCTTCGTGCTGCGGTCCGGCAAGGCCCTCGGGCGTGCCCGCAAGGTCGCGCGGGCCGTGTTCCGGCCGGCCGCGCCGATCGACGGCCTCGAGGGGCGGCCGCACTCGGACTGGATCGAGCTCGATCTCCGCTCCGGCGAGGTCGAGGTCGGGCTGACCATGAACGGCGGGGGCGACCCGTTCGTGCTGGAGCAGACCACACTCGTGGCGAAGCAGGTGCCGGGGGCGCTGCTGCCGTACGGCGAGGTGCTGAAGGGCATCCTGAACGACGATCCGACGCTGTCCATCCGCGGGGATGTCGCCGAGGAGTCCTGGCGGATCGTCGAACCCGTGCTGGAGGCCTGGCGCGCGGGCCGGGTGCCGCTGGAGGCGTATCCGGCCGGCTCGACCGGCCCGGACGGGTGGTAGCCGCACCGCAAGGGGTACCGCTCGCGGCATCCTGGGTGTCTACTTGGAGCATGCGAGCCGTCTGGAAAGGGGCGGTCACATTCGGCCTGGTCAATGTGCCCGTCAAGCTGTACAGCGCCACCGAGGACCACGACGTGTCCCTGCACCAGGTGCACGACAAGGACGGCGGGCGGATCCGCTACCAGCGCGTGTGCGAGATCGACGGCGAGGTCGTGCCGTACCAGCACATCGACAAGGCGTACGACGACGGGGACCGCACCGTCATCATCACCGACGAGGACCTGAAGTCGCTGCCCGCCGAGCGCAGCCGCGAGATCGAGGTCGTCGAGTTCGTGCCCACCGAGCAGATCGATCCGATCATGTTCGACCGCAGCTACTACCTCGAGCCCGACTCGGCGTCGAACAAGGCGTACGTGCTGCTGCGCGAGGCGCTCGAGTCCACCGAGCGCACGGCGGTCGTGCGGATGGCGCTGCGGCAGAAGACGCGGCTCGCGGCGCTCCGCGTGTTCGGCGACGTGCTCATGGTGCAGACGCTGCGGTGGAGCGACGAGGTCCGCGAGGCGAAGTTCCCCGCGCTCGACGAGCCCGCGAAGATCACGTCGAAGGAGCTCGAGCTGTCGAAGCAGCTCATCGAGAGCCTCTCGAGCGACTTCGACCCCGAGGAGTTCGTCGACGAGTACCAGCACGAACTCCGCACCCTCATCCAGGCCAAGCTCGAACAGGGCGACGCGATCGACACCGCGGCCACCTTCGGCGAGCAGCCCGAGGAGGAGGGCGGCGAGGTCATCGACCTCATGGAGGCCCTGCGGCAGTCCATCGCCGCGAAGCGCGGGGGCGGAGGCGCCGCCGAGGACGAGGACGCGGAGAAGAAGCCCGCGAAGAAGCCCGCGGCGCGGAAGTCCACCGCCAAGGGCGCCGCCAAGGGCTCGTCGAAGGGCGACGACGAGGAGAAGCCCGCGGCGAAGCGCCGGACGTCGAAGAAGGCGGGCTGACGGCCCGCTCCGGGAGCGTCAACCCCTGTGCCCTCGCGACCGCGCCGACGTAGCGTGGCGCCATGAGCGACAACGACGACATCCTCTCGCGCTTCGCCGCCGGCGAGGGCGAGGACGGCCCGCCGCCGCCCCGCGCGGACACGAGCGGGTCCGGTGACGACATCCCCGGCGCGAACACCAATCCCGACGACGAGCGCACGAGCCCGAGCTCGGAGAACGAGACGGCGGCCAAACAGTCCGACCCCGTCCCCGACCGGGTCGCCGACGACGTCGACGAGTCGCAGATCCGCGCGGTGCCGGGCACCGGTGGCCCCGACGACGCCGGCGACGTCGAGGTCGACCCCGACGAGCTGAACCTGCCCGGTCGGAGCTGAGTCCGACCGGGCCGTTCCGGATCAGCCGAGGAGTCCCGCGGCGACCTCGCGCGCGATCGCGACCGCCTGGCCCTCGTCGTCGGACTGCACCTGGAGCCAGTCCGCGCCCACGACGAGGTCCACCGTGCACGTGTACTCGGTGCATCGCAGGAGCGCGCGGTCGAGTGCAGTGAGCCCCAGCGCCGGGTCGGATCCCGCCGGCACGAGCGCCCCCGCCTCGTCGAGGCGGTCGGCGGCCCAGCGACCGCCGCGGATCCACGAGACGGCGGCCACCGACTCCTCGGTGTCGGGAGCCGTCCACCGGCACCAGCCGTTCCCCGCGATCGACATGGCCTCGGCCCACTCGCTCCAGCCCCCGGCCGACGTGGTGGCGACGAGACCGCTCGTCCCGGTGAGCGACTCGACGGCGGTGGTCGGCACGAGCGCCTCGCACTCCGTCGGGATGGCGGAGTCGGGCTGCGTCGGAGCGGCCGACGGGCTCGCCGCGTCGATCGCGGCGGCCGCGGCATCTGCGACCGCGGCGGCGGCGGCCGAGTCGGCGGCGACCTCCTCACCGAGGCGGCTCTCCGCGGCGATCCAGGCGTCGGCCGTCGCGCGGGTCATCGAGCAGAAGCTCGCCTCGCACCGCTCCCCCGGCTGCGGCATCCCGTACTTCGTCGCGCGGGACGACCAACCGGCATCCGGCATCGGGACCACCGTCACGAGCAGCCCGACGTACGCGGGGTTGGTGCCGAACTGGCTGTTGTTGGGCTCGCCGTTGCTCCACTCGCACGCGAGGCCGCCGATGGCGACGACGGACGTCATGCGCGGAATCGAGGGTCCGGCGCTCGCGGCCGTCGCGAGCGGGTCGGCGGGACCGACCGCATCGCCCATGAGCGCGGCCACGAGGTCCGCCGGGACGAGGTCGTCGCAGTCGAGGTCGTAGCGCGACTCCGGCGCGACCGATCCGGGCACCGGCGTCGGGGCCGGCGTGGCCGTCTCGGTCGGGGGCGGAGCGGCATCCGTCGTCGCTGCAGGTGCGGACGGGAGACCGGCGCACGCGCTCAACGCGAGTGCGCCGACGATGACGACGATGCCGAGCATCGTCGTCGGGCGCCGGGTCATGGTGCGGGCGTCTCCGGAGGAGCGCTCGTGGTGAAGGGTGTCCATGGCCGAACAGTAGGGGGCCGGTCCCGACGTCGTCCTCAGGGGTGCCCCCGAGTCGCGCCGCCCTCCCGATCAGTGCACGAGCAGGACGGCCGCCGACTCGGCGGGCAGCGCCAGCACCCCGTCGGTGGGGACCTCGTCGGCGAGCGCCGGCCCCGTGGTCAGCAGGATGCTCGCGGGTTCGCCGAGTTCGACCTGCCACGCGTCGGGACCGAGGTTCGCCAGCACGACGACGCGTTCGGGGGCGCCGGGCGCGCCGCGTTCCATGCGGAACCGCTTGGTCGCGTCATCCGCCCAGGCGCTCGTGTGGCCGAACGCCGGGTCGGTGAGCTCGGGCCGCGCGCGGCGGAGGGCGATCAGGCGCCGGTGCAGGTCGAGCAGGCGGGCGTGCGCGCCATCCGTCGGCTCGGCCCAGTCGAGCTTCGACCGGCGGAACGTCTCGGGGTCCTGCGGGTCGGGCACGACCGACTCGTCCCAGCCCATGCGCGCGAACTCCGCGATGCGGCCCTCGGCGGTCGCCCGCCCGAGCTCGGGTTCCGGATGCGACGTGAAGAACTGCCACGGCGTCGACGCGCCCCACTCCTCGCCCATGAACAGCATGGGCGTGTACGGCGTCGTGAGGTTCAGGACCGCCGCGATCGCGAGCCGCGGCTCGGACAGGGTCTGCGAGATGCGGTCGCCCGTCGCGCGGTTGCCCACCTGGTCGTGGTCCTGCGTGAACGTGACGAGGCGCCACGTGGGCGTCGCGGGGTCGATGGGGAAGCCGTGGTCGCGGCCCCGGAACGACGAGAAGGTGCCGTCGTGGAAGAACCCGCGCGTCGTCGTCTTCACGAGCGCGTCGAGCGACGCGAAGTCGGCGTAGTACCCCGCCGTCTCGCCCGTGAGCGCGACGTGCATGGCGTGGTGGTGGTCGTCGCTCCACTGCGCGGTGAGGCCGTAGCCGCCGGCGTCGCGCGGGGTGATCAGCTTCGGGTCGTTGAGGTCGGACTCGGCGATGAGCGTGAGCGGCCGGCCGAGCTCGGCCGAGAGCGCGTCAGCGTGCTCCGCCAGCTCCTGCAGGATGTGCCGCTCGGAGCCGTCGCGCAGGGCGTGCACCGCGTCGAGCCGCAGGCCGTCGACGTGGAAGCCGCGCAGCCACATCATCGCGTTGTCGACGATGTAGCGGCGCACCTCGGACTCGTCGAGGTTCACCGAGTCGCCCCAGGTGTTGCGCTCGGCCGCGCGCAGGTAGGGTCCGAACCGCGGCAGGTAGTTTCCGCTCGGGCCGAGGTGGTTGTACACGACGTCCTGGATCACGCCGAGGCCGCGCGCGTGGCACGCGTCGACGAACCGCTGGTAGGCGGCCGGCCCGCCGTACCCCTCGTGGACGGCGTACCAGAGCACGCCGTCGTAGCCCCAGTTGCGGGTGCCGTTGAACGCGTTCACGGGCAACAGCTCGACGAAGTCGACGCCGAGGTCGACGAGGTGGTCGAGGCGGTCGATGGCGGAGTCGAGGGTGCCCTCGGGCGTGTACGTGCCGAGGTGCAGCTCGTAGATCACCCCGCCCGCGAGCTCGCGGCCCGGCCACGCGGCATCCGCCCACTCGTGCGCCCCCAGGTCGACGACCGCGCTGAGGTCGTGGACGCCGCGCGGCTGGCGGCGCGACCGCGGGTCGGGCAGGGCCCGGTCGTCGTCATCGAGGACGAAGCCGTACTCGTCGCCGACGGCGAGGTCGACGTCGGCGCGCCAGTGACCGGCGTCGTCGCGCCGCATCGGCAGGTCGTCGTGGCCGGGCCGGCGGAGCACCACCCGCTGCGGGATGGGCGCCCAGAGCTCCACGGTCATCGGGTCTCCTCGGGTTCGGCGGGGGTGAGCAGGGCCACGGGATAGGTCGCGAGCAGGTCGGCGAGGCGCACCCGGCCGCCGTCGAACCGCCGGCCGGTGAGCGCGTCACGCAGCGGATTCCGCCGCACGAGGACCGCGCTGTCGCCCCAAGCCTCGGGGCCGACGGATGCCACGCGGTCGCCCCCGGCACGCCGGGCGAGGCCGACGGGGAGTCGCGTGGCGACGGTGGTGGCGCCGCCGCGATCGAACGCGACCGCGTGCCGTGCCGCGTCGCCGACCACCTCGAGCGGGGTGTACCTCGTGAACCACTCGGGGCGGTCGCGCCGCAGCCGGAGGGCGCGCGAGGTGACGAGCAGCTTCGCCGCGGCGGTCCCGTCGACGTCCGGCAGCTCCCCCCGCTCGAAGCCGGCGTCGACCTCGTGCAGGAGGCTCCGCCGCAGGTCGAAGTCGACCGGGCGGCGGTTGTCGGGGTCGACGAGGCTCGTCTCCCACAGCTCGCTGCCCTGGTAGACGTCGGGCACGCCGGGCATCGTGAGCTGCAGCAGCTTCGCCGCGAGCGAGTTGGACCAGCCGGCGGGGGCGAGCCACGCCACGAACGCGTCCAGGCGTTCGCGCACGGCCGGCACGTCGAACGCCCGGTCGATGACCTCGTGCATGCGCCGTTCGAACGCCTCGTCGGGCGCGGTCCAGTGCGTCGACACGGATGCCTCGCGCGACGCCTTGTCGGCGTAGGCGTGCGCCCGTTCGCGCTCGAGCGGCCACGCTCCGACGATCGCCTGCCAGAGCAGGGCGTCGAAGGGGCCGTCGCCGGTGGAACCGGCCGTCGCGCGCAGCCCGTCGAGTTCGAGCGACCAGCGTTCCGGGATCTCGGCGAGCACGTCGATGCGGGCGCGGACGTCTTCGCCGCGCTTCGTGTCGTGGGTCGAAAGGGTCGTCATCGAGTCCGGCCACGCCGCGTGCCGCCGCACCTGGCGGGCGTGGAAGGCCGCGACGTCGATCGCGAACTCCGACGGGTCGCCGCCGACCTCGGTGAGCGATCCGAGGCGCGTGAAGCGGTAGAACGCCGTGTCCTCCACGCCCTTCGCCATGACCATGCCACTCGTCTGCTGGAACCGGACGGCGACCGGATGGGTCGGGTCGGCGAGCACGGGCAGCAGCGCATCGACGGATGCCGCGAGGTCGGGCCGGTGCTCGCGCGCGAGCCGCGCGGCCTCGTCGAGGTGCTCGCGGCCGGCCGGGAGGTACGAGCGGTAGACCGGGAAGCACGCCAGGAGCTCCGCGAGCGCGTCGGCGGCATCGGCCGCTCGGGGGTCGGGCAGCATCCGCTCGAGCCGGAGCACCTCGCTGCGGAGGATGCCGTCGGCGATACCGCGCTTGGTGCCGTGGATCAGCTCGTGCCAGTCGGTCGGGCCGTCGATGCCGGTCTCGGCGCGGAGGCGGGCGTCGAGGGCGTCGAGCGCGGCCTCCCCCGCCGGGTCGACCAGGACCCGGTCGACGTCGGCGAGGGCGTCGTAGCCGGTCGTGCCGTCGGTGCGCCAGTGCGGCGGCAACGGCTCGTCGCCCTCGAGGATCTTCTCGACGAGCACGTAGGCGTCGTCGGTCGCGTCGGCCAGTCGGTCGAGGTAGTCCCCCGGCGCGGCCAGTCCGTCGGGGTGATCGACCCGCAGCCCGTCGGCGAGGCCCTCGCGCACCCAGCGGACGATTTCGGCGTGCGTGCCGTCGAACACGTCGGGGCGTTCCACGCGGAGGCCGGCGAGCTCGTTCACCGCGAAGAAGCGCCGGTAGTTGAGTTCGGCGTCGGCGCGCTGCCAGTTCACGAGCTCGTAGTGCTGTCGCCCGTGCACGGTCAGCGCGTCGGCGCCGTCATCGGCCGAGCCGGGCGCGAGCGGGAACCGGTGCTCGAAGTACCGCAGCTCGCCGTGCTCCACCCGCAGGTCGCCCGCGGCGGCCGCCTCCTCGACCGTGCCGCCGAGCACCGGCAGGCGCACCCGGCCGCCCGTCAGCGCCCAGTCGACGTCGAACGTGTCGGCGTGGGGCGACTCGGGCCCGTGCTGCAGCAGGCTCCACCAGGCCGGGTTCTGCGCGGCATCCGCGACGCCCACGTGGTTCGGGACGATGTCGACCAGGATGCCGCGGCCGCGAGCGTGCGCGGCATCCGCCACCGCCTCGAGGCCCGCCTCGCCGCCGCGCGCCGGGTCGACCCGGTCGTGCGCGACGACGTCGTAGCCGTGGTCGGAGCCCGCGCGCGAGGGCAGGATCGGCGACAGGTAGACCCAGTCGGCGCCGAGGGCGTCGAGGTAGTCGACGACGGATGCCGCGTCGTGCAGGTCGAACGACGGCCTCACCTGCAGCCGGTACGTCGAGCGCGGCGCGCGCCGCGGCGCCCGGCTCACGCGCCGGCCTCGGCCTTCGGGGGCGACCCCTCGCTGGTGGCGGCACCGGCCATCGCCGACAGCGACGCCGCGACCGAGTGGTCGACCTCGTCCGGCTCCGGGTCGCGCTGGCAGAGCACCATCATCGACCGCTGCTCGAGCGCGATCGCCTCGCCCGGCTCGATCGGCCCCGCATCGGCCCGCTTGCCGGCGGTGTCGATGACGACCTCCCACTCCGGCGAGAACTCGTGCATCGGGATCCGGAACTCGACCGTGTCGTCGTGGGCGTTGAAGAGCACGATGAAGTGGCGGTCGACGATCCGTTCGCCGCGCCGGTCGCGCTCGCGGATCCCCTCGCCGTTCAGGAACACCCCGATGGCCTTGCCGAACCCGGCATCCCAGTCCTCGGGCTCCATGGTCGAGCCGTCGGGACGCAGCCAGACGATGTCGGGCACGGGGTCGCCCTCGCCGCGCCGGACGGGCCGGCCGTCGAAGAACCGGCTGCGCCGGAACGTCGGGTGCTCGGCGCGGAGCTTCGCGACCGCCGCGGTGAACTCGACCAGCGGCTGGTCGGCGTGCTCCCAGTCGATCCAGCTCAGCTCGTTGTCCTGCGCGTACACGTTGTTGTTGCCCTGCTGGGTTCGCCCGAGCTCGTCGCCGTGCAGGAGCATCGGCACGCCCTGCGACAGCAGCAGCGTCGTGATGAGGTTGCGCTGCTGCCGCGCGCGGAGGGTGAGGATCTCGGGATCGTCGGTCGGCCCCTCGACGCCGAGGTTGTACGACCGGTTGTGCGATTCGCCGTCGTTGTTGTCCTCGCCGTTGGCCTCGTTGTGCTTCTCGTTGTACGAGACGAGGTCGCGCAGCGTGAACCCGTCGTGCGCGGTGACGAAGTTGATGGATGCCACGGGTCGGCGCCCCGAGTGCTCGTACAGGTCGGCGGAGCCGGTGAACCGCGAGGCGAACTCCCCGAGGGTGGCGGGTTCGCCGCGCCAGAAGTCGCGCACGGTGTCGCGGTACTTGCCGTTCCACTCGGTCCACTGCGGCGGGAAGTTGCCCACCTGGTATCCGCCGGGACCGACGTCCCACGGCTCGGCGATGAGCTTGACCTGCGAGACCACCGGGTCCTGCTGCACGAGCTCGAAGAAGGTCGACAGCTTGTCGACCTCGTAGAACTCGCGGGCGAGGGTCGAGGCGAGGTCGAAGCGGAAGCCGTCGACGTGCATCTCGAGCACCCAGTAGCGCAGCGAGTCCATGATCAGCTGCAGCGAGTGCGGGTGGCCGACGTTCAGCGAGTTGCCGGTGCCGGTGTAGTCCATGTAGTACCGCTTGTCGTCGTCGACGAGGCGGTAGTAGGCGGCGTTGTCGATGCCGCGCATCGAGAGGGTCGGGCCGAGGTGGTTGCCCTCGGCGGTGTGGTTGTAGACCACGTCGAGGATGACCTCGATGCCCGCCGCGTGGAGCGACTTCACCATCCCCTTGAACTCCTGCACCTGCTCGCCGCGCTGCCCGGTCGAGGCGTAGGCGTTGTGCGGCGCGAAGAACGCGATGGTGTTGTAGCCCCAGTAGTTCGACAGGCCCTTCTCCTGGAGGGTGCCGTCGTTCACGAACTGGTGCACCGGCATCAGCTCGATCGCCGTCACGCCGATCTTGACGAGGTGGTCGATGACGGCGGGGTGCCCGATGCCGGCGTACGTGCCGCGGAGCTCGTCGGGGATGCCGGGGAGCGTCTCGGTGAGGCCCTTCACGTGCGCCTCGTAGATGAAGGATGCGGCGTACGGGGTGCGCGGGTGACGGTCGCCGGTCCAGTCGAAGAACGGGTTGGTCACGACGCCGAGCATCATGCTCTTCGCGGAGTCGTCGTCGTTGCGCTTCTCGGGCTTGCCGAACTGGTACCCGAACAGGGACTGGTTCCAGTCCAGCTCGCCGTCGACCGCCTTGGCGTAGGGGTCGAGCAGCAGCTTGTTCGGGTTGCAGCGCAGCCCCTGGCCGGGGTCGTTCGGTCCGTGCACGCGGTAGCCGTACCGCTGGCCGGGCTGCACCTGCGGGAGGTAGGCGTGCCAGATGTAGGCGTCGACATCGATGAGCTCGACCCGCGTCTCGCGACGGCGGTCGTCGAACAGGCACAGTTCGACCTTCTCGGCGACCTCGCTGAAGAGCGCGAAGTTCGTGCCGTTGCCGTCGAACGTCGCCCCCAGCGGGTAGGTGGAACCGGGCCAGGTGTGCATGCATCCCCCAACGGTCAGCTTCAGGTCATCGTAGGCGCCAGCGCGCGGTGCATCGTACGGCGCCGAAACCGGATGATCCGGTTCGGGCAGCGCCGAGACGACGGGACGGCGCGGGCCGGGTGTCGATGCGGTATCGCACCCGGCCCGCGCCGGTCGTGGTTCGCGGATCGGCTAGCGGTCCTCGCCGCAGACGGCCGTGACCTCGCCGGCCGCCTCCTGGACGGCGGTCTGGCGCTCGGCGAGCTCCTCCGGGTCCTGCTCGATCGCGGTGACCGACGGGTCATCCTCGGTCGGTGCCTCCGTGAGGCCGCCCGCGTACTCGCCGACCGCGTCGAGCTCGCTCTTGAAGTCCTCGACGGCGGACTTCAGGTCGTCGTCGTCGCCCGCCTCCTCGACGGCGGCGTCGACCCGCGACTGCGCGTCGCTCAGGTAGGACTCGATCTCGTCGGTCGACGACGCGGATGCGAGCGTGTTCTGCACGCCGTTCGAGACGTCGCGCACCTCGCTCGCGACCGTGGTGCAGGTGTCGCCGCTCGAGCCGGCGGTGTCTCCGCCGCCCTCGGCTGCGCAACCCGACAGGGCCAGGGCACCGGCGAAGACCAGTGCGGCAGGCATGGCGATGCGTCGCATGCGTATTCCTCCGTGTTCTCGTGAAACAGATGGAGTCTACTCAGCGGCACCGACAGGGCCCGGGGGGTTGCGCCCGACGGCCCCGAGCCGTGCGGATACGACGAAGGCCGCCCCTCGGGGCGGCCTCTCATCGAGCGGAGACGGCGGGATTTGAACCCGCGGTCCCCTTACGGGGACTCCACCTTAGCAGGGTGGTGCACTCGACCGGACTATGCGACGTCTCCATGCGCGAACCCGAAGGCGCACGCGACTGCCATCATAACCGGCATCCGCTGCGTTGGCGATTCGGGCACGGATGCCGCGTGGCGGCCTACTGGTCGGCGAGCGTGCGACCGGCCGAGCAGCGGGTCTCGGCGGCGGTCTGGCCGGTGACGTCGGAGGGCAGGGCCTGCTCGGCGGGCTCGGGCGCGGCCGCGCCGGTCTCGCCCGTCTCGGCCTCACCCGTCGCCGCGTCACCGGTCTCGGTCGCGGTCTCGGGCGCAGCCTCGGGCGCGGGCGCGTTCGGGTCGCCGACCGACGCGTACGAGTTGTCCTCGAGCGCGGTCGGGTCGAGCACGATCGGCACGTCCTGCTGGAGGGCGAGGTTGACGGCCTCGGCCGAGTCGGTCGGCATCACCGCGCTCCAGTCCTCGGAGTATGCGGTCGGGTACTGCACGAACGCGATCTTGGCGAGGTCGATGTCCTTCGCCGCCTTGGCGATCGAGACCATCTTGGTCGGTTCGGCGAGCGAGTTGGACAGCTGCATGTTGTCGAGCGCCGCCTTGGCGATCGAGTACATCTTCGCCGGATCGGTGAGCGTGCCGTTCGACTGCAGCTCGCGGGCGAGCGCCGACATGAAGACCTGCTGGTTGGAGATGCGGCCGAGGTCGGACCCGTCGCCGACGCCGTAGCGCGTGCGGAGGAACTGCAGCGCCTGCAGGCCCTTCAGCTCGTGCGAGCCGGCAGCGAGGTAGAGGTCGGTGTGCTCGTCCTCGATGGGCTCCGCCACGCACACCTCGACACCGCCGACGGCCTCCGAGATGGCCGCCGCGCCCATGAACTGCACGATGCCGGCGAACGGCACCGTGACGCCGGTCAGGTCCTCGACGGTCTTCACGACGCACGGCATCCCGCCGTAGTCGAGCACCGAGTTGAGCTTGACGCCGTACTGCTCCCACAGTTCCTCACCCGTCTCGGGGTCGGTGCAGCCCGCGGGCACGTCGACGAGCATGTCGCGCGGGAAGCTCACGACGGACGCGTGCGTGTGGTCCTGCGAGATGTGGAGCAGCAGGTTGACGTCGTTGAGCACGCTCGTCTCGAGGTCGGGGTCGCCGAATCCGTCGCCCTGGCCCTCGCGGCTGTCGCTGCCGATGATGAGCAGGTTCACGCCGCCCTCGATGGCGCCGACGTCGGGGATGCCGTCGAGTGCCGACTCGTTGCCGAGCTCGATCGTCGGCTTGGCGGTCGCGGCGAGGTCGAACGCGGCGTACGCGGCGACGGCCGTGCCCGAGGCGAGGACGACGGCGAGCACCGAGGCGGTCGCCTTCGCGACCGTGCCCCAGACGCCGTTCCGGCGCAGACGGCCGTGGCGGGCGATCGCCGGCGCGTCGTCGGCGCCACGAGTGGTTCGCGGGCGGCTCACTCCGGGGATCTCCTCTCGGCTCGTCGAAGTCGTTGCTGATCAGGGTCTCGTAGTGCGGAGGGCGTGGGATTCGAACCCACGAGGCATTGCTGCCCACCGGTTTTCAAGACCGGCTCCATCGGCCGCTCGGACAGCCCTCCTCGCCGCGCATCGGCGCCCGCTGGGCGGTGCCGAGTGGCGGACAGGCCCCGATTCTAGCCGACGCGCACTTCCGAAAGCCTGCCACGGCGTGCCTGTGGGAGCGCTGAAACGGATGGCGCGCCGCGCCGATCCGGTCGGATCAGCCGGGATTCGCCGTGGCGCAGCGCTCCTCGGCCGCGGTGAGGCCGGTCACGTCCTGCGGCAGCTGCTCCGCGGCGGGCACGGTCGCGGGAACCGTGGGCACGGGCGTGTCGACGGGGTCCGATGCGGGCGGCTGGTTCGCGGCATCCGTCGGCGGCGCGTTCGGGTCGGCCGTGCCGTACGACGCCTCGCTCGTGGCGTTCGGGTCGAACACCACGGGTTCGTCCTGCTGCAGCGCCCGGTTCACGATGTCGGCGGACGACGTCGGCTCGACGGCCGAGAAGTCCCATGTGTAGGCGGTCGGGTACTGGATGAAGGCGATCTTCTCGAGGTCGACGTCGGCGAGCGTGCGCGCGACCGAGATGAGCCGGCCCGGGTCCTGCAGGGACGTCGACAGCGTCATGTTCTGCAGGACGGCCTGCGCGATGCCGTAGAGCTTGACCGGGTCTCGGAGCGTGCCGCTCGACTGCAGGGTCCGGGCCAGCGACGCCAGGAAGGTCTGCTGCACCGAGATGCGGCCGAGGTCGCTGCCGTCGCCGACGCCGTGGCGGGTGCGGAGGAAGGCCAGCGCGTCGTAGCCGGAGATCGTGTGGCGCCCGGCGTCGAGCTTGAGCCCGGAGCGCGGGTCGTCGATCGGGTCGACGAGGCACACCTCGACGCCGCCGACCGCCTCGGACAGCGCCGCCACGCCCTTGAACTGCACGATGCCGCCGACGGGGATGGTGATGCCCGTGAGCTGCTCGACGGTCTTCGCCACGCAGGGCAGGCCGCCCCAGGAGAGCACCTGGTTGAGCTTCACGTCGTAGCCCGCGGGGAGCGTGCTCGAGGCGTCGGCCGGGTCGGTGCACTCGGGCACGTCGACCAGCATGTCGCGCGGGAAGCTCACCACCTCGACGTGCGAGTGGTCCTGGGAGATGTGCAGCAGCATCGTGACGTCGTTGAGCTCGGCCGAATCGATCTCGGGGTCGCCGAACGACCCGTCGGCGGGTCGCTTGTCGCTGCCGACGAGGAGGAAGTTGAGGCCGCCCTCCATCGCGCCGATGTCGGGCACGTCGGCGAGGATCTCCTCGCTCTCGAACACGACGCCGGGCTGCACGCCGCGCACCAGGTTGCCGACGGCGTACGCGCCCACCGCCGTCGCGCTCACGGCGACCACGGCGACCGCGGCGCCGACGACCTTCGCGACCGTGCGCACCGTCGAACGACGGGTGAGACGCCCGTGACGGGCCGGCGGCACGTCGGCCTCGCCGAGCACCGGGGTGCCGGTGTGCGTCCGCGAGGGCGCGGGCGGCACGGGCGTGTCGATCAGCCCGTCACCGGCGGGCGCATCGGGCGCGGGCGCATCGTCGATCGGCGCATCGTCGGTCGCCGTATCGGTCTCGGGCGCATCCGTCGCCGCGTCGCCGTTCGTCGCCGGCGCCGCGCCGTCGCGTTCCGCATCACGCGGACCCGGATCCTCATCGCCCATTCGCGTGTCCCCCACCGTCGATCCTACTCGCGGCGGGGCGGCACGGCCGTCAGGGCAGGGAGTCGAGAACCGCCGCGAGTCCGGCGTCGTCGATCGTGCCGGTCGCCTCGCTCGCGGCCGCCAGCACCTCGTCGGGCGCCTGCCCCATGGCCACGGCGCGGCCCGCCGCCTTCGCCCAGTGGAACATCTCGATGTCGTTGCGTCCGTCGCCGACCGCGATGACCCGGCGCAGGGGCACGTCGAGCCAGCCGCGCACGCGCTCGAGCGCCGTCGCCTTGTTCACGCCGTCGGGGGCGATGTCGAGCCAGGCCGTCCAGCCGACGGCGTAGCTGACGTGGTTGAGGCCCATCTCGTCGACGATCTCGAAGAACTCGTCGAGCTCGTGGTCGATCGACGTCGCGACGACGCGGATGGCGGGCTGGCCGAGCAGTTCGTCGAACTCGACCTTGCGGGCGCGCTCGAGGTTCCAGTCGGTCATGCCCTCGGTGAAGAGCCGGTAGCCGTCGGCCAGCTCGACGAGGAAGCGGCCGCTCGGCAGGACCTCGCGGATCTGCCGCAGCACCGGCGTGGCGTCGAACGTCTCGACGTGCGCCTGCACCCAGCCGTCGGGCGAAGAGGGGTCGCGCCGCATGGTCATGGCGCCGTTCGCGCACACCACGTACTCCGGGTCGAGCTCGAGGTGCTCGAGCACGGGCCTCGTGGTCGACCACGAGCGGCCGGTCGCGAGGGTGACGCGGTGGCCGCGGGCGACGGCGGATGCCACGGAGTCGGCCACGCGCGCGTCGATCGACTCGTCCTCGTGCATGATCGTGCCGTCGACATCGAGCGCCACGAACCAGCGGTCGGCCTCGGTCGCGGGGGCGGGGACGACTCGTCGATCCGCGCTGCGCGGCATCCGCTCGCTCATCGCTCGACGGGGCGGAGCACCTCGAGGCCGCCGAGGTAGCTGCGGAGGGCCTCGGGCACGACGACCGAGCCGTCCTCCTGCTGGTGCGTCTCGAGGATCGCGACGATCCACCGGGTCGTGGCGAGCGTGCCGTTGAGGGTCGCGACGGGCGCCGTCTTCCCGCTCTCGGTGCGGTGGCGGATGTCGAGGCGCCGGGCCTGGAACGTCGTGCAGTTCGACGTGGAGGTGAGCTCGCGGTACGCCTGCTGCGTCGGCACCCAGGCCTCGACGTCGAACTTCCGCGCCGCGCTCGAGCCGAGGTCACCGGCGGCGACGTCGATCACGCGGTACGCCAGGCCGAGCGCCTGCAGCATCTCCTCCTGCCATCCGAGGAGCCGCTCGTGCTCGACCTCGGCGTCGGCCGGGTCGACGTAGGAGAACATCTCGAGCTTGTCGAACTGGTGGACCCGGATGATGCCGCGCGTGTCCTTGCCGTGGCTGCCCGCCTCGCGGCGATAGCAGGTCGACCAGCCGGCGTAGCGGATGGGGCCGTTCGACAGGTCGAGGATCTCGTCGGCGTGGTACCCGGCGAGCGCGACCTCGCTCGTGCCCGTGAGGTAGAGGTCGTCGGCCGGCAGGTGGTAGACCTCCTCGGCGTGCGCGCCGAGGAAGCCGGTGCCCCGCATGATCTCGGGCCGGACGAGCGTGGGCGTGATGAGCGGGGTGAAGCCGTTCGCGACCGCCTTGTCGAGTCCCATGTTCATGAGCCCGAGCTGAAGGCGGGCACCCACGCCCTTGAGGAAGTGGAAGCGCGCGCCCGACACCTTGGCGCCGCGGGCCATGTCGATGCCGTCGAGAAGCTCGCCGATCTCGAGGTGGTCGCGCGGCTCGAAGCCGAACGCGGGGATCTGGCCCACCTCGCGCAGGATGTCGAAGTCCTCCTCGCCGCCGGCCGGCACGCCCTCGATGACGACGTTGCCGATGCGCTGGACGGCCGCACCGAAGGCCTCCTCGGCGGCGCTCGCGTCGGCGTTGGCCTGCTTGACCTTCGCCGCGAGCTCCTGCGCCTGCGCGACCAGGGCGGCCTTCTCCTCCTTCGGCGCCTTCGCGACCTGCTTGCCGAACGCGTTCTGCTCGGCGCGGAGGGTCTCGAACGACGCGATGGCGGCGCGGCGCGCGGCATCCGCGGCCACCGCCTCGTCGACGAGGGCGGCAGACTCGCCGCGCGCCTCCTGCGAGCGCTTGACCAGGTCTGGGTTCTCGCGGAGCAGCAGCGGGTCGATCACCCGTGCAAGTGTAGTCGCGGCATCCGGCGGCACCCCGCGCGGTCAAGCCCCAGGCGCGAAGACGGTCGCACGACTCGCTCGCGGCGACCATGCCCTAGATTCAACCCATGAGGGCTGGCGACGAACAGGTGACGGATGCCGCGGGCGGCAGCAAGCGCGCCGCGGTGATCTTCAACCCGATCAAGGAGGGCGTGGAGGAACTGCGCGCCGTGGTGACCGAGGTCGAGCGCGAGCACGGCTTCGGCCCCACCCTGTGGCTCGAGACGACACCGGAGGACCCGGGCACCGGGCAGGCGCGGGAGGCCGTCGAGGAGGGCGTCGACCTCGTCATCGCCGCCGGCGGCGACGGCACGGTGCGTGCGGCCGTCGAGGGCCTCGAGGACTCGGGCATCCCGGTCGGGCTGATCCCGCTCGGGACCGGCAACCTCTTCGCCCGCAACCTCGACATCCCGGTGAACGACATCCCCGCCGCGGCCGCACTCGCGTTCACGGGCGTCGATCGCGCCGTCGACGTCCTCCGTGCACGCGTGCGGCGACCCGACGGCACCACCGACACCGAGGTCTCGCTCGTCATGAGCGGCATCGGGTTCGACGCCGCGATGATCGCCAACACCGACCCCGACCTGAAGAAGCGCGTCGGCTGGCTGGCGTACGTCGACGCGGGCATCCGCGCCATCCCGAACTCGGCGCCGTTCCGCGTGGCGCACCGCATGGACGACGGCCGCACGCACCGGTCGCGCGTGGCCAGCGTGCTCATCGCCAACCTGGGATACCTCCCCGGCAACATCGAGCTCATCCCCGAGGCGGCCATCGACGACGGCCGGCTCGACGTCGTCCGCCTGCAGCCGCGCAACGTGTGGGGCTGGCTCATGGTGTGGCGGAAGGTCGCGTGGGAGAACCGTGTGCTGCGCAAGACCGCGCTCGGCCGCCAGCTCATCGACCTGACCGGCGGCAACAAGCGTCGCGAGGTGGTCTACGCCAGCGGTCGCACGGTCGACATCGTGATCGACGGCGAGGCGCAGGAGTTCGAGATCGACGGCGAGGAGATGGGCCAGATCACCGCGGCCCGCTTCGCGATCGACCCGAAGGCGCTCGTCGTCCGCGTCGCCGAGCAGACCGCCGAGCGGGCGTCCGAGGAGGCCACGGAACGCGCCACCGAGAAGTCGGCCGCGGGCGAGCCGCCGGCCGACGAGGAACTCGACAGCGAACTCGACGAGGCGGAGCTGGAGGCGGCCGAGGCCGCCGCCGAGGAGGCGGTCGCGACCCAGCCCGTGTCCGGCGAGATCTCGACCGCGGAGATCGCCGCGGCCGACGTGGCGGCGTCCGAGCGGGACGAGGTCGAGCGGTAGCTGCCGGTCAGCCGGCGCGGCCGCGGGACCCCCCGCGTCAGTCCTCCTCGGGCTCGCCGCTCAGGATGCCGCGCAGCCAGTCGCGCGCCTCGATGAAGATGTCGTCCTCGTACTTCGAGTGGTACTGCGCCTCGCGCCGGTCGGCCCGGGCGTACGAGCCGAGGAAGATGACCTTCGGGCTGAAGCGGCGGAGGCCGAGCAGCGCGTCGGCGACCCGCTCGTCCTCCACGTGGCCTTCGAGGTCGACGACGAACCGGTACCGGCCCATCTCGTCGCCGATCGGACGGGACTGCAGCAGCGACAGGTTGACGCCGCGCGTCGAGAACTGCTCGAGCATCGCGAGCAGCGAACCGGGCTCGTCGTCCGGCAGCTCGACGATGAGGCTCGTCTTGTCGGCGCCCGTGCGCGGGGCGATCCGGCGCGACCGGCTCACGAGCACGAATCGGGTCATGGCGTTCGGGTTGTCGCCGATCGACTCGGCGAGCACGTCGACGTCGAGGTGGTCGACGATGCCGGGCGGGGCGACCGCGGCATCCGCCAGACCGTTCTCGAAGAGGGATGCCGCGGCCTGCACGTTGCTCGTCGCCGGGATGTGGCCGTGATCTGGCAGGTGGCGCTCGAGCCAGCCCCGCGACTGCGCGTAGGCGACCGGGTGCGCGTTGACGACGCGGACCTCGTCGAGCCGCGTGCCGGGGCGCGCGACGAGCACGAAATTGACCGGCACGAGGTACTCGCCCACGATGCGCAGCCCCGGCACGGTCGCGAGCGCGTCCTGGGTGGCGGTCACGCCGCCGTCGACGGAGTTCTCGATCGCGATCATCGCGGCGGTCGAGCGCCCGGCGAGCACGTCGGCGAGCGCCTCCCCGACGTTGTTGACGCTGCGCCAGTGCTTGCCGGCGGCCTCGGGCACCTGCTTGAGCGCGGCCTCGGTGAAGGTGCCGGCCGGGCCCAGGTACGAGTACGTCTCGTCGGGTCGTGGCGTCGCGGCATCCGTCATGCGCCCAGCCTACGGCGCACGCTTTTCTCAGGAGTTCTTCGGCGGGTCGGGGCAGGGTGCGGCGTGTTCTCCTGAGAAAGCGGCAGATGCGGCGAACACTCCTGAGAAAGGGATGGTGCAGCGATGACCGAGACGACGGATGCCGCCACGCGGCGTCGCACGCTGCCGACCGACGCCGAGCGGCTCGACGCCCTCGTGCGCATGAAGCGACTCGCGACGAGCCTGCTGCTCGTGGCCGCCGTGGTGTTCGCGTTCGCGTTCGCCCTGCAGGACTCCGTGCCCTGGCTGGGCTACGTGCGCGCCGCCGCGGAGGGCGCCATGGTGGGCGCGCTCGCCGACTGGTTCGCGGTCACCGCGATCTTCCGCCACCCGATGGGCCTGCGGATCCCGCACACGGCGATCATCCCCAACCGGAAGGACGAGATCGGCGCGGCGCTCGGCGCGTTCGTGCAGGACGAGTTCCTGCGCGACGACGTCGTGCGCGACAAGCTGCAGCGCATGGGGCTCGCCCGGCGCGCGGGCGAGTGGCTGCGCGCCCCCGCCAACGCGGAACGGGTCGTCACCGAGGCATCCGTCGCCGGGCGCGGCGTGCTCACCCTGCTCTCCGACGACGACGTCGCCGAGGTGCTCGAGCAGCTCGCCCGGCGGCACCTGCTCGAACCCGAGTGGGGACCTGCGATCGGCCGGGTCGGCGCACGACTGGTCGAGGCCGACCAGCAGCGCGCCGCGGTGGACGCGGTGTTCGAGCGCGCCGAGGCCTGGCTCGCCGAGCACCCGGAGGCGTTCGGGAACATGGTGTCCGAGCGGCTCCCCCGCTGGATGCCGGGCTTCGTCGGCCGGGTCGTGGACGACCGGGCCCACCGCGAGATCGTGGCGTTCGTGGCCGGGGTGCGGGAGGACCCGCGGCATCCGCTGCGCCTCGCCATCGACGAGTGGCTCGCCGAACTCGCGCACGACCTGCAGCACGACCCGGCCGTGATCGCGCGCGTCGAGCAGCTGAAGCACGACCTCGCCGACAGCCCGCGGCTGCGCGAGTTCGCCGGCGAGGCGTGGTCGTCGATCAAGGAGACGGTGACCGCCGCGCTCGACGACCCCGACAGCGACCTGCGCCGCCGGGCTCGCCGCGCGCTCGCCGAGCTCGGCACGAGACTCGCGACCGATGCGGCGCTCGCGGCGAAGGTCGACGCGTGGGTGACGGATGCCGCGACCTACGTCGTCGGCCGCAGCCGGCACGAGATCGCGGGGCTCATCACCGAGACCGTCGAGCGGTGGGACCCCACGGAGACGACCGAGAAGCTCGAGCTGCAGGTGGGGCGCGACCTGCAGGTCATCCGCATCAACGGCACCGTCGTGGGGGCGCTCGCGGGCCTCACGATCCACGCGATCGCGACCACCGTCCAGTCCCTCGCGTGAGCCCCTTCTCAGGAGTTCTGCGTCCGGCGGCGCATGTCGCCGGCGTGTCGTCCTGAGAAACGTTCGGTTCCGCCGCGCCGCTCCTGAGAAGAGTGCGTGGGAGGCGCAAGGGGTGTCGCCGATCCGGAGGGCGCGGCAGGATGGGGGCATGCACGAGCGAGCAGGAACTCCGGCGACCGAATCCGACCTGATCGACGTGGAGGCCCTGCTCAGGGCGTACTACGACCGGCATCCGGATGTCTCGATCCCGGAGCAGCGGGTCGTGTTCGGCACCTCGGGACACCGCGGGTCGAGCCTCAACACCGCGTTCAACGAGGACCACATCCTCGCGATCACGCAGGCCGTCGTCGACTACCGGAACAGCCAGGGCATCACCGGCCCGCTGTTCATCGGCGCCGACACGCACGCGCTCAGCGGTCCCGCCCAGACCACGGCGCTCGACGTGCTCGTCGCCAACGGCGTGCGCGTGCTCGCCGACGAGTTCGACGACTACGTCCCCACGCCGGCGCTCAGCCACGCGATCCTGAAGTGGAACAACGACCCCGCCAGGCGCGCCGAGGGCGAGGCCGACGGCATCGTCATCACGCCGAGCCACAACCCGCCCCAGGACGGCGGCATCAAGTACAACCCGCCGCACGGCGGTCCGGCCGACTCGGATGCCACGAAGTGGATCGCCGACCGGGCCAACGAGCTCATCGCCGGCTCGCTCCGCGAGGTGAACCAGGCGGAGCCGAGCGCCGTCGAGACGTACGACTTCCGCGGCAACTACGTCGAGGACCTGGCGCAGATCATCGACTTCGACGCGATCAGGGCGAGCGGCATCCGCATCGGTGCCGACCCGCTCGGCGGTGCGTCGGTGGGCTACTGGGGCGCCATCCGCGACCGGTACGGCATCGACCTCGAGGTCGTGAACGAGAAGGTCGACACGCGCTGGTCGTTCATGACGCTCGACTGGGACGGCAAGATCCGCATGGACCCGTCGAGCCCGAACGCGATGGCGTCGGTGCTGGCCAACCGCGACCGCTTCGACATCTTCACCGGCAACGACGCCGACGCCGACCGGCACGGCATCGTCACGCCCGACGGCGGCCTCATGAACCCCAACCACTACCTCGCGGTCGCGATCGAGTACCTGTACACGCACCGCCCGGGCTGGCCCGCGGATGCCGCGATCGGGAAAACCCTCGTCTCGAGCTCGATGATCGACCGGGTCGCCGAGGCGCTCGGCCGGAAGCTCGTCGAGGTGCCGGTCGGGTTCAAGTGGTTCGTGCCCGGCCTCCTGGACGGCTCGGTCGCGTTCGGCGGCGAGGAGAGCGCGGGCGCCTCGTTCCTCCGCAAGGACGGCACGGTGTGGACCACCGACAAGGACGGCATCCTGCTGTGCCTGCTCGCATCCGAGATCCGCGCGGTCACGGGCAAGAGCCCCTCGCAGCTGTACGCCGAGCTCGTCGAGCGGTTCGGCGACCCGGCCTACGAACGAACGGATGCCGCGGCATCCGCTGCACAGAAGGCGGCCCTCGGCAAGCTCGACGGCGACGCGATCGCGGCGACGGAACTCGCCGGCGAGCCCATCGTCGCGAAGCTCTCGTCGGCGCCGGGCAACGGCGCGGCGGTCGGCGGCGTCAAGGTCGCGACCGAGCACGCCTGGTTCGCGGCCCGCCCGAGCGGCACGGAGGACGTGTACAAGATCTACGCCGAGTCGTTCCGCGGACCGGAGCACCTGGCCGAGGTGCAGGCCGAGGCGAAGCGGATCGTCGACGCGGCGCTGCAGTCCGCGGGCTGACGCGCGCGCCCTCGACGCCGGCCGGCGGGGCGCCGACCCGGTCGCCTCAAGCGGCCGAGCGCGCGCCCTCGACGAGCGCCTCGTACGCGAGCTCGGGGCCGGGCCGCTCGGCCTGGCGCGCCGCGGCGTCGTCCAGGCGCGACCGCGCGGCGGGGTCGAGGTCGAGCACGCGGCGCAGCGCGACGGCGAGGTCGTCGACGGATGCCGCGTTCGGGTCGAGCGCGACGCCGAACCCGGCACCCTCGATCGACGCCGCACCCGCGAACTGGTCGGTCGAGAACGGCAGCACGACGAGCGGCACCCCGGCGCCGATCGCCTCGGTCACCGAGTTGTTCCCGCCATGCGTGACGGCCGCCGCGGCGTCGTCCAGAAGGCGCACCTGCGGCAGATAGCGGCGCACCAGCCAGTCGGCCGGGACGTCGCCGAGCTCCGCGGCATCCGTCGACCCGGTGGCCACGGCCGCCCGCAGCCCGAGCGTCCGGAGCGCCTCGACGACCCGGCGCAGCACATCGCCGCGCACGGAGAGGAAGCTGCCGAAGCTCACGTAGACGAACGGCCCGGCTCCGGCGATCCACCGCTCGACGTCGTCGTCGACCCGCTCGATCCGCCGGGCCGAGCCGAGGAACCGGTGCGGCGGCAGGAGGTGCCGGCGGTCGTCGTCGGACAGCTCGGCGGGCGAGTTGTACAGCACGAGGGGCCCGTGCTCGGCGAACGCGTCGGCCGTCGGCGGGTGCGACGGGGCGAGCTCGCGGGCGGCGGCGTTCCACTCGGCGGTGAAGCGCGCCGAGACCCGCTCGCAGAGCTCCCGCAGGCCCGCGAGTTCGGCGGGCTCGGGACGGAAGGCCGACGGCCACGCCGGCGGATACCCGTACACCTCGTCGCCGACGGGCAGGGCGGTCGGGTGCCCGAGCACGACGTCGCCGTGCGGAACGCCCCCGGTCTGCAGCCCGAGCCGAGCACTGAAGGCCAGGTGATCGACGATCACGTGGTCGGGACGCACGTCGTCGACGATGCGACGGACGGCCCGGGCCGCCTCGACGGGCCGCCACATGAGATCGGTGAGCCGTTCCGCCGCCTGGTACGCGAGGGTCGGCACGGCCCCTTCCCGGGTCGCGGCGAAGAAGCCCCGCAGCGACTCGCCCTCGTCGACGGGCTGCTCGTCGGCGGCGATGACGCCCGGGTTGCTGCCGCGACCCAGCCTCAGGTCGGCCCGCTCGAGCCCGAACTCCTCGACGATGGCGGCCGTGGCCGGCCCGGTCGCGACGACGACCCGCTCGCCCCGGTCGCGCCACGCGGTGGCGAGCGTGGCGAGCGGCAGAAGGTGGGAGGCGTAGTCGGGGCTGATCACGAGGAGCGTCATGCGACCGCCTCGGTGCGGCGGAGCAGTTCGGCCTCGGCTCGGGCGACGCCGTCGTAGACGCCGGCGAGCGCCTGCGACATCCGCTCGATCGTGAACTCGGCCCGCACCGTCGCCCGGGACAGGTCGGCTCGCGAGTCGTCCCCTGCCGACGCTTCGCCGCCGGCCGTGTCGAGCGCCGCGGAAAGCGCCGCGCGGAGGCGATCCGGCTCGGAGGTCGCGGTGAGGATGCCGGTGACGCCGTCGTCGACGTACGTCGCCGGTCCCCCGCCGTCGGGGGCGACGACGAAGAGGCCGGTCGCCATCGCCTCGAGGATCGCGAGGCCGAACTCCTCCTTCATGCTCGCGCAGGCATACACTCCGCCGGGCGCGGCGAGGTCCGGCAGGCCGACTCGTGCGGCCGCCATCCATCGAGCGGTGACGCCGTTCGGCCGGTGGCCGGCGAGGATCAGTCCGGCGGCGGCGCGATCGGCCGGCGGCACGCAGGCGTCGATGCGGTCGAGCTGCTCGAGCTCGTCGGGTGACGGATGCCGCAGGTCGCCGCCCACGATGAGCAGGTTCGCCCGCGACGCGAGCCCGCTGCCGGCCCACGCCTCGACGAGCGCCGCCATGCCCTTCACGCGGTGGAGCCTCCCGACGCTGATGACGAGCCGGAGTCCACGGCGCTCCGGGGCGAGGTCGGCGACGAGGTCGCGGAGTTCGGCGATCGCCGGTGTCGGCGCACCGCCGTCGGCGTGACCGGTCGCCTCGGCCACGGCCCCCTCGATCGTCGCGAAGTCGACGCCCTCGGGCACGATCGTGTGCCGTTCGGCATGCGCCGTCAGGTCGACGCCGACGAGCCGGAGCAGGTCCTCCTCGAGCCGCGGCCGCGGGAACAGCACCGTGTGGGCGGCGTTCGCCGCGACGCGCTGCACGAGCCGCGCGCGGAACCAGAAGTGCTCGGCCAGGTCGGTGCGCCCGAAGTTCTCGCGCGTGAGACGGCCGGCGCGGTCGAGGGACTCGATGACCCCGTGGGGGTCGGGAGCGAGCGAGAACACCACGGGGATGCCGAGCTCGCGGGCGGCCTCGACGGCGGCGAGCGTCCCCACGTCGGCCATCCGGAGGTGCAGCGCGTCCACGCGCCCGGCCGACCGGAGCACGCGACGGATCGCTCGCTCGGCCGGGACCCGGAGCGGCCACGCCGCCGCGGACGGCACCGGGTCGTGCAGCAGCGGGATGCGGCCGTACACGTGGCCGGCGGCGTCCTCGCGGAGGGCGTCGAGGTCGACGACCGCCTGCCGTGCCGATCCGCGCGAGAGGGTGAGCACGCGCCGGATCCCCGCGTCGGGCGACGCCGCGAGCGCATCGCCGAGCCGGACGAGCAGCGTCGCGATGCCCCCGTTGTCGCCCGCGCCGGCCGCGCTGAGCGCGGGGTCGATGTCGGCGTGCAGGAAGAGCTGCGCGACCGTGATGCCGGAGCGGGCCGTCCGGGTCGCCGCATCGGGCGCGGGTCGGGCGAGGTCCGCCAGCGCGAGGCGGGCCACGTCCGCCAGGAGCCCGTCGCCGTCCGCGAGGCGCTCGAGCTCGGCGAGCGGCTCGGGGCTCGCGGGGCGGTCGCCGAGCGCGGCGATCGCGGCCACGCGGACGGGCTCGGGCTCGGCGGCATCCGTCGCCACCCGCACGAGCGCGGCCGTCGCGATCGGGTCGCGGACGAGGCCGAGCGTCTCGACGAGCCGGGCGCGGGCTGCGGGCTCGCGAACCCCGAGGAGGGCGCCCTCGACGCCGACGACGAGCGGGTCGGCGTTCGACTCGGCCCACTGCTCGAGGGTGCGCTGCGCGAGCATGCCCGTGAAGCCGCCGTCCGTCACCAGGCGGAGCAGCGCGCCCATCGCGTCGGCCCGCGGCAGACCTGATGCGAGCGCCCACGCGGCGTGCTCTCGGAGGAACGCGCGCTCGTCGGACAGCAGGCGCACGAGCAGCTTCGCCGCCCCTGCGTCGAACACCCCGGCGAGGGCATGCGTCGCCGCGATCGCGGTGAGCTCGTCGTCGCCCTGGAAGGCCTGCGCGAGCACGCGCACGGTGCGGAGTCCGGGATCGCGGCTCGCCTCGAAGGCGAGGTCGTCGGCCAGGCGCATCGCATCGACGATGGCCGGCGCTCCCGTGACGGCGTCGAGTGCGGTCTGAACGCCCATCGGTGGTCCCCTCGTCGGCACGCGCGGGCGGGCTCCGCGGCGTGACACCGGTGCGGGCGCCGGAATGCCGCCCCCTCGCGGATCATATGGTCGCGAGGTTGACGATTCGCTACGGCTTGCTGGGAATGCGGTGAGGGCCGGAGGGTCGTTCGCTGGGCGCGGTCGGGCGTCAGCCGACGACGACGGGGCGCCGTGGGCCGCTCGTCGGGCGGCGGTTGCCGACGCGGTCGGCGCGGTGGCGCGGATGCCGCGGGCGCTCCCCCGCGGGCCCGGCGACGAAGGACGAACGGGCCACCTGCGGCCGCCCGGGTGCGACGGCACCGGTGTCGGCCTCCTCGGCGGCGAGGCCGTGGCGGCGCGCTGCCGCCGCGCGGTCCTCGGCGGCCTCCGCGGCGAGGCGGTCCTCGACGAGTCGCCGCTGCTCGAGCAGCGCCGTCTCGATCGACTGGCTCCGCAGGTCGTCGAGCTCGGCGAGCTCGGCGGCGGCTCGGCGGTCGTCGTCGACGTTGGCCCCGGGCAGGGCGAGGTCGAAGCGCGCGGCGGCCTCGGGGTCGGGGGCGCGGAAGGTCGAGCGGCGGAACGTGGGGAGGAGGATCTTACGGGGCACGATGGGCGGGGGTTCTCATGTCGGCATTAAGGGGGACACGACCATGAGACCACGGTGCCGTGTGAGGATCCCTCGCACTGGCTGGGAACCCGGTGAACGCTCAGCCGTACTCGGGGGCCGGCGGGAGGCCGAAGAACTCCTCGAGGGTCGGGATGCCCTGGGTCCGCATCTCGGCCGCGAGGTCCGCGCCGACGTAGCGGAAGTGCCACGGCTCGAACTGGTACCCGGTCACCGCCTGCTTGTCGGCCGGGTAGCGCAGGACGAACCCGAACCGGTGGGCGTTGTCGCGCAGCCACTGCCCCTCGGGCGTGTCGGCGAAGCAGACGTCGAGCGAGCACACGCCCGATTCGGGGCCGATGTCGATGGCGAGTCCGGTCTGGTGCTCGCTGTAGCCGGGGCGTGCGGTGAGGTCGTCGTCGCCGGCGTAGATGCTCTCCTGGGCGCCGAACGAGCGGTAGGCGCTGTTCGAGGCGAGCGCGAGACCGGCCTCCTGTGCGGCGGCATCGAACATGGCGACGACGGCGTCGGCCGCCTCCTGGCGCAGCAGCGGCTCCCAGGTGTGGGCGACGGGCACGGCGACGAGGTCGGCCGGCTCGTAGTCCTGCGGCTGCAGCGGCCGCAGCTTGTCGACGACGACCCAGATGCTCGCGGGGTCGTCGATCGAGTGCGCGCCCTTGTCGAACGCGGGCACGACCGGCTCCGGCGTTGCGGTCTCGGCGGGCGCGGGGCGCTCGGTCGCGGGGGCGAGCGTCGCCTCGGCGGATGCCGCGGGCTCGCCCTCGGCCTCGCGCCCGGCCGTTCCGGCGCCCGTCGCGATGAGCGCGGTGAACGAGCCGATGATCAGGACGACGCTGAGCACGGACGCCACGATGAGTCGTCGTCGCTGCACCTCGGGGCTGGGTCCGGTTCCCTCCGACATCAGCCGGCCAGGCGCCAGTAGTAGACCGAGGCCCCGGGGTGCTCCTCCGTGATGGCCACGTCGACGTCGCGGTAGTCGCTGTCGCGCGTGTGCCCGGCGAAGGAGATCTTCACCTCGCCGTCGTCGCTGCGCTCGATGCGCGTGACGATACCGGTGTGGTCGCGGTCCCCCGAGTCGTCCCAGTCGAACTGGACGAGGTCGCCGAGCTGCACGTCGGCCCGAGCCGAGTCGTCGAGCGGCGTCGCGAGGTCGGGGCGGGTCGAGAGCCAGTCGTGCATCGCCGTGGAGCTGCGCCAGGTCGGGCTGGAGGCGTAGGGGTCGCCGCCGTGGAACCACTCGTCGTCCTGCTCCCAGCCGCGGACGACCAGCGCCTGGCTGGCGAAGTTCACGCAGTCGTTGCCCTCGAGCACGCCCCACTCCTCGTCGTTGTAATCCGACCAGTATGCGAGGACGTACTCGAGCTGCGCCAGCACGGCCGGGTCCGAGGTCTCGTCCGCGACGTACTCGGACTCGACGTCCGTCCGCTCGCCCGAACCCGCGACGCCGGCGCGCGGCACGGAGGCGGCGGCGTCGGGCGACGTCGCCTGCGGCGGCAACGGGGGGATGCCGGCGCAGCCGGTCGCGCACAGCGCGAGCCCCGCGGCGAGGCCGGCGGCGAGGAGGGTTCGGATCACGCGGGCCACGCTAACCGCGCCGGCTCCGAGGACGCCGGGAGCGGCATCCGCTGGGCCTGAGTGCGAGGTGGGCAGACGCCGGGATCGGCGACCCGGCTCCGCCCCGCCGCGGGATGCGGGCTCCATCGGTCACGATCAGGTCACGGCGCGACATCCGTGAGAGCGCTCTCTTGACAAGTGGCATTCCGGCTGCCTAGCATCGGGAACCGTATCGTGAGAGCGCTCTCACCACTGGGTGACGCGTGCTCGCGAGGCCCCCGTCAACCACGCACACAAGGGAGTGACCGTGATGCTTTCACGACGCACCAAGGCGTTCGCGGCCGTCGCCGGCGCCGCTTCGTTCGCCCTCATCGCCACCGGCTGCGCCTCGGGCGCCGACAGCGCCTCGGAGGAGGGCGGCCCGGTCGAGCTGACCATCGCCACGTTCAACGACTTCGGGTACACCGACGAGCTCCTCCAGGAGTACATGGACGAGAACCCGAACGTCACGATCGTCCACAACCGCGCCGCCACCTCCAACGACGCGCGCGCCAACTACTTCCAGAAGCTCGGCAAGGAGGGCCTCGCCGACATCGAGGCCGTCGAGGTCGACTGGTTCACCGAGGCGATGCAGTACTCCGACCTGCTCGCCGAGGTGCCCGACAGCGCCGAGGGCCGCTGGCTCGACTGGAAGGAGGCCGCGGCCACCGACGCCGAGGGCCGCCTCGTGGGCTTCGGCACCGACATCGGCCCGCAGGGCGTCTGCTACCGCGCCGACCTCTTCGAGGCCGCCGGCCTCCCGACCGACCGCGGCGAGGTCGCCGCCCTGCTCGAGGGCGACTGGGAGAACTTCTTCGACGTCGCCGACCAGTACACCGCTGCCACGGGCAAGCCGTTCATCGACTCCGCGAACTCGGTCCTCCAGGGCATCGTGAACCAGCTCGAGACCGCGTACGAGGAGCCGGACGGCACCATCGTCGCGACCGAGAACGCCGACATCGAGGAGGCGTACAACACCGTCGTCGAGCGCGCCGTGCCGATCTCGGCCTACGCCGGCCAGTGGAGCGACGACTGGTTCGCCTCGATGGCCAACGGCGAGTTCGCCGCCATGCTCTGCCCGGGCTGGATGCACGGCGTGATCTCCGGCAACGCGCCCGAGATCGAGGGCTGGGACATCGCCGACGTCTTCCCCGGCGGCGGCGGCAACTGGGGCGGCTCGTACCTGACCGTCCCGGCCAACGGCAAGCACGTCGAGGAGGCGCTGAAGCTCGCCGACTGGCTCACCGCGCCCGAGCAGCAGGTCAAGGCGTTCGCCAACGCCGGCACCTTCCCGAGCCAGACCGAGTCGTACAGCGACGAGGACCTCACCGCCTTCACCAACGAGTACTTCAACGACGCCCCCACCGGTGAGATCGGCATCGCCCGCGCCGAGGCCGTGACCGTCGCGACCTTCAAGGGCCCGAAGTTCTTCCAGTTCCACGACGCCCTGCAGAACGCCGTCACCCGCGTCTTCGACGGCGTCGAGGACCAGAAGACCTCGTGGAACACGTGGGTCACCGAGGTCAGCGCCTTCTAGTCCCCCGCTGACCGGGTGGGGGCCGCGCGCCCGCACGGCCCCCACCCGCCCTCGATCGCCCACCGCACACCCCGGGAGTCCCCGTGACCGCCACCGCCACCAGGCCGCCCGCCGCACCGACGAGCGGACCGCCCCGTCAGCCGCGCGTGATCTCGTTCAGCCAGCGCCTCAGCCGCTGGGACCTGAAGGTCTCGCCGTACCTCTACATCTCGCCGTTCTTCATCATGTTCGCGATCGTCGGGCTCTTCCCGATCGCGTTCACGGCCGTCATCTCGTTCATGGACTGGGACCTGGTCCGCAACTCCGGCGAGTTCATCGGCTTCGACCAGTACGCGTGGATCCTCGGCCAGCCGCAGTTCTGGACCGCCCTGCGCAACACCTTCAGCATCTTCCTGCTCTCGAGCGTGCCGCAGCTCATCGTCGCGCTGTTCATCGCCGCCATGCTCGACCGCAACATCCGTGCCAAGACCTTCTGGCGCATGGGCGTGCTCGTGCCCTTCGTCATGGCGCCCGTCGCCGTCGCGCTGATCTTCAGCAACATGTTCGGCGACAACCACGGGCTCGTGAACAACGTGCTCGCCGACATCGGCGTCAGCCCGATCCCGTGGCACAAGGACCCGTTCTGGAGCCACGTCGCGATCGCGACGATGGTGAACTTCCGCTGGACCGGCTACAACACCCTGATCCTGCTCGCGGCCATGCAGGCGATCCCGCGCGACTACTACGAGGCGGCCAAGGTCGACGGCGCGGGCGCGTTCCGCCAGTTCTGGAGCATCACGCTCCCCTCGCTGAAGCCCACGCTCATCTTCGTGATCATCACCTCGACGATCGGCGGCCTGCAGATCTTCGACGAGCCGCGCATGTACGACCAGTTCGGCCGCGGCGGCGCCGCGCAGCAGTGGCTCACGATCACGCTCTACCTCTACGACATCGGCTGGGGCCAGTGGAACTTCGGCCGGGCGGCCGCGCTCGCCTGGATCCTGTTCCTCATCATCCTGATCATCGGCCTCATCAACCTGCTCGTCACGAGGCGACTCGTGCGCGACGAAGGGCGGCGATAGCCATGACCGCACTCGACACCTCCCCCGCCTCGGCGCCCGCCTCCGAGGCGACGCCGGGCGCAGCCGGGCGGATGCCGCGCGGGCGGGCGCCCCGCGGCCGCCAGCGCACCACGCGCATCCGCGGCGCCCGCGCCGGCTTCTGGGTGTACGGCGGCCTCACGGCCGTGCTCCTGGCCTCGCTGTTCCCCTTCTACTGGTCCTTCCTCATCGGGTCGGGCGACGCGTCGACGCTGAACGACCCCGACATGTCGTGGATCCCCGGCGGGAACTTCCTCAGCAACGCGGCGACGGTCGTCAACGACCCGGCCGTGAACTTCTGGCCCGCGCTGTGGAACTCGATCTCCAGCTCGGCCCTCATCGCGGCATCCGTCGTCGTCACCTCGACGCTCGCCGGCTGGGCCTTCGCCAAGCTGCGGTTCCCCGGATCGAAGCCGCTGCTGGTGTTCGTCGTCGCCACCATGGCCGTGCCGATGCAGCTCGGCGTGGTGCCGCTGTACATCCTGTTCGCCGACCTCGGCTGGACGGGCACGATCGGGGCGATCATCGTCCCGGCCCTCACGAGCGCCTTCGGCGTGTTCTGGATGACGCAGTACCTGCGCCAGGCCGTGCCGGATGAGCTCATCGAGGCCGCACGCGTCGACGGCGCGTCGATGATCCGCACCTTCTGGACCGTCGGCGTCGTCGCCGCCCGGCCCGCTGCCGCCATGCTCGCCCTGTTCACGTTCGTGACGGCCTGGAACAACTTCTTCTGGCCGTTCATCGTGCTCGACCGCAGCGACCCGACCCTGCCCGTCGCGCTCTCGCTCCTGCAGTCCAACCACTTCGTGGACTACTCGATCGTGCTCGCCGGCGTGCTGCTGTCGACCCTCCCGCTGCTGCTGCTGTTCGTCGTCGCGGGCAAGCAGCTCGTTTCCGGAATCATGCAAGGAGCCGTCAAGGGATGACCATCACCACCCACCCCGCCGCCGAACCGACCGCCGCGGCCGTCCGCCGCTTCCCCGAGGGCTTCCTCCTCGGCGCAGCCGCGGCCGCCTACCAGATCGAGGGCGCCGCCCACAAGGACGGGCGCACGGACTCCATCTGGGACGCCTTCAGCCGCGTGCCGGGCGCCGTGGTCAACGCCGACAACGGCGACGTCGCGTGCGACCACTACCACCGCTACCGCGACGACGTCGCGCTCATGCGCGAGCTCGGCCTCAACGCCTACCGGTTCTCGACGTCGTGGGCGCGCGTCCGTCCCGACGGCGGGCCCGTCAACCCGAAGGGCGTCGACTTCTACTCGCGCCTCGTCGACGAGCTGCTCGAATCGGGCATCACGCCGTGGCTCACCCTCTACCACTGGGACCTGCCGCAGGCCCTCGAGGAGCAGGGCGGATGGGCGAACCGCGACACCGCGTACCGGTTCCGCGACTACGCGCTGAGCGTGCACGACGCGCTCGGTGACCGCGTGGACATCTGGACGACGCTCAACGAGCCGTGGTGCTCGTCGTTCCTCAGCTACACGGGCGGTGCGCACGCGCCGGGCCGGCAGGATGTCGCGGCGGGCCTCGCCGCGGCCCACCACCTGCTGCTCGGCCACGGCCTCGCCGTGCAGGCGCTGCGCGAACGCGACGCCTCGCTCGACCTCGGCATCACGCTGAACCTCACGGTCGCGAAGCCCGTCGACCCGGCCCACCCCGGCGACCTCGACGCGGCCCGCCGCATCGACGGGCAGTTCAACCGCGTCTTCCTCGACCCGCTCTTCCGCGGGCACTACGCCGACGACCTCCTCGCGGACGTCGGACCCCTGGGCCTCGACGCGGTCGTCCAGCCCGGCGACCTCGAGGTGATCTCGTCGCCGATCGACGCGCTCGGCGTGAACTACTACCACGGGGAGTACGTGAGCGACCGTCCGGCGGCGAACCCCATCGAGGGGCAGGCGCCGACCGACCGGCCGACCCGGTCGCCGTTCCCCGCCGCCGAGGGCGTCCACTTCCACTCGCAGGGCCTGCCGCGCACGGGCATGGGCTGGGAGGTGCAGCCCGACGGTCTCCGCGAACTGCTTGGCCGGGTGCACCGGGAGTACACCGGGCCGGCCGGGGTGCGCCTGTTCGTGACCGAGAACGGCGCCGCCTACGACGACGAGGTGTCGCCCGACGGCGCCGTGCACGACGTCGAGCGCACCGGCTTCCTGCTGTCGCACCTGTCGTCGATCCTCGACGCGATCGACGAGGGCACGCCCGTGCACGGCTACTTCTACTGGTCGATCCTCGACAACTTCGAGTGGGCCTGGGGCTACGACAAGCGGTTCGGCATCGTCCGGGTCGACTACGAGACCCAGGAGCGCACCATCAAGGACAGCGGCCTGGCGTACCAGGCCGTCATCCGAGACCGCGCGCTGCCCGCGGCATCCGCTCGCTGACCCCCGCCGGACCCCCGGACCCGACCACCGCGTGCCACCCGGAAATAGACTGACGGCATGCAGGGGGTGATCGGGTCCGGGGCGCGTCCGCCCGCGCCGACCCTCGAGATGGTCGCGCGAGAGGCCAACGTGTCGCGTGCGACCGTGAGCCGCGTCGTGAACGGCTCGCCGAAGGTCTCGCCCGAGGTCGTGCGCGTGGTCAACGAGGCGATCGCGAAGCTCAACTACGTTCCCAACCGTGCGGCGCGCTCGCTCGCGAGCCGCACGTCGGGCGCGATCGCGCTCGTCGTGCCCGAGGACACCACCCGGTTCTTCGGCGACCCGTACTTCGCCGCGATCGTGCAGGGCATCACGCGCCGGCTCGATGTCAGCGAGTACCTGCTGAACCTGCTGCTGTCGACGAGCGACCCGACGCGCAAGACCCTCCGGTACCTGCGATCCGGCGTCGTCGACGGCGCGCTCGTGGTCTCGCACCACGAGGGCGACCACTCGCTGCACGAGGCCGCGCACGAGATGCCGATGGTGTTCGGCGGCCGGCCGCCCAACATCACCGACGACGACATCTTCGTCGACGTCGACAACATCGAGGGCGGCATGACCGCCACCGAGCGGCTGCTGGCGATCGGCCGCCGACGCGTGGGCACCATCACGGGTCCGCTCGACATGCCCGCCGCCGTCGACCGGCTCGAGGGCTACCGGCGCGCGGTCGCGACCGCCGGCCTGCCCGATGACGCGGTCGAGACCGCCGACTTCTCGGTCGCCGGCGCGGTGGATGCCACCCGGCGACTCCTCGACCGCGCACCCGACCTCGACGGGCTGTTCGTCGCGAGCGACCTCATGGCCACGGGCGCGCTCTCGGTGCTCCGCGAGCGCGGCCGGCGGGTGCCCGAGGACATCGCCGTGGTCGGCTACGACGACAGCCCCGCGGCCACGTCCTCGGCGATCCCGCTCACGACCGTGCACCAGCCCTCGGAGGAGATGGGCTACCTCATGGCCGACCTGCTCCTGCGCCTGCTCGCCGGCGAGGACGTGCCGCACCGCAACATCATGGCGACGCGCCTCGTGCGTCGCGCGTCGGCGTAGGCCTCAGGCGCCGGCGGCCGCGTCGGTCGGCGTCGGTCGTTCGAAGCGGATGCCGCCGGCCTCCGCGAACCGGCGGCGCATGACGTCGATCGCGTCCGCGTGCTCGTCGATCAGCACGAACCGCCGGTCGAGCGACCGCGCGACGGCGCCCGTCGTGCCGGACCCCGCGAACGCGTCGAGCACCCAGTCGCCGGGCCGGCTCGACGCCTGCACGATCCGACGCAGCACTCCCTCGGGCTTCTGCGTCGGATACCCCGTCTTCTCGCGGCCGGTCGGCGACACGATCGTGTGCCACCACACGTCGGTCGGCAGCTTGCCCGCCGCCGCCTTCTCGGGCGTGACGAGGCCGGGCGCCATGTACGGCTCCCGATCCACGGCGGCCGAGTCGAAGAAGTACCGCTCCGGATCCTTCACGTAGACGAGGATCGTGTCGTGCTTCGTCGGCCAGCGACGCTTGGACTTCCCGCCGTAGTCGTACGCCCAGATGAGCTCGTTGAGGAAGCACTCCCGTCCGAACAGCGCGTCGAGCAGCACCTTGGCGTAGTGCGCCTCGCGGTAGTCGAGGTGCAGGTAGAGGGTGCCGTCGTCGGCGAGCAGCCGCCATGCCTCCACCAGGCGCGGCTCGAGGAAGCCCCAGTAGTCGTCGAACCGGTCGTCGTACCGCATGAGGTCGCCCCGGATGCGCTCGTACCGCTTGCCGGCGAACCCGGTGATGGTGCCGGACGGCGCCGGCGCCGCGGCATCCGTCACGCCCTGCCGCACGTGCCGGGTGGACTGCCGTGACTGCGCCCGCCCCGTGTTGAACGGCGGATCGAGGTAGACGAGCGTGAACGAGCCGTCGGCGAGGGTCGGCAGCACGTCGAGGTTGTCGGCGTGGATGACGCGGTCGGGCTCGGCGACGGGCACCGGTCAAGTCTGCCAGTGCGCACGCCACCGGCCGAAGGTCCCACTCGGCACGGCACGCGCCGCCGTAACGTGGCCCGCCAGGACCCGAACGGAGGAGCGAGGAGCATGATGCGCGCGCTGGTGGTGTACGAGACGATCTGGGGGAACACGGGCGAGCTCGCGCGTGCGATCGCCGAGGGGTTGCGGTCGAGCGAGGGCGTGGACGCGGTCGACGTGGTCGAGGCCGTCTCGGCGGCGGACGAGATCGACCCCGATGTGGACCTCGTGATCGTCGGCGGGCCGACGCACGCGTTCTCGATGACCACCGAGTCCACGCGCGAGTCCGCCCGCCAGCAGGGCGCGACGACGATTCCCGCGCGCGGGATCCGCGAGTGGCTCGACGCGCTCGCCCCGCCGTCGTCGCCGATCGCGGTCGCGACGTTCGACACGCGCACGGTGAAGCCGCGCCTTCCCGGTTCGGCCGCGAAGAAGGCGTTGAAGAAGCTCGTCTCGAAGGGCTTCCGGCCGGTGGATCACCCGGTGACGTTCGGGGTGCACGGCTACTCGGGCCCCGTCGCCGACGGCGAGCTCACGCGGGCGCGCGAGTGGGGGGCGACGCTCGTCGACGCCTAGGGCGCGCTGCGGCGCTGCGACGGCGCGCGGTCCGCGTCAGCGGATGCCGCGCCTCAGCGCTCGACGTCGAGGCGGATGCGACCGCGGAACCGGTCCGGGTCGTCGTCGCCGGCGTCGGCCGCCGCGTAGGAGATGCCCTTGTCGCCGTCGCCGGGCACCGGCGCCGGGACGGGCAGGCGCGCCTGGCGGTCGACCTCGACCTGCGCCTCGTACTTGCGCGGCGCGAACACCTCGTCGCCGATCATGAGGACGGCCGAGCCGCTCGGCTTGCCCTGCTTGGTCTTGTCCGACAGGTCGATCCAGCGCAGGCGCACCGCGAGCGCGCCGAACGCGAGCACCGCGCCGGCGATGAGCAACGCCATCCACCAATCCACCCGGCGAGTCTAACGGCGTGACATCCGCTCACGTTCAGCGGTTCCCCAGCCGGCGCCGCGGGTTTCGCAGGAGGCGACGCCGATCACGGCACGCGCTGCAGCCACTCCTCGGTCGCGAACTTGGAGGCCACCAGCGCCTCCGCTTCGGCGAGCTCGTCGGCGGTCACCGAACCGGACGTCGCACCGTACAGCTCGGCGAACGTCTGCTTCAGCCGTTCGATGATCTCGGCCCGCGCGAGGCCCGTCTGCGAGCGGAGCGGATCGACGCGCTTCGCGGCCGACGCGATGCCCTTGTCGCTGATCTTCTCGCGCCCGATGCGCAGCACCTCGAGCATCTTCTCGTTGTCGAGGTCGTACGCCATCGTCACGTGGTGCAGCACGCCGCCCGACCCGAGTCGCTTCTGCGCGGCGCCGCCGATCTTGCCGGCCGGGCTCGCGATGTCGTTCAGCGGCTGGTACGTCGCCTCGATGCCGAGCGCCCGCAGCCCCTGCAGCACCCAGTCGTCGAGGAACGCGTACGAGTCGGCGAAGCTCATGCCCTGCACGAGCTCGGCGGGCACGTACAGCGAATAGGTGACGACGTTGCCCTTCTCCATCATCATCGCGCCGCCGCCCGAGATGCGGCGCACCACGTCGAAGCCGTACTTCGCCGCGCCGTCGGGGTCGACCTCGTTGCGCACGGACTGGAACGAGCCGATGACGACGGCCGACTCCTCCCATTCCCAGAACCGCAGCGTGGGCTTGCGGCGCCCCTCGCCGACCCGCGTGGCGAGCACCTCGTCGAGCGCGAGGTGCAGGCGCGGCGACACGGCGGGATCGTGCACGATCTCCCACTCGTAGTCGGCCCAGGTGGTGGCATCCGTCAACGCCCGGCGCACGGCGACGGCGACCGCCTCGGGCGAGAAGCCCAGCATGACGGCATCGGGCCGCAGCCCCTTGGTGATCGCCGCGGCGATCTGCTTCGCCTCGGATGCGGCGGGCAGCCCCTCGAGCGCCGCGTTGAGGTCGTCGAGCGCCTCGTCGGGCTCGAGGAAGAAGTCGCCCGCGACGCGCGGGTTGCGGATCGCGCCGTCGACCACGTCGAGGTCGACGACCACGAGCTTGCCGCCGGGAACCTTGTACTCACCGTGCATGGGCCCAGCCTACGGACCCGGGGCCGGGCGTAGGCTCGGGCCAGGTCCGATCCGACGACAGAACGGATGCCGCGATGAGCACGCTCCTCCTCGTCCGCCACGGCGAGACCGTCTGGCACGCCGAGCACCGGTACGCGGGCTCGTCCGACGTGGAGCTCACCGACCACGGACGCGCGCAGGCCGACGAGCTCGCCGAGTGGGCCGCCAGGGCGCGCCTCTCGGCGGTCGTCGCCTCGCCGCTGCAGCGGGCGCGCCTCACGGCGGCGCCGTCCGCGGCCGCCACCGGCCTCGACGTGCGGATCGACCCGCGGCTCGTGGAGATCGACTTCGGCGCGGGCGAGGGCCTCACCCCGGGCGAGCTCGACGAGCGGATGCCGGCGGAGTGGGCGGCCTTCGAGCGGCATCCGGCCCGCCAGCCGATGCCCGCCGGCGAGTCGGGGGTCGAGGGCGTCGCGCGGGCACTGCCGGCGCTGCTCGAGCTCGTGGACGAGTTTCCGCACGGGCGCGTGCTCGTGGTCACGCACGCGACGCTCATGCGGCTCGTGCTGTGCGAGCTGCTCGGCATCGACCCCGACCGCTACCGGGAGCTGTTCCCGGTCGTCGAGAACTGCGCGCCGACGATCCTGCGGTTCGAGGAGCTCGGCGGCGAGCGCCGCGCCCGCCTGCTCGGCTTCAACATCCCGCCCCGCCCCTGACCCGCCATCCGCTCGCTCGGGCACCTCCTTTTCTCAGGACCGGCGGCCGATTCGGCGGGTTTCTCAGGACGACACGCCGCGGTCGGCGTGACCCGTCGGCGTGTCGTCCTGAGAAGGGGGTCAGTCGACGGCGAAGCGCTCGTCGAGCCAGCGGACGAGGTCGGCGCGGACCTCCTCGCGGTTGGTCTCGTTGAAGATCTCGTGGCGGGCGCCGTCGTAGACCACGAGGGTGACGTCGACGAGGCCCGACCGACGGGCGTATGCGTTCGCGAGCCGGACGGCGCTCTGCTCGCCGCCGAGCGAGTCGTCGGAGCCGACCATGATGAGCACGGGCAGCTCAGCGGGCAGCGACCGGCGCGGGCGGCCCACCAGCCGGGCGGCCTCGATGAGTCCGAAGAGCTCCTGCAGCGGGACGGCGGTCGTGTACGGGTCGCGCACGAACGCCTCGGCGACGGCCGGGTCGCGCGACAGCCACTCGAGCCCGGTCGTGCCGAGGTGGCGGTGCCGGCGGTTGAGGTCGCCCGAGTTCATGTGCGGCGGCATCCGGTAGGCCGTGCCGGTGAGGACGACGGCGTCGTACTCCTCGGCGGAGCGGTTGACGATGATCTGCGCCATCAGCGAGCCCCATGAGTGGCCGAGCAGCACGAGGGGCACGTCGCCGCCCTCGGTCTCGCGGATGACGCCCGTGAAGCGGTGCACGTCGTCGATCGCGGCGCGCAATCCGCCGGGACCGAGCCGGCCCATGCGGTCGAGGTCGCCGCCGTGCTGCTCGAACCCGGTCTGGCCGTGACCGCGGTGGTCGTCGGCCCACACCGAGTACCCGGCGGCGTTCAGCTCGGCGACGAGTTCGCCGTAGCGGCCGATGTGCTCGCCGACGCCGTGAACGAGCTGCACGACCGCGACCGGCTCGGGCACGCGCCAGTGCTCGTAGTGGATGCGCACCCCGTACGGATCGGTGAACGTCGCCATGCGCTCATCTTGGCATCGACGCGGGGGTGGTGCGGCGGGCGCCGCGCGGCATCCGCTTTACTTAGCATCGCTAATTTGTTATGCTAAGGAACCCATGGGGACGATCGCCGAGCAGAGCACCGCGCTCCGCATGTCGACGCTGCGACTGGCCCGCCGGCTCCGCGCCGAGCGGGTCGACCCGAGCCTGTCCGACGGGCAGTTCGCGGTGCTGGGCTGGCTGCACAAGCGCGGGCCGCTCACGCTGACGCAGCTCGCCGAGCACGAGCGCGTGTCCGCACCCTCGATGAACCGCACGGTCAACTGCCTCGAGGAGTCCGGCTACCTCGTGCGCGAGGCCGATGAGGCCGACCGGCGGCGCAGCAACATCCGCCTCACCGAGGCCGGCCGCGACATCGTCACCACCACCCTCAAGCAGCGCGACGCGTGGCTCACCACGCGCCTTCGAGACCTGTCGAAGGAGGATCGCGCCACCCTCGCCCGAGCCGCCGAACTGATGGGAGACCTCGCCACCCTGTGAAAGCCATGTTCCGCTCCCTCGCGTCGGTCGACTACCGCATCTGGTTCATCGGCGCGCTCATCTCCAACATCGGCGCCTGGATGCAGGCCACGGCCCAGAGTTGGGTCGTGCTCACCGAGCTGACCGACAACGACGCGTTCGCCGTCGGCATCACGATGGCGCTGCAGTTCGCGCCCCAGCTCCTGCTCGTGCCCGTCACCGGGCTCATCGCCGACCGGTTCGAGCGGCGCAAGGTCCTCATGTTCACGCAGTCGGCGCTCATGGCGCTCGGCCTCGCCCTCGGCGCGCTGCTCATCTTCGGCCACGCCGAGCTGTGGCACCTCTACGTCTTCGCCGGCCTCCTCGGCATCGTCAACGCCGTCGACCTGCCCGCCCGCCAGACGTTCGTCGCCGACCTCGTGTCGTCGTCGAACATGTCGAACGCGGTCGCCCTGAACTCCGCCTCGTTCAACGCCGCCCGCATGATCGGGCCGGCGCTCGCGGGCCTGCTCATCGTCCTCGTCGGCTCCGGCTGGGTGTTCGTCATCAACGCGATCACGTTCGTGGCGGTGCTCGTGGCGCTCGCCAAGCTGCGCGGTTCGAGGCTGCGACGGATGCCGCGGGCGCCGCGCGAGCGCGGCCAGTTCGTCGCCGGCTTCCGCTACGCCGCAGGCCGCCCCGACCTCGTGGTCGTGTTCGTCATCGTGTTCCTCGTCGGCGCGTTCGGCATGAACTTCCCCATCTTCGCCTCGACCATGGCCGTCGAGTTCGGCCGCGGCGCGGGCGAGTACGGGCTGCTGTCGTCGATCCTCGCCATCGGTTCGCTCACCGGCGCGCTGCTCGCCGCCAAGCGCGAGCGCGCCCGCATGCGCGTGATCATCGCGGCGGTCGCGTTCTTCGGCGTCGCCGCGACGGTGGCGTCCGTCATGCCCACGTACTGGCTGTTCGCCGCGTCGACGGTGTTCATCGGCTTCACCGTGGTGACCATGCTGACCACGGCGAACGGCTACGTGCAGACCACGACCGACCCGCTGCTGCGCGGCCGCGTGATGGCGCTGTACATGGCGATCCTCTCCGGCGGCACGCCCATCGGCGCGCCGATCGTGGGCGCCGTGGCGAACGCCTGGGGTCCGCGCTGGGCGCTCGGCGTCGCCGCCGTCGCGGCCGGTATCGCCGCGCTGATCGGGATCGGCTGGCTCATCGTCGCGCGCGGGCTGCGGGTCGTCCGGCATCCGGCCGACGGGTGGATGCCGCGCTTCGGACTCGACTACGCCGAGGCGCCGACCGCGGCGATCGCGGTGCCGGTCACCCGTCCGGTCGCGGTCACCCGGCCGGATGCGACGCCCACGGCGGCGCCGTCCGCGGCGCACGTCGCCGCGCGACGCACCGGCCCGCTCTCCCTCGGGCCGACCCCCGGCCGACCGGCTCGAGCGGGAACGGCACCCGACCGGGCGTGAGCTGCGCGCGGGTGCGGCTGCCGCGCCGGGCGGATCAGTGGCCGTGCGCGAGCTGCTGCAGCGCGACGACGGCGAGACCGAGGGCGACGAGCGCGCCCAGCGCCACCAACTGCTTCCACCACTCGGCGCGCGTGCGGCGCACGGCGACGAACCCGATGAGGCCGAGCGTCACGAGGTAGAGGATCGAGGCGGCTCGCAGCGCGGGCTCGAGATCGAACAGCCCGAACGCGGCGAGTGCCAGCACCACGAGCGGTCCCGCCGCGGAGGCGATCGCGGTGCCCGAGACGCGCAGCATCCGGCCGACCTCCGCCCGGTTGGGGAATCCGCCGTGCACGGCGACGTGGGCGACCACATCGGCGACGAAGCCCGCCGCCGTGATCGCGACGATGCCGATGAACAGCGTGGCGGTGGCGCGCGCCGCCCCGACATGCTCCACGTTCTCGAGCTGCACGAGCACGATCGCGAGACCCGTGAAGCTCGCGTACACGCGTTCCTTCAGCGCCTCGGCGAGTTCCTCGCGCGGCCGCCGCGAGCGCTCCCGGTGAAGCCGGTGGGCTCGACCGTGACGCGCGGGATGGCCCACCACCGCGGCGCCGTCGACGTCGATCGCATCAGGACGACCCGCCGGTGGCGCGGCCACCCCGTCGGACGCCCCCGCCCTCTCGTCCATGAGCGTCACGGTAGCATCCGCCCCGGTCGCCGACGCGGACGTTCTGGGAGGATCGTCGCATGACCGAGACCCGGCCCCTCCTCGTGACCGTGCCCGGCGCGACGCTCCGTCGCGCGCTCGAGCAGACACGCGGCGGCGTGCCCGACGGGGTCGAGCTGGTCGAGTGGGACCTGGCCGGCCCGCCCCCCGGCGCGGCATCCGGTCGCCGCATCGACGTGGTGGTGCCGCCGTACATGGGGGCGTCCGCCCGCCTCGGCGCGCTCGAGGGGCTCGACGTGGGCCTCGTGCAGTCGCAGTCGATCGGGTACGACGACATCGCCGCGGCGCTGCCCCCGGGGCACGTGTTCGCCAACGCGGCATCCGTGCACGAGACCTCGACGGCCGAGCTCGCGGTGGGCCTCGCGATCGCGGCGCAGCGCGGCCTGCCCGACTTCGTGCGAGCGGCGACCGAGGGGCGATGGGCACCGGCGCGCCACGCGAGCCTCGCAGACCGACGCGTGCTCCTCCTCGGCTACGGCGGCGTGGGCCGGGCGATCGAGGCCCGCCTCGCGCCGTTCGAGGTCGAGCTGACGCGCGTCGCGAGCCGTGCGCGCGACGACGACGCCGGCCGCGTCCACGGCATCGACGAACTGTCCGCGCTGCTCCCCCGAGCCGAGATCGTGATCGTGGTCGTGCCGTTGACGGATGCCACGGCCGGCCTCGTCGACGCCGAGTTCCTCGCCGCGCTGCCCGACGGTGCGCTCGTGGTGAACGTCGCTCGGGGGCCGGTCGCCGACACGGACGCGATCCTCGCCGAGGCGTCCAGCGGGCGGCTCCGCTTCGCGCTCGACGTCACCGATCCCGAGCCCCTGCCCGACGGGCACCCGCTCTTCGCGCTGCCGAACGTGCTGATCTCCCCGCACGTCGGCGGCGCCACGACCGCGATGATGCCGCGCATGGCACGGCTGCTGCGAGACCAGATCGAACGGATGCGACGCGGCGAGGAGCCGCGGAACGTCGTGCTCCGCACCTGATCGCCCGAGCGACCGACGCGTCAGCCGACGAGGCGGACCGAGTTGAAGCCGGAGCCGATCGCATTCCCGGTGGTCCACGATGACGGCCCCGTGCGGACGTACCGCCAGAGCACGCCGGACGGGTCGCGCGCGATCAGCACGCGATCACCGCCGGTCACGGCGGTGAAGGTGCACCACCCGGAGCCGATCGCGCCGCTGTTGCGCAGCGACCCGTTGCCGGTGCCGGAGTAGAGGTGCAGGTCGTACCCGCAGGCGATCGTCTGGCCCTCGTCGTTGGCGCTCGGGGTGGAGACGACGTCGGCGCGCCCGTCGAAGTCGAGGTCGCCCGCGCCGACCACGTGCTGGAAATCGGCGAAGCCGGTGCCGATGACTCGCGGCGTCAGCCATCCGCCACGACCGTTGCCGGGGTAGAACAGCAGCTGTCCCTGGGGGTCGCGGGCTGCGACATCGGGCGCGCCGTCGCTGTTGAGGTCGCCGGCGCCGAACACCGAGATGAACCCCTGCCAGCCGCGCCCCGCCTGGTACGGCGCGAGCCACCCGCCGGTGCCGTTGCCGGGGTAGACGAAGAGGTCGCCCGCGGCGTTGATCGCCATCACGTCGGCACGGCCGTCGCCGGTGAAGTCCCCGGGGACGAAGGCGCGGTCGAACCCGCTCCAACCGGTGCCGATCCGCACTCCGCCCGTCAGCGAACCGCTGCCGGTGGCCCGGTACATGAGCAGATCGCCCGACTCGCTGATCGCGAGGGTGTCGTCGATGCCATCACCGGAGAAGTCCCGCTCGGGGCCGGACCCCTGCGCGGCGACCACGGCGGCGACCGGTCCGCCAAGGGGTGCGGCCGTCGCCGGGGCGGCGACGGCGACGAGCGGTCCCACGAGGGCCGCGATGCCCGCGAGGGCGATCAGCGAACGACGATGGCGAGCGTGCGGCAGTGCGGTCATCAGGGTCTCCCGAACGTCCCGGATCCGGCAGGGTTCGCCCAATGTACCCCTGTTCGGGGTACATCCGCATCCGCCAGGACGCGCGGAACCTCAGGTGACGATGCGCAGGTTGCTCCAACCGGTGCCGACGACCACGGGCGAGGCCCACGAGGCGGGTCCGGTGCGCACGTATCGGAGCAGGGTACCGGAGGCGTCGCGGGTGATGAGGACGCGGTCGCCGCCGCCCATCACGGTGTTGAAGGGGCACCATCCCGAGCCGATCGCCCCGGAGCGGGCGAACCCGCCGCGCCCGCTGCCGGAGTAGAGCAGGAGGTCGGCGCCGCTGCCGCAGCCCGGGGCCGGACCCTCGACCTCGCCGTAGGCGACGGCGAGCACGTCGGCGGCTCCGTCGAAGTCCATGTCCCCCGCCGCGGAGAGGAACTTCAGCCGGCCCCAGCCCGAGCCGATCTGGGTGGGAGGCAGCCACCCGCCGGCGCCGTTGCCGGGATAGAGCAGCAATCGACCGGAGGCGTCGCGGCCGATCACGTCGCTCGTGCCGTCGCCGTTGAAGTCGCCCGCGCCGAGGATCGCGGTGAACCCCTGCCAGCCGTAGCCGACGCGACCGCCGCCGAGCCAGCCGCCGTTGCCGTCGCCCCGGTACAGGAAGAGGTCGCCGCCGAGGTCGCGTGCCATCACGTCGGGGCGGCCGTCGCCCGAGAAGTCGCCCACGGCGAAGACGAGGTCGAAGTTGGCCCACCCGTTGCCGACGCGGGTACCCGCGCGAAGCGGACCGGCCTCGGTGCCCCGGTAGAGGAGCAGTTCGCCGGTCCCGCCGATGGCGAGCACGTCGGCGACGCCGTCGCCGTCGAAGTCGCGGTCCGGCCCGCCGTTCGGCACCTGCGGCGCCATCATGGGTCGGACGGGCGCCGTCGCGGGTGCGGCAGCGGGCATCGCGGAGGCCGGGGGGCCGGTGATCGCCGTCGTGAAGAGGAGTGCAGCGCCCGCGCCCGTCGCGAGGAGACGCGCGAACCGGGGAACGGTCGATGGCGGACGGTGCGGCATGACGACCTCCAGCAGGGTTGGGTCCGCAGGGTGCGTCCACGATACCGGCGTGGTACCGGTGCCGCCATGATCCGGGCGCGCGAGCCCTGAGGCGGCGCCGACCACGGCCGGGGCCTACGATCGGGGGACACCCCGACGGAAGGTCGACATGGCCACTACGGCAGAACCCCGGGTCGCGCTCTACTTCGACTTCGACAACATCGTCATCTCCCGGTACGACCAGTTGCACGGCGACAGCTCGTATCGCAAGGACACCAGCCGCACCAAGACGGTCGCTCCCGGCACCCAGGCGTGGAAGCGCCTGCAGCAGGCCACGGTCGACATCGACGCCGTGCTCGACTTCGCGGCGACGTTCGGCACGATCGCGATCGCCCGCGCCTACGCGGACTGGTCGACGCCGGTCAACGCCAGCTACCGCGGCCAGCTCATCGACCGCGCGGTCGACCTCGTCCAGCTGTTCCCGCTCTCGGCGACGAAGAACGGCGCCGACATCCGCCTCTCGGTCGACGCGATCGAGGACCTCTTCATGATCCAGGACCTGTCGCACATCGTGATCGTCGCGGGCGACTCGGACTACGTCGCCCTCGCGCAGAAGGCCAAGAAGCTCGGCCGCTACGTCGTCGGCATCGGCGTCGCCGGCGGCACGAGCCGAGCGCTCACGGCCGCCTGCGACGAATACGCCGACTACGACGCGCTGCTGGCCACGGATGCGGCGGTCGCGGACGACGAGGACCGCGCCACGTCGAGAGGCGCCGAGCCGAAGTCGTCGACGACCGGCGCGCCCGAGCCCGGGCCGGCAGCCGAGCCGACGCCCGCGCCCGCGCGCCGTCGGCGCGCCTCGTCGAAGTCGGTGACGGATGCCGCATCCGTTGACGCGGCGCCCGAGAGCACCGCGCCCGCCGAGGCGGCGGCGCCCAAGGGCTCCCCCAGGGCGGTGCAGTTCGTCGCCCCCGTCGAGCCCGCTGCGGACGACGCGGCCGCCGGCACCACGCGCAACCCGGGTCGGCTGCTCCTCAAGGCGCTCGAGCTGCTGCGCGCGAAGAACGACCAGGAGTGGCAGGGGTCGAGCGCCGTCAAGAACCAGATGCTGCGCATGGACCCGTCGTTCCAGGAGCGACGGCTGGGCTTCCCGACGTTCACCGACTTCCTGAAGTCGCGCGGCGGCGTCGTCGAACTCGACGAGACGCCGGGGAACAACCGGGTGCGCATCCGCCCGAAGAAGGGCTGATCGGAGGCGGCCCGCAGCCGGCTCAGCGTTCCGAGTCGGGCTTCCCGGTCGGGCCGTAGATCACGATCGCCACGATGGGGATGATCAGGAACCACAGCCACGACCACACGAAGCCGCCGGCGAACCCGAACAGGAAGAACAGCGCCAACGCGAGGAACGGCGTGAGCGCCATCACCGTGTCGCCGACCCGTCCGCCGAGCGCGCGGGAGGTGCGCGCCGGCCCGGCCGCGAGTGCGGCGGAGGCGGGCGGCGGCGGGAGGGGCGGCCCCGGCGTCCCGGTGGCGGCCGACGCCGCGGGGGCTGCGGCCCACGGCTCGGACTCCCACGAGGGTCCGGCCGAGGGCAGGTCGGCGAACAGCGGCACGAGGTCGCCGCGCGTCACCGCCGCGCGCGCGGCGGCGGCGCGTTCGTCGAACTCGGGCGAGGTGATCCGGCCCTCGACGTGGAACTCGGAGAGCCGCGTGACGGCCTCCTCCCGCTCCGCGGTGCTCAGTCGTTCGTCGGGCCGGTCCGGGTTGGCGTATCCGCTCATGCGCCCAGCGTGCCCGATCCGCTCGGGCGCGCGAAGGGGCGAACGGCCCGCGGTCGATGCGCGCGGCCGTCCGCCCCGAAGCGCGGGTCAGGCGCCGACGCCGGTCGCGTTCGCGCCCGGCTCGTCCTCGGTGCCGCCCTCGAGCGCGCCGCTCGCGTCGGGCACGCCCGGGACCTCGCCGTCCTCGGTGGGCGGCGGCTGGATGTTGTACGACGACATGTCGTCCGGGGGCGTGTCCTCGTCGCCGCCCTCGGCCGGCTGGTCGGGGTGGCGGCGCTCGTCGGGGGCACCGCCCTCGCCGAAGCCCTCGGCGGGTTCCTGCGGGTGCTCGCCGCCCCGGGGCGTGTTGATGTCGCTCACGTTCGCACTCCCTCCGCGGCGCGGGCGCGCCGTCGCTCCCAGTCTGCGCGGGCCGGCTGACGGCTGTCAGGGGGTTGCGCGACCGGCCCGTCGGGCTGAGGATCGACCCGGCCGGGTCCGACCGCATCGGCTACGGTGTCAGACGAGACGTCGGAACGAGGGGGGATGGTGCAGCGCCAGGTCCCGAACCCGCGTGAGCTCGCCGAGCTCCTGCGGTTCAAGCGACCCACGCTGAACCCGACCGATCGCCGCCTCGAGCGGGCGCTCACGATCGCCGACCTGCGCGACATCGCGAGGCGCCGTACGCCGAAGGCGCCGTTCGACTACACCGAGGGTGCGGCCGAGGGCGAGATCTCGCTCGCGCGCGCACGGCAGGCATTCCTCGACATCGAGTTCCACCCGTCGATCCTGCGGAACGTGCCCGTCGTCGACACGAGCCGCGAGGTCCTCGGCGGCACGAGCGCGCTGCCGTTCGGCATCGCCCCCACGGGCTTCACGCGCCTGATGCAGGCCGAGGGCGAGGAGGCCGGGGCCGCTGCGGCCGGCGCGGCCGGCATCCCGTTCACGCTCTCCACGCTCGGCACCACGTCGATCGAGGGCGTGAAGGCGGCGAACCCCACCGGGCGCAACTGGTTCCAGCTCTACGTCATGAAGCAGCGCGAGATCTCGTACGGCCTCGCCGAACGCGCGGCCGCGGCCGGGTTCGACACGCTGCTCTTCACCGTCGACACCCCGGTCGCCGGCGCACGACTGCGCGATCGGCGCAACGGCTTCTCGATCCCGCCGCAGCTCACCCTGGGCACGATCCTGGACGCCCTCCCCCGCCCGGGATGGTGGATCGACTTCCTCACCACGCCCAAGCTCGAGTTCGCCTCGCTCTCCTCCACCGGCGGAACCGTGGCCGAACTGCTCGACGCGGCGATGGACCCGACCATCTCGTTCGCCGACCTCGACGAGATCCGCGAGCTCTGGCCCGGGAAGATCGTCGTCAAGGGCGTGCAGACCGTCGAGGACGCCAAGCTCCTCGCCGACACCGGCGTCGACGGCATCGTGCTCTCCAACCACGGCGGCCGCCAGCTCGACCGCGCGCCCGTGCCGTTCCTGCTCCTGCCCGACGTGGTGCGCGAGGTCGGCGACGACCTCGAGGTGCACCTCGACACCGGCATCATGTCCGGCGCCGACATCGTGGCATCCGTCGCCCTCGGCGCCCGCTTCACCCTCGTCGGCCGCGCATACCTCTACGGCCTCATGGCGGGCGGTCGCCGCGGCGTGGACCGCGCGATCGACATCCTGCGCAGCGAGATCGTGCGCACCATGAAGCTGCTCGAGGTCGCGACGCTCGACGAGCTGACCCCGAAGCACGTGACCCAGCTCACCCGGCTCGTTCCCATCGCGCGGCCCACGGCGCTGGCCGCCGAGGCCGCGTCCGAGCGGATGCCGGTGCAGCTGTGAGCGGCGGAGGCGCAGCGCGCCGCTTCGCGATCGGGTCGTACACCCCCGACGGCCCGGGACCCGGGCTGCACCTCGTCGAGCGGTCCGCCGACGGCGAGTGGCGGGTCCTCGCGTCGGCCGAGGCGTCGAACGCGTCGTTCGTCGCACGATCGGGTGACCTGCTCGTCGCGGTCGGCGAGGACGAGTCCGGGTCGGTCTCGACCTTCCACGCCGTCGGCGACGCGATCGAACCGGTCGACTCGGTCGAGCACGGCGAGACGCACCCGTGCCACGTCGCCGTCGATGCGGCGGCGGGGGTCGTGCTCGTCGCCAACTACGGCAGCGGCTCGGTCACGGCGGTGCCGGTCGACGCGGCGGGGTGGCTCGGCCGGCCCTCCACGCTGGCGCTGCCCCCGCGAACCGGCCCGGTGGCCGACCGGCAGGAGGCACCCCATGCGCACCAGGTCGTCCCCACCCCGTGGGGCACGCACGTGGTCAGCGACCTCGGCGGCGACGCCGTCCACGAGTTCGTCATCGACCCGGCCGAGACGACGGATGCCGCGACGGCGACCCTCCGCATCGTGCGCACCATCGAGCTCGCGCCGGGCACGGGCCCGCGCCACCTGCTCGTCCGCGACGGCGTCCTCCACGTCGTCGGCGAGCTCGACGGGCGCCTCCACTCGTTCGAGGTCGACGCGACCTCGGCACGCGCGGCCGGCACCGAGCCCGCCGTGGTCCGGCCGCCTGCCGATGATGACGACGTCGTCCAGCCGTCGCACCTCGACGTGGCCCCCTCGGGACGGCAGTTCACCGTGACGGTCCGCGGTCGCGACGCGGTGTCCGTGTTCGATGCGACGGATGCCGCGCACCCGCGCGTTGCCGCCGAACACCCCATCGGCGCCCGCTGGCCGCGCCACCACGCGCACCTCGACGACCGGACGGTCGTCGTCGCCGCTCAGGAGGGCGATGCGCTCGTCGAGGTGGACCTCGTCACGGGCGGGACGCGCCGCGCGCTCGACCTCACCGCGCCCGCCTGCATCCTGCCGCTCGACTGAGCGACGGCGCGGCATCCGCTCAGTCGGCGTCGATGAGCTCGAGCAGCTTCTTCGCGGCGTCGCGGATGTCGTCGTGGCCGTACTGGCCCGCCCGGCTCTCCAGGGAGATCACGGCGCAGCGGTGCACCTTCGAGAAGTCGCCGTACGGGAACGTATAGGCGCCCTTCGTCTCGTCCTTCTCGTCGTCGTCGACCCCGAGGTGCCAGTGCCGGTACTCCGTCCACCCCTCGCGGTCGATGAAGCGGTTCTCGTCGGCAGCGGCGGGCGCGTGCTCGCTCCAGTCGTCGCGCTCGTCGCGCACCACCCGGCCGTCGCGGACCAGCGACCGGGCATGCCGCAGCGCCGTCTCGTTCAGCCGGGTGGCCACGTCACGCCGCCCGCTTCATCCGGCGGACCCGCGTCTTCGCCGTCTTACGGGCCTGCTTCTGGTCGGTGGGCGTGGTCAGTCCGGCGAGCGCGGTGCGGAACGCGCTGAACACGGCCATGCGCGACGGCTGCTTCACCTGCGCCCGCTGCTGCTTGATCGTGCCGGACCGGCTGCCCTTCTTCGACGCGTCCTTCGACGATGCGCGGCCGCCCGCGGTGCCGTAGCGCACCGAGACGCGCTCGAGCCGGGCCGACGAGCGCCGGGCGACGCGCTTGGCGGCGTGGGGACGATCGGATGTCGCACGCTTCGCGTCGTCGATCCGGGCCTGCTCGGCCTTCGCCGCGGCCTTCACCTTCGACTTGGCCGGTTCCGGCAGCGAGGAGGCGAGCTTGCTCGTCTCCTTGCCGGCCTTCCGAGCTTCCTTCACGGCACGCTTCGCGGCCCGTCGGGCCTCGCGGTCGGTCGTGGTCTTCGTCATGCGCGATCCTCCTCCTACTTCTTCAGCACCCGCAGCGCGGAACCCTTGTGCGCGGCACGCGCGCCGGTCTTCTCGCTCTCGACGATGAACGCGGGTTCGTCGGAGTTCGCCGTGAACCGCTGCCCCTCGAACGTGAAGTCCGACGTGCGGCGCTCGACGACCCTGCCCCTGGTGCGTCCCTGCGACGTGGCCCAGCTCACCCGGTCGTTGACGGCGACCATGCACTCCCCTTCGCGTCGCGGCGGACCGGTGCCGGCCGCCTCCTCGTGAGGCTACGCCGGGCGGCAGCCGCACCCAACCCCTTGACGGGTCGCGGCGACGCCGTGCGCGGGCACGCGCGCCGTGCCTACGATGACGCCATGGACGTGCCATCGATGTGGAACCTCGACGGTCGCGTGGCGATCGTCAGCGGCGCCGGCAGCCCGCACGGCATCGGATTCGCGACCGCCCGTGCGCTCGGCGAACTGGGCGCCGGGCTCGTGCTCACCGCCACGAGCGAGCGCGTGCACGAGCGTGCCGAGGAGCTCCGGCGGGCGGGGATCACGGCGACCGCGATCATCGCCCGCCTCGACGTCGAGGAGCAGGTCGAGGACCTGGCCGCGGAGCTGGCCTCCGCCGGCATCCGCCCCACCATCGTCGTGAACAACGCGGGCATGATCGCCTCGGGGGATCCGGAGATGCTGCACGGCGACGGCACCATGAGCCTCGCCGACTGGAATGCGCACCTCGCGATGAACCTGACCACGGCGTTCCTGCTGACCCGTGCGATGCTCCCGGGCATGCGCGACGTCGGGTGGGGCCGCGTCGTCTGCATCTCGAGCGTCTCGGGCCCGCTGATGGCGTCGCGCGGGGACGTCGGCTACGCCACCGCCAAGGCCGGCATGCTCGGCTACGTGCGGGCGCTCGCGGTCGACGAGGCGGTCTTCGGCATCACGGCGAACGCCGTCGCGCCGGGCTGGATCGCCACCGCGAGCCAGCTGCCGAGCGAGGCGGAGGAGGGGATGCTCGTCCCCGTCGCCCGCAGCGGCCGCCCCGACGAGGTGGCCTCCGCGGCCGCGTGGCTCGCGACGCCCGGGGCCTCGTACGTGACCGGCCAGCTCATCGCCGTCGACGGCGGCAACACCGTCGCCGAGGAGCGGCGCTGAGTCACGCGGTCCGGCCGGGGTCGGTCATGCCGGCACGGTCTGTGGCGGTGGCGCTCGGCCACACGTACGGCAGGTCGGGCGGCACGTCGGCGGCCGTCTCGGCGTAGTACACCGGGTCCTTGCGGAGCAGGTTCGACCGGTGGGAACGGTGGAAGGCCTCGTCGCCGACCCACGGCGGGACGACGATGTCGCCCGCGCGGTACCGCTTCCCGTCCGCCGCCACCACGTCGAGCTCGACCAGCGTCTTCGGCCGGCACGTGTCGGCGTGACCGCGACGCTCCCACTCGTCGCAGACGGCGTCCTGGTAGGCCATGAGCGCCGGTCGATGGCCGCGCCACATCTTCACCACCGGATGGTGCCGCCAGCCGTAGCCCGGGATCGTCAGCGCGCGCATCACCTGCAGGGTCTCGACGCGCTGCTTGCCCAATCGCACCGAGTCGAGCGCGGCCGCGCTGCGATCGAAGTCGGCGAAGGGGAGGAACGTCTGCATCGCATGCCTCCCCCGCGCCCGCGGCGCCTCGCGTCCGCGGCGCCTCGCGTCCGCGGCGCCTCGCGTCCGACCACGCTAGGCGTGGAAGGGCGACGGGCGCGACGGGTTGACTCCGCCGCGCCCACCCCGGTTCAGTTGGCGAGCCGGAGGCCGTTCCAGCCCGAGCCGATGAGCGTCGAGCCGCGCCATCCGCCCTGCCCGTCGCCGCGGTAGAGGAAGAGCCGGCCGAAGGAGTCCCGCGCGATCAGGTCGGGTACCCAGTCACCCGAGAAGTCACCGGCTCCGGCGATGGCGGTGAAGCCCTGCCAGCCGGAGCCCACCTGGCGCTTGGGGAGCCAGCCGCCCGAACCGTTGCCGGGGTAGAGCCAGAGCCGGCCGGCCGAATCGCGCGCGAGCACGTCGACGTGCTGGTCGCCGTCGAAGTCGCCGGGTCCGATGAGGGCGGTGAACCCCTGCCAGCCGGACCCGATCACCCTGGGTCGGTCGCGGAAGCCGTCGACGCCGTTGCCCGGGTAGAGGAGGAGTGCGCCGGCCCGATCGCGCGCCATCACGTCGACGAAGCCGTCGCCGTCGAAGTCACCCGGGGCGAACACGCTCGTGAAGCCGCCCCATCCGGGGCCGAGCTTGACGGACCCCGCCCACCCGCGATTGCCGTTCCCCCGGTACAGCCACAGATCGCCGGCCGTCGACCGCCCGATCAGGTCGGTGTACCCGTCGTTGGAGAAGTCGCCGACCGGGAAGACGATGTCGAGGGTGTTCCACCCGAAGCCGACCTGGTCGCCGGGGGCGGCCCACCCGCCGTTGCCGTTCCCGGCGTACATCAGCAGCTTGCCGGTCGAGTTGATCGCCAGGACGTCGTCCCGCCAGTCGCCGGAGAAGTCGCGGTTCGGCCCGTCGACCGCGCGCTCGAGCCGGAGGTCGACGCGCTGCTCCTGCCCCTCGTTGACGAGGACCACCCCGGACGGCGCCAGCCCGACGCCGCGCTCGGTGACGGCGAACCCCCGGACCACGTAGTAGTCCGGACCCAGCCCGCTGAACGAGAAGGTGCCGTCGGCGGCGACCTCCGCCTCGGCGACGTTCACCCAGTCCCCGCGGTCCCAGTCGTAGACGTGCAGCCAGACGTACTGGTCGAGTGCCACGAGTCCCGCCGGCAGGCCGGTCATCCGGCCGGTGATCGTCGAGACGAGCTGCATGACCGCGTCGATCCCCTCGACCACGGCGCCCTCTCCCAACTCGATGGGCACGGGCGCACGGTACTCCGTGGCCCGCTGCCAGAACTGTGTCGCGTACCGCTCCTGCGGATCGACGAACTCCACGATCCAGCGGTCGGCCACCTCGTCGATGCCGGAGATCTCCCACCGGCCGTCCGCCCCGGACACGACCTGCCGCATCGCGACCGGGATCTCCGGCTGGTCGTCCGAGTACCCGTACGCGGTGACGGTGATCCCCGCGAGCGGCGCATCGTCCATGTTCTGCACCGCGCCGCGCAGGATCGCACCGTCGGCGACGACCTCGGAGGCCGCGGACGACGTGTCGACCGCGTGACCCGTCGCGCTCGTCGCGCCGTCGGGCGCCCCGTCCAGCGGCCCCGGCGGCGCGGCGGGCGACTCGACGGCCGCCGCCTCGAGGAGCGCAGCCGGATCCCGATCGGGTTCCGATACGGCCGAGGCCGGGGCCGCGGCGAGCTGCAGGGTGGTGAGGATGAGCGCCCCGCTGAGGAGGCCGGACAGGGTGCGGGACAGGGCCGCAGATCTGCGCGACATCGTCGCCTTTCCGCACACGTGGTGTTCGGGAGCCACGCTGCTAGCGCGAACGTAGCAGCGCCGGACCGCCCCGCGAGGCCACCGCCGCACTTGTCACCCGAACGGGGGGCGCAAGAGGCGCCCCGAGGTCACTCCCGCGCGGCACCCGGCATCGGACGGCGGCGGTCCGGCGCGTGGGCACCCGCCCGCCGTCCGCGTCCGAACCGCAGGGCCAGCCCCCACCGCGTCACGCGGAGCATCGCCTCGAGCACGATGTCGACGCTCATCTTCGAGCTGCCTCGCTCGCGCTCGACGAACGTGATGGGCACCTCGACGATGCGCAGCCCGGCGAGCGCCGCGTGCCACGTCATGTCGACCTGGAACACGTATCCGCGGGTGTGCACCTCCTCGAGGTGCAGGTCGCGCAGCGCCTCGGCGCGGAAGACCCGGTAGCCCGCGGTCGCGTCGCGCACCGGCAGGCGCAGCATCCACCGGGAGTAGGCGCTTCCCGCGCGCGAGAGCCAGATGCGACGCGTCGGCCAGTTCACGACCGCACCGCCGGGCACCCAGCGCGAGCCGATGACGACGTCGGCGGGCCGGCCCGCGGCATCCGTCGACTCGAGGCCCGCCAGGAGCTGCGGCAACTGCTCGGGCAGGTGCGACCCGTCGGCGTCGAGCTGCACCACGGGGTCGTGTCCGCGCGCGAGGGCCCAGTCGAACGCGGCGAGGTACGCGGCGCCCAGCCCGGCCTTGCCCGCCCGGTGCAGCACGTGCACCGCGGCATCCGCTCGCGCCAGCTCGTCGGCGAGTTCGCCGGTGCCGTCGGGCGAGTTGTCGTCGACCACGAGCACGGATGCCGCCGGCACCGCCGCACGCACGCGCGCGACGATCTCGGCGAGGTTGTCGCGCTCGTTGTAGGTGGGGATCACCACCAGCGGCCCGGTCATGCGTGGCTCCTCAGGTCGCGACGGCACGAGTGGAATCGTACCCGCGCTCCGCACGGGGTCCGAACCCGCGGATGCCGCCGCCGACCCCCAGTCCGGGGCGCCCGCCATAGCACGCCGGGGTGTGCGACCGGCCGGTCGGCGCCCACCCTTGCCCGGGGGCCCGCGGGGTGCTGGACTTGCGCCACACCACACCACGCACCAGGGGGACGTATGCCGTACATCGAAGTGGGAACCGAGAACTCCGCACCGATCGAGCTCTACTACGAGGACCACGGCGTCGGCCAGACCGTCGTGATGATCCACGGCTACCCGCTCGACGGGCAGTCGTGGGAGAAGCAGCAGCGGGCCCTGCTCTCGTCGCGCCACCGCGTGATCACCTACGACCGCCGCGGGTTCGGCCGGTCGAGCAAGCCCGCGACGGGCTACGACTACGACACGTTCGCCGCCGACCTGAAGGTCCTCCTCGACACCCTCGACCTCACAGAGGTCGCGCTCGTCGGGTTCTCGATGGGCACGGGCGAGGTCGCACGCTACCTCGGCGCCCACGGCAGCGCCCGCGTCGCGAAGGCCGCCTTCCTCGGGTCGCTGCAGCCGTACCTGCGGCAGAGCGACGACAACCCCGCCGGAGCGGCACCCGACTTCGACGGGCTGAAGGCGCAGGCCGAGGAGGACCGGTTCGCCTGGTACGACTCGTTCTTCGAGAACTTCTACAACCTCGACGAGAACCTCGGCTCTCGCATCTCGGAGGCGGCCGTGCGCGGCAGCTGGGCGACCGCGGCGCAGGCCTCGTGGTACGCCGCGTCGGCGTGCGTCGACACCTGGCTCACCGACTTCCGCGGCGACATCGAGCGCATCGACGTGCCGTCGCTCATCCTGCACGGCACCGCGGACCGGATCCTGCCCATCGACGCGACCGCCCGGGAGTTCGCGAAGCGCCTCCCCGCCGCGCAGTACGTCGAGATCCCGGGCGCCCCGCACGGCCTGCTGTGGACGCACGCCGACGAGGTCAACGCGGCGCTGCTGACGTTCCTCGCGGACTCGCTCGAGTAGCGGGCTAGCCGCGCAGCGCCTCCACCAACTGGGCCTTCGGCATGCGCGAGTAGCCGGTCAGTCCGCGCTCCTTGGCGATCGCGCGCAGCTCGGCGACGGTCTTCTTCGCGAGGTCGTCGGCGGATGCCGCGCTGGCCGAGCGCTTCGGCGCGGCCGGCTGCTTCGGGGCGGCGGGCTTCTTCGCGGCGGCCGCCTTCTTCGGGGCGGCCGGGGCCGACTCGGCGGCGGCCGGCTGCGGTGCCGCCGCGGCACGGGCCGCAGCCGTCGCCTCCTCGGGCGTCGTGTCGGCGGGCTCCGCCCGGGTCGACGTCGAGCCGTCGGCCGTGCCGCGCTTGCGCAGCTTGTCGAGGCTGCGCTCGAGGTCGCGGACCTTCGCCCGCGCCGCCTTGTCGGCCTGCTTCGCGAGCCGCGCCGCTTCGGCGACGGCGGCCTTCGCGGCCTCGACGGCCTTCGCGGCGGCCTTCTGGGCGGACCTCGCCGCCGTGTCGGCCTGCGCCGCGGCATCCGTCGACGAGCTCGTTGACGCGGCCTTCGCCTTCGCGCCGGACTTCTTGTCGGACTTCTTGTCGGCCTTCTTGCGCGCCATCGTCGCACCTCCGGTCATCGCGATCCTGGGTCTCGCTGCATCGTAGCGCGGCGGTCGCGGGGGCGCCGGGCGACGACCTCGGCCCGGCACGCGAACGGGCGGATGCCGCGGGCTCGCACCCGTGGCATCCGCCCGCTCGATCAGCCGACTGCGGTGCGTTCGCTCAGCGACGCAGCTCGAGCGTGCAGCACTTCACGCCGCCGCCGCCGAGCAGCAGCTCGGACAGGTCGACGCCGATGGGGTGGTAGCCGGCGTCGCGGAGCTGCTGCTCGAAGCCCTTGGCGCGTGCGGCGATGACGACATTGCGGCCGTCGCTGTAGGAGTTGAGGCCGAGCACCGCGGCGTCCTCCTCGGAGACGAGGATCGCGTCGGGGTATCGCTCGCGGAGGATCTCGAGCGACGGCTCGTCGAACGCGCTCGGCAGGTAGGCGATGTGCTCCTGGCCGGGGCGGGAGTCGAGCACGGCGATCGCGGTGTCGAGGTGGTAGAAGCTCGGGTTGACGAGGTTCAGCGTGACGACCTCGCGGCCCGTGATGCGGCGCAGCTCGTCGTGGCTCGACGAGTCGCTGCGGAAGCCGGTGCCCGCGAGGATCACGTCGCCGACCAGGAGGAAGTCGCCCTCGCCCTCGTTGGTCTCGACGGGCTCGCGCACGTCGAAGCCGGCCTGGCGGAACCAGTCCATGTACGCGGGGCCCTCGGCCGCGCGCTGCTCGTGGGTGAACTTCGCCCCGTAGGCGATGCCGTCGATCACGGTGCCGCCGTTGGCCGCGTACACCATGTCGGGCAGGCCCTCGACGGGGTCGATGAGGTGCACGTCGAACCCGAGCCCGACGTAGGTGTCGTGCAGCACCTGCCACTGCTGGACCGCGAGCGCGGTGTCGGTGGGCTTGGCCGGGTCCATCCACGGGTTGATCTGGTAGACCACGGTGAAGTGCTCGGGGCGGCACATCAGCACGGTCTTCTTCGACGGGGTGCGCTCGGGTGCGGCGGTTCGGGTCTCGGTCTCGATCACAGTCGACATCTCACTCCTCATGAGGTGTTCGGGAGCCGAGCACGGCGGCGCGCCGCCGACCCGGCCGGTGGGGTGTCGGCGGACCAGGTCGCTCTTGTCGAGCCCCGACGGCGTGCTCGGGATGCACGCGCGGCGGGACGCCACCTCCAGTGTGCGACGAACCGGACGGGAGTTCTCGGCATCGTGCACAGGATCCGTGCGCGTTGGGCCACCCGACGCAACGAATCACGGGTGACGGCTGGCGCCGCCGCGTGTTTCCGCCGCATTCGCCCGCGTCGAGCGCGCACCGATCGTGCGCGGCGCGCGGCCGGGTCCGGGCCTGGCGGTGGTTGCCGCCGGTGGTCGCGCTCGGGCAGGCTGAGCGGAGTCCGGTCCCTGCGCCGGCAGGACGAGGAGACCGGATGTCGAACGCCGAGCGCATCGCCGAACTCCAGCGCATCGCGTACGGGGCCGGGGCGAGCGACGCGGAGCGGCGACGCGCGATCGACGCCCTCGAGGCCGTGCGTTCGGGTGCCGTCGGCTCCGCCGACCCCGAGCCGCCGGCATCGAGCTCGCTCGGAGGCACGGCACCGGACGACGGGGCGCCGACCGCCGAGGCGGCCGGAGCGACGCCGCCCGCCGAGGGCCACGTCGACGACCCCGTCGCGGAAGATCCGGACCCCCTCGGGATCGGCGCGCTCGGGGGCGCGTCGTCGCCGTCGGTCATGCGGACCGTGGGCGTGCCGACCGCCGTCCTCGTGGGGGCGATCGCGCTCGCGATCGGGTTCAGCGCGGGCTGGGCGACGGCGTCGATCGCCGCCGCCGAACTCGTCGCCGAGGGCGTCGACGGCCAGGGCCAGGACGACGTCACGTTCCCCCTCGGGCTCGAGCCGCCCAGCACGCTCGTGGGCCCGATCGACGAGACGCCGGTGGCCGACGTGTTCGAACGCGAGCCGACGGCCGCCGACCTGGCCGTGGACCCGTCGTTCTTCGCGGCCGGCGACCTCATCCCCGAGAGCCTGCGGCTGCTCGCCACCCGGTCCGACGGCGTCGCCGTGTGGGCGGCGCGCAGCTCCTCGGGCGACCTGTGCCTGCTCCTGCGGGTCGACGAGGTGAGCGGCGGGAGCACCTGCACGGTCGATCGCATGTTCCCGTCCGAGGGCCTCGCCATGCAGACCTTCATCCAGTCGCGCGGGTTCTACGCCGTCTCGCTCGAGCCGACCGGCGACCTGCGGATCAGCGTCGAGGGCGTCCGGGCCTCGTCGGGCACCTGACGCGGGCCGAGGGCGGACGTTCGGACCCGTGGCTCGGAGCTGGCGCCCGGAGCTGGCGCCCGGAGCGGTCGCACATCCGATTCCCAACGTCGCGTCGCATGCTGGACCGGTCGGCCCGGCCGGCAGGACGACGGAGTTCCCATGCACGATGACGACGACCTCGACCAGCGGATCGCGCGGTTGCAGCGACTCGCGTACGGCGCGGACGCCTCCGATGCCGATCGTGCCGAGGCAGCGGCCGAGCTCGCCGCCCTGCGCACCGGCGGCGGCGATGGCGACCCCGACGGCCCGCCGCTCACCCCGGAGCCGTCCGCCGCCTCGGACGACGGCCGGCCCGCCGAGGCGGACCGCGCCGACCGGTCGGGCGCCGACCGCACCGGCCGCCCGACCCGATGGGGCCTGCGTCGCGTGCTCGCGTCGTCGTCGGCGGCGCTCGTCGTGGGCGTCGCGATCGGCTGGGGCGTCGGGGGCGCCATCCCGTCGTCGGAGGGAGCGGATGTCGGCGTGCCGGTGACCGAGACCGCGGCCTGGGACGTGTTCGATCGGCCGGCCACCGACGGCGACTTCGTGCGGCATCCGCCACCGCTCATCGACATCGACGCCGACGACTCGACCCGCCGGTTGCTCCTGACGCGCTCCGACGGCGTCCGGCTCGTCGCGGTGCGCACCGCGGACGGCGAGAACGCGTGCCTCATCCTCGCCCTGCCGGTGGGCCGGCCCGCGACCGCCTGCACGACGGAGGGTCGCTTCCCGCGCGAAGGCCTCCGCGCGGAGATCTCGGTGCAGGGCGTCGGCGTCTACCTCGCCGGCTGGACGCCGGACGGCCGTGCGGAGGTCAACGCCGCGGCGGCGCCCACCGGCTGACCGTCACATCCCATTCCCAACCTCCCGGCGCATGCTGGGCGACCAGACCGGCAGGACGACGGAGTTCCCATGCCCGACCACGACGACCCGGACGAGCGCATCGCCCGACTGCAGCGCGCGGCGTTCGGCGCGAACGTGCCCGACGCGGAGCGCGAGGCGGCCGCACGCGAGCTCGAGGCCCTGCGGTCCGCCGGTCCGAGCCGACCAGTGGCCGCCCCCGAGCCGACGGCCGGCGGCGAGCCCCGCGCGGAATCCCCGGCGGACCGCGCCGACGACCGCGAGCATCCGACCTCCGCGCCGTCGCGGACCACCCTCATCGCGGCGACCGCGGTCGCCCTGCTCGTCGGACTCGCCGCGGGGCTGACCGTGGATGCCGTCATTCCCGAGCCCGATGAGCCGGGCTCGGTGCCGACCTCGGAGACCGCGGCGTGGCGGGTGTTCGACGCGCCGGTGCCGAACGGCGACCGCGTCCGCTACCCGGCACCGCCCGTCGAGGTGGATCTCGACCGCGACAGCCGGCGCCTGCTCGCCGCGCGCTCGGACGGCGTCCGCGTGGTCGCGGTCCGGAGCGAGGACGGCCGGGACGCGTGCCTGGTGCTCGTCGTGCCGTCGGGTCCGTCGGCCGCGTCGTGCACGTCCGACGGCCGGTTCCCGCCCGACGGGCTCGTGGTGCGGACCGAGCAGCCGGACACGGGCACCTTCAGCGCCACGTGGGATGCGAACGGTCGCGTCTCGCTCGGCCCCGAGGAGCCGGAGGGGTCGGCGGGCTGAGCCGCCCGCGGCATCCGCCCGCTACGCGGCGTCGACCCCGACCGCGTCGTTGCGACGGTCGCGCCACGCGAGCCAGTGCTGCACGGGCGCGTCGTCGTAGTCGGGCCCCGAGATGCCGAGCGTGAACAGGCGAACGCCCGCGTCGTAGAGCGCGTCGGCGTGGTCGTCGTCGAGGCGGCCGCGCGAGAGCTCGTTCGACACGGTGATCTCGGAGACGTCGCGCCCGACCCGCTCGCCCCAGCGGGCGAGCACGTCGAGCTTGTGCGCGATCGCGTCGGGTCGCACGAACGAGTGCCAGATGTCGGCGTGCTCGGCCACGAGCCGCAGCGTCTTCTGCTCGCCCTGCCCGCCGATCATGATCGGGATCTCGCGGGTCGGACCGGGGTTCAGCTTCGCCCAGCGCGCCTTCACCCGCGGGAGGGCCTCGGCCAGGTCGTCGAGCCGGGAGCCGACCGTGCCGAACTCGTAGCCGTACTCGTCGTAGTCGCGCTCGAACCAGCCAGACCCGGTGCCGAAGATGAAGCGACCGGTGTCGCCGCCCTTCGCGCTGATGTGGTCGAGCGTGCGGGCCATGTCGGCCTGCAGGTCGGCGTTGCGGTACGAGTTGCAGTTGACGAGCGTGCCGAACTCGACGCGCTCGGTCTGCTCGGCCCACGCGCCGAGCATGGTCCACGCCTCGAAGTGCAACCCGTCGCGGTCGCCGGAGAGCGGGAAGAAGTGGTCCCAGTTGAAGACGACGTCGACGCCGAGGTCCTCCATGCGCAGCACCGCGTCGCGGATCTGCCCGTAGGTCGCGTGCTGGGGCTGCAGCTGGATGCCCAGGCGGGCGGGTGCGGTGAGGCTCATGGTTCGAGCGTAGGTCGGCGGTGAGCGGCATCCCACCGTGTCAGCCGAGGGCGAACGGATGCCGCGGCGCCGGCGCGGGGCGCCGCGGCATCCGGGGAGCGGGAGCTACCCCTGCGCTCGCTCCCTCGTCGGCACCGCCGGAGCGGTGGCCGGGTCCGCAGCGGCGTCCGCGCTCCCCTCGTCGACGGCCGCCTCCTCGCGGAGGTCGAGCATCGGCACCGGGCGGCGGAACCCGCGCGTGACGAAGCCGAGCAGCACCAGGCCGAGGGCGAGCCAGATCAGGCCGACGACGAACGTGCGACCCGACAGGCTGGTCCAGAGCCACACCGTGAGACCGAAGCCGATGAGCGGCAGCACGAGGTTGCTCACGACGGCCGCGCCGGAGCGCTCACGACGGTCGATGAAGTAGTGCTTCACGACCGTGAGGTTCACGACCGAGAAGGCGATCAGCGCGCCGAAGCTGATCATCTCGACGAGGAGGCCCAGGTCGATGACGACGGCGAACAGCGAGATCGCCGAGACGACGAGGATCGCGACGACCGGCGTGCGGAACCGCTCGGACAGCCGACCGAAGACGGCCCGCGGCAGCACCCGGTCGCGGCCCATCGCGTAGAGGATGCGCGCGACGGACGCCTGCGAGGTCAGCGCCGAGCCCGTCGCCCCGGCGATGTAGGCGGCGGTGAAGAAGATCGCGAGGAACTGCCCGCCCGCGGCGCCCATGACGTCGAGCGCGGCCGAGTCGACATCCGTGAACGCGTTCGACGGGAACGCGAGCTGCGACAGGTACGAGAGCAGGATGAAGATGACGCCGGCCGCGATGGTCGTGATCATGATGGCGCGCGGCACCGAGCGCGTGGCGTCCTTCGCCTCCTCGGCGAGCGTCGAGACCGCGTCGAACCCGAGGAACGACAGGCAGAGCACCGCGGCGCCCGCGAAGAGCACCCCCGTGCCCTCCACGGTGCCGTCGCCGGTGAAGGGCGCGACCGGGTCGACCTCGCCGGTGCCGCCGATGGAGACGAGGCTCAGCACGATGAAGGCGGCGATGAACAGGGTCTGCACGGCGATGATCACGAAGTTGGCGCGCGCGACCGACAGGATCCCGACCACGTTGAGCACGGTCACGAGCGCGATGGTCGCGACGATGAAGACCCACTGCGGCACGGCGGGGAAGGCGGCGTTCAGGTAGATGCCGATCACGAGGTAGTTGATCATCGGCAGGAACAGGTAGTCGAGCATGAGCGACCAGCCGGCGAGGAAGCCGACGCCGGGCCCGAAGGTGCGCTGCGCGTAGACGTACGCCGAGCCCGCGTACGGGTAGGCGGCGGCCATCCGGGCGTACGAGCGGGCAGTGAAGAACATGGCCACGAGCGTGATCGCGTAGGCGAGCGGCACGCGCCCGCCCGTGAGCTGCGTGACGATGCCGTAGGTCGTGAACACGGTGAGCGGCACCATGTAGACGAGGCCGAACAGCACGAGCGAGGGTACGCCGAGCACGCGGCGCAGGTGCGTTCCCTCGGTGGCGGATGCCGCGTGGCCGGGCGTTCCGGCGACGGTGGTCTGTGACATCGCGGGGTGGGTCCTTTCAGGGGTGGAGCGCGACGCTGCGCTCGGATTCTGCGTGGGGGTCCGGTGCGGAGGCGGTCGGAACCGCGTCCGCCGGCGTGAGTCGTGGTGCGCCGGCGAGGTAGGTCTCGCGCACCGCGACGGCGGGCAGGTCGTGCGGGTCGACCGTGCGCGGGTCGCGCGCCAGCCGGACGAGGTCGGCGCTCGCACCGGGGACGATGCGTCCCCACGGTGCGGCGGCGTGGTCGGCGAACGCCTGGTGGGCGACCGCCGAGGTGTAGGCGCCGAGCGCGGCCTCGATCGGCACGATCTCGTGCGGGGTCCATCCGCCCGCGGGCTCGCCGTCGATCGTGCGACGGGACGCCGCGATCGCGAGCCCGTCGCGCGGGTCGCCCGACGAGACGGGCCAGTCGGAGCCGAACGCGAGGGTCGCGCCCGTACCGGCGAGCGAGCGCATCCGGTACTGGCGGTCCGACCGTTCGCGGCCGAGCCGCGGCACGGTGAGCACGGTCATGAGCGCGTCGAGCTGCGCCCAGAGCGGCTGCATGTTGGCGATGACGCCGAGCTCGGCGAACCGGGCGAGGTCGGCGTCGTCGACGAGCTGGGCGTGCGCGATGACGGGGCGGCGGTCGCGCGGGCCGTTCGCGTCGATGGCGCGCTCGATGGCGTCGAGCGCCTGGCGCACGGCCGCGTCGCCGATGGCGTGGACGTGCACCTGGAAGCCCGCGGCATCCGCTGCGCGCACCGCCTCGGCGAGGCGCTCGGCGCCCCAGACCGACATGCCGTGCGAGTGCAGGCCCGAGCAGTACGGTTCGAGCAGGGCGCCGGTCTCGTTCTCGACCACGCCGTCGGCGAAGAACTTGATCGTGTTCGCGGTGAGCAGCGGCGACCCGGCCGCCGCGACGCGGTCGCGGGCCATGGCCATCTCGGGCAGCTCGCGGAGGAACCGCCGTGGGTCGGCGTACAGCGCCAGGTTGAACCGCAGCGGCAGGGCCCCGGATGCCGCGGCGGCGAGGTAGACGTCGAGGTCGGCGGGTTCGACCCAGGCGTCCTGCACCCAGGTCACGCCGCGCTCGAGGTAGTAGCGGCCGGCTCGCTCGAGGGCGCGGACGCCGGCCTCGACGGAACGCGGCGGCATGACCGCCGTCACGAGGTCGACGGCGCCCCACTCGCGGAGGGTGCCGAGGGGCGTGCCGTCCTCGCGGCGCGGGATCCCGCCGAGTTCGGGCTCGGGCGTCGCGGCGTCGATGCCGGCGAGCTCGAGCGCCCGCGAGTTGACCCACACCGTGTGGTAGTCCCAGGCGCGCAGGAGGACCGGCCGGTCGGCGACCGCGTCGTCGAGCCATCGCGCGTCGAAGAGGCCCTGCTCGGCGAGGCTGCCGTCGTACGACGCGCCGGTGATCCACTCGAGTTCGGGGTGCGCCTCGGCGTACCGGCGCACCTCCGCGACGATCTCCTCGACCGACCGGCAGGAGCGCACGTCGGGCCCGTCGGCCTCGAGCCCGCCGAACATCGGGTGGGCGTGCCCGTCGCCGAACGACGGCATGAGGAACTCACCCTCGAGGTCGATGCGCTCCACCTCGCCGGCAGCGGATGCCGCGGCCTCCGCCGCCGCGCCCACCGCGACCACCACGCCGTCGCGCACGAGCAGGGCGCGCTCGTCGCCGCCTCCGGCACCGGTCCACACCGTGCCGCCGTGGAAGAACGTCGTCGTCACCGCACCTCGTCTCGTCGGGGTCGTTCGCCGGACGTCGCGGACCGCGGCATCCGTTTACGAACAGTGTTCGTGTTTGCGTGCGGTCACGTTACACTCCGGAGCACGGCGACGGAAGACCCCGGGAGGGATTCGTGACACGGCTGAAACGCGAACAGCTCATCAGCGCCGCGCTCGACCTCGTCGACGAGGAGGGCGGCGACGCCCTCACCATGCGCTCGCTGGCCGCGCGGGTCGACCGGCAGGTGTCGTCGCTGTACAACCACGTGGGCAGCCGTGCCGAGCTCATCGAACTCGTCCGGGCGCGGATCGTCGAGGGCATCGACGTCTCGGCCTTCGGGGTGCACCCGTGGGATGCCGCCCTCGAGGCCTGGGCGCGCTCGTACCTCACCGCGTTCGCCGCCCACCCGAACGTCATCCCGCTGCTCGCGACCACCCCGATCCGCGACCGATCCACCCTCGAGATGTACGAGACCGTCGTGGGCTCCCTGCTCGAGGGCGGGTGGTCGACGCGCGACGCGGTCGCGGTCATGCGCACCGTCGAGGCGCACGTGCTCGGCTCGGCGCTCGACATCGTCGCCCCGGGCGACCTGCTCACGCAGGCGTCGGTGCCCGTCGAGCTCGCGTCGCTCCGCTCGGCCCTCGACCCGGAGCACGCCGACGCCTCGGGCGCCGAACGCGCGTTCCGCCTCGGCCTCGACGCGCTCATGCACGGCCTGCGCGCCCGGCACGCGCGCGCGGGCAGCGCCTGACGCGTCGCCGCCGAGCGCGCGGGCGATCACGAACGTGCAACACCGCGCACGAAAGCCGCGCCGGGTCGTGTCGCGGCGCAACGAACGGTCGTACACTCCCCACATGGACAACCTCGACCGCGCCATCCTCGACCTGCTCCGGCAGAACGCCCGGGCGGGGTACGGCGACATCGGGTCCTCGGTGGGCCTGTCCGCCTCCGCCGTGAAGCGCCGCGTCGACAAGCTCGTCGCCGACGGCGTCATCAAGGCGTTCACCATCCAGGTCGACCCAGCCGTCGACGGCATGAGCACGGAGGCGTACGTCGAGCTGTTCTGCCGCGGCACCGTCGCTCCGGACGAGCTCCAGCGGATCCTGCAGAACGTCCCCGAGGTGGTCTACGCGGGCACCGTCACCGGCAGCGCCGACGCCATCGTCCACATGCGGGCCCGCGACATCACCTCGCTCGAGGACGCCCTCGAGCGCGTGCGCATCGCCCCGAACGTCGACCACACGCGCAGCGCCATCGTGCTGTCGCGGCTCGTCAACCGGAACCGCGACTGACGCCCGCCGGCATGCGGTTCACGGTCGACGGCGACTCGGGCACCCCGCCCTACGAGCAGCTGCGCATGCAGGTCGTCGACGCCGTGCGCGACGGCCGGCTCCCCGCCGGCGCCAAGCTGCCCACGGTGCGCGCCCTCGCCGAGGAGCTCGGCCTGGCCGTCAACACCGTCGCGCGCGCCTACAAGGAGCTCGAGGCCGACGGCGTGGTCGAGGGTCGCGGGCGGGCCGGCACGTTCGTGCTCGCAACCGGCGACCCGGTCGAGCAGGCGCTGCAGGCCGCGGCATCCGTCTACGCCGACGCGGTCGGCCGGCTGGGCGTCGCCGCACCCGAGGCGCTCGCCGCGGTCGAACGGGCGCTCCGCTCGCGGTCGGCGACCGGCTAGCGCGCGGTCAGCCGGCGGCCTCGGCGGGCGCCGGGATCGGCTCCTTCGGCAGCTTGCGCACCTTCTGCCGGCGCCGCCGCCGCTCGGGGATCATCGAGCGCATCTCCTCGAGCTTGCCGAAGCACAGCAGCCGGTCCTCGGCCTCGAGCACGACACCCTTGCGCGGGTTCGGGATCACCGTCGTACCGCGGTGCACCGTGAGCACCGTGATGTCCCGGTCCCACAGCCCCGACTCGCCGAGCGTCGTGCCGACGAGGTCGGCCGCGCCGTGCACGACGAGCTCGGCCACGCCGTAGCCCGTCGAGACGGTGAGGCGCTGGCGCACGTCGATCTCGGGGAACGCGACCTGGTTGGCGATGTAGTCGATGATGGCGCCCGCGACATCCAGGTTCGTCGCCGTCTCGATGCCCTGCAGGCCGGGTGACGAGTTGACCTCCATCACGAGCGGACCCTCGTTGCCCTCGAGCATGTCGACGCCGGCGACCTTGAGGCCCATGATCTGCGCCGAGCGCACGGCCGCCTGCTCGTACTCGGGCGTGAGCTCGACGGCGGCCACGGTGCCGCCCCGGTGCACGTTCGAGCGGAACTCGTCGCCCGCCGCGCTCCGCCGCATGGCGGCCACGACGCGGTCGCCCACGACGAGGGCACGGATGTCGCGCCCGCGGCTCTCCTTGATGAAGCTCTGGATCAGCACGTTCTGCTTCGTCGAGTGCAGCGTCTCGATGATCGCCTCGGCGACCTTCACCTCGGGGGCGAGGATGACGCCGATGCCCTGCGTGCCCTCGAGCAGCTTGATCACGACGGGCGCACCGCCGACGCGCTCGATGGCGGGGCGCAGGTCGGCGCGGTTGCGCACGAACGTCGTGGCGGGCATGCCGATGTTGTGACGCGAGAGGATCTGCGTCGCGCGGAGCTTGTCGCGCGCGTTCGTGATGCCGTTCGCGGTGTTGGGCGTGTAGACGTCCATCTGCTCGAACTGGCGCACCACGGCCGTGCCGAAGTACGTGATCGAGTTGCCGATGCGGGGCAGGATCGCGTCGTAGTCCGACAGCTGCCGGCCGCGGTACTGCAGGTCGGGTTCCGGGCCGGACAGGTCGATGCCGAAGCGGAGCGTGTTCAGCACCTTGACGTCGTGACCGCGCTGCTGCGCTGCAGCACGGAGACGCTGGGTCGAATAGGCGTGGGGCGCGCGCGACAGGATCGCGAGTTTCATGGGGTGGTCCCTGCGAAGATGGTTCGGATGACAGAGCCCACCCATTCAAGCACCATCGCCGGATGGCGCGAGTGGGTGCGCCTGCCCCAGGCCGACGTCGAGTGGATCAAGGCCAAGCTCGACACGGGCGCGCGCTCGTCGGCGCTGCACGCGTTCGACGTCGAGGAGTTCACGCGGGACGGCGTCGACCGGGTCCGGTTCGGCATCCACCCGTGGCAGGACACCGACCAGGACGCCGCGACGGTCGAACTGCCGGTGCACGACCGCCGCGTGGTGCGCAGCTCGACGGGCCACACGCAGGAGCGGATCGTGGTCCTCATGGACCTCGTGCTGCTCGGCCGCGCAGTGACCGCCGAGGTGACGCTCACGAACCGCGACGAGATGGGCTTCCGCATGCTCATCGGCCGCGAGGCGCTGCGCAACGGGTTCCTCGTCGACGCCGGCCGGTCCTTCGTCGGCGGGCGGGCGCCGCGTGCCATCCGTCGCCGCAACCGCGGTCGCGTCTAAGCGGCCGCCAGCTCTCCCTCGAGCCGCGCCACGTCCTCCGCCCGGCACAGCTCCGTCGCCGGCAGCATCGCCGTCGCACTGCCCGCGGCGACCGCGGTCCGGAACGCGTCCGCGAGCGGGCGCCCCTCGGCGAGCCGCAGCACGAGCCCGGCCAGGAACGAGTCGCCTGCGCCCACCGCGCTCGCGACCTCCACGCGCGGGGTCGCGAGCCGGAGCGTCTCCCCCTCGCTCACGAGGATCGCGCCGCGGCCGCCGAGCGTGAGCGCCACGATGCGCGACCGCCCCGCCGCGACGAGCGACCGGGCGGCGTCGACCATCGCCGCGTCATCGAGTTCGCCGTGCGCGCCGACGAGCTCCGCGAGTTCGTCGCGGCTGGGCTTGATCAGGTGCACGCCCGCGTCGAGCGCGGCCGCGAGCGCCGGCCCCGAGGCATCCACCACCAGCCGGATGTCGTGGTCGGCCGAGATGCGCGCGAGCATCGCGTAGAAGTCGTCGGGCACGCCCGGCGGGAGGCTGCCGCTCGCGATGAGGAACCCGCCGACGGGCAGGTGGTCGGCGACGACCGAGAGGCACGCGCGCCACTCCGGCTCGCGCAGCGTCGGCCCCTGGAGCACGAACCGGAACTGCTCGCCCGTCGCGAGCTCGTCGACGGTGAAGCTCTCGCGGGTGTTCCCCGCGATGGTGACGACGCGCCCGATGATGCCCGCCTGCTCGAGGAACCCGCGATACGCCTGGCCGGTGGGCCCGCCCAGCGGGTACACCGCGATCGAGTCCCCGCCGAGGTTCCGGATGGCGCGGCTCACGTTCACGCCGCCGCCGCCCGGGTCGAACCGGCTCGGGCCGCACCGCAGCTTGTGCTCGGGCATCACCCGTTCGACCGTGCTCGACACGTCGAGCGCGGGGTTCATGGTCAGCGTGACGATCGGCGCGTGCACGGACATGCCCCGAGCCTACGGCGACCGCTTCCGACGTGCTCGGAGCACGCACTCGAGCGCAACGGAACCGGGTTCCGCCGACGGAACCACGTCGGTCCCCGGTTCGAGCGGCGGAACCTCGTTCGAACGGGACCCGGGGACGGGATGGGGGCGGCCGCTCGCGCGACCGCCCCCCTCGTGGCATCCGTTCGAGACGCCCTAGATGACGCCGTCGGAGATCGTCGTCGGGTTGCCGAACCGGTGGTTGGTGATCGAGATGGCCTGCTCGTGCAGGAACGGCAGCAGCTCGACCCGGCCCGACGGGGTCACCGGGTGCGCCCACACGGCGAGGTCGGGCGTGCCGTTCGTCGCGTCGGCGAGCGCCGCGGCCGAGCCGCCGACCAGGCGCACGCGCGAGGTCGTGATCTCGCCCTTGGCGGCGCGCGCCAGCCACCCAGCGTCGCCCTCGCGCACCACGCGGATGTCGCGGGCCGCGAGGATCGCCCGCACCCCCTTGGGCAGCTCGTGGGCGGTCGAGACCTCGAGCTTCGACTTGGCGAGCAGGCCCGCGGCGATCACGCGGAGGCCGTCGGCGAGGGTCGCGTCCTCGCCGATCCGGACGGTGACGGGCAGGGGCAGGTAGCGGAACAGGTTGCGCTCCACGCCGACGCCCGAGACGTCCTTGACGGTGCCGTACTCCTCGGCCCAGGCGACCTCGTCGGAGAGGGCGCCGCGGCGCAGCACCTCGTAGGACTCGTAGTCGAGCGACGACTGCGACGCCTCGATGAGCTCCGCGACGCGCTTCTCGAGGCCGCGCAGGTGGAGCGAGCGGCTGCCGTCGCCGTGGTCGGGCTGCCAGTCGCCGAGCCCGAGCAGGTAGTTCGGACCGCCCGCCTTCGCGCCGGCGCCGACCGACGAGCGCTTCCACCCGCCGAACGGCTGCCGCTGCACGATCGCGCCGGTGATCCCGCGGTTGATGTACAGGTTGCCGGCCTCGACGGTGTCGAGCCAGGTCGCGATCTCCTCGGAGTCGAGCGAGTGCAGGCCCGCGGTGAGCCCGAAGTCGACGGCGTTCTGGAAGCGGATGGCCTCCTCGAGGTCCTTGGCGTGCATGACGCCGAGCACCGGGCCGAAGAACTCGGTGAGGTGGAAGTACGAGCCGGGCTTCACGTTCGCACGGATGCCGGGCGACCAGAGGCGGTTCGTGTCATCCAGCGGCTTCGGCTCGACGAGCCACTCCTCGTCGGCGCCGAGCGTCGTGAGCGCGTGCAGCAGCTTGCCGTTCGCGGGCTCGACGATCGGGCCCATCTGGCTCGACGGGTGCTCGGGCCACCCGACGCGGAGGCTCGTCGCGGCATCCACCAGCTGGCGGCGGAACCGCTCGGACTTCGCGACCGAGCCGACGAGGATCACGAGCGAGGCGGCCGAGCACTTCTGGCCGGCGTGGCCGAACGCGCTCTTGACGACGTCGGATGCCGCGAGGTCGAGGTCGGCGGACGGCGTCACGATGATCGCGTTCTTGCCGCTCGTCTCGGCGAGCAGCGGCAGGTCCTTGCGGAACGAGCGGAACAGCTCGGCGGTCTCGTACGCGCCCGTGAGGATGACGCGGTCGACCTTCTCGTCGGAGACCAGCTTGGTGCCGAGTTCGCGCGAGCCGAGGTCGACGAGCGCGAGGAGGTCCTTCGGGATGCCGGCCTCCCACAGCGCCTCGACCATGACCGCGCCCGAGCGCTGCGACAGCTTCGCGGGCTTGATGATCACGCCCGAGCCCGCGGCGAGCGCGGCGAGCACGCCACCGGCGGGGATGGCGACGGGGAAGTTCCACGGCGGGGTGACGACGGTGAGCTTCGACGGCACGAACGTCGCGCCCTGCACGTGGTCGAGCTCGCGGGCGCGCTCGGCGTAGTAGTGCGCGAAGTCGATCGCCTCGCTGATCTCCGGGTCGGCCTCGGCGATCGTCTTGCCGGTCTCGGCGGCCATGACCTCGATGAGGCGGTCGCGGTTCGCGGCGAGCGCGAGGCCCGCACGGTGGAGGACGGCGGCGCGCTCATCACCCGACATCCGGCCCCACTCGGCGCCGTTCGCGGCGACGGCCGACATGAGCTCCTCGAGCTCGTCGGCGGTCTCGATGCGGTTGGCCTTCAGGGTGTCGATGCCGAGCGTGGAGGTGGGCACGCGCTCGAGGATGCGGCGACCCCAGTCGCGGTTCGCGGCGAGCGCCGGGTCGGTGTCGGGCTCGTTGCGGAAGCCGGGGGTGACGCCCGGGCCGGCCAGCGCGGCGGCCTCGTCGGCGTAGCCGAGCACGGGCTCGCCGTCGGAGCCGCGCGTGATGCCGAGCACCACGCTCGTCAGCGAACCCTCGTGCTGGTCGCCCGGGGCAGGGGCGCCGGTGACGGTGCCCGCGAGCTCCGCGGCATCCTTCTCGTCCCACTCGGTGCGGCGGTTCTGGGTGCGGTTCGGGCCGGGCGCGGGGTCCTCCGGGTCCTCGCCCTCGAGGGCGGCGAGCGAGGCGAGGTAGCGGTCGCGCTCGCGCTCGAACAGGGCGCGGTTCTCGCTCAGCTCGAACACGGCCGACATGAAGTTCTCCTGGCTCGCGTTCTCCTCGAGCCGGCGGATGAGGTACGCGATCGCGACGTCGAACTCCGACGGGTTCACGACCGGCGTGTACAGCAGCAGGCGGCCGACGTCGCCGCGCACCGCCGCGGCCTGGCCGGTGGCCATGCCGAGCAGCATCTCGAACTCGACGCCGTGCTCGACGCCGCGCTCCTTGGCGGTGAGCCACGCGTGGGCGACGTCGAAGAGGTTGTGGCCGGCGACGCCGAGCTTCACGGCGTCGATGCGCTCGGGGGTCATCGACCAGTGGAGGACGCGCTTGTAGTTCGTGTCGGAGTCCTGCTTGGTCGAGTACGTCGCGATCGGCCAGTCGTGGATGGCGGCGTCGACGTGCTCCATGGCGAGGTTCGCGCCCTTGACGACGCGCACCTTGACGGGTGCGCCGCCGGCGGCACGTCGGGCGAGCGCCCACTCGGTGAGGTCCTGCATGGCGCCGAGGGCGTCGGGCAGGTACGTCTGCAGGACGATGCCGGCCTCGAGGCCGCGCAGCTGCGGCTGGTCGAGCACCTTCTTGAAGACCGCGATGGTGAGGTCGAGGTCGCGGTACTCCTCCATGTCGAGGTTGATGAACTTCGCCTGGCCGCGCGCGGCGCCCTTCGCGGCGAGCTCGTACAGCGGCGTGAGCTTCTTCACGACCTTCTCGACGGCCTCGTCGAACGACCACATCGAGAGCTGGCTGACGACGCTCGACACCTTGATCGAGACGTAGTCGACGTCGTCGCGCGCGAGGAAGTCGTAGGTGCCCTTGAGTCGGCGGTCGGCCTCCTGCTCGCCGAGCACGGCCTCGCCGAGGAGGTTGAGGTTCAGGCGGTTGCCGGTCTCGCGGAGCTTCTCGATGGCCGGGCCGAGCTTGGCGGGCGTCGCGTCGAGCACGAGGTGGCCGACCATGGCGCGGAGCACCCGGCGGGCGATCGGGATGACGATCCACGGGAACGCGGGCGCCATCGCCCCGCCCAGGCGGATGGCGGCCTTGAGGTACGCGGGCAGGAACTTCGGGGTGAGCTTCGCGACCTGCGCGAGGTTGCGACCGGCGACGCCGAGGTCCTCGGGGCGCATGACGCCGTCGACGAAGCCGACGGTGAAGGCCAGGCCGTTCGGGTCCTTCAGCACGCCGGCGAGGCGCTGGGCGGCGGGGTCGACGGGGTGGGTGCTGCTCTCGGCGAGCCAACGCTCGACGAGGGCGACGACGTGGTCGGTGCTCGGCACGACGTTCGCGAGCGTGTTCTGAGTGGTCACGACGGCGATGTCCTTCGGTCTCTGGGTAGGGGGGAGTGCGCGGGGTGGTGCGCACCCGCCGATTCCAGTGTGCGCCCGCGGCATCCGTTCAGTACAGCGAACGAATCCGATGCATACTGTTCATGTTTCCCGAATGTTCGGTGTCCGTCATCCGGCACGCCGAACCTAACCCCGCGGATGCCGCACGAGGAGGTGCCACGCGATGCTCGACGTACGCCGCCTGCGCCTGCTCGTCGAGCTCAGCCGCCGGGGCACGCTCGCCGCGGTCGCCGACGCGCTCGCGTACAGCCCGTCGTCGGTCTCGCAGCAGCTCGCGCAGCTCGAGAAGGAGGCCGGCGTCCCCCTCCTGGTGCAGGTCGGCCGCCGGGTGCAGCTCACGCCGCAGGCCGAACTGCTCGTCGGGCACGCGCAGGCCGTGCTCGAGCGGCTCGAAGAGGCCGAAGCGGATGTCGCGCGGTCGCTCACGACCGTCAGCGGCACCGTGCGCATCGCCGTGTTCCAGTCCGCGGCGCACGCCGTCGTGCCGCAGGCGCTCACCCTCCTCGCGCAGGAGCACCCGGACCTGCGCGTCGAGATCACCGAGCGCGAGCCGGAGCTCGCCCTGTTCGACGTCGCCGCACGCGACTTCGACCTCGTCGTCGCGGAGCAGTACCCGGGAACGACGAGGCCGCTGCACCCGGAACTCGACCGGGTTCCGCTCGCCCGCGACGCCATCCGCCTCGCGCTCCCGCCGCATCCGTCGTCGCGCCGCCGTGCCGCCCGCCGGGTGGACCCCGCCGCCGCCCCGGTCGACGTCGACGCGCCGCCCGGGCCGGCGCCCGCCGATCCCCCGACGCCCGGCGGCGTCCGCTCGGCTGAGGACCCGGCCGCGGCCGCGACGGGACTCGGCGCGCTGCGGAGCAGCCCCGCCGTCGAGCAGCTGCGCGGCGCGGCCTCGCTGCCCTGGGTCATGGAGCCGCGGGGCACCGCCGCGCGCCGCTTCGCCGAGCAGCTCTGCCGCGAGGCGGGATTCGAGCCCGACGTGCGCTTCGAGACGGCCGACCTCATGGGGCACATCCGGCTCATCCGCTCGGGCAACGCGGTCGGCATGCTGCCCGACCTCGTGTGGGCCGGCGAGCCCCCGAGCGTGCACCTGGCTGAGCTCCCGGGCGACCCCGAGCGCGAAGTCTTCTCGTCGACCCGGCGGGCGTCGGCCCGGCGCCCGGCCGTCCTCGCCGCGCGCGACGCACTCGCCCGCGCCGCGGCGCGCAGCGACCGCCCGGATGCCGCGACCCCCTGAGGCCGGCGGCCCGGGCGCTCAACCCGGCTCGTGCATCCACGGCGTGTGGCTGACGCCGACGAGCAGCCCCTCGGGGCTCTGCAGCCGCGACGTGGTCTGCCCCCACGGCTCCTCGTGCGCCTCCACGAGGATCTCGAGGCCCTTGGCCCGCAGCTCCTCCACCGCCGGCGCGACCGCCTCGGGCGAGGCGACGTCGAACTCGATCCACGCCTGCGGCACCGGCCGGTCGGCCGGCCACTCGGCCGTGCCGAACGTCGCCTCGGCGGCCTGGTCGAGCGGCCAGATCGCGAACGCCCGGGCACCCGCGACCTCCTCGGTGTGGAAGTAGCGCGGCGCGTTCTCGTGGAACGGGATGCCGAGCGCGCCGGCCCAGAAGTCGTGCGAGGTCGAGTCGACGGTGCCGATCGGGCCGAACCCGGCGATGAAGGCGAAGTCCATGCGGCCATTCGACCGCGGGCCCCCGACACCCGCAAGGGTCACCCGGCGGCGGCCGCCGCGAACCGGGCCGACTGCGCGCGGAGGTACTCGTGCAGCTCGGGCGGCCCCTCGACGCGGTATCCGGCGCCCTCGGGCACCCAGAGCAGCGCGGCCGCCACCGCCGCGACCGACTCGCCCTCGATCGGCCAGACCGATCCGGCGCCATCCGCCGATGCCACCGCGTCGCGGGCCCACCAGCCGAGCCGCGACCGCAGCTCCGCGAGCGGCATCGCCACGTGCAGGGTCGCCCGCACGGTGGTCTCGCGCCAGCGCACCGCCTGCTGCACTCGCTCGAGGGCCTGCTCGTCGGTGAGCGGCCTCGGTGTGAAGCGCACACGGGTCGGGAACACGTCGCCGACGCGGTCGAGGCGGAACGTGCGCCAGTCGTCGCGGTCGCGATCCCACGCGAGCAGGTACCAGCGCCGACCGAGCGGCACCAGCCGGTACGGCTCGATCGATCGGGCGGATGCCGCGCCCGTGGCATCCGTGTACGTCATGCGCACGCGCTCGGCGTCGCGGCAGCAGAGGGCGAGCAGTCCGAGCAGTTCGCTGTCGACGGATGGCGCCGCCTGGCCGCCGCCTGGACCGGAACCGCCGCCGCCCGCGGGCCCCAGGGGCGCCGCCACCGACTGCATGGCCTCGATGCGCCGCCGAAGTGCGGGCGGCAGCACCTGCTCGAGCTTCGCGAGCGCGCTGAGCGTCGTGTGCTCGGCGCCGCGCAGCCCGGCCGCCGCCTGCGACCTGAGCCCGACCGCGATTGCGACGCCCTCGTCGTCGGTCAGCAGCAGCGGCGGAAGCCCGGTGCCGGCCTGGAGCCGGTAGCCGCCGGCGACGCCGCGGGTCGACTCGATCGAGTACCCGAGCTCGCGCAGCCGCTCGACGTCCCGGCGCAGGGTGCGCTCGGACACCTCGAGGCGATCGACGAGTTCGCGCGCCGTCCAGTGACGGTGGCTCTGCAGGAGCGAGAGCAGGTCGAGGGTGCGGGTGGTGGTCGCGGCCATGGGTCGATTCTCCTCGAATTCAGGACAGGAACTGACCGGATGCCTCGAGAGGCTCGAGGCATGACCAACCAGATGATCACGGCGCGGGGCCTCACCAAGACGTTCCGCGCGAAGGGCCAGGAGGTCGCGGCCGTGCAGGGCGTCGACCTCTCCGTCGCCGAGGGCGAGCTCGTGGCGTTCCTCGGACCGAACGGCGCCGGCAAGTCGACCACCGTGCGCATGCTCACGACGCTGCTGCCGCCGACCGCGGGCGACGCGGTCGTCGCCGGAAGCGACATCCGCCGTGACCCCGCCGGGGTGCGGCGCCGCATCGGCTACGTCGGCCAGGGCACCTCCGGCGGGCACACGCAGCGGGTGCGCGACGAGCTGCACGCGCAGGGCGCGTTCTACGGCATGGGCCGGCGCGAGACCCGCGCGCGGGCCGCGGAGCTCATCGACTCGCTCGAGCTCGGGCAGGTCGCGAACCGGCAGGTGCAGTCGCTGTCCGGCGGTCAGAAGCGGCGCGTCGACATCGCACTCGGACTCATCCACCGGCCCGAGCTGCTCTTCCTCGACGAACCGTCCACGGGCCTCGACCCGCACAGCCGCGCCAACCTGTGGGAGCACATCGTCGACCTCCGCCGCGAGACGGGCACGACCATCTTCCTCACCACCCACTACCTCGACGAGGCCGACCAGCTCGCCGAGCGCGTCATGGTCATGGACGAGGGACGGGTCATCGCCGACGACACCGCGCCCGCCCTCAAGCAGCAGCTCGCGGGCGACCGCGTGACGCTCGCGTTCGGGTCGGCGACGGATGCCGCGGCCGCGGCCGCTCGCGTCGGCGGCGAGTCGCACGGGGCCATCGTCACGGTCACCGCCCCGGACGGCGACCGGGCGCTCCCCCGCTGGATCCGCGAGCTGGCCGACGCCGGACTCGACGTGCACGCCGCGACCCACCGACCGCCGACGCTCGACGACGTGTTCCTCACCCTCACCGGGCGGAGCCTCCGCGAAGAGGGCGCCGCCGCATGACCCCGCTGGTCGAGTCGGACGCGAAGCGCCCGTATCGAGACCCCGCTGGTCGAGTAGGACGCGAAGCGCCCGTATCGAGACCCACGATCGAAAGGACCCCTCCCATGGACACCATCACCACCGACGCCGCCACCGCGGCGCCGCGCCCGGCCGACGCCCGCCCCGCGGCATCCGTCGCCCGCCCCACCGGATTCGCCCGCGACACCGCCGCCGTCTTCGTGCGGGAGTCGCGCCCGCTCGTGCGCGACCCGTTCAGCGTCGTGTTCTCGCTCGTGCAGCCGCTCGTGTTCCTCGGGCTGTTCGGGCCGCTCCTCGTCGGCGCGGCCGGCGGCGACGTCGCGGGCACCCTGCAGTGGTTCGTGCCCGGCATCCTCGTCATGGTCGCGCTGTTCGGCACCGCGGCGACCGGCTCGAACCTGCTCTTCGAGATGCAGACGGGCTCGCACGAGCGCACCCTCGTCGCCCCGCTCTCGCGCGGCGCGCTCCTCGTCGGCCGCGCGCTGAAGGACGTCGTGCCGCTCGTCATCCAGGGCACCATCGTGGTGCTCGTCGCGGTCCCGTTCGGGTTCCGGCTCGACGTGCCGGGCCTGCTCGTCGGCCTCGCCGTGCTGGCCGTGTTCGGCGTCGGGCTCGGTGCGCTGAGCTACACGCTCGCGCTCGCCTGCCGCAACCGGGACTGGATGTTCTGGATGGTGCACCAGACTCTGCTGTTCCCGCTTATGATCCTCTCGGGCATGCTGCTGCCGCTCGACGAGGGTCCGGCGTGGATGCGGGTCGCTGCGGCGGTCAACCCGCTGAGCTACGTGGTCGACGCCGAGCGGGCGCTGCTCGCGGGCGAGTTCGGGGACCCGTCGATCCTCGGCGGCGTGCTCGCGGCCGTCGCGACCTGCGCGGTCGGGCTCACCCTCGGGGTGCGCGCCATGCGCCGCGCCCGCTGACGGCACGGAGGATCCCGGCGGCGGTCCGGGATCCTCCCGTTCGTCTACGCTCGATGGATGCCCGACGCAGCGCAGCCGACCTCCGTCTTCCCCTCGCCCGCCCACGACCAGGGCGCTGCCCAGGACCACGACGTCGTCATCGTCGGCGGGGGCCACAACGGCCTCACCGCCGCGGCCTACCTCGCCCGCGCCGGCAAGCGCGTGCTGCTGCTCGAGCGCGACGACCACCTCGGCGGCGCCGCGGTCTCCGCGCAGGCGTTCGACGGCGTCGACGCACGCCTCAGCCGCTACTCGTACCTCGTGAGCCTGCTCCCCCAGCGCATCGTCGACGACCTCGGTCTCGACGTCCGGCTGGTGCGCCGCCGGTTCTCGTCGTACACGCCCGACCCGCGCGACCCGAGCCGTGGCCTCCTCGTCGACGTCGAAGCGGATGCCGCAGCCGCCCGCGACGCGTTCGCCCGGGTGGGCGCGGCCGATGACGCCGACGCGTGGCAGGCCTTCTACGCCGACACCGCGCGCGTCGCCGAGGCGCTCTTCCCGACGCTCACCGAGCCGCTGCCGACGCGCGACGAGGCGCGTGGGCTCGTCGGCGACGACCGCGTGTGGACGGACCTCGTCGAGCGCCCGCTCGGCGAGACCGTCGACGCGCGCTTCGCCGACGACCTCGTCCGCGGCGTCGTCGCGACCGACGGCCTCATCGGCACCTTCACCGACCTCGGCGACGCGTCGCTCGACGCGAACCGCTGCTTCCTGTACCACGTCATCGGCGGCGGCACGGGCGACTGGGACGTCCCCGTCGGCGGCATGGGCGCCGTCTCCGGCGAGCTCGCCCGGGCCGCACGCGAGGCCGGCGCGAGCCTCCGCACCGAGGCCGAGGTCACCGCGATCGACCCCGACACCGGCGAGGTCCGCTGGGTCGAGGCGGGCAGCGAGCGGATGGCGCGTGCGCACGTCGTCCTCGCGAACGTCGCCCCCGTCGTGCTCGACCGGCTGCTCGCGGCATCCGCTTCGCCCGACCGGACCGCCGCCGCACCCGGCGCGACCACCGCCGACGGCCCGGCCTCGATCGCCCCCCGCGACGAGCGCCCCACCACCACCGACCCCGAGGTCCCCCTCGACGAGTACGCGCGCCGCCGCGTCGAGCGCCTCGGCATCCCCGAGGGCGCCCAGGTGAAGGTCAACCTGCTGCTCACGCGCCTGCCCCGCCTCCGCGACGAGCAGGTCGCGCCCGAGCAGGCGTTCGCCGGCACGTTCCACATCAACGAGCTCGGCTCGCAGCTCGCCGAGGCCTACGCGAGCGCCGCCGGCGGGGTCCTGCCCGACCCGCTGCCGTGCGAGATCTACTGCCACACGCTGAGCGACCGCAGCATCCTCGGCCCCGAGCTGGCCGACTCCGACGCGCAGACGCTCACGGTCTTCGGCCTGCACGTGCCCGACCGCCTCGTCGACCGGTACGGCAACGACGAGCTGCGCGACCTCCTCCGCGACGCGGTGCTCGCGTCGCTCGACTCCGTCCTCGCCGAGCCGATCGCCGACGTGATCGCGACGGATGCCGCAGGCCGCCCCTGCATCGAGGTGAAGACGACCCGCGACCTCGAGGAGGCGCTCGGCATGCCCGGCGGCAACATCTTCCACGGGCCGCTCTCGTGGCCGTGGGCGGAGCCCGACGCGCCGCTCGCGAGCCCCGCCGAGCGCTGGGGCGTCGCGACCGCGCACGCGCGCGTCCTGCTGTGCGGTTCCGGGGCCGTGCGCGGCGGCGCCGTCAGCGGTGTCGGCGGCCACAACGCCGCGATGGCCGTGCTCGAGGGCGAGCTGCCGTGAGCGGACGCCGCGACCTCGCGCCGCGGCATCCGCTCGCCCGCGACTAGAAGACGAACATCTGGCCCAGCACGAGCACGGCGATGAAGAACGCCGCGACCACGCTGCCCACGATCAGCAGCGCGCGCGGCGACATGCGCGCGATGCCGTAGCCGACGAGCACCGGCAGCGCGAGGAGCATGAGCGTCACCACCCACCAGAACGCCTGGTAGCCCGCGCTCGTCGCGTCGGAGAGCCGCCCGGCGAACAGCTGCTGCGTGCCGGGGTTGGTCGCGAACGCGAACGCGGCGCTGAGGGGCACCGCGACCAGCGCGAACACGATGAGGCCGACGAACCACCCCCACATGTCCGGATGGCGTCCTCCGAGCCGGAGGCGGTCGTCGTCGTCATGATGCGGTGCCTGCGGGGGGTGGTGCCGGACCCGCGGCTTCGAACCGGAGCTGCCCATGCGCGTCACTCTAGCCCTGCGCTCGCACCGGGATTAGCCTGAAGCCAGGACGACACGCGGGGGGCGAAGATGACCAGCATCCGACCGACCGGCCACTACACGCAGAAAGCCGACGGGTTGTACCTCCAACTCGATCGCCTGTTCCGTGCCCCGATCGAGGAGATCTGGTTCTCGCTGACGAACCCCACGGCGCTGAACGGGTGGATCGGCACCTACACCGGCAGCCCGTCGACGGGTGCCGTGCGGTTCCGCATGGGCGCCGAGGGTGCCGAGGCGCCCTGGCAGGACGTCAGCATCCTCGAATGCGCCCCGCCGCACCGCGTGCACCTCGACATCGACCAGGGCGAGGACGCACCGCCGTGGCGGCTGCTCGTGCACCTCAACGAGGGCAGCGGCCTCACGACGCTCACGCTCGCGCACCGGCTTCCCCCGGGCGAGGACGTCGGCAGCCTCGGCGCCGGATGGGACTACTACCTCGACCGCCTCACGGCGGCGCGCGCGGGCGACCCGCTGCCCGACTGGGACCGCGACGGGTACCTCGACACGCTCGGGCCGCACTACCGCGACCTCCGGATCCCGGCCGCGTAGGCCGCCCGGTGAGCATCGAGCGCAGGCCGGGCGGTCGGCCCGGTCGCGCCGTCATCCGTTCGCGAGCCCGGAACGGGCGGGCGGTCAGCCCCGATTCGCCCCGACCGACCGAGGAGCTGTTCGCGCACCACCCGGTGGTGTGGGGCTTCCGCGTCGCGCTGGGCCTCCTCGCGGCGGCGCTGCTCGCCCTCGTCGTCGTCAACCTCAGCGACGTGCTGCTGTCGGTGTTCATCGCCGCGTTCGTCGCCCTCGGGCTCGATCCGCTCATCCGCTGGTTCGAACGTCGGGGGATGTCGCGGCCGACCGCCATCGTGACGGTGCTCATCCTGTTCATCGCGGTCGTGGTGGGCATCGTGTGGATCCTCATCCCACCCGTCGTCGCCCAGGCGACCGCACTGATCACCAACCTGCCGTCGCAGCTGCGCGGCCTCGAGGACTCCGGATGGTTCGAGCGGGTCAACGAGACCACCAACGGGCTCGCCGCGACCCTCGCGAACGGCATCGGCGACATCCTCTCCGACCCGAACACGTGGGCGACGATCGGCGGCGGGGCGCTCGCGTTCGGCGCCAGCATCCTCAACGCGGTGTCGACCGGGTTCTTCGTCGTGGTGCTCTCGATCTACTTCATCGCCACGCTCGACAGCTCGAAGCGCGCGATCTACACCCTCGTCGCGGCATCCGACCGGCCAGTGGTCGTGCCGCTCGCCGAGAAGATCATGCAGTCCATCGGCAAGTACCTCAGCGGCATGGTCGTGCTCGCCTTCCTGAACGCGCTGTTCTCGACGATCCTGCTCGTGCTGACCGGCAACCCGTACGCGCTGATCCTCGGCGTCATCGCGCTGTTCGTGACGCTGATCCCGCTCATCGGAACCGTGCTCACCACCGTGCTCATGACGGTCGTGTCGCTGTTCGTCTCGCCGACGGCGGCGCTCATCGTGTTCATCGCGATGCTCGTCTACATGCAGGTCGAGGCGTACATCCTCACGCCGCGCGTGATGGGCAAGGCCGTGCAGGTGCCGGGCACGATCGTGCTGATCTCGGCACTCGCGGGCGGCACCCTGCTCGGGCTGCTCGGCGCCCTCGTGGCGATCCCGATCTCGGCGGGCATCCTGCTGATCCTGCGCGAGGTCGTGGTGCCGCGGCAGGCGGTGTCGTAGGCCGGCCTCGCGGCCGTCGGCCGTGCTGCCGGTTCAGGCCCAGACGGACGGCGCCTCCGCCCGGGTCGCGGGCAGCGCGACATCCGCCCCCCAGCGCTCGATCCACTCGGGGAGCTCGTCGCTCACGGGCGGCGCGCCGAACGCCTCGATGAGTTCCGACACGGGAACCGTGCCGCCCTCCTTGCGCAGGAAGCGGGCGCGGATGAAGCCCTTCGCGTAGATCTCCGGCTCGCCGTCGGCGCCGGGGCGCACGAAGCGCTGCTCGCAGTACACCGCCTTCTCGTCGAAGCCGAGCAGCCGCGACTCGATCGTGAACCGCTGCCACGGCTCGAGCGACTTGCGGAACGTGATCGTCTCGCTCACCACCACCGGGTACCAGCGGCGCTGCCGCATGATGCGGAACACGTCGCTGCGCACGAGCAGGTCGAACCGCGCGACGTCCATGATCGAGAAGTACACGCCGTTGTTCACGTGCCGGTTGATGTCGAGGTCGGTCGGCAGCACGATGAACCGCGTGTGTGCGACGTCGTAGTGACCGAGGTCGGGCTTGCGTCGCGACAGGAAGAGCACGTGCAGCAGCGTGCGGAACAACATGTGCATAGTCCACGACTGTAGGCGCGATCCGTGGTGGATCCTCCATCGTTCGTGGTGGCGCACAGTGCGACGACGGATGCCGCGGCGCGCCGTTGTGCGCAGCCGCGAACCGCCGCCCTACGGCAGCACCGCCACCGCGAGGCTCGCCCGTTGCGCGGTGGTGTAGCCGGCCTTCTCGCCGGTGACCACGACCCTGAGGTTGCGGCCGGCGTCGCCGGGTACCGGGGTGTAAGTCGGCCCGGTTGACAGCACGGTCGTGCCGCGCATCCACTGGATGGTGAGCACATCGGGCTCAGGCGTCCACACCCCCAGGTCAACCGAGAGCTCGACGCCCACCTGCGGTGCCGGCACGATGACCGGCCGATCGGCGCGGAAGACCCCCTCCGTGACTGGCCCGCTCGGCGCGGTCACGGCGGTCGCCGCGGTGTAGCCGAGTCTGCTTCCGGTGATCTCGGCCCACAGGCGCGCACCGAGATCGTCGGCGCCGACGGTGTAGTACTCCCCCGTCGCACCGTCGATCGGGACGCCGTCGCGGTGCCACTGGTACGTCCACGCCTCCGCCGCGGGGCTCCACGCGCCGTGCACGGCACGCATTCGATCGCCGACGCGCGGCTCGGCCGCCATCCGATCCGTCTTGAGGACGGCCGACGGCGTCGCGAACGAACCTTCGGCGACCGGCGCGGTGGGACCGCTGGCCCGAACGGTCGTCCGATGCCCGTCGAGCACCCCCGTGACGACGAAGGTCAACTCGCCGCCCAAGTCGGTGCCCTTCGGCACATACCCGCGGTTCGTGGCGCCCTCGATCGGTTCGCCATCCCGGAACCACTGGAAGGTGCGGGTCGTACCGGTTGCCCAGCTGCCGAGGGTCGTGTCGAGTCGTACGCCCACCGTCGGCGAGCCCACGATCTGCGGGGTGGGCGCAGGGGCGATCTCGGGGTCGGTCGCGGGCGACACCGGGCCGACGGGCAGCGCCTCGATCCGGGTGCGGAAGTAGCCGAGCATCTGCACGGCGTCGGCGGTCGCGGTGATCTCACCGCCGACGGCGTCCGGAGGAACGACCAACGTCGGACCCACGGCGCCGAGGATCGGCTCACCGTCGAGGTACCAGGTGATGCGCCCGATCCGGGTGTCGTTCAGGCCCGGGATGTCGAACGGGTCGGCGAGGTCCGGCGCGAGGCTCAGTAGGCCGCCCTCGACGGGGTCGCCTTCGATGGCGAGCCGTTCGCCGGGCGCGGTCGTCTCGGGCGGGGCGAACGTCGCATCGATCGCGACCCATCCTCCGCCGGTCGACGGCACGTTCAAGATGTCGGCCCTCGATCGCGTCGCCTCGTACGGCCACCACTGGTCGACGCCTTCGGACACGAATCGGACCTGGTAGTTGCCCTGGGGTACGTCGTCGAAGACGTACTGACCGCGCTCGACCGTCGTCGTGCGCGCGGGCGCGCCCTGCCCGATCCGGTAGAGCTCGACGGTCGCCGACTCCGCGGCGGACTGCTGCTCGTTGAACACGACGCCGCCGAGGAACGCCGCCGAACGCGCGGCGAGGACGTTGACGTACGCCGGCTGCTCGAACGACTCGTCGCCGACCTCCACCTCGAGCACCGGGGCATCGGAGAATCCGCGCACGGGCGCGAACGGATGGTACGCGTCGATGAGGCCGCCGAGGCGACCCGGCTCGTCCGTCGCCTCCGCGCCACCGTCGGCCACCCAACCCGCCCAGGTCGGAAGGTAGCCCTCGACCGTGGCTCGCATCCGGTAGGAACCGTCGGGCAGGTCTAGCCACGTGTACTCGAAGAGGAACATGGGCCCGATGTCGACGGTCATGAGCGGCTCGGAGCCGTCGCCCGTCGCGTCGAAGACCTCGATGACCCCGGGCGGCAGCTCCTCACCGTCCGCGGGGCCGAAGAAGTCCGTCGACGCCAGCAGGACGCCTACGCCCACGTTGCCGTCCGCGGCATGAGCTGGCTGCGTCGCACCGACGCCGGCGACGACCAGCGCTGCGGTCGCGAGTGCGGCGAGGAGCCGTGTTCGTCGCGAGCCGGACTCCCGGGCGGGACGTTCGGGCATGAGCGGACCTCCATCGAGGGCCGGTCGGACGTCGGGTCGGCGTCGGCCGCTGAACCGAAGGATACTCAGCTTCGAAGGGGGAGGTTGGCCCCCGAAGGAGGCAGATCAGCGATTCAGGCCGCGGGCTCGCCCGTCGCCTTGCCGCGCGGCGGCACGTGCCGCTCGTCGGGGCCGTTGTAGACCGACAGCGGGCGGATGAGCGCGTTCGCCGCGTTCTGCTCCATGATGTGCGCGGTCCAGCCCGTGACCCGGCTCGCCACGAAGAGGGGCGTGAAGGTCTCCGTGTCCCACCCCATCAGGTGGTACGCCGGCCCGGCCGGGTAGTCGAGGTTCGGCTTGATGTTCTTGCGCTCGCCCATCGCCTGCTCGAGCGCGGTGTACACCTCCAGGACGTCCGGACGACCGTAGTGCTCCGCCATCCGCTCGAGCGCATCGCGCATGGTCGGCACCCGGGAGTCGCCGTTCTTGTAGACGCGGTGGCCGAAGCCCATGATCTTGCGCTTCTCGGCGAGCGCGGCGTCGAGCCACGTCACCGCCCGCTCGGCCGAGCCGTCGCCGAGGCCGATCTCGTCGAACGTGTGCATGACCGCCTCGTTGGCGCCGCCGTGCAGCGGGCCCTTGAGCGCGCCGATCGCACCGACGACCGCCGAGTACAGGTCGGACAGGGTCGAGGTGATCACGCGCGCCGTGAACGTGGAGGCGTTGAACGAGTGCTCGGCGTACAGGATCATCGACACGTCGAACGCGTTGACGACCTCGAGCTCGGGCGCCTCGCCGAACGCCTGCCAGAGGAAGTTGGCCGAGTAGCCGAGGTCGGCGCGCGGCTCGACGAACTCCAGCTCGTGTCGCCGGCGCTGGTCGTAGGTGACGATCGACGGGAGCTTCGCGAACAGGCGGATCGCCTTCTCGAGGTTCGCCTCGCGCGAGTCGTCGGGCGTGGTCGGGTCGCTCGCGCCGATGACGCTGACGGCGGTCCGCACGACATCCATCGGGTGGGCGGTGAGCGGCAGCTCGTCGACGATGCGCTTCACCTCGTGGTCGAGGCCGCGGTGGCTGCGCTCGAGCTCCTCGAACTGCGCCAGCTGCGCGTCGTCGGGCAGCTCGCCGTGCCAGAGCAGGTACGCGACCTCCTCGAAGGTGACGGATGCCGCGAGCTCCTGCACCGGATAGCCGCGGTAGAGCAGCGAGTTGGTCTCGGGGTTCACCTTCGAGATGGCGGTGTAGTCGACGGGCACACCGGCGAGGCCCTTGAAGATCTGGGGCTGGAAGGCCGCGGCCGCGGTGGTCTCCTGCGTCTGCTCGCTCATCGTGCTCCTCGTGGGATCTCGGCTCGCCCGCCGCGTCGCGGGCGCCACCCCAGCCTACGACGCCCCCTCGCCCTCCGGCGATCGGACAGTATCCGGCGCCTCCACTGCCACCCGGGCGTCCGATCCTGTCCGACCGGCGAGATGCGCGCGCGGGGGAACCCGTCCTCCACACGGTGAGGGGCGGCATGCCGGGCGGTGGCGGGCGGCCGGGGTCGACGGTGGGACGACGGTAGATCGGATGATGTGGGGATGCCGCATCCACGTCCGCTGCCGGCCCCGTTCGTCGACAGGCCCTTCACCGTCGCTGCCGCCCGGTCCGCCGGGGTCGACGCGGATCGGTTGCGGCGACGCGACCTCGCTTCGCCGTTCTCCGGGGTCCGGGTGCCGAATGGCGCACTCCCCGCGGCGAAGCTCGCAGCGGTGGCGCTGCTGGCCTGCGGACCGACGGCCTTCCTGTGCGGCGGGTCGGCGGCGGCGTGGCACGGCATGCCCCTTCCTCCCCGCCTCGCGCGGCGGACGGCGGTCGAAGTCGCCGTGCCCGCCCCCGGTCGCGCCATCCGTCGTCGGGGGATCATCGGGCGAGTGCTCGACGTGACCCCCGCCGAGGTGGTCGCTTCGCGCGATTCGGTGCGCGTCACCTCGCCGGCTCGCACCTGGTGCGACCTGGCCGTCCAGCTGACGGTGCCGGAGCTCGTGGCTGCCGGGGACCGCCTGCTGCGAAGCGGCCGAGTCTCACTCGGAGACCTGCGGTCCGCCGCCGACGCCCGACGCGACCGTCGCGGCATGGTGGCCATCCGGTCCGCCCTGCCCCTCCTGGACCCGCGGTCCCTCTCCCCGAAGGAGTCGGAACTGCGAGCCCTCGTCGTGCTCGCAGGGTTCCCGGTACCCGGCGTCAACGTCGACGTCCACGCGCCGACCGGCGAGTTCGTCGCCATGGTCGACCTGTTCTTCGAGGAGTTCGGCGAGATCCTCGAGTACCAGGGCGATCATCACCGGACCGACCGACGCCAGTGGCGACGGGATCGAACCCGCGAGGCGGAACTCGAGGCCCTCGGATACCACGTGATGGAGGTGACCGACGACGACCTGGCGAACCCCGAGGCGCTGCTGAGCCGCATCGCCAGAAACCTCGTGCGCCGCGGCTGGCGCGGCGAACTGCGCCCGTTGGACGAGATCCGGCGCCACCTTCGGATTCCGGGCGCCTGATTTGGTCTCATCGACGGGAGGGACGAGCTCAGAAGAGGCCGGTCGGGATCTCCACGTGGTTGAGGGCGCCGGGCGCGGCCGTGAGGGTCAGCTGGCCGAGCTCGTCGGGTCCGAGCTCCGGCAGGCGCTGCGCGACATCCAGGAACCGCTCGATCTCGGCCTCCTCGAGCACCCACTCGGCGAGCGTGCGGAACTTCTGCACGTACTGCTCGCGCCCGAACGGCCGGGCCCCCAGCGGGTGGGCGTCGGCGACGGCGATCTCCTCGACGATCTCGCTGCCGTCGGCCAGGCGGATGACGACGCGGCCGCCGAACGCCTTCTCGGAGATGTCGAGCGAGTGGTAGCGGCGGGTCCACTCCGGGTCCTCGACCGTCGACACCTTGCGCCACAGCGCCACCGTGTCGGGACGGTGCGCGCGCTCAGGCGCGTACGAGTCCGCGTGGTGCCACGTGCCGTCCTGCAGGGCGACCGTGAAGATGTACGGGATGGAGTGGTCGAGCGTCTCCCGCGAGGCATCCGGGTCGTACTTCTGCGGGTCGTTCGCGCCCGAGCCGATCACGTTGTGCGTGTGGTGCGACGTGTGGATGGTGATCGAGTCGACCCGATCGGGGTCGTCGAGCACGAGCGGGTACTCGTCGTGGATGCGGCGGGCGAGGTCGATGAGCGCCTGCGCCTGGTATTCGGCCGAGTGCTCCTTCGTGTACGAGTCGAGGATGGCGCGCTTGGCCTCGCCCTCCTCGGGCAGCGGCACCTCGTAGTTCGCTTCGGGGCCGCCGAGGAGCCAGGCGATGACGCCGTCCTCGCCCTCGTAGATCGGCACGGGGCTGGTCTCGCCGCGCATCGCGCGGTCGACCGCCTCGACGGCCATCTTCCCCGCGAAGGCCGGCGCATACGCCTTCCACGTCGAGATCTCGCCCTTGCGCGACTGGCGCGTGGCGGTCGTGGTGTGCAGCGCCTGCCCGATCGACTGGAAGATCGTCTCCTGGTCGAGGCCGAGCAGGGTGCCGATGCCGGCCGCGGCCGACGGGCCCAGGTGGGCGACGTGGTCGATCTTGTGTGCGTGCAGCGTGATCGCCTTCACGAGGTCGATCTGGATCTCGTAGCCCGTCGCGATCGCGCGCACGACGTCGCGGCCGGTGAGCCCGCGGCCCGCGGCGAGGTGCTGGGCGACGGCGACGATCGGCGGGATGTTGTCGCCGGGGTGCGAGTAGTCGGCGGCGAGGAACGTGTCGTGGAAGTCGAGCTCGCGAACCGCGACCCCGTTCGCCCAGGCGGCCCACTCGGGCGAGGTCCGCCGTGCGGCATCCGCGCCGAACACGGTGGCGCCGTCGCCGCCGATCGAGACGGGGTGCGCGAGCGCCTGGCTGCGCGCGGCGACGACCGGCTTGCGGGCGAGGGATGCCGCGGCGACGGCGGCGTTGTCGATCACCCGGTTCACGACCATGTCGGCGACGTCGTCCTCGACGTCGACGGGGTCGACGGCGACGGCCGCGAGCTGCCAGGCGAGCTGGCCCTCGCGCGCGAGGTTCTCGTCGCTCCGGTGGGTGCGCAGGTGGTGGGTCTTCACGTGGCCACGCTATCGAATGGGGTGACGGATGTCGCGGACCGGCCGCTCCCGTCCTCCCAGCCTCGTCCGCTATCGCGCGTGAGACCATTGAGGCGATGAATCACACCGACGCCGACTCGGTCGGCGGCCGCCCGGTCCGCGACATCCGCCTCGACTTCCCCGCCTTCGCGACGGCCGGCGACGCCCGGCCGACCGCCTACCTCGACTCCGCCGCGACCGCGCAGCGGCCCACCGCCGTGCTCGACGCCGAGCGCGACTTCCTCGAGCACCACGTCGCGGCCGTGCACCGCGGCGCGAGCGCCGCGACCGGCGACTCGACGACCCGGTTCGAAGCGGCCCGCGCCGACGTCGCCCGCTTCGTCGGCGCCGGCGAGCGCGAGATCGTCTGGGCGCAGAACGCCACCGACGCCCTGAACATGGTCGCGCTCGGCATCGCCGACGCGAGCGCCGGCATCGGCGGGGCGGATGCCGCGCGCTTCGCGCTCCAGCCCGGCGACGAGATCGTGCTGACCGAGGCCGAGCACCACGCGAACCTCCTCCCGTGGCAGCGCGTGGCGCAGCGGACCGGCGCGCGCATCGTGCCCGTGCGGGTCGACGAGCACGGCTGCTGGTCGGTCGACGACGTCGCCGCGGTGCTCACCGAGCGCACGCGTATCGTCGCGTTCGCGGAGGTCTCGAACGTCACGGGCCAGATCGCTCCCGTCGCCGAGGTCGCCGCGCTCGCGCACCGCCACGGTGCCCTCGTGGTGCTCGACGCGTGCCAGTCGGTGCCGCACCGCCCGGTGGACTTCGCGGGATACGGCGTCGACTTCGCCGCGTTCTCGGGCCACAAGATGCTCGGCCCGAACGGCATCGGGGTGCTCTACGGCCGCGACGAGCTGCTCGACTCGCTGCCCCCGGCGCGCACCGGCGGGTCGACGATCACGAAGGTCACCATGGAGGAGGCGCGCTTCCTCCCGGCGCCGCACCGCTTCGAGGCCGGCACCCAGGCCGTCTCGCAGGCCGTCGGCCTCGGCGCCGCCGTCCACTACCTCGAGGCGATCGGCATCGACGCCGTCGCCGCGCACGAGGAGGCGTTCGCGGAGCGCGTCGTCGCCGGCGTGAGCGCGATCCCCGGCGTCCGCGTCGTCGGCCCACAGGTCGGCGAGCGCCGCGGGGGCCTGGTGAGCGTCGCCGTCGACGGGGTGCACGCGCACGACGTGGGCCAGTTCCTCGACGAGGCCGGCCTCATCGTCCGCGTCGGCCACCACTGCGCGCAGCCGCTGCACCGCGCACTCGGCATCACCGCCACGACGCGCGCGAGCGCCCACGTCTACACGACCGCCGACGAGGCGGACCGGTTCGTCGACGCGATGGGCGAGGTCCGCGGGTTCTTCGGACTCGGACGGAAGGTGTCCTGATGGCCGGACTCGAGGGCCTCTACCAGCAGATCATCCTCGACCACTCGAAGGAGCGGCACGGTGCCGGCCCCCTCGACGGCGCCGACGGCGAGCACCACGAGTTCAACCCGACCTGCGGCGACGAGATCACCCTGCGGATCAAGCTCGACCCCGCGCACGAGCGCATCGAGCAGGTCGCCTGGGAGGGCGACGGATGCAGCATCTCGATGGCGTCGGCCTCGGTGCTGACCGACCTCGTGCAGGGCCGGCCCGTCGAGGAGGCGCTCGCGACCGCCGAGTCGTTCCGTGAGATGCTCCGCTCGAAGGGCGAGGGCGAGCCCGACGAGGAGGTCCTCGGCGACGCGATCGCGTTTCACGGCGTCGCGCGGTACGTGATGCGCATCAAGTGCGCCATGCTCGGCTGGGTCGCGCTCGAGGCGGCGGTGGCGAAGGCGCGGTAGGTCTCGGTACGCCGGCTTCGCGCGGTTACTCGACCACCTCGGCCGCGGGCCACACCGGCTCGTGCAGTTGCTCGGTGAGCACGCGCTCGGCGAGCCCCGGCGGCACGCCGTCGAGCGTGGGCGGATCCCACTTCGGGTCGCGGTCCTTGTCGATGACCTGCGCACGGATGCCCTCGTGCAGGTCGTGCTCCCCGATGAACCACGACACCGCTCGGAACTCCTGCTCGAGCGCCTCCTCGAGGGAACGCAGCGTCCGAGCCCGTCGCACCGCCTCGAGCGTCACGGTGAGTGCGGTCGGCGAGAGGGCCTCGAGCTCGTCGGCGGCGCCGGCCGCGTAGGCGGCGGCCGCGGCATCCGCTCGCCCCTCGGCGAACGCCCGCAGGCGCTCGATGATGTCGGCGACCGTCGGCGCCGAGTAGCACGCGTCGACCCACGGACGCGCGGCGGCGAGCGCCGACGGGCCGGGCGTCTCGTCGAAGAGCATCACGATCTCCCACGGCGTGCCCGGGTCGGCGCGCTCCTCGAGGGCCTGCAGCAGGTGCGGGATGCGGTCGGACGGCACGAACGCGTCGGCGAAGCCGGCGTGCATCGCGTCGGCGGCGTCCATCGTGCGCGAGTTCAGGGCGAGGTGCACGCCGAGCTCGCCCGGGGCGCGGCCGAGCAGCCACGAGCCGCCGACATCCGGGGTGAAGCCGATGCGCGTCTCGGGCATGGCGACCCGCGACCGCTCGGTGACGATGCGGATCGACGCATGCCCGGCGAGGCCGATGCCGCCGCCCATGGTGATGCCGTCCATGATGGCCACGACCGGCTTCGGGTAGCGGGCGATGGTCGCGTTCAGGCGGTACTCGTCGCGGAAGAACCGCAGCGCCTCGGCCGCGTGGCCGCCCGTGGTGTACCCGTAGAGCTCGCGGACGTCGCCACCTGCGCAGAACCCGCGCTCGCCCGCGCCGTCGAGCACGACCATCGCGACCTCGGGGTCGTACCGCCACGCGTCGAAGACGGCGCTGATCGAGCGGATCATCTCGTAGCTCAGCGCGTTCAGCGCCTGCGGGCGCTGCAGGGTGAGGCGCCCGACCCCGTCGGCGACGGTCGCGGAGATGTGCTCGGTCACCCTGCAACGCTAGCGGCATCGGTCGGGGCCGCGTAGCGTCGGGCGCAGGAGGGGTCATGATCGAATCCGCGTTCCCCATCGTCGAGGTGCCCGACATGGATGCCGCGATGCGCTTCTACCACGACGCGCTCGGCACGACGGTGGTCTACCGCTATCCGGCCGAGGGCGACCCGGTTTTCGTGACGCTGCAGGCCGGGTCGGCGCAGCTCGGACTGGGTCTCGCCGAGGGCGCGACGGCCGGCGAGGGCGCGGGCATGCTGCTGTGGTTCTACGTCGACGACGTCGACGAGACGACCGCCGCCCTGGCTCGCGCGGGCTACCCGGTCGTCGAGCAGCCCGACGACACCCCGTGGGGTGAGCGGATGTCGATGGTCGCCGACCCGTTCGGTACGCGCGTCCGGCTGGCGCGCGCCATCCGGCCGCAGCCCGAGGAGGAGTAGCGGCGCCCGACCGTCGACGGCCCCGCCTCGCGCGAGTAGCATCCCTGCATGCTCCCTCTCGAGAACGTGGCGGCGTTCGCAGCCGCATCGGCGCTGCTGATCGCCGTACCCGGTCCGAGCGTGCTGTTCGTGATCGGCCGCTCGATGGCGCTGGGGCGTGTCGGCGGACTCGTGAGCGTGGTCGGCAACCTCCTCGGCGTGCTGCTGCAGATCGCCCTCGTCGCCGCGGGCGTCGGAGCCCTCGTCGCACAGTCGGCGGCGGCGTTCACCGCGGTGAAGCTCGCGGGCGCCGCCTACCTGGTCTACCTGGGCGTGCAGACGATCCGTCATCGCCACGCGTCGGTGACCGCGCTCCGGGAGGCCGCGGAGGCCGGGACCCGACCGACGCCTGCCGGTCGTGCGACGCGACACGGGTTCTCGACGCGTCGGGTCCTGCTCGAGAGCGCCACGGTGGGCGTGACCAACCCCAAGTCGATCGTGTTCTTCGTCGCGGTGCTCCCGCAGTTCGTCGACTACGGCTCGGGCGCCATCCCGCTGCAACTCGCCGTGCTCGGCTCGGTGTTCGCCGTCATCGCCCTGGCCTTCGACGGCGCCTGGGCGCTCGCGGCCGGCACCGCACGCGACTGGTTCGCGCGGCGCCCCGCGCGCATGTCGAAGCTGTCGGCGACCGGCGGCGTGATGATGATCGGCCTCGGCGGCGCGCTCGCCCTCTCCGGCAACAAGAGCTGACGCCGTCTCCGCGCTCCGGAACCATGTTCCGGCGATCGAACCAGGTCGTCGGCCGGTTCCGCGGCCGGAACCTGGTTCCACGGCGAGTCACAACAGGAGGCCCGGGCGGGGGCGTCGGGTACGGGGGACGCCCATCGCTTCGAGTCGCTGCTCGATCGGCGTCCGCCGACGGACGTCCCGCCAGTCCCACCGGTCGAAGGCGCGGACGCGCCGCCGGATCGCGTTCTCACGATCCTTCTCGGCGATGACGGTGTCCGCGGACTCCGCGACCCCGTCGCGGCGGTACTTCCCTCGTCCGTCGGCTTCCGCGGCGGCATCCGCCTCGGGCCAGTAGAAGTCGAGGCGAGCCGTGCGCCCGAGTTCGGGGAGCGCGACGACGTGCTGCAGGACGGGCTCGGCGAACCCGAACTCCTCGAACACCAGGCGACTCGCCGTCTCGAGCACGGACTCGCTCCCGGTCGCCGCCCGCGCGAGCACCGCCTCGGTCCTCCGGCTGCCCTGGTAGGGCCGGAGCCGGTCGTGCTCGGCGCGGAGGCGGTCCATCGTCGTGAGCGGAGGGACACGACCGAACGGATCGACGCGCACGGCGGCGTCCGTCGCCGCCAGCGCATCGGCGAGGGGCGCGGTCCGGCAGAGTTGGATCAGCGAGAACTCGACGGCGGTCACGGCGACGCCCTCCACCATCGCGAGCGGCACCTCGGACCGGCGCGCGACCGAGATCACGCCGGGTCGCCGGCGGCCGTGCGGCCCGTCCGACATGACGTACACCTCGGTCGGCCAATCGCCCATGATCGGCAGTCCGTAGAGCGCCATGGCCGAGTACCCGGTGAAGACGGGTGCCTGCAGGGCCCCGGCAGCGGCGTGCACGAGTCGGACATATCGCAGGGCGTCGCGCTCGCGCGGGGAGCCGGGCGTGGCATCCGTCGACTCGTACGCCCCGCGGCGGACCCTGCGGACGCGACCCGCAGCGAGCGCCGCCCGGAGCTCGGGGATGAGGCCGGCGGCCTCGACCGCCTCGTAGCGGATGATGCCGTGCCGGTCACCGGTCAGTTCGCGCATGTGCCGAGTGTCGTCCCCGCGCACCCGTCCGACACCGCCTCGACCCCGAACTCCGTCCGCGTCGGCCGATTCGAACCGCTGTGGAGGACGGCTCCCCCTGGCGGAACCACCTTCCCGCGCCGGAACCAGGGAACGCGCGCGTTCCGCGGCCGGAACCTGGTTCCGGCGGGCACGGGTGAGGGGCCCTGGTGAGGGGAACGGGTGAGGGGAACGGGTGAGGGGGCAAGGGTGAGGGGACCGGGGCCGGTCGCGCGCCGGTCAGTCGCGGGTGGCGGTGCCGGTCAGGATGCCGCGGGCGAGCCCGTGGAAGAAGCAGCGGCTGCCGAGGATCGCGGGCGAGGTCGCGGGGTCGAGCTCGAGGCTCGGCACGTCGAGCGCGTGCACGACGAACAGGTAGCGGTGCATGCCGGTGCCGCGGGGCGGGGCGGCGCCGCCGAAGCCGCGCTCGCCATCCTCGTTGCGGAGCACCAGCGACCCGGCGGGGAGCGGCGGTCCACCGGCGGCACCCGCCCCCGCCTCGAGGCTCGTGGTGGTCACGGGCAGGTTGGCGACCGCCCAGTGCCACCATCCCGAACCGGATGGCGCGTCGGGGTCGAGGCACGTGACCGCGAAGCTGCGCGTGCGCTCCGGGAAGCCCGACCACGACAGCTGCGGCGAGCGGTCGACCCCGCCGGCGGCGGCGCTCCACTGCGGCCGGGCGAGGGGCCCGCCGTCGTCGAAGTCGGTGCTCGTGACCGTGAACGAGCCCACGGGCCGGAGCTTCTGCAACGCAGCGTAGGGGTCCACGTCGAGCATCGCGATCCTCCTCGTCGGGGGTGGTCGGCGTCGCGGTCAGGATACGACCGCGGGTCCGGCTCGGGCCGAGCACGCGCCGCGGGGCGGCATCCGCTCAGCGAACCCGCCTATGATCGGCCGGTGCCGCTCGCCAAGATCCTGCTCTTCTACGTGTTCACGCCCCTCGCCGACCCCGACGCGGTGCGGCTGTGGCAGCGCGACCTCGCCGAGTCGCTGGGCCTGCGCGGCCGGATCCTCATCTCGAAGGACGGCCTGAACGGCACGCTCGGCGGCGAGATGGGCGCGCTCAAGCGCTACGTGCGGAAGACGCGCGACTACCCGGCGTTCAAGGCGATCGACTTCAAGTGGAGCGAGGGCACCGGCCTCGACGACGAGGGCCGCAGCCTCGACTTCCCCCGGCTCAGCGTGAAGGTGCGCGACGAGATCGTGTCGTTCGGCGCGCCCGGCGAGCTGCGCGTCGACGGGGCGGGCGTCGTCGGCGGCGGCACCCGGCTGAGCCCCGACGCCCTCCACCAGCTCGTGGCCGAGCGGGGCGACGAGGTCGTCTTCTTCGACGGCCGCAACGCGCTCGAGGCGGCGATCGGACGGTTCCGCGGCGCGGTGGTGCCCGACGTCGAGACGACGCGCGATTTCGTCGCCGAGCTCGACTCGGGCCGGTACGACGACCTCAAGGGTCGGCCGGTCGTGACCTACTGCACCGGCGGCATCCGTTGCGAGGTGCTGTCGAGCCTCATGGCGAGTCGCGGCTTCGGCGAGGTGTACCAGCTCGAGGGCGGCATCGTGCGCTACGGCGAGCGCTTCGGCGACGACGGCCTCTGGGAGGGCTCGCTCTACGTGTTCGACGGGCGCGGCTCGGTCGACTTCAGCGACCACGCCGCGGTCATCGGCGTGTGCGAGGGCTGCGGCGGCGCGACGAACCAGACGGTGAACTGCACGGATGCCGCGTGCCGCACGCAGCTCGTCCGGTGCGCGTCGTGCGGGCCGGCGCCGTGCGGCCGGCACGCGGCATCCGTCGCCTGAGCCGCACTCTGCAGGGCCCCGCCGTCAGTCGCCGCGAATGACCCGCGCCATGAGGTCCTCGGCGAGCGCGTCCACGGGCTCGCCGCCGTTGGAGAGCACGATCACCGCGCGACCGGCCGTCCGGTCGATCATGAGGCTCGCCCCGAACCCGGCCGTGAGGCCGCCGTGCGACGCGATCTCGTGGCCGTCGTACCCGGTCGACAGCACCCAGAACCAGCCCGTCTCCGACCCCTCCCGGGACTGGGCGGGTTCGAGGGCCGGGCTGTCGGCGAAGGGGCCGTCGATGACGCCGCGGGCGTACGCGGCGAGGTCGTCGACGGTCGCGACGATGCCGCCGGCGGGTGCGAACGCCGCGAGCGTCGACGGCTCGGCCGGTCGGCCGTCGGCGAGGAAGCCGGGCGCGAGGGCGTCCGGGACCTCGTCGTCCTCAACGGGCAGGGTCGCGGTCTGGAGGCCGAGCGGCTCGAAGATGCGCTCCTCGAGCAGCGTGGCGTAGTCGGTCCCGGCGGCGGCAGCCGAGGGCCTGGCCGGCGAGGGCCGCGCCGAGGTTCGAGTACTGCGGCGGCGCGTCGGGCGGGATCGGCTCGGCGCGGGCGAGGGCGAGCAGCTCCGGCACGGTCTCGTCGAGCACGTCCGCGCCCGCGAAGAACCCCTCCTCGACGGACGCGACCCAGTCCGGGTCGCTCGGGAACGTCGGCAGGCCCGATGAGTGCGTGGCCAGTTCCTCGAAGGTGACGGATGCCGCGGGCGCGTCGCCGAGCTCGAGGTACTCGCCGATCGGATCGTCGGGGGCGACCTCGCCCCGGTCGACCGCCTCGGCCAGCAGCAGTCCGATGAACGTCTTGCTCACCGACCCGATCTCGAAGGCCGTGTCGGCGTCGGCGCCGATGAACGCCGTCCGCAGCTCGTCGCCGTCGACCACGGCGACCGCGACCACGTCCTCCGGGTCCGAGAAGGTCGGGCGGATGGCGCGCAGCAGCTCGGCGTCCTCGGTGGGCGTGACCGCTTCGCTCGCGCTCGGCGGGGCGGGCTCCCGGTCTCCGGCGCAGGCGGTGAGCGAGGCGAGCGCGGCGACGAGGGCGGAGGCGAGGACGACGGTCGGGGCGAGGCGACGCGGCGCGTCGCGGCGGGCGGAGGAGTCGTGGGGCACCAGCAGAACCTACGACGCCGTCGCGGGCGCGTCCTCAGGGTCGTCCCCGACGGGTCGGCGGGGATGCGAGGCCGCGGCGTGCCGCCCGTGGCGCCGCAGCCGGGCCCACGCGCGCGCGTCCCGGCTCGAGAGCGCGAGCAGGATCAGGATGTCGATCGCGACGGTCAGGAAGGTGGTCCGGATGGTGACCTCGGTGTCGCCCGTGAACGAGTCGATCGCCGCGACGCCGATGTTGATCGTCGCGAAGAGCATCACGGTGATGCGGGCCCAGTTGCTGCCGAACCAGATGAGCACGGCGAGCACGAGGTCGATGAGCAGCACTGTGCCGCCGATGAGCAGGACGACGGAGCGCGCGACGTCCGAGGCCGCCGCCTCGGCCGCGCCCCCGAGCTGCAGGTCGAACTCGCGCTCGATCGCCGACCAGTTCAGGGCCACCGCGGCGAGCCAGATCGCGCCGGCGATCGCGCGCAGCACCGCGAGCACCGCGCCGAACGAGGTCGCCGCCGGCCGCCGCATCCGTCGCTGCAGCGGTTCGTGCTCCGCGAGGCGCGCGGGCGGCTCGAACGCGGTGCGCTTCCCGACGGGCAGGTCGGGCCCGGTCGCGGCCGTCACGACGTCGCCTCCCCCACGACGGATGCCGCGGCATCCGTCACCCGCACCGATCGCACGTCGACCACCGGGAGGTCGCCGTCGGTGCGGATGGTGTCGCCGCCGCCGTTGCGGGAGTGGTACCCGGTCGAGAAGTCGTGCAGGACGCGCACGCGCACGCCGACGTCCGCGCCGGTGAGCGACGCGACGATGTGGTCGCGTTCGATGTCGATGTCGGCGTCGATCTTGTGCGTGACCTGCAGGGTGAACAGCGAGAACCCGACCGCGCGGTCGAAGGTCCCGGCGGCGAGCCAGTCGACGCGCAGCCCGCCGGGCAGCAGCCAGCCGTCGGGGGTGCGCCAGAAGCGCACGTGGTGGCGCCTGGCCGGGTTGCCCTCGACCTCCTGCTGGTAGGCGAAGTCCTGCTGGCGGCCGAACAGGAACAACGGGCTCACGGGCGCCTCGTCGTAGCTGCGGCGGCGGAGCGTGGAGGTGACGATGCGCCAGCTGGAGGCGAGCGTGATGTCGTCGGCGCGGGTCCACCCGGCGGCGCGCATGGCGGCGTGCACGGATGCCTCGGGCCCGTCGAACGCGATGTTCACCGGGTCGCCGAGCAACCCGTCGCTCGTGCGGGTGCGGCCGATGAAGTAGTCGGGCACGTAGATCGTCGTGAGGATCCGGTGCAGGCGGGGCAGGACGAGGTACGCGAGGACGAGCCAGAACACGACGAAGAACGCGATGCCCCACCAGCCGAACTCGAACGACTGCTGGAACAGCAGCCACGCCAGCCACACCGCGGCCGCACCGGCGAAGACGAAGAAGAACCCGTCGAGGAGTGCCGTGAACGACAGCCGCGGCGGCAGGTCGGGCGCCGGACGCTCGTCGCGCGGTTCGGGCGACTCCCCTGCCCCCTGCATGGGTGCATGCTAACCCCCGACGCCGGTCACGTGACCTAGGCTCTGGCGCATGGCCTACGACGTCGCCCGCATCCGCTCCTGGTTCCCCGCGCTCGACTACGGGTGGGCGCAGTTCGACGGCCCCGGCGGCACGCAGACCCCGCGGCAGGTGGGCGAGGCCGTGGCATCCGTGCTCACCGGCCCGCTGTCGAATCGGGGCATGACCGGAGAGTCGGAGGTGCGCGCCGAGGAGGCCGTGACGTCGTTCCGCCTCGCGGTCGCCGACCTCGTGAACGCGCACCCGCGGGGCGTCGTGCACGGGCGTAGCGCGACGCAGCTCGCGTACGACTTCTCGCGGCACCTCTCGCGCGACTGGGACGACGGCGACGAGGTCGTCGTCACGCGCCTCGACCACGACTCGAACGTGCGGCCCTGGGTGCAGGCCGCCGAGCGCGCCGGGGCGACCGTGCGCTGGGCCGACTTCGACCCGGAGACCGGCGAGCTGCCGGTCGAGGCGATCGCCTCGGTGCTCGGTCCGCGCACCCGGCTCGTCGCGGTGACCGCCGCATCCAACCTCATCGGCACGATGCCCGACATCCCCGCCATCGCCGCGGCCGTGCACGCCGCGGGAGCCCTGCTCTTCGTCGACGGCGTGCACTACGCCGCGCACGAACTGCCCGACATCGTGACGCTCGGCGCCGACTTCTTCACGTGCTCGCCGTACAAGTTCCTCGGCCCGCACTGCGGCGTGCTCGTCGCCCGGCCCGAACTGCTCGAGACCATCGAGCCCGACAAGCTGCTGCCGTCGACGAACGCGGTCCCCGAGCGGTTCGAGTTCGGCACCCTGCCGTACGAGCTGCTCGCGGGCGTGACCGCCGCGGTCGACGTGCTCGCCTCGCTCGACCCCGAGACGACGGATGCCGCGGCCTCCCGTCGCGCCCGCCTGGCGACGTCGTACGCGGCGCTGCACGAGCACGAACGCGCGCTCGCCGACCGGCTCCGGGCCGGGCTCGACGACCTCGACGTCGTCACCGTGCGCTCGCGCGCCGAGCGGCGGACGCCGACCGTGCTCATGACCTTCGAGGGACGCGCCGCGGCCGAGGTCACGCAGCGGCTCGCCGCCGACCGCGTGCTGGCGCCGAGCGGCAACTTCTACGCGCTCGAGGCGTCCCGGCACCTCGGCCTCGGCGACGAGGGCGGACTGCGCGTCGGGCTCGCCCCGTACACCGACGAGTCGGACGTCGACCGGTTGCTCGCGAGCCTCGCGGCCGCGCTCGGCTGATCGGCCGTACCCTCGTGCCATGAACGCCTCCCCCGCGGCGGCCGCCGAGCTGCGGCGCCTCCACGACGACCCGCGTCTGCTCCAGGTCGTCAACGTCTGGGATGTCGCGAGCGCCCGCACGGTCGCCGCGCTCCCCGAGACCCTCGCGCTCGCCACGGCGAGCCACGCCATCGCCGCGACGTTCGGCTACCCCGACGGCGAGAGGATCCCCATCGACCTGATGCTCGACATGGTGGGTCGGATCGCCGCCGCCGTCGACGTGCCCGTGAGCGCCGACCTCGAGGCGGGCTACGGCGACCCCGGCGAGACGATCCGTCGCGCCGTGGGCCTCGGCGTCGCCGGGGCGAACCTCGAGGACGAGCTGCGGCCGCTCCCGGAGGCGGTCGCCGCGGTCGAGGCCGCCGTCGCCGCCGCCGAGGCCGAGGGGGTGCCCTTCGCGCTCAACGCGCGCACCGACGCATGGCTGCGCGGCCACGACCGTCCCCGCGACGTGTGGGTGGCCGACGCGATCGAGCGGGGGCGCGCGTACCTCGACGCGGGCGCCACGTGCGTGTTCGTGCCGGGCGACTTCGGCGAGGACGTCGTCGCCGAGCTCGTCGACGGCCTCGGCGAGCGCCGCCTCAGCGTCATCGGGCTCCCGTCGATCCCGCCGCCGGCGCGGCTCGAGGAGCTGGGCGTGGCCCGAATTTCGTACGGGCCGTACCCGCAGCGCCTCGCGCTCGGGTCGTTGCAGGATGCCGCGGCGTACCTCTACCGCGGCGGGGTGCTGCCGAGCGGCATCCGCCCGCTCACCTGAGGCCGGCGCGGCCCCGTCGCGGCCGTGTCGATAGTCTGTCCGGGGCGCGCGACGGACGCGCGCCGCACCCGACCCGAGGAGTGCGCATGGCCGACGGCATCCCCATCGAGATCAGCGGTCTCACGAAGCGCTTCGGGCAGGTGACCGCGGTCGACGACCTCTCGTTCACCGTCGAACCGGGGCGCGTCACGGGGTTCCTCGGACCGAACGGCGCCGGCAAGACGACGACGCTGCGTGCGCTGCTCGGCCTCGTGCGCCCCACGGCGGGCACGGCCACCTTCGGCGGCACCCGCTACCGCGACCTGCCGCGCCCGCTCGAGACGGTGGGGGCCGCGCTCGACGCCGCGTTCCACCCGGGGCGCACCGCGAGGGATCACCTGCGCGTCGTGGCGAGCGCCGGCGGCATCCGCTCGGCCCGGGTGCCCGACGTGCTCGCCCAGGTGGGACTGTCGGAGTTCGCCGACCGCCGCGTGGGCGGCTTCTCGCTCGGCATGCGCCAGCGGCTCGCGCTGGCGACGACGCTGCTCGGCGACCCGCGCGTGCTCGTGCTCGACGAGCCGATCAACGGACTCGACCCCGAGGGCATCAAGTGGATCCGCGGGTTCCTGCGGAGCCTCGCAGGCGAGGGCCGCACGGTGCTCGTGAGCTCGCACCTGCTGAGCGAGGTGCAGCAGTCCGTCGACGAGGTCGTCATCATCTCGCGCGGTCGGCTCGTGAAGTCGGGATCGCTCGCGAGCCTCGAGCTCGAGGTCTCGCCGCGCACCGTCGTGGACTCCCCGCACCGCCTGCGGTTGGCCGCCGCGCTCGACCAGGCCGGCCTCGACTACACCGAGGGGCCTGAGGGGATGATCGTCGACGAGCCCGATCCGGGAGTGGTGGGGCACGCCGCCTTCGTGGGCGGCGTCGAGCTGAGTTCGCTGCATCGGTTGGCGTCGGGCCTCGAGGACTCCTTCCTCGCGCTCGTGGGCGAGGGTGAGGAGTGATGTCGTTCGTGCGTTCGATCGCCGCGGAGTTCCGGAAGGTCCTCACCACGCGCATGTGGTGGCTGCTCGCACTCGTGCTCGTCGCCTACGTGGCGGTGATGTCGGGCGGGTTCGGCGCGTTCCTCGGGTGGACGGTGCAGAACCCTGAAGCCGCGGCTCAGGCCGGCGGCAGCACAGCCATGCCGCCCGGGCTCGAGCTCGCGCCGCTGCTCTACAGCTTCGCGTCCTCGGTCGGGTACGTGTTCCCCGTGCTGCTCGGCGCCCTCGCGGTCACCGGCGAGTTCCGGCACCGCACCCTCACCGCCACCTTCCTCGCGGAACCGCACCGCGCGACGGTCCTCGGCGGCAAGTTCACCTCCCAGCTCGTCATGGGTGCCGTCCTCGGCGTCATCGGGTTCGCGACCTCGGTCGGGACGGGCGCCGCCGCCCTCGCCGCGTTCGACCTCGACACCGGGCTCGACTCGGCCGACACGTGGGCACTCGTGGGCCGCGGCATCCTCGCCATGGCACTCTGGGGGGCGATCGGCGTCGGGCTCGGCGCGCTCGTGCCCAACCAGGTCGCCGCGATCGTGATCGTGATCGCGTTCACCCAGTTCGTCGAGCCGATCCTGCGGCTCGCGGCATCCCTCAACGACGTGACCGCCGAGATCGGACGCTACCTGCCCGGCGCCGCGAGCGACGCCCTGGTCGGCGCGTCGTTCTACAGCGTCGCTGGCATGGGCGCGGTCGAGACGCTCGAGTGGTGGCAGGGCGGCCTCGTGCTGCTCGGCATCGCCGTGGTCGCGACGGTGCTCGGCGGCCTGACCACCTGGCGTCGCGACGTGTCCTGACGATCGCTCGGTCGTGCCCGCCCCGCCTACCGGGCGCATGCGCGCACGCCCTCGTGGGCGTAGCATCCGGCCATGGGGTTCCTCCAGGTCGCCGCGACGATCGTCGTCGTGCTCGCGGCGCTGCTGCACGTCTGGATCTTCGTGCTCGAGAGCATCCGCTGGTCGCATCCCTCGACGTGGCGGGCGTTCGGCGTCCGCACGCCCGAACAGGCCGAGGTGCTGCGGCCGATGGCGTACAACCAGGGCTTCTACAACCTGTTCCTCGCCGTGGGTGCACTCGGCGGGCTGGCCCTGCTGTTCTGGGCGGGGCTGCCGTACGCGGGGCGCGCGCTCGTGCTCTTCACGACCGCGTCGATGTCCGCGGCGGCGGTCGTGCTGACGACGACCGGGCCCGGCTACCTGCGGCCGGCGCTCATCCAGGGCACGCTGCCGCTCATCGGGTTCGTGCTGTTCCTGTTCGTCTGACCCCCGCGAGGCGCGCGGCTCGGTCGCCGCGGCTCAGTCGCCGCTGGTCTCCTCCTCGGCGAAGACCTCGCTCGATACGTGGTGCTCGGCGGGCTCGGCCTCCTCGGGGTCGGCCGCGTCGGCATCGGCGACGACGGGCACGCCGACCTTCAGCCGGTCGATGAGCTCGGCCGCGCGGCTGGTGCTCAGCACGAGTCGCGCGAACTCGCCCCCGGACAGCTCGAGCACGATCGCCTGCCGCTTGCGCTTGACGAGCACGAAGTCGCTGCCGCCGTGCGTCTTCCAGACGCCGACCGCGAGCACCAGGGGCACCTCGCTGCCGCGACGACGGATGCCGCGGATCCAGATCCACGGGTCGTCGGTGATGGTGGCCGAGCGGATGTCGTCGCGCTGGACGATGACGTCGGCCGACCGCATCGCGAGCGTCTTCTCGGCCGGCGTGAGGTGGACCTCGAGCCGGTCGTTGTGCACGCGGAGGTTGGCCATATGTTCCATCCTGCCCGACGGTCATCCCGGTCGCGTGGTCGACGCTCCACAAACGCGACATCCGTTTCGTGCACGAACCCGACCACCGCGGACCCGTTCTCAGGACCCGCGGCGAAAACCGCGCCGTTCTCAGGACGACACGCCGGTCGCCGCGGCGACCCGCCGCAGAACTCCTGAGAACGGGGTGTCGGTCAGAGGTGCGGGGGGCGAGCGGATGCCGCGGCGCGGGCCGCGGCGGGGAGGGCGTCGAGGATCCGCGAGACCGCCGCGTCGTCGTGCGCCACCGTGACGAACCATGCCTCGAAGACGCTCGGCGGCAGCGAGACGCCGGCCTCGAGCATCGCGTGGAAGAACGGCGGGTAACGCCACGACTCCTGCGCGAGCACGCCGGCGTAGTCGCGCGCACCGCCCGCGACCGCGTCGCCGAACAGGAAGCTGAACAGGTTGCCGGCCGTCTGCACCACGTGCGCGACGCCTTCGGCGGCGAGCGCCGCGGAGACCTCGCGCTGCAGCAGCGCCGCGACCTCGTCGAGGCGGGCGTAGACCGCGTCGTCGGCGAGCCGCAGTGTGGTGACGCCGGCCGTGACCGCGACCGGGTTCCCCGAGAGGGTGCCCGCCTGGTAGACCGGGCCCAACGGCGCGAGCCGCTCCATGATCTCGGCGCGGCCGCCGAGCGCGGCGACGGGCATGCCGCCGCCCACGACCTTGCCGAACGTGACGAGGTCGGGCGTGTACGCGGCATCCGTCTCGGCCTCGAGGCCCCACCAGCCGGCCTTCGAGACCCGGAACCCGGTGAGCACCTCGTCGCTGATGACGAGCGCGCCGTGCGCGTGCGCGAGCTCGACGAGCGCGCGGTTGAAGCCGGGCAGCGGCGGGACGACGCCCATATTCGCGGCGGCGGCCTCGGTGATGACCGCCGCGATGCGGTCGCCGTGCTCGGCGAACACGGCGCGCAGGGCGTCGAGGTCGTTGTACGGCACGACGAGCGTGAGCGCGGCGACCTCGGCGGGCACGCCCGCGGAGCCGGGCAGCGCGAACGTCGCGAGCCCCGAGCCGGCCTCCGCGAGCAGCCCGTCGGAGTGGCCGTGGTAGTGGCCCGAGAACTTCACGAGCAGGTCGCGGCCCGTGAAGCCGCGGGCGAGCCGGATGGCGCTCATCGTCGCCTCGGTGCCCGTCGACACCAGGCGCAGCTTCTCGATCGGCGCCACGCGCTGCTCGATGAGCTCGGCCAGCTCGGTCTCGACGGGCGTCGACGCGCCGAACGACAGGCCACGCGCCGCGGCCTCCTGCACGGCGGCGATCACCTCCGGGTGCGCGTGGCCGAGGATGGCCGGCCCCCAACCGGCGACGAGGTCGACGTACTCGCGTCCCTCGGCGTCGGTCACGTACGGTCCGCGCGCCGAGACGAGGAAGCGCGGCGTGCCGCCGACCGAGCGGAACGCGCGCACGGGCGAGTTCACGCCGCCGGGGATGGCCGCCTGCGCCCGGGCGAACAGGTCGGCGTTGGTCTGCGTGGCGGTGGTCATTCGATCCCCTCCCGGATCCATCCGGCGAGCTCGGTCGCCCAGTAGGTCAGCACGGCATCGGCACCGGCACGACGGATGCCGCGGACCGACTCGATCACCGCACGACGGCGGTCGATCCAGCCGTGCATCGCGGCGGCCTCGATCATCGCGTACTCGCCCGACACCTGGTACGCCCAGACCGGGACGTCGCTCGCGGCGGAGACATCCGCCAGCACGTCGAGGTACGAGCCCGCGGGCTTGACCATCACGACGTCGGCGCCCTCGTCGATGTCGATCATGGCCTCGCGGAGGCCCTCGCGGCGGTTGCCGGGATCGAGCTGGTACGTGCGACGGTCGCCCTCGAGGGTCGACTCGACCGCGTCGCGGAACGGGCCGTAGAACGCCGAGGCGTACTTGGCCGAGTACGCGAGGATCGCCGTGTGCGCGAAGCCGGCGCCGTCGAGCGCCTCGCGCACCGCGGCGACCTGGCCGTCCATCATCCCGGAGAGGCCGAGGAGCTGCGATCCGGACGCCGCCTGCACGATCGCCATCTCGCGGTAGCGCTCGAGGGTGGCGTCGTTGTCGACGCGGCCGAGCGCGTCGAGCACGCCGCAGTGGCCGTGGTCGGTGAATTCGTCGAGGCACAGGTCGGTCTGCACGACGAGGGCGTCGCCGACCTCGTCGGCCACGACGCGCGTGGCGACGTTGAGGATGCCATCGGGGTCGACGCCGCACGAGCCCGTCGCATCGCGCGTCTCCGGGACGCCGAACAGCATCACGCCGCCGACGCCCGCGGCCGCGGCATCCGTCACCGCCTGCTTCACCGAGTCGAGCGAGTGCTGCACGACGCCGGGCATCGAGGCGATCGGCAGCGGCTCGTCGACGCCCTCGCGGACGAAGATCGGCAGCACGAGCTCGGCCGGGTCGAGGCGGGTCTCGGAGACGAGGCGGCGGAGGGCCGGCGTCTCGCGGAGGCGCCGGGGTCGCACGCGGGGGGCGGGTGCGGAAGTCACCCGCCAAGCCTACGCGCGCCCGGCTGGACGCTCGGTGGGCGCGGACAAGCGCACGGATGGCGCGGGCGAGCGGATGCCGCGGGCTAGACCGTCTGCGTGGCGGCCTGCACGACCGCCTCGATGAGGGACTCGGCGCTGCGCTCGGCGGCGACGACGTCGACACGGAGGCCGAGCTTCGCGGCATCCTTCTGGGTCTGCGGGCCGATGGCGGCGACGAGCGTGCGCTCGGGGATGGGGCCGAGCTGCGCCTGCACCTGCTCGGCGACGCTGCCCGACGTGACGAGGATCGCATCGACCTTGCCGGCGCGCACGTCGTCGACGACCTTCTGCGCGACCGGGACGCCGACGGTGCGGTACGCGACGACCGCCTCGACGTGGTGGCCGATGCGCTCGAGTCCCACCGAGAGCACCTGCTTCGCGATCGCCGAGCGGAGCGCGAGGACCCGCAACGGTTTCACGCCCTCGGTCGCGGCCTCCCACTCCTCGAGGAGGCCTCGGGCGGAATTGTCTTCGCTGGGAACGATGTCGGCGCGGTAACCGGCCGCGACGAGGGCGGCCGCGGTGGTCTCGCCCACCGCGGCGACCTTCGTCGGCTCCGGGATGACCGCGCCGTACGAGGAGAGCACGTCGACCGTCGTCGCGCTCGTGACGGTGACCCAGTCGAAGCCGCCCGCGGCGAGCTTCGCGAGCGCCGCCTCGAGCGCCGGCTGGTCGTCGGTCGGCGCGAAGTTGATCATCGGGGCGATGATCGGCGACGCGCCGCGCGCCCGCAGCGACCCGGCGACCGAGTCGCCCCAGGGTCCGCCGCGCGGCACGAGCACGCGCCAACCGGCGAGCGGCTTGGATCCATCTGCGCCGGGCAGAAGGAGGGGGCCGGTCATCGGTTCGAATTCGGTCACGGCGACTCCAGGGCAGGGGCGAGGTCGGCGGCGCCGTTGCCGAGGAGTTCCGCGACGGCGCGTTCGGCGACATCGCGGGCCGCGTCCGCCAGATCGGCAGCCGAGCGGCTTTCGGGGGTCGCGGCGTGCGAACTCGTCAACCACCGCGTCCCGTCGGCACTGTACACCGTCGCCGTGAGGAACAGAAGTTCGTCCTCGATGAACGCGGTCGCGCCGATGGGCGCGGCGCACCCGGCCTCGAGACCCGCGAGCACCAGCCGCTCGGCGAGCACCGTGGCCCTCGTCGACGCGTGGTCGACGGCCTCGAGTCCGCGCTCGAGGTGGCGCGATCCGCGCTCGCGACGGACCTCGAGCGCGAGCGCGCCCTGCCCGGGTGCCGTGGGCCAGTCGGCGAGCTCGAAGCGCTCGGTCGCGGCATCCGCTCGACCCAACCGCTGCAGGCCGGCCGACGCGAGCAGCACCGCATCGAGTTCGCCCTGCTCGACGAACCCGAGGCGCGTGTCGATGTTGCCGCGCACGTCGACCGCGACCACGTCGGGTCGGGCCTGCCCGAGCTGCGCGATGCGGCGAGGCGAACCGGTGCCGATCCGCGCGCCCGCGGGCAGGTCGGCGAGCGCGAGCCCGTCGCGCGCGCAGAGGCTGTCGCGCGCGTCGGCGCGCTTGGGCACGGCACCGAGGCGCAGGTCGGGGTGTTCGCCCGTCGGCAGGTCCTTCAGCGAGTGCACGACCACGTCGCACTCCCCCGCGACGAGCGCCTCGCGCAGGGCCGCGGCGAACACTCCCGTGCCGCCGATCTGCTGCAGCGACGCGCGCGACGTGTCGCCCTGGGTCGTGACCGTCACGATCTCGATGTCGGCGTCGGCCGCCGCACCGAGCCGCTCGGCGATCTGCCGGGTCTGCGCGAGGGCGAGGGCGCTGCCCCGCGTGCCGACCCGGATCACGTCGCGCGCGGGACTCACGGCGCGATCCCCGCGAGCGCCGGCTTGAAGCCGAGGCGCACGTTCTCGCAGCAGCCGGGGCGGCACGTGTCGTACCAGGGGCCGAGGTCGGTCAGGTGCGGGCGGTCGGCGACGGGCGTGCCGTTCACGCGCTCGAGCACGAGATCGACGAGGCCGGCCACGTACGCGGGGTGCACGCCGGGCGTCGGGACGCGGACGGCGGCGAGCCCGTGCTCCTCGGCCGTCTCCATCGCCTCCTCGTCGAGGTCCCACATGACCTCCATGTGGTCGCTCACGAACCCGAGCGGCACGATCACGACGGCCTTGCGGCCCGCGGCGGGCAGCTCGGCGATCGCGTCGTTCACGTCGGGCTCGAGCCACGGCTGCGAGGGCGGCCCGGAGCGCGACTGGTAGACGAGCTGCCACGGCACGTCGGCGGCGCCGGCCTCGCGCATGACGACCTCGGCGACCGCGAGGTGCTGCGCCGCATACGCGCCGCCCTCGCCGAACCCGCGCTCGGCGGGGCCGGACTTCGCGGCATCCGCCGTCGGGATGGAGTGCGTGGCGAACAGCACCTCGACCTCGGTCGTGCGGTTCAGCCCCGGGTGCTCGGCCTCGAGCTTCGCGAGCCCGTCGCGCAGCCCCTCGACGAACGGGGTCACGAAGCCGGGGTGGTCGAAGAACTGGCGCACCTTGTCGATCTCGATCACCTCGCCGAGGCCGGTGTCCTCGAGCGCGTCGGCGTAGTCCTCGCGGTACTGGCGGCAGCTGGAGTACGAGCTGTAAGCGCTCGTCGCGATCGCGATGAGCTTGGTGTACCCGCGCTCGTTCGCCTCCCGGACCGCGTCGTTGAGGTACGGGTCCCAGTTGCGGTTGCCCCAGATCACCGGGAGGTCGATGCCGCGGCCCGCGAGCTCGGCCTCGAGCGCGGCCTTGAGCTGGCGGTTGTGCTCGTTGATCGGGCTCACGCCGCCGAAGTGGCGGTAGTGGTGGGCGACCTCCTCGAGGCGCTCGTCCGGGATTCCGCGGCCGCGCGTGACGTTGCGCAGGAACGGGATGACGTCATCCTGCCCCTCGGGCCCGCCGAAGCCGGCGAGGAGGATCGCGTCGTACGCGACGGGCTCCTCGACGTGCTCGGGTCCGGACCGGGCGGGCGCGGTCGCGCCGGGCACGACGGCGCCCGGTGCGCAGTATGCCGAGGTCGCGGGAGCGGGCTTGCGCCCGAGGTTCGTCGCGGCCATTACTGCAGTACCTCCACGAGTTCGGCGGTCGTGATGCGTCGACCGGTGTAGAACGGCAGTTCGTCGCGCACGTGCCGACGGGCGTCGGTGGCGCGCAGGTCGCGCATCATGTCGACCAGGTCGGTGAGCTCGTCGGACTCCATGGGCAGCAGCCACTCGTAGTCGCCGAGCGAGAACGCCGAGACGGTGTTGGCGATGACACCACGGAACGCGGCGCCCTTCCGCCCGTGCTCGGCGAGCATGCGGCCGCGCTCCTCGGGCGGCAGCAGGTACCACTCGTAGCTGCGGACGAACGGGTAGATCGTGAGCCACGCCTTGGGCTCGACGCCGCGGAGGAAGCCGGGCACGTGCGCCTTGTTGAACTCGGCGTCGCGGTGCACGCCCATCGCGTTCCACGTGGGCAGCAGCGCGCGGAACAGCCTGGCGCGCCGCAGCTCGCGCAGCGCCCACTGGAGTCCCTCGGCGGTCGGCCCGTGCAGCCACACCATGACGTCGGCGTCGGCGCGGAGTCCGGAGACGTCGTAGATGCCGCGCACGACGACGCCCTCGTCCTGGACGAGGTTGATCACGCCGTCGAGCTCGTCGACGAACCGCGGGACGTCGCGGCCGTCGAGGTCGTCGGGTCGAGCTGGGTCCTTCCGGAGCACGGCGAAGAGGGTGTAGCCCTCGTACGTCCGCTCGTCGGCGGTTTCGGGTCGGGGCGCGTCGGCTGCCCCTTCGGCAGCGGGGGAAGACATGCCCCTATCCTCCCCCTGCAACCTGAAAGGACGAAATGCGGTCGACGGATGCCGCGGGTCAGCGCGTCGCACGCACCACGACGAACTCCGGCGCCTCGGCGAGCGACTGCGCCACCACGCAGAACCGCTCGGTTCCGGTGCGGAGCCGCTCGAGCGCGGCGTCGTCCGCGTCGGTGTCGACGACGGCGGTGACCACCACGTCCAGGACGCCCACGGGGACCGTCCGGTCGAGGCCGAGCGTGCCCCGGGCGTCGAACACGCCCTCGGCGCTGAGCTCGGCCGAGCGGATGTCGACGCCCATCGCCGTGGCCACGGATCGGAGCGTCACGCCGGCGCATCCGAGGAGTGCCTGGAGGAGGAAGTCCGCCGAGCAGGCGTCGCCGCCGTCTCCGCCCGTCGCGGGGTGCAACCCGGTTCGGACCGGGCCCGCCCAGGTGTCGATGGTGGCGGTGATGCCCGGGTCGGCGAACGACCCGCGGGCGGCCACGGGCGTGACCGCCGCGTCGGGGTCGGCGCGGTAGCGCTCCTTGAGCGGGGCCTGCAGGGCCCGCAGTTCGGTCCGGTCCATGTCGTGCATCCTCAGGGGCGGCCGCTCAGTCGAGGAGCAGCCTGGTCGAGTGTTCGAGGTGGGCGCGCAGCGCCTCGGGCCCCCTCGTGGGGAGCTCGTCGAGGAGGCGCCGGTGCTCCTCGACGACCGACGCGACGCTGTAGTGCGTGCGCGCGTGCAGGATGAACAGCAGCAGCTCGCTGCCGAGGGTCGTGTGGATCTCGATGATCCGCGGGCTCCCCGAGGCGGCCACGAGGGCGGCGTGGAAGTCGGCGTGCAGCCGTTCGACCTCGAGCCAGGCCGCGTCCGTGGCGGATCCCGGCCGGTCGTCGCCGGTGCTCAACCGTTCCATCGCATCGATCGCCGCCCGCGCCGGCGCCAGCGCCGCCTCGGGCAGCGACCCGCCGAATCGCTGGAAGGCGATCCGCACGGCCTCGACCTCGAGCGCGGCGCGGAGCTGCTGCAGCGCGAGCAGCTGCGCGTCGTCGAAGCTCGTCACGCGAACGCCCCGGTAGGGCTCGGCGACGGCGAGCCGCTCGGCGACGAGTCGCTGGAACGCCGCCCGGATGGTGTGCCGGGAGACGCCGAGCCGCGCGGCGCACGACTCCTCCCTGAGCGGCTCGTCCGGCGGAAGGGTGCCGCTCAGGATCTCCTCGCGGAGCTGCGCCGTCGCGCGTTCGACCGCGGTGGGCGCGTTGCCGGCCGCGTCGGCCGACGCCGCGGCATCCGTCACCGGATCGTCACCGTTCGAGGTTGGCGCGGACCACGAGCCACACGCCGACCCCCACCGCGACGGCGACCCCGGCGGCGACCGCGATGGCCGTGCCGGGCTGGTCGTCGGCGAAGCGCTGCACGCGGAGCTTCGCCCGGGCGGTGGCACGCGCCAGGCGCTTCGGCACGTTGAGGTGCTCCTCGATCGCGCCGAGGGTCGCCGCGAGCTCGTCGCGTGCGGCGCGCGCGTTGTCGTGCGCCTGCAGGCGCGTCAGGTTCCGCTGCGTCTTCTTGTCGAGCGTCGCCACGTCAGTTCCGGCTGCCATACGCCCCCCGTCCGGTGATCGCGTCGAGGTCCTGACGGACGCTCTCGATCGATTCGAGCGGCTCGCTGCCGCGCTTGAAGTTGAGCACGGCCACCCCGAGGAGGATCAGGATGATCAGCAGCAGCACGCCCGACACGATGAGCGCCGCCGCCCATCCCGGCATCACGAGCGACAGCGCGAGGATGCCGGTCGCGATGAGGGTGCCGAGCAGGAAGATGCCGACGAAGGCCGCCACGACGACGAGGCCCGCGCCGATGCCGAAGTGCTTCGCCTTGTAGGTGAGTTCGGCCTTGACCTGGTCGATCTCGGCTCGGACCAGCGTGGAGATGCGGTCGGGCAGTTCCCCGAGCAGCGTGAACAGCCCGCGCTCGTCGTTCAGTGGTGAGGACATCGCGATTTCACTCCGTCAGGGATCGGTCAGGACGAGCTCGACGAGCCCGAGCCCGAACCCGATCCGGCGGACTTGGCGCTCGAGTTCGACGACGAGGAGCCCGACGACCCCTTGGTGCCGTTGCCGCTCGGCTTCGACGACGACCCGCTGGAGGTCGAACGCGAGGAGCCCGAGCCGGTCGACGCCGTACCCGACGAACCGGTCGACGAGCCCGAGGCGGACTTCGCGGCCGAGGACCGCGTGGATCCCTGCGTGCTGGTGAACTGCGACACGAGCTTCTTCGCGCCGTCGAGGACCTTGTCGCCGACGTCGCCCGCGCGGCTCATGGCGAAGCCCTTGACCGTGTCGACGCCCTCCTGGACCTTCGGTTGGTTCCAGACGTCCTCCGCCGCCTTGCGGATCTGCTCGTAGCGCTCGCGTCCGGCGCGCGTGCCCAGCACGTAGCCGACGCCGAGACCGACGACGAAGAGGAATTTGCCCTTCATGTGCACCCCATCCCCCGCTGCGGTTGTCAAGACAGCAGTGACACCCAGCGTAGACCCCGACCGGGCCGGCGCAAGGGGGTTGCGAGGTCTCCGGCGTCGTCGTATTCCCGTGCGGCTATGCGTCGTCGGCGACGTGGACGGCCAGGTGGCGGATGCGTCCGGCCGCCTCGGCCGCGTGCGGCACGACCGACGCCAGTCCCGTCCCGGCCACCCACGAGCCCGTGACGGCGAGGCCGGAGTGCTCGTCGATCGCCTCCTCGAGGGCGCGGACGCGGGCGCGCTGGCCGACGGCGGCCTGCGAGAGGGCGTCCCGCCAGGCGTTGCGTCCGGCGGCGCGCACGTGCGAGCGGTCCAGCGGAACGCCGAGCAGCGCCGACGCGTCGCGCACCGCGAGCTCGGTCACCGCGTCGTCGTCGAGGGCCGTGAGCGGTCCCGCGGCGCCCGCGCGGCCGTAGGAGAGGCGGACGACGTGGCGGCCCGATGCGGCATCCGCGAGCCAGGGCCACTTGGCGCTCGAGTGCGTCAGCGCCTTCGCCGTGACGCCCGGCGCGTCGGCCGCGACGAGCACCCCCGTGCCGCGGGGCGCCGCGTCGAGCGCCGGGGCGTCGAGCACGAGCGTGACCAGTTCGACGGATGCCGCGTCCGGCCACTCCTCGGCGAGCGCCTCCTCGCCGACGAGGCCCGCGAGGAGTCCGCGGGAGACGTGCGCCGGCGTCGCGACGATCGCGAAGCGCGCGTCGACCACGACGGAGCCGGGTGCGCCGCCGTCGGGGGCCGCGGCCTCGCCGACCGCGCGCCACGCGGACGCCGGCCGGCCGTCCTCCGTCGCCGCCGGCTCGCGCCGGTCGAGTGCGGTGACCCGCACCCCGGTGCGCACGTCGGCGCCGAACCGGTCGAGTTCGGCGAGCAGGGCGTCGACGAGGGTGTGCATGCCGCCGCGGAGCCCGAGGACCGCGCTGCCCGCCTTCCGCTCCCCGACGAGCTGCGCCACGCCGCCCGACAGGGACCCTGCACGCGTCATGGCCTCGTTCAGCCCGGGCGCGACGACGTCGACGTCGAGGTCGTCGGGATCGGTCGAGTACACGCCAGCCGAGATCGGCGCGACGAGCCGGTCGAGCACCGCCCGGCCCATGCGCTCGCGGACCAGCGGGCCGAGCCGTTCGGCCCGTCCGATCTTGAGGATCGGCCGCACCCGGTCGAGCCAGGCCCGCCAGGCGCCGCTCCACCCGATGATGGCGCGCACGTCGTCACCGAGTGGGTTCGCGGGGATGCCGAGCATGCCGGTGCGCGGCAGCGGCGCGGCCTTCGTCGCGCCGCCATCGCCCCAGACCAGCCAGGCACCCGACGGATTCGGCCGCTCGATGCGGTCGCCGAGCCCGAGCCGCTCGGCCAGGGCGGCCACCGACCCGTTGCGGGTCGCGAACGACTCGGCGCCGCTGTCGAGCGCGAGGCCGTCGAGCTCGATCCGGCCGACGCATCCCCCCGGCCGGTCGGCCCGCTCGAGCACGGTCACGCCGAGTCCGATCCGCGCGCACTCGAGCGCTGCGACCAGCCCGGCAACGCCGCCGCCGACCACGACCACGTCGGTCGTGCGGTGCTCGGCAGCTCCGGGAGCGGCGGAATCGGTCATCGCCCGGCCTCGTGCACGAGCTCCACGACGCGCGTCAGCACGGTCGGGTCGGTCTCGGGCGGCACGCCGTGGCCGAGGTTGAACACGTGCGCGGGTGCGACCCGGCCGCGGCCGAGCACGTCGCGCACCGCGCGTTCGAGCACGGGCCACGGCGCGGCGAGGAGCGCGGGGTCGAGGTTGCCCTGCAGCGGCACGCCACCGCCGACCCGAGCGGATGCCACGTCGAGCGGCACGCGGTAGTCCACGCCGACCGCGTCGACGCCGACCGAGGTCATCGCGCCGAGCAGTTCGCCCGTGCCGACCCCGAAGTGCACGACGGGCACGGCGCGACGGACCGGCGCGCCCGCGGCATCCGTCGCCCCCGGCACCTCGTACTCGACGTCGTGCACGTGCGCGAGCGCCGCCGCGGAGGCGGGAACCACGTGCGTCTCGTAGTCGGCGAGCGAGAGCGCGCCCGCCCACGAGTCGAACAGCTGCGCCGCGGACGCCCCGGCGAGCACCTGCGTGCGCAGGAAGCGGCCCGTGAGCTCGGCGGTCCAGTCCATCAGAGCGCGCCAGGCGCCCGGGTCGGCGTGCATGAGCGTGCGCGCGGCGAGGTGGTCCTTCGACGGCCCGCCCTCGGCCAGGTACGCGGCGAGGGTGAACGGCGCACCGGCGAAGCCGATCAGCGGCGTGCTGGTCGGGGCGCCGGGCGAGGTGAGCGTCGCGAGTTCGGCCACGGTGCGCTGGACGGCCTCGGCGATGGGGCCGGCGGCCTCGTCGAGCGTGGCCGGATCGATCCGCGTCAGCTCGGCGACGCCCGCCGCATCGCCGTACGACGACCCGAACACCGGGCCGCGGCCGGGCTGGATCTCGACGTCGACGCCGACGAGCTTCAGCGGCACCACGATGTCGCTGAAGAAGATGCCCGCGTCGACGCCGTGGCGGCGGATGGGCTGGAGCGTGATCTCGGCCGCCATCGCGGGGTCGAGGCACGCGTCCAGCATGCGGGTGCCGACGCGCAGCTCGCGGTACTCCGGCAGCGAGCGGCCGGCCTGGCGCATGAACCACACCGGCGTGGTGTCGCTGCGCTCACCGCGGTAGGCGCGCACGAGGCGCGAGTCGTGGGTGAGGCGAGAGGCCAGCGGATGCTGCGGGGAGAGGATCACGCGCAACATCCTCCCCCATTGCGACTGAACGCGTCCTGTTCCGCCGGCGACGCCGGATGTTGGACCAATGGAGAACGGGGTCTGGTGGACGCGCTCTCACGGCGCTACAGTCGGACGGTCGTGCATCCCCCGCGCACGGCGACGCACCGACGTCTCCCCAGCGACGGCGCGCCTCCGCCACCCACGGAGTCCCCATGTCCAGCACTGCACCGCGGCATCGCACCGGATCGATCGTCCTGGTCGCGCTCGCCGCCGTCCTCCTCGTGGCCGGCCTGGCGCTCGGCCAGGCCTGGGTGGAGCGGCTCGTGCCGCGCCTTCCCGAGGTGCCCGCCACCGAATTCGCGCTCGTGCTCGCGGCCGCGACGGCGATCGTCGCCGTCGCGGTGGCGCTGCGACGCGCCGCCGCGTCAGCACGCGCGACGGCACGGCGCCGGGCGCTCCAGAGCATCCATCGCGGCGAGATCGCGAGCGGCATCCGCAACCGCGAGCTCGTCGCGCGCCTGGCCGAGCTCGGCCATCAGGGCGGCAGCACCGCCGCCCTCCCGTCGCGGTTCTCGATCGTCGCCGACGACGGCGGCCTCTCGTTCTGGAGCGGCGGACGCCGGCCGCGCCGGGTCGCCCACTTCCCGTGGCGCGAGGTGCGCACCATCCGCTCGGATCGCGCGGTCGTCGGCAGCACCGAGGTGCCCGTCGTCGTCGTGCGGGTCCGCCGGGCCGGCATCAGCGTCGAGCTGCCCGTCATGCTGAGCGACCCGCGCCTCGGCCGGTACGCGCTCACCGACGCCCCGTTCTTCGCGACGGTGCGATCGTGGAAGGCGCGACACCGGGCCGCGCTCGCGGCCGAGGGGCTCGAACTGCCGCCGCTCACGGGCGCCATCCCCGTGATCCGGCCCCACGCCGCGGCCTGAACCCGATGATGACACGGCCGGTCGGAGCACCTTTCGACCACCGGTAGAATCGTCTGGTGCTCATCTGTCTCACCGCGAGTCACAAGAACGCCGGGTTCGACATGCTCGAACGGCTTTCGGCGACCGCCGAGCACGCCGCACCCCGTCTCCTCGACGGGCACCCGGCCGTGCAGGGCGCCGTCGTCGTGGCGACCTGCAACCGCTTCGAGGCCTACCTCGACCTCGACACCCCGGAGGGCGACTCCCCCGTCGACGCCGTCCACGACGCGATCCGCGCGGTCGGCGACGTCGCCGCCCTCGAGCCGGACGAGCTGCGCAGCACCTTCGGCTTCGTGCACGGCAACGCCGTCGCCGGTCACCTGTTCGCCGTGGCATCCGGTCTCGAGTCGGTCGTCGTCGGCGAGGGCGAGATCGCAGGGCAGGTGCGCCGCTCGCTCGAGCGCGCCCGCAAGGAGGGCACCACGACGCCCGAGCTCGAGCGGCTGTTCCAGCGCGCCTCGCAGACGTCGCGGCGCGTGAAGAACGCGACCGGCATCGGCAGCGAGGGCCGCTCACTCGTGCGCCTCGCACTCGACCTCGCCGAGAGCCGGGTCACCGACTGGTCGGCCGTGCGGGTCCTGCTCGTCGGCACCGGCCGCTACGCCGGCGCGTCGCTCGCCGCGCTGCGCGACCGCGGCGTGACCGACGTATCGGTGTACTCGCCCACGGGGCGCGGCGCGAAGTTCGCCGCGAGCCACGACATCGCCGCCGTCGAGACCGGCGACTACGCCATGGCGGCTGCCGGCGCCGACCTCATCGTCACCTGCACCATGGTCGAGCACCACGTCGTCGACCGCTCGCTGATCGAGCTCGGCCGCACCGAGCTCGCGGTGGCCGAGCGGCCCGTTCCCGTCGCCCTGCTCCGCCCGCGCGAGGGCACGGCGACCACGGTCGGGGTCGAAGCGGATGACGCGGCGCAGGCCGAGGCGCCGCGCCAGCTCATCATCGACCTGGGCCTGCCCCGCAACGTCGACCCCGACGTCGCCGGCGTACCCGGCGTCGACCTGCTCGACCTCGAGACCATCAAGATCCACGCGCCGCTCGAGGAGTTCGGTGCGACGGATGCCGCGCGCGAGCTCGTCGAGCGCGCCGCCCGCAAGTTCAGCCGCGTCGGTGAAGAGCTCGACCTCGCGCCCGCGGTCGTGGCCCTCCGCAAGCACGTGTTCGACGTGCTCGACGCCGAGATCCGCCGCGCCCGGGTGCGCGGCGACGACGACGGCCGCACCGAGGCCGCGCTCCGCCACATGGCCGGCGTGCTGCTGCACACCCCCATGGCGCGCTCGCGCGAGTACGCCCGCGCGGGCGAGCAGCAGGCCTGGCTCGACGGCCTCGAGGCGATGTTCGGCATCCGGCCCGAGCCCGAGGCGGCGGCCTCCGCCGGCGCCGACGAGCGGCCCGAGGACGAGCGCGGGCGCCGCGCCGGCGGCACCCGCTGACGCCTCCCGCGCGCTACGCTGTCGCCCCGTGACCGTGCACGAACGACCGGATGACGCGGCCGACGCCGGCCCGCCCGCACTGCGGCTCCCGTTCGACGTGGCCGAGCTCGACCGCCGGCCGATCCGGACCGAACGACTGCGGCTGCGACCCCTCGCGACCGCCGACGCCGACGACGTCTGGGAGTACCAGTCCCTGCCCGAGGTGCTGCGCTACATCCCGTGGCCCGAGCGCGACCGCGACCAGGCGCGCGAGCACACCGAGACCCGCGCGGCATGCCGCCGCCTGGCCGACGACGGCGATGCGGTGTTCCTCGCGATGGCCCTCGTCGGCGAGCCCTCGACGACGGATGCCGCACCCGGCCGCACCCGCGGGGACCGCGTGGTCGGCGACATCATGCTGCGGCTCGCGTCGTCCGCCCACGCACGTCTCGAGGTCGGCTGGGTCGTCCACCCCGACTTCCACGGGCGCGGTCTCGCCGCGGAGGCGGCCGCCGCCACACTGGATCTCGCCTTCGGGCGGCTCGTCGCGCATCGGGTCGTCGCGCACCTCGACGCCCGCAACGCGGCATCCGCTCGACTCTGCGAACGGCTGGGCATGCGCCGCGAGGCGACCCTCGTCGAGGAGGAGTGGAACGACGGCGAATGGCAGGACACGGCGTCGTACGGCGTGCTGCGCCGCGAGTGGCGGGCGCTGCGCGCCGGGCGGGCCTGACGCGGGGAGCTCAGTCCCAGAGGGGACGCGGCGCCGGCATCCGCTCGGCACACCCCGCACCGCGGGACGCGCGAGTGTCCACGAATGGCGGGGTCAGCGCCCGCGGGGCGACGTTTCGTGGACACTCGACCGCGAGCGAGCGAGCGAGCCGGCGCGACGCCGCCGGCGCTCAGGCGCCGACGAGGCGCGAACCGAGGTACGACTCGAGCTCGGCGAGCGGCACGCGCTCCTGCTGCATGGTGTCGCGGTCGCGCACGGTCACGGCGTTGTCATCCAGCGAGTCGAAGTCGACCGTGACGCAGAACGGGGTGCCGATCTCGTCCTGGCGGCGGTAGCGGCGGCCGATGGCGCCGGCGTCGTCGAATTCGACGTTCCACAGCTTGCGCAGGCGGGCGGCGACGTCGCGGGCGAGCGGCGACAGCTTCTCGTTGCGGGAGAGCGGCAGCACCGCGGCCTTGACGGGCGCGAGGCGCGGGTCGAGCTTGAGCACGGTGCGGGTGTCGGTGCCGCCCTTCGCGTTCGGCACCTCCTCGACGTGGTACGCGTCGACGAGGAACGCCATGAGCGAGCGGGTGAGGCCGGCCGCAGGCTCGATCACGTACGGGGTCCAGCGCTCGTTCTTCGACTGGTCGAAGAACGAGAGGTCCTTGCCGGAATGCTCGGCGTGGGTCGACAGGTCGAAGTCGGTGCGGTTCGCGACGCCCTCGAGCTCGCCCCACTCGCCGCCGGTGAAGCCGAAGCGGTACTCGATGTCGACGGTGCGCTTCGAGTAGTGGCTGAGCTTGTCCTTCGGGTGCTCGAACAGGCGCAGGTTCTCGGGGTCGATGCCGAGGTCGACGTACCACTGGAAGCGCGTGTCGATCCAGTACTGGTGCCATTCCTCGTCGCTGCCGGGCTCGACGAAGAACTCCATCTCCATCTGCTCGAACTCGCGCGTGCGGAAGATGAAGTTGCCGGGCGTGATCTCGTTGCGGAACGACTTGCCGATCTGGCCGATGCCGAACGGCGGCTTCATGCGCGCTGCCTGCAGCACGTTGGCGAAGTTCACGAAGATGCCCTGCGCGGTCTCGGGGCGCAGGTAGTGCAGGCCGGACTCGTCGTCGACGACGCCGAGGAAGGTCTTCAGCAGGCCGGAGAAGGCGCGCGGCTCGGTCCACTGGCCGCGCGTGCCGCAGTTGGGGCAGACGATGTCGGCGAGGCCGTTCTCGGGCTCGCGGCCCTTCTTCTCCTCGTACGCCTCGACGAGGTGGTCCTCGCGGAAGCGCTTGTGGCAGTGCAGGCACTCGATGAGCGGGTCGGTGAACACGGCGACGTGGCCCGACGCCTCCCACACCTGGGTGGGCAGGATCACGCTCGAGTCGAGGCCGACGACGTCGTCGCGGCCCTGCACCATCGAGCGCCACCACTGGCGCTTGATGTTCTCCTTCAGCTCGACGCCGAGGGGGCCGTAGTCCCACGCCGACCGGGATCCGCCGTAGATCTCACCCGCCTGGAAGACGAAGCCCCGGTGCTGGGCGAGCGTGATGACGGAATCGAGACGGGTGGGTGCGGCCACGGTGGCTCCAATGGTCCAGTGCGGAGGGGATCGGGCGAGACGCCCGCAAGTCGGTGTCCTTATCCTACGGTCGAGCGGATGCCGCCCTGAAACGCGCACGCGTTCCGCATCCGTCACCCGCTCGGGCCGGCCCTAGGCTGAACGGATGCCGCTGCCCGACCTGCACGTCGCCGCGATCGCCGTCGTGCGCGACCGTCGCGTGCTGATGGTCACGGCTCGCGGGCGCGAGGTGCACTACCTGCCGGGCGGCAAGATCGACCCGGGCGAGACGCCGGCCGAGGCGGCGGCGCGCGAGGCGCGCGAGGAGGTCGGGCTGGTGCTCGACCCGTCGACCCTCACCGAGGCGTTCACGGTGCGCGAGCTCGCCCACGGGCAGGGCGAGGGGCGCCACGTGCGCATGCACGTCTTCCTCGTCGAGACGGATGCCGCGCCCGAGCCCGACGGCGAGATCGACGCCGTGCACTGGGTGGGCACCGACGAGGCGCATCGCTGCCCGCCGGCGGGCGTCGAGGTGCTGCGCCGGCTCGCGGCATCCGGGCTGGTCGACTGACTCGGTCGCCCGCGCGCCGCGCAACCCCCTGCCCGATCCCAGCCGTCACCGGCCGGCATCCGGCATGATCGCTACCAGCACGCAGGACGACAGGGGGTGCGGATGTCGCGGACGCGCGAGTTCCGCCTCGGCGACCGGGTGACGGTGATCACCGAGTCGGGCGAGGCCGACGCCCCCGTCTTCGTGCTCGTGCACGGCATCGGCATGGGCCACCGCTACTGGTCGGAGCTCGCCGACGCGCTGGCCCGCCACGGACGCGTGCTCGCCCTCGACCTGCCCGGGTTCGGCGCGGCGCCGGAGCCCGACCGCCCGCAGACGATGTCGGAGTCCGGGGCGTACCTCGCCGAACTCATCGAGGCGGAGCGGTTCTCGGCGCCCGTCGTGCTCGTCGGCCACTCGATGGGGACGCAGATCGTCGCCGAGACCGCCGCGCAACGGCCGGAGCTCGTGTCATCCGTCGTGCTCATCGCCCCGACCGTGAACCCGCGGGAGCGGTCGGCGTTCGTGCAGGCGATCCGGCTGGTCGCCGACCCGTCGCTGCTGCGGCCGCGCGTGGTGGCGCTGGGCATCCAGTCGTACCTGCAGGCGGGGCCCCGCTGGTACTTCAGGAAGCTGCGGCAGATGCTCGACCATCGCCTCGAGCTGGTGCTGCCGGATGTCGCGGCGCCGACGCTCGTGATCAGGGGCGAGCACGACCGCCTCGCACCGAAGCCGTGGGCCGAGCAGGTGACGCGGATGCTGCCGAACGGGCGGTACGCGGAGGTGCCCAATCGCGGCCACGAGACCATGGTCACGGCCGGCGACCGGGTCGCCGATCTCGTCGCCCGGCATGCGCGCGGCGAAGCGGTCGGTCGGGAGGTCGCGCGTGTCTCGCAGCCCGAGCCGCCGTCTCGGATCGAGCGCGCGTGGTGGTGGGCCGGCGACTACGTGTACGCGGGCTGGCGGCAGGCGGCGGTGCTCGTCGACGGATGGCACCCACCCGAGCGGTGGCGGCACGCGGACCCGTCGCTGCCCGAGGTCGTGCTGCTGCCCGGCATCTACGAGCACTGGTCGTTCATGCGCCCGCTCGGCGATGCGCTGTCGGTCGCGGGGCACCGGGTGCGCGTCGTGCACGGCATGGGCACGAACCGCCGCGGCGTCGCCGACACGGCACGGCGGCTGGAGCGCGCGCTGGCGAAGGTGCCGGCGCCGAACGCCGGGCGGGTGATCGTCGCGCACAGCAAGGGCGGCCTGATCGCCAAGCACCTCATGGTGGCTGAGGCCGAGGCCGGGCGTGACGGCGAACCCGCCGCCGAGGGCCGGCGCGGGCTCCTCGGGGTGGTCGCCGTGTGCACGCCCTTCGCGGGGTCGCGCCTCGCGCGGCTCATCGTGGACCCGAGCGTGCGGGCGCTGCTGCCGAGCGACGAGACCATCGTGATGCTCGGGCGCGCGGCATCCGTCAACGCCTGCATCGTCTCGGTGTTCGGGCGGTTCGACCCGCACATCCCGGACGGCAGCATGCTCGACGGGGCGACGAACATCCGGGTGCCCGTGCCCGGCCACTTCCGGATCCTCGGGTCGGGCGAGACGCACCGGGCGGTGATCGAGGGGGTCGGCCTGCTGGCGACGGCGGATCGGCGCGTGTCCTGACCGGCCGCGGCGCGCGTCGCCGCGGGGTCACGAGAGCAGGAACGGCACCGCGGCGACGGCGACGGCCGCGGCGAACAGCAGGACGGCGAGCGGCACCGAGCGCCGGACCGTGCCCTGGCCGAAGCGCGCCACGATCCGCTCGAGCCGCGCCCGCGTGCGCTCCCGCGCGAGCAGGCCGACGACGAGCAGCACGAGGCACGGCAGGCAGTAGACGAGGGTGTACCCCGCGAGCACCAGCAGCCCCTGCCAGGCCGGGGCACCGGCATCGACGAGGCGCTCGATGGCGATGAAGTACGGGAACGCGTTCGGGAGGTCGGCGGCGGTGACGACGGCGCCGAAGGGCAGCGCGGTCCACGGTCCGAACCAGGCCGGGAGGGCGACGGGTCGTCGGGGCCGGTCCCGGAGGCGGCGGACCCCGGCGACGACGAGGCCGACCGCGGCCGCCCCGAAGGCCGCGAACCGCAGCACCGTGATGACGCCCTCGACCGCGCCCACGGCGGCGCCCGCGGTCAGGTAGAGCGCCGTCCCGACCGCGAACACCGTGAGGGCCGCTCCCGCGACGGTCGCGAGCGCGATCAGCCCGGGTCGTCGCGGCGCCGCGAGGAGGATGAGCGCGACCGACACGATCGTCGCCGGATTGAGCGCGTCGAGTGCGGCGAGGCCGGCGATCCCGGCGAGGAGCGCGGGGGTCACGGCCGGCGGTCCGCGACCCCGAGGTGGTCGAGCAGCGTCGCGAGGTCGACGTCCGCGACGGGGTCGTCGAGGCCGGCGAGGGCGTTGCCCGCCAGCCCGTCGCCGACGAGCCGGATGATGCGCGCGCGCACGGGGTCGCCGACCTCGTCGGCGATGAGCCGTTCCCACCGGGCGATCGCGGCGGCGGCGTCGGCGAGCACCCCGGACTCCGGCCCCTCCAGCGCCCGGTGGGCGACGGCCATGGCCCGGAACAGGTCGAGGTCGTCGCCCCTGGGCACCGAGAGCCCGAGCCACGCGGCGGCGGCACGGCCCTCGGCCGCCGCCTCGCGCATGGCCACGTCGATCTCGTCGAGCGCCCGACGGGCGAGCCCGTCGACGAGCGCCGCGCGGCTCGGGAAGTGGTGCATGAGCCCGCCCTTGGAGACGCCGGTCGCCTCGGCCACGGCGTTCAGCGACGGAATCGTGCCGTGCTCGAGCGTGAGGCGCCGGGTGGCGTCGAGGATGCGATCGCGGAGGTCCATGCCCTCATGCTAGCCGACAGACCGACCGGTCGGTCTGTCAATTCCGGTTCATAGGAGATGCATTGGCGCCGCGCAGGCCCTCTGCAGCGAGCGCAGCCATACTTGCAGTCACTGCACTACGATGTGTAGCGACTGAAAGGAAGGCCCATGACCCCCGCCGCAGCACCGCCCCGAGGCGCCCCGGTGATCCGCGCCGTCGACCTCGCCAAGACCTATGGATCCGGAGAGACCCGCTTCGACGCGTTGAAGGGCGTGAGCCTCGACGTGCAGCGCGGCGAATCGCTCGCGATCGTCGGCCGATCCGGCTCGGGCAAGTCGACGCTCATGCACCTGCTCGCGCTCCTCGACCGCCCCAACGCCGGCCGGATCGAGGTCGACGGCGAGGACGTCGCCGGCGCCGGGGCGCGCACGCTCAACCGACTGCGCAACGAGCGCTTCGGCTTCGTCTTCCAGCAGTTCTTCCTCACCGCCCAGCAGAGCGTGCTCGAGAACGTGACGCTCCCGCTGCTCGTCGCGGGCGTCGCACCGCGCGAGCGCACCCGGCGCGGCATGGCGGTGCTCGAGTCGCTCGGCCTCGCCGACAAGGCGAAGAACCGCGCCACCGACCTCTCCGGCGGCCAGAAGCAGCGCGTCGTCATCGCACGCGCGCTCATCAACGAGCCCGACGTGATCTTCGCCGACGAGCCGACGGGCAACCTCGACACGGCCACCGGCCGCCAGGTCGAGGATCTCCTCTTCGGCCTGCAGCGGGACCGCGGCATCACGCTCGTCGTCGTCACCCACGACGAGGAGCTCGCCGCCCGTTGCGACCGGCGCATCACCATCGCCGACGGCCGCATCATCGCCAGAACGGATGCCGCGGCATCCGTCGTCACGGAAGGAGCGGCCCGATGAGGACCGCCGACGTCATCACCACCGCGACCCGCAACGCGTTCCGCAGCCGGCTGCGGACGACCCTCACCGCGCTCAGCCTCTTCGTCGGCGCGTTCACCCTCACCCTCACCACCGCGCTCGGCGCCGGGGTGAACGACTACGTCACCAAGCAGGTCGAGACGCTGAGCACCGGCGACGTGCTCCTCGTCACGCCGGCCGCGTCGACCGACACGACCGACGGGCCGAACGAGTACGACCCCGACGGGCGGCAGCAGTCGGGCCAGGCGAACCCGCTCGGCTCGGGCACCCTGCTGAACGACGACGACCTCGACGCGACGCGTGCGATCGCCGGCGTCGACCGGGTCGAACCAGTCCGGCAGATCAGCGTCGACTGGATCGCCGGCGACGCCGACGCGGCCGCCGACGGTCGCTACGAGCTCGACGTGAACCCCACGTCCTCGATCGGCCGCAGCGACCTCGTGGCCGGCGCGCAGCTCGACCAGGAGGCTGGCGACCTGCAGATCCTGCTGCCCGAGGACTACGTCGACGCGCTCGGCTTCGCCGACGCCGAGGACGCCGTCGGCGCCACGGTGACCCTCGGGTACACCGACGCCGCGCTCGAGGAGCAGACCGTCGAGGCCGAGGTCGTCGGCGTGGCGCGGACGAGCCTGCTCGCCGCAGGATCCGGCGTGAACCAGGCGCTGACCGACGAGATCGCCGACGCGCAGGCGGTGCCCGGCCAGCCGAACGCCTACGCCGTCGCGGTCGCGTACCTCGAGGGCTCCGGCGCCGACGGCGCGGTCACCACGGCCGACGTTGACGCCGTCAAGGCCGACCTCGCCGACGCCGACCTCGCGGGGCAGACCGTCGAGGACCAGCTCGGCGTCATCCAGACCGTCATCACCGGCATCATCGGCGTGCTCAGCGCCTTCGCGGTGGTCGCCCTCATCGCGGCATCCTTCGGTATCGTCAACACGCTGCTGATGAGCGTGCAGGAGCGCACGCGCGAGATCGGCCTGATGAAGGCCATGGGCATGTCGAACGGCCGGGTGTTCGGGCTCTTCAGCCTCGAGGCGGTCGTGATCGGCCTGCTCGGCTCGGCGATCGGCGCACTGGCGGCCATCGGCGTCGGCACCGCGATCTCCGCGGGCGCCGCGTCGACCGTGCTGGCCGACCTCCCGGGTCTCACGCTGCTGCTGTTCGAGCCCGCCACGGTGATCACGGTCATCGTCGTGATCATGGTGATCGCGTTCCTCTCGAGCGTGCTGCCGGCGCGGCGCGCGGCCCGGCAGGACCCGATCGAGTCGCTACGGTACGAGTAGACCGAGGAGCAGATCATGTCGACCGAGCCGGGTGCACGCCGCCGAGGCGTCGCCGAGACGACCGCCGCGATCGAGCGCGCCACCGTCGACCTCGTGCTCGAGCACGGGTACGACGGGGTCACGGTCGACATGATCTGCCGGGCGGCGGGCGTCAGCCAGCGCACGTTCTTCAACCACTTCAAGACGAAGGATGCCGCGCTGCTGGGGCCCGACCTCCCCCGCATCGACGAGCGGGCGGCCCGCGAGTTCATCGTCTCCGACGGGCCGCTCCTCGCCGAAGCCGTCGGCCTGGTGCGCATCGACCCGTCGAAGCTGCCCGGTGACGCCGGGCTCATGGCGCGCCGCATCCGCGCCATCTCGGGCAACCCGCTGCTCATGGCCCGGCAGATGGAGCGCCTCGCCGAGATCGAGGGCGAGCTGCGCGAGATCGTCGAACTGCGGCTCCGCCAGCAGGCGATCCGCGCGGGCGCCGACGAGGCCGAGCTCGCCGCGATCCCCGACGAGGCCGAGATCACGACGCACCTGCTCGCGGGCGTGATGCGCTACGTGGGCCTCACCTGGTCGCGGCGCGCCGAGCAGGGTGCGCCCCCGCCCGACGGCGCCGAAGTGGCCGACGCGCTCGGCCGCGTGCTCCGCAAGCTCGCCTGACGGCGCCGGCGCCGGCGGAAGCTCAGCCGGCGCGGACCTCGCGCTCGCTCCCCCGCACGCGGACGCCGCGGACGGCGATCCGCCCGAACGAGGCGATCGGGTTCGTGCGCAGCTCGTCGCCGTCGGGCTCGAGGCCCAGCACGGCGGTGAGCACGGCGACGGATGCCGCGGCCGACCAAGCCTGCGGACGGCACGCGGCCGGATACGGCACGGGCACCGACACCTCGGTGGCGGGGTCGCCCGAGTGGAGCTCGGGCATGCGGTACCCGAAGCCCGCGGCCGCCCGGAGGAGGCCCTCGACCAGCCCCGCGGCATCCGCCCCGCGACCCTCGCGCGCGAGACCCAGCACGGCGATGGCCGTGTCGTGGGCCCACACCGTGCCGCCGTGGTAGCTGAGCGGCCAGTACCCGCCGGACGCGGTCGACATGGTCCGCAGGCCGTACCCGGAGTCGAGGGTCGGGTCGGTCAGGCGACGCACGACGAGGTCGACCTGGTCGGCGTCGAGCAGGCCCGTGCCGAGCAGGTGGCCGATGTTCGAGGTGACCGTGTCGACCGCGCGCTTGTTCGCGTCGAGCGCGATCGCCGGGTAGGCGCCGTCGGGGTCGTCGATCCAGAACTCCTCGTGGAACCGGTCTCGCAGCCGCGCGGCCCACGCCCGCCACTCGTCGCCGCCGTCGACCTCGAACGCGTCGAGCAGGTCGGCGCCGTGCACGGCCGCCTCGTAGGCGTACGCCTGCACCTCGGCGAGCGCGATCGGCCCCTCGGCGAGGGAGCCGTCGCGCCACTGCACCGAGTCGCCCGAGTCCTTCCAGCCCTGGTTCGCGAGGCCGCGCCCGGAGCGATCGACGTACTCGAGGAGTCCGTCGCCGTCGGCGTCGCCGTGGTCGCGCATCCACGCGAGGGCGGCCTTCAGGTTGGGCAGGAGCGCGCGCACCTCGTCGGCGGGCAGGCCCCAGCGCCAGGCGTCGTGGAGGAGCGCGATCCAGAGCGCGGTCGCGTCGACGGTGCCGTAGTAGAGCGGCGGCAGCTCGCCGTCGGCGCCGTCGAGCGACAGCGCGGCGCGGCGCAGCTCGTGCATGATCTTGCCGGGCTCCTCGGCCGTGGCGTCGTCGACGCGGGTGCCCTGCAGTCCCGCGAGGACGCGCAGGGTGTCGCCCGCGAGCTCGGTGCCGAGCGGCAGCATCATGCGCGCGGTCCAGATCGAGTCGCGGCCGAACAGCGTGAAGAACCAGGGCGCGCCCGCGGCGATGAACTCGGCGCCCGGCTGTCGCACCGTCGTCATGCGCAGCGCGTCGAGGTCGGCGAGGCCCTGCGCGATCCAGCGCGCGAGGCGGTCGTCGGCCGCCGCCACCTCGGGTGACGACCACGGCGCGGGCGTGTCGACGCCGCGCACGACCGCGGCCTCGTCGACGGCGTCGAGGCGCCATCCCGCGGTCGCCTCGCCGGCGGCCGGCACGACCAGTTCGGCGGTGAGGCGGATGCCGCGGTCGTCGACCGAGACCTCGAAGCCGGGTGCGGTGAGCCGGGCGGCGACCTGCTCGCCGGACCATACGGCCGCGCCCGCCTCGAGTCGGGCGCGCGCCGACGACGTGTCGGCGCCGCCGAGCTTGACGTGGTCGACGGGGGTCGCGTCGGGCTCGAGCTCGATCTCGACGCGCGCCCGCACGTCGATCGGCTGCCGGTTGCGGAGCGTGAGGGTGTCGGCGATGCCGGCCGCGTCGACCGAGCGCTCGATCACGAGCCGGACGCCGGGGTCGGGCGTGGGGTCGTCGAGCGTGCGCACGAGCGCGTCGATGCGCACGTGGTCGCTGCGGTCGCCCCCGGTCGCGAGGTGCTCGGGCGCGCGCCCGTCGACCGTCAGGCGCAGCGCGCGGACGAGTCGGACGTCGGCGCTGTAGACGCCGTGCACGGGTGCGTCGCCGATGGCGCCGTCGTGCGCGGACCAGACCTGGGTGGGCGCCCTGAGCACCGCCAGCGCGTCGTGCAGCAGTGGCTGGAGTGGTGCGGTCACGTGGTGCTCGCTTCCGGTTCGTGATGGAACGGTGACCGCCTCGTGGCTTGACACCGCTGTCGGATGTCGGCAACATTAGCAAAGATTTGATCGATCAAATCGGCGGATTCCGAAGATCGTCACCGATGACGACCCGCGCACAGCCGAAGGAGGCGACGTGTCGAGGATGCCGACGGTCGACGACGTCGCCCAGGCCGCAGGGGTCTCCCGGCAGACGGTGTCGAACGTGCTGAACAGCCCCGAGATCGTCCGCGAGGCGACGCGTCAGCGCGTGCTCGAGGCCATCTCCAGTCTCGGGTACCGGCCCCACGCGTCCGCCCGGCGCCTGCGCACGCGCAAGTCCGCCACCATCGGGGTCCGCATCGACCCGTGGCGCGACGGCATCTCCGGCGCCGTGCTCGATCGGTTCCTCCACAAGCTCACCGAGCACGCCGACGCCAGGGGGCTGCGCGTCATGGTCTTCTCGGCCGCCGACCCCGACGACGAGCTCGCCCGCATCCGGCGTCTCCGCGAGGGATCCGACGTCGACGCGTTCGTGCTGACGGCGACCACCCACGGCGACGAGCGCATCCGCGCCCTCACCGAGCAGGGCGTCCCGTTCGTCGCGTTCGGTCGCCCGTGGGACCCCGAGACCAGCGCCGTGCGGCACCGCTGGGTCGACGTCGACGGTCGCGCCGGCGTCGCCGGGGCCGTCCGGCACCTGCGCGAGCAGGGCGCGCGGCGCGTCGGATGGATCGGCTGGCCGCACGGCTCCGGCACGGGCGACGAGCGCCGCGCCGGCTGGGAGGCCGCGTGCGGCGTCGACGCCGACGCGCGGGCGGCGCTCGCCCGGCACGTCGAGGACGGCGTCACCGAGGGCTCCCGCGCCGCCGCCGAGCTGCTCGCCCTGCCCGAGCCGCCCGACGCGATCGTCTGCGCGAGCGACTCCCTCGCCCTCGGCGCGATGATCGCCGCCCGCACCGCCGGGCGCCCCGCGCTTCCCGTCGTCGGCTTCGACGACACCCCCGTGGCCGCGGCCGTCGGGCTCTCGAGCATCGAGCAGCCCCTCGACGACGTCGTCGCCGCGGCACTCGACCTGCTGTTCGGGCCGGCGGGCGACGACGTGCGCCCGAATCCGAGCAGCGACGAGGAGCCGACCGATCGGCTCCTCGCGCCCCGACTCGTCGAGCGACGGCCTGGACACCTGGCGCTCGACGCGATCCCCGGCACCTGAGGCCGGCAATCACCAGAAGGGATACATCGTGAGGACATCACAATGGAGCGCCGTCGCCGTGGCGACGGGACTCGTCATCACCCTAGCCGCCTGCTCCCCGGGCGGGAACGACGGCGGCGAGACGAGCGGACAGGACCTCAGCATCCTGATCGGTTCGTCCGGCCAGGCCGAGACCGACGCGGTGACGCAGGCCGCCGAGGCGTGGGCCGAGGAGACCGGCAACACCGTCGAGGTCATCGCCGCCAACGACCTCGTGCAGCAGCTCGGCCAGGGCTTCTCGGGCAACAACCCGCCCGACCTGTTCTACATGCCGTGGGACCAGTTCCAGACCTACGCCGACCAGGGCTTCATCGAGCCCTACGCCGAGGACCTCGAGAACGCGGGAGACTTCCTCCCGGCGCTGCGCGAGCAGTTCACCTACGACGACCAGTTCTACTGCGCGCCGAAGGACTTCTCGACGCTCGGGCTGCAGATCAACACCGACGCGTGGGAGGCCGCGGGCCTCACCGATGCCGACGTCCCGACCGACTGGGACGGACTCCAGTCGGTGGCCGAGCAGCTCACGACCGGTGACCAGGTCGGCCTCTCCATGGGCCGCGAGTACCAGCGCATCGGCGCGTTCATGGGCCAGGCCGGCGGCGGCGTCTACGAGGACGGCGAGGTGACGGCCGACTCCCCGGAGAACGCGGAGGCGCTCGAGTACCTGCAGGGCCTCATCGACGCGGGTGCGCTCGCCTACCCGCAGGATCTCGAGGCCGGCTGGGCGGGTGAGGCGTTCGGCCTCGGCCGCGCCGCGATGGTGATCGAGGGTCCGTGGATCAACGGCGCGATGGTCAACGACTTCCCCGACCGCGAGTTCATCAGCGTCGAGCTGCCCGAGGGTCCCGGCGGCCCCGCCACCTTCGCGTTCAGCAACTGCTGGGGCATCCCCGCCGGTTCCGACACGCGCGACGCCGCCGTCGACCTCGTCGAGTACCTCACCGCCGACGAGCAGCAGCTCGGCTTCGCGGAGGCGTTCGGCGTGATCCCGTCGACCGAGTCGGGTTCGGCCGCGTACGCCGAGCAGTTCCCGGAGAACGCCGCCTTCGTCGCGGGCGTCGAGTACGCCCAGAGCCCGGTCGCGTTCGCGGGGGCCGCTGCGGCCGTGGCGGACTTCAACTCCTCGCTCGAGACGCAGGGCCTCGCCGACCCGGCGGCCGTGCTCGGGCCGTTCCAGGAGAACCTGCAGGCCGCCGCCGACGAGGCGAACGGCTGATCATGAGCACGACCGCGTCCGGGTCTCGTCGCGGCGGTGGCATCCGCCGCGGCGAGGCCCGCGCGGGCTGGCTCTTCGTCACGCCCGCCGTCGTCATCGTGGTGGTGTTCCTCGCACTCCCGATCCTGCTCGCGCTGTGGGTCAGCTTCAGCGACTGGAACGGCTTCCGGTCGCCGCTGAGCCCGAACGTGAACTTCGTCGGGCTCGAGAACTACGCCGCGATCACCACCGAGCCAGGCCTCGACCAGGAGAACTTCGGCCGGTCGGTCCGGAACAACCTCTGGTACGTCGTCTTCGTCGTGCCGCTGCAGACGATCGTCGCCCTGCTGCTCGCCGTGCAGGTCAATCGCGCGGTGATCCGCGGGCGCGGCTTCTTCCGCACCGCGTTCTACTTCCCGTCGGTCACCTCGACCGTCGCGATCGTGATCGTCTTCCAGTTCCTCTTCACGGCATCGGGAGCAGTCAACGCGCTCCTGGGCTTCTTCGGCATCGACGGGCCCAACTGGCTCAACGACGCGAGCGGCGTGTTCCACAACGTGCTCGCCGCGTTCGGCGTCACGGCTCCGCCGGAGGCCCTGGCCCAGGACGGCCCGCTCGGGATCACCTGGTGGGAGTGGCTGGCCGGCCCGTCGGTCGCGATGAGCACGCTGATCATGCTCGCGATCTTCACGACCTCGGGCACCTTCATGCTGCTGTTCCTCGCGGGACTGCAGGCCATCGGCGGAGAGATCGATGAGGCAGCGCGCATGGACGGCGCCGGCGCCTTCCGCACGTTCTTCTCCGTGACGATCCCCATGCTTCGGCCGACGCTGTTCACCGTGCTCACACTCGGGCTCATCGGCTCGTGGCAGGTGTTCGACCAGATCTACGTGCTCGGCGGCTCGACCGCGGGCGGCACCATCACGACGCCCGCCTTCCTCGCGTACGAGACCTCGTTCAACGACCTCCAGTGGGGTCAGGGCGCCGCGATCGCCTTCATCCTGTTCGTCTTCATCATCCTGCTCACGCTCCTGCAGCGGTGGTGGCTGCGCGAGCGGGACCCCAAGGGCATGGGCGGGGCGTCGCGGCGCACCCGCCGATCGGCCGGCAGCGATGAGCTCCGGCGCCACGAACCCGACACCGCCTCGGCGGTCGTGGGGGCCGACGCCACCGACCGCGCCCTCCTCTCGGGGGCCGACGCCTCCGAGCACGACGACGGCGATCGACGGGAGAGGAGCTGACGATGACCGATCTCAGCACGCGCGCGGTGGTCACCGCCGGCGGCGACGAGGGCGCGGCATCCGCTCGCCCCACGCCACGGCGCCGCCGCACGCCCGCCAAGGTGCGCGCAGGACTCTGGACGAGCTACCTGATCCTCGTCGGATTGGCGCTCATCTACATCTACCCGTTCATCCTCTCGGTCGCGGGCAGTTTCAAGACCGACGCGGATGCCACCCAGAACGGCCTCTCGCTCATCCCCGAGACGGTCACGTTCGCCGCGTACGAGCGGCTCTTCACGGGCTCGCCGTTCCCCCTCTGGTTCGGCAACACGATGCTCGTGACCGTGATCGTCACCCTGGGGCGCGTGTTCTTCGACTCGCTCGCGGGGTACGCGCTGTCGCGCCTGAAGTTCCGTGGGCGCACCGTGGTGTTCCTGTTCTTCATCGGCGTGCTCGCGGTGCCCGGCGTGGTGCTGCTCATCCCGCGCTTCCTCATCCTGCAGCAGCTCGGCATCTACGACACGTACGCGGGCATGATCATCCCGCTGCTGTCGACGGCCGCCGGCGTGTTCATCATGAAGCAGTTCTTCGACTCGATCCCCGTGTCGATCGAGGAGGCGGCGCGGATCGACGGCGCCGGCCAGTTCCGCACGTTCTGGTCGGTCGTGCTGCCGATGGCGCGGCCGGCGCTCGTGACGCTCATCATCCTGAGCTTCCAGGGCTCGTGGAACGAGCTGCAGCACTTCATCGTGTCGCGGCAGAGCCCCGAGCTGAACACCCTCACGACCGGTGTCGCGTCGCTCGTGTCCGGACAGCTCGGCTCGGGCAACCAGTTTCCGCTGCAGCTCGCTGCGGCCGTGCTCATGACCATCCCGGTCGCGGTGCTGTTCTTCATCTTCCAGCGCCGCATCATGAACACCACGGCAGGTGCCGAGAAGGGCTGACGAAGGCCCGGTGCAGGGGCGGGGCGGATGGCGCGTGGCGATCACGCCGCGGCATCCGCCCCTCGTTCGCGTCGCCCCGGTCGTCCGGTGGTGGCCGCGGGTCAGTGCACGTACTCGAGCAGGTCGGCGCCGACCTGCCGCATGCCGTCGAGCACCGCCAGCCGCGTGGCCAGCTGCGTGTCGGCGTAGTACATCGAGACCGCGTAGGCGACGCTCGCCCGCGGCCCGCGGAGGACGCCGACCTCGCTGCGCACGCCGCCGTCGGTGCCGGTCTTGTTCATGAGCAGCAGCCCGTGGTCGGGCATGCGGTGCGCGAGCGGGTCGAGGCCGAACGCCGAGGCGACCATCGACAGGTCGGCGTTCAGCGAGAGCCACCCCACCACGCGCTGCGACACCTCGGGGCTCACGATCTCACCGCGCGCGAGGGCGGCGAACAGCCACGTGAGCTCCTTGGCGGAGCCGATCGACAGCTGCGGCGCGTCGTCGGGACCGCGGTGGTCGCGCACCAGGTCGAGCAGCGCGGTCCGCGTCAGGCCGAGCGCCTCGGTGCGCGCGCGGACCGACTCGAGGCCGATGTGGCGGATGAGCACGTTGGTCGCGAGGTTGTCGCTCGTCGCGCCGACGAGCGCGGCGAGGTCGGCCATGGGCAGCGACGGCGTCTGCAGGTGCTGCCAGATGCCCGAGTCGCCGACCGCGTCGCGGGGGTCGCGGTCGAGCACGGTGAACGCCTCATGGCCCGTCGTGGCCAGGCGCGTGGCGACCTCGACGAGGAGCAGCACCTTGCCGATCGACGCGGTGGGCATGACGACGTGGTCGTCGACCGAGAACAGCACGCGACCCGTGGCGAGGTCGGTCGCGCGCGCCGACACCTGGACGCCCGCGAGGGCCAGCTCGCCGAGCGCGTCGAAGCCGCGCGTGAAGTCCTCGGCGTGCTCGTCGGTGCGGTGACGACCGCGTCGGAAGCTCGCGTGCCGAGCACGGCGTTCGGAACCCTGCGACGAGGTCACCACGGTGGCTGGACGACTTCCTGTGCGGGCCGGGCGCTCCCCCACCGCGGCATCGCGGTGCGCTCGACTGGATCGGACGGGGGTGGACGGAGGGATTACCAGATGCGGACGCGCTCGGCCGGGTCGAGCCAGAGCGCGTCATCGGGTGCGACCTCGAAGCCAGTGTAGAACTCGTCGATGTTGCGCACGATCTGATTGCACCGGAATTCGTTCGGCGAGTGGGGATCGATGGCGAGGAGGCGGATGACCTCCTCGTCGCGACCCTTCATCTGCCAGGCCTGCGCCCACGAGAGGAAGAAGCGCTGCGCCCCGGTCATGCCGTCGATCACGGGTGGCTCGGCGCCGCCGAGCGAGAGCTCGTAGGCCTTCCAGGCGATCGCGAGCCCGCCGAGGTCGCCGATGTTCTCGCCGATGGTGAGCGCGCCGCTCACGTGGTGCGGGGCGCCGCCCTCGCCCTCGACGGACCCGCCGTCGAGCTGGACGGGGACGAGCACGTCGTACTGGTCGATGAGCGCCTTCGTGCGCTCCTCGAAGGCGGCCCGGTCGGCCTCGGTCCACCAGTCGATGAGGCGCCCGTCGCCGTCGAAGCGCGACCCCTGGTCGTCGAAGCCGTGGCCGATCTCGTGTCCGATCACGGCGCCGATCGCGCCGTAGTTCGCCGCGGCATCCCGCTCGGCGTCGAAGAACGGGAACTGCAGGATCGCCGCGGGGAACACGATCTCGTTGAAGCCGGGGTTGTAGTACGCGTTGATCGTCTGCGGCGTCATGAACCACTCGTCGCGGTCGATCGGGTTGCCGATCTTGCCGAGCTGCCGCTGGAACTCGAACTCGGCCGTCGCCCGCACGTTCGCGACGAGGTCGGCGGCGTCGACCTCGAGGGTGGAGTAGTCGCGCCACTTCACGGGGTAGCCGATCTTCGGCGTGAACTTCTCGAGCTTGTCGAGCGCCTTCGCGCGGGTCTCCTCGCCCATCCAGTCGAGGCCCGTGATCGACTGCCGGTAGGCCTCGACGAGGTTCGCGACGAGCTCGTCCATCGCCTCCTTGGCGGCGGGCGGGAAGTGCCGCTCGACGTAGATGCGGCCGACGGCCTCGCCCATGGCGCCCTCGACGAACGAGACCGCGCGCTTCCACCGCTCGCGCAGCTGCGGCGTGCCGGTGAGCGTGCGGCCGTAGAAGTCGAAGTTCGCGTCGACGAAGTCCTTGGAGAGGTACGCGGCGCTCGAGCGGATCACCTGCCATGCGAGCCAGTCCCGCCACGCGGGCAGGCGGTCGTCGGCGAGCAGCCGCCCGATGCCCTCGACGAAGCTCGGCTGGCGCACGACGAGCTCGTCGAACGCGCGCGCGGGCACGCCCATCGCGTCGCGCCAGCGGTCGAGGTCGACGGATGCCGCGGCCGCGACGTCCGACCACGGCATCAGGTTGTACGTCTTCTGCGAGTCGCGGGACTCCACGTTGGTCCAGTGGGTGGCCGCGATCTCGGTCTCGAGGTCGAAGACGCGCTTGGCCCGCGCGGCGACGTCGTCGAGCTTCGCGAGGTCGAACATGCGCTCGAGGTGCGCGCGGTACTTGTCGCGGATGTCGGCGAAGCGCTCCTCGCGGAAGTAGCTCTCGTCGGGCAGGCCGATGCCGCCCTGCTCGACGAACACGAGGTACCGCTCGGGGTCGCCCGGGTCGTTGTCGACGAAGAGCTGCGCGAACCCGGAGATGCCCTGGCGCTCGAGCCGGCCGACCGTCTCGAGCAGCTCGTCGATCGTGCCCGGCAGCGACGCCTCGACGAGCTGCGCCGCGATGGGGGTGGCCCCCAGCAGCTCGACGTGCTCCTCGTTCATGAACGACGCGTACAGGTCGCCGACCTTGCGCGCCTCGGTGCCCGGCTCGGCCTGCTGCGCCTCCTCGATGATCTCTCGGACGGCCCGCTCGGCCTCCTCGTACAGCACGATGAAGCTGCCGTAGCGCGCCTTGTCGGCGGGGATCTCGGTCCGCTCGATCCACTTGCCGTTGACGTGGCGGAACAGGTCGTCCTGCGGGCGGACCCGCGGGTCGAGCTCGTCGAGGATGATGCCGGAGGGCTTCGTCGCGTCGGTCATGCCTCCCACCCTAAGCGGGCACCCCTGACGATCGCTGCGACGGATGCCGCGGCATCCGCTCGACCCGATCAGCGGAGCTGCGCGAACCCCTCGGCCTTGCGGGTGGGGCCGACGATGAGGATCATGTCGCCGTCGGCGAGCACCGTGTCGGCGTCGGCGTTGTGCCACTCGCCCCCGGGCTTCTTGAACGCGGCGACCGTGACCCCGAACTCCTTCCGGAGGCCCGACTGGCCGAGCGGCACCCCGTGCAGGCGTGCGGGGGGGGCGGTCTTCACGATCGCGTACCCGCTCTCGATCTCGATGTAGTCGAGGGCCGCACCGCGGACGAGGTGCGCGACGCGCTTGCCCATCTCGGCCTCGGGACGGATGACGTGGTGCACGCCCAGCTGCTCGAGGATCAGCGCGTGCTGCTCGGTCACCGCCTTCGCCCAGATCACCGGCGTCTTCATGCCGAGCAGCACCGAGCACGTGAGGATCGACGCCGTGATGTCCGAGCCGATCGCGACGACCACGCGATCGAACTCGTCGACCGCGAGCTGCTTGAGCGCCTCGGCCTTCGTCGAGTCCGCCCGGACCACCTGGGTGAGCTCGCCGTTCAGCGCCTGGACGATCTCCTCGTCGGCGTCGATGCCGAGCACCTCGGTGCCGGCGCGCATGAGCTCGAGCGCCAGCGAGCTGCCGAAGCGGCCGAGCCCGACGACGGCGACCGAATCGGCCTCCGCGATGCGGCGGGACGTGTCGGCGGCACCACCGCCGAAGATCGAGAACCTAGCCAATGGCGGGCCTTTCCTTGGGGAGTTCGTAGAGGATGCGACGCTCGCGGAGCGCGATCGCCGAACCGAGCGTCAACGGGCCGATGCGGCCGAGGAACATGAGCAGCACGAGCACGATCTCGGCTGCGGGCGGCAGGTCGTAGGTGATGCCGGTGGACAGCCCGACCGTCGCGAAGGCCGACACGGCCTCGAACACCACCCGGTCGAACGCGAGGCCGGTGAGGTGCATGAGCACGACGGTGGCGAGCATGACCGCGCCGACGGCGACGAGCACGACCGTGATCGCCTGGCGGTGCACCGCCCGCGAGAGGCGCTTGCCGAAGATGTTCACGGCGCCCTCGCCGCGGAACTCGGTGAGCAGGATGAAGAACAGCACGGCGAACGTCGTCACCTTGATTCCGCCCGCCGTGCCCGCGGGACCGCCGCCGATGAACATGAGCACGTCCATCGCGACCCAGCTCTCGTCGTGCATGAGCCCGATGTCGACGCTGTTGAAACCCGCCGTGCGCGTCTGCACCGACGCGTAGAACCCCGCGAGGAGCTTCGCGGCCGGGTCGAGCGGCCCGAACGTGTCGGGGTTCGACCACTCGACGATCGTCAGGTACCCCCAGCCGCCGAGGAGCAGGACGACCGTTCCCCAGAGCACCAGCTTGGTGTTCATCGTCCAGTGCAGCGGACGCGTGAACTCCTTGCGGAGCTGCATGATCACGGGGAACCCGAGCCCGCCGAGGATGATCGCCGCACTCATCGGCAGGCAGATGAACGGGTCGGCGACGAAGTCCATCATGTTGTTCGAGTAGAGGGCGAAGCCGGCGTTGTTGAACGACGACACCGAGTGGAACAGCGCGTGCCAGGCCGCCTCCCCCGGGTCGTAGTCGTAGCCGAACAGGAACCGCGGGAACAGGAACGCCCACGTGATCGCCTCGATCGTGAACGAGATGAGCACGATGCCGCGCACCAGCCCACGCACGTCGTCGAAGCCCACCGCCTTGGCCTCCGTGGCCGTGTTCAGCCGAGCCCGGACCGACAGCCTGCGCGCCAGGACGAGGCCGATGAGCGACGCGAAGATCATGATGCCGAGCCCGCCCAGCTGGATCAGCAGCAGGATCACGGCATGCCCGAGCGGACTCCAGTGCACGGCCGTGTCGACGACGACGAGCCCGGTCACGCACACCGCGCTCGTCGCCGTGAACAGCGCGTCGACGAACGTCGTGCCGCCCGGTTCGACGGACATCGGCGGCAGCCACAGCAGGAGGGTGCCGATCAGGACGGCGGAGGCGAATCCCGCCACCACGGCCTGCGCCGGATGGAGTCGGAAGCCCCGCCGGAAGCGAAGGCGCCGCGGGATGCGGACCGCCTGCTCGCGGAAGGTCACCGCGGAATCATACGCCCGCTTAGGTGTGCGTCAAGTCGGCCGCGCGGCATCCGTCGCTTCCTCGCGCGGGCCGACCGCCGGTGGCATGATCGAGCCACCATGAACACGCTGCTGAACGTCATCTGGTTCGTGCTCGCCGGCATCTGGCTCTGGATCGGCTACATGCTGGCGGGGGTGCTCATGTGCATCCTCATCGTCACCATCCCGTGGGGCCTCGCGTCGTTCCGCATCGGCAACTACGCGGTGTGGCAGTTCGGCCGCGAGGTGGTCTCCAACCCGCGCTCGGGCACCTGGTCGTTCCTCGGCAACGTGGTGTGGGTCATCCTCGCCGGCTGGTGGCTCGCGCTCGAGCACCTCATCACGGGCATCATCATGTGCCTCACGATCATCGGCATCCCGCTCGGGATCGCGAACTTCAAGCTCATCGCCGTGTCGCTCGCCCCGCTCGGCAAGGAGATCGTCGAATCGAAGTGAGCACGGCGCGCGACGGGCGCGTCGGCGGCGCCGCGTAGGCTCGATCCGCCATGAGCTCCCCCTCCGTCCCCGCCCCGGAGGTCGCGCGCCGCGTCGTCGACCGCGACATCCTCCGCCTCGCCGTGCCCGCGCTCGGAGCGCTCGTCGCCGAGCCGCTGTTCCTGCTCGCCGACACGGCCATGGTCGGCCACCTGGGCGCGACGCCGCTCGCCGGGCTCGGGCTCGCGAGCGCCATCCTGCAGACGATCGTGGGGCTCATGGTGTTCCTCGCCTACGCGACGACGCCCTCGGTCGCGCGCCGGCTCGGCGCGGGCGACGAACGCGGGGCCGTGGCATCCGGCATCGACGGGCTGTGGCTCGCCCTGGGGCTCGGTGCGCTGCTCGCCCTGGGCGGGTGGGCCGCGTCGCCGTGGCTCGCCGGGGCCTTCGGCGCCTCCGCCGCCGTCACCGCCGAGGCGGTCACCTACCTCTCGATCTCGATGATCGGCCTGCCCGCCATGCTCGTCGTGTTCGCGGCGACGGGCCTGCTCCGCGGCCTTCAGGACACCCGCACGCCCCTCTGGGTCGCCGGGCTCGGGTTCGGCGCGAACATCGGCCTCAACGCGCTCTTCATCTACGGCCTCGGACTCGGCATCGCCGGCTCCGCGATCGGCACCGTCATCGCCCAGTGGGGCATGGTCGCGGTGTACCTCGTGGTCGTGGCCCGGCACGCGCGCCGCGTCGGCGCGAACCCGTGGCCGCATCACGCCGGCGTGCTCCGCGGCGCCGCATCGGGCGGCTGGCTGTTCCTGCGCACCGTCAGCCTGCGTGCGGCGCTGCTCGTCGCGACGTGGTCGGCCACCGCGCTCGGCTCCGACGAGCTCGCCGCATTCCAGGTCACGATGACCCTGTACGCGACGCTCGCCTTCGCCCTCGACGCCCTCGCGATCGCGGCGCAGGCGCTCGTGGGCAAGGGGCTCGGCGCCGGCGACGTCGCCCAGGTGCGCGCGGTGCTCCGCCGCTGCCTCGAGTGGGGCGTCGGCGCCGGACTGGTGCTCGGGGCGCTCCTCGTGGCCGGCGCGTGGGCGCTGCCCGTGCTCTTCACCTCCTCCGCCGAGGTGCGCGACCTGCTTCCGCTGTCACTCGTCGTGCTCGGGGTGTCCACGCCCCTCGCCGGCGTCGTGTTCGTGCTCGACGGCGTCCTCATCGGGGCGGGCGACGCCCGCTACCTCGCCTGGACCGGCCTGGTGAACCTCGCCGCCTACGCGCCGATCGCGTTCGCCGTGGTCTGGTGGGCGACGGGCGGGGCGGATGCCGCGGGCTCGGCCGCGGACGGGCCGGTCGCGGCATCCGTCGCCCTCGCCTTCGTCACCGGCGCGTTCGTCATCGCGTACCTCCTGGCCCGCGCGGTCACGCTCTCGCTCCGGGCCCGCGGCCGGGCCTGGATGGTGACCGGCGCGCCCGCCTGACGTTCCTTGCGGAGTGACCAACGACCCTCCGCTTCGTCGCCCGTCCCGAGTACGCTCGGCGGGTCGCCTCCGCAGGACCCGGGGGCGGGGAGGGGTCGACATGCACCGCGCATCGCTGCGCCGAGTCGCCGTGACGGCGGTCGGCGCGACCGTGCTCGCCACGCTCACCGCGTGCGCGCCGTTCGTGACCGCGGGGCAGACCCGCACCGAGGATCGCGAGATCGACGACGCGTCCTCCGTCGTGCTGCGCACGGGCGGCGAGGTCGAGATCCGCCTCGGCGACGAACCCGCGCTCACGGTCACCGGGGGCGAGAATGTGCTCGACCGGCTCGTGACCGAGGTCGACGGCGGACGGCTCGTCATCGGCATCCGACGCGGACCCCTGATCGTCGGGGAGCGCGACCTGCGGATCGAGGTCACGGTCAGCTCGCTCGAGTCGGTCGTGATCGACGGATCGGGCGACGTGACGGCCGAGTTCGGCGACGCCGAGGAGGTGGCGGTCGACATCCGCGGCTCCGGCGAGATCGAGGCCGACGACCTCGACGCGCAGTCGGTGCGCGCGTCGATCAGCGGGTCCGGCAACCTCGAGCTCTCGGGGCGCACCGACTCCCTCGTCGTCGAGGTGAGCGGTTCCGGCGACGTCGACGCGGGCGACCTGGAGGCGTCGTCGGCGCAGGTCGTGCTGTCGGGTTCGGGCAACATCGGCGTGAACGCGTCCGACGAGCTCGACGTCACCCTCTCGGGCAGCGGCGACGTGCGGTACTCGGGCCGGCCGCAGGTGCGCAGCAGCGTCTCGGGCTCCGGCGAGGTCGCACCCGAGTAGCCCCGACTGCGGATGGCGCGAGCCGCCCTTCGGGCGAGTGCGCGGAACCGCGACGAGTGCGTGATGCACGCGCCGCGCACTCGTCGCGCAGCCGCGCCCTCGGCAGCGCGGAGGTCGCTCCGCGGGGCGCCCTCAGGCGCGCGGCGGTGCCGTCGTGTCGCCGACGTGGAGGGTGCTCGTGAAGGCCGTGCCCGCGGCATCCTCGCCTGAGAGCATCTGCACGATCGCCTCGCCCGCGGCCCGACCCTTCGCGACCGAGGGCTGCACGAGCGTCGTGAGGTCGTGCTGCAGGCCGTCGACGCGGATGCCGTCGAAGCCGATCACGCTGAGGTCGCCGGGCACCGCGAGCCCGAGCTCCTCGGCGGCCTGGATGACGCCGGCGGCGAGCAGGTCGGACTGGGCGATGATCGCGGTGGGCCGGGTCGCGGCATCCGCCAGCAGGCCGCGTGCGGCCTCGAGTCCCTCCTCGATCGAGCTGGCCGCGGCCACCTGGGCGCGGATGCCGGGGTACACGTCGCGCGCGCCGCGCAGGCGCTCGACCGAGGTGTCGACCGTCGCGGCGGCCTCGATCTCGGGGGTGAGCGGACCGCGCACCCGCCCCGGCTCGAACGGCAGGGTCACGGTCGCGACGTCGGTGTGCCCGAGCTCGCGGAGGTGCTCGGCGCCGAGGCGCGTCGCCTCGCGGTTGTCGATGGTGATCTCGGGCGCCCCGCCGCCCGGCGCGCCCTCGATGGCGACGATCGGGATGCCGCGGCGCTGGAGCCGCTCGGTCTGCCGGTGGAACTTCGGGCTGCACCCGATGAGCACGACGGCGTCGAGCGGCGCCGTGTCGAGGCTGACCGGCGCGTCGGGGTCGCCGGAGTCGGTGAGCAGCAGCAGCCCCGCGCCGAGCGGCGCGATGCCCTCGGTGAGGCCGTCGAGGGTCTGGATCTTCACGGGGTCGAGGAAGGCCGCGCGCACGCGCTCCTCGAGGACGACGCCGACGATGCCCGATCGGCCGCGGCGCAGCGAGCGCGCCCGGGGGTCGGGGCCGGCGTAGCCGAGCTCGGATGCCGCGGCGAGGACGCGCTCCTTCGTGGCATCCGACACCGGGCCCGAGCCGCTGAACGCGAGCGACGCGGTCGACGCGGAGACCCCGGCGCGCGCGGCGACGTCGGCGAGCGTCACGCGCGGAACGGCGCCGGTGGTCGTGGCGGACTCGGGGGTCATGACTTCGATTCTACGGTCGAATCGATTCGAGCCGGGCATGCGGGCGCCGCCGGATGACGCGAACGGCGCTTCGGGCGTCGCCGAAGCGCCGTTCGCGTCATCTCGCAGGGCTGAGTCCGTCAGGCGGGGACGGCGTCGCGGGCCTCGATGAAGGCGGCGACGCAGCGGCGGATCTCGTCCTCGGTGTGCGCGGCGGAGAGCTGCACGCGGATGCGCGCGCGACCCTTCGGCACGACGGGGTACGAGAACGCGGTCACGTAGACGCCGCGCTCGTTGAGCGCCGCGGCGATACGGGCCGTGAGCGCCGCGTCGCCGAACATGACGGGCACGATCGGGTGCTCGCCGGGCAGCAGCTCGAAGCCGGCATCCGTCATCAGCTCACGGAACAGCGCCGCGTTCGCGACGAGCCGCTGTCGCAGCTCGCCCGACTCGGCGACGAGGCGCAGCGCCTCGAGCGTGCCGGCCACGATCATCGGCGCGAGCGTGTTCGAGAACAGGTACGGCCGGGCGCGCTGGCGCAGCAGGTCGACGATCTCCCGGCGAGCGGCGACGTATCCGCCGGATGCCCCGCCGAGCGCCTTGCCGAACGTGCCGGTCGTGATGTCGACGCGACCCTCGACGCCGCACAGCTCGGGGGTGCCGCGTCCGTTCGAACCCACGAAGCCGACGGCGTGCGAGTCGTCGACGAACACGAGCGCCCCGTACTCGTCGGCCAGGTCGCAGATCTCGCGGAGCGGCGCGATGTAGCCGTCCATCGAGAAGACCCCATCGGTGACGATCACCTTGCGACGCGCGCCCGAGGCGGCCTGCAGCTGCGCCTCGAGGTCGGCCAGGTCGCGGTTGCGGTACCGGAACCGCTGCGCCTTGGACAGCCGAATGCCGTCGATGATCGACGCGTGGTTGAGCTCGTCGGAGATGATCGCGTCCTCCGGCCCGAAGAGCACCTCGAACACGCCGCCGTTCGCGTCGAAGCACGACGAGAACAGGATGGTGTCGTCGTACCCGAGGAACTCCGACACCCGCCGCTCGAGCTCCAGGTGCAGCTCCTGCGTGCCGCAGATGAACCGCACGCTCGCCATGCCGTAGCCCCACTCGTCGAGTCCGCGGTGCGCGGCCGCGACGATGCGCGGGTCGTTCGCGAGGCCGAGGTAGTTGTTCGCGCAGAAGTTGAGCTCGGGCCGGCCGGCGACCTCGATCTCGGCCGACTGCGGGCCGTGGATGCCGCGCTCGCGCTTGGTGAGGCCCGCGGCCTCGATCTCGTCGAGCTCGGCGCGCAACTGCGCCTGCACCGATCCGTACATGCTCAGACCTCCGTCCAGTCGAGGATGACCTTGCCCGCCCCGCCCGAGGCGGCGGCGTCGAACGCGGCACGCCAGTCGCGTGCCGGGTAGCGGTCGCTGATGATGGATGCCACGCGCTCGCGCAGCTCGCCGCTGGTCTGCAGCATCGCGCTCATGGAGTTCCACGTCTCGAACATCTCGCGACCGTAGATGCCCTTGAGCGTCAGCATGTGCGTGACCACCTTGCCCCAGTCGACCGCGAACGGCTCGCTCGGCAGGCCCAGCAGCGCGATGCGTCCGCCGTGGTTCATGTTGTCGATCATCTCGGGCAGCGCCTTCGCCGAGCCCGACATCTCGAAGCCGACGTCGAAGCCCTCGCGCATGCCGAGGCGCGGCTGCAGGTCGCGGATGCGCTCCCGCGAGACGTCGACCGTGGCATCCGCGCCCATCTGCATGGCCAGTTCGAGGCGGGCCGGGCTGACGTCGGAGGCGACGATGAAGCGGGCGCCGACATGACGGGCCACGGCGATCGACATGAGCCCGATGGGGCCGCAGCCGGTGACGAGCACGTCCTCGCCGACGACCGAGAACGCCAGCGCGGTGTGCACCGCGTTGCCGAACGGGTCGAAGATCGCGCCGACCTCGGGCGCGACCTCGGCGTGGTGCACCCAGACGTTCTCGCCCGGGATGACGACGTACTCGGCGAACGCGCCGTCGCGGTGCAGGCCCACGCCCTTGGTGCGGATGCACATCTGGCGGCGACCCGCGCGGCAGTTGCGGCACATGCCGCAGACGATGTGCCCCTCGCCCGACACGCGGTCGCCGACGGCGACGTCGTGCACCAGCTCGCCGACCTCGACGACCTCGCCGTAGAACTCGTGCCCCGGGATCAGCGGGGTGCGGATCTCGGACGCGGCCCAGTCGTCCCACTGCTCGATGTGCAGGTCGGTGCCGCAGATGCCCGTGCGCAGCACCCGGATCTTCACGTCGGCGGGGCCCGGTTCGGGCTCGGGACGGTCGACGAACTCGAATCCCGCTCCGGGCGCGGACTTGTACAGGGCCTTCATCGGCGGTGCCTTCTGCGTACGGGCGCCCGCGGGGTGGGCCGGCGCCGGCTTCGTGCGCCGAGGGTCACGGCGCAGCGTCGAGGTGACCCGCCCATCGTAGTCGCGGGCGGCGAGCGGATGACGCGGGCGCGGAGCCTGCGCGCGGCTCTCGGGTGACCGCGCGGGGCGGCGGTTGCGACATCCGCTCACCGTCGATATCGTGTTCGAATCGATTCGAGTCGAATCGATTCGACCCCGCAACTCCCAACACGAGGCAGTAATGTCGCACCAGCCGGACACCGGATCCACCATGGCCGAGAACCTCGACCCCCACGCCCACATCACCGCCGACGCCGCGCGCGCCGACGGCACGCCGACGAGCGCCCGGCCCCGCCGCGAACTCGTCGCCTGGCGCAACGCGATCTTCGCGATCTTCTTCCTCTCGGGCCTCAGCCTCGCGAGCTGGGTCGCGCGCCTGCCCGCCGTTCGCGACCAGGTCGAGCTCAGCACGCAGGGCGTCGGGCTCATCATCCTCGCGGGTTCGATCGGGTCGATCGTGGGCCTCATCGCCGCGCCCGCCATCATGGCGCGCTTCGGCGCCCGCCTCGGGATGTCGGCCATGCTCGTCACCGTCGCGATCGGACTCGTGCTCGTCGGCATCGGCGGCTCGATCGCGCCGAGCGTGCCGCTCGTCGCCATCGGCCTCGTCCTGTTCGGCTTCGGCAACGGCTCGGTCGACGTGATGATGAACGTCGAGGGCGCCGAGGCCGAGCGCGAACTCGGCAAGACGGTCATGCCGCTCATGCACGCGTTCTTCAGTTTCGGCACGGTCGCGGGCGCCGGACTCGCGGCCGCGGCATCCGCCCTCGGGCTCATCGTGGCCGTGCACCTCGGCGTCATCGCGGCCGTCATCGCGGTCGCCGTGGTCGTGGCGGTGCGCTTCGTGCCGCTGCGCGCCGAGCTCGGCGACGACACCCACGCCGACGCGCCGCGCGACCCGTGGACGGTGCGCCTGAAGCGGAGCCTCTCGGTGTGGACCGACGCGCGCCTGCTCCTCATCGGCGTCGTCATGCTCGGCATGTCGTTCGCCGAGGGCAGCGCCAACGACTGGCTCGCCCTCGCGGTCGTCGACGGGCACGGCTTCGACGAGACGACCGCGGCCGCCATGTTCACCGTCTTCACCGTCGCGATCACGGCGGCGCGCGTGCTCGGCGGGCCGTTCATCGACCGGTTCGGGCGCGTGGCGATGCTGCAGTCGATGGCTGCGATCGGCGTCGTCGGGCTCGCGCTGTTCATCTTCGGGTCCGAGCCGTGGGTGCTGATCGTCGGCACGCTCCTGTGGGGCATCGGCTGCTCGCTCGCGTTCCCGGTCGGCATGTCGGCCGCCGCCGACGTGCCCGACCGAGCGGATGCCGCGGCGCGCGTCTCGGCGGTCGCGATGATCGGCTACTGTGCGTTCCTCGTCGGCCCGCCGCTCATCGGCTTCCTCGGCGAGCAGTTCGGCATCCTCAACGGGTTGCTGCTGCTGCTCGGGCTCATGGTCGTCGCGGGGCTCGCCGCGCCGGCCGCGCGCGAGCGGTCGCGGCAGCGCCGCGCCGGCTGACGCAAGGGGGTGCGCGCGCGGCATCCGCTCGGCAGGATGCAGCCATGAGCGAACGCGACGACACCGCCCCCGACGCCCCCCTGCCCGAGCACACCCGCCCCGAGGGCACGACGGATGCCACGATCGAGGCCCTCGGCAAGTACTCCGAGGCGCTCGAGGTCATCGAGGACGCGCGCGGTTCGCTGTACCGGTTCCACCGGCTCACGGGGAAGGCCGACCTGGCGATCGGCGAGGCGGTCGAGCTGTTCCGGAAGGCGGGGCACGACGGGATCGCCGACCGGATCGAGCGCGAGATCATCGGGCGCAACGTGCTCGAGGGGCGGTGGACCTTCCAGGTCATGGAGGAGTACGACGACGGGTACTACGCCGCCGTGAGGGCCTCGGAACGGGCCGCGCGCGAGGAGCTCGTCGGCGGCCGCCGCCACATCTTCGAGGCGGAGATGAAGGAGCGCGAGCGCACGCGCGGCCTGCGCCACCACGAGGCGCGTCCCCGCCCCGCCGAGTGACGCCGCCGGCGACGACGGATGCCGCTGCAGCCGCATCACCGCGCGCGAACGGCCGCACCCGTCACGTCGTGACGCGACGGTACGCGAGCCCGACCACACCGCGGTCGTAGGTGCGCGTCTCGGCGAGCGCGAGGTCGAGCCGCGCCTCGGGGAAGGCCGGCGTGCCGCCGCCGACGAGCACCGGGAACACGTGGAGCAGCACCTCGTCGACGATCCCGGCGCGGAACGCCGCGCCGGCCAGGTCGGGCCCGCCGATCGCGACGTCTCGACCGAGCGACGGGACGAGGCGCCGCACCTCGTCGACGTCGAAGTGCCGTTCGACGCGGGTGCGCGGGGCGTCGACGTGGTGGAGCGTCCGCGAGTAGACGACCTTGTCGGCCGACCGCCAGATGCGTGCGAAGCCGACCACCACCTCGGGCAGCCCGTCGAGGTCGATGGCGTCCCAGGCGCGCATGACCTCGTACGTGCGCCGCCCGAGCAGGAAGACGCCGACGCCGTGCATCCGCGCGTTCACGGCCGCGTGCACGTCGTCGCCCGGCAGCGCCCAGTCGAATCCGCCGTCGCGGTCGGCGATGCAGCCGTCGAGCGAGGCCAGTGCGGAGTAGATCAATCGGCCCATCGGTCCCCCTCCGACCACGTCCCACCTCCAACGTAGACTCGCAGGGTGCGTCTCGTCATCGCCCGTTGCTCCGTCGACTATGCCGGTCGGCTCTCGGCGCACCTCCCGCTCGCGACGCGCCTGCTCATGGTGAAGGGCGACGGCAGCCTCCTCGTCCACTCCGACGGCGGCAGCTACAAGCCCCTCAACTGGATGAGCCCGCCGTGCACGCTCGAGACCGCGGTGCCCGACGACGACCAGCGTGCGGCGGGCGTCGCCGAGGTGTGGACCGTCACCCACCGCAAGACGGCCGATCGCCTGATCGTGTCGATCCACGAGGTGCTGCACGACTCGAGCCACGAGCTCGGGGTCGATCCCGGGCTGCAGAAGGACGGGGTGGAGTCGCACCTCCAGCAGCTCCTCGCCGAGCAGATCGAGGTGCTGGGCGACGGCTACCGCCTGGTGCGGCGCGAGTACATGACCGCGATCGGCCCGGTCGACATCCTGGCGACGGATGCCTCGGGCCGCTCGGTCGCGGTCGAGCTGAAGCGCCGCGGCGACATCGACGGCGTCGAGCAGCTCACGCGCTACCTCGACCTGATGAACCGCGATCCGCGCCTGGCGCCGGTCACGGGGGTGTTCGCCGCGCAGGAGATCAAGCCGCAGGCGCGCACGCTCGCGGAGGACCGAGGCATCCGCTGCGTGGTGCTCGACTACGACGCGATGCGCGGCGTCGACAGCGGTCACGCCCGCCTGTTCTGACCGAGCCCGGACGTTTCCTGAGTGTTCCTCGAACAACGGGTCGTAGGATGACTCGGTGACCTCCCCCCTTTCCACGACCCCGACCACGGCCGCACCCCCGCGCGTCTGGTCCGCAGTGCTGTTCGACCTGGACGGCACGATCGTCGACTCCGCGAGCGAGATCATGGACTCCCTCGCCCACATGTTCACCGAGATGGGCGTCCCCGTTCCGGATGTCGACACGCTGCGCTCGTACGTCGGCCCGCCGCTGCTCGACAGCCTCCAGATGACGGCCGGCTTCACCGACGTCGAGGCGTGGGAGGCGCTCAACGTCTACCGCGACCACTACGACCAGCACCTGCTCCGCTCCCCCGTCTTCCCCGGCGTCGAGGGCGTGCTCCAGCGCGTGCAGGCGGCCGGCATCCCCATCGCGCTCGCGACGAGCAAGCCCGAGTCGATGGCGCGCGAGGTGCTCGAGCACAACGGGCTCGCGAAGTACTTCACCGACATCGCCGGCGCCAGCGAGGACGAGACGCGCAGCACCAAGGCCGACGTCGTCGCCGAGGCGCTGCGGCGCCTGCAGGCCCGCGGCATCGACACGACGGATGCCGTCATGGTGGGCGATCGCGGGTACGACATCCTCGGCGCGGCCGCCCACGACGTGCCGACCATCCTCGTCGAGTGGGGCTACGGCTCCCCCGCGGAGGCCGGCGACGCGCTCGCGGTCGTGCACTCCGCCGACCAGCTCCGGAGTTTCCTCGTCGGCTGACGCCGACGGCGCAGGACCTGCGCCATCCGTCGCCGTCGCTCGCACGACCGGCCTGCCATCGAGATATTCCGTGAGGATGCCTCGATAGCAACGATTCCGGTCGCTTCCTCAGCAGGGACTTCCCACCGCCCCCGTTCGGGGGGCAGGATTCCCCCTACGTCCGCCCACCGGCGGACGACGATCGTGTCCGCGGCCACCGCTGCGGGCACTCGGAGGGAGAACCATGGCTGGAACCAGCTCGCGCGCGCGGAAGCGCGCCGCGGCAGCCCTGCCGGCGCTCGCCCTCGTCGCATCCGGACTCGCGGCCACGGGCGCGGGCGGGATGGCGACGGCGGCACCGCAGGGGGCCGAGACGTCGATCGACGCCTCGGAGTACTACATCAACTACGTCGAGCCGCGCGCCGAAGAGGCGTTCGGCAGCGACCTGGAGGTCGTCGAGGGCGAGGCGGCGCAGAAGCGTGCCATCGAGCTCGCCGAGGAGGTCGACGCGAAGTTCGCCTCGGGCAACCCGATCGCCGCGCAGGGCCTCGCGAAGCTCGAAGCCGAGGCGATGAAGACCGGCAAGAGCCCCAAGCAGCTCAAGAAGGACAAGTACGAGAAGCGCTACAAGAAGGCGCCCTCGACGCAGGAGGCGAAGCTCCTGACGATCCTCGTCGAGTTCGACGACCAGGCGAACGACGACTTCACGGGCGTATACGTGCCGACCGCGTTCGGCGCGACCGACTGCAAGCCCGGCGACGTGCAGAACGGCCCGCTCCACAACAACATCCCGAACCCCGCCGACGCATCGATGCTCGACAACAACTCGATGTGGGTGCCCGACTTCTCGTCGGAGCACTTCGACGCGATGCTCTTCAGCGACGAAGGCATCACCGAGCGCGTGCGCACCGACCTCACGGGCCCCGACGGCAAGCCCGGATTCGACATCTCGGGCTACTCGATGAAGGCGATGTACGAGGAGATGTCGCGCGGCGCCTACACGGTGACCGGCAAGACCACCGAGTGGATCACCGTCCCGCACTCCGAGGCGTACTACGGCGCCAGCCGCTGCACGCAGGACGAGAACGGCACCTGGGTCGCCGGCGCCATCCAGGACATGAAGGGCCACCCGGACAACCCGATGGGTCCGCAGCAGCTCGCGATCGACGCCGTCAAGGCGCTCTCGGAGCAGCAGCCGGACTTCCCCTTCGCCGACTACGACATCGAGGACCAGGGCGACCGCGACGGCGACGGGAACTACTCCGAGCCCGACGGCGTGATCGACCACGTCGTGCTCGTGCACGCCGGTGAGGACAAGTCCGGCGGTGGCGGCGCGGAGGGCACGTACGCCCTCTGGGCGCACTCGTCGGCCGTTCCCGGCGGTGCGGAGATCCCGGGCACGGGCCTGAAGATCTCGAACTACATCGTGCAGCCCGAGGACTCCGGCGTCGGCGTCTTCGCGCACGAGTACGGCCACGACCTCGGCCTGCCCGACCTGTACGACACCACCGGCGGCGGCAACTCCGACGTCGACTTCTGGGACCTCATGTCGTCGGGTTCGCACGCCGGCCCGATCTTCCAGTCGATGCCCACGCACATGGGCCTCTGGGACAAGTGGGTGCTGGGCTGGGCCGACCCGCTCGAGCTGAACCCGGGCGATGAGCGCCAGACCGTCAAGGTCGGGCAGAACTCGCGTCCGCTCAAGGGCACGCACGACGGCGTCAAGGTCAACCTGCCCGACAAGGTCATCACGCTGACCGAGCCGCACAGCGGCGAGAACGCGTGGTACACCGGCGCCGACCAGGACTGGGCCGACATCACCCTGACGCGCAGCGTCGAGGTGCCCGCGGACGCGAAGTTCTGGATGTGGAACGACTACATCATCGAGGCGGACTGGGACTTCGGCTTCGTCGAGGTCTCGACCGACGGCGGCTCCTCGTGGACCGAGCTGAAGGTCTACAACCAGGACGGGTCCGAGGCGACCACCTCCGACACGTACGCAGACCCGAACGGCAACATGGCCACCTTCGGCGGCAAGAAGTACGGCCTGACCGGTGACTCGCACGGCTGGGTGCACCAGTACGTCGACCTCGGCGCGTACGCCGGCGAGACCGTCGACGTCCGTCTTCGCCAGGTGACGGATGCCGCCTACCTCGACCGCGGCTGGTTCGCGGACGACTTCTCGGTCACGAGCGGCTCCGAGACCGTGTGGACGGACGACGTCGAGTCGGGTGCGAACGGCTGGACCGCGGCGGTGTCGTCGTGGGCCGGAACGACCGGTCCCGGCTGGCGGATCGACTCGGGCACGTCGGTGAAGGCGCACTACTACCTCGTGGAGTGGCGCAACTTCGACGGGTTCGACGAGGGCCTGAAATACGCCTACGACACGATCTACAGCACCGACGCCTGGAAGGTCGACAAGATCGCCTACAACGCACCGGGCGCGCTGGTCTGGTACCGCGACACCACGTACGGCGACGCGAACCACGTGGCGAACAACCTCACGGCCCTGCCGAGCGCGGGCGCCAAGGGCGGCCTGTTGATCGTCGACAGCCACTTCGACCCGCTGCGCCGCACCGGCGAGGCGGCGGCGAAGGACCCGTCGACGCTGAAGAACCTGCCCTCGCGGGCGCAGTCCTCGAACGCGGCCTTCGGCCTGCAGGACACGTACCCGTTCACGGAGTGCATCACGGACGCGGCGTTCACCGAGTACTGCACCGAGATCCCGGCGCTGCCGGCGGTGCGCACGTTCACCGACGAGCAGGGCTGGACGCCCGGCATCGAGTACCGCAACGGCAGCCTGTTCTGGCGTCACTCCGACGCCTCGGTCGTCGTCCCCTCGGTCGACAACCAGCCGTACTCGACGCGGGTCGTCGACGCGGACGGCAAGCCCGTGACGGACCTGTACGGCACCGACCTCGGTTGGACCGTGCTCGGTTCGGGCAACCCGAAGGACGCGGGCGTCGGCTACGGCACGGTGATCACCGTGAAGAAGGCGATGAACGGCAACCGTTCGGCGCAGATCGAGATCACCCCGCCGCGCGCGGACTGATCGCGGACTGACACCGGCGAGGCGCCGGCCCCCTCGGGGGTCGGCGCCTCGTCTCGTGTCAGCGGGCGGCGGGGCCGGAGCCGGCGAGCAGCCCGTCGAGCAGCCGGTCGAGCCCCCAGGCGAAGCGTCCGGCGGGATCGTCGTCGAGGTCGCGCGACCGGCCGCTGAGCGGGAAGGACTCGAGGTCGTCCCAGAGCGTGTCGGATGCCGCGGCCGACGCGGACCCGGCCGCCGGATCGGGCGCCACCTCGGCCTCGCGCGCGGCGTCGGCCTCGCGGACCGCGTCGGCGGCGTCGAAGGCCACCGCGCCGAGGACGTGCACGCGCACGGCGTGCGCGGCCCGTCCCGCGGAGGCGAGGTCGAGGCCGGCATCGGTGAAGGCGGTGAGCAGGTCTTCGTCCATGCGGGCGGCGTTGGGTCCGTCGAGCGGCGTCGCGAGCAGGAGTCCGACCGCGCCGGGGCGCTCGACGAGCAGGTCGCGCAGGGCCGAGGCGAGGGCCTGCACACGGTCGCGCGGCTCGAGGGCCGGCGCGGGGGCACCGGCGTCGGCGGCATCCGTCGTCGTGGGGTCGACGCCGTGGAGGCGGCCGAGCACCTGCTCGACCATGCCAGCGAGCAGCGCCTGCTTGTTGGGGTAGTACGTGTACATAGCGGTCGGCGTGAGGCCGAGGGCACCCGCCACGCCGCGAACCGACACCGCGTCGAACCCCTTCGTCTCGAGCAGCTCGAACGCGGCGTCGAGGATCTCGGGGTGGGTGAGGCTGCGTCTGGGTCCGGGTCTCATTCGACTCCTCTGGGGCGGGAACGCGTGACACCGTACTGTATTGCCGCCGGGGGCCGCGGGGCCACTCCGCGCCATCCGTCGACGAGGAACCGGGCAGCGACGCGGCCGCAGTTGACGGGTGCGCCGCACGGCGTGAGGCTGGGCACATGGCATCCACGTCTCGAGCCCGGATCAGCGTCGTCGGCGACGCACTCATCGACGAACTGCGCGACCCCTCCGGCGCCCGGGAGTTCGTGGGCGGCGCCGCGCTGAACGTCGCGGTGGGCCTCGCCCTCCTCGGCGACGACGCGACCCTCATCGCGATGGTCGGCGACGACGAGCCGGCCGAGCGCATCCACGCCTTCCTCGACGACTACGGCGTCCGGCTCGTCGCGAGCCCGTCGCAGCACGGCACGTCGCGTGCGGTCTCGATCCGCACCGACGGGGAGCCGCGGTACGAGTTCAACGAGGCGGCGCAGCACCGGCAGCTGCGCTTCGACGACGACACGCGCGCCGCCCTCGCCGACGCCGACCTGGTGGTCGTCAGCTGCTACCCGTTCGACGACGACGAGCAGGTCGACCTGCTGCTCGACGCGATCGAGGGTTCCGAGCACCGCCTGATCGTCGACGGCAACCCGCGGTCGGGCATGCTGCACGACCGCGACCGGTTCCTCGCGAACTTCGAGCGCGTCGCCGCCCGATCGCTGCTCGTCAAGGTCGGCGACGAGGACGCCGACCTCCTGCTCGGAGCGCCGCTCGACGAGTTCGTGGCGCGTCTCGGGGGCGGGGGGTCGACGGATGCCGCGGGGCCGGCCGTCCTCGCGACCGCGGGCCGCCACGGCGCATCGCTGCACCACCGCGGCATCGAGGTGCACGCCGACATCGTGCAGCTCGACGGCCCGGTCGTCGACACGATGGGCGCCGGCGACGCGACCCTCGCCGCGGTCGTGCACCGCATCGCCGCGGACGGCGTGCCGGCGGACGCCGAGGCGTGGTCGCGGGCCCTCGGCGAGGCGATGGAGATCGCCGCGGCCACGGTCCGGCACGAGGGGGCGCTGCTGCGCACGGGCGTCGCCTCACCCCAGATCGGCAGCTGAGCCCGAGTGCTCATCCGAGCACCGCGCCAACTGGGTCTTGCGGAACGCCCGGTCGAGGGTCGTAGACTCGGGCGCATCCGTCGGGCCGCACCCGGCATGCACGTCGAGGAGCGCGACGCCGACCACCGGCGCCCCCCTCGCACACGCCGAATCGGGCCGGACGGACAGCAACCCCGATCGCGCCGCGACCCGGCGCATCCCCCGGACGGGCAGCGAGCCACCGCCTCCCGTGCGTCCAGGGGCGGAGAGGAGTGGACGTGGAGGACGCGGCGAACCGCGAACCGTCACCCCTCGACGCACCCTCGGTGATCGAGACCCCGACCGACGCGGAACTCGTCGACGCCGCCCATACCGGCGACTCCTTCGCCATCACCCGCCTCTGGCAGCGCCACCGCTCGGTGGCGTGGCGCGCGGCCCGCGCCGCAACCGGCCGGCCCGACGCCGAGCCGGTCGTCGTCCGCACCGCCGAGCGCCTCGTCGCCGAACTCGGCGACGGCGGAGGTCCGGCGGGCGCGACCCGGCCGCACCTGCTCGCCCTGACCCGCCAGGCGATCGCGGATGAGAGCGCGATGCCGCCGCCCGAGCCGGCCGCCGGTGCCGCGTCGGCGGCGCACCCCCCGCTCGAGCTCGCGCCCGTCGAGACGTACCAGGACGTGCTCCCCGACGGCATGGGCGACGGGTCCGCTGCGGCCGCCGCCTTCGCCGCGCTGCCCACCCGGTGGCAGGAGGCCCTCTGGCTCACCGAGGTCGACGGCCTGACCACCGCCGAGCTCGCCGCGGAACTCGGCCTCACGGCCGACGACACCGAGACGATGGTCGCCGACGCGCAGGCGGCCCTTCGCGCGGAGTGGAACTCCCTCCGGCTGGCCGAGCTGCCCGACGACGCCGAGTGCCGCACCGCGGCGGCCGCGGCGGGGCGTCGCGCCCGTGCCCACCTCGATGAGTGCCCGCGCTGCCGGGTCGTCGCCGCACCGCCCGAGGCCGTCGCCCGTCGCGCCGTGACGACCCTGCCGATCCTCCTGCTGGGTGCCGGCGGCGGCATCGCGTTCCTCGAGTCCGTGCGCGGCGGAGCCTCCGCCGCGGCGACGGAGCCGGTGCCGACCCTCGCCGAGACGGCCGCCGAGTCGGAGGCTGCGGCCGACGCCGACACGACCCCCGGGATCGGGCGCGTCGCCGGACTCGTCGCACTGCCCGCTGCCCTCGTCACCGCGCTCCGCACGAGCCCCCGTCGACGCGCGGCCGCGGTCGGCGCCGCCCTCGGCGGCATCGCGGCCACCACCGCACTCGTCGCCGGGCTGTCCCTCTGGAACGGCGGCGGCGAGGAGGACCCCCGGATCCTGGCCGATCCCGGGTCGACGAACGACGTCGCGGCCTCCGCGCCGCGCCTGCTCCCGCCCGTCGTGGTCTCGACCGAACTCCCCGACGAACCGAGCCCGACCGCGCCGGCACCGACGGAACCGGACGCCGGCCCGCAGCCGTCCGCCGGCGCCGCGCCGGCGCCGGACGCGGCGGAGACGCCGCAGGGCAGGAGTTCGGGTGCACCCTCCCGCAGCACGACGGACGACGACCAGGCCGCCGCGCCCCCGGCCGGGACGACGCCCGCGACCGGTGGTGGTCGGACGCCGGTCTCCGAACCGGCGCCGCCGACCGGCAGCACGCCCATCACGGCCGAGCTCAGCCGACCCGGCCCCAACGGATGGCGCACCCTGACCGTGACCGGCGAGCCCGGCGCGCCGTTCACGGTCTCGAGCGGTGGCGAGGTGCTCTTCTCGGGCGTGCTCGACGCGAGCGGCACGGCCACCCTCCAGGTGCGCGGGACCATCAGCCTCGACTCGCTCTCGCTCGCGTACGGCGTCCTCGGCGGCACCGCCTACGCCCTCACCGACGGGCTGCTCGGCTCGCCCGACGGGGCGCTTCGCAGCACGGAGACGCCGGCGCCCTGACCCCGCGACCGTGGGCGCGGTGGGATCGCAGCGGATCCACCCGGTCCGCTCGACCCGTGGGGACCTTGGTCCGATCCGGACGGGCCGGTCGGTCCTAGCCTGAGCGCATGTCCTCCTCGACGGTGCCGGCGGACCGGGCTCGACCGAGCGCCGAGGCGCGACCGCCCGGGCCGGGACGAGGTCGGGCCGCGGCATCCGCTCGCCGACGCCTGGCCGTCGAGACCGAGGCCCTCGTCGGCGGCCTCATCGCGGCGACGACGAGCGCCGTGGTGGCGTGGCTGTTCTTCCGCGGGCTCGTGTGGCCCCTGTGGGGGCGGTGGTCGGTCGGCGCGGTGGCCGCCATCAGCGTCCTCGTCACGACGCTCGTGATCGGCGCGGTCGCCTACGCGCGCTCGCGCGACCTGCCGGGGCAGGAGTGGCGCCGTCGACTGCGACCCTGGAAGACCGCGCTCGACGTCGCGACGGTCGCGGCCGTCCATGCCGTGATCGCCGGCATCGTCACCGTGGTCGTCTTCACGACGCTGCAGCGCGCCTTCGAGGGCATCATCGTCGACGCGTTCACCGCGACCGGGGCCACCGCGGCATCCGCCGGCCTCGCCGCCTACTGGGTCGCGCTGTCGGCATCCGCGGTCACCACCGGTCGCCTCGCCTCGCTGCTCGTGATCTTCATGTCGTCGTCGGTGCTCGCGAGCATGGCGACCGCGCAGGACCCGGCGTGGTGGGAGTACCACTTCAGCCAGCTCGGCACGAGCAACGACGTCTCGAGCTCGCTGTTCAACCTCGCCGTGCTCCTCGGCGGTGCGTTCGTCACGACGTTCGCGCTGTACGTCCACCGCGATCTCACCGCGCTGGTCCGGCAGGGCGTGCTCGTGCACGCCTGGACCCCCCGGTTCGTATCGACGGTGTTCGTCGTCATGGGCACGCTCCTCGCCTGCGTGGGCGTGTTCCCGCTCGACGTGAGCATGCTGCTCCACAACCTGTCGGCGATCGGGATGTCGTTGACCTTCCTCGGGCTGCTCGCCTCGGCGCCGTTCACCCTGAAGGGGATGCCGTCGCGGTTCTTCTGGCTCTGCGCGGGCGGCATCGTGCTGCTGCTCGGCGGCGCGCTGCTGTTCGAACCCGTCGGCTACTACAGCCTCACCGCCTTCGAACTGCTCGCCTTCGCGACGATCTTCGGCTGGATCTCCGTGTTCATCCGGTTCGTCGACGCCCTCGCCGACCGCGGCGAGCGCGATGTCGCCGCCGCTGTCGAGGACTACTCCGTCTGACCGGCATCCTCGGGCAGCCTCGGCTCGGCGGCATCCGCTCGCGAATGCGCGGCCGCGAACGATCGCGCCCGGCGGGTGGCGAACTCGATGAGCACGAGGAGGGCGACCACGGCGAGCGCGCTGAGGATCGCCGCGACGGGATCGCGCTGCGCGGCGGCGATGACGGCGTTCACCGTGGCCAGGCCGAGGACGCCGTAGAGCGTCGCCCACATCGCCCCGCCGACGACGAGCGCGGGCAGGTACTTCACCAGCGGCATCCGCAGCACCCCCGCAGCGAGGTTGACCGCCGTCTGGAAGCCGACCGTCAGGAACGACAGCGCGACCACCGGGGCGCCGAAGCGCTCGATCACCGTCTCCGCGCGTGCGAGCTGCGGCGCCATCCGGCCGCGCCGCTCGAGCAGCCGCTTCACGCCCGCGCGCGACCCGCGACCGAGCGCATAGGTGCCGCCCGCGCGGAGCAGCACGATCACGAACAGCACGCCGATGGCCGCCGGAAGGGGCCAGCCCTCGAAGATCTCCACGTCACCGCCCTGTCGCCGTCATCGACCGCGGCGGGCGGCCGACCTCGCGCGCCCGGACGTCGCGGTCGTGGGTTCGAGCGCAGTCTAGCCGCGCGTCCTCGGAGAAGGCCGGGACGAAGGTCTCGGCCGGACCGGTGCGCCGCTACTCGGCGAGCGCCGGGTCGGCGGTGAGCTCGACCGTCGCCCACACGTCGAACGGCAGCGGGTCGAGGGCGCTGATGACGGCCCGGCGCACCTCGTCCTCCTGCCCGATGGTGGCGGTGTCGTGGTCGAGCACGAACACCACGTCGACGTAGAGCTTCGCCCCGAGCTTCGTCGAGCGCACGTCGGGTCCGGGCAGGTCGAACCGTCCCGCGACGCCGTCGACCGCGCGTTCGATCGCGAGCAGGGTGTGCCCGTCGGGCTGCCCCTCGAGCAGCTCGGCGACGCCCCGTCGCAGCATCCGGATCGGGATCGGCGCGATGAGCGCGCACGCGACGAGCACGAGCACGGGGTCGATGTAGTCGAGCGGCCATTCGATGCCGACGAGCGCGAGCACCACGGCGAGCGCCGCGCCCACGGCGATCACGAACCGGCGCACGGCCGCCGCGTTCCACTGCGACGCCTCGACGGCGATGAGCTCGCTGCCCTCGGCGTTCCTGCGGAGCCACACGGCGAAGACGACGGATGCCACGGCCGCGACGAGCGCATAGACCGCCACCGCGAGCGCCGACACCCGTTGCCCGCCGCTCAGGATGACGATGACCGCGTCGCTCGCGGCGAACACGATCGTCGCCCCGACCGCGAGCCCCTGCACCGCGCCGACGAGCGGCGTCAGGCCGTCGCGCCCGTACGGGTACCGTTCGGTCGGGCCGGCGTCGGCGGCGCGGGAGGCACGCAGCGCGAGCCACGACATCGCGACGCCGATGACGCCGACCGCGGCGACGAGGACGAGCACGCGCGAACCCGCCCAGATGCCCAGTCCGATGGCCGTCACCGAGAGCACGATCGCCAACCACATCGAGGCCTTGAGGCCGCGCTCCTCGGCGAGCGCACGGGTGGCGGATGCCGCGGCCCGGATGGAGCCGGTGTCCGGTCCTGTCGTCATCGACGCGGCCCTCTCGTCGTCATCGCCACGGGGTCCATTCGCACAGAGTAGCGCCGCGGCATCCGTTCGGGGCCCCCGTTCGGTGCTCTACCGCTCCCCGGCGCGGCGGGTTACTGTCGGAGCGACGCCCGGCCCCCCGCGAAAGGGGAGCTTCCCGAGCAGCACGAGCCCGACGACGACGATCCGATCGACGAGGTCGTCGATCCCGACCACCTGGAGGCACGCCCGTGACCCGCAGCCCGCACAAGCTCATCGCCGAGGACTTCTCGCCCGTCCCGTCGCTCGCCGCGTTCGACGCCGTCGAGGTCGTGGCCGTCGACGAGTTCGGCGGCGGCACCGGCGGCGCCGGACTCGACGCGATCGGCGTGATCGTGCACGACGAGGGTCCCCTGCCCGAGGGCGTCGGGCTCGACCGGGACGCCCTGAAGCGCGCCGGGTTCGAGGCCAAGGCCGGACAGACGCTGCTGATCCCGCAGGCCGCCCGGACGCTCATCATCGTCGTCGGCGGCGGGCCCGCCGCCGAGGCCAGCGAGGCCACGCTCCGCGACGCGGCGGCCGCCTTCGTGCGAGCGGTGCCGAAGGCAGCGACCGTCGGCCTCCGCGTGCCCGCCCTCGGCGGGATCGACGCGGAGGCGGCCGGACGAGCCCTCACCGAGGGCACCACGCTCGCCCGGTACCGGTACGACGCGCTCAAGGCCGAGCCGCGCGAGGCCCGGCTCACGCGCGTGGAACTCCGCATCGACGACGCCGACCGCGACGCGGCATCCGCCGGCATCGCCACGGGACTCGTCGCCGCACGGGCCACCGCCGTCGCCCGCGACCTCGCGAACACGCCGCCGAGCCACCTCACCGCGACCGACCTGGCCGACGTCGCCGAGCTCCTCGGCGGCCGGTTCGGGTTCCACGTCGAGGTCTTCGACCGGCAGCAGCTCATCGAGCTCGGCTGCGGCGGCCTGCTCGGCGTGAACGCGGGCAGCGCGGATGAGCCGCGCATGGTGGTGCTGCGGTACGAGCCGGCTGGCGAGCCGACCGGACACCTCGGGCTCGTGGGCAAGGGCATCATGTACGACTCGGGCGGCATCAGCCTGAAGCCCAGCGACCCGATGCACCTGCTCATGAAGATGGACATGGGCGGCGCTGCGGCCGTGCTCGGCGCCTTCACCGCGCTGCGCGGCCTCGGCACGACCGCGAAGGTCACCGGCTGGCTCATGTGCACCGACAACATGCCGTCGGGTTCGGCGTACAAGCTCGGCGACGTCCTCACCGCCCGCGGGGGCAAGACGGTCGAGGTGAAGAACACCGACGCCGAGGGCCGGCTCGTGATGATGGACGCGCTCGTGCTCGCGACCGAGGAGGGGGTCGACGCGATCGTCGACATCGCGACGCTCACGGGCGCCGCGATGCGCGCGCTCGGGGAGACGCACTCGGTCGTGCTCGGCACGAGCCAGCCCCTCGTCGACCGGGTCCGCGACGCCGCCGAGGCGGTGGACGAGCCCACGTGGCAGTTCCCGCTCGTGCGGAAGTACCGCAAGCTCATGGACTCCGACGTCGCCGACATCGCCAACCTCGGCGGCACGAACGCGGGAGCCACGACCGCGGCGCTCTTCCTCGCCGAGTTCGTCGGCGACACCCCCTGGGCGCACCTCGACATCGCGGGCACGATGAGCGCCGACGCCGACGACGCATGGCGGTCGAAGGGTGCGACCGGCTACGGCGCGCGCATCCTCGCCGAGGTGGCGCGGGGGTTCACTCCGGTCGACTGAGCGGATGCCGCGGCCCGGCCGCCCTCGGCGGCCGGGTCGGGCCTCGGCTAGTAGAGCCCGAGCTCCGCGCCGGCCGCCTCGATGCGCCGCATCCGCTCGGACGCGTCGTCGCCGAGCCGTTCGAGGCAACCGGCGATGACCGACTCGACCAGCGCGAGCACGGGCGTCATGGCGTCGAACGCCGACGGCGAGCCCGTCTCGCTCGGCAGCACCACGTCGGCGTCCGACGCGATCGGCGAGAGCCACGAATCGGTGAAGAGCACCACCTGCGCGCGGCGTTCGCGCGCGGCCGCGGCGACCTGCAGGGTCGGCTCCTCGTACCGGCGGTAGTCGAAGAGCACGACGACGTCGCCGCGCCCGAGCCCGGCGATCGCCTCGGCGCGGCCGCCGGCGTCGTCGGGCAGCATGGACACGCCGGGGCGCATGAGTTGCAGGTGCTGCGCGAGGAATCGCGCGAGGAGCCCGCTGAAGCGCCCGCCCGCGACGAGCACCCGCCCCTTCGCCGAGGTGAGCGCCTCGACGCTGCGTTCGAACTCGTCGGGCGCGAGGTTGGCGAAGGTGCGCTCGAGCGTGGTGCGCATGATCGCGCCCGCCTGCTCGAGCCGCGTGCCCTCGCCGCCGAGCGCGGTGCCCTGCCCCCGGTCGTACAGCGCGAGCGGCGACGCCGAGCGCTCGTCGAGGTCGTCGCGGAGCGCCTGCTGGAACTCGGGGAAGCCCCGGTAGCCCATGCGGTTCGCGAACCGCAGCACCGTGGGGCCGCTGACCCCGGCGCGCGCCGCGAGCTTCGCGACGGTCTCGAAGCCCGCCGACGGGTACGACGACAGCAGGACCCGGGCGACCTTGCGCTCCGCGGGCGAGCAGTCGGCCATGCCGCGGCGGATCGCCTCGGCCACCGACGTCCGGCCCTCCGGCCCGGTCGTGCCCGCTCCTGCGTCCAGCGTCATCGACGACCCCCTTCCGCGTCTCACCGTACTGCCCTCCCCCGGCGCTCGCGGGTCACGCCGCGTCGGACGCCCCGGCGGTCGGTGCCCCGGCGTGCGCCTCAGCCACGGCGACGACGAGCCCGGCGAGCAGCGCGACCCGTTCGGGCACGGTCGCGAGGTCCAGCCACTCGTCGACGCCGTGGTCGCCCCCGCCGACCGGTCCGAGCCCGTCGAGGGTCGGCACCCCGAGCGCGGCCACGAAGTTCGCGTCGGACGCGCCCCCCGTCGCCGCGACATCGAACGCGAGTCCCAGCCGGGCGCCCACCCCGCGGGCGAGCGCGGCCAGGTCGTCGGTCGCCGACCGTTCGAGCGGCGGGCACACGTCGAGCCGCGTGACCTCGATGCGCGCGCCGTCGACGAACGGATGCCGCCCCCGCTCGTCGATCGCGTCGAGCGTGGCGACCAGCTCGGCGAGCCCGGTCGCCCGCACCTCGACGTGGAGCTCGGCGTGCTCGGGCACGATGTTCGCGCGCGAACCCGACGCGACCCGGCCGACGTTCACCGTCAGCCCGGGCTCCGCGCCCGACAGCGCCTGCACGTCGAGCAGCAGCCGGGCCGCCTCCACCGCGGCGTTGATGCCGCGCTCGGGCTCGACGCCCGAGTGCGCGGCACGGCCGTGGATCGAGACGAGGACGTCGGCCACGCCCTTGCGGGCGCCGACCAGGTCGCCGTTCTCCCGCGCGCACTCGAGGCACAGCGCGGCATCCGCCCCTCGGGCCACCTCGGCGAGGATCTCGCGGCTCGCAGGGGAACCGATCTCCTCGTCGGGCGTGAGGGCGATGACGAGCTCGCCGTAGGCGGCGTAGCCGAGCCGGTCGAGCACGCGCGCGGCCGCGATGCCCGCGGCGATGCCCGCGACGTCGTCGCACACGCCGGGGCCGTACGCGATGCCGTCCGCGATGCCGAACGGGCGGTCCGCCGCCGTCCCCGCGGGGAACACCGTGTCCATGTGCGCGAACAGCACCACGCGTGCGGTGCCGGTGCCGCGTCGCCGGGCGACGACCACCGGGCCGTAGCGGCGGCCGTCGTGCTCGGGCGTCGGCACGGTCTCGACGTCGAAGCCGTCGGCGGCGAGCGTCGCCGCCGCCCACTCCGCGACCCGCGTCACGCCCTCGGCGTCGTGCGACCCCGAGTCGATCCCGACGAGGTGCGCGAGGTCGTCGCGGTATCGGCCGTCGACCGCGTGGGCCGCGTGGCGCAGCTCCTCGGCGGTCGGGGCGCCGCGCGCGTCGGCGCGGTGGTCGACGGTGACGGATGCGGCGGCTCGGGGTCGAACGGTCGTCCCCGCCACGTCAGAGCACCTTCGACAGGAACGAGCGCGTACGCTCCTCCGTCGGGTCGCCGAGGACCTGGGCCGGGTCGCCGGCCTCGACGACCACGCCGCCGTCCATGAACACGGCCACGTCGCCGACCTCGCGCGCGAAGCCGATCTCGTGCGTGACGACGATCATCGTCATGCCGCTCTCGGCGAGCCCGCGCATCACGTCGAGCACGTCGCCGACGAGCTCCGGGTCGAGTGCCGACGTGGGCTCGTCGAACAGCATGACCTCGGGCTCCATGGCGAGCGCGCGCGCGATCGCGACGCGCTGCTGCTGGCCGCCCGAGAGCTGCGCCGGGTAGGTGTCGGCCTTCTCGGCGAGCCCGACCTGGGCCAGCAGGCGCTGCGCCTGCTCCCTGGCATCCGCCTTCGAACGACGCGCGACCTGGACGGGCGCCTCGATGACGTTCTCGAGCGCGGTCATGTGCGGGAACAGGTTGAAGCGCTGGAACACCATGCCGACCTTGCGGCGCTGGGTCGCGACCTCCCGCTCGCGGAGCTCGTAGAGCTTGCCGTTCCGCTCGCGGTAGCCGACCGTCTCGCCGTCGACGCGGATCATGCCGGCGTCGATCTGCTCGAGGTGGTTGATGCAGCGGAGGAACGTCGACTTGCCCGAGCCGGACGGGCCGAGGAGGCACACGACCTGGCCGCGGTCGACCGACATGGTGATGCCCTTCAGCACCTCGAGGTTGCCGAAGCGCTTGTGCACCTCGACGGCCTCGACCATGGGTCGCTCCGACGTCGCCGCGAGCGGCGCGGCGTGGGGAATGGTGGCGGTCATGAGGCCGACTCCTTCTTCGACGCGCGGGCGGTGCGGGCCGGCAGCGCGATGCTCTGCGTGAACGTCGACACGCGCGAGCCGATCGTGGGCCGGGCGCCGTTGAAGCCGCGGCCGTAGCGACGCTCGAGCCACATCTGCGGGATCGACAGGATCGAGGTGAGCGCGAGGTACCAGATCGCCGCGACGATGAGCAGCGGGATGATCTTGTAGTTCTGCGTGTACGCCTCGCGGATGTTCGACATGAGGTCGTCGCCCGCGACGATGGCGACGAGCGAGGTGCTCTTCAGCATCGTGATCGTCTCATTGCCCATCGGCGGGATGATCACGCGCATGGCCTGCGGGAGCACGACCCGTCGCAGCGTCTTGGCGGGCGACATGCCGAGCGAGTGCGCGGCTTCGGTCTGGCCCGGGTCGACCGACTGGATGCCGGCGCGCACGATCTCGGCGGCGTACGCCATCTCGTTCAGGCCGAGCGCGAGCAGGGCGGCGACCGTCGCCGGGATCAGGTCGCTGGTCGTGAACGACCAGAACTCGATCGAGGTGAACGGCACGCCGATGACGATCTTCGGGATGAACGCCCCGATGAAGCCCCAGAAGATGAGCTGCAGCAGCAGCGGCGTGCCGCGGAAGACCCAGATGAACAGCATCGCGGCGACCGACAGCACCGGGTTCGCCGAGAGTCGCATGACCGCGACGACGATGCCGCCGATGACGCCCATCACCATCGACGCGGCGGTGAGCCACAGCGTGATGAGGACGCCGTTGATGGTCAGCGGCTTGAAGAGGTACTCGCCGACCGTCGGGAGGTCGAGGTTCGGGTTCTGGAGGATCGACGCGAAGGCGCCGATCCCGAGGACCAGGACGAGGACGGCGGCGATCCACCGTCCCGGGTGGCGCACGGGTACGGCTTCGATGGGTCCGGGGCGGGCGGCGCCCGAGGGGCCGGTGGGCCCCGCGGGCGCCGCCGTGGCCGACGGCTGCGTTGCGGTCATGGGTGGTGCTTCCGTTCCGATCGGGTCGAGGCGGACTACTTGGCCCCGGCGGCGCCGTTGATCGTGGCCTCGTCGATGCCGATGCCGGTCACGCCGTACTGGTCGAGGATGGCCTCGTAGGTGCCGTCGTCCATGAGGGACTGCAGCGCGGCCTGGATCGCCTTCGCGAGGTCCTCGTTCGCCTTGAGGACGCCGATGCCGTTCAGCGTGGCGTCGTAGCCGTTGGGGGCCTTCGGGTCCTCGATGACCTCGAAGGTCTCGCCGTCGTTCGTGGTCTTGGCGACGTAGCCGGCGCTCGGCTTGGTCAGCAGCGAGGCGACGACCTTGCCGCTCGTGATGGCCAGCTGCGCGTCGGCGTCGGACGGGAACTCGGAGAGCTCGATCGGGTCGAGGCCCTCGGCCTCGCACTCGGCCTGCCAGGTGCCGTTGACCAGGTCGACCTGGCTCGTGGCCGCCTGCACCGCGACCGGCTTGCCGCACAGGTCGAGGTAGCTCTCGATGTCCTCGGGGTTGCCCGCGGAGGTGAGGATGCCGGTGCCCGATGCGGAGTAGTCGACGAAGGTGAGCACCTCCATGCGCTCGACGCTCGAGGTCATCGCGGTGATGGTCACGTCGAAGTTGCCGGCCTGCAGGGCGGGGATGATGCCGTCGAACGCCTGCTGCTCGAACGCGAAGTCGATGCCGAGCTTCGCCCCGATCGCGTGGCCCAGGTCGACGTCCACGCCGGTGAGCTCCTTCGAGCCCTCCTCCTTGAACATCTCGAACGGCGCGTAGGGCGCGTCGGTCGCGACCTTGACCTCGCCGACCTCGGCGATGTCGGCGGGCAGCAGCTCGGCGGCCGCGTCGTCGACGGCGATCTCGATGCCCGCGACCTCGACGGCGCCGGACGCGGACTCACCGGAGTCGGCGTCGGACGCCGTGGCACAGCCGGCGAGGACGAGGAGCGAGCCGGCGGCGAGCGCGGTGGCGGCGATCGCGCGGCGGGCGGGGGTACGCGGGGGGAGTGCAGTCATGTCGAGCCCTTCGTGCGGGTCGCTCGTCGGTGAGCGACGTCTGCGCACGAGTATGTAACAGATGTTTCAGGATTACTAGTGCTTCACCAATTTGTAACAATCGCGACAAACGAGGAAAGCACGGTTCCCGAGTCTACGTGGGCTCGGCGGGCTCGCCGGACGGCGGCCGTCCGGCCGGGCGGCGCGGAGGCTCCGCGGAGCGGGTCAGGCCGATGCGCCGAAGCCGCCGGCCGCGGCATCCGCTCGGCCCGACTCGGCGAGCCCCGCCTCGATCGCCTGAACGATCGCCGGGTCGTCGGGCTCGACCGGCGGCCGGAACCGCCGCACCTCGCCGGAGGGCAGCACGAGGAACTTCTCGAAGTTCCAGACGACCGGGCCGGCCAGCCCCGCCGAGTCGCGCGATCGCTTGAGCTCGGTGAAGAGCGGGTGCGCGCGCCGGCCGTTCACCCGAACGCGGTCGAGGATGGGGAACGTCACGCCCCACGTGGCCGAGCAGTACTCGGCGATCTCGTCGTTCGACGAGAGCTCCTGGAAGAACTGGTTGCTCGGGAACCCGAGCACCGTGAACCCCCGGTCGGCGTAGCGCCGCTGGAGCTCCTCGAGCTTGGCGTACTGGGGCGAGAGTCCGCATCGCGAGGCGACGTTCACGACGAGACGCACCTGACCCGGCCAGTCGCCGAGGGTGCGGGTCTCGCCGGTCATGGTCTGGAACGGGATCGTCTCGAGCGAGGTCATACCGGTCGGTCTCCTTCGTCAGCCATCGTCGGCCCGGCAACGGATGCCACGGTAGCCGGACGGGCTGGGAAGCGGCTCCGGATGCGCGCGCAGGAACCTCAGTGCAGCGCCCTCGCCCGGTACACGGCCTCGGTGCGACTCGACGCGCCCAGCTTGCGGAGGATCGCCGACACGTGGACGCTCGCGGTCTTGCCGCTGATGTAGAGCCGCTCGCCGATCTGGCGGTTGCTGAGCCCCTCGGCGATGAGCTCGAGCACCTGCCGCTCGCGCGACGTGAGCTCGGCCACGGCGTCGCCCGGGTCGTCCGTTCCCGCGACGCCGGCCGAGCCCCGCGTCGCCTCGCCTCGCGTCGCCCGCCCGAGCGCGACGCCCGCCTGCATCGCCACGTGGGCGACACGCGACTGCACGGCGGTGACGCCACCGGCGACCGCGGCGTCGTACGCCTCCTGCAGCGTGTCGCGCGCGGCGAGGCGATCGCCGGCGTCGAGCTGCGCCTCGCCGAGGCGGAGCAGGGCGTACGGGCGGAGGAAGCCCGGCGCGGTCTCCGGCGTCGCGGCGCCCACCGCCGCACGCCACGCCGCCTCGGTGGGCTGCAGCTCGGCCTCGACGAACGCCGACCAGAGCGGACGCGTCGGCCAGAAGTGCAACCGCTCCATGGCCGAGCGCAGCGTCGGCTCGGCCTCGAGGATCTCGGCGGCCTCGGCCTCGGGCACCCGCGTGGGATCGGCGCGGACCGCGGCGATGACCCGGGCCAGCGCCCAGAGCAGCGGCTCGGCGTACCCGGCGAGCGGCAGTTGCCGCTCGTGCAGGACGCCGCGGCCGTCGCGCCACGCCTGCGACAGGTCGCCCACCGCGAGGCCCACCTCGGTCGCGACCCTCGCGACGCCGAGCCGCGTCTGCATCTCGACCTCCATGATGGGCGCCATGTTCGCCCGGAAGGTGCGGAGCAGCTCGGCCGCGCGCTCGGGCTCGCCACGCCAGACGAGACCCCAGATCTTGGCGCGCTGCAGGTACACGCGGAACGGCGCCGACGGCTCGAGGGCGAGCGCGCGGTCGATGAGGGCGCCGGCCCGCTCCCATTCGCCGAGTGCGAAGAGCGGGTCGACGGCGTTCGACGCGAGGATGACGCCCGAGCTGCGCTCGACGCCCTGGCGTCGCGCCCGCTCGAGCCCCTCCTCCGCGAGGCGCACCGCCTCGCGGTGGTCGCCCACGAGGTGGTACATGTCGGACGCGTTGACCCAGTACCGCAGCAGCGCCGCACCGTCGCGCGCCGCCAGTTCGCGGGCGCGCTCGAGGTCGGCGAGCGCGCGCTCGACCTCGCCGCGAGCGGCACGGCACACCGAGGCGATGTTCATGGCGATGGAGGCGTACCGCGGGTAGCCGATCTCCTGCGCGAGCTCGAAGGCCTCGTCGGCGACGCGGACGCCGTCGTCGATGCGCCCCTCGATCATGAGCCGGCCCGCGAGCCCGGTCAGCACCGTGACCCGGAGTTCATCGGCGCCCTCTGCGGGGAGGGCGGCGAGCGCCTCCTCGAGCAGCGGGATCGAGCCGCCACGGCCGACCGTCGCGAGGTAGAGCGCCTTGTCGCGCAGCAGCCGCGGGAACTGCGGATCGTCGCGCGGGCACTCGGCGAGCGCCGCCTTCACGAGGGCGAGCCCGCGTTCGCCCTCGCCGGCGTGACGCAGGTGGGAGGCCGTGCGACCCATGAGCTCCAGGCGGGTCATGCCGGAGACCCGCTCGGGCTCGGGCACGAGGCTCCAGAGCTCGAGGGCGCGTTCGCCGAGCTGCGCCGCCGAGGCGTAGGCGACCGCCGATCGCGCCTCGCGCATGGCCTGGATGGTGGCGGGGAACGCCCGCGCGGGGTCACGCGCCCCGAGCCAGTGGTACGAGATCTCGGCGGCGAGGCGACGCCCGCCCGCCGCGGCCTGCGCCTCGTAGGCCTCGGCGTACCGGGCGTGGTACCGCGCGCGCTCGCCCGGCAGCAGGTCGGCGAGGATCGCCTCGCGCACGAGCGCGTGCCGGAACGCGTAGTCGTCGCCGTCGATCTCGATGACGCCGTAGCGGACGCTCTCGCGCGCGGCCGCATCGAGTGCGGCCTCGTCGCCGCGGTGGACGGAGGACAGGAGCGCGTGCGAGACGCGGACGCCGCCGGTGGACAGCAGCCGGAGGAACTCCTGCGCCTCGTCGGGCAGTCGCTCGTACCGGGCGAGCAGCAGGTCGCGGAGGGTGTCGGGCACGAAGCCCTCGTCGCGGCATCCGTCGATGCCCACGAGCTCCTCGACGAAGAAGGGGACGCCGTCGCTGCGCAGGAACACCGTGTCGAGCACCCGTTCGCTCGGCGCCTCGTCGACGATGAGCGAGCGGACGAGCTCGTGCACCTGCGCCTGCGAGAGCCGGGTGAGCTCGCGGCGCTCGACCCACCGGTCGCGCTCGGCCTCGGTCAGGAAGCCGCGGAGCGGGTGACCGCGCGGCACGTCGTCGGTGCGGTAGGTGAGCAGCACGAGCAGGCGGCTGGACCCGAGCGAGCGGAGCAGGAACCGCAGCAGCGCGAGGCTCGCGGCGTCGACCCAGTGGAGGTCTTCGATGACGAGCACGATGGGCTCGTCTCTCGAGAGGGTCTCGAGCAGCACGGCGACCGCCTCGTGCAGCTGGCCGCTGCCGGCGCCGCCGGGGGTGATGACGATCTCGCCGGTGCCGTCGGCGACGGAGGCCGCGAGCTCGGGTAGCAGCGCGACGAGGGCCGCCCGGCCGGGCCCGACCGCGTCGAGCGCCCGGTCGGCGCCGACCTGCGCGACGAGCTGCCGCAGCGCGCCCTTGACCGGTGCGTAGGGCGCGGCCACGTCGCCGAGGTCGACGCACTGGCCGCGGACGAGCCGCACGTCGGGCCCCAGGCCGGCGGTGAACTCGGCCACGAGCCGGCTCTTGCCGATGCCGGCCTCGCCGCCGATCACGGCGGTCGCCGGCGTGCCGGCGCGGACCGTCTCGATGAGGCTGCGGAGCCAGTCGAGGTCGCCGTCGCGGCCGACCATGGCGGGGCTCGTCGAAGAGCTGGACACCATCCCATGGTCCCACCGACCGACGACATCGGCACCGGGTCCGTGGACCCGGTGCCGATCGTCGTGCGAGGGGTCGGTCGCGCCGTGGGCGGCCGCGGCCGCGACCCCGTCTCCGGTGCCGGTCACCGCGCGAGCAGCGGGGCCTGACGACGGGCGTGACGCCGGCGGGCGACGCGGAGCCACGAGCCCCGCGACGCGAACCCGGTCGGGTCGGCGCCCGCACCTCCGGCCCGCTCGGCGGCGGCGCGCTGCATGGCGATCCGCTCCTCCGCCCGGCGCACGTCGGCGGTGTGAACCTGCATGGCCACGAAGCCTGCGGTGTAGTCCATGATCTCCTCCTGAGGTGGGCGATGATCCGAGCCTGCGCTCTGAGGTGGGGGCGGCTCATCGGGAGATGTGCCTATTTCGTGCCGGTCCGGGCGGTGAGTGGGCCTCAGACGGGACTGATGCGGATGTTCGGGTCGCTCCGTCCTCAGTGCGCGAGGGTGGGCGTGCGGCGGTATCCGTCGTTGCGGAACTCGACCACGGCGGCGGACACGGCCCACACCGAGATGAGGGCGAGCACGAGCATCGCTGCGAACATCACGCACCTCCTTCCATTGATTCCTGGTCGCCCGGGCGGTGCCCCGGGACGTCTCGAGCCTCGTTCCTGAGGCACCCTCAGGACATCGGGCGATCGGCGTATTCGCCTACCTCAGCGTGGCGTCGGCCCCGTTCACGGTCGACAGGGCGATCACCGAATCCGGAACGGGCGTCCCAGCAGGGGTGAGCCCTGAGGCGATCGGCGCGCCCCAGCGCCGCTCGAGGGGCACGACGCCGGCCCACGTCGAGTGGTCCTCGCCGTCGTCGGGCTCCTCCGACGGGCCGCCCGATCGCTGCTTCATCACGACGTCGTCGAGGGCCAGGCGCAGCACGCGGGTCGCCGCGACCTCCTTGCGGTGCATGCCGCGCACCTCGGCCGGACGGCCGGGCATGAGCCGTTCGGAGAGCGCCAGCAGCGCGGCATCCGTCTCATCGGCCGGCACGACCTCGAGCACGCCCTGCACGGTCGCGCTGCGGTAGTTCATCGAGCTGTCGAACAGGCTGCGCGCGTAGACCAGGCCGTCGAGCGCCGTCACCGAGAAGGCGACGGGCCGACGAGCGGATGCCGCGCGCAGGGCGAATCCACCGCCGGTGGAGCCGTGCAGCAGCACGTGCTCCCCCACCCGCGCGTAGCCCATGGGCACGATGACCGGGACGCCGTCGACGGCGACCGCGAGGTGGCCGACGAGTTCGCTGTCGAGCAGGTCGTGGAGGGCGAAGCGGTCGGTGGTCTGCCGGTCGGGCAGGCGACGGATGCGGCGGGCGGGGGCGGTGGCGGTGGTCATGCGTCCAGCATGCGAGCGCGGCTGGTATGGTTGCCAGACCAGTTCCCGCGCGCTCGACCAGTCCAGTGCGCCGCGAAGGAGGTCCCGATGGACGGACCCCTGCTCGTCATCGACCGCGACGACGCCCGGCCGCTCGGCCAGCAGCTCGTGGAGGGCCTGCGCCGCGGCATCCTCGACGGGCGGCTCCGCCCGGGCGACCCGGTGCCCTCGACGCGCGCGCTCTCGAGCGAGCTCGGGGTTGCACGCAGCTCGGTCGTCGCCGCGTACGACCAGCTCGCCGGCGAGGGTTACCTCGAGCTGCGCCAGGGTGCGCCCACGCGCGTCGCGCCGCTCGTCGCGCCCGACCCCGCCGTCGGGGCCGACCCCGCCGTCGATGCTCCTCCCGCCGCCGCCGCGGACGCGGATCGTCGCTTCGCGGGCGCCGAAGCGACGATTCGCGACCGGCGCGCGCGCGTGACGGATGCCACGTCCACGGGGAGCACCGCGGAAGTGCTCGAGTTGCGGCCCGGGCTCCCGTCGACCGCGCGGCTCGACGAGCGGGCCTGGCGCGCGGCCTGGCGACACGCGTCGCGGATGTCGGTCCCGGGCGACATCCCGACCGACTTCGGCTCGCCGCGCCTGCGACGGGAGATCGCCGACCACCTCCGCCACGCGCGCGGGCTCGCCTGCTCGCCGGACGACGTCGTCGTGACCGCGGGCACGAGCGACGCGGTGGCCCTCCTCGCGTCGGCACTGCGCATGCTCGTCGACGGCACGCCGCACGTCGCGGTCGAGCACCCCGGGTATCCGTCGGCGCGGCGGGTCATCGAACGCCGCGGGGCGCTCCGCACCGTGCCCGTGCCCGTCGACGCCGACGGCATCGACGTGGCGGCACTCCGCGGCATCCGCCCCGCCCCGCACGCGGTCATGGTCACGCCGCACCACCAGTACCCGCTCGGCGGGCGGCTCCCGGTCGCCGCCCGGCTCGAACTGCTCGACTGGGCCGCGGCATCCGGCGTCGTCGTCATCGAGGACGACTACGACAGCGAGTTCCGTCATGTCGGCGCCCCGCTGCCGGCGCTCGCCTCCCTCGACCGGGCCGGCCGCACGGTGCTGGTGGGCAGCTTCTCGAAGGTGCTCACGCCCTGGCTGCGACTCGGCTACCTGGTGCTGCCCGGCGACGCCGCGCTCCGCGAGGCCGTCGCGAGCGTCCGCGACGACGAGACGTGCCCGGTGCCTGGCATCGCCCAGGAGGCGATGGCCGAGCTGCTCGCCAGCGGCGCGGTCCGCCGGCACATCGCCGCGGCCCGTCGCGACTACGCGCACCGCCGGCGGATGGTGCTCGACGGGCTGTCGCGGATCGCGGGCGCGAGCCTCACCGGGCTCGACGGCGGACTCCACGCGGTGCTCCGACTGCCGTCGCACGAGGTGGCGGCCCGGGTGGTCGCCCGACTCGCCGCCGACGGCGTCGCCGTCTCCCCGCTCGCCGACTACTCGGCCGTGCCCGGCCAGGGCCCCGCGGGCCTGGTGCTCGGCTACGGCTCCCCCACCGACACCCGGCTCGCCGAGGCCCTCGCGCGCGTGCGCGCCGCCGTGGAGGTCGAGCTCGCGGCATCCGTCGCCTGACTCGGCCCCGCCGTCGCGACCGCTCCGCGCCGCCCCCGGCGAGCGTCGAGTGTCCAACGGATGCGGGGCGGGGCACCGGGAAGCGGCATCCGTTGGACACTCGCGGCACCGAAGGGCGGGGCGACCGCCGGGGGTGGGCGCGCAAACGGTGACGGGCCGCACGGCGTGCGGTCGCGGCATCCGCTCGCCCCGTGAACGCTGTGAACGGATGCCGCGAAGCCGGCGGGCCGCGTAGCGTGGGGTCGTGCTGACTCCTCCGGTGACCGAGAAGCGACCGACCGAACGCACCCACCACGGCGACGTCGTGGTCGACCACTACGAGTGGCTGCGCGACAAGGACGACCCGACGGTGATCGCCCACCTCGAGCAGGAGAACGCCTACACGAAGGCGAAGACGCGTCACCTCGCGATCCTGCAGGAGCAGGTGTTCGAGGAGATCAAGCGCCGCACCAAGGAGACCGACCTCAGCGTGCCCACCCGCGAGGGCGACTGGTGGTACTACTCGCGCACCGTCGAGGGGCTGCAGTACGGCATCCACTGCCGCGTGCCCGTGCGCGGCGCCGGCGACTGGGAGCCGCCCGCCATCCCCGAGGACGGCTCGCCCCTGCCCGGCGAGCAGGTGCTGCTCGACGACAACGTCGAGGCGAAGGGCCACGAGTTCTTCTCGCTCGGCAGCTTCGACCTCACCGCCGACGGGTCGACCCTGCTCTACGCGGTCGACGTCGAGGGCGACGAGCGGTACACGATCCGGCTGCGCGCGCTCGACGGGTCGGGGCGGGTGCTCGACGACGAGATCCCCGGCACCGCGGCGGGCGCCGTGTTCGAGCCGTCGGGGCGGTACCTGTTCTACGCGACCGTCGACGACGCCTGGCGGCCCGACACCATCTGGCGGCACGAGATCGGCACGCCCGCGTCATCCGACGTGCGGGTGTTCCACGAACCCGACGAGCGCTTCTGGCTCGGCGTCGGCCTCACGCGCAGCCGCAAGTACCTCGTGCTCGAGGCCGGGTCGCACGTGACGAGCGAGACCTGGCTGCTCGACGCCGACGACCCGGCGGGCGAGTTCCGGGTCGTGTGGCCGCGTCGCGACGGCGTCGAGTACGACGTCGAGCACGTCGTCGCCGGCGGCCGCGACCGGCTGCTCATCGTGCACAACGAGGGCGACGCCGTGAACTTCGAGCTCGTGAGCGTCGCCGCCGACGACCCGCAGGGGGCCAGGCGGATGCTGCTCCCCCACGACCCGCGCATGCGCATCGAGGCGGCGCACGCGTTCCGCGACTTCGTGGCGCTCGAGTACCGGCGCGACGGCCTGCCGCGGGTGGCGATCGCCAAGGTGCCGCCGCAGGGACTCCCCGCCGACGCCACCCCCGACGACACGCTCCACGAGCTCGCCTTCGACGAGGAGCTGTGCTCGGTGGGCGTCAGCGGCAACCCGGCGTGGGAGCAGCCGTCGCTGCGCATCGGGTACGGCTCGTTCGTGACGCCGTCGACCGTGATCGACGTCGACGTGGCATCCGGCACCCGGACCGCGCGCAAGCAGCAGGCGGTGCTCGGCGACTACCATCCCGAGCGGTACGCGCAGAAGCGCGAATGGGCGACGGCTCCGGATGGCACGAAGGTGCCGATCTCGCTCGTCTACCGGCACGACCTGGTGACCCTCGGCGAGCCCGCGCCGACGCTGCTGTACGGCTACGGCTCGTACGAGCACGCGATCGACCCGGGCTTCGGCATCCCGCGGCTGTCGCTGCTCGACCGCGGCATGGTCTTCGCGGTGGCGCACGTGCGCGGCGGCGGTGAGATGGGCCGCCTCTGGTACGAGCACGGCAAGAAGCTGCACAAGAAGCACACGTTCACCGACTTCATCGCGGCCGCCGAGCACCTGGTCGACAACGACATCACGACGCCCGATCACCTGGTGGCGCAGGGCGGTTCGGCGGGCGGCCTGCTGATGGGCGCCGTCGCGAACCTCGCGCCGCGGCTCTTCGCGGGCATCGTCGCGGAGGTGCCGTTCGTCGACCCGCTCACGTCGATCCTCGACCCGTCGCTGCCGCTGACCGTCATCGAGTGGGACGAGTGGGGCAACCCGCTCGACGACCCCGAGGTGTACGCGTACATGCGCTCATACTCGCCGTACGAGAACGTGCACCCCGTCACCTACCCGCGGATCCTCGCGATCACGTCGCTGAACGACACGCGCGTGCTCTACGTCGAGCCCGCGAAGTGGGTCGCGCGCCTGCGCGAGGTCGGCGCCGACCCGCTGCTGAAGGTCGAGATGGCCGCCGGGCACGGCGGCGTCTCCGGCCGGTACGCGGCCTGGCGCGAGCGCGCGTTCGCGAACGCGTGGATCATCGACGCGGCGGGGGCGCACCCGAGCGGCGAGTGACCCTCCCCGCTCGAGGAAGACCGGGGGCCCGCGCCGGGATCCGCCCCGCTGGTCGAGTAGGACCGAAGGCCCGTATCGAGACCGGCATGGCGGAATCTGCACGATTCGTGCCCTGATCGGGGCTCGCAGGATGTCGGCGGCCGGGTCCAGACTGACCCCCATGTCGTTCATCGCCGAACTGAGTGAACGGATGCCGCAGCGCGTGCACGCGCCCGGCACCCCCGAGTACGAGGCCGGCGCCGCGGTGTTCGCCGGCTCCGGAACGCCCGACGTCGTCGTGCGCCCCGCCTCCGCCGCCGAGGTCGCCGAGGCCGTGCGGGCCGCCGTCGCCGCCGGCGCGCCGATCGCCGTGAAGAGCGGCGGCCACGGATCGGCCCCCGTCACCGGCGGGCTCGTCATCGACCTCTCGGCACTGAACGCCGTCGAGCTCGCCGACGACGGCTCGCGCCTGGTGCACGTCGGCGGCGGCGCCCACTGGGGTGACGTGGCCGCCGCACTGACCCCGCACGGGCTCGTCGTCACCTCGGGGGACACGACGGATGTCGGCGTGGGCGGGCTCGCGCTCGGCGGGGGCCTCGGCTGGTTCGCGCGCACGCACGGGCTCACGGTCGACCTCCTCCGCGAGGTCGAGCTGGTGACGGCCGCGGGCGAAGTGCTGCAGGTGAACGCCGACTCGCACCCCGAGCTGTTCTGGGCGCTCCGCGGCGGTGGCGGCAACTTCGGCGTGGTCACGAGGTTCACCTTCGAGGCCCAGCCGGTCGACGGGCTCGTCGGCGGGCACGTGCGCTTCGACCAGTCCGACGTGCGCGCGGTGGTCGGCGCCTGGCGCGACGTGTTCCGCGATGGGCCCGACGAGCTGAACTCCACGCTGCTCGTGATGCCGCCCCTCATGCCCGAGATGCCCGCCGGCCCCCAGATGTCGGTCGCGCTCGTCGGTTCGGAGGACGACCTCCGACGCCTCCTCGAGCCGCTGCTGTCACTGCCCTCGGTCGCCGACGTGTCGCTCGGTCCCGTCGCGTACCCCGACCTCCTCGAGGCCGCGCCGCCCGGCGAACCGCCGTTCCGATTCGTCGGCGGCAACGGCTTCGTCCCCGACCTCTCCGACGCGGCGCTCGACGTTTTCGTGAGCGCGCTCGACCGCGAGGTGCCGACGATGCTGCTGCTGCGCGCGCTCGGCGGGGCGTTCTCCCGCGTGCCGACGGATGCCACGGCGGTCGCCCATCGCGACGGCCGCGCGCTCGTCGCCGTCAACGGCATCCTCCCGGCCGACGCGACCGACGATCAGGTCGCGGCGGCGCGCGCGGGCGTGGATGAGGCGATCGCATTCACGAGCGGCGCGTACTCCAACTTCTCGCCGGAGTTCGGCGACGACGTGACGGCGATCTACCCGCCCGCCACGCTCGACCGCCTCCGCGCGGTGAAGCGCGAGATCGACCCGGGCGACGTGTTCCGGGCGAGCCACCACATCGCGCCCTAGCCGTCAGGCGGCGGGCGGGTCCTCGTGCAGGTCGACGTCCGCGGGAACGAACGCCCACCCGGTGAAACGCACCTCGAGGCCCGCCCGCGTCGGAGCGCAGACCATGGGCCCGGCGGTCGCCGCGTTCGCGTCGAAGGGCGCAACCCGGATGGTGCGCCACTCGCCCTCACCGGCGCGGGCGCGCAGCGTGATCGTGTCGGCCTCGACACCCGAGCGGCTCGCCCGGATCGTCACGACCTGCCCCGCCCACTCGGGCACGGGCGCGAGCGACCAGTCCGACATCCGGTTCGTCACGACCGCGCCGAGGTGCGGCACGCCGTCACTCATCTCGATCCCGGCCTTGACCCAGTTCTCACCGTCGAGGTGCAGGAACAGGCCCGCCTGGTCGTAGAGGCCCGTGAGCGTCGACGTGTCGAACGAGACCTCGACCGCGGCATCCGTCGGCCATGGGGCCAGCAGGGCGTGCCCGTCGTCGTGCACGAAGCCGTAGTGGGTGGTGCGCCAGTAGTCGCTGCCCTCGGCGGCCTCGACGACGATCGCATCGCCGTCGACGTGCACCGCGACGGGGTCGCGGCTCCAGCGTCCGGCGTTCCAGGGGGCGGCGGGGGCGCGGTCGGCGTCGCTCATGCGCCCACGCTATCGGCCTCGGCCCGGCGCGCCGCCAGCCGGCGCTCGCGCATCGCGAGCCACAGCGGGAACGTGAACGCGAACGCGGTGAGCGCCGACCCGAGGATGTACGCCCACGCGAAGCGCATCCCGAGGCGCCGCGACTCGACGACGATGAGGGTGCTGCCCGCGACCGCGACGACGAGCAGGTCGGTCGTGATCGACGACACCGCCGGTCCGCTCGAGACGAGGTCGCCGATGAAGTCGTTTCCCTGCGCGATCGCGATGGCGTTGTAGGTCCAGGTGCCGACGAGGCCGGCGACGGCGACCACGAGGTACACGACGGCGAGCGGGGTCCAGTTGCGCGTCATCCGTTCAGTGTGGCGGATGCCGCACCCGACCGTCAGTACTCGGGGATCGCCTCGACGGCCCGCTGCGCCTCGAGTCGGGCGAGGTCGCGCAGGAGGTCGTCGCCGACATTCGCCATCCGCTCGGAGCGGTGCTCGGCGTAGTCGGGCTCCTCGTCGTAGCGCGGCCAGCGACGGTCGAGCTCCTGCTCGATGACCCGGCTCAGCTCGTCCCATGCGTCGTCGCGGGCGCGCTCGATGAGCCCGGCCACGTACGCGTCGTCGGACCGGCGGGTCCACAGCTCCTTCGCGATGGCGGCGTGCACCTTCTCGCGTCGCCGCAGGTTCAGCAGGTCGTCGCGGTGGTAATCGTGCTGGTGCTGCGACCGGCCCTCGCGCTTCGCGGCGACCTCGCGTTCCTCGGCCACGTGCTCGGCGGCCTCGTCGGCCTCCTGCACGAGCTCGTAGAGCACCGAGCGGGCGCGGTCCGCGGCGCGCTCGTCGGAGTACGGCTCGTCGCTGCGGAGCGCGTCGACGATGAGGCGGTTCTTCAGCGCCATCCGTGCCGCCGATTCGGCCATGAGCAGGCCCTCTTCGAGCATCTCGTCGAAGGTGGCGGGGGTGACCTCGGGCAGGCGCGACCGGTCGAACGGCGTCATCCTGCGGCGCGACTCGCGCCGCTGCCACGGCAGTCGGAACCGGGCCATGCGCACCTCCTCGAATCGCACCCGTTCCACCGTACCGATCCTCGGTGAACGGATGTCGCCCCCCTCTCTTGCCGCCCCCTCCCCCGCCCCCGCCGTTCCGCCCTCGCCCCTCCCCCGCCGTTCCGCGAAATGACGCAACCTGCGCTTCCGGCCGCGCGCCGGAACCGTTTGCGTCATTTCGCCGGGCGGGCGGCAGGAGCGCGGGGCCGGCAGGCGCGCGGGCCGGGCGGGCGGCGCGCGGGCCGGCAGGCGCGCGGGCCGGGCGGGCGGCGCGCGGGCCGGCAGGCGGGCAGGCGGAGGGGTCGGCAGGTGGGCGCGCCGGGAGGCCGGGGGGTCGGGGGTCGGGGGAAGGGCCGGCGGAGGGCGAGGACGGGACCGAGCCCGGGAAGACCGCGCCGGCCCGCCGCCCGCCCCGCCGCCCGCCCGCCTCGGACGTTCGGCGAAATGACGCAACCTGCGCTTCCGGCCGCGCGCCGGAACCGCTCGCGTCATTTCGCGCGGCGGCGGCAGGAGCGCGGGGCCGGCAGGCGCGCCGGCCGGGGGTGAGGCCGGGGCGGGAGAGACGGGCGGCGGGGTCAGGCGGCTCAGGCGGCGGGGTCGAAGCCGGGGGTGCGACCGTCGCGGCCGACGTACTTCACGACGAGGCTGCAGTCCTTGTCGACGTAGCCCTCGTCGATGAGGCGCTCGAAGCGCTCCATCGCGAGGCGCCCCGCCGCGAGGTCGAGCCCGGCGGCGTCGCCCGCGGCGAGCGCGTACGACAGGTCCTTCGCCGCGAGCCCGGTCGTGAACGTCGCGTCGAAGTTGCGGTTCGCGGGGCTCGTCTCGACGACGCCGGGCACCGGGTACCAGGTGCGCAGCGGCCACGAATCGCCGGATGACACGGTCGCGATGTCGTGGAACACCGCCGGGTCGAGCCCGAGCGCCTCCGCGAGGCGCGCCCCCTCCGACGAGGCCTGCAGGGTGATGAACAGCATGAGGTTGTTCGCGAGCTTCGCCGCGATGCCCGACGTCGGCCCGCCGACGGTGAAGACGTGCCCGGCCATCGGGTCGACGAGGGTCGCCGCCTCGGCGGTGGCATCCGCTTCACCGCCGAGCATGAACGTGAGCGTGCCGGCGTGCGCGCCCGCGATGCCGCCCGAGACGGGTGCGTCGACGAAGCGGATGCTGCGGGCCGCCGCCGCCTCGTGGCACGCGCGCGACGTCTCGACGTCGACCGTCGACGTGTCTAGGACGACCGTGCCCGGGCGCACGCGGTCGAACACGCCGGGCTGCCCGGCGTCGCCGATGAGGACCTGGCGGGAGTGCTCGGACCGGGGCAGCGACGTGAAGACGGCGTCGGCGTCGCGCACGGCGGTCGCGGCATCCGTCGCCGTGCGGATGCCGCCGGCCCGCGCCTGCTCGGCCATGCGCGCGTCGACGTCGAACCCGACGACCTCGTGCCCGGCCCGGGCGAGGTGGGTGGCCATGGGCCCGCCCATGTGTCCGAGCCCGATCCAGCCGATGACCGCCATCCGCGTCCTCCTCGACGTCGTGTCGCGCGGCGCCCGTGCCGTGCGATCGTCTCCACGCTACGCCCGCGGCGACGTGCGGCCCCACCCCCCGCGCGTCGAGCGCGCCGCGGACCCGGATCGTCGGAATGGCCGCGCCCGTGCGACGATTCGCGTCCGACGCGGTCCCGGCCCGCGGCGTCCGACGCGGCGCCGGCCCGAGGCGCCGGCCCGCGGCGCCCGCGCGGGCCGCGACGCGTCAGGGGATCGCCTGGGCGGTCGCCTCGAGCGGGCTGACCGGGCGGTCGCGCTGCGTGGCGAGGGCGAGCCCGGCGGCGCCGCACACGACGACGATCGCGACCGCCTCGACGAACGTGAACCGCTCGCCGAGCACGAGCGCGCCGAAGATCGCGGCGATGACCGGCCCGAAGCTCGTGATGATCGCGTAGAGCCGGGGCGTGATGCGCCGCAGGATGTACGTGTCGAGGCTGTACGGCAGCGCCGACGAGAGCACGCCCACTCCCAGCAGCAGCCCGACGATGCGCCAGTCGAGCGCGCCGACGTCGAGGGTCGCCACCGCGAACGGCACGAGCAGTGCGAGCGAGACGAGGCTCGCGACCGTGAGCCCCTCCAGTCCGGGCAGCCGGGTCGCCACGCGACGCGTCAGCAGGATGTACGCCGCCCAGCTCGCCGCCGCAGTCAGCGCGAGCACCACGCCGATCGGGTCGACGCCCGAAGCGGATGCCGCGGCATCCGTCTCGCCCGAACCGCCGGCCCACGGGCCGATGAGGAGCAGCACGCCCGCCCCCGCCGCGAGCGCGCACGCGAGGTCGAGCAGCCGCCGGGAGGTGAACAGGGCGATCGCGAGCGGGCCGAGGAACTCGATCGTCGCCGCGATGCCGAGCCCGAGCCGGTCGACGGACTCGTAGAAGGTCACGTTCATCACCGCGAGCACCACGCCGAGCGCGAGCGCCGGCCGGAGCCGCCGCCAGGTGAGCTCGGCGCGCTTCGGCCGGTAGAACGGGAGCACCGCGATCGCCATGACGAGCTGGCGCACCGCAACGACCACGAACGAGCCGACGACGGGGATCACGAGCCCCGCGAGCGACGAGCCGAAGTTGATCGACACCTCGGTGCCCAGCTGCGTCGACGCACCGGCGAAGCGGCGGCGGCGGAGCGTGGCATCCGTCATCGCGGCCGCCGGCGCGGGCGTGGTCTCGTGGGGCACCACTCGACGATACGACCTGCGCGGCGCGACTCGCCCCCGCGCCTGCGCCGCCCGCGGTCGCCGCTGTGGTCGGCTGTGATCAGGGGTGCGCGCATGACGAAGCCATTCGGAAGCCTGACGGACGACGAGGTGCAGCTCGCGGGGCGCGTGGAGTTGCGCCGGGTCGTCGTGACCGACGACGTCGAGTCGTGGGACCTGCTGCTGTACCCGGCGGGCGGTCTCGAGCCGATCGCGGTCGACGCGTTCAGCCTCGACGAGCTCACCCGGACCAACCCGCCGTCGTCGCGCGACCTCGCCGACGGGGTGGCGAAGGTCGTGCTCGGATGCCACGGGCTGCGCCGCATCGAACCGTGGACGATGTCGCGGGACGCGTCGAGCTGGTCGGCGCGGGTCGCGGTCGTGCCGGCTGCCGCCGCCGGGGGTGCGGGGGCGGATGCCGCGGAGAGCCCGGGCGCGCCGACCGCCGGTTGAGCGCGGCGCAGTGAGCACGCGGGGCTGAGCGCGGTCACCCGTCGAGCTGCTCGCGGAACCGCGCCGGCACGGCGTCCCGTCCGGCCCGGCGTCCGGCGGCGACGCTTGCCTCGGCCGCGACGAACCCGTCGGGGCGCACCAGGTAGAGCCGATCCGACCGCAGGCGTCCGCCGGCGGCGGGCGGGAACACGTGCGCCTCCGTCCCGAGCCGCTCGGCGACGCGGTGCACCAGGTCGGCGGGGGCGCCGTACCCGTGCACCTGCCAGCGCATCGACCGCAGCGCGTCGAAGTTCGACGGGTCGGCGCCCGTGTACGGCAGCCGCTTGCCGACGACGTCGTCGCGCGCCTGGGAGCGGGTCGGGGGCTCCGGCGACATCCGGTATCGGATGCGCGTCTGGGACAGGAACCCGAACAGTCGTCGGCCCCCGATGACGCGGGGCAGCACGCGTACGGCGGCGGGACCGAGCGCGGGGATGGCACGCCCGCGGATGAACCGGGTCAGCGCCGAGTCGGCGGTGACGAGTCCGAACAGCCGGTCGGTCGTCGCGACGAGCCGGCGCGCGACCGGCCGCCGCTCGGCCTCGTACCGGTCGAGCCGCCGGTCGGGCATGCGGCAGACGAGCACGTCGGCGAGCGCGCACGCGAGGTTGTGGGCGTCCTGCAGGCCGGTGTTCATGCCCTGCCCGCCGACGGGCGAGTGGATGTGCGCGGCGTCGCCGACGAGGAAGCACCGCCCCTCACGGAAGCGCTCGGCGACCCGGTGGTGCAGCCGGTACGTCGCGAACCACGTCGACGACCGGTATCCGACCGTGAACCCGCGCGCGATGCGCGACCGCACGAGCCGCTCGGGCAGCTGCCCGCCCCCGGCGAGGTCGGCGTCGCGCACCACCCCGAGGATGCGCGCGTGCCCGGGCTCGCCCATCGGGAACGACAGCAGGAGGTCGTCGGGCGCCATCCGGATGTTCACGTGCCCGTCGACGAGTCCGGTCGCGCCGAGCGCGTCGGCGACGAAGAACGTGTGCTCGTTCGTCACGCCCTCGAAGCGGATGCCGCTGAGCTCGCGCACCGCGGAGTGCGCGCCGTCGGCGCCGATGAGGTACCGCGCCTCGATGTGCACGGTCGCGGGTCCGTCGCCGGCACCGGACGACCCCGTGTCATCCGGCACCCGCTCGAACACCGCGGTGACGGATGCCGCGCCGCGCTCGATCGCGACTAGGCGGAGCCCCCACTGCACCTCGAGTCCGCGAGCGGTGAGCCCGTCGACGAGGATCCGCTCGTTGCGGCTCTGCTCGAGCACCGTGATCTCGGGGAACGGCGTCGTGCCGCGACCGAACTCGCGCAGCGGCACCCGTCCGAGGACGCGGTGGCGGAACGCGAGCACCGCCCCGACCGCCTCGGCACGCTCGGCCACCACGCGGTCGGCGAGGCCGAGCTGGTCGTAGAGCTCCATGGAGCGCGCCTGCACGACGAGCGCCCGCGACTCGCGGGTCGGGCCGTGCTTGCCGTCGGCGATGATCGCGTCGACGCCGAGCTTCGCGAGCACGTTGGCCGCCATGAGCCCGCTCGGGCCCGCTCCGACGACGAGCACGTCGGTCCGCAGCGTCTCGGACTCCGCCATGCGCCCAGCCTGTCACCACGAGGGCCCGCGCGGGAGGGCGACGGGCGCTTCCCGTCCTTTCAGGGCCCGAGCAGCAGGTCGTCGGGCGCCGTGATCGGGCGCCAGTCGGCGGCGGCGACGGCACGCGGCATCCGGTCGGCGCCCGCCAGCGCGCCCATCTCGAGCCGGGCGAGCTCGGCCACGTCGGCGACGGGCACCTGGAACGTGCGGAACGGCCCCAGGTCGGGCATGGCGGCCGCGCCCCCGGCGAGCCGCGCCCGCTCGCGCTCGGCGCGTGCGGCCCGCGCCGCCTCGTCGAGGTCGAGCAGCGGCGACTGGTCGAGCACGAAGCCCGCGGTCGCGAGCTCGTCGCCCGACCGCCACGCGACGACCTTGAAGAACCGCAGGGGCACGCGGATGCCGCGGTACTCGGGGTCGCCCGGGTCGAGCACCGGCGCCGTGAACACGCTGAGGCGCTGCGCGTGCACCGTCGCGTAGGCGAGCACGTGGTCCTCGAGCCCGTTCCACAGCTCGAGCGACTGGTTGAACGCGGCCTGCTGCGGCGCCGCGTTCGGATACCGGAACGTGTCGGCGTTCGCGCGGGCCGCGACATCCGGCGGCCCCCACACCGGGTCGCGGCGTCGCACGAGGTGCCCGCGGTCGAGGTCGTTGCGCGCGTAGACGTCGGGCCCGGCCTGCCACGCTTCGGGGATGCGCTCGTCGAACCGCCAGTCGTCGCCGCGCGGCACGTCGACGAGCTGCGCGCCGTCGATGTTCACGCCGGTCACGCGGGCGAACCTGCGGCCGGTGTCGAGCACCACGGTGAAGTGCAGGTAGTCGAGGGCGACGGATGCCGCGGCATCCGTCTCGGGCACGGCGGGCAGCGCCGCCTCGGGCCCCAGGAACCGCGCGTCGAACCCCATGCGCCCACCCGATCACGAGCCGCCGACAGCGGCGGGCGGCCACGCCGGAGGCCGGGCGCCGCAATCCGAAGCCGCGCCCGCCGCGAACCACTCTCGTGCGGGCCCGATCGCGGCTCGCCGAGGGAGGCAGTCGCATGGCGCGCAGCGCACGACCGCACGCGCGGGAGCAGGCCGGCGACGCGACCGCTGCCGGCGCGTCGCGGCGGCGCTTCCGGATCTGGGCGGCCGTCTCCGGGGTCATCGCCGCGGGCGTGTTCCTCGCCGCCGCCGAGCTCGCAGCGCTCCTCGCGGCGCGCGACGGCAGCCCCATCCTCGCGGTCGGCGCGTTCGTCATCGACATCGTGCCGCAGCCCGTGAAGGAGTTCGCGATCGCCGCGTTCGGCGCGTACGACAAGGTCGTGCTGCTCGGCAGCCTCGGCATCGCGGTCCTGGTCGCCAGCGCGGTCGCGGGCGTGCTGCAGTTCGCCCGCCCCCCGCTCGGGTCGGTGGCGCTCGGGATCGCGGGCGCGCTGTCGCTCGCGGCGATCGTCACGCGGGCCGGCGCGACCCCGCTCGCCTGGGTCCCCCCGGTGGTGGGTGCGGCGGCCGGCATCGTCATCCTCGAACTGCTCGTGCGGCGGCTGCGGGCGTGGGCGGGCGACGTCCGAACAGCGGATGCCGCGGCATCCGTCACCGACACCGCACCGGACGGTGTCGCACCCGACGAGGCAACCGCACGAACCGGTGTCGACCGTCGCGGGTTCTTCGCGCTGGCCGGGATCGCCGCGGCATCCGCGTTCGTGGTGGGCGTCGGGTCGCGCGTGGTCGCCGCCGCGACCTCATCGATCGACGCGATCCGCGAGGCGCTGCGGCTGCCCGCCCCTCGGTCGACCGTGACCGTGCCGACCGGCGCGGAACTCGACCTGCCGGGCCTCACGCCGCTCTACACGCCGAACGCCGACTTCTACCGCGTCGACACCGCCCTCACGGTGCCCGAGGTCGACCCGGCGACCTGGCGGCTCGTCATCGACGGCCTCGTCGGGCGGCGCGTCGAGCTCACGTTCGACCAGCTCGTCGGGATGGGGCTCGACGAGTACTCGATCACGCTCACGTGCGTGTCGAACGAGGTCGGCGGCGACCTGCTCGGCACCGCGAAGTGGGTCGGCGTGCCGATCCGGGACGTGCTCGCCCTCGCCGGGCCGCAGTCGGGCGCCGACATGGTGCTCTCCCGCAGCGTCGACGGCTTCACGGCGTCGACGCCGCTCGACGCGCTCACCGACCCCGGCCGTGACGCGATCCTCGCGGTCGGCATGAACGGCGAGCCGCTCCCCCTCGAGCACGGCTTCCCCGTGCGGATGGTGGTGCCCGGGCTGTACGGGTACGTGTCCGCCACGAAGTGGCTCACCGAGCTGAAGGTCACCACGTTCGCGGCCGACGAGGCGTACTGGACGCCTCGCGGCTACAGCGCCGAGGCGCCCATCAAGTTCTCGTCGCGCATCGACACCCCGCGCTCGGGGACGCCGGTCGCGGCGGGCTCGGCGGTGATCGCGGGCGTGGCGTGGGCGCAGACGGTGGGCATCGAGCGCGTCGAGGTGCGCATCGACGACGGCGACTGGGAGCCGGCGACGCTCTCCGCGCCCGTCAACGTCGACACCTGGGTCCAGTGGTACCTGGAGTGGGAGGCGACGCCGGGCACGCACTACGTCACGGCGCGGGCCGTGAACCGCGACGGCGAACTGCAGGTCGAGGAGCGCGCCCCGATCGCGCCCGACGGCTCCACCGGGTGGCAGCGCGTGCTCGTCACCGTGACCTGACCCCCCTCGAGGGGACGCGACATGCCGCCGGCCTCCGGGCCGGCACGGCATGTCGCGTCCCCTCGGTGCAGGGGTCGGCGAGCTACCCGAGGCCCGAGAGCCCGCTGCCGACGAGCATCGCGCCGACGACGAGCAGCACCAGAGCCATCACGATCCCGTTGTTGCGGCGGAGCCAGTCACCGAGTTCGGCGAGCACGGGCGACATCCGCTCGCCACCCACCAGGACCGCCACGACCGGGATGCCGACGCTCGCGCACGCGAGCACGACGAACACCGCGCCGGCGACGAGCACCTCGCCCGCCCCGAGGAAGGCGCCCCCGACCGTGAAGCCGGCGCCCGCGGCGAACGCGAGCTCCTTCGGGTTCGCGACCGTGAGCACGAGCCCGAGCCGGAACGCCCCGCCCGCCCCCATGCCGTCGATCGCGCGCATCCACCCGGGGAGCTTCGATTCGGCGTCGCGGCGGGGTCGTCGGTGCCACTTCACGACGGCGCCGACGACGAGCCCGACGCCGACGAGGAGCCGCAGGACGGCCGCGGGCGTCGATGAGCCCGCCGCGTCGTCGACGAGGTCGGCCGCCCACGCGAAGGCCGCGACGAGCGCCCCGAACGCGAGCACCCTGGCCGCGAGGAAGGCTGCGCCGCCCCGAGCCCCGACGGGCGCGAGCAGCAGGAGCAGCACGGCGATGATCGGCAGCGGACTGAGCGCGACCCCGACCGCGAAGGGGACGACGTCCCCGATGACCTCGGCCATGGCGCGAGCCTAGCGCCGCGGGCTGGCGCCCGGCCGCCGCGTCCCCGTCCCCGTCCCCGTCCCCGAGGGACGCAACGCGCCGCGGCTCCGCGGGCGGGCACGGCGTGTTGCGTCCCCTCGCGAGATGGAGACGCGCATATTGAACATTTCGGTTCAGTGAACTACACTGAACCACATGGTTCAAAATGAGGTGCTCGACCGGGCGTTCGCCGCCCTCGCCGACACCACCCGACGCGACATCCTGGTGCGGCTCGGCGACGGGCCCGCCACGATCAGCGAGCTGGCCGAGACCGCGGGCATGACCCTCACGGGCATCCGCAAGCACGTCGACGTCCTCGTCGAGGCCGGCCTCGCCACCACCGAGAAGGTCGGGCGCACCCGGCAGTGCCGCCTGGGCGCCGAGCGATTGGACGACGCCATGGCGTGGATCTCCTTCTACCAGCGCCTCTGGGAGCGCCGTCTCGACGGTCTCGAGGCCTACTTCACCCTGCGCAACTCCACACCGAACGACACCGGAAAGGACGCATCATGACCGAGCAGACCGGCGGCGCCACCGCCGACACCACCGAGGCGATCGAGCTGCGCGCCGAACGCACGCTCCCCGCCACGCCCGAGGAGGTCTTCGACGCCTACACCGACGCCGAGCAGCAGAAGATCTGGTTCTCGATCCTCGACGAGGAGCCCGGCGTGGTCGAGATCGAGGTCGACCTCCGGGTCGGCGGCCGCCAGGTCGCCGTCTGGGGACCCGATCGCGACACCCTCTTCCGCGAGGAGCAGGTGTTCCTCGAGATCGACCGTCCCCGCCGGCTCGTGACCGAGTCCACCGGCAGCGACCCGAGCGGCCAGACCATGACCACCCGCATCGTGGTCACGTTCGAGCCCGTCGACGGCGGCACCCTCATGAGCGTCGTGCAGTCCGGCTTCCCGACGCCCGAGATCCGCGATTTCTTCGCCTCGCAGGCCTGGGTCGGTGCGTTCGACCGCATCGAGGCGTACCTCGCGCGTCGCTGACGCGGCATGGCAGACGGCGAGCGGATGCCGCGGCCTCGCGCTGCGGCATCCGCTCGCCTGTCAACGCCTCGACGGATGCCGCGCCGTGGGGCACGATCGATCGTGACGGCCCGTGCGGGCCGCCCGAAGGGAGGACCCCCATGGCCGAGCAGCCCGGCTTCCAGAACGCCCCCATCGAGGACGGTGCCACCGAGGCGAGCCGCAGCGAGCAGATCCGCGGCATCCTCGTGCAGGTTCGCGAGGACATGAAGATGGGCCACGCGCACGACGAGCAGGCCCTGCTCCGTCAGCGCCTCGAGGAGGCGGGCATCGCCGTCTCGGACGACGAGATCGAGCGGTACATCTCGCACGAGTGACTCCGACCGCGACGGGCCGCCGCGCAGCGGCCCGTCGCGCGCGTCAGGCGGCGGTGTCGTCGGCGAACGCGTCGAGCCGCTCGGCGAGCCACGCCGCCTGACGCTGCCAGTGCACGCCGAGTCCGCCCTCGTGGTCGTTGAACGCGTACTCGACGACCTCGGCGCCGACGGCGTGGTGGTTCGCGGCCGCGTAGACGGTGGACGGCGGGCAGATCGTGTCCATGAGCGCGACCGAGACGAACGCCGGCGCCGTCGCGCGGCGGGCGAAGTGCACGCCGTCGAAGTACGACAGGGTGCGGAACACCGTGGGTCCGGCGTCGCGGTGCACCGACAGGAACCGGACGATCTCGCTGTAGGGATCCTTGTCGGTCATGCCGACCGCCCGCTCGAAGTGGCAGAGGAACGGCACGTCGGGCATCGCGCCGACGAGCCCCTCGACGAGCCCCGCCGCGGCGAGCGCGAGCCCGCCGCCCTGCGACATCCCCGCCACCGCGACGCGCGACGCGTCGACGACGTCGAGTGAGCGGATCGCATCCACCGCGAGCACGGCGTCGGTCATGACGCGCCGGTAGTAGTACTCGGCGGGGTCGTGGATGCCGCGGGTCATGAAGCCGGGGTGCGACGGGCCGGTGCCGTGCGGGTCGGGCGTGCCGCCGCCCGTGCCCCACGAGCTGCCCTGCCCGCGGGTGTCCATGAGGAAGTGGGCGTACCCGGAGGCCGCCCAGCCGAGTCGCTCGTGCGGGAGGCCCCGGCCGCCGCCGTAGCCGACGTACTCGACGACCGCGGGCAGCGGGCCGGTGGCGCCCGCCGGCACGAGGAGCCACCCCTTCACCGGGTCGCCCGCGTACCCCGAGAACTCGACGTCGATCACGTCGACGAGCGCGAGCGGCGAGTCGACCCGGGTGAGCCGCGGCGGCTCGGCGACGGCGCGGGACGCCGCGAGGGTGTCGGCCCAGAACGCGTCGAAGTCGTCGGGCTCGGGCACGTCGGGGCGATACGTGCGGAGCTCGTCGACGGGCAGGTCGAACCGGGGCATGGTGAACTCCTTCGGGGGACTGCCGGGGTGCCGACAGCGTAGTCGGCTCCGGCCACATCGTCCGACCACGGTCGCGCCGCGGCATCCGTCACGGCAGGATGGACCGGGTGCCGCGACCGTCGCGGCGCGGATGGGAGCAGCGCGTGGGCGACAGGGTGATCATCTCGGGACCGGCGTCATGGAACGAGATCGTCCTGCTCGAGCGCCTGCCCGAGCCGCGGCCGCACATGCAGTTCGCGCTCGACGACCACGAGACCGTCGGCGGCACCGGAGCCGGCAAGGCGCTCGGGCTCGCGGCGTTCGGCCGGCCGGTCGAGCTGCACACGCTCATCGGTCCGGATACCGACGGCGAGCGCCTGCGCGACATCCTCGGGCGCGTGCCGGGCCTCGACCTGCACGTCGTCGACGGCGCCCGCACCGAGCGGCACCTGAACCTCATGACGCCCCTCGGCGAGCGCGTCTCCATCTATCTCTCGACGCCCGACGACCACCCGAGCCCCGAGGACCACCGCCTCACGACCGCGATGGAGGACGCCGCCGCGATCGTGCTCGACCTCTCGGAGCGCTCGCGGCGCATGATCCCCGACGCCCGGGCGTCGGGGCGGCCGATCTGGACCGACATCCACGACTACGACGGCACGGCCGAGTTCCACCGGGCCTTCATCGACGCCGCGCAGGCCGTGTTCATGAACGGCGACCGCATCGGCCCCGACCCGCTGCCGTTCATGCGGGAGGTGGTCGACGGCGGGGCGCAGCTCGTGGTGTGCACGCTCGGCGCCGAGGGCGCGGTCGCGGTGGCCCGCGAGTCGGCGGACGGCCAGGTCACCGAGCACCGCGTCGACGCCGTGCCCGTCGAGGTCGTCGACACGAACGGCGCGGGCGACGCGTTCATGTCGGCCGTGCTGCATGCGCGGCTCGACGGCGCCGATGTCGACCAGGCGCTCGAGGCGGGTGCCCGGCACGCATCATCCGCCCTCGTGACCCGGCACCTGCACTCGTCGCTCGACGCGCTCATCGACGACTGAGGCGCGTTCCGGGCCTACCCCTCGACGCGGCGCCGCTGGAACGCCCGGCCGTGCACATCGCGCGGCTGGATGCGGACCCAGCGGTCCTTGGTCTCGGGTGCCCACGGCGTGACCCCGAGCCCCTCCGCGTGCTCGATCTCGCTCGAGCGCTCGAGTTCGCGCGCCTCGCCCTTGACGATGACGCTGTACGCCTCGTCGTCGGTGAAGCCGTCGACCTCGAAGGCGACGTTCGAGTGGATGGTGAGTTCGAGGAGCTTCGTGCCGGGCGCGGTGCGGAACACGATCGCGCGACCGTCGACGCCCTCGTGGTCGACGCGGTGGTTCACCGGGAAGATGTCGACCTCACCCGCGGCGGCCGCCGCGACGCGGCCGTAGGGGACGGCCTCGATGAGCTGCCAGCACTCGTCCTCCTCAAGGTGGCGGGTGGGTGGCCGGTCGTCCTGCTCGTCCATGTCTCCTCCTCGGGTCGTGGATCCGGTCAGATGGCGGCGTCGAACGCCTCGACGGGTCCGACGTCCTCGATGCGTTCGACGCCCGCGGGCGCCCCCACCGGGTCGGGCGCCGGTTCGACCGCGACGCGTTCGCCGTGCTCGGGCACGCGCACCGGCCAGCCGAGCTCGTGCTTGATACGGGCTCGCAGGGCGTCGGCGGCGTGCGCCTCGCCGTGGGTCACGTAGGTCATGCCGGGGGCGGATGCCGCGCCGCGGAGCCAGTCGAGGATCTCGTCGGCGTCGGGGTGGGCCGACATGCTGTCGATCATCACGACGTCGGCGCGGATCGGGACGTCCTCGCCGAAGATGCGGAGCGTCCGCTCCCCCGCGGCGAGTGCGGCGCCGCGCGTGCCGCCCGCCTGGAAGCCCGTGAGCACGATCGCGTTGCGCCGGTCGGGGCCGTAGGCCTGGATGTGGTGCAGGATGCGGCCGCCGGTGAGCATGCCGCTGGCGGAGATGATGATCATCGGCCCGCCGCGCAGGTTGAGCAGCTTGGAGTCGTCGACCGTGCTGATGCGGGTCGCGAGGCGGTACATGCGCGTGAGCCGGTCGTGGTCGAGGCGGTGCTCCTCGGGGTACCGCTCGTAGATGGAGGCGACGTCGACGGCCATGGGGCTGTTGAGGTAGATGGGCACGTCGGGCAGCTCGCCGCGGTCCGCGAGTCGCGCGAGGTGCAGCAGCACGGTCTCGGTGCGTCCGACGGCGAAGGCTGGGATGAGCACGACGCCGCCGCGCCGGGTCACGCGGGTGACGATCTCGCCGAGGCGGTCGGCGGGGTCCTCGTCGGTATGGGCGCGGTCGCCGTAGGTGCCCTCGGTGACGAGCACGTCGCACGGCTCGAGGTCGGCGGGCGCGCGCATGAGCGGGTCCTTGTGGCGGCCGAGGTCGCCGGTGAAGTGCAGCGTGCGTCCCTCGGCGCGGAGGCGCACCTGCGCGGCGCCGAGGATGTGCCCGGCCGGCGCGAGGCGCATGTCCACGCCGTCGGCGATCGACCGGGGCTCGCCGAAGTCGAGTTCGCGGAACCGCCCGAGCGCCGCCTTCACGTCGTCGGACGTGTAGACGGGGCGGGGGTCGGCGTGCCGCGACCAGCCGCGCCGGGCGGCGTGCCGCGCCTCCTCCTCCATGAGGTAGGCGCTGTCGGCGAGCATGACCCGGCAGAGCTCGATCGTCCCGGGCGTCGCGACGATGGGTCCCGCGAACCCGTCGCGGACGAGGGCGGGCAGGTATCCGGAGTGGTCGAGGTGCGCGTGGGTGAGCACGACCGCGTCGATCGACTCCGGCGGGACCGGGAACGGGTGCCGGTTCCGCTCCCGCAGCACCTTGTAGCCCTGGAACAGCCCGCAGTCGACGAGCACGCGCGCGGCATCCGTCTCGACGAGGTACCGGGAGCCGGTGACCGAGTCGGCGCCGCCGAGGAACCGGAGGGAGACGGGCATGGCTACTCGTTGTCGCTGACGACGATGACGGGACCGACGGCTTCGAGGAGCAGGTCGTGGCTGACCGAGCCGAGCAGGAACCTGGCCATGCCGCCCGTCGCGTGGCTGCCGACGATGACGAGGTTCGCGGTGCGGCTGCGTTCGGCGAGGATGGGCGCGGCGCCGCCCTGTTCGAGGCGTCCGGCGGGCGCGCCGCCGAGCGAGCGCGCGTAGTCGAGCGCCTCGTCGAGCACGTCGCGGCGCATGTCCTCCATGAGCTGCACGTCGCCGAGGTACTCGACGTAGGCGGAGTTCCAGCTGGTCGGCACGACCCAGGAGTGCACGAGCTCGAGTTCGTCGCCCGTGCGCCGGGCCTCCTCCACGCCGACGCGCACCGCGGCCATCGATTCGACGGAGCCGTCGACGCCGACGACGATGTTGCGGCGCGCGGTCGCCTCCCAGTCGGCCGGGATGACGGCGACGGAGCCGCGCGAACGGTGCGCGGCGAGCCGGGCGCCGAGGGTCCATGCGGTCTCGCGGCCGTGCGACGAGGTGCCGACGGCGACGAGCACGTCGTGGCCCATGCGTCCGCCGAGCTCCTTCTCGGGTCGGCCGTGCACGGTGTGCGTGGTGATGGTGCGGCCGGGGTGCTCGGCGCGCAGGGCCTCGGCGCGATCCATGAGGGCGACGCGCTGCTCCGAGAGCTCGCCGGTGGCCCGCAGGTACTCGCTGGCCTGGTCCTCGCCGGGGATGACGTGCACGAGTTCGAGCACCTCGTCGCCGCCGCGGGCGGCGGCCCAGCGCAGCGCGGCCTCGGCGTGCGGCGAGCCGTCCCATGCGACCACGGTCTTCGTGAACACCTGCACCACCCCTTCGTCGACCGCGGCGGGTGCGGCCTGCGTCCAGCCTCCCGGGAGCCGGGTCGGCGGTGAGGGCCGAAGGTCACTCGGCCGCGGCATCCGTCACTTGCATAGACTGTGATCTATGGTCTCGGGGCGAGCGGATGCCGCGGCGAGCGGCCTCGCGCTGATCGCCGATCCGACGCGCGCGCGCATGCTCTCGCTGATCCTCGCGCGGCCCGACGGTCGCGCCACGGTCACCGAGCTCGCCGCCGAGCTGGGGCTGCGGCAGCCGACGGTGTCGCACCACGCGAAGGCGCTGCACGACGAGGGCGTCCTCGTGCGCACGCCGGAGGGGCGGCGCGCGTGGTACTCGGTCGCGCCCGACCAGGCCGAGCGGGTCGGCGACCTGCTGGGCGCGCCGGCGTCCGCGCCCGATCCCACGACGGATGCCGCGGTGCTGGACCGCATCGCGAGCGACCTCGCCGACCGCTTCGCCGGCGTCTTCGGCCGGGAGACCGTGGCGAGGTACGTGCGCGAGAGCCACGAGCTGCTCGCGGAGCGGTCGGGGATCACGCGGCGGCTGCCCTCGCTCACGGCGCAGTTCGCCGCGGAGCGGCTGAGCGCGCTGGCGACGGCGGAGCCGCAGCGCCCGCGCGCCGGCGGGGGTCGTGCGGTGCCCGAGGTGCTCTTCGTATGCGTTCAGAACGCGGGCCGCTCGCAGATGGCCGCCGCGATCCTGCGGCACCTGGCCGGGGATCGCGTGCACGTGCGCACAGCCGGCTCGGCGCCCGCGGACGCGCTCCGGCCCGCGGTCGTCTCGGCACTGGACGAGATCGGGGTGCCCGTCGGCGGCGAGTTCCCGAAGCCGTTGACCGACGAGGTGGTCCGCGCGGCCGATGTCGTCGTGACGATGGGCTGCGGCGACGCGTGCCCGATCTATCCCGGCCGCCGCTACCTCGACTGGGAGCTCGACGACCCGGTGGGCCTGCCGCTCGAGCGGGTGCGCGACATCCGGGATCGCATCGAGGCGCACGTGCGGGACCTGCTCGCCTCGCTCGACATCGCATAGATGCTGGTCTATGCTTTCCGCATGACCGAGAAGCCCACCGTCCTGTTCGTCTGCGTCCACAACGCCGGCCGCTCCCAGATGGCCGCCGGCTACCTGCGCGAGCTCGGCGGCGACCGCGTCGAGGTGCTCTCGGCCGGCTCCGCCCCGAAGGACCAGATCAACCCGGTCGCGGTCGAGGCGATGGCCGAGGAGGGCATCGACATCGCCGGCAACACGCCCAAGGTGCTCACCACCGAGGCCGTCAAGGAGTCCGACGTCGTGATCACCATGGGCTGCGGCGACGCGTGCCCGATCTTCCCGGGCAAGCGCTACGAGGACTGGGAGCTCGACGACCCGGCCGGGCAGGGCATCGAGGCCGTGCGGCCGATCCGCGATGACATCCGCCGTCGCGTCGAGGCGCTCATCGCCGAGATCCTGCCCGAGCGCGCGTCCGCCTGAGCGACCGCCGGCGCGGCGCCGACACGTGCCCGAAACACCGGTCGGCGACCATGGTCGGGTGACGACGCTCTCCATCGACCTCGGCGACCTCCGCGACCCGCGCGTGACGCGCCTGCTCGAGGACCACCTGGCCGACATGTTCGCGACCTCGCCCGCCGAGAGCGTGCACGCGCTCGACGTCTCGGGTCTCGCGGTGCCCGAGGTCACGTTCTGGACCATCGCCGAGGGCGACGAGTTCGTGGGCTGCGTCGCGCTCAAGCAGCTCGACGAGACGCACGGCGAACTCAAGTCGATGCGAACGGATGCCGCGGCCCGCGGTCGCGGCCTCGGTGCACGCCTGCTCGAGCACGTCCTCGCCGAGGCGACCCGTCGCGGGTACCGCCGCCTCAGCCTCGAGACCGGGTTGCAGGAGTTCTTCCGCCCGGCGCGCACCCTCTACGCGAAGTACGGCTTCATCGAATGCCACCCGTTCGGCGACTACCGGCCCGACCCGAACAGCGTCTTCATGACCCTCGCGCTCCCGGCCTGAGGCGCGCTCTCGGAGGTCGGGTGTACCGTTCGGCAGCAACAGGTCCGGACCGCGAGCGGAGGAACCATGCTGAAGCAGGTCGCCGAGGGCGTGCACGTGCACGAGAGCGAGTTCCTCCAGAGCAACGCCGTGGTCGTCGAGGGCCATGACGGGGTGCTCCTCATCGACCCCGGCATCACCCGTGCCGAGCTGACGGGGCTCGCCCGGGAACTGCGGGACACGGGCCGGCCGGTCGTCGCGGCGTTCTCCACGCATCCGGACTGGGACCACGTGCTGTGGCACCCGGACCTCGGCGACGCGCCGCGCTACGGCACGGCTCGGAACGCCGAGGCCATGCGCGACCTGCTCTCGCAGCCGGACTGGATCGACCAGGTCGCGGAGGGCCTGCCGCCCGAGCACGCCGATGACATCCCGATGGAGCTCCTCGGCCTGATCACCGCCCTGCCGGCCGACGCCGCGACCGTGCCCTGGCGCGGACCCACGGCCCGCATCATCGAGCATCGCGCGCACGCCCCTGGCCACGCGGCGGTGCTGATCGAGCCGCAGGGCGTGCTCGTCGCCGGCGACATGCTCTCCGACATCCTGATGCCGTTCCTCGACCTGGCGGCCGACGACCCGGTCGGCGACCACCTCGCCGCGCTGGAGCGGTTCGAGCGACTGGCGGACCGCGTCGCGGTCGTCGTCCCCGGCCACGGGTCGGTCGGCGGCGCCGCGGACTTCCGCGCGCGCCTCGAACTGGATCGCGCCTACGTGGAGGCCGTTCGCGACGGCCGCAGCCCCGCCGATCCCCGGGTCGGGCCCGGGGCACCCCTCGACTGGCTGACCGACGTCGACGAGTGGCAGCTCGAGCGCCTCGCCGAGAAGCACCGCGCGCCGGACTCCGGCTAGCCCGCGACCGCCCGCGTCACCCGCAGCAGCCCGAGGAACCCGCAGCGGCGGGCAGGCTCGTCGAGCAGACGCCCGTCGCGGGCAGCACGAGCTCGACGTTGCGGGCCGCTGCCTGGTCGCCCGCGATCCAGGCCGTGATCGAGCGGACCTGCTCGTACCCCGTCGCGAGCAGGAACGTCGGCGCGCGGCCGTAGCTCTTCATCCCCGCGAGGAAGAATCCCGGCTCGGGGTGCTCGAGCTCGGCGAACCCGTGCGGCTCGACCGTGCCGCACGTGTGCACGTTGGGGTCGATGAGCGGAGCGAGCCGGCGCGGCGCCTGCACGACCTCGTCGAGGTCGAGGCGGATCTCGCGCACCATGTCGAGGTCGGGGCGGAACCCGGTGGCGTTCACGACGAGGTCGGTCTCGTGCTCGACGAGGTCGTCTCCGCGCAGGCCGTGGAGTCGTACGCCCGCATCGGTGCGTCCGAGCCGTACCGTCTCGAAGCGGTCGACGACCTCGATGCGTCCGGATGCCACGAGCCGGTCGACCCGGCGGCCGATGGTCGCGCGGGCGACGAGCTCGTCGTCCTCCGACGTGGTGACGCGCACCGCGCTCGCGGTGCGGATGAGCCAAGTGACCCGCGTCGTCGGCTCCTCCTCCGCGAGTTCGGCGAGCGCGAGCAGCGTGTTCGCCGCGGAGTGACCGGCGCCCACGACGGTGGTGTGCCGTCCGGCGAAGCGCGCCCGCTCGCGCCCGAGCACGTCGGGCAGCGCGTGGGTGACGCGGTCGGCGACCTCGGCGAGGCCGAGCGGGTCGAGGCCCGACGACGCGAGCGAGTTGGGCTGGTCGTACGTGCCGGAGGCGTCGATCACGGCGCGCGCCGTGAACTCGTCGACGCCGTCGGCGGTGCGCACGCGCAGCAGGAAGGGCGTCGCCGCGCGGTTCGCGGTCCGCGTGCGGTCCATCCCACGCCGGGTGACCGCCTCGACCCTCACGCCGGTCCGGATGCGGGAGGCGATCGGCTCGAGCGCCGCGAGGGGCTCGAGGTAGCGCTCGACGAGCTCGGCCCCGGACGGCAGCGAGTCGGGTGCAGTCATCCGCCAGCCCGTGGCCTCGAGCAGTCGACGCGAGGCGGGGTCGACGACGTGCTTCCACGGTGAGAAGAGCCGCGTGTGGCCCCAGGTGCGGATGCTCGCGGCGACCTCGTCGCCGGCTTCGTAGACGACGAAGTCCAGTCCGCGCTCGACGAGGTTGGCCGCGGCGGCGAGCCCGACCGGGCCGGCGCCGATGATCGCCACGGGGAGGGTGGCGAGCCGGCGGTCCTGCAGGCTCTGCGCGGTGAGGTCGATCAGGGTCATGGTGGGCGCGCCTCCGAGATATCGATGAACTTCGATACAGAGTGTGGCTAGTCCATCGAAGTTTGTCAATATACGAGCTAGGATGCCGGTATGACCACGACCCCGCAGCTGCTCCCGATGGCCGAGCCGACCGCCGCCGCCTGCTGCGCGCCGTTGACGCGCGAGGCGATCGCGCCCGACCAGGCCGACCTCCTGGCCCGCAAGCTCAAGGCCCTCGCCGACCCGACCCGCCTGCGCCTCGTGTCGATCGTCGCCGCCTCCGACGGCGAGGAGGCGTGCGTGTGCGACCTCATCGAGCCCGTCGGCCTCAGCCAGCCGACGGTGTCGCACCACCTGAAGATCCTGATGGAGGCCGGGTTCCTGACCCGGAGCAAGCGCGGCACGTGGGCGTACTACCGCCTCGTCCCCGGCGCGCTCGGCGAACTCTCGCAGCTGCTCGACGTCACCGCCTCGCGCTGAGCCGAGGGTCGCCCGTCACCCACCCTCGAGGGGACGCGACACGCCGGCGGCCGCCCTTGTGGCACGGCGTGTTGCGTCCCCTTGGCGGCGCGCAGACGGCGCGGCTGGAGCCGCGGCATCCGCTCGCCTCAGTACGCCCGGTGATCGACGAACGCCATGCGCGGCCCGCGCCGCGGCCGCCCCGGCACGCCCGCGGCCATGAGCAGGCGGATGACGCGGTACCGGTGCCCCGCCCATGGCGCGAGCGCTTGGAGCATCTCGTCGTCGGTCATGTCGCGCCCGTACAGCGCATGGCCCACGTAGTTCGCGATGTGGTAATCGCCGACCGAGACCGCGTCGGCGTCGCCGAGCGCGCGCTGGGCGACCTCGGCAGCGGTCCAGATGCCGACGCCCGGGAGGTGCGTGAGTCGCGCGATCGCCTCCGCCGGCGGCAGGTCCGCCGCCTCCTCGAGGCGGTCGGCGTACGCGGCGACGCGCTGGACGGTCGCCGCACGGCGCGGGTCGACGCCCGCACGGTGCCATTCCCACGACGGGATGGCGCGCCATCCGCTCGCCGACGGCACGACCCGCATGGGACGGGGCGTCGGCCCCGGCGCGACCGCCCCGAAGCGCTGGAGCAGCCGGCGCCACGAGGCGTGCGCCTGCAGCGAGATCACCTTCTGCTCGAGGATCGCGGGCACGAGCGCCTCCATCACGCGCGCCGTGCGCGGCACGCGCAGGCCCGGATTGCGGCGGTGCGCGTCGGCGAGCACGGGCAGGTCGGGGGCGAACGCCGACGTGTCGTCGCGCTCCCCCAGCATCGACGGCGCGAGCGCGATGGCCGCCTCGGCCCCCGGACCCCAGGCCTCGCACCGCACCAGGTCGGGGCCGAGCTGCCGGACGCGCAGGGTCGCCGCTCCGGCATCCGTCGACGTCGTGCGCCACACCGAGCCGTCGGGCCCCAGCGCGAACGCCGGATCGCCCGGGCCGCGCCGCAGGGGGCCGAGCGTCTGCACGACCGAGGTCTCGTGCGGCGCCCGCCAGTCGAGGGCGAGATCGGGGGTCACCCCTCCAGTGTGCGCCCTCCCCCTGACGCGGCGCCTCGACAGAGGCACCCGAGTGCGCGGATCCGCGACGAGCGCGCGGCGCGTTCGCCGCGCGCCCGTCGCGAGACCGCGCGCTCGCGTCGAGGAACGCGCGCCGCAACCCCACCCCAGCCACCGCGTCGAGTGCGGGAGGATCGGATGACGCACGGACCCGAGGAGCCCCAGTGACCCACCACGACGACCTGCACGACCTGCACCCCGAGACGCTCGCCGTCCACGCCGGCCGGCCCGAGCGCGTGCCCGACGGGCCGCTCAACACGCCGGTGCACCTCACCTCGACCTACTCGGCGGGCGGGCCGGTCGCCTACGGCCGCTACGGCAACCCCTCCTGGACCGCGTTCGAGGAGGCCCTCGGCGCCCTCGAGGGCGGCCGCTGCGTGTCATTCGCCTCCGGCATCGCCGCGATCGCGGCCGTGTTCGACCTCGTGCCGACGGGCGGCGTCGTCGTCGCCCCCCGCCACTCGTACACGGGCACGATCGGCCAGCTCGACGACCTCGCCGCCGCCCGCGAGGTCGAGGTGCGCTACATCGACGTGCGCGACGCGCCGCAGGTGGCGGATGCCGCGGCCGGCGCCGACCTGGTCTGGATCGAGTCGCCCACCAACCCCGCCCTCGAGGTCGCCGACCTCGAGGCGATCGGCCGGGCCGCGCGCGATGCCGGGGCCCTGTTCGCGGTCGACAACACCTTCGCGGGCCCGCTGCTGCAGCATCCGCTCGACTCGGGCGCGCACCTCTCGGTGCACTCGGCGACGAAGTCGATCGCGGGCCACAGCGACGTGCTCATGGGCGCCGTGATCGGCCGCGACGACGAGCTGCTCGCCCGCATCGAGCAGCGGCGTCGGCTCAACGGCGCGATCCCGGGCGCGTTCGAGGCGTTCCTCGCGCTGCGCGGCCTGCGCACCCTGCCGGTGCGGCTCGAGCGCATGCAGTCGACGGCGAGGGCGATCGCCGAGCGCCTCGACGGGCATCCGGCGCTCGAGGAGGTGCGGTACCCGGGCTTCGGCACGATCGTGTCGATCGTGGTCCAGGGCGGGGCGGATGCCGCGGAGCGGGTCGCCGAGTCGACGCGCGTGTGGCTGCACGCCACGAGCCTCGGCGGCGTCGAGTCGACGCTCGAGCGGCGTCGGCGCTGGCCCGCGGAGGCCGAGACGATCCCCGAGGGACTCGTGCGCCTGTCGGTCGGACTGGAGCACCCCGACGACCTCGTCCGCGACCTCGAGCGCGCGCTCGACGCGGCCGCGCCTCCGGTCGCGACCGACTGAGCCGGGCACCGGAGCGCCCGCCGGCCGTAGTCCGGCCCGCGGAGGCGGTCAACCCCCTGCCTGCCTGCCTCGCACCGTCGTAGCGTGGCGAGCACGACAAGCGAGGAGGCGGGTACGTGACGTTGACCGACGCCCCGACCCCGATCGATCCGGGGCACGACGAGGAGCCGACGGGCCACGGGGCATCCGATCCCATGCGGCCCATGTCGCCTCCGTCGCCGCGCGGCCCGCTCAGCGCGGCGTTGCTGCGCACCATGACGCACCAGCGCCTGGCGGGGCTCGACCTCGTCGACGCGAGCGCGACCGGTGCGCTCGCCCGCACGCGGGACGTGCTCGACGACGACGACATCCAGCTCGCGCTGTTCCTCCTCTACGAGCTCCACTACGGCGGCATCGAGGGCGTGCCCGACAGCTGGGAGTGGGAGCCGCGGCTGCTGCAGGTGCGGCTCGACCTCGAGCGCGCGTTCGAGCTCGCGCTCCGACGGACGGTGCCGCAGCCGACCGCCACGCGCGGCGTGCCCGAGGCCCTCTTCGAACTGACCTCCCTCGACGACACCCCGGGACTCTCGGCGTGGGTCGAGCGCGACGCGACCGAGGAGCAGGTGCGCGAGGTGCTCGCCTGCCGGTCGATCTACACGCTCAAGGAGGCCGACCCGCACACGTGGGCGATCCCGCGACTCCACGGCCGGGCCAAGGTCGCACTCGTCGAGATCCAGGCCGACGAATACGGCGACGGACGCCCCGAACGCCAGCACGCGGCCCTCTACGGGGCGGCGCTCCGCGCGGCGGGGCTCGACGACCGGTACGGCGCCTACGCCGACCACGTCCCGGCGCGCGTCTTCGCGTCGATGAACCTCATGTCGTTCTTCGGCCTGCACCGGCGGTGGCGCGGCGCCATCGTCGGGCACCTCGCCGCGTACGAGATGACCTCGTCGCTGCCGTGCCGCGCCTACGCGCGCGGCCTGCGCCGGCTCGGCTTCGACCCGCAGGTCGTCGAGTACTTCGACGAGCACGTCGAGGCCGATGCGGTGCACGAGCAGCTCGCGGCGAACGACCTCGCCGGCGGGCTCGCCGAGACCGAGCCCGCGCTCGTCGACGACATCCTCTTCGGGGCGTCGGCGTGCCTCACGATCGACGGCCGCCTGTGGGGCGGGCTCCGCGAGGCGTTCGAGCGCGGCGAGTCGGCGTTGCGGATGCCGCTCCCATGAGCCGCACGTCCGGCGACGCGGCATCCGCCCGACCGGTCACCGTCACGGCCTGCGTCAACGGGCCGCTGATCGTGCGCGGCGACATCGACCTCGTCGACGAACAGGGCACCCCCCTTGGCGGCCAGCGCCGCACCATGGCGCTGTGCCGCTGCGGCGCGTCGGCGACGCGCCCGTTCTGCGACGGCTCGCACAAGTCGATCGGGTTCCGCACCGAACCGCCGGCGCGCACGCCCGCCGTGACCCTCGCCGAGCCCCTCTCCGCGGCGGAGGCCGCGGCGCTCGTCGAGCGGACCGATGGATCCGACGCTCCCGTCGGGGCGCGATCCGATCGTCCCGACTGAGCGGTTCAGGGCGGACGGTCGTCAACCCCGTTCCCGCTCCCGGCCGATCCGGCCTACCGTGGAACGATGAGCGACACCCCTACCGTGATCCCCCGCTCACCCGCCCCCGACGACACGCTGGCGTTCCTCAAGAACGGCTACCTCTACGGCACCCGCCGGTTCCGGAAGCTCGGCAGCGACGCGTTCGAGGCTCGGCTGGCCGGGATGCGTGCGACCGTGATGCATGGGCGCGAGGCGGCATCCGTCTTCTACGAGGGCGACCGGTTCTCGCGCGAACGCGCCATGCCGTCGTCGGTGCAGCACCTGCTGCAGGACGAGGGCAGCGTGCAGACCCTCGAGGGCCCGCCCCACCGGCACCGCAAGAGCATGTTCATGCGCATGCTCGACGACGCGAGCGTCGCCCGGCTCATCGCGGCGTTCGAACGCGAGTGGACCCGCGTGCGCGCCGAGCACGCCGGCCACGAGGTGCCCCTGTACGACCTCGGCAACCTCGTGCTGACGCGCGCGGCGCTGTCGTGGGCGGGCATCCCGGCCGACCGCGTCGACGACCGCGACCTCGCCGGCCGGCTCGCCGCGATGGTCGATCGTGCCAGCTCGATCGGCCCGGTGAACTGGGTCGCCAGGGTGCGGCGCCGCGGCGCGGAGGAGTGGGCCGCCGAGCTCGTCGCCGACGTGCGGGCGGCGCGCGTGCAGGCCGATCCCGACTCGGCCATCCGCACGATCGCCGACGGCTCCGACGACCACGGCGCGCCGCTGCCCGAGGAGGTCGCCGCCGTCGAGGTGCTGAACCTCCTGCGTCCGATCGTCGCGGTCAGCCGGTACCTCGTGTTCACCGTGCACGCCATGCACACGCACCCGCAGTGGCATGCGAAGGTCGAGCGCGACGCCGACGCGGCGACCCGCGTCGCCAACGAGGTGCGGCGCTTCTACCCGTTCTTCCCCGTCATCTCCGGCACGGTGCAGCGCCCGTTCGACTGGCGCGGCCGCGACTTCGAACCCGGCGACCGCGTCATCCTCGACCTCTACGCGACGAACCACGACGAGCGCATCTGGGAGGAACCGGGACGGTTCCTTCCGGAGCGGTTCGAGGGCTGGGACGGCGATCCGAACACGCTCGTGCCGCAGGGAGGCGGGGACGCCGCCACCGGGCACCGGTGCCCGGGCGAGGCGGCGACGATCGCGCTCACCGCCCGGTTCGCCCAGCTCGCCGCGACGCGCCCGTTCTCGGTGCCCGACCAGGACCTGCGGATCAGCCTCCGGCACATCCCCGCACTGCCGATGGACCGGCTGCGCGTGCAGATGCGCGACTGACGCCGGGGCTTTGGTCCCCCGGCCGACGACCCGGCGGCGCCATGCTGAAGGGGTCCGATCGAGGGGGTGGTGACGGATGTCGCTGCAGCGCGTCGCGCGGATCGTCCTGCTGTCCGCGCTGGGCTTCACGGCGGTGACGTCGGTCCTGGGCGGGGTGATGCTCGTGATCGGCGCGGTCGTCGACCTCGGCGGGTCCCCGATCGCGATCCCGGACTCGTACCTGGCCGGGTCGCCGTTCGCGTCGACGCTCCTGCCGGGCCTCGCACTCGGCCTCGTGGTGGGCGGCACCCAGGCTGTCGCGCTCGTGATGGTCGTGCGCCGCATGCGCTGGGCGATGCTCGCCGCCGCGGTGGCTGGCTTCGGCATCCTCGTGTGGATCTTCGTCCAGATGGTCTACATCCCGTTCAGCGTCCTGCAGGCGCTGTACTTCGTGATGGGCGTGGTCGAGCTCGCCGCGGTGCTCGTGCTCCTCGATCTGCTGCATCCGTGGGCGCACGCCGCCGCGCCGCGCGCCGAGCGAGCCGACCCGCGCGGGTCGGACCCGAGGGAGCGCAACCCCGTTCCCTGACACCGGCATCCGTGCCAATCTGGTGGCAACGGCACGCGCTGCCGAGCACGAGATGAGGTCGCCATGGCCCGGATGCCGCGACGCTCCCCCTTCGCGGGTCGGCACGCGCGCGCGGGTGTCTCGTTCCTCGCGGCGGCGGTGATCCTGGCGGCGACGAGCGTGTCGGTCGACCTCGCGCTGCTCACGTTCCCCTCCGAGCAGTGGCGCGCCATCGTCGCGGCGGCCTCGCAGGCGATGGAGTTCGCCGGCGTGTGGGTCGCGCTGCCGGTGGGCACGGCCCTCCTCCTGACCGCGGGCGAACCGGCCGCCTGGCGGCGCGCTCTCGCGGTGGCAGCCGCGGTCGCGACGCCCATCGTGGTGCAGCTGTCGGGCGCGGCGCGATCGCCGTTCCTCATCCTCCTCGCCCTCGCCGCGGCCGTCATCGGGTACGCGCTCATCGTCTTCGGGGTCGCGGAGCACCGCCGTGATCCGTCGCCGCCGGGGCGCGTGCCGGTCGCGGTCGCCGTGCTCGCGACGGCGAACCTCCTCGTGATCGCGCTGGGCGCCCTGCACCTGCTGCTGTGGAATCCGCTCGCGCGGGTGCCCGCGCTCGACATGGGTCAGATCTACCTCGTGCTCGGGGCCGGCCCCGGCGGGGTGGACGCCACGCCGGCCGTGTGGGCGTTCGGCGCCGCGTTCGTCACGATCGCCGCAGCGGTCGCGGCCCTCGTCGGTGCGGTGCGCGGGCTCGTGAACACCCACCTCGTGGTCACCTGCGGACTGCTCCTCGTCCACGCGACGAGCTTCTTCCTGTGGGGCGCGGGCATCGGGCTCGGCGAACAGCTCGCCTCGACCTTCGGCGGGCCGATCGGCGACGCCTCACCGGTCGCGTCGCTGCTCGCGCTGGTCGGCGCCGCCTGCCTGGCCGGGGCGATCCTCATGCAACTGCTCCCGGCCGCGCCGGCCGTGGACGACGAGGCGGACGCCGCCGAGCAGGACTGGGGCGGCGAGCAGGACGGCCCGTCCGGCTCCGGCGACGGGCACGGCGTGCCCGTCGCGCCGGCATCCGTCACCCCATAGTGTGGTGTCGTGGCGGCCGCGAAGGATGACGCGGTGGTCCTCGACGTCGGGGGCCACGGCGTCCGCGTGAGCCATCCCGGCAAGGTCGTCTTCCCCGACGCCGGCCTCACCAAGCTCGACCTCGTGAACTACTACGTCGCCGTCGCCGACGGCGCGCTGCGGGGCGCGGGCGGCAGGCCCATGGTGCTGAAGCGCTTCGTGAAGGGCATCGGCCAGGAGCCGTTCTTCCAGAAGCGCGTCCCGGAGAACCATCCGGACTTCATCGACACCGCGACGCTCCGGTATGCGTCGGGCACGTCGGCCGAAGAGGCGGTCGTCCGGGATGCCGCGGGCCTGGCCTGGGTCGTGAACCTCGGCTGCCTCGACCTCAACCCGCATCCCGTGCGAGCGGAGGACCTCGACCACCCGGACGAGCTGCGCGTCGACCTCGATCCGATGCCGGGCGTCGACTGGTCGCAGATCGTCGACGTCGCGATGATCGCCCGCGACGTGCTCGACGACCACGGGCTCGTGGGCTGGCCGAAGACCTCGGGCTCGCGGGGCATGCACCTGCTCGTCCGCATCCGTCCCGAGTGGGACTACCGCGAGGTCCGCCTCGCCGCCGAGACCCTGGCGCGCGAGGTCGAGCGCCGTGCACCCGGACTCGCCACGGCGCGCTGGTGGAAGGAGGAGCGCGGCGAGAGCGTCTTCGTCGACTTCAACCAGAACGCCAAGGACCGCACCGTGGCATCCGCCTACTCGGTTCGCCCGCTGCCCGACGCCCGGGTCTCGACGCCGCTCGACTGGGCCGAGGTGCGCACGCGTCGACCGGAGGAGTTCACCGTGGCCACCGTGCTCGAGCGCTTCGCCGAGCTGGGCGACCCGCACGCAGGCATCGACGATGCCGCCGGCGGGCTCGAGGGGCTGCTCCGCCTCGCCGAGGAGCTCGGCCCGGCCGAGAAGGCGCCGCGCGGGTCGAACGCGTCGGGCGGCACCGGTCGCCGCGAGTCGCGGATGCCGCTCATCGAGGTCGCCCGCACCGAGACCAAGCCCGAGGCGCTCGACGCGCTCGAACGCTGGAAGTCGGCGCACGCCGACGTGGTGGCGCACCTGTCGCCCGCCGACGTCATGCTCGACGGCATGCGGGGATCGAGCTCGCTCTGGTACCGCGTGCGCATCAACCTGCAGCACGTGCCCGAGGGCGAGCGGCCCGAGCAGGAACCGCTCCTCGTCGACTACGACCCCTGGGCGGGCCGCACCGGCTGAGCTGCCGGTGGTCGAGTAGGACGCGAAGCGCCCGTACCGAGACCCCCACCACCCCCCGAAGATGACAGCATGGTCCGATGAGCTCGAAGCGGATCCTCTTCATCGGCGGCAGCGGCATCATCAGCTCGGCGTGCGTGGCCCGCGCGGTGGCCGTGGGACACGACGTGACGGTGCTGAACCGCGGCGGCTCCTCGAGCCTCAGGCCGCTGCCACCGGAGGTGCGGCAGGTCGTCGGCGACATCCGCGACCCCCACTCGGTGCGCGAGGCCCTCGGCCGGCAGGGCGGCGACCCGCTCGAGTTCGACGTCGTGTGCGAGTTCACCGCGTTCACCCCCGACCACGTGCGGGTCGACCTCGAGCTGTTCGAGGGGCGCATCGGGCAGTACGTCTTCATCAGCTCGGCCTCGGCGTACCAGACGCCGCCGAGCCGGCTGCCGGTCACCGAGTCGACGCCGCTCGTGAACCCCGTCTGGGACTACTCGCGCGACAAGATCGCCTGCGAGGACCTGCTCGTCGCGGCCGTGCGCGAGCGCGGGTTCCCGGCGACGATCGTGCGCCCCTCCCACACCTACGACGCGACGCTGCTGCCGACGCTGGGGCACTGGACCGACGTCGCCCGGATGCGCGCCGGCCGGCCCGTCGTCGTGCACGGCGACGGCACGAGCCTGTGGACCATCACCCACCACTCGGACTTCGCCGTCGCCTTCGTCGGCATCCTCGGCAACCCGATGGCCGTCGGCGACACGTTCCACATCACGGGCGATCACGCGCCCACCTGGAACCAGATCTACGGCTGGCTGGCTGATGCGGCGGGTGTCGCCGATCCCGAGTTCGTGCACGTGGCATCCGAGACCATCGCCGCCGTGCACCCGCAGTGGGGGCCGGGGCTGCTCGGCGACAAGGCGCACTCGATGGTGTTCGACAATGCGAAGGTGAAGGCGCTCGTGCCCGAGTTCCGCACCACCGTGACCTTCGACGAGGGCGCGCGGCGGATCATCGAGTTCCACGACGCGCACCCCGAGCTGCAGCAGGTCGACCCGGTGGCGGATGCCGCGTTCGAGCGCATCCTCGCGCTGCCGCGCCGCTGATCCGCGTCAACCCGTTCCACCGGCACCGCCGCCGGACTAGCCTGACTGCACGCGACCCGCCCACGACCGAGCGGTGCGCGCGATGAGGGAAGGGGAACCCCATGACCATCAACTTCGACAACCCGCTGGGCCGGGGCTTCGACAAGGGCCGCGAGGCGGAGGTCGAGTACGAGTTGGAGCTCGAGAGCGAGGGCGTCGGCGAGGACGACGCCGAGGTCGTCATGGAGGATGTGGCCGACCCGGAGGACGATCAGGAGGAGTTCGGCGGTCGCTGACCGCCGCCTGAACGTCCGCTCGGTGCCATTCGCGCATCCCGCCGGTTTCGAGTTGAATGGAACGCATCCGACCGGCGGTGGCACCCATCGCCGGTCGTCCGATGCTCTTCGACGAAGATGAGGTATTCAGGATGACGGTGCTCCGGCGATCCCTGGTGTTCGGCACGACGGTCGCGCTCGGCTTGGGCCTGACCGCCTGCACGCCCGGCGCGCCGGAGGTCCCGGAGCCGACCGGTCCGATCGTGCAGCTCGGTGCACCGGGGGAGCCGAACCGCACCATGTCGCCCGAGGAGGCGGCTTCGCTCGAGCAGGCCGGCCACACCGAGGCCGACATCGAGTACATGCAGATGATGATCCTGCATCACGAGCAGGCGCTGACCATGACCGGGTACGTCGAGGATCGCACGCGCGACCGCGACATCCGTCTGCTCGCCGAGCGGATGCGGCTCAGCCAGGACGGCGAGATGGACCAGATGGCCGCCTGGCTGCAGGAGCGCGGCACGCCGCTCCGCGACGAGCACGGCGGCCACGGCGGCGGCCACGACATGCCCGGCATGCTCACCGACGAGCAGCTCGCCGAGCTCGAGGCGGCGAAGGGCGCCGAGTTCGACCGGCTGTTCCTCGAGTACATGATCCAGCACCACCAGGGCGCGATGGAGATGACCGCCGACCTGTGGGCCGCCGGTGGCGGGCAGGAGGCATCGATCGGCCAGTTCGCGCGCCACGTCGAGAGCGACCAGGGGATCGAGATCACGCGCATGCAGCAGATGCTCGCCGACCGCACCTGATCGTCCCGCGGCCTCGGCGGTGCCGAGCCCCGACGCACCGATGCCCGGCGCTCGAGGAGCGCCGGGCATCGTCGTGCCGGGCGGGGAGGCCGTGGCGGCCTCCCCGCCGAGGCGTCAGCTGAAGGAGGCCTTCAGCTCGGTGAGCGCCTGGATCACGCTGGCGTCGGCATCGGGGCCGGCCTTGCGGATGGCGTTGTCGAGCTGCGCGATGATCGCGCGCTTGCTCGAGCCGTCGGCGACGAGCACGCCGGCCTCGGCCAGGTGCTTGCGCACCTCGGCCAGGGCCTTGCCCGTCAGGGTGCCGGCACGCTCGGCCTGGTCGACGTACGACCCGGCGACGGCGAGGCTCGGCGCGTGCTCGTACATACCCTGGAGCTGCGCGTTCAGCTCGTCCCACTCGATCTCACCGGCGGCGGCGATCTCGTTGGCCGAGAGCTGTGCGGTCGGGGTGAGGGCCATCGAGTCGAATCCTCGAGCGATCTCGCTGCCGAGGATGTTGCCGTTGTACCAGTAGGTCGACCAGTACCCGCTCAGGGTGAGCGCGTTGGGGTTGAGCGGACCGCGGTCGAGGAAGGCGATCTCCGTCGGGTTCGCCGTGTCGGTGAAGTCGAAGATCGACATGCCGCCCTGGTACCACGCCTGCACCATGATGTCGCGGCCCGGCACCGGGATCAGCGTGCCGTTGTGGGCGACGCAGTTCTCCTGGGCGGTCTGCGGTGCGGGCAGCTTGTAGTAGCTGGCGAACTGCAGCTTGCCGTCGACGATGTCGAAGAGCGCGTTGGCGCCCCATGCGGGCTGGTCGGGCAGGCATCGGGCCTGCGTACCGCCGCCCCACTCGTCGGTGAAGACCACCTTCGTGCCGTCGTTGTTGAAGGTCGCCGAGTGCCAGTACGCGAAGTTGACGTCCGCCACGGCATCGGTGCGCACCGGGTTCACCGGGTCGGTGATGTCGAGGAGGATGCCGTTGCCCTGGCACGCGCCCGCGGCGAGCCCGATCTCCGGGAAGGCCGTGATGTCGTGGCAGGTGTTCGTGTTCGGGCTCGGCGAGTAGGTGCCGCCCGACGGGTGACGCGGCTGGGTCGGGCCGTTCTGCAGGCCGTTGACCGCGCCGGTCTCGTAGTTCTGGAAGATGCGCGGCTGGCTCACGATCGAGGCCGTCTCCGGGGCCGCGAGCGGCACCTTGATGACGTCGATGCGCCACTGCGTCGGGTTCTCGCTCGTCGCACCACCGGTGCTGCAGCCCGCCAGCTCGAGCGCCGAGCGGATGCTCGACGTGCCCGAGTTGTAGAGGTACACGTTGTTCGGGTCATCCGGGTCGGTGACGACCGTGTGGGTGTGCGAACCACGGCAGGTCTGCACGCCCGGCAGCTGCACGGGGTTGTCGATGTCGCTGATGTCGAAGATCCGGATGCCGCGGAATCGCTCCGGGCTGACCGAGGGCATCGACGCCGTGCCGCAGTCGATGCGACCGCGGTTCTCCTCGACCGACATGAACAGCAGGTCGCCGTAGACCGAGACGTCGCCCTGGCCGCCGGGGCAGACGAACTGCGACTTCAGTGCCGGAACGGCCGGGTCGGAGACGTCGTAGACCTGGAAGCCGTTGTAGTTGCCCACGATGGCGTGGTCGCCCGTGAAGGCCAGGTCGGAGTTGACGTAGCTGAAGTTGCCGGGGGCGGCGTCGAACGCGCCCTGGCGGGGGATGCTCTCGAGCAGTTCGACGCCGCTCGTGGCGACGGGGGCGTCGAGGTAGCCGCCGGGCATGCCGACGCGGGGGTCGTCCTCGGCGGCGGCGGCCGTGGCGGTCATCAGCGACGCGCCGAGCACGAAGGCTCCGGCCGCGGCGATGGCGCGCCTGCGCCGTCGCACGGGTTGGGTCGTGTTTCTCATGGAAGTGGTGCCCTCTCTTTCGCGGTAGCGATCGAGCCCTTCGGGACGCAGTCGAGCCGCACCTCGTCGTGCGGCTCGAGCCCTCCTGGGGCCATCTCTGGCCCAAACATAGCTATGAATCGGCCGAATGTCAGCAACCGCTTTCCGAGCTTTCCTCACATTACGGATCGACGTGTCGGCCGCGGGGCGTAGGCTCGCGTCATCCGGATCGGAGGGTGCCCATGTGCGGACGTTTCGTGGTCTCGCAGGAGGTCGACGACCTGACCGCGGTCTTCGACGCCGAGAACGACTTCGCCGATTGGCGGCCCTCCTACAGCCTCGCGCCCACCGATACGATCCCGATCGTGCGCGAGCGGGCGAAGTCCGACACGGGCGAGTTCGTCCGGCGGCTCGAGCCGGCCCGCTGGGACTTCCATCCCGCGTTCATGAAGGAGTCGAAGCGGCCGCAATTCAACAGTCGCATCGAGACCGTCGCGACGAACGGGCTTTGGAAGGGGGCCTTCGCGTCCGGCCGCTGCATCGTGCCGATGCGCGGCTACTACGAATGGACGGGCGAGCCGGGCAAGAAGCGCGCCCACTACCTGCACGGACCCGACGACCTCCTCGCCGCCGCCGCGATCTCCACCGCGCGCAAGCTCGACGACGACACCTGGGAGGTCTCGACCTCGATCATCACGCGCGAGGCGCGCGACGCGTCCGGCGAGATCCACGACCGGATGCCGGTGTACCTCCCCCTCGACGCGGTCGACCAGTACCTCGACCCCGCCAAGCTCTCCCCCGCCGACGCGCAGGCCATGGTCGACTTCCTCCTCGCGCAGTCCGACCGGGTCGCGCCGACGATCACCGAGTACGAGGTCGACCCGCGCGTGAACAACCACCGCCGCATCGACCCCCACGACCCGGGCCTCATCGAGCCCCTGGGCGACGAGCCGACGCTCCTCTGAGCAGCCCGCCCGCCGCGCATCGTCGCGACGTGTGACGGGACGACGCCCGCCTACCGCGACAGCAGCGCCCGCCGGACCACTCGGGCGCTCCATCTGCCGAGCAGGACCCCCGCGACCGTGTCCGAGACGTGGTGCTGCCCGCGATAGATCCGCGAGAACGCGATCCCGCCCGGGATGACGTACCGCAGCAGCGGCCCGAGGACGCGGGAGCCTCGCACGCCGTACCGGTCGACGAGGTCGGCCAGCGTGGTGTGGAGCGCGACGGCCGCAGCCGTGTGCCCGGAGGGGAACGACGAGGTCGCGTGCGGCTGCTCGGGCCGCCACACGCCACGCGGTCGCGGTCGACCCACGAGGGCCGCGGATCCGACGAAGCACGCGGTCTCGAGCGCGAGCGCCGCGCCGGGCGCTGCGGCGGAGCGCCAGTCGCGCGTGAGCACCGAGATCCAGCCGCACCAGAACGCCCCGTTCCCGATCGTCTGCGGCACGCCCGAGTACCACGAGAGCGGACCGGTGACCCGATCGAGCACCTCGCGATGCTCGGCCGACTCGACGGGCGCGGCGTCGGGTCCGTGCCCGAACGCGGACTGGAGCGCGCGGACCGCCCGGTCCTCGCGCGGGTCGTCGCCGCCCACGACGCGGATGATCCGGCCCGCGGCGGCGAGCACCGCGACCACCCCGGGCGCCGGGAGGACGAAGGAGCGGACGAACGCGTGCATGCCCGGCAGCCTAGCCACCCGGGCGCCGGCCGCCCGGGAAACGAAGAACAGCCCGGGTCGATGACCCGGGCCGTTCGCTTCGGTGCGCAAGGGGGGAGTTGAACCCCCACGCCCTCACGGGCACACGGACCTGAACCGTGCGCGTCTGCCTATTCCGCCACTTGCGCATACCAGCTCCCACACAGGTGCGAACCAGCCAACCGAGACTAACATACCTGCGCGTGGCATCTGCCCACTCCCCCTCCCCCAACCACCCGACCTCGGCATCCGCTCGGAGTCGCTGCAACCCCTCGCGCCGCCCCTCGGCGCGGGCATAGCCTTGACTACCGGCACCGGCGCCCCGACCAGTTCCCCCGATCGAAAGGATCGCCCGTGACCCACCCCCGCGACGATCGCGCGAGCCTGCGCGTCAGCGCGCCCGTCGACCCATCCGAGGTCGAGCTCGGCGGCATCCGCGGCTGGCTCTTCGACCTCGACGGGGTGCTCACGCCGACGGCCGTGGTGCACATGCACGCGTGGGCCCGGCTGTTCGCGCCGTTCCTCGAGGCGCACGGCGCCGAGCCCTACCGCGACGCCGACTACTACGCGTACATCGACGGCAAGCCGCGCTACGACGGGGTCCGCTCGCTGCTGGCCAGCCGGGGCATCACCCTGCCCGAGGGCGAGGTGACGGATGCCGCGACGCTCGACACCGTGCACGGGCTCGGCAACCGGAAGAACGACGCGTTCAACCAGACCCTCGCCGAGGAGGGCGTGCGGCCGTACCCGGCGAGCGTCGCCCTGCTCGACGCGATCGAGCGCGCCGGCGGCGAGGTCGCCGTGGTCTCCAGCTCGAAGAACGCGCCCGCGGTGCTCGAGGCGGCGGGCATCGCCGACCGGTTCGAGGTCGTCGTCGACGGCGCGGTCGCCGCGCGCGAGGGCATCCCCGGCAAGCCCGCGCCCGACATGTTCCTGCGCGCGGCCGAGCTGCTCGGGCTGCCGCCCGAGGAGTGCGCCGTCATCGAGGACGCGGAGTCCGGCGTGAAGGCCGGTGCGTCCGGTCCGTTCGCCCTCGTCGTCGGCGTCGACCGCGGCGTGGGCCGCGATGCGCTGATCGAACTCGGCGCCGACGTGACCGTCGACGAGCTCGACGAGCTCATCCCGGCGCTCGAGCGCGCCGGCGAGGCATCCGCCGTTCGCAACGACGGCGACCCCACGACCCCCGCACGCACCACCACCGAAGAGGACCGCGCATGAGGTTCGCCGACACCGACCCCCTGAACCGCTCGATCTTCCCCGTCGACGAGTGGGCGCTCGTCGAGACCGAGTTCGGCGCCGACGACATGGGCCGCACCGAGACGCTGTTCGCCGTGGGCAACGGCTACCTCGGCCTGCGCGGCAACGTCGAAGAGGGCCGTGACGGCCACATGCACGGCACCTTCATCAACGGCTTCCACGAGACCTGGCCCATCCGCCACGCCGAGGAGGCGTTCGGCTTCGCGCGGGTCGGCCAGACCATCGTGAACGCACCGGATGCCAAGACGATCCGCCTCTACGTCGACGACGAGCCGCTCGTCATCACCGAGGCCGAGATCATGTCGTACGAGCGCCGCCTCGACTTCCGGCTGGGCTTCCTCAGCCGCCGCATCGAGTGGCGCACGCCGTCGGGCAAGCGCGTGCTCATCACCAGCCGCCGCATGACGAGCTTCACCGACCGCCACCTGGGCGTCATCGACTACGAGGTCGAGCTGCTCGACGCCGACGCCGCGGTGACGATCTCCAGCCAGATCCTCAACCGGCAGGACGGCCGCGACGAGTACCGCGCCGGCGTGACCGAGGCGCCGGGCGCCTTCGACCCGCGCAAGGCCGAGACCTTCACCGAGCGCGTGCTCCAGCCGCGCGTGCAGCGCGGCGACGGCGGGCACTACATCCTCGGCTACCAGTGCACGAACTCGGGCATGACCATCTCGGTCGGCGCCCGGCACTCGATCGCGACCGAGAACGAGTTCACCGAGACCGGCTACATCGGCGACGACCTGGCGAAGCACACGTACCGGGTGCGGGCACGTCAGGGCGTGCCGATCCGCATCACCAAGCTGATCAGCTACCACACCGCCCGCAAGGTGCCGGCGCGCGAGCTCGTCGACCGCTGCGACCGCACGCTCGACCGCGGCGCCGAGGTCGGCGTGGCCGAGCTGTTCGAGCAGCAGCACGCGTGGCTCGACGACTACTGGGCGCGGTCCGACGTCGAGATCGGCGGACAGCCGGAGCTGCAGCAGGCGACGCGCTGGAACCTGTTCCAGCTCGCGCAGGCGACCGCCCGTACCGACGGCGGCGGCGTCGCGGCCAAGGGCGTCTCGGGTTCGGGCTACGGCGGTCACTACTTCTGGGACTCCGAGATCTACGTGATGCCGTTCCTCAGCTACACGGCGCCGATCGTGGCCCGCAACGTGCTGCGGTTCCGGCAGCGGATGCTGGACGCCGCCCGCGCCCGCGCGCTCGAGCTGAACCAGCGCGGGGCCCTCTTCCCGTGGCGCACGATCAACGGTCTCGAGTCGAGCGCGTACTACGCCGCCGGCACCGCGCAGTACCACATCGACGCCGACATCGCCTACGCCCTGTGCCAGTACGTATCGGCCACCGGAGACGAGGACTTCCTCGCGCGAGGCGCGATCGACATCCTCGTCGAGACCGCCCGCATGTGGGAGGACCTCGGCTTCTGGCGCACCAACACCGACGACGTCTTCCACATCCACGGCGTCACGGGCCCCGACGAGTACACGACGGTCGTGAACGACAACCTCTACACGAACGTCATGGCACGGGCGAACCTCGCGGCCGCGGCATCCGCCGTCGACAACCTGCAGGTGAACCACCCCGACGCCCACAAGCGCCTCGTCGAGCGGCTCGGCGTGACGCCGGCCGAGGTGGCGAGCTGGCGGCGCGCGGCGGCGCACATGCACATCCCGTTCGACCCGCAGCTCGGCGTGCACCCGCAGGACTCGGCCTTCCTCGAGAAGGAGCTCTGGGACCTCGAGCACACCCCCGACAACCGCCTGCCGCTGCTGCTGCACTACCACCCGCTGGTGATCTACCGCTTCCAGGTGCTGAAGCAGGCCGACGTCGTGCTCGCCCTCTACCTGCAGGGCGACCGCTTCACGACCGAGGAGAAGCTCGCCGACTTCGAGTACTACGACCCGCTGACCACGGGCGACTCGACGCTGTCGGCGGTCGTGCAGTCGATCATCGCGGCCGAGGTGGGCTACCACGAGCTGGCGCTGCGGTACTTCCGCTCGGCGCTATTCGTCGACCTCGCCGACCTGCACCACAACGCGGCCGACGGGGTGCACGTCGCGTCGACGGGCGGCGTCTGGGCGGGGCTGGTCTCCGGGTTCGGCGGCTTCCGCGACCACAACGGCCGGTTCACGTTCGACCCGCGCCTGCCCGACGGGTGGGACCGCCTCTCGTTCCGCCTCACGCTGCGCGGCACGCGCATCCGCGTCGACCTGACGGCCGAGGCGATCCGGTTCACGATCGAAGACGGTGAAGCGGATGCCACGGTGCCGCTCGAGGTGCGCGGCGAGCGTCTCGTCGTCACCCCCGGCGCCCCGCTCGTGGTCGCGCTCGACGGCCACGGCGCGCGCCGCGTGGGAGCGCCGACCATGCAGAACGTGCGGGGCACCCGCCGCGCCGACGGCACCCTGCTGACCGCGTCGATCCCGACGCTGTCGCTCGACGTCGACGAAGAGGAGGCGGCCGCCGTCTTCGACTGACGCCGCATCCCGGAACCGCATCGTTCCGGGCCGCCCCCGGCGCGTTCGCACGGGCTGGGGCTAGCATGTCAGTCGAGTCACGGACCGGACGGGAGACCTGTGGGCCTACTGGACAACTTCGAGAAGGGTCTCGAGCGCGCCGTCAACGGCGCCTTCGCGAAGACCTTCCGCTCGGGGCTGCAGCCCGTCGAGATCACCGCGGCGCTCAAGCGCGAGATCGACACGAAGGCGGCGGTCGTCTCGCGCGACCGCGTGCTCGTGCCGAACCGGTTCGCGGTGCGCATGTCGCCCGCCGACCACGAGCGCATGTCGTCGCTCGGGCCGGCGCTCATCGACGAGCTCGTCGACCTCGTGCAGAAGCACGCGGCGAGCCAGCGCTTCCAGTTCGCCGGCGGCATCCGCATCGAGCTGCAGGCCGACACGAGCCTGTCCGAGGGCATGGTCCAGGTCGACTCGCAGAACGTGAAAGGCCGTGTCGCGTGGACCCCGGTCCTCGACGTCGACGGCCGGCGGTACCCGCTCCTCAAGGGCCGCACCGTCATCGGTCGCGGCAGCGAAGCGGATGTCACGCTCGACGACGCCGGCGCCTCGCGCCGCCACGTCGAGGTGCAGTGGGACGGCCAGCGCGCGCGCCTGCGCGACCTCGGATCGACGAACGGCACGCAGCTGAACGGCGCCCCGGTGAAGGAGGCGGTGCTCGAGCCCGACTCCGTCATCAGCATCGGGCGCTCGCGTATCGTGTTCCGGGTGCTCGCCCAGGCCGATCCGTCCGACACCGCCGTCGGGCGACGAGTCGACCCCGGTCAGCGCCGCGATGCGGGCGGTTTCTGGGGGCCGGCCGAATGAGTGAACTGACCCTCCTCGTCCTCCAGCTCGGCTTCCTCGTGCTGCTGTGGGTCTTCGTCTTCGCGATCGTGTACGCGCTCCGCAGCGACCTCTTCGGCCAGCGCGTGCGAAAGCTGCAGCCGGATGTCGCAGCAGCCGGACCCGCACCGGCCCCGTCGGCCGGGCCCGCGGCCCCCACAGCCGCGGTCAACCGCCCGGCGCCGCCCTCCGGCGGCGGCGGTGCCGATGCCACGAGCGAGAACGCCACCCGGCTCGTGATCACCTCCGGCGCCAAGGCCGGCGCCGAGTTCCCCCTCGGTCGCGATGAGATCACGATCGGCCGGTCCAGCGACTCGGCGATCATCATCCGCGACGACTACACCTCGACGCACCACGCCCGGCTCATGCTGTGGAACGGCCGCTGGATGATCCAGGACCTCGACTCCACCAACGGCACGTTCCTCAACGGCTCCCGGGTCACCGTGCCGCAGCCCATCCCGCTCGGAGCCACCGTCAAGGTGGGGGCGACGACGTTCGAGCTGCGGCGGTAGCCCATGGCCAGCGTCAAGGCGAGCGCTGCGGTCTCGCACGTCGGACGGGTCCGCTCGAACAACCAGGACTCCGGGTACGCCGGTCGCCGGCTGTTCCTCGTCGCCGACGGCATGGGCGGCCACGCCGGCGGCGACGTCGCGAGCGCGATCGCCACGCAGCGCATCGCCGAGGTCGCCGACACCGACTACGCGTCATCCGCCGAGGCCGTGGCCGCGCTCGAGCAGTCGCTGCTCTCGGCCAACCGCACGCTCGAGGAGACGGTCGCCGACCACTCCGAGCTGACCGGCATGGGCACCACGGTGAGTGCGATGCTCGTGCAGCAGGACCGCGTCGTCATCGCCCACATCGGCGACTCGCGCGTCTACCTCCTGCGTTCGGGCGAGCTGAGCCAGGTCTCCACCGACCACACGTTCGTGCAGCGACTCGTCGACGCCGGCCGCATCACCGCCGAGGAGGCCATGGTGCACCCGCGGCGCTCGGTGCTCATGCGCGTGCTCGGCGACGTGGAGGCCTCGCCGGAGATCGACACGCTCGTCATCGACACGCACCCCGGCGACCGGTGGATGCTCTGCTCCGACGGGCTGTCGGGCGTGGTCCCGTTCGACGAGATCCACGAGATGCTCTCGTCCGACGCGGGCGCGAAGCAGGTCGCCGACCGCCTCGTCAAGGCGTCCCTCGACGGCGGCGCGCCCGACAACGTCACCGTCGTCGTCGTCGACATCGGCGACCCGCCCGCGCCCGACACGCCGCCGCTCGTCGTCGGCTCCGCCGCCGCGCCGCTCGCGTTCGGCACGCCCGAACCCGCCCGCCGACCGGGCATCCGCCTCACCCCGTTCCGTCCGCACCCGGTGCAGGAGACGCACTTCGAGCCGGACTCGGAGGAGTACTTCGACGAGCTGATCGAAGAGGACGAACGCCGGCGCCGGCGCCGCCGGATGATCTGGAGCCTCTGGATCGTCCTCCTCATCGGCGCGATCGTCACCGCGTTCGTCGTCGGCTACCAGTGGACCCAGACCCGCTACTACGTCGGCGACTACAACGGGCGCGTGGCGATCTACCAGGGCATCCAGCAGGACCTGGGGCCGATCACCCTGAGCCAGCTGCACTCCGAGACGCCGATCGACATCGCCGACCTGCGGACCTACGACCAGCAACGCGTCGAACAGACGATCAGCGCCGGCTCCCTCGAGGAGGCGCGGCGGATCGTGGCGCGATTGGGGGAATCCGTTGACTGACCGCGCCACCCGACCCGACGAGCGCGCGCCCGCGACCGAGGGCGTCCGGCGCATCCGCCTGCCCCAGAAGCTGCGCAACCTCGAGTTCTGGCTGCTGCTCGCCGCGTGCCTCATCAACGCGGGCGCGATCGTGCTCGTGCAGCTCGGCGCGATGGGACGCGTCGACACCCAGCTCGTGCTGCTCGGCGCCGGCCTGTCGGCGCTCGTGTTCGGACTGCACATCGCGATGCGGTTCGTCGCGCGCGACGCCGACCCGTTCCTCCTGCCGATCGCGACGCTGCTCAACGGCCTCGGCATCGCGATGATCTACCGCATCGACATCGCGTACGGCGACGCGGGCTGGCAGAGCGCCGCCGTGCGCCAGATCGTGTGGAGCGCGATCGCGATCATCGCGGCGATCGCGACGATCCTGCTGCTGCGCAACCACCGGACCCTGTTCCGCTATACCTACGTGTCGGGGCTCATCGCAATCGTGCTGCTCCTGCTGCCGCTCGTCCCGGGGCTCGGACGCGAGGTGAGCGGAGCGCGGGTCTGGATCGGCTTCGGCGACATCGCCACCTTCCAGCCGGGTGAGATCGCGAAGATCGCGCTGGCCGTCTTCTTCGCCGGCTACCTCGTGCGCAACCGCGACTCGCTGTCCATGGTGGGCCGCCGCTTCCTCGGCATGAAGTTCCCGCGGGCTCGCGACCTCGGACCACTCCTCGTCGTCTGGGCGCTGTCGATGTCGGTCATCGTCTTCCAGCGCGACCTCGGAACGGCGCTCCTCTACTTCGGCCTGTTCCTCGTCATGCTGTACGTCGCGACCAGCCGGCTCTCGTGGGTGGTCCTCGGGCTGGCGCTGTTCTTCGGCGGCGCGATCATCGCGAGCCAGACCCTCGAGTACGTCAACGGCCGGTTCCGGAACTGGCTCGACGCGTTCAACCCGGAGGTCTACGAGGCGGCCGGCGGGTCCTACCAGCTCGTCCAGGGGCTGTTCGGCCTCGCGAACGGCGGCCTCATCGGCACCGGGCTGGGCCAGGGCCGCCCCGACCTCACGCCCGTGCCGCAGAGCGACTACATCATCGCGAGCCTCGGCGAGGAACTCGGGCTCGCCGGCGTCTTCGTGATCCTCGGGCTGTACGTCCTCTTCGTCGCGCGCGGCTTCCGCATCGGGTTCGCCGGCCAGGACGACTTCGGCAAGCTCCTCGGCGTCGGCCTGTCGTTCGTGGTCGCGCTGCAGGTCTTCATCGTCGTCGGCGGCGTGACCCGCGTCATCCCGCTGACGGGCCTCACCACGCCGTTCCTCGCCGCCGGCGGATCCTCCCTCGTGGCGAACTGGATCATCGTGGCCCTCCTCCTCCGACTGTCCGACACGGTTCGCAACCACCCGAGGCTGGTGATCGACGGATGAACCGCGAGCTCAAGCGGGTGACGATCGTCGCCCTCCTCATGTTCCTGACGCTGTTCGTCGCGACGACCGTCATCCAGTACGTCCAGGCGTCGAACCTCGCCGCCGACCCCCGGAACGCCCGCACCCTGTACGAGAGCTACTCGGTCGAACGCGGCCCCATCCTCGTCGGCGGGGAGCCCATCGCGTACTCCGAGCCGAGCGACGACGACTACAAGTTCCAGCGCATCTACGCCAACGGCCCGCTGTACGCGCCCATCACGGGCTTCATCCCGGTGAACGGCGAGGCGACCGGCCTGGAGCAGTCGCTGAACCCCGTGCTGAGCGGCCAGTCCGAGTCCCAGTTCTTCGACTCCCTGAACCGGCTGATCTCCGGGCAGGACCCGATGGGCGCCTCCGTGGAGGTCGCGATCGACCCGGTCGCGCAGCAGGCGGCTTGGGATGCCCTCGGCGACTACACGGGCGCGGTCATCGTGACCGAGCCCGCGACCGGCCGCATCCTCGCCATGGTCACGAAGCCCACGTACGACCCGAACGCCCTCGCGGTGCACAGCGGCACGCAGGTCGAGGAGACCTACCAGGCGCTCGTCGAGGATCCGCGCGACCCGCTCTTCAATCGCGCCACCGGCGGCGACATGAACCCGCCAGGATCCGTGTTCAAGCTCGTCATGACCGCCGCCGCACTGGAGTCTGGGCAGTTCACGCCCGACAGCACGTTCCCCAACCCGGCCGAGTTCACGCTGCCCGGCACGAGCTCGGTCGTCCGCAACTCGAGCGGCGGCACGTGCGGCGGCGGCTCGGAGGTCACGCTGGCCACGGCGCTCCGGCTCTCGTGCAACATCCCGTTCGCCGAGCTCGCACTCCAGCTCGGCGATGACGCGATCCGTGCGCAGGCGGAGAAGTTCGGGTTCAACTCCAACTTCACGACGCCCAACCCGACCGAGACCAGCACGTACCCCGGCAACCCCGACGAGCCGCAGACCGCGCTCACCGGATTCGGGCAGGGCGACGTGCGGGCGACGCCCCTGCAGATGGCGATGGTCTCCGCGGCGATCGCCAACGACGGGATCGTCATGAACCCGGACCTGGTCGACTCGATCACGGCACCCGACTTCCGCACGATCGAGGAGTTCTCGGCCTCGGAGTTCGGCCGTGCGATCAGCGCGCAGACGGCCCAGACGATGACCGAGATGATGGTGGACGGCGTCGAGAACGGCGCGGCGAGTAATGCAAGAATAGACGGCGTCAGCGTGGCCGGTAAGACCGGAACCGCGGAGAACGGCGAGGACGATCCATACACCCTCTGGTTCACCGGGTTCGCCCCCGCCGACGACCCTCAGTATGCGATCACGGTCCTCGTGGAAGACGGCGGGGGACTAGGTCAGGAAGGGTTCGGCAACGGTGTTGCCGCGCCGGTTGCGAAGAAGGTACTAGAGGCGGTGCTGAACAAATGAGACCGAGCGCAGGGCTCACCTTCGGTGGGCGCTACGAACTGCAGTCCCGGATCGCCATCGGCGGCATGGGCGAGGTGTGGCAGGCCACCGACCTCGTCATCGGACGGCAGGTCGCCATCAAGATCCTCAAGGACGAGTACCTCGGCGACCCCGGTTTCCTCGAGCGGTTCCGCGCCGAGGCCCGCCACGCTGCGCTGGTCAACCACGAGGGCATCGCGAACGTCTTCGACTACGGCGAGGAGGAGGGCAGCGCCTTCCTCGTGATGGAGCTCGTCCCGGGCGAGGCCCTCTCGACGATCCTCGAGCGCGAGCACGTGCTCCCCACCGACAAGGTGCTCGACATCGTCGCCCAGACCGCGAGCGCGCTGCAGGCGGCGCACGCCGCGGGCCTCGTGCACCGCGACATCAAGCCCGGCAACCTGCTCATCACGCCCGACGGGCGCGTCAAGATCACCGACTTCGGCATCGCCCGGATCGCCGACCAGGTGCCGCTCACCGCGACCGGCCAGGTCATGGGCACCGTGCAGTACCTCTCGCCCGAGCAGGCGTCCGGACACCCGGCTTCGCCGACGACCGACATCTACTCGCTCGGCATCGTCGCCTACGAGGCGCTCGCGGGCCGCCGTCCCTTCACCGGCGAGTCGCAGGTCGCGATCGCGATGGCGCAGATCAACGAGACGCCGCCGGACCTCCCGGTGACGGTGTCCGAGCCGGTGCGCAACCTCGTCTACTCGTGCATCGCGAAGAACCCGGCCGATCGTCCGCAGACCGCCGCTCACCTGGCGCGCGCGGCGAACGCCCTCAGGCGGGGCGACGTGCGCGGCGCTGCCGCCGCGGTCCCCGCGGTGCTCGGCGCCGCGGCCGGCGCGACCGCCGCCACGGCGATCCTGCCCCAGCAGTCGGGCCCGGGAACGGCCGCCACGACCGTCCTCCCGGCGGGCGCGGCCGCGGTCACCACGACCGAGACCGAGGAAGAGCTCGGCGAGCCCGAGAAGAAGAAGCGCAGCCCGTGGACCTGGCCGCTGATCGTGCTCATCATCCTGCTCGCGCTCGTGCTCATCGGCACGCTCATCGCCCTCGCGCTCGGCGGAGGCGACGACGAGCCGAACCCCACTCGTTCGACGCCGCCGCAGACCACGTCGGCACCTCCGCAGACGACCACCGAGGCGCCCCCGCCGCCCAGCTCGGAGGCGCCGCAGACGGTCGTCGTCGACCGCGCCGCCTACATCGGCCGGAACGTCGACGAGGTGCGCGCAGAACTCGAGCAGGCCGGATTCGCCGTCACCACCCAGCAGGGTGCGGCGGCGACCTCGCCCGACCAGGCCAACACGGTCTCCGACGTGAACCCGAGCGGCACCCTCGCCGTCGGCTCCGCGATCACGGTGACCTACCTCGGCGCTCCCGAGACGCCGAGCGCCCCGGGCAACGCGCCCGATGTGAATCCCTCGGAGGTCGCCCCGGGCGGGCTCGTCCAGGTCAGTTGGCCTGCAGCGACCTGCCCCTCCGGGCAGCAGCTGAGCGGCTACGAGGTCGCCGTGACCGGCGATGCGACGGCCCCGAGCCCCGTCGGAGCCGGCACCACGAGTGTCAACGTGCAGGCCGGCAGCCAGTCGTTCGAGGTCACGTACCGGTACTTCTGCGGCCAGCTCGACTCGCCGTTCTCGCCGGCCGCCCCGGTGACCGTCGCGCCCTAGTCCGCAGCCGAGAGCCCTACCGATCGGAGGAACCGTGAACGATGAAGGTCGCATGCTCGCGGGTCGATACCGCGTGGGTGCGCTCATCGGGCGCGGTGGCATGGCCGACGTCCACGTGGGCACCGACACGCGCCTCGGCCGACAGGTCGCGATCAAGCTGCTGAAGCCCCAGCTCGCGACCGACCCCTCGTTCCGGATGCGGTTCCGACAGGAGGCGCAGTCCGCCGCACGGATGGCGCACCCGACCATCGTGCGCGTCTTCGACGCCGGCGAGGAGACGGTGCTCGACCGCTCCGGTCATGAGGTGCAGCTGCCCTTCATCGTCATGGAGTACGTCGAGGGCCGGCTGCTGAAGGACATCATCCACGAGGGCCCGCTCGAGCCGCTCGCGGCGGCGCGCGTCATCGAGGGCGTCCTCACCGCGCTCGAGTACTCGCACCGCGCCGGGGTCGTGCACCGCGACATCAAGCCGGGCAACATCATGATCACCACCACCGGCCAGGTGAAGGTGATGGACTTCGGCATCGCGCGTGCGGTCTCCGACTCCGCCACGACGGTCGCGCAGACCACCGCGATCCTCGGCACGGCCTCGTACTTCTCGCCCGAGCAGGCGAAGGGCGAACCGGTCGACGCGCGCACCGACCTCTACAGCACCGGCGTCGTGCTCTTCGAGATGCTGACCGGGCGTCCGCCCTTCCGCGGCGACACCCCGGTGGCGGTCGCCTACCAGCACGTGAGCGAGCGGCCGGTCAAGCCGAGCGTCATCAACCCGAAGGTGTCCCCCGCCCTCGACGTGGTGGTCCTGCACGCCCTGGCGAAAGACCGCGACATCCGGTACCAGACGGCCGCGGAGTTCCGGGCCGAGGTCGAGGAGGCGGCGGCGGGCCGGGTTCCCGTGAAGCGGAAGGTCGACGAGACGGCGCTGTTCTTCGGCACCGACACCGGGTCGCTGTCGACGTCCGAGCTGGCGCTGCGCCAGCTCGCCGAGGACGACACGATGACGCGCACGCAGCGGCGCCCACCGGCGATCTGGATCTGGTCGGGCATCATCGCGGTCGTCGTCATCGTCGTCGCGGTCATGTACTGGGCCTTCAACCTCCAGCCCGCCGACGACCTGCCGTCGAACGCGAGGCAGGTGCCCTCGCTCGCCGGCGCGACGTGGGAGGAGGCGGCGAACGAACTGCAGGCGCTGACGCTCCCCGCGACGCGGATCGACGAGACGAACGACACCGTGCCCGCGGGCGAGGTGATCCGGACCGAGCCCGCCGAGGGCGAGATCGTCGACACGGGCACGCCCATCCGGGTGTTCATCTCGACGGGTCGCGAGGCGGTCGCGGTCCCGGATGTCGTGAACAAGACGCTCGAGGAGGCCAAGGCCGACCTCGAGGGCGCGGGACTGGTCGCCGGAAGCGAGACACGGCAGAACTCTCCGACCGTCGCAGCGGGCACGGTGCTCGGCACCGATCCGGAGGCCGGCGCCTCGGTCGAGACCGGTTCGACGGTCAACTTCACGATCTCGAGCGGCAACGTCACGCTGCCCGACCTCACCGGCCAATCGCTGCAGGCGGCCTCGTCGTACCTCGGCTCCTCCACGCTGCAGCTGACGCCCGTGCCGGTGCCCGATCCGGGCTGCCCGTCGCAGGCGGGGTCGCCGGTCGTGCGCCAGTCGCTGGCGCCCGGCGACGTGCCGCAGAAGTCCGAGGTCGAGCTCGTCTACTGCGCGGGCTGAGCGATCCTGACGAGCGGGTTCAGCGCGCGTGCGCGCTCGGACGCCTCGGCGAGCCCGGTGTCGGCGAGCCAGTTGCCGAGCATGCGGTAGCCGCCCTCGGTGAGCACCGACTCCGGGTGGAACTGGACGCCGTGGATCGGCGCGGACTCGTGCCGGAGTCCCATGATGACCCCGCCCTGCGTGCGGCTGGTCACCACGAGGTCGCTCGGGACGGTGCCGTCCACGACGGCGAGCGAGTGGTACCTGGTCGCCGTGAAGGGCTGCGGCACGCCCGCGTAGAAGGCGCTGTCGTCGTGCACGATGCGCGACGTCTTGCCGTGCATGAGCTCCTCGGCGTTCGTGACCGTCGCCCCGAACGCCTCCGCGATCGCCTGGTGCCCGAGGCACACGCCCAGCAGCGGCTGCCCCGCCTCGAGCGCGGCGTCGACCACGGGGATCGAGACGCCCGCGTCGGCGGGCTTGCCCGGTCCGGGCGAGATGAGGACGCCGTCGTACTCGGCGATGCGCGCGGCGACGTCCGCCACGGCGATGTCGTCGTTGCGGACGACCTCGGTCTCGGCGCCGAGCTCCTGCAGGTAGCCGTTCAGCGTGTAGACGAAGCTGTCGTAGTTGTCGATGACGAGGATCCGGGTCATTGCTCCACCGTGACGTCGATTGGGTTGACGATGCCGTCCAGCCAGGGGAAGACCCAGGTGAACAGCGCGAACACCACTGCGGTGGCGATCACCGCGAGCAGCAGGATGCGGACCCAGACGGGTCCGGGAAGGATGCGCCAGAGCGCTGCGTACACGTCCTACTCCCCCCACGCCGCGACCTGCGCGGCGATCTCGTCCGGCGGGCCGGCGCTGATGGGCTGCCACGACTCGAGCACGCCGTACGCGATGATGCGCTCGGCGGTCGAGTAGAGGGGGTTGCAGCTCGTGAGCGTGATGACGCGGTCCGTGGGCTGGAGGTCCGGTCGGTGCGGCACCGGCGCGAGCACGTCGACCGTGTCGGGCGTGACGTACTCGAAGTCGCGGAACCGATAGGTGTACCAGCCGTCGCGCGTCTGGATGAAGATGCCGTCGCCGAGCTGCAGCTGCTCGATCTCGTGCATCCCGCCGCCGTAGGCGCTGCGATGCGAGGCGATGGCGAAGTTGCCCACCTCGCCGGGCATCTGCGTTCCGGGGTAGTGGCCGACGCCGAGCTGGAAGCTGTTCAGGACGTCGAGGCCGATGCCCTCGGCGATCCCGCGCTGGGAGTTCTCGCCGAACCGCGGCACGTACATGACCGCGAACGCCTCGCCGTTGCCGTACGCGGTGGTGTCGACGACGGGGTCGCCGTAGCCCTCGGGCGAAGGCGTCGGGGTGTCGCCGTGCTGGGCCCGCGCCTGTTCGCGCCACTCCGACGAGAGCACGGATGCCGCATCCGACTGCTGCGACGCCATGATGGCGTCGTTCCACCAGAGCTGCCAGCCCAGGAAGAGGAGGATGAGGACGCCGGCCGTGACGAGGAGTTCGCCGAGGACGCCGACGAAGCTCACCCGGGATCGCGCGGGTTCGGGCGCGCCGGATCGCTCGGGCCGTTCCTCGGCGTCGGCGGGATCGACCCGGTCCTCGATCAGGCCTCCGGGCATACGGGCGATTCTATTCGCCCTCGGGTGTGCGGTCTCCGAGTGCCCGCGTCGGATCGACTAGAATCTCGGGCATGGCACGCACGAATTCTTCGAAGCCCGCTCGCGCGGAGCAGCCGAGCGGCGAGGACGCGCCGAACCCCGTCTGGTTCAAGCCCGTCATGTTCGGGTTCATGCTGCTCGGCCTCATCTGGATCATCGTGTTCTACGTGAGCCAGGGTGCGCTTCCGGTGGCAGACCTCGGGTCGTGGAACATCCTGATCGGGTTCGGCATCGCCTTCATCGGCTTCCTGATGACCACGCGCTGGCGCTGACCGGCGACGATACGGAGGGGGCGGATGCTGCGGCATCCGCCCCCTTCGTCGTATCTCTGCACAGTGTTATCCACATCATCCACAGGGTTCTCCACACCATCCACAAGCTGTGGACGCCGGGAAAACGCGGATTTCCGGACGATGTTCGGAATCACACCGGTGTAACTCTCCCCAACTGTGGACAGCGTTGTGGATAACCCCCGACTCGGGGCTGCAGCCCGCTCAGAAGAGCGGAAGGTAGAAGTACCGCAGCGACAGCACCACCAGCACGGCCACCAGGGCCGCGAGCAGGCCGACCTGGAGCCCACGCTGGTCGCGCTTGCGCGTCTCGACGTAGATGAGGCCGACGAGGGCGCCGCCGATGAGGCCGCCGAGGTGGGCCTGCCACGAGATGTTGAAGCCCGGCACGAACCCGATGACGAGGTTGATGCCCACGAGGATGAGCAGCTGGGTCGCGTTGGCGCCGAGGCGGCGCTGGATGACGAGGAACGCGCCCATGAGGCCGAAGATCGCGCCCGAGGCGCCGACGACGCCCGTGCGCGGGTCGGCCAGCCAGAGCACGGCGACCGAGCCCGCGAACCCCGAGATGAGGTACAGCGTCAGGAACCGCCACCGCCCGAGCACGCCCTCGAGCAGCTGGCCGAAGATCCACAGCGTGTACATGTTCAGGGCGACGTGGAAGAGCAGCCCGGTCGAGTGCACGACGAGCGCGGTCAGCATGCGCCACGGCTCGAAGTTGAACGGCAGCGAGTACACGCCCGCGTAGAGCAGGCGGTCGGTCACCGCCAACCCCGGGATGAGCTGCAGCACGAAGACCACCAGCGTCACGCCGATGATCGAGTAGGTGACGACGGGCGCCCCGCGCTCCGCGGCCGACCGCGCCCGCGTGAGCACGGCCGGCTTGGTCCGCGGCGCCGTCGCGCGCTGCTCGCGCATGCACTCCGGGCAGATCACCCCGACCGGAGCCGGCGTCTGGCACTCACCGCAGATCGTGCGGCCGCACCGCTGGCAGAGCACGAAGCTCTGGCGGTCCGGATGCCGGTAGCAGAAGCTCTCGCGCTCGGGCGCCGCGTCGCTCACCGTCGGGGACTCAGCGGCGGTCGACCGTGATCTTCTCGATCACGACGTCGTCGAGCGGACGGTCTCGGCCGTCGGTCGGCACGGCGGCGAGCTTGTCGACCACGGCCTGGCTCGCGGCATCCGTCACCTTGCCGAAGATGGTGTGCTTGCCGTGCAGCCACGTGGTCGGGCCGACCGTGATGAAGAACTGCGAGCCGTTCGTGCCGCGACCGCCCTGGATGCCGGCGTTCGCCATGGCCAGGACGTAGGGCTCGGAGAAGTCGAGCTCGGGGTGGATCTCGTCGTCGAAGCGGTAGCCCGGGCCGCCCACGCCCTGACCGAGCGGGTCGCCGCCCTGGATCATGAAGCCGGGGATGATGCGGTGGAAGATGACGCCGTCGTACAGCGGGTCGGTCGACTTCTGGCCGGTGGCGGGGTGGGTCCACTCGATCTCGCCCGTCGCGAGGCCGATGAAGTTCTCGACGGTCTTGGGGGCGTGGTGGCCGTAGAGATCGACCTTGATGTCGCCGTGGTTGGTGGTGATCGTCGCGACTGCGGTGGGATTCGGCATGACGTCGATTCTCTCACGTGGGGATTCGGCGCGCGGTATGCAACCCCCCGTACTCCCACCCCACATCCAGCCGGTTCGGTGGCAGGATGGAGGAGTTCGCTGCACAACGATGGAGGTCGAGATGAGCCTGTCACGCAAGCGCCGGAAGGAACTCAAGCGGCTGCGCAGCAGTGCAGAGGAACTGTGGGGGGGCCAGCAGGACGTGCTCGATCAGGCGGCCAAGGTCGCCCGCGAGGCGAGCCACCAGCTGAACCTGCTCGCGCAGGAGGAGGTCGTTCCGCGAGTGCGCACGGGCTACGAGAGCTACGTCCGCCCGGGTCTCGATCAGGCCCGCACGGTCGCCCGCGGCGCCGGCCAGACCGCCGAGCGTGCGCTCGGTACGGCGCTGGGCGCGATCATGTCCGTCGGCGACGTCGCCAACGACACGCGGGTCCGCCGCGCGCTCGCGCGCGTGTCGCCGCGTGCCGCTGCGGTGGTGAAGCAGAAGCAGGGTCCCGGCGTGGGTACGTACCTCGCCATCGGGGCCGGAGTGATCGCCGCGGCCGGTGTGGCCTACGCGGTCTGGCAGACGTTCCGCGCCGACGACGAGCTGTGGGTCGCCGACGACGAGCCGATGCCCTCGGCATCGAGCACGGCCGGCTCCGAAGCCAGCCCGTCGCCGGTGATCTGACGCACCACGGTTTCTCGAAGGCCCTCGCCCACCCGGGCGGGGGCCTTCGCCGTGTTCGGACACGCTCGCGCACGCGCTCCGGCGCGCGCTCGAGCACGAGCTCGAGGGGCCACCGGGGCGATTTCACCGGATTCTGGGAATTCCCTTGCAATCCGTTCGCGGTTCCCGCTAATGTCGTCTCTCGGCCCGCCACGACGGCAAACGAGAGGAGGCGAGACCCACATGATGATCCGGCACACGCACACCCCGATCCGCGCTGAGGTCGCCTTCCTCGGCGCCCCCTTCGCGGCCTGCTGACCGTTCGCGCTCGCGCGCTGACCGCAGGGTCCGCACCCGCCTGACGATGCTCGCTCGTTCCTGAGCAACGCCCGTCGCACCGGCATCCGCTCATCGCTCCGCGTCTCCCGACGCCTCGAGCCGCCGGCCACTCCCCTCGAGTCGATCCGAGCGGGTCCTCCGCGTCCATGCCGACGACGGATGCCGCCGCGCGACGTCCCGGGGCTCCCACTCGTCTCCTCCCGGTGCGCGCTGCTGCGCGCGCCATCCGTTCGCACCACCTCCGAAGAAGGACACCACCGTGAACACCGCACTCACCGCCCACCGTTCGACCGCTCAACCGGCGCACGCCGTTCGAGCCGGAGCCGGCCGCCTGCAGGAGCGCCTCGCGCGCCGCGCGGGTCTCGCGCTCCTGGCGTGGAGCCGGGCCTCCGAGGCACGTCGCCTCCGCGAGGACCCGCGCCGTCGCGCCGAGCTCCAGCGCGAGGCCGACCGCCTGCGCGAGTCGAACTTCACGACCCTCGCCCTGCTGGCCCGGACGCTCTGATCGTCATGGCCACCGTGCAGGACCCGATCGCACGGCCCCGTCCGCTCGCCGGACGGGGCCGTCGCCGTCTCCGGGGCCGGCGCGCTCAGGGCTTCGGCAGGATGCCGGCGGCGGGCTGCTCGTCGTTCATGCGCAGGGCGATGTCGAGCAGGCTCACCCGGGTCAGGTTCCGCACCTCGTCGAGCGGGAACCAGCGGGCCTCGTCGCTCGAACCGCCGACCTCGTTGCGCAGCTCGCCGCCGGTCACGCGCGCGCGGTAGACGACCCGCATCGCGTAGAGCGGAGCCGAACCGTGGTGCCGTCTCGCCGCGGGCACCACCATGGTGTCGATCCCCAGGAGCCGCTCGATCTCGGCGTCGTAGCCCGTCTCCTCCCGGATCTCGCGGATCGCGGCGTCGTGGGGATGCTCGGGCAGTTCGATCCCCCCGCCGGGCAGGGTCCACGCTGAACGCCCGTGCTCGTTCCAGTGGGAGAGCAGGATGGCATCGTCGCGGATGATGACCCCGTACGCGGCGATGCGGATGTCCATCCCGCCACTGTATTACCCGGCCCGCAGATCGAGGAGCACCGTCTGGCCGTCCGAGCCGGTGCGACGCGACGCGCGCCACCCCTGCGCCCGCGCGTGCTCGGCGGCGGCGCTCCACTGCGACCAGTGCACCTCGATGAGCGCCCGTCCGTCCGGGCGCAGCCAGCCGGCGAGCCCGGTCACGAGATCGCGCACGTGATCGAGGCCGTCCGCGCCGGCGAACAGCGCAGCCGGCGGCTCGTGCTCGAGCGCCTCTCGGGGCACGAGATGTCGTTCACGCTCGGGCACGTACGGCGGCACGGATGCCGCGAGCGAGACCCGACCGCGAAGCGCCACGGGAAGGTGCGCGAGCCCGGCGCCCTGGTGCACCTGCGCGCCGGACGGCAGGTTCCGTCGCGCGAACCGGAGCGGTGTCGGGTCGACGTCCGTGACGTGGATCTCGGCCATCGGGACCGCGGCGGCCACCGTGGCCGCGATCGGGGCGACGCCGCAGAAGGGTTCCAGCACGACCGGTTCGTCCTGCGCTCGCACGATCCGCACGGCCGCTCGCGCCAGGAGCAGCGAGCGCTGGCGCGGAACGAACACTCCCGGTCCGACCCCGAGTCGGAGCGGACCGAAGCGGACCCAGCCCACGAGCGGTTCGATCGGCTCACCCGCGACGCGGCGGGCGACGAGCGAGGCGAGCTCGGCGTCATCCCTCGCCGAATCGAGCAGGATGGCGGCCTCCTCCTCGGCGAAGACGCTCCCGGCCGCGCGGAGCCGGTCGGCGATCGCCCGTCCGCGCCCCGACGACGGCGAGCCGGTGCTCATGACGATGACCGTATCAACCGGCGGCGACGTCATCGGCGTTCCGAGACGCCGACGGCGGCCCGGATGTGTGGATCTCCGGGCCGCCGACGACGGTGCTTCGCGCGTCAGGGGTGCGTTCAGCCGGCGCAGATCCCGCGCGCGGTCTCGTTCTTGCCCTGGCCGCCCGCTGCCTTGACGACCTCCCCGACGCCGTTGAAGCCGAGCGCGCCCTCGGTGTTGAGGGTCTTGTGGATCTGGCCGAAGCAGGCGGCGTCGGCGGGCGCGGCGTGCGCGGCGCCGGCGAAGCCGAACGTGGCGAGTCCGGCGATGAATCCGGTGGCGAGAATGCGCTTCATTGGACTTCCCCTTCTGTCGTCGGGTGCGTGTTCACCCGTCATCCAGTACTTCCGGCGGAACCGCGGAAACGGATGCACCTGAATGGGAAATTCTTCGGAGGCGGCTCCGCACGAGTCACGGTGCGAGTCGTACGGCGCCGTCGGGGAAGCCGAACACCGCCCCGTCGGCGAGCATGCGGTCGAGCGCGGCGTCGACGCCCCGGGCCGTGCCCGACGACGGCTGGTTCAGGTGCGCGATGACGATCGACCCCGGCGTGGCCGATCGAACGGATGCCTCGACCGTGCCGGTGTCGAACGTCGCGCCGGCATCGCCGTTGACGTCGAACCCCACGACCGTCTCGCCGAGGTCTCCGACGATGCGGACGGCGACCTCGTCGTAGTGCGCGGTGCCCGATCGGAACCAGCGGGGCGGGCGTCCGACGAGCTCGGTGAGCGCCTCGTGGTTCGTCCAGACCTCGTCGATGACCTCGCGCACCGAGCCCGTCCCCGGGATGCCGTACGCGGGGCGCCCGCTCACGGAGAGCGGCCGGTGGGCGGTGCCGTGATTGGCCAGCTCGAAGAAGGGCACCGCGGCGAGCTCCCGGGCGAGTTCGGGATTCGCCTCGATCCAGCGGAGGTTGAGGAAGAGGGTCGCCGGAACCTCCCGCCGGCGCAGCGCATCGATGAGGGTGAGATCGACCCCGCTGCCGCCGGACCCGCCGCAGCCGTCGAACGTGAGCGCGATCGCCGTGCTGCCCTCCGGCGCCCGGTTCACCACGCCCGTCACGTGGAGGCCCCACTCGGCCGGAACCGCGGTGCGGTAGCGCTCCTCGATCGCCGCGAGGTCCGGGGCCGCGGGGACCGTCGGAGTCGGCGTGGGCGTCGGGGTCGGCGCGGGCGTGGGACGCGCACCGCCCGACGGCGACGGGGTCGGCGCGGCGGATCCGCTGGAAGGCTGCGGGGCGCAGGCACCGAGCGTCGCGGCGGCGGTCGAGGCCGAGATCCACGTGAGGGCGGTGCGTCGGGAGAGCGTCAACGGGGGCCTCGTCATCGATGACTGCCGGAAGGTCGCACTCCCGCGAGGGAGGTCGGCCATGCCGACGGAATGTGGAGCCTAGGAGATTCGAACTCCTGACATCCTGCTTGCAAAGCAGGCGCTCTACCAACTGAGCTAAGGCCCCGAGACGGATGCCGCGGCATCCGGTTGTGGAGTTATCGGAGTGGGGCTACCAGGACTTGAACCTGGGACCTCTTCGTTATCAGCGAAGCGCTCTAACCGCCTGAGCTATAGCCCCGAATTTCGGCCGAAGGACAGACTACCCGACCCTGCGGGAATCTCCGAATCGAGCCGAAGCCGGCCGGTCAGCTGTTGGTGAAGCCGACCAGGATGCCGCCCGTGATCTTCACGCTGAGGTTGTACAGCACCGCCACGACGGCGCCGAGCGCGGTCGTCACGACGAGGTTCAGCAGCGACACGATGACCGCGAAGCCCATCACGTTGCCGAGCGAGAAGAAGGTGCGCAGGTCGGTGCCGGCGCCCGCGACATCCTGGACCAGGCTGTTCACCTGCTCGAAGATGCCGGTCGAGCTCAGCACCGTGAAGACGAGGAACGACGCCACGATGTTCACCACCGCGAGGCACACGGCGACCAGGAAGGACAGCTTCACCGCCGACCAGAAGTCGATGTACACCAGGCGCAGGCGCACCTGCTTGCCCGGGGGCTTGCGGTTGGTCTTCTTTGCCAGCTTGTCGGCGACGCTACTCATGACGGTCACTCCTCTCCCGCGGTCTCGGCCGCATCGGTCTCGGCGGCCTCCTCCGCGAGATTCCGCTCGGAATTCTTCGCGATGGCGATGATGCGATCATCGGCGACGAACTTCGCGAAGACCACGCCCATCGTGTCCCTGCCCTTGGCGGGGACCTCGGCGACGTCAGAGCGTACCACCTTGCCGCTGGCAAGAACCACGAGCACCTCGTCGTTGCGCGAGACGATGAGCGCGCCGGCGAGCGTGCCGCGATCGTCGTTCAGCTTGGCCACCTTGATGCCGAGTCCGCCTCGCTGCTGCTTGCGGTACTCCTCGACGCGGGTGCGCTTGGCATAGCCGCCCTCGGTGACGATGAACACGTACGCGTCGGAGGGGCTCGTCTTCTGGCCCGACGCGTCCGGCGGTGCCGCAGCGGCCTCGGCGGCCTCGGCCTCGGTCGACCCCGGCACGACGGATGCTGCGAGCAGCTCGTCGCCGGCGCGGAAGCTCATGCCCTTCACGCCCGACGTGGCGCGCCCCATGGGGCGGAGCGCGTCATCCGTCGCCTCGAAGCGGAGCGACATGCCCTTCTTCGACACGAGGAGGATCTCGTCGTGCTCGTCGACCAGCATCGCGGAGACGAGCTCGTCGCCCTCGCGGAGGTTGATCGCGATGACGCCGCGCGAGCGGTTGGTGTCGTACGCGGTCAGCTCGGTCTTCTTCACGAGGCCGTCGCGCGTCGCGAGGACGAGGTACTTCGCGACCTCGTAGTCGCGGATGTCGAGGATCTCGGCGATCTGCTCGTCGGGCTGCAGCTCGAGGAGGTTGGCGACGTGCTGGCCCTTGGCGTCGCGGCCGCCCTCCTGCACCTCGTACGTCTTCGCCCGGTACACGCGGCCCTGGTTGGTGAAGAACAGCAGCCAGTGGTGGGTGGTCGTGACGAAGAAGTGGTCCACGACGTCATCCGCTCGCAGCTGCGCACCCTTGACGCCCTTGCCGCCACGGTGCTGCGACCGGTAGTTGTCACTGCGCGTGCGCTTCACGTAGCCGCCGCGCGTGACCGTGACCACCATCTCCTCCTCGGGGATGAGGTCCTCCATGGACATGTCGCCGTCGAAGCCGGGGACGATGTGCGTACGGCGCTCGTCGCCGAACTTGTCGACGATCTCGGCGAGCTCGTCGGAGACGAGGCCCCGCTGGCGGGACTCGTCGGCGAGGATCGCCTGGTACTCGGCGATCTGCTCCTCGAGCTCGGCGAGGCGGTCGATGATCTTCTGCCGCTCGAGGGCCGCGAGGCGACGCAGCTGCATGGCGAGGATCGCGTCGGCCTGGAGCTGGTCGACGTCGAGGAGCTGCATGAGTCCGGTGCGGGCCTCGTCGACGTCGGGCGACCGGCGGATGAGCGCGATGACCTCGTCGAGCGCGTCGAGCGCCTTCACGTACCCGCGCTGGATGTGCGCCTGCGCCTCGGCCTCCTTGAGGAGGTACCGGGTGCGCCGGACGATGACCTCGATCTGGTGGTCGACCCAGTGGGCGATGAAGCCGTCGATCGGCAGCGTGCGCGGCACGCCGTCGACGATCGCGAGCATGTTCGCGCCGAAGTTGTCCTGCAGCTGCGTGTGCTTGTACAGGTTGTTGAGCACGACCTTGGCCACCGCGTCGCGCTTCAGCACGATGACGAGTCGCTGGCCGGTGCGTCCCGACGACTCGTCGCGGATGTCGGCGATGCCGCTGAGCTTGCCGTCCTTCACGAGGTCGGCGATCTTGATCGCCAGGTTGTCGGGGTTCACCTGGTACGGCAGCTCGGTGACCACGAGGCACGTGCGGCCCTGGATCTCCTCGACGTTGACCACGGCGCGCATCGTGATCGAGCCGCGGCCCGTGCGATAGGCGTCGAGGATGCCGCGGGTGCCGAGGATCTGGGCGCCCGTCGGGAAGTCGGGCCCCTTGATGCGCTGGATCAGCGCCTCCTGCAGCTCCTCGCGCGTGGCATCCGGGTACTCGAGGTACCACTGGGCGCCGGCCGCGACCTCGCGCAGGTTGTGCGGGGGGATGTTCGTCGCCATGCCGACCGCGATGCCGACCGAGCCGTTGACGAGCAGGTTCGGGAAGCGCGACGGCAGGATCGTCGGCTCCTGCGTGCGACCGTCGTAGTTGTCGCCGAAGTCGACGGTGTCCTTCTCGATGTCGCGCACCATCTCGAGCGCGAGCGGAGCCATCTTCGTCTCGGTGTACCGGGGCGCCGCCGCGCCGTCGTTGCCGGGCGAACCGAAGTTGCCCTGCCCGAGCGCGAGCGGGTAGCGCATCGACCACGGCTGCACGAGGCGGACGAGCGCGTCGTAGATCGCCGTGTCGCCGTGCGGGTGGAACTGGCCCATGACGTCGCCGACGACGCGCGAGCACTTCGAGAACGCCTTGTCGGGCCGGTACCCGCCGTCGTACATCGCGTAGATGACGCGGCGGTGCACGGGCTTCAGGCCGTCGCGCACGTCGGGCAGCGCGCGCCCGACGATGACGCTCATGGCGTAGTCGAGGTACGACCGCTGCATCTCGAGCTGGAGGTCGACCTGGTCGATGCGACCGTGGATGCCGTTGCCCTCGCCGTTCTCGTCGGCGCCCGGGTTCACGATGTCAGATGTCAAGGAAGCGCACGTCCTTCGCGTTCTTCTGGATGAAGCTGCGGCGCGACTCCACGTCGTCGCCCATCAGGGTCGAGAAGATCTCGTCGGCCGCGGCGGCGTCGTCCATGGTGACCTGCAGGAGGGTCCGGGTCTCCGGGTTCATCGTCGTGTCCCAGAGCTCCTGGTGGTTCATCTCGCCGAGACCCTTGTAGCGCTGCACCGCGTTGTCCTTCGGGATCCGCTTGCCCTGAGCGAGCCCGTCCTCGAGCAGCGCGTCGCGCTCGCGGTCGGAGAAGACGTACTCGTGGTCGGCGTTGGACCACTTGATGCGGTACAGCGGCGGCTGCGCGAGGTACACGTAGCCGAGCTCGATGAGCGGCCGCATGTAGCGGAAGAGCAGCGTGAGCAGCAGCGTGGTGATGTGCTGGCCGTCGACATCCGCGTCGGCCATGAGCACGATCTTGTGGTACCGGACCTTCTCGGGGTCGAAGTCCTCGCCGAGCCCGGCGCCGAAAGCCGTGATCATCGCCTGCACCTCGGCGTTCGCGAGGGCCCGGTCGAGGCGCGCGCGCTCGACGTTGAGGATCTTGCCGCGGATCGGGAGGATCGCCTGCGTCTCGGGGTTGCGGCCCTGGACGGCCGAGCCGCCGGCCGAATCGCCCTCGACGATGAAGATCTCGGAGATCGACGGGTCCTTCGACTGGCAGTCCTTCAGCTTGCCGGGCATGCCGCCCGACTCGAGCAGGCCCTTGCGCCGGGTGGCCTCGCGCGCCTTGCGCGCCGCCAGCCGCGCGGTGGCCGCCTGCAGGGCCTTCCGGATGACCTCCTTGGCCGCGTTCGGGTTGCGGTCGAACCAGTCGCCGAGCTGCTCGCTCGTCACGCGCTGCACGTACGACTTGGCCTCGGTGTTGCCGAGCTTGGTCTTGGTCTGCCCCTCGAACTGCGGCTCGGAGAGCTTGACCGAGATGACGGCGGTGAGTCCCTCGCGGACATCCTCGCCGGAGAAGTTCGCGTCCTTCTCCTTCAGGAGGTTCTTCTCGCGCGCGTACCGGTTCACGAGCGTGGTGAGCGCTGCGCGGAAGCCCTCCTCGTGGGTGCCGCCCTCATGGGTGTTGATCGTGTTGGCGTAGGTGTGCACCGACTCCGTGTAGGCCGTGGTCCACTGCATCGCGACCTCGAGGGCGATGTGGCGCTCGGTGTCCTCCGCCTCGAACGAGATGATCTCGTCGTTGACGAGGTCGGTCTTCTTGGAGCGGTTGAGGTACTCGACGTAGTCGACCAGGCCGCGCTCGTACAGGAAGCTGTCGTGGCGGTGGCCCTGCTCGTCCTCCTCGCCGTCCGAGAGCTGCGAGATCTCGCGCAGGTCGGTGAGGTTGATGCGGAGCCCCTTGTTGAGGAACGCGTACTGCTGGAAGCGCGCGCGGAGCGTCTCGTAGTCGAACTCGACGGTCTCGAAGATGTCCTCGCTCGGCCAGAAGGTGATCGAGGTGCCCGTGGCATCCGTCGTCTCACCCTGCTCGAGCGGCGCGTCGGGCACACCGACCGTGTAGGACTGGCGCCACACGTGGCCCTGGCGCTTGACCTCGACCTGGAGGCGCGACGAGAGCGCGTTGACGACCGACGAGCCAACGCCGTGGAGGCCGCCGGAGACCGCGTACCCGCCGCCGCCGAACTTGCCGCCGGCGTGGAGCACCGTGAGCACGACCTCGACGGTCGAGCGCCCCTCGGTCTTGTGGATGTCGACCGGGATGCCGCGGCCGTTGTCGACCACGCGGACCCCGCCGTCGGCGAGGATCGTGACGTCGATGGTGTCGCAGTGGCCCGCGAGCGCCTCGTCGACCGAGTTGTCGACGATCTCGTACACGAGGTGGTGCAGGCCGCGGGGACCCGTCGAGCCGATGTACATACCCGGCCGCTTGCGGACCGCTTCGAGGCCCTCGAGAACCTGGATCGCGTCGGCGCCGTATTCCGGCGTCTGCTGGGCCTTCGTCGGTTCCGCTGTCATGGGTGAATCGGGCTCCAAACCGTCGTTCTGGCGACCCTTGATCCTATCAACAACGCGACCGGTCCAAGGCGCTCCGCGCCGATCTGCGGCCTCGTGAGCGCCCGAGTGACCGATTTTGCCCTCTCAACCGTAGGTGTCGCGCGGACCACGCCCTGGAACCGATCTGGGACCCCTTTTCCAGGTGGGGGCGTCCGGCCCTTGGAAGCGGATGTTCTCCACACCCGCGTTCGGGTACCGCTCGGCGATCGCGCGGAGCAACTCCGATCGCATCATCCGCAACTGGGTCGCCCACGCCGTCGACTCGCAGCGCACCTGCAGCATCCCGCCCTCGATCGCGATCGGCTCGGAGTGCTGCGCGATCTCGGGCCCGGCGATGTCGGGCCAGGTCGCGAGCAGCTCGTGCTGCGACAGCGGACCGCTCCAGCCGAGCTGCGCGGTGAGGGCGTCGATCGTCGCACCGAGCGGCTTCGGGTCGCGTCCGGGCGCGAACGGCTCGCTGCCGGCGGCCTCGCGCTGGCGCGTGCGCGCGCGGCCCGGCCGGATCCGCGGCTCGCCGCCGAAGATCTCGCGGAAGTGCTGGTAGGTGCGCGCCGCCTCAGACACCGGACGCCTCCGCTTCGAGCGTGACGTCGGCGCCCGGATCGGTCGGCGCACCGACCACGCGGCCCGCGTCGATCTGGATCACGCGACCCGCCAGGGGTTCGGGCACGTCTTCCAGCACGGCCGCGGTGATCAGCACCTGCTCGTACTCGCCGATCGCCGCCGCCAGCCGCTCGCGCCGGCGACGGTCGAGCTCGGCGAACACGTCGTCGAGCACGAGGACCGGATCGCCCGTGGCCGAATCCCGGCGGAGCAGCTCGGCCGACGCGAGCCGGAGCGCGAGCGCGAACGACCAGGACTCGCCGTGGCTCGCATACCCCTTGGCGGGCAGGCCGTTGAGCAGCAGGAGCACGTCGTCGCGGTGCGGACCGGCGAGGGTGACCCCGCGCTCGAGCTCGCGGCGCCGCAGCGCCGTGAGCGCGGCCGCGAACCGCTCGGCCGTGCCGGGTCGGTCGGCGGCGGCATCGAGGGCCGTCGTGGTGCCGCCGGATGCGGCATCCGTCGTCTCGTCGTCGGGATCGGCACCGTCGATCGACAGGACGGGCTGGAGTTCGGGGCGGTGGTCGGCGTCGACGATCGAGCGGTAGGCGGCGGCGAGCGGCTCGCGGAGCTCGTCGACGAGCTCGAGGCGGCGATCGATGAGCTCGGCGCCGAGGCCGACGAGGCGCTCATCCCAGATGTCGAGCGTCGTGAGCTGCGCTGCGGCGAGGCCGCGGGCGCGGGCGCTCTTCAGCAGCGAGTTGCGCTGCTTGAGCACGCGCTCGTAGTCGGCCATGACCCCCGCCAGGCGCGGGATGCGCTGCACGAGCAGGCCGTCGAGCATGCGGCGGCGCACCGACGGCTCGCCGCGGACGATCGCCAGGTCCTCCGGAGCGAACAGGACGGTGTGGGCGTACCGCGGCAGGTCGCGCGGCTTGGCCGCGGCGCGGTTCACCTGCGCCCGGTTCGCTCCCTGCCGGTTGAGCTGCAGCTCGAGGAGCACCTCACGACCGCCGTGCGCGAGGACGGCGCGCACCACCGCCGCGTCGGCACCCGCGCGGATCAGCGCCTGGTCGCTCGAGACCCGGTGCGAGCCGAGCGTCGCGAGGTAGCCGATCGACTCGACCAAGTTCGTCTTGCCCTGGCCGTTGCGGCCGACGATGACCGTCGCGCCCGGCTCGAAGGCGAGCTCGGCCGTGCGGTAGTTGCGGTAATCGGTGAGCGAGAGCCTGGCGACGTGCACGATGCGGCTCCCTTCCTGCGAACCACCACGCTACCCGGCCCCGCGGACATCGCCGCCGGCGGTCAGCGCAGGAGGAGGTTCGGCTGCAGCAGGTAGCGGTAGCTGTCGGCGCCCGCCTGCTCGCGCGAGGTCTGGCTCGTGATGAGCACCGGACCGGGCTTGTTCGGGTTCTCGGTCTTCGTGAACGAGATGCGCACGAACTCGCTCGGCACCGCCTGCAGGCCGTCGAGCAGGAACTGCGGCTTCAGCGAGACGACGGTCTCGTCACCGGTGAGGATCGCGTCGATCGACTCCGACGCCTGGGCCTGCTCCGAGCCGATCGCCTCGAGCGTGAGGCCGTCGGCCGTGAAGGTGTAGCGGAGCGCGGCCTCGCGCTCGAGCACGAGCGCGACGCGTCGGGTCGCCTCGATGAGCTCGGCCGTGTTCATGACGGCGTAGTTGTCGACGGTCTCGGGGAACAGTCGGCGCACGGGCGGGAAGTTGCCCTTGATGAGCAGGCTCGTGACGGTCTTCCGGTCGGCCGAGAACGCGATGAGCTCGCGGTCGTCGCGGCTCGTGATGGCGATGGAGAGGTTGCCCGAGTGGCCGAAGGTCTTGCCGACCTCCTGCAGCGTGCGTGCGGGCACGAGCGCGGTCAGGGCGTCGACGCCCTCGCCGGCCACGCCGCCGCCGTCCCACTCGATCTCGCGGATCGCGACCCGGTACCGGTCGGTCGCGACGAGGCTGACGTTGTTCTCGCGCACCTCGAGCTGCACGCCGGTGATGACGGGGGTCACGTCGTCGCGCGACGCGGCGACCGCGACCTGCGAGACGGCCGAGGCGAACTCCTCGGCCGGCACGAGCCCGGTCTGCTCGCCGATCTCCGGGATCGAGGGGTACTCCTCGACCGGCATCGACAGGAGGGTGAAGCTCGCCGAGCCGCACGTCACCGAGATGCGCGACTCCTCGGTCGACACCTTCACCGGGGCGTTCGGCAGGCGGCCGGCGATCTCGGCCAGCAGCCGCCCGGAGACCAGGACCGTGCCGGGCTCCTCGACGTCGGCCTTGATCTCGGTGCGCGACGACACCTCGTAGTCGAACGAGGAGAGGACGAGGCCGTCGTCGTTCGCCTGGATCAGCACCCCCGACAGGATCGGCAGGGTCGTGCGCTGCGGGAGCAGCTTGACGGCGAAGGACACGGCCTCACTGAAGACGTCGCGATTGACCTGGAACTTCACGGTTCTCCCGTCGTGGAGGTGCTGGATGGCTCCCATGCTATCCGCACGGTCACTCCGGACGCGGGGCATTTCCGCACGCACGCGCCCGAAGCGGAGCGCCGCCGTCCGAGGTTGTCGGACGCCTCGGACTAACCATCTGTCTCTTAACGGTGTTAACCGGTGTGGAAACTGTGGATGGCGTTCGGAGATGCCCGGAACGACGGGCCGAGCGGCCCGTCCGGGCTGTGCACGGTGTGTGGAGATCCCGGTGGCGAGGGCCCGACGTCTCCGACGCGTGTTCGGAGTTCTGCACAGGTCGACGCACGGTGTGCACAGTCGCGACGGGGTTGCTCGTTAACAATCCACAGATTGTCCACACCTGTGTGGAATTGGCTCAGGCGTTTCGCAGGTACGCCGAACGGGCCCCGTTCGACCCCGCTCGTCCGGCGGGGTCGAGGGGCGAGCGGATGCCGCCGGCATCCGCTCTACGGACGCGATCAGCGGAAGCGGGCCTGCTGCTTGATGCGGGCGGTGAGCTCGGTCACCTGGTTGTAGATCGAGCGACGCTCCTTCATGAGCTCCGAGATCTTCTTGTTCGCGTACATCACCGTCGTGTGGTCGCGGTTGCCGAACAGCTGCCCGATCTTCGGCAGGCTCAGGCTCGTGAGCTCGCGGCAGAGGTACATCGCGATCTGCCGCGCCGTCGCGACCGCCTGGGACCGGCTCGACCCGTACAGGTCGTCGACCGTGAGCTTGAAGTACTCGGCCGTCGCCGTGATGATGTCGACCGGCGCGACGACGTTGTCGGTGTCATCCGTGATGAGGTCCTTCAGCACCGTCTGCACGAGCGGCATGTCGACCGGCGTGCGGTTCAGGCTCGCGAACGCCGTCACCCGGATCAGCGTGCCCTCGAGCTCGCGGATGTTGCTCGACACCTTCGACGCCATGTACTCGAGGATGTCGTCGGGCACCTGGAGGCGCTCGTTCTGCGCCTTCTTGCGCAGGATCGCGATGCGGGTCTCGAGGTCGGGCGCCTGCACGTCGGTGATGAGGCCCCACTCGAACCGGCTGCGCATGCGGTCCTCGAAGCCGGTCAGGTGCTTCGGCGGCACGTCGCTCGTGATCACGACCTGCTTGTTGTGGTCGTGCAGCGTGTTGAACGTGTGGAAGAACGCCTCCTGCGTCTCCGCCTTGCCCTGCAGGAACTGGATGTCGTCGATCAGCAGGATGTCGATGTTGCGGTAGCGCTGCTGGAAGAGTGAACCGCGGTTGTTCGCGATCGAGTTGATGAAGTCGTTCGTGAACTCCTCCGACGACACGTACCGAACGCGGATGCCGGGATAGAGGCTCATCGCGTAGTGGCCGATGGCGTGCAGGAGGTGCGTCTTGCCGAGACCCGAGTCGCCGTAGATGAACAGCGGGTTGTAGGCCTTCGCGGGGGCCTCGGCCACGGCGACCGCCGCGGCGTGTGCGAAGCGGTTCGACTGGCCGATGACGAAGCTGTCGAACGAGTACTTCGGGTTCAGGCGCGCATCGCGCGGCCGGTCGGGGTTCGTCGGGCTGTCGAACACCGACTGGTGCGACGCCGGCAGCTCCACCGGGTCGGGCAGGCCGTCGGATGCCACGCCCCCGAGCCCCGCGCCATCTCCGAGCGCTCCGCCCGGGCCGGCGTGGTCCCCCGACGGGCGCGCATCCTCCAGCTCGGGATTCACGACGACGTAGAACGAGGTCACCGGCGACGGCGCGTCGATCGCGCTCATCGCGGAGAGGAGGGAGACCCGCATGCGCTGGTTGAGCATGCTCGCCGTGAAGTCGTTCGGGACCTCGAGGTAGAACGTGCCCGCCGCGATGCCCTTCGGCTCCACCAGGTTCAGGAAGCCCTGGAGCATCGGCGTGATCGCCTCATCTCCCGACAACCGGTCGAGGACCGTCGCCCACGTGTCGGAAATGGGCTGTTCTGTCATCGCTCCCCGCAATCTCGCACCGTCGTCCGGCCGCTCGTCGCTCCCCCGAACGACAGGTGGAGCGGCCCGAAGGCTCTGTTCACAGCGTTCTCCACGGCCTGTGAGCGAAGTTGCGAGAAGCGCGAGATTCCGCCGCACAGGCTGGGGATAACTGGGTTCACACGCTAGCGAATGCGAGTGCCCCCGACAAATGCCGATCGGCGGATCCACGACGCGCGGGCGTGTCGTTCCGCGTGGCAAGCTGGGGATCGGTGGAGAATATCCGGTTCGGGGTGCGCTCGGTTTGACCGCCGCATCCGCAGGCCGTAGTTTTAATCAGTTGACCGCAGCCCTTTCGGGCACCGAGTTTTCCCGCCGGCGCACCGTTGACGCGCCCGTCGAGGAGATCCCTGAAGCCGGAGAAGAAGAATGAGCAAGCGTACGTTCCAGCCCAACAACCGCCGCCGCGCCCGCAAGCACGGCTTCCGCGCCCGCATGCGCACGCGCGCCGGCCGCGCCATCCTGTCGGCCCGCCGCGCCAAGGGCCGCACCGAACTCTCCGCGTAAGCGATCGGTGCTCGCCAAAGCGAATCGCGTCACGAGCGCCGATGACTACCGGTCCATCGTGCGCCGTGGTGCGAAGGTCGCCGGTGCCCACACCGTGAGCTACCTCCGCTCACGGGAGTCGGGCGCCGACGCGCGCTTCGGCTTCATCGTCTCCAAGAAGGTCGGCTCGGCCGTGCGGCGCAACCTCGTGCGCCGCCGGCTGAAGGCCGCGTGCCGCGAGCTCGTCGACGGCGGCGTCTCCGCCGTCGACGTCGTCGTGCGCGCGCTGCCCACGGCGGCCGACGCCGACTTCCACGCCCTCCGGGCCGACGTGGTCTCGGCACTCCACGTGCACGAGCGGCGGTCCGCCTCCCGCTCGCGACCCGCCATCGCAGCGGATGCCGCAGCCCACCCCCTCGCAGCGAAAGACGCGTGACGTGCGAGACCTCGCCTGGTTCGTCTGGCTCCTGCCCCGCAACGTGGGCGTCGTGTTCATCCGCGCCTACCGCGCCGTGGTCTCGCCCCTGTACGGCGACGTCTGCCGCTACTACCCGTCGTGCTCCGCGTACGGACTGGGCGCGGTGCAGCACCGCGGACTCGTGATCGGATCCGCCCTCACCGCCTGGCGGATCGTCCGCTGCAACCCGTGGTCGCGCGGCGGCGTCGACGACGTGCCCATGCCGCGCGTGCGTCGGTTCCGCCTCACCCGCTTCGGGTTCGTGATCCCCGCCGGGTGGACCCCCGCTGCGCCGAGCGAAGGACGCCACGTCCGGCGCGTCCGCCACGGGCGCCGACGTGCTGCCGCGACCGCGGCGGGCGGGGTCGCCGCCGGGCCCGTCGGTGGCCACGCCGGTCACGCGCGCGCCGTCGCCGATCCCTCCGCTGCGGCATCCGTCACCCGCGACGCCGCGGACCAGGACCTCTCCCCCATGTCCCGAAAGGACTGACCCGCTCCAATGGACATCTTCAGCATCATCCTCTGGCCCATCAAATGGGTCATCGAGCTGATCCTCGTCGCGTTCCACTCGCTGTGGACGTTCGTGGGCCTGCCCTTCGAGGCCGGCATCACGTGGGTGCTCTCGATCGTCGGCCTCGTCATCGTCGTCCGTGCCGCGCTGATCCCGATCTTCGTGCGGCAGATCAAGAGCCAGCGCCGCATGCTCGAGGTCGCGCCGCAGCTGAAGAAGATCCAGGACAAGTACAAGGGCAAGAAGGACCAGTTCTCGCGCGAGGCCATGTCTCGCGAGACCATGGACCTCTACAAGCGGACCGGCACGAACCCGCTCTCGTCGTGCCTGCCGCTGCTGCTCCAGATGCCGATCTTCTTCGGCCTCTTCTCGGTGCTGAACGACGCCTCACGCAACGCCGAGCGCGGCGGTGTCGGCGTCCTCACCCCCGAGCTCGCCGAATCGTTCGCGAACGCGACGTTCCTCGGTGCGCCGCTCAAGGCGACCTTCATCGAGGCGATGAACGCCGGCGGACCGTGGCAGGTCATGGTCGTGGCCGTCGTCATGATCATCCTGATGACCGCGTCGCAGTTCATCACGCAGCTGCAGATCGTCTCGAAGAACATGTCGCCGGAGACCAAGGCGAGCCCCATGTTCCGCCAGCAGCGGATCCTGCTCTACCTGCTCCCCCTCGTGTTCGCCGTCTCGGGTGTCGCCTTCCCCCTCGGCGTCATGTTCTACTGGCTCGTCTCGAACTTCTGGACCATGGGTCAGCAGTTCATCGTCATCCGCAACATGCCGACGCCCGGCAGCGAGGCCGCCAAGGCGCGTGAAGCTCGCCTGGCCAAGAAGGGCAAGCTCGTCGTCGACGGTCCGACGGATGGCACCGCCTCGGACGAACCCGAGAAGAAGACCACCCAGCGTCAGCAGCCGGTCAGCAAGAACCGCGCGAAGAAGAAGAGGAAGTGACCCCGATGACCGACGTCAAGCCCGACGCCGCCAACCGAACCCTCGAGCAGCTCGAGGAGGAGGGCGACATCGCGGCCGACTACATCGAGGAGCTCCTCGACATCAGCGACCTCGACGGTGACATCGACATCGACGCCCGCAACGGTCGCGCTTACGTGTCGGTGCACGCTTCCGAGGGCGCGAACCTCTCGCTGCTCGCGAAGTCCGAGGTGGTCTCCGCCCTGCAGGAGCTCACTCGCCTGGCCGTGCAGACCAAGACGGGTGCGTTCTCGCGGCTCATCCTCGACATCGGCGGCTCGCGCGATGCCCGCCGTGACGAGCTCGGTCGACTGGTCGCACGCGCGGCCGAGCGCCTCGAGGAGGGGGCCGCTGAGGCTGCGCTCCCGCCCATGTCGTCGTACGAGCGCAAGCTCGTCCACGACCTGGTCGCCGAGCGCGGGCTCCACTCGGAGTCCCGCGGCGAGGGCGCCGACCGCCACACCGTGATCACGCGCATCGGCTGACCGCCGAACTCGACGTTTCACGTGGAACATGACTGACCACTCCCCCGACTGGCAGGACGCCCTCGAGCCGGAGCCGCCCTCGGCTGCGACCGTGTTCGGCGATCGGCTGCCGATCGTCCGGCAGTTCACCGAGCACCTCGCCCGTCACGGCGAGGAGCTCGGGCTCATCGGTCCTCTCGAACTCCCGCGGCTGTGGAGTCGTCACGTCGTGAACTCCGGCCTCGTCGCACCACTCCTGCGTGCTGGCCGCGTCGGCGACGTGGGCTCGGGCGCAGGGCTTCCCGGCCTGGTGCTCGCCATCGCCCGCCCCGACGTGCACCTCACGCTCATCGAGCCGATGGAGCGCCGGGTGGCGTGGCTCAACCGACAAGTGGACGAACTCGGCCTCGAGAACGTCGACGTGGTGCGCGCGCGTGCCGAAGAGGCGAAGCTCGCCGGCCGGTTGGATCAGGTGACGGCCCGAGCGGTCAGCGCACTCCGGACGCTCATCCCGATCACGGCCCCGCTGCTGGTGCCGGGCGGGGAGTTGCTGCTCATGAAGGGCTCCGGCGTGACCGGCGAGATGGGCGCGGCCGAGAAGGCGATCCGCCGGTTCAAGCTGCAGGACGTCGAGGTCCTCGTGCTCGGCGAAGGTGTAGTCGACGACGTGACCCGAGTGTTCCGGGCGCGCGTGCCCGCGGCATAAGGGATCGTTCGCTGCCGCATCCGGCGCCGTTTCACGTGAAACGGAAGCTGCTCAGCGGCGGCGGGGCTCGCCGTGGTGCGCTCGGGGGCGCGAGAGGGCCTCGCTGTTGGGCGCGATGACGGGGCGAGGTTCGGCGCAGTCGTGCGGTGTCGGCTGCACCGCGCGGCCGACTCGGGGTTCGTGCGTTCGCCGCGCCAGGCGAGCCCAGTGATCCTCCGTCGTGTCAGCGCATGGGGACCACGGCGGCCTAACGGTTCGCGAAGCGACTGTCGACACCTCCGCCTCGCGCCGTTCTCCGGGCGCGGGGCGACAGTTCCGCTCCGCCCCTCCCCAGGCGCGATCCATGGCGGCACCCCTGTCTCGGGACCCGGTGTACCGGTCTGTTCCATCTGGTCTGGCCGATGGCCTGTCGGGTTCAGGCGAGACGCGAGAGGTGTCGACGAGCCTCCCGGCTGCGCCCGATGCTGTGCTGCAGAGCCGCGGGCCAAGTGACGCCACCCCGTCCGCGCTCGGTGCCCACCACGCGGTGGTCGTGCCCACCGGAGTGTCGTCTCGCCCACGAGGCGTGAAGTCCACCGCGAGCGCGGGCCGTCCGGGATCGGCAGTCACGACCCGCCCGCCTCGGCTTCGGAGCTGCGGAACGCCGCGAGACCTGATGCATCGAAACGCTCTTGGGCGGTCGAGCCGGCGGAACCCGCTCCGCGCCCTCCGTTGGGCGCCCTCCCCTGCGGTGTGGCCTTCTTCCGCTTGCTGGCTCGCTCCGCCTGCGGCGGCCGCCGGCGGCGCGAGGCGCGGGACGTCCCGTCCGACTGTCGATCCCGCCGACCACGTGCTATGCCCGACTCGTATGGCTCCCGCCCGGTGCCCAGAACCCGCACGGGGCGATGGCTGTCCGGCCGCAGGGATGCTCGTCGATCGTCGCAGCGGCGCGCCGCACCGCAGGTGTCGGGGCGTAGCCGAGCTGTGAATGCCCGCCGATGCCCGCAGCGTGTGCCGGGGACCACGGCCCCTTTGCCTGGTCGCCCATTCAGTAGGGCTCGCGTCAGCACGCAGCGGGGCCATGCGTGCCTCCGTGGCCCGCGGAAGCCGGCTCGCCCGCTTGCCCCGTTTGAATCTGGGAACAAGGGGCTGTGTTCCGCGCGACAGCTGACAGCTGCGAAGACCGGCTTCGTTTCACGTGAAACACGCGGCACTGGGATGTGCACCGGTTGCCGGCACCACTCCTCATGGGAATCGCCGCGGCGCCAGTCCGCCCGACCGACTGCACCATGCGCGCCGCCGCTGACTCACTCTCCGGGCGCCCGCAGGCTTCCGGCCATCCGGACAACGCCGCACGAGCTCCACATCCAAGTACCGATCACGGCGGTCCCTTGACTGCGTCCGCTGGGCGGTCGGGCTCCTCTGGCCTGCGGAAGGCGCGAACCGGGGCCCTCGGCCGTCCACAGCAGCAGCGTTCGGAATCCGCGCCGTTTCACGTGAAACACGCGGAGGCCCGCCGCGGTCGGGTGCGCCCTCGCCCCACACGTTTCACGTGAAACGCCGTTGCCCGCGTCGCATGAACGCGCGAGCTCGCCCTCCCCCTCAGCCACCGGTAGGACCACGATTGGATTCCAGGTCGCGGGCGGTCGGCGGTCCACCACGCATCCGGTCATCCTTGGCGTGAACGCAGCGGCACAATACCCTGCACTCTCCGAAACGAACCGGTCGGGCGGGCTGCCGCGTCCACATCGGCCGAGCCCGCGCGTCGAAGCGAGGGGGGCTCTGGCGCCCGCATCACCGCCTCGAGTCCTCGCGTGACGTCGGTGGTTGGCTGATCCACGCAGCTGCGGGCCACGAGGATGCGTGAGGCGCCTTCCTCTCCCGTACGCATGGCGAGCTGTCCACGAGGTGTTCGTCGTCGGCCACGGCAACGGCATCGTGGCTCACCTGCTCGGGCTCTTCGCGCGGAGCGGAAGACGCCAGAAGCAGAGGCGCGCGACATCCGGTGCAACGTTTCACGTGAACGCCGGGGTCGCCGGGCGCTCGAAGGTTGAGGCACCGCCGGGATGGCGGACCGGCGCCGGGTGGCCGGGGCGTCGCCGTTCCCGCGTCCGATGCGACGGTTAGGCTTGGAACTCGAAGAACGCAGCCGGCCCGATGGCGGCGATCTCGACGGCAGGTCTGGAGTGGGAATGGCGAACGGTGGGGGACGCGGCTGGTTCCATCGACGAAAGCCGCGACCGGAGCCGACGCCAGCGCCCGCCGCACCCGAGCCGACCCGGATCGAGGCGTACGAAACGCACGGCGACGACGCGCCGTCCTCGGAATTCATGCCCACCGCCTACGCGGAACCGCGCGGTGATCGCCGGGCATTCGACGATCTCGTGAATCCATCGCGCAACGATGGAGTGTCGTCCAACGCGCCAAGCGCGCCGTCAACGGACGATCCGCCCCGGTCGACCGAGGCGACCGCCGGGGCGGGACCGTCCCCGACGGACGACACGGCCGCTGCTCAGCCCCCGTCTCCGGTCGCCGATCCCGAACCAAGGAGCACACCCGTCGAGGCCGCTGCGTCACCGCAGCCGGCGGCACCGAGGGCCGCATATGACTGGGATGCCGCCACCGCGGCCGCGCTCCACGACGAGGGATCGCCCAGCGCGACAGCGCCCACTCCCCTGCCGTCCAGCGCCCCCGACCGCCTGCTCGAGGAGATCATCCGGGAGATCGTGGGCGACGCGACGGCCGAGACGGTGTCGAGCCTGCAGCCGAGCCGCGACGAGCCCGACTCCCGCGAAGCCGCGGCTGAATCCGCTTCGGCCGCTCCGGCGCCGACCACCGTCGTCGCCTCGCCGGTGGCCGCTGACGACAGCGCCGTGCACCTGGGCGAGTCGCCGGAGGCCCCATCCCCGACCGCCGACGCCTCGAGCGCAGATCCCGCGGAGGACGCATCCGCCGCATCTCCCGCACTCCCCGCGGACGCGCCGACCACGGAAGGTGACGTCGTCGGTGAACGACCGGGGCCGCCGGTCGACATCGAGGTGCCCGTGACGGTGGCGCAGCCGGCGCAGCCGGTGGAGTACCCTTCCCAAGGCGAAGCGCGAGATGCGGACGAATCGGTTGACCGCCCGTCGACGACGGCGGGCACCGCCGAGGTGCTGCTGCCGTCCGCCGCAGCCCGCCCCGCGGGCGACACCCTCGCCACCGATGTTTCACGTGAAACACCCCACGCAGACGGAGGAACCCCCCTGGCCGATCAGATTGCCGACGAGACCCGCCGGCGCCTCGCGCTCGATGAGGCCGTTCTGCCCCTGCCCCCGTCGACGCGCGTCCTGACGATCTCGAACCAGAAGGGCGGCGTCGGCAAGACCACGTCCGCCGTGAACCTGGCTGCGGCCCTCGCTCGTGCCGGCGCCCGCGTGCTCGTGATCGACCTCGACCCGCAGGGCAACGCATCGACGGCCCTCGGCGTCGACCACCGGTCGGAGCGACAGAGTGTCTACGAAGTCCTCGTCTCCGACCTGCCCCTCGCCGAGGTGATCCAGACGTCGAGCGAGCACGAGCGGCTGGATTGCGTGCCGGCCACGATCCACCTCGCCGGAGCCGAGATCGAACTCGTGTCGTTGGTCGCGCGGGAGCAACGCCTCCGCCGAGCGCTCGATGCCCACCTCGAGACGATGGAGCGCCCGTACGACTACGTCTTCATCGACTGCCCGCCGTCGTTGGGCCTGCTCACGATCAACGCGTTCGTCGCGGCGCGCGAGGTGCTCATCCCCATCCAGTGCGAGTACTACGCGCTCGAGGGCCTGTCGCAGCTGCTCAGCAATATCGAACTGATCGAGAAGCACCTCAATCCCGAACTTCGCCTCAGCACGATCCTGCTGACCATGTACGACTCGCGCACCAACCTCGCGCAGCAGGTCGCGCAAGAGGTGCGCGACCACTTCCCCACCCAGACGCTCGACACGATCATCCCTCGGTCCGTTCGAGTGTCCGAGGCGCCGAGCTACGGGCAGAGCGTGATCAGCTACGACTTCGCGTCGAGCGGCTCGCTGTCGTACCGCGAGGCTGCCGCAGAGATCGCCCGGCGTGGTGCGTCGGAGAGCAAGGAGACCAACTGATGGCTACGAAGCGGACCGGCCTCGGCCGCGGTATCGGCGCGCTCATCCCCACCACCGACGACGCCCCGCGCGCCACCCGGCCGGTGGATGTCTTCTTCCCCGACAGCGAGGCCCCCAAAGCAGCTGTCGAGGCCGTCGAGAACGCCGCGGATGCCAACCTCGTGACCGTTCCGGGGGCGCACCTCGCTCGGCTGAACCCGCACGACATCGTCCCGAATGCCCAGCAGCCGCGCACCGTGTTCGACGAGGAGGACCTCGCCGAGCTGATCCACAGCGTCAAGGAATTCGGCGTCCTCCAGCCGATCGTGGTGCGACCCCACCCCGACCAGGCGGGCAAGTACGAGCTCGTGATGGGCGAGCGCCGCCTGCGCGCCACGAAGGCAGCGGGCCTCGACTCCATTCCGGCGGTCATCAAGGACACGGCCAACGAGGCGATGCTGCGCGATGCGCTCCTCGAGAACCTGCATCGATCGCAGCTGAACCCGCTCGAGGAGGCGAGTGCGTACCAGCAGCTCCTCGCCGACTTCGGCATCACCCAGGAGGAGCTGGCGACGAGGATCGGCCGCTCACGCCCGCAGATCTCGAACACCCTCCGTCTCCTCAAGCTCCCCGAGCCGGTGCAGATGCGCGTGGCGGCCGGCGTGCTGAGTGCCGGCCACGCGCGCGCCATCCTGGCGGCCGGCGACCCGGAGGCCATGCAGCGCCTGGCCGACAAGATCGTGAACGAGGACCTCTCGGTGCGGGCTGCCGAAGCCATCGTGGCCGAGAGTCCGAAGCCCGGGCGACCGAAGCCGGCCGCTGGGAAGCGTCAGGAGTTCCTCGACGACCTCTCGGGCCGCCTCGGTGACCGCCTCGACACCCGGGTCAAGATCACCCTCGGCGCGCGAAAGGGCCAGATCAGCATCGATTTCGCGACCGTTCAGGACCTCCGCCGCATCCTCACCGAACTCGGCGAGGACCTCGAAGGGCTCTGACCCAGACGGCCTCCGCGGTCCAGGCGGGAGCTACGCGTCGCGGGCGACCGCCGCGCGCACGAGTTCGTCGTAGACCGCCGACGCCGTCGCGCCGGACGCCTCGATGGCGAGCGGGAGCAGCGACGTCTCCGTGAGGCCCGGCAGCACGTTCGCCTCGAGGAACCACGGCGTGCCCTGTCCGTCGACGATCAGGTCGACGCGCGACAGATCCCTGAGCCCGAGCGTCCGGTGGGCCAGCAGCGCGGCATCCGTCGCGGCGTCGACGACCGCGTCATCGAGCCGGCTCGGAGCGAAGAACGTGGTTTCCCCCGCGTTGTAGCGCTCCTGGAACGAGTAGACCCCCGTCGTGGGCACGATCTCGACCGCCGTCAGCGCGCGCGCCTCATCGCCGGTCCCGATCACGGCGACGGCGATCTCGGTCCCCACGATGCGACGCTCCACGACGGCGACCTCGGCGTACGTGAATGCCTCGACCATGGCCCGCGGCAACTCCGTCGGGTCGTCCACGATGGAGACGCCTTGGGCCGAACCGCCCGACGCGGGCTTCACGACGAGGTCGCCCTGCATCGCCGCGCGCACGACTCGGAGCACGCTCGAGGCGCCGAGTTCGCGGAACGCCTCGTGCGACAGCACGATCGACTCGGGCACGGCGATGCCGGCCTGAGCGACGAGCGAGCTCGCCACGGGCTTGGACCAGGCGCGGCGGGCGGCCGCGCCCGTGGAGCCGACGGTCGGCACGCCGAGGGCCGCGAGCAGCTCGAGCAGGGAGCCGTCCTCGCCGCTCGATCCGTGCAGCGCCGGAAACACCGCATCCGGGCGGCGCTCGGCGAGGTACGGCAGGAGTCCGGCATCCGGATCGCGGACCTCGACGCGGTGGCCGGCCTCGATGAGCGCGTCGGCGACGCGGCGGCCCGACCGCAGCGAGACATCCCGCTCGTGCGAGATGCCGCCCGCGAGGACGACGACGGAGAGACCAGTGGATTCGCTCATGATCAGGGACTTCTCCGCTACTTGAGGTCGGTGGGCGGGGCGGGTTCGATGCCCGGGCGATCGGGCAGCTGCAGTGGGCCGGTGCCGGCGAACGTGTCGAGCAGGTCGAGTTCGCCATTGACCACCGTGGCCAGGCGGCGGATCCCGAGCCGGATCGCGTCGGGCGTGGGATAGCAGAACGAGAGGCGGATGGCGTGCCGACCGCGGCCGTCGGCGAAGAACGCCGTGCCGGGCGTGTACGCGACGAGCTCGCGCACCGCGCGGGGCAGCATCTGCTTCGAGTCGAGGACGTCCGGCAGCGTCACCCAGACGTAGAACCCGCCGTTGGGGTTGGTCCACGACAGCTGCGGCAGGTACTCCCCCAGCGCCTCGATCATCGCGTCCTTGCGTTCGCGGTAGACCCCGCGGAACGCGTCGATCTGGCCGCGCCAGTCCGCCTGCGACAGGTACTCCGAGACGACGAGCTGACTGAAGGACGACGGCGACAGGATCGCCGACTCCGCTGCGAGGATGAGCTTCTCGCGGATGGCGTGCGGGGCCAGCGCCCAACCCACCCGGAACCCGGGCGCCAGCGTCTTCGAGAACGACCCGAGGTAGATGACCCCCTCGGCGTCCATCGAGCGCAGGGCGTGCGGCGCCGGCTCGTCGAAGTGCAGCAGGCCGTACGGGTTGTCCTCCAAGACGAGGATCTCGTTGGAGCGGCAGATCTCGAGGATCTCCGGGCGCCGCTCGGCGGAGAGGGTGACCCCCGCCGGGTTGTGGAAGTTCGGGATCGTGTAGAGGAACTTGATCCGTCGACCCTGGCCGCGCAGGTGCGCGATGGTCTGGCGGAGCGCCTCGGGGATCAGGCCGTCGTCGTCCATCGCGACGTGGACCACCGACGCCTGGTAGGAGCGGAAGACGCCCATCGCACCGACGTAGGAGGGCGCCTCGGCGAGCACCACGTCGCCGGGGTCGAGGAAGAGCTTGGCGACGAGGTCGAGCGCCTGCTGCGAGCCGGTCGAGGTCACCACGTTGTCCACCGACCCGCGGATGCCCTCCAGCGACATCACCTCGACGATGTGCTCGCGCAGCGCGGGGATCCCCTGTCCGGACCCGTACTGCAGCGCCACCGGGCCCTGCTCGCGCATCACCTGCTCGAACGCCGAGGTGATGAGCTCCTGCGGCAGCGCCGACACGTACGGCATCCCGCCGGCGAGCGACACGACCTCGGGGCGGGAGGCGACGGCGAAGAGGGCGCGCACCTCGGAGGCGGCGAAGCCGGCGGCTCGCTCGGCATAGTTCGCATACCAGGGGTCGAGGTTGTTGCCGGTCCGCTGGGGCACTCCGTCAGGGGTCACTGCTGGTTCCGTTCTGCTCAGGGTTCCCATGCTAGTCAGCCGTCGGCGAGGGGCCCGAAGCGGATGCCGCTGCGTGACGCGGCGCGCGTGCATGCCGCACGCGGCATCCGTTCGCCCATGCCGAGAGCCGAGCGACGCCGATCGCCGGAGATGCGCGGAGACGACGACGGCCCGCCCCGGCGAACCGGGACGGGCCATGACGAGTGGAGCGGACTCAGCCGATGAACTCGGCCAGGTCGGCCTCGAGCGCGGGCTTCGGCTTCGCGCCGATGACCGTGTGCACGACCTCGCCGCCCTTGAAGACCTTCATCGCGGGGATGGCGGTGATCTGGTACTTCATGGCGAGGCCGGGGTTCTCGTCGACGTTGAGCTTGACGATGTCGAGCTTGTCGGAGTGCTCGGTCGCGATCTGGTCGAGGATGGGGCTCACGGCGCGGCACGGACCGCACCACTCGGCCCAGAAGTCGACGAGCACGGCTCGGTCGTTCTTGAGCACCTCCTGGTCGAAGGTGGCCTCGGTCACTGCACGTGCAGTCATGTGTCTCTCTCCTTTGCGTGAAGCGGATGCCGCCGGCGTCGGACGCCGAGCACGAATGCTGCGGTCGGAATACTCAGTCGACGCGCGCCAGGTCGGCGGCGACGGCCTCGTCCACCTCGATGGCCTCGGCCTCGGCGGCCGCCGGCTGGTCGTCGGTGTCGTCGAGCGCGGCGAGGTAGTGCTCGGCGTCGAGCGCCGCCACGGTGCCCGATCCGGCCGCCGTCACGGCCTGGCGGTAGGTGGGGTCGATGACGTCGCCCGCGGCGAAGACGCCCGGCACCGAGGTCCGCGACGAGCGACCCTGCACCGCGATGGTGCCCTCGTGCGTGAGGTCGAGCTTGCCGTGCACGAGGTGCGTGCGCGGGTCGTTGCCGATCGCCACGAACAGACCGTCGAGGTCGAGCGCGCGCTCCTCACCGGTCACGGTGTCGCGCAGGGTGACGCCGCTGACCTGCGCGTCGCCCAGGATGGCGGCGACCTCGGCGTTCCAGATGAACTCGATCTTGGGGTTGTCGAACGCGCGCTTCTGCATGATCTTCGACGCCTTGAGCTCGTCGCGGCGGTGGATCACGTAGACCTTGTCGGCGAAGCGGGTGAGGAACGTCGCCTCCTCCATCGCGGAGTCGCCGCCGCCGACGACGGCGATCGTCTTCTCGCGGAAGAAGAAGCCGTCGCACGTGGCGCACCACGAGAGGCCGTAGCCGGAGAGGCGCTCCTCCTCGGGCAGCCCGAGCTTGCGGTAGGCCGAACCCGTCGCGAAGATCACGGCGCGTGCCTCGTGCTCGCCGCCGTTGCCCAGCTTGACCCGCTTGACGGGGCCCTCGACGTCGAGCTCCACGACGTCGTCGTAGACGACCTCGGTGCCGAAGCGCTCGGCCTGGGCCTGCATCTTGCCCATGAGGTCGGGCCCCATGATGCCCTCGGGGAATCCGGGGAAGTTCTCGACCTCGGTCGTGTTCATCAGCTCGCCGCCGATCTCGACCGAGCTGGCGATGAGGAGCGGCTTCAGCTCGGCGCGCGCGGCGTAGATCGCGGCGGTGAACCCGGCCGGTCCCGAACCGATGATGATGATGTCGCGCAAACCCGCTCCTGTTCGTCCTGCGATGATTCGCGGCATCCTACCGAGCGGATGCCACGACTAGGTGAACACAGTCTAGGCGGCCGCTATTCCGGCCCACGGCGCGGCTCGCAGGCCGCTCCCAGCCTCGTTCAGCGGCGACGGAGGCGGCTGACGACGGGGACCGCGAGGGCCCGGAACTCGGGTGAGCGGAACAGCAGGAGGAAGGCCGCGTACAGCACCGCCATGACGGTGCCGACGAGGGCCATGGTCAGCAGCGCGCTGATGCGGTCGGACACCGCGAAGCCGCCCTCCTCGAAGCCGCCGAGCCACCAGACGAGGGCGACGCCCACGCCGGCGGGGACGATGAGCGCCGCCATCGCGCGCCCGAGCGACACGGCGACCGAACGGATGCCGATCGTCCCGAGGCGCCGTCGGAGGAGCACGAGCGCGGCGGCGAGCTGCAGGCCTCCCGCGATGGTCGTCGAGGCGGCGACACCCACGGCGAGCCATTCCTTGGGCAGCGTCGCGAGCGCCACGAGGGCGAGGGTGGTGAAGACGAGCACCTGGAAGAGCGTGAAGAAGAACGGCGTCCGGGTGTCGTTCAGCGCGTAGAACGTGCGCTGCACGAGGAACAGCACGCTGAACCCGACGAGTCCGATCGCGAACGCGATGATGACGTCGGCGACGGCGGCGACGAGCGCGAAGTCGCCCGACTGGAAGACGCGTGCGAACGGGTACGCGATGACGATGAGCGCCACGGAGGCGAACGCGAGCAGGGTCACGACCGTGCGGGCGGCCGAGGTCAGGTCGTGGAGCAGCAGTTCGTGTCGGCCGTCGCGCCCGTGCTCGCTCATACGCGTGAAGTAGGCGGTCGCGATAGACACCGTGATGACCGAGTGCGGGAGCATGAAGATCAGCCAGGCGGTGTCCATCGCCGCGTTCGCCGCGCCCTGGTTGGACGCCGTCGCGACCACCTGCGTCTGCACGATGCCCGCGGCCGTCGACAGCAGCAGCATGCCGAAGGTCCAGCCGGCCATGCGTCCCGCCGACCGCAGGCCGACGCCGCGCCAGTGGAAGTCCGGTCGGTAGCGCAGCCCGATGCGTCGCCAGAACCAGAACAGCGACACCGCCTGCGTCGCGATGCCGAGCGTGGCGGAGCCGGCGAGCGTCGCGACCATCGCGGCGGTCCAGTCGTCGGGCGTGCGCTGGCCGGTCGGGTCGAAGCCGAAGACGAAGCCGAAGATGAGGAAGCCGGCGATCGCGACGAGGTTGTTGAGCGCGGGCACCCAGGTGTACGGGCCGAAGTTGCGGCGGGCGTTGAGCACCTCGCCGAGCAGCGCGTACAGCCCGTAGAAGAAGATCTGGGGAAGGCTCCAGAATGCGAACGCCGTCGCGAGCGGCACGATCGACGGGTTGCTCCCGCCCCAGAGGAGGACGAGCAGGGGTGCCGCCGCGGTCGCGACGATCGTCGCCGCGCCGATCAGCACGAGCGCGAGCGTCAGCAGCTTGTTGACGTAGGCGGCGCCGCCGTCGGCGTGCACGCTCGCACGCACGATCTGCGGCACGAGCACCGCGCTCAGCACGCCGCCCGCGACGATGGCGAACAGGATGCTCGGCAGGCCGTTGGCGATGGCGAACGCGTCGGCGCTCTGCGAGTAGGCGACGCCGACCACTCCCGCGAGGACGATGGCCTTGAGGAACCCGAGCAGGCGCGACACGATCGTGCCGGACGCCAGGAAGAGACTCGCTCGGGCGATCCGGTCTTCAGCCATTCGGTCGTTCCTCGGTGGTCTCGGTGGGCTCGGGTGCTGCGGTGTCGAACGCTACCCTGCTCTCGGGCTCGGCGTCCGGACCCGCGGCGCCCGTCTCCGCCGGACCCGCGGCGCCCGCATCGGCGGCGCCCGTGGCACCCGCCCCGCGGTCACGTCGACGCCGGCGCACGCTGCGCAGCACGCCGATCGCGAACACCGCCACGGCGATCGCGGCGAGCACCGCCGCACCCACGCCCTCCCAATCGGCCTGCACGTTGGCGGGCACGATGACCGCGTCGCCGATGGGCGTGCCGTCCGGCGAGGCGAGCGAGACCTCGAGGTTCACCTCGCCGCTGCCGACGCCCGCGGCGACCGGAACGCTCACCGTGCTGCGCGTCTCGGGCTCGACGGTGACGTCGACGGAGTCCTCGACGATGAGCCGGCCGTTCGACGGGGCGACGGAGACGACCACCTCGACGGGGTACGGGAGTGCGTTGAGGATGGTGATCGGGATGCCGGTCTCGCTCGCGACGACCAGCACGGTGCTGCTCGAGACGACCGACACGGCGTCGGTGATGGCGCGACGGTCGACGAGCCAGCGCCCCACGGCGGCGGTCCACTCGGTCGGTTGCGGGATCCATCCCGTCGAAAGCAGGGCGAGCAGGTCGCGCCGGGTCGGCGCGGTGAGCACGCTCGGGTCGACGAGCACGTCGGAGAAGTCGGCCACGGCCTGCTCGGCGGTGAGCATGCGACCCACGTTGTCGAGGCGCTGCTGCGATTCGGACGTGGAGACGAGCGTGCGCTCGACGGGCGGCGCGCCGACGGTGTCCACGAGTGTCGCCGGCTGCGACCAGGGCGTGGAGGCCAGCGCCGACAGCGTCGCGGCGACGCGGTCCGAGCCGTCGCCTCCCGAGCGTCCGAACGTGCCGAGGACCGTGGAGACGCCCTCGTCGGCCGCCAGTGCGAGTTCCGCGAGTACCCGCGAGGTCGCGGCGCGCCATTCCGTGTCGGATGCCGCGTCCGCGGCCCGGCGGAGCGCCGGCGTCACCCGGGCGTCGGCGACGACCGCCGCGCGACCGTCGATCGTCGCGCCGGCGCTCACCGCGTCCTCGACGGGCTCGACGTTGCCCGGCGAGAGGATGGCGGTCGTGAGCCCCCCGGCCGCGAAGACGTCGAGGTCGCCCGATGCGACGGTGTCATCGGCCGGCCAGGCGATGTCGGTGCGCGTGAAGGTCCAGTCGAGGAGCGCCTCCGCGTCGGGGATCCGGCCGGGAGACGCGGTGGCGCCGTCCTCTTCGCCGCCCTCGGTGAAGTCGGCCGGGTCGATCGCATCGTCGAAGCCGAGCGGCTCGAGCGGCGCGTCCAGCCCGGCCTGCGCCTGCGCGGCGAGGTCGGCGTCGGCGTAGGCGAGTGGGAACACCTCGTTCGGCATCCGCTCGAGCTCGGCGAGCCACTCGACGGCGGTCTGCGGGGCGGACGAGCCGAGCACGCGGATCGACGCGGGGATCCGGGGATCGACGCCGATCGCGACGGCGGCGCTCGAGACCGCCTCAAGCTGGCGGGTGAGCGCGCCGGTCGGCGCCGTCCACGCCTCGAGTCGCTCCGCCGGGATCAGGCCCTCCTCGATCGGCGGCGTCGTGAGCGGGTACGCGAGCGCGAGGCCGACCGGGTCGGCGGCGGGGAGCCGCGAGTTCGCGAGCACCGACGTGGATGCGGCGACCGTGTCGCCGTCGATCTCGAGCGACGCGGCGACTCCCACGGCGGGCCAGGACTCCCCCGTGGCATCCGGTGGGATGGTGAACGTGAGCGTCGTCGCGGCACCGGCGGCCAGCGAGGCCGAGGCCCGCTCGGCGACGCGTCGCGCCTCGGGCCGTTCGGCGGAGTCGCCCGTGGACCAGGCGTCGACGTCCGCGGCGTCGGAGAGCGCCGACGTCGCGACGTCCAGCGCGATCGTGCCGGCGCCGAGCGCCTCACCGGTGCGGTTGACGACCTCGACGACCACGTCGATGCCCGCCCCCGCCGCGACGGCCGTCGCACCCGCGGGGGCCACGCTGACGCGCACCCCGTCCTCCGTCGCCTCGGGCGTCAGGCCCGACCCGTTCCGCGCGGCGGGCGCGACGACGCCGACGACGCCGAGGTCGCCGGGAACGACGCCGGCGGCGGCGGACGCGGCCGCGGCAGGAGCCGCGGCGCCCATCGCGACGAGCGCGGACATCGCCGCGGACGCGGTGAAGGCGAGGAGTCGGCGGAGGCGTCGAGGAGTGGTCGACTCGGCCGGCATGCGAGCGATTCTACGGCGTGACGTCCCGGAGCCCGTCGGGTGTGGATGGGGCGTCCGTCACCGTTCGCCTTGCGGCATCCGTCACCCCCGTCTCGGCGGCCCGCCCCCGGATCGCGGGCCGGGCGCGCGACGCACCGCCCTCGCCGCCCTGCCTAACATGGAGCAATGCAGAGCGTGGCGCAGGCCCTCGACCGCCTCAGTGGTCTCGCGGCCTCGCCGACCGTCGCGAAGCTCGCCGAGGCGTTCGCCGCCGCCGGGTACGAGCTCGCGCTCGTGGGCGGGCCGGTGCGCGACGCGTTCCTCGGTCGCGGCACCAACGACCTCGACTTCACCACGGATGCCACGCCCGACGGGATCCTCGAGGTCGTCAAGCCCATCGCCGAGGCGCACTGGGACATCGGCCGCGACTTCGGCACCATCGGGGCGAAGGTCCACGGCCACACGGTCGAGATCACCACGTACCGCGCGGACGCGTACGACGGCACGTCCCGCAAGCCCGAGGTCGTCTTCGGCACCTCGCTCGAGGACGACCTCGTCCGGCGTGACTTCACCGTCAACGCGCTCGCGCTGCGCCTGCCGCAGATCGCGCTGGTCGACCCGTCGGGCGGCGTCGAGGACCTCATCGCCGGCGTCCTCCGCACGCCGTCCGAGCCCGAGGTGTCGTTCGGCGACGACCCGCTGCGGATGATGCGCGCCGCGCGCTTCGCGTCCCAGCTCGGGTTCGAGGTCGAGGAGGGCACCCTCGCGGCGATGTCGGCGCTCGCCCCCGAGATCGATCGCATCTCGGCGGAGCGCGTGCGCGACGAGCTGTCGAAGCTGCTCTGCACCGACGCCCCGCGCCGCGGCATCCGCCTGCTCGTCGACACCGGGATCGCCGCGCGCGTGCTGCCCGAGATCCCCGCCCTGAAGCTCGAGATCGACGAGCACCACCACCACAAGGACGTCTACGAGCACTCGCTCACGGTGCTCGACCAGGCCATCGACTACGAGGTGTCGCGCGGTCGGCTCGAGTCGCCGGACCTCGTCGTGCGACTCGCCGCGCTGCTGCACGACATCGGCAAGCCCGCCACGCGCCGGCTCGAGCCGGGCGGCGCCGTGTCGTTCCACCACCACGACATCGTCGGCGCCAAGCTCGCCAAGAAGCGCCTGCGCGAACTTCGGTTCGACAACGACACCATCAAGGCGGTCGCGCGCCTGATCGAGCTGCACCTGCGGTTCTTCGGCTACACGGATGGCGCGTGGTCCGACTCGGCGGTGCGCCGCTACGTGCGCGACGCCGGCGACCAGCTCGAGCGCCTGCACATCCTCACGCGAGCGGATGTCACGACCCGCAACCGTCGCAAGGCCGACCGCCTCGGCTTCGCGTACGACGACCTCGAGGAGCGCATCGCCCGCCTGGCGGAGGAGGAGGAGCTCGCCGCGGTCCGCCCCGAGCTCGACGGGCAGCAGATCATGGCGACGCTCGGCATCCGCCCGGGGCCGGTGGTCGGCGAGGCGTACAAGTACCTGCTCGACGTGCGGCTCGACGAGGGCCCCATCGGCACGGATGCCGCGCGCGAGCGCCTCCTCGCCTGGTGGGCCGCCCGCGGCGACGCCTGACCCGCCCCCCGGCCCCCCGGCGCTCGCCCGACCCGACCGGGTCTGAGTGCGCAGGTTCGCGACGAGCGCGCAGGGCTGCGGTCGCGCGCCCGTCGCGGAGACGCGCACTCGCGCGCCCACCGCTCCTGCCCAACTCGGCATCCGCCGCAGGGGCGCACAGATGCCGCCGGGACGCCCGCGCCGGGCAGCGGGGCTCGCGAGCGTGGGCGCATGACGACTCACGAGTTCCCCGTTCCGATCTGCTACGTCGCCGACGAGCTGGGGTCGGGCCGATCCGCTCGGCGATTGCAGCGTGAAGCCGCGAACGGAGAGCTGCTCCGCATCCTGCCCGGGGCGTACGCCGAGCGCTCGGCATGGATGGCGCTGCCACCGGAGCAGCGGCACCTCCTGCAGATCGCGGCCACGCTTCGGCGACGCCCGGACGACCCCGTCGTGGTGGGCGAGAGCGCTGCCCTGCTGCTCGGGCTGCCGACGACGCGCCCGCTCCCCTCATGGGTCCACCTGTCGGCCACCGATCGCACGCCGCCCGCATCATCGACGGCCGTCCGGTGGTATCGCGGAGTCCTGCGGGACGACCAGGTGACTCGGATGCACGGGGTTCGCATCACCGACCTCGCGCGGACCACCGCCGACCTCGCCCGCTCCCGAGCGTTTCCGGCGGCGATGGCCGCCGTCGACGCGGCCCTACGACCTGCGACCCGCACGCTGCCGTGGAGGTTCGTCGACGGGCAGGTGCGGTCCGCCGATCCGATCCCGTTCGGCGGGGTGCGCCGGGATGACCTGGTCGAGCTGGTGGGATCGGCCGGACGCGGGACCCGAACGGCGCGCAGGGCGATCGAACTCGGCGACCCACTGGCGGCCAGTGCCGGCGAATCCCTCAGCCGGGCGCACATCCACCTCCTCGGGTTCCCGCCGCCGCTGCTCCAGCGCCGATTCGTCGACCCGGACGGTTCGGTCGCCGTCGTGGACTTCGACTGGCCGGAGTTCGGCGTCAGTGGCGAGTTCGACGGGTTCGTCAAGTACTCGGCGGACGAGTACCTCCGCGGCGCGCTCCCGGCGGAGGTGCTGTGGCGCGAGAAGGAGCGGGAGCGCCGCCTCAAGCGCCACCACGGACGCGAGGTCGCTCGCTGGACCTGGTCGGACGTCATCGGCGGGGCGGTCGGCCTGCGCGACGAGCTCATCGCGGCCGGACTCCCCTGCCGGCGGCGGTGAGTGCGCGCACGCGCGACGAGTGCGCGCCTCGTGAGCCGCGCACTCGTCGCGCAACCGCGCCCTCGCGAGCGGGGGCGGATGAGCGGGCGGGCGGGCGGAGGCGCGGGGGCGGATGTGCGCCGGGAGGCGGCATCCGTTACGATGTGAAGGTTGCCCGTGCGCCGAAGTCTCGGCCTCCGCGGAGCGACGCATGTACACCCTCCTGTCACAGACCGTCTGTGACCGCTGAGTCCGAAGGAGGTGGGTCTGTCATGCACCAGTACGAGCTGATGGTCATCCTCGATCCGTCGATCGACGAGCGCACCGTTGCTCCGAGCCTCGACAAGTTCCTCAACGTCATCCGCAACGACGGTGGCACCGTCGACAAGGTCGACATCTGGGGCAAGCGTCGTCTGGCCTACGAGATCGACAAGAAGTCCGAGGGCATCTACGCCGTCGTCGACTTCACCGCCGAGTCGAAGACCACCAACGAGCTCGACCGCCAGCTGAACCTCAGCGAGGCCGTCATGCGCACCAAGGTCCTCCGTGCGGAAGAGGCGATCGCCCAGGTCGCCGCCGTGAAGAAGGCGGAAGAGGCGAAGGCCGCGAAGAAGGCCGCCGCCGCCGCGAAGGCCCCTGCCAAGAAGGACGCCTAGTCCCCATGGCCGGCGAGACCATCATTACCGTAGTGGGCAACCTCACCGCCGACCCCGAGCTGCGCTACACGCAGTCCGGGCTCGCGGTCGCGAACTTCACGATCGCGTCGACCCCCCGCACGTTCGACCGCCAGGCGAACGAGTGGAAGGACGGCGAGGCCCTCTTCCTGCGCGCGAGCTGCTGGCGCGAGTTCGCCGAGCACGTCGCGGGATCGCTCACCAAGGGAACCCGGGTCATCGCTTCCGGGCGTCTCAAGCAGCGCTCCTACGAGACGAAGGAAGGCGAGAAGCGCACCAGCATCGAGCTCGAGATCGACGAGATCGGCCCGAGCCTGCGCTACGCCACCGCGTCCGTGACGCGCGCCCAGTCCAACCGCGGCGTCGGCGGCGGCGGCTCCTTCGGGGGCGGCGGCGCCAGCAGCCAGTCGGATGACGCGTGGGCGCCCAGCGCTCCCGCGCAGTCCTCGGGCGGCGGCGACGTCTGGAACACCCCGGGCACCAACTACGGCGACGAGACGCCCTTCTAAGGCCTGACGGCCGGCGACGGATGCCACGCGGCATCCGCTCGCACCCAGAATTCACACACGACAGGAAAGTTCAATGGCTGGAAAGAGCAGCGGCGACCGCCGCAAGCCTCGCGGCGGCAAGGGCGCGAAGAACGCCGCCCCCGCGAAGTCCGTCAAGGTCGGCGTCATCGACTACAAGGACGTCGCGACCCTTCGGAAGTTCATCTCGGAGCGCGGCAAGATCCGCGCCCGTCGCATCACCGGTGTCTCCGTGCAGGAGCAGCGCCTCATCGCCCGCGCCGTGAAGAACGCGCGCGAGATGGCGCTCCTGCCCTACTCGGGCTCCGGCCGCTAAGGAGCACGACAATGGCAAAGATCATCCTCACGCACGAGGTGTCGGGTCTCGGCACCGCCGGTGACGTGGTCGAGGTCAAGAACGGGTACGCCCGCAACTACCTCGTCCCCCAGGGTCTCGCGACGCCGTGGACCCGTGGCGGCCAGAAGCAGGTCGACCAGATCAAGGCCGCTCGCGCCGCGCGCGAGCTGCACTCCCTCGAGGACGCGCAGGCCCTCAAGGCCAAGCTCGAGGAGGGCAAGGTCAAGCTGACCGTCAAGGCCGGCCTCGGCGGCCGCCTGTTCGGTTCGGTCAAGACGGCGGATGTCGCGGCTGCGGTCGCCGACGCCGGCCTGGGCCAGATCGACAAGCGCAAGATCGAGATCCCCACGCCGATCAAGTCGGTCGGGGACCACGAGGCGACGGTGAAGCTGCGCGACGACGTGTCCGCGACGATCACCCTCCAGGTGGTCGCGGCCAAGTAGTCGCGAACTCTCACGCACGACGCGGCGGTGGGCGGAATGCCCCCGCCGCGTCGTCGTGCCGGGGGAAGGTCGGCCGGATTCCCCCGGACCGATGAGGCCGCGCGCTGGGCGATTCCTACACCCGCCGAGAACATGAGCGCAAGTCCGCATTTCGGGGACTATCCCCATCGTTGTGCACAGGTGCAACACCCGCGTCGGTGAGTTCTGAAGAATCTTTTCCCCCACAGATGTGGATTCCGGGAACCCCTGATCAGGTCAGAATTCAACCCGTGTCATTCACACGATTTCCACAGTTCTCCACAGGCGGAGTGCACATGTAGGGCGGCGTTTCGCCCAGTCTCTCCACAAAGTTATCCACAGGCCGTCTTGTGCCCCGCGACCCCCTTGCCTATGGTGAGTCAGCGTCAGCCGCCGAACCCCCCGAGTCGACTTCCGGCCGGGTGTGTGGGCGGGTCCTGATAGTCCTTGAATGAGGGCGACGAGCGGGCGCCCGCATGAGCGAGCGAATCGGAGGAAGCAGTTGTCGATCGCGCATCTCGGGCTCGCCGAACCCCTCGACGACCCCGACGCCCGCCGGGGTGAGCGCACGCCCCCGCACGACCTGCTGGCCGAGCAGAGCACGCTCGGCGGCATGATGCTCTCGAAGGACGCGGTCGCCGACGTCATCGAGACGCTGCGGGGCATCGACTTCTACGTGCCGAAGCACGAGGTCGTCTTCAACGCGATCCTCTCGCTGTACTCGCACGGCGAGCCGACCGACGTCATCGCGGTCACCGACGAGCTCACCAAGACCGGCGAACTGCATCGCGCCGGCGGCGTCGAGTACCTGCACACCCTCACGAGCCTCGTGCCGACGGCGGCGAACGCGGGGTATTACGCCGAGATCGTCGCCGAGCGCGCGCTGCTGCGCCGCCTGGTCGAAGCGGGCACTCGCATCGTGCAGATGGGCTACGCGGGCGAGGGCGAGGTGGTCGAGCTCGTCAACAACGCGCAGGCCGAGATCTACTCCGTCACCGGCTCGGTCGAGAGCGAGGACTACGTCCCCCTCACCGACGCGATCGGCACGGCCATCGACGAGATCGAGGCGGCCAAGCACACCGACGGCAAGATGACCGGCGTGCCGACCGGCTTCGCCGACCTCGACGACCTCACGAACGGCTTCCACCCGGGCCAGATGATCATCGTCGCCGCGCGACCCGCCATGGGCAAGTCGACGCTCGCGCTCGACTTCGCGCGGTCCGCCGCCATCACGCACGACCTCCCGACGATCTTCTTCTCGCTCGAGATGGGCCGCAGCGAGATCGCGATGCGCCTGCTCTCGGCCGAGGCATCCGTGCCGCTGCAGAACATGCGCAAGGGCACCGTCGACACCCGTGACTGGACCACGATCGCCTCCACCCGCGGGCGCATCAACGACGCGCCGCTCTACATCGACGACTCCCCCAACATGACGCTCGTCGAGATCCGTGCGAAGTGCCGCCGGCTGAAGCAGCGCGTGGGCCTGAAGATGGTCGTCATCGACTACCTGCAGCTCATGACGAGCGGCAAGCGCGTCGAGAGCCGTCAGCAGGAGGTGTCCGAGTTCTCGCGTGCGCTGAAGCTCCTCGCGAAGGAGCTCCAGGTGCCGGTGCTCGCGCTGTCGCAGCTGAACCGTGGTCCCGAGCAGCGCGCCGACAAGATGCCCGCGCTCTCCGACCTCCGCGAGTCGGGCTCGATCGAGCAGGATGCCGACATGGTGATCCTGCTGCACCGCGAGTCGGCCTACGAGCGCGACAGCCCGCGCGCCGGCGAGGCCGACCTGATCGTGGCGAAGCACCGCAACGGCCCCACCCGCACGGTCACGGTCGCCTTCCACGGGCACTTCTCGCGCTTCGCCGACATGGTGCAGGTCTAGCCCGCCGGCGGCGGCTCTTTCGCTGCGCGAAAGAACGGCCGGAGTTTCGCCGTCATCCCGCCGGAATCATGGAGTCGCGGCCATGCGGGGACATATGGTGATCCCTGCAGCAGTGCCGCCGTCCCCGTCGCCTCGACGCGAGCGGCCCGCCGCGACGAGGAGGAGAGCGAATGACGCGCATCGGCGTCGTCACCGAGCACGGCTCGGAGACCAGGGTCGCCGCCACGCCGGCGACGGTGAAGCAGTTGATCGGGCTCGGGTACGAGGTGGCGGTCGAGGCCGGCGCGGGCGAGCGCTCGTCGTTCCCGGATGACGCGTACGTCGCCGCCGGCGCCTCGATCGTGCCGGGCGTCGAGGCGATCACGAGCGACATCGTGCTCAAGGTCAACGCCCCGACGGACGACGAGATCGCGCAGCTCCGCCCCGGCACCACGCTGGTCAGCCTGCTCAGTCCGGCCCTGCGGCCCGACCTGCTCGAGGCGCTCTCGGCCCGCGGGGTCACCGCGATCGCGCTCGACGCGGTGCCGCGCATCTCGCGCGCGCAGTCGATGGACGTGCTGAGTTCGATGGCCAACATCGCCGGGTACCGGGCGGTCGTCGAGGCCGCGCACGAGTTCGGGCGCTTCTTCACGGGGCAGGTGACGGCCGCCGGCAAGGTGCCGCCCGCGAAGGTCCTCGTGGCCGGCGCCGGAGTCGCGGGCCTCGCGGCCATCGGCGCGGCCTCCAGCCTCGGCGCGATCGTGCGGGCGACCGACCCGCGCCCGGAGGTCGCCGACCAGGTGAAGTCGATCGGCGGCGAGTACCTGAAGGTCGAGGTCGACGAGGTCATGCAGTCGACCGACGGCTACGCGAGGGCGACGAGCGAGGCGTACGACCGGCGCGCGGCCGAGATCTACTCCGAGCAGGCCGCCGACGTCGACATCATCATCACGACGGCGCTGATCCCGGGCCGACCTGCTCCCAAGCTGATCACGGCGGCGGATGTCGCGAGCATGAAGCCCGGCAGCGTCATCGTCGACATGGCGGCCGGCATGGGCGGCAACGTCGAGGGCTCCGTCGCCGGTGAGCGGGTGGTGACCCCGAACGGCGTGGTGATCCTCGGCTACACCGACCTCGCGTCGCGCCTGCCTACGCAGGCGTCGCAGCTGTACGCGACGAACCTCGTGAACCTCGTGAAGCTGCTGACGCCGGGCAAGGACGGGCAGCTCGTGATCGACTTCGACGACATCGTCCAGCGCTCGGTGACGGTCGTGCGCGACGGTGAGACGACGTGGCCGCCCCCGCCCGTGCAGGTGTCGGCGGCTCCGGCGGCGGGGTCGGCGACGAAGGCGGATGCCGCGGCATCCGCTGCCGAACCGAAGCCCAAGCGGCAGCTCACGGCCGCGGGCCGGGCGGGGCTGATCGCCCTCGGCATCGCCGGGCTCTTCCTGCTCAACGCGTTCGCGCCGCAGCCGCTGCCGCAGCACATCACGGTGTTCGTGCTGGCGGTCGTCGCGGGCTTCTACGTGATCAGCAAGGTCGCGCACGCGCTGCACACCCCGCTCATGAGCGTGACCAACGCGATCTCGGGGATCATCATCGTCGGCGCGATCGTGCAGGTCACGAGCGACGTCCCGGCGGTCCAGGTGCTCGCATCGATCGCGATCCTCATCGCCAGCATCAACGTCTTCGGCGGGTTCGCGGTGACCCGGCGAATGCTCTCCATGTTCGCCAGGGGCGACCGGGTGAGCAGCTGACCGCGGACCGACGACGACGTCATCGAGGAGCCCCCCTGTGCCTGAGACCCTGACCCCCGAATCCATCGCCGGTGCCGCGTACATCGTCGCGGCGCTGCTGTTCATCCTGAGCCTCGCCGGCCTGAGCCGGCATGAGACCGCCCGAGCCGGTGTCGGCTACGGCATCGCCGGCATGGCCATCGCGCTGACCGCGACCATCTGGGTGACCGTGCAGGACGCCTGGGGCGAACCCGGCAGCCTGCTCGGCCTCGTCCTGCTCGTCGTCACCGTGCTGATCGGCGGGTCGATCGGCCTGTGGCGCGCCCGCATCGTCGAGATGACCGGCATGCCCGAGCTGATCGCACTGCTGCACAGCTTCGTCGGCCTCGCGGCCGTCATCGTGGGCTGGAACGGGCACCTCGACCCGCCCGCGCTCGAGGGGGCGCTCGCCGACATCCACCACGCCGAGGTGTTCATCGGCATCTTCATCGGCGGCGTGACGTTCACCGGCTCGATCGTGGCGTTCCTGAAGCTCTCCGCGCGCATGAAGTCGGCGCCGCTCGTGCTGCCCGGCAAGAACGTGATGAACCTCGGGGCGCTCGTCGTGTTCGTGGCGCTCACCGTCTGGTACGTCATGGACTCGCAGCTGTGGCTGCTCGTCGTGGTGACGGCGCTCGCGTTCGCCCTCGGCTGGCACCTCGTCGCCTCGATCGGCGGCGGTGACATGCCGGTGGTCATCTCGATGCTGAACAGCTACTCGGGCTGGGCGGCGGCCGCGGCGGGCTTCCTCCTCAACAACGACCTGCTCATCGTGACCGGCGCGCTCGTGGGCTCGTCGGGTGCCTACCTGTCGTACATCATGTGCAAGGCCATGAACCGGTCGTTCATCTCGGTTATCGCGGGCGGGTTCGGCATCGAGGCGCCCGCCAAGGGCGACACCGACCTCGGCGAGTACCGCGAGATCCAGGCGACGGATGCCGCAGAGCTGCTGAAGTCGGCCGAACGGGTCGTCATCACGCCGGGCTACGGCATGGCCGTCGCGCAGGCCCAGTACCCGGTCGCCGACCTCACCCACAAGCTGCGCGAGCGCGGTGTCGACGTGCGGTTCGGCATCCACCCGGTCGCCGGTCGCCTGCCCGGCCACATGAACGTGCTGCTCGCGGAGGCGAAGGTGCCGTACGACATCGTGGAGGAGATGGACGAGATCAACGACGACCTCGCCGCGACGTCCGTCGTGCTCGTCATCGGTGCGAACGACACCGTGAACCCCGCCGCGGCGGAGGACCCGGGAAGCCCCATCGCGGGGATGCCCGTGCTGCGGGTCTGGGAGGCCGAGAACGTCATCGTGTTCAAGCGGTCGATGGCATCGGGCTACGCCGGCGTGCCGAACCCGCTGTTCTACCGCGAGAACGCGCAGATGCTCTTCGGCGATGCGAAGGACCGCGTGGAGGACATCCTCAAGTCGCTCTGAGCCGCGCGGGCCCGCGCCGGACGTGAAGTCAGCGCCCAGAGAACGCGGCATAGGATTGTACGGTTCCCCAGTCGAAAGAGGTGGCCGTGGCCGTTGCCCGCGAAACCGCACCGGAACGCGCCGCCGCCTGGCTCGTGCCGGTCGTGCGCGGTGCGCTCGCACTGGTGCCCGCCGCGGTGATCACGTTCTCCCAGGACCACTCCCCCGCCCTCGGCCTGACGGTGTTCGGCGCCTGGGCCGTCGTCGCGGGCGTCGTCGCCGGAGCGCTCGCCGCCCGACTCGTGGCCGACCGCACCGCGCGGTGGGCGGCCGTCGGGAACGGCATCATCACGGCCGCCGCCGGGCTCATCGCTCTCGCGCTGCGCGACACCGCATCGAACGGTGTCGGCGCGTTCACCTTCACCGTGGCGGTGTGGGCGGCGCTGACCGGCATCATCGAGCTCCTCGCCGGGCTCCGCCTGCGCGACCGGTCGACGGCGGCGCGCGACTGGATCGCCGCGGGAGCGCTGACGGCGCTGCTCGCCCTCGTGTTCGTCCTCCTCCCGCTCGATCCCGTCACGGCGGTCGGCCTCCTCGGGGCCTACCTCGTCGTGCTCGGCGTGCTGCTGCTGATCGGCGGGTTCTCGATGAAGTGGGCCGCTGCCGAGCCGGTCGAGGCCGGCGGCGCGGCATCCGGAACGGAGCCCTCGTGACCAACCGCCCAGGCGACGAGCACCGGCCCAGCCGGCGCGACGTGCTGCGCCCCGCCGAGTACGTCGGCGGTGCGGCGATCGCGGCCGTCTTCACGGCCGTCATCGTGTTCTTCGGCACGCGCGACTGGAACCTGACGCTCATCACCGCGGGCGGCGTCTTCATCATCGTGCTGATGGCGCTCGCACTGCTCTCGATGGCGGTCAAGCCCAACCCGGGTGACCACGGCGACGGCACGGGCGGCGACCCGGTGCGCCGCGACCCGTCGGACGAGCCGCGGCACTGAGGGTTCTCGGTCCGCTCCTTCGGCGCTACTCCGCCGCCGCTGGGTCCAGGCGGTCCACGAGCTCGTCGGCGAGACCCACGTAGGTCGCGGGGGTCAGCGCGAGGAGGCGCTGCTTCGCGGCATCCGTGATCTCGAGGCCCTGCACGAACTCGGCCAGCTCGGCCGCTCCGATGCGCTTGCCGCGGGTCAGCTCCTTCAGCAGCGCGTACGGGTCGGCGATCGTCGAGTCGCCGGCGGCGACCTCGGCCCGGATGACGGTCTGGATCGCCTCGCCGAGCACCTCCCAGTTGGCGTCGAGGTCGGCGAGGAGCAGGTCGCGGTCGAGGTCGATCTCGCCGAGGCCGCGCAGGATGTTGTCGAGCGCGAGCACCGAGTGGCCGAAGCCGACGCCGATGTTGCGCTGCGAGCTCGAGTCGGTGAGGTCGCGCTGCAGCCGGCTCGTCACGAGCGTCGCCGCGAGGGAGTCGAGGACCGCCGACGAGAGCTCGAGGTTCGCTTCGGCGTTCTCGAAGCGGATCGGGTTGACCTTGTGGGGCATGGTCGACGAGCCGGTCGCGCCCGCGGCCGGGATCTGCCGGAAGTAGCCGAGCGAGATGTAGGTCCAGATGTCGGTCGCGAGGTTGTGCAGCACCCGGTTCGCGTGGGCGATGCGACCGTAGAGCTCGGCCTGCCAGTCGTGCGACTCGATCTGGGTGGTCAGCGGGTTCCAGGTGAGGCCGAGCGCCTCGACGAACTCGCGCGACACAGTCGGCCAGTCGACGTCGGGCGCCGCGACGACGTGGGCGGAGAAGGTGCCGGTCGCGCCGGAGAACTTTCCGAGGTACTCGGTCGCCTCGATCTGGCGGAGGATGCGCTCGAGGCGGTGCGCGAAGACCGCGAGCTCCTTGCCCATGGTCGTCGGCGTCGCCGGCTGCCCGTGCGTGCGCGACAGCATCGCCGCGTCGCGGTGCTCGTGGGCGAGCCCGATGAGCTTGGCGATGACGGCCCGGTACTTCGGGAGCCACACCTGGGCCACCGCATCGCGCACCGTGAGCGCGTAGGACAGGTTGTTGATGTCCTCGCTCGTGCACGCGAGGTGGGTCAGCTCGGCGAGGTGCGACAGGCCGAGCTCCTCGAGCCGGCCTCGCACGTAGTACTCGACGGCCTTCACGTCGTGGCGCGTGGTCGCCTCGAACCGCGCCAGCTCGTCGATGTCGGCCTGCCCGAACTCGGTCACGATCGCGCGGAGAGCCTGCTTCTCGGCATCCGTCAACGGCGACGTGCCGAAGAACCCGCGGTCGGTCTGCGCGATCAGCCACTCGACCTCGACGTGCACGCGTGCACGATTGAGTCCCGCCTCGGAGAGATGCTCCCCGAGGTCGCCGACCGCGGCACGGTACCGGCCGTCGAGGGGGCTGAGCGGCTGAGGAGGCAGCGAGGTCATCGGTTTCCTTGTCTGAGTGCGGGGGCGAGTTGCCGGAACAGCGCCGACGTCGACCGCTCTATCATCCCAAGAACCCGATCGAAGGTCGCATCGTCGCTGTAGTACGGGTCCGGGACGTCCTGGAGCGGCGACAGCTCCGGATCGAACTCGAGCAGCAGGCGCACCTTGTGCTCGTCGGGCAGGTTGCGGGCCCAGTTCCGCAGCACCCGCGACTGCCCGCGGTCGAAGGCGACGACGAGATCGAGCCGCGCGAAGTCGGCGGGATCGAACTGCCGCGCGCGGTGGCGGCTCCCGTCGTACCCGGCGCGTTCGAGTGCCGCGAGCGTGCGGTGGTCGGCGCGTTCGCCGACGTGCCAGTCCCCGGTCGCGGCCGACTCGATGGCGATCCGCTCACCGAGGCCCGCGCGGTCGGCGAGGGAGCGCAGCACCACCTCGGCCATCGGCGACCGGCAGATGTTGCCGGTGCACACGAACGAGACGCGGAAGCGCTGCGCGGAGTCCGCGCCGGGATCCGCTGGCGTCATGCCCCTATTGTGGACGAGCTCGCGCGGTTCGCACAGGTCCGGAAGGCTCGCTCGCCCCGCGGTGCCGTGGGGGCGCGCGGGCGCGACCCGTCCTCCACACGCGGCGCTGCGGACCGGCCCGCGCACCGACGCGGCCGATCTCGCCCCGGAGCCGGCCGCCGAACCGAGACTCGACGGGTGACCGCACCCATCGACGCCACGGCGGCAGCGCACGTCGCCGCCCTCACGACGCGCAGAGCCGAGGCGCTCGAGCGTGAGCTGTACGCGCTGCGGGTCCTCCGCGCCGAGATCCAGCAGCTCCGACCCGGGCTGCTGCTCGATCGACTCGACGGATGGCACGCCGGCGCGGCCGATCACTACGCCGAGCGCGTGCGCGACATCCGCCTCGCCCTCGCGGGTACCGAGCACGTGATGCACGATGCCGAGCACGCCCTCGCCGCCGGCGTCGACGCGCTGCGCCGGAGGGGCGCCGCGTCGTGAGCGACCTCACCATCCGCGGCGGAGGCGCGGTGTCGGTCGAGACGGAGGCGCTGACGGCCGAGGCGGTCCGCCTGGGTGTCGTGGGTCGCATCCTCGAGGGGTGGGCGTCCAGGGCCGGCGGGATCCAGGACCGCCTGACGGACATCGCCTGGGGCGACTCCGACCCGGGTCCGCAGATCGCCGCGCGCGAGCTCGACACCGCACTGGCCGGTTTCCGCACGGCGGCCGCCGACACCGCATCGTTGTCCTCCTCGCTCCACTGGAGCGCGGCGGGCTACGGCGCCGCCGAGTGGCTGGCCACGTTCGGCGGCGACCTCGGGGCGCGCATCACGGCGGGGATGCTCGGCATGACCGCGCCGGGACTGCTCCTGAGCGGGGCCTCGGCTGCGGTGCTCCTCGCTCCGGGCTTCGCGTTGGGCGCCGTCATCGCAGGGCCCGAGGGCGTCGCGGCAGTGAGCGCGCTCGTCGAGCAGCGAGGGCTCCCGATCCTCTCCGACCCCGCGTTCGTGTCGATCGTGCGCGCCGCCGGCGGCACGCTCGACGAGTTCATCGCCGGCCTCTTCCGGTCGGGTGGACTGTTCGGCGTCGGAGCGGCGCTCGGCGCCCCGGAGAACGCGGCGTTGCTGCTGGCGGCGGCATCGGCGGTCGGGCTCGTCACCGGGGCTCGGGCACTGCGGGAGACGGAGGTCCGGATCGACCGATGGTCCGCGACACCGGCTTCGACGGTGTCGCCGCTCGGACCGTCGCGTTCCGGCCCGCCCGTCGGCTTCGCCGACCTCGCCGAGCGCGTCCCCTCCGGACCGCCCGGCGATCCCCAGATCCGCATCGAACGGTACGAGGCGGCGGACGGACCCCGGTGGATCGTGTACTCGATCGGAACCGTCGACTTCGGCGCGCTCCCGCAGCACGAGCCCTACGACTCGACCTCGAACCTCCACATGGTGGCGGATGCCTCGGCGCCCGCCGGCGCCGTCGGGCTGCCCGCCCAGTCGGCGGCCGGCGAACGCGCGGTGCGTGCGGCGATGGAGGCGGCCGGGGTGGCCCCCGGCGATCCGGTGCTGCTCGCCGGCCACTCCGCCGGCGGCACCATCGCGGCCAACCTCGCGGCGGATCCAGAGCTGAACGTGGTGGGCGCCGTGAGCCTCGGCGGACCGGTGGCACAGGTGGCGAGCGGGTCGAGGCCCGTGGTGTCGGTCGAGCACGCGGAGGACCTCGTCCCGGCGACCGCGGGGCACGGCGTCACGGCCGACGGTCGGCTGGCGGTCGAGCGCAGCCTCGGGCGGCTCGAGCCGACCCTCGCCCATCCCCTCCCGGCGCACAGCCTGACGGCCTACCGCGAGACGGCGGTGCTGCTCGACGACTCCGACGACGCGCGGCTGGCCGAGTTCCGGAACCTCATCGAGGAACACACCGGCGGCGGGTCCGCCGTGACGACCGAGTGGCACGCCGAACGCGTGAGCCCTCCTGGGTCCGAACCGGGATCGGAGCCGGGGTGCCGGTAGCGCCCCGGGGAGCCTCGCCAAGAGGTCGTCAGTCGCGCCGTCGTCAGTCGCGCGGTCGCACGACCAGCCCGATGAGCCAGCTGATGAGTCCGAGCACGAGGGCACCGAGCACGCCCCACCAGAACCCGTCGACCTCGAGGCCGAAGCCCATGAGGTCGCTCAGCCAGTTCACGATCAGCAGCAGCAGCCCGTTGACGATGAACGAGATCAGGCCGAGCGTGAGCACGTACAGCGGGAAGGCGACGATGCGGATCAGGGTGCCGATCGTGGCGTTGACGATGCCGAAGATCAGCGCGACGAGCAGGTACGTGACCACGGTCGCGATGTCGGTGTCCTCGTATGGAACGACGCGCACGCCCGAGACGATGAGCGTCGTGAGCCACAGGGCGAACGCGGACACGATGACCTTCACGAAGAAGCGCATGCCTCCACTATGTCAGCGGACGCCGCGCGACCGAAGAGGTACGGTGGAATCCGTGACCGCACCGGAGCCCACGACCACGCACGTGCGCCTGCGACCCGAGATCGCCGCGCTTCCGCCGTACCGACAGGGCCGACCGGCGCCCGAGAACGGCTTCAAGCTCTCGAGCAACGAGAACCCGTGGGGCCCGGTGCCCGAGGTCGAGCGGGCCATCGCGGCCGCCGCGGCCGAGGTCAACCGGTACCCGGATGCCACGGCGCTGAGCCTCCGCGAGCGCCTCGCCGAGCGCTGGGCGGTCTCCCCCGACGAGGTCCTGGTCGGCGCGGGCTCCGTGTCGCTGCTCGCCCAGTTCGTGCTGGCCGCAGCGCAGCCCGGCGACGAGGTGGTCTACTCGTGGCGCTCGTTCGAGGCGTACCCCGGCCTCGTCACGGTCGCCGGCGCCACGAGCGTGCAGGTGCCCAACCGTCCCGACCACGGACACGACCTCGACGCGATGGCCGATGCCGTCACCGAGCGCACGCGGGTGGTCATCGTCTGCTCCCCCAACAACCCGACCGGCGTCGCCGTCACGCGCGAGGAGTTCGCGCGGTTCATGGAGCGCGTGCCCGCCGACCGGCTCGTCATCCTCGACGAGGCGTACGCCGAGTTCGTGCGCGACGACGCCGCGGTCGACGGCAGCGAGCTCACGGGGCGCTACCCCAACCTCGTGGTGCTCCGGACCTTCTCGAAGGCCTACGGCCTGGCCGGGGTCCGCGTCGGCTACGCGATCGGACCGGTGCCCATCCTCGACGCGGCGCGCGCGACGGCCATCCCGCTCGGCGTCACGGCGGTCGCCACGGCCGGCGCGGTCGCCGCCATCCAGCCCGAGGCCGAGGCCGAACTGCTGCGCCGCGTCGACGTCCTGGCGCGCCGTCGCGATGCGCTCCGCGCCGACCTGATCGCGCAGGGGTGGCCGATCCCCGAGGCGCAGGGCAACTTCGTGTGGCTGCCGACGGGCGACCGGACGGCCGAGGTCGCCGAGCGCCTCTTCGAGTCCGGAATCGTGGCGCGCGCCTTCCCGGGCGACGGCATCCGTGTCTCCGTGGGCGAGGAGGAGTCTGTGGACCTGCTCCTAAGGGTTCTCGGGGAGCTTGTCGGTCCTTCACAAGAAGGGCCCTCCACCTAGCGGGTACCGTGGAACGGTGGCAGCCCCCTCACGCGAGTTCACCGCCCCGACCCTCCAGCTCCTCACGCACGAGGGCGAGCTGCGGCCGTCGGCCGAGGCCGAGCCGTACCTCCCGATCATCGAGGCGCTGCCGGATGCCGCGCTCGAGCAGTTCTACCGCGACATGGCGATCTCCCGGCGCATCGACGTCATGGGCGCCAACCTCCAGCGGCAGGGTCAGCTCGCCCTGTGGGTCCCGAGCCACGGCCAGGAGGCCGCCCAGGTCGGGTCCGCGCGCGCCGCCCGGCCGCAGGACCACATCTTCCCGTCGTACCGCGAGCACGTCGTCGGCATGATCCGCGGCCTCGACCCGGTCGACATCGTCAAGCTGCTGCGCGGCGTGACCCTCGGCGGGTGGAACCCCGCCGAGAACGGCAACTTCCACCTGTACACGCTCGTGCTCGCGTCACAGACGCTGCACGCGACCGGCTACGCGATGGGCCTGCAGTTCGATCGCGCGACCGCCACCGGCGATCCCGAGACGGATGCCGCCGTGCTCGTGTACTACGGCGACGGCTCCACCTCGCAGGGCGACGCGAGCGAGGCCCTGGTCTTCGCGAGCAGCTACCAGACGCCGCAGGTCTTCTTCGTGCAGAACAACCAGTGGGCGATCTCGGTCCCCGTCTCGCGCCAGTCGCGCAGCCCGCTGTCGCTCCGCGGCGGCGGCTTCGGCATGCCCGGCATCCGCATCGACGGCAACGACGTGCTCGCGAGCTACGCGGTGACCCGGCAGGCGCTCGAGGAGGCGCGCGCGGGCGTCGGCCCGAGCCTGATCGAGGCCGTCACCTACCGCATGGGCGCGCACACCACCGCCGACGACCCGACGAAGTACCGCACCGACGACGAGGTCGAGTACTGGACGGAGCGCGACCCCATCACGCGCTACCGCACGTGGCTCGAGGCGCGCGGTGCGTCATCCGCCTTCTTCGACGAGGTCGACGCCGAGGCGACGGACGTCGCGGCCGACCTGCGTCGCCGCGCGCTCGACGCCACCGCTCCCCCGCGCTCGGCGATCTTCGAGCACGTGTACAGCGACCCGCACCCCGTGGTCGAGGCCCAGGCCGCGTGGCTCGAGGCGTACGAGAACTCGTTCGAGGGAGAAGGCCAGTGACCGTCGAGACCGTGTCCACGTCGGCCGAGACCGAGACCACGGGCGCAGCGGATGCCGCGGCGCCGGCGCTGCGCGGCGTCCACACGCTGTCGATGGCGAAGGCCATCACCGCGGGGCTGCGCGAGGCGATGCGCACCGACCCGAAGGTGCTCCTCATGGGCGAGGACATCGGCCGTCTGGGCGGCGTCTTCCGCGTGACCGAGGGCCTGCTCGACGAGTTCGGCGACCAGCGCGTGCTCGACACCCCGCTCGCGGAGTCCGGCATCGTGGGCACCGCGATCGGGCTCGCGATGCGCGGATACCGTCCCGTGGTCGAGATCCAGTTCGACGGCTTCATCTTCCCGGCATTCGACCAGATCACCTCGCAGCTCAGCCGGCTGACCCTGCGTCACGACGGCACGCTGTCGATGCCCGTGGTCATCCGGGTGCCGTACGGCGGGCACATCGGCTCGATCGAGCATCACCAGGAGAGCCCCGAGGCGTACTTCGCCCACACGCCGGGCCTCCGCGTCGTCGCGCCCTCCTCGCCGCACGACGCCTACTGGATGATCCAGGAGGCGATCGCGTCGAACGACCCGGTGCTGTTCTTCGAGCCGAAGAGCCGCTATTGGGGCAAGGGTCCGGTCGACCACGACCACTCCGGTCTCCCGCTGCACTCGAGCCGCGTCATCCGCAAGGGCGACGACGTCACGGTCGTGGGCCACGGCGCGATGGTCGCGACGCTCCTGCAGGCTGCCGACATCGCCGCCGAGGAGGGCCGCAGCCTCGAGGTCGTCGACCTCCGCTCCCTCTCCCCCATCGACTACGGACCGATCCTCGACTCCGTGCAGCGCACGGGCCGACTCGTGGTCGCGCAGGAGGCGTACGGGTTCGTGAGCGTCGGATCCGAGATCGCCGCGACCGTCGCCGAGCGCGCCTTCTACTCTCTGGAGGCGCCGGTGCTGCGCGTGTCGAGCTTCGACACGCCCTTCCCGCCCGCCGCGCTCGAGACCGAGTACCTCCCGAGCGCCGACCGCGTGCTCGAGGCCGTCGACCGCTCGATGGCGTACTGACCGCACCCGACGCATCACCCCGAGGAGCACCATGAGTGAGATCCGGTTCCCGCTTCCCGACGTGGGCGAGGGCCTCACCGAGGCCGAGATCGTCCAGTGGCGCGTCGCGCCCGGGGACCGCATCGCCCTCGACCAGGTCTTCGTCGAGATCGAGACCGCGAAGTCGCTCGTCGAGCTGCCCAGCGCCTACGAGGGCACGGTGGCGGAGCTGCTGGTCGAGGAGGGCCGCACCGTCGACGTGGGCACGCCGATCCTGGTCATCCGAACGGATGCCGCCAACGGCATGTCTTCTGCTCCGGCCGCGCCCGACGCCTCCGCGGCGACGGCTCCGGCTCCGTCCGAGGCTGCCGCGCCGCCTGCTGCGCCCGCGGCGGCGGCCGAGGAGGCCGGCGGGGCGGTCCTCGTCGGCCACGGCAGCACCGGTCCGACGAACAGCCGCCGTCGGCGGCATCCGTCACCCGGCGGGGCGCACGAGCACCTCGCACCGCCGGCGCCCGCACCGGCCGAGTCGGCGCCCGCGCGGCTGCCCGCCTCGGCGATCGCCGCCGAACCGCCCGTGGCGACGGCGCCGTCGCGCCCGGCGGAGCGCTACGACGCGGGTGTCCCCGTCATCGCGAAGCCGCCGATCCGCAAGCTCGCGAAGGATCTTGGCGTCGACCTGTCGCGCGTCACGCCGACGGGCCCGATCGGCGACATCACCCGCGACGACGTGATCCGCGACGCGCAACAGGCGAGCGTGTTCCGCAACATCCAGACGCCCGAGACACCGACCGATCGCGAGACCCGCATCCCCGTGAAGGGCGTGCGCAAGGCGATCGCGCAGACGATGGTCCAGAGTGCATACTCCGCGCCGCATGTTTCGGTGTTCGTCGACGTGGACGCCACGCGCACCATGGAGTTCGTCAAGCGCCTGAAGGCGTCGACGGACTTCGCCGGCGTCAAGGTCTCGCCGCTGCTGATCATGGCGAAGGCGATGATCTGGGCCGCCCGCCGGAACCCCACCGTGAACGCGCAGTGGACGGACGACGAGATCATCGTGAAGCACTACGTGAACCTCGGCGTGGCCGCCGCGACCCCTCGGGGACTCATCGTGCCGAACGTCAAGGAGGCGCAGGCCATGTCGATGGTCGAGCTCGCGGCAGCGCTCGAGCAGTTGACGCTCACGGCGCGCGAGGGCAAGACGCAGCCCGCCGAGATGCAGGGCGGCACGATCACCATCACGAACATCGGCGTCTTCGGCATGGACACCGGTACGCCGATCCTCAACACGGGCGAGGTGGCGATCGTCGCCCTCGGGACGATCAAGCAGAAGCCGTGGGTCGTGGACGGCGAGGTGCGGCCGCGCTACGTGACGACGATCGGCGGGTCGTTCGACCACCGCGTGGTCGACGGAGATGTGGCGAGCCGGTTCCTGGCGGACGTGGCGTCGATCATCGAGGAGCCGGCGCTCCTGCTCGAGTGAGCGGGGGCTAGAGCCGCAGCTCGTACACCACCGAGTCGTCGCTGCGGGCGACCTCGGCGAGGCCGGCGTGCTCGAGCACCCGGCGGGCGGGCAGGTTGGCGATCTCGCACTCGGCGCGGGCGATCCCCGCCCCGGTCGAACGGATGAGGGCGACCGCCTCGGCGACGACGTCGCGGGAGAGTCCCTCGCCGCGCACGGCCGGCACCAGGCCGAAGCCGAACTCGACCGCACCGCGGTCATCCGGCGGCCCGAACAGGTTGACGCCGCCGATCGCGGCCCCGTCCTCCGCTCCCCCGTCGGCGCGACGCACGAGGTAGGGGCCGAACGGCGCGGGGTCGCCGTTGCGCTGCACGGCGCGCACGTACTCGGCGAGCAGCTCGGGCTCGTCGGTGAACGAGTAGCCGCCCTCCCAGCCGTCGAGCGGGTCGACGTCGCCGGCGAGCAGGCGTTCGGCATCGGAGACGGTGAACGGGTGCAGGGTGATTCGGGTCGTGGCGATTTCCACGGCTGACACTCTGGCACGGACCACCGTCGTTCGGGAAGGTCGTCCACAACCCGGCGTCATGATCACGCGCCCGGTCTCGATGGCCTCTTGGTTGTGACAATCATTATCAATAAGCTATCCTCGACTCATGCCCACCGCACCGAATCGTCGTGTCCGCCTGCTCGCGCCCGCTCTCGCCGCGGCATCCGTCACGCTGCTGGCCGGATGCGCCACCGGCGCCGGTGCGTCGGGCGACGGCACGCCGACCGTCGTCGCGACGACGACCCAGGTGGCCGACTTCGCGCGCGAGGTCGGGGGAGGGGCCGTCGAGGTCACGCCGCTGCTCGGCGCGGGCCAGAGCGCGCACTCCTTCGACCCCTCCGCCGCGCAGCTGCTCGCACTCGGCGAGGCGGACGCCCTCGTGGTCAACGGTGCCGGGCTCGAGAGCTGGCTCGACGACGCGATCGCGGCGTCGGGCTTCGACGGCACCCTGATCGACGCGAGCACCGGCATCGAGCTCGCCGCGACCGACGAGCACGCCGAGGACGAGCACGCCGACGAGGCCCACGCCGAGGACGAGCACGCCGACGAGGCCCATGCTGAAGACGAGCACGCCGACGCGGCCCACGCGGACGACGAGCACGCCGACGAGGCGCACGCCGAGGACGACCACGACCACGGCCACGACCACGGCGAGGGCAACCCGCACATCTGGACCGACCCTGAGCTCGCCGAGACGATGGTCGAGAACATCGCCGACGGCCTTGCCGAGCTCGACGGCGTCGACGCCGACCTGGTCCGCGAGGGCGAGGCGGACTACCTCGACCGGCTCGAGGCGCTCGACGCCTGGATCGAGGAGAACGTCGAGCAGGTGCCCGTCGAGCAGCGGCTGCTCGTGACGAACCACGACGCCTTCACGTACTTCCTCGACGCGTACGACGTGACCTTCGTGGGCAGCGTCATCCCGAGCTTCGACGACAACGCCGAGCCGAGCGCGGCCGAGATCGACGCGCTCGTCGAGCGCATCCGCGAGACCGGCGTGCGAGCCGTGTTCTCCGAGGCGTCCATCTCGCCCAAGGCGGCGGAGACGATCGCGTCCGAGGCGGGCGTGACGGTCTACTCCGGCGACGACGCCCTCTACGGCGACTCGCTCGGCCAGCCGGGCAGCGAGGGCGAGACCTACCTGGGCAGCCAGATCCACAACGCGCGGCTGATCCTCGAGTCGTGGGGCGTCGAGCCTTCCGCGCTGCCCGACGTCCTGCGAGGATGACCGCATGAGCGAACCCGGTCCACCACCCGTGCTCTCCCTGACGGGCGCCGCCTTCCGGTACCCGGGAGGCGCCGGGGTGGCCGGTCTGCGGTTCAGCGTGCGGCCCGGCGAGGCCGTCGCCGTGATCGGCCCGAACGGGGCCGGCAAGTCCACGCTGCTGCGCGGCATCCTCGGTCTCGTGCCCCTCGTCGAGGGCGAACTGCGCTTCGGCGACCGAACGGATGCCGCTGACGGCATGATCGGCTTCCTTCCCCAGTCCGCCGAGGTCGACCCCGACTTCCCGATCAGCCTCGCGCAGGTGGTCATGCAGGGCCGGTACCGGCGCCTCGGACTGCTGCGCTGGCCCGGACGACACGACCGGGAGGTCGTGCGAAGCGTGCTCGAGACGGTCGGCCTCGCCGAGCTCGCGAACCGCCGGTTCGGCGAGCTGTCGGGCGGACAGCGGCAGCGCGGGCTGCTCGCACGGGCGCTCGCCTCCGAGCCGCGACTGCTCCTGCTCGACGAGCCGTTCAACGGGCTCGACCAGCCCAACCGCGAGGCGCTCATCGACACGCTCACGACGCTCAAGGCCGGGGGAGTGGCCGTGATCGTCTCGACGCACGACCTCGAACTGGCGCGCACCGTCTGCGACACCGCGCTCCTCGTCAACGGCGAGCAGGTGGGCTGCGGACGGGTCGACGAGGTGCTCACGCTCGAGAACGTGCAGCAGTGCTTCGACGGCGTGGAGGTCGAGATCGACGAGCACACGCTCGTCGTCCCCGGGCACGAGGGGCATTGATGCCGGTTCGGGAATGCACGCGGGGGAGTGGTCCGCGGTGACCGTCGGCGATGCGCTCTTCGGGGCCTTCGCGCTGCCCTTCATGGGGCGGGCGCTCCTCGTGCTGCTCGTGCTCGCGGTCGTGGCGGGCGTGGTCGGCGTGCTCGTCAACCTGCGCGGCCTCGAGTTCGTCAGCGACGGGCTCACGCACGCGGTCTTCCCCGGCCTCGCGATCGGCCTCGCCGTCGCCGGAACGGCCGGTCTGGTCCCGGGCGCGGCGATCGCCGCACTGGCCGGCGCAGTCGCCCTCACGATGCTCATGCGGGCCGGCATCGCCTCGGATGCCGCGGTCGCCGTCGTCCTCACGGCGACCTTCAGCGTCGGCGTCATCGTCGTGTCGCGCGGCAGCGACTACGCCTCGGCGCTGGAGGAGCTGCTCTTCGGCCGGGTGCTGACGATCGCGCCGACCGACGTGCTCCCGCTCGTCGTGGTGTCGCTCACCGCCGCGGCGATGGTCGGCGTGACGCTCAAGCAGCAGCTGTTCCGCGCGTTCGACCCGGCGGCGAGCCGCGCCGCCGGCGACCGCGGCCTGGCGCTCGACCTCGTCCTGAACGGCGCGATCGCGCTGGTCGTCGTCGCGGGCGCGAGCACCGTCGGCGCCCTGCTCGTGCTCGCCCTGCTCATCGTGCCGGGCGCGGCGGCCCGGCTCGTCACGCGCCGGCTGTGGTGGCTGTTCCCGGCCGCCGCCGCCGTCGGTGCGGTGAGCGCGTGGCTCGGCCTGGCGACCGGCTTCGCCATCTCGGTCGGCGCCGGCGTCGACCTGCCCGCGGGGAGCACCGTGGTCGCCGTCTTCGTCGCGGTGTACGCCGTCGTCCTCGCGCTGCGCCTGCTGGCCGACCGGGCCTCGCGGCCGAGGGCCGTCCGCCCCCGGGTGGCCGCGGCCGGCGCTGGGGAGCGGTGATGGGGTACTTCGAGCGCGCCATGCTCGCCGCCGTCGTCATCGGCGCCGGCGCGGGTTTCGTCGGCGCCCTCGTGGTGCTGCGCCGTCGCACGTTCTTCGCCCAGGCGCTCACCCACGCGACCTACCCGGGTGCGGTGCTCGCCGCGGCGCTCGGCGTGAGCGTTCCGCTGGGTGCGGCCGTGGCATCCGTCGCCATCGTCGGGGTCATGACCGCGATCGCGCGTGTCCGGCACCAGGGCGCGCAGGTCGCCGCGGGCATCGTGCTCACCGGCGGGTTCGCGCTCGGCGCCCTGCTGCAGTCGATCATCCCGGGGCTGCCGGTGCAGCCCGAGTCGCTGCTCGTCGGGTCGATCCTCACGGTGAGCGACGCGGACATCCTCCTTGCGACGGTCGTGCTCGTTGCGTCCGTCGCGATCGTCGCCGCCTTCGGCACGCGGATCGTGTTCTCGACCTTCGACCCGGCCGGCTACCGGGCCGCGGGCTTCCGCGAGTGGCCCGTCGAGCTGCTCGTGCTCGGGCTCACCGCAGCATCCGTCGTCAGTTCGCTGCCCGCCGTCGGCGCCATCCTCGCCATCGCGCTGCTCGCCGCGCCCGCCGCGGCCGCGCGGCTCGTCATGCCCACCTTCCGGGGCGTGCTCGTCGTCGCCCCGGTGATCGGCGCCGCGTCGGGCGTGATCGGCGTGCTGGTCTCGCGCTTCGCCGCGGTCGCCGCCGGGCCGTCGATCGTGCTGGCCGCCACCGCGTTCCTGCTCATCGCGTTGGCCGGCTCCAAGCTTCGGCGACTACCCTCGAGGCGGGCTCCCATCCCCGTGGAGACCGCGGAGGACGCACGGATCGCATGAAACGCAACACCTGGCAGCGCGAAGCGGTGCGCGAGGCACTCGACGCCACCGACGGGTTCATCAGCGCGCAGTCGCTGCACTCGGCCCTGCACGCGAGCGGATCGCCCATCGGCCTCGCGACCGTGTACCGCGCGCTCGGCGACCTCACCGCCAGCGGCGACGCCGACTGCCTGCAGTCGCCCGAGGGCGAGGCGATCTACCGCGCCTGCAGCACGGGCCACCACCACCACCTGATCTGCCGCAACTGCGGGCTCACCGTCGAGATCGCCGCCGACGAGGTCGAGGCCTGGGCCCACCGCGTCGCCGGCGAGCACGGGTTCACCCGGGCCGCGCACGTCGTCGACGTGTTCGGGCTCTGCGCGGAGTGCTCGCGAGCGCTCGACGCCGACCGCTGACGCCGTCGCGACCACGAAATCCCTGATCAGAGGGCCAGCGCGCCCGCTCGGTTTGAGGTGCGGGTCGAAACGTGGCTACGGTGGACGACGGTCCAGCACGGACCATGACGCCCAGTCCGCGCCCCTGATCCACCGGCTCACGCCGACGGGATCCGGGTCGTACGGTTCCGCGTGTGGCATCCGATCCCGATGACCGGATGCGCTGGATCGCGGCGCTCGCCCCGGCACCCTGCACCCCCTCGCCGGAGCTCGAAGCCCGCCTCCCGGATCGCACGGAACCCGGCCGTGACCATGAGCACGCTCCTGCGCCGGCCTCGCATCCGGTCGCCTCGGCGTGAGCGTGCGATGGAGTGCCTGCCCCCATGCTCGAACCCCGCACCGTCGAACACCCCGCCGCCCCCGCGGCATCCGTCGACCCAGCGGCGACCGCACCCTCGGCGGCCGCCGACGCGGCGCCCGCCCCCACGCCGCAGCCCGACCTCGCGCCCGCCCTCGAGGTGCGCGGCCTGACGCGCTTCTTCGGCCGCCGGCCCGCCGAGGCCCTCGCCCGCCTCCGCGCCGGCGCGACGCGTGCCGAGGTCGCCGACCTCGGCACGGCCGCGGTCGTCGACGCCGACTTCGACGTGCGACGCGGCGAGATCTTCGTCGTCATGGGCCTGTCGGGCTCCGGCAAGTCCACCCTCATCCGCATGCTCAACGGCCTGCTCGAGCCGACCGCCGGCTCGGTCACGGTCATGGGGGAGCCGATCACCGGCGTCGCCCCCAAGAAGCTGCGGGCCGTGCGCCGCGACCACGTGTCGATGGTGTTCCAGCACTTCGCGCTGCTCCCGCACCGGACCGTGCTCGACAACGCCGCCTACGGCCTCGAGATCCAGGGCGTGGATGCCGCGGAGCGCCGTGAGCGCGCCGAGCGCGTGCTCGAGCGCGTCGGCCTCGCCGGCTGGGGCGACAAGCTCCCCTCCGAGCTCTCCGGCGGGATGCAGCAGCGCGTCGGCCTGGCGCGGGCACTCGCGGCCGACACCGACATCCTGCTCATGGACGAGGCGTTCTCGGCGCTCGATCCGCTCATCCGCCGCGAGATGCAGGAACAGCTCGTCGAGCTGCAGCAGGAGCTCGGCAAGACGATCGTGTTCATCACCCACGACCTCAACGAGGCCATGTTCCTCGGCGACCGGATCGCCGTCATGCGCGACGGCCGCATCGTGCAGCTCGGCACGGCAGAGGAGATCCTCACCGACCCGGCCGACGACTACGTCGCGCAGTTCGTGCAGGACGTCGACCGGGCGCGCGTGCTCACCGCGGGCAGCGTCATGGAGGCGCCCCGCGCCGTCGTCTCGGCGACCGCGGGTCCGCGCGCCGCGCTCCGCGTCATGCGCGACCTGCAGACCTCGACGGTGTTCGTGGTGGCCCCGGGCCGCCGGCTGCTCGGCATCGCGCAGGACCGCGACGTGCTGCGGCTCGTGCAGCGCGGCGAGAAGCGGCTCGACGAGGCGGTGCGCGACCTCGCGACCGTCGGCGTCGATGAGCAGCTCGCCGACCTGCTCGGCAGCTCGGTCGAGCAGGAGATCCCGCTCGCCGTCGTCGACGACCGAGGGCGCCTCGTGGGCGTCGTGCCGCGCGTGACGCTGCTCGCCGCGCTCGGCAACGTGCCGGCGACGACCGACGAGCTCGCCGCGGTGCCGCCCGCGACGGTGCCCATCGCGGTCATCACCGCGACGCTGCAGCGCACGGAGCCCGTCGAACCCGATCCAGCGCCCGGCCTGGAGGCCGCGATCGCCGCCCCGGATGCCTCCGCGATCGAGGGGAGTCGCGCATGATCGACTTCCGCCTGCCGCTCGGCGAGATCGCCGAGGCCGTCATCGACGTGCTGACTGACGCGCTCGCCGGGTTGTTCGCCGTGATCCGCGCCGTGTTCGCGGGGTTCTACGACCTCGTCGACCTGGTGCTCTCGACCCCGCCGTTCTGGGTCGTCATCCTGGCGATCGCCGCGCTCGCGTGGTTCGCCAAGGGCTGGAAGCTGGCCCTCGGCACCGTGCTCGGCTTCCTGGTGATCGTGGGCGTCGACCAGTGGGAGAACGCGATGGACACGCTCGCGCTGGTGCTCGTCTCGAGCGCCATCGCGGTCGTCGTCTCGATCCCGCTCGGCGTGCTCGCCGCGCGCAGCGACATCGCCAGCCGCATCATCCGCCCGGTGCTCGACTTCATGCAGACCATGCCGGCGTTCGTGTACCTCATCCCGGCGCTGATCCTGTTCCGCGTCGGCGTCGTGCCCGGCATCGTCGCGACGATCGTGTTCGCGATGGCGCCCGGCGTGCGCCTGACCGAGCTCGGCATCCGCGGTGTCGACCGCGAGGTCGTCGAGGCCGGGCACGCCTTCGGCTCGTCGCCGTGGCGCATCCTGCGCCAGATCCAGCTGCCGCTCGCGATGCCGTCGATCATGGCCGGCGTCAACCAGGTCATCATGCTCTCGCTCTCGATGGTCGTCATCGCGGGCATGGTCGGCGCGGGCGGCCTCGGCGGCGACGTCGTGCAGTCGCTCACGCGGATCGACGTCGGCCTCGGCTTCGAGGCGGGCCTGTCGGTCGTGATCCTCGCGATCGTGCTCGACCGCATCACCGGCGGACTCGGCGGGCGGGCGCGCCCGGGCGGCGCTGCGACCCGGCGCCGCCTGCCGTTCGGTCGGCGATCGACGGATGCCGCGGAGTCGACCGATGCGTCGAAGGTCGCCGACCTCGACGAGGCCGACGGCTCCGGCATCCCGGTGAAGCACTCGGCTGCGAAGTCGCCCGTCGGCGTGAGGTAACCAGGCCATCCGGTCACCGCGCCGCCCTGCGGCACGGCGGTGCCCGGCATGCCGGTGACGCGATTCCTCGAGTGGGCGATCCTGGCCGCCCGGCCCGCGGAAGCCCAACCGACTTCGCCCACTCGAGGGGAATCCGTCACTCCGGAACCCGCGCGGAACCGCGCGGAACATCCCCAACACCCGTGCCACAGCACACGGGAGGAAAGGAAGCATCACATGCAGAAGCGCACCACGCGCACCCTTCTCGCCCTCGGCGCCACCGCCGCACTCACCCTGACCGGCTGCTCGGCCGGCTCGGGCGAGGCGGACACGCTCGAGAACGGTGACCAGAAGGACCTCACCATCGCCGTGTTCAACGGCTGGGACGAGGGCATCGCCGCGAGCGAGCTCTGGAAGAGCATCCTCGAGGAGCAGGGCTACGACGTCGAGCTCGAGTACGCGGACGCCGCCCCGGTCTTCCAGGGCCTCAGCGACGGCGACTACGACGTGACCCTCGACACCTGGCTGCCCATCACGCACGCCGACTACGTCGAGCAGTACGGCGACGACATCGTCGACCTCGGCGCCTGGAACGAGGACGCCAAGCTCACCATCGCCGTGAACGAGGACGCGCCCGTCGACACGCTCGAGGAGCTCGCCGAGAACGCCGACGCCTTCGGCAACCGCCTCGTCGGCATCGAGCCCGGCTCGGGCCTCAACCGCGTCACGACCGACGAGGTCATCCCGACCTACGGCCTCGACGACATGGAGTACCTCACCTCGTCGACCCCGGCGATGCTCTCCGAGCTGACCGCGGCGACCGGGGCCGGCGAGAACATCGCCGTCACCCTCTGGCGCCCGCACTGGGCCTACGATGCGTTCCCGATCAAGGACCTCGAGGACCCCGAGGGCGCGCTCGGCGACGCCGAGGGCATCCACTCGTTCGGCACCGCCGACCTCGAGGAGACGCACCCGACCCTCGCCGGCTGGCTTCAGGACTTCCAGATGGACAGCGAGCTGCTCTACTCGCTCGAGAACGCCATGTTCAACGAGAACGACACCGACGACTACGGCCCCATCGTGGAGCAGTGGATCGCCGACAACCAGGAGTACGTCGACTCGCTGACCTCCTGAGGTCGGCCCGCGCCGTGACGGCGCAATGAGTCGAAGAGCGGATGCCGCGGGCGCACGTCGTGCCCGCGGCATCCGTCGTCTCCGCCCGTGGGTCCACCTGTCGGCAGGGCGGCATCCGTCGTATCGTGTGCGTGGAGCGACGGGGGAGGGGCCCCGTGGCGCAGCACGCCGATCCGCGAGGGGTGGGCGGGCGGACGCCGGTACCGGGGGAGCGGGCTCGACGAGGGGGTGGCGACAGTGCGGTTCCTCCAGCAGGGCGAGGCGAGGAACCGGACCCTGTACGACCTCCAGGACCGAGTGCGCATCCAGGGCTGGCTCGTGCCCGCCTCCCTCATGCCCGACGACCTCGCCGATCTCACGGTGCAGCGCATCGGCGTCCGGGACCGGCTGACGATGGACCTCGCCTCCGACCTGCTCGACGACCTCCGTGACGCTCCGCAGTACCTCGAACGGCTGACGGCGCCGATGCCGGATGCCGGGCGGCGCTCGGCGTTCCACCGCTGATGGCGGGCTCGCCGGGCGGGACGGCGTCGCCGGAACGGCGGCTCCGTCGCCGGGCCGCGGGCTTCATGCTGGGCTCGGCGTGCTTCTTCCTCGGTGCGCTGCCGGCCTACGCCTCGTGGGTGGGACCGGTCGGGGCGAACGCCACGTTCGCGCTGGGGTCGGTGCTGTTCCTCGTCTCGGGCGCCGTGCAGCTCGGCTCGCTCGGCTGGCGCCCGCCGGACCACGACGCGCCGTCCTCGGCACGGATCGGGTGGTGGTCGGTCGCCGTGCGGCTGGGCGGCACGCTCCTCTTCGGCGTGAGCACGCTCCGGGCGCTCGGGGCGGCGCTCGCGAGCACGGACACCGACGAGGCGGGCTGGGTGCCCGACGTGTGGGGCTCGGCGGCGTTCCTCGTGTCGGGCGTGCTGGCCGTGGTCGCGGCGGCCAGCGTCGAGCGCGGGGCGCGGTCGACGGCCCGGTGGACCGCCTGGCTGGCCGTACTCGGCTCCGCGGCGTTCGTGGTCTCGGCCGCCGGCGCCTACGTTCCCGCGTACGACGACGACCCCGTCAGTCCGCTCGCTCGGAACCTCGGGACCATGGTCGGGGCACTGTGCTTCTTCGCGGCCTCGGCGCTCGACTGGCGCGGCTCGAACCACCGGTGAGGGGCGTTCCGGGCAGCCGTTTCGGCCGGTCAGGGCCGATCTGGTAAGCTCGACGTTTGGCTGGGCGCTTCCACCGCCCGGACCGTGGATGAATCCCCCTGTATCTACCGCGCGAGCGGAGGGGCTCGTCTGCAGACAAGTGACCTTGGGAGGGGCCGTCCGGCCCCTCGGTATTGGAGGAAAGACCAATGGCAGCAGTGTGCCAGGTGACCGGAGCCGTCCCCGGCTTCGGACACAACATCTCGCACTCGCACCGCCGGACGAAGCGCCGCTTCGACCCGAACGTGCAGAAGAAGACGTACTACGTGCCCTCGCTTCGTCGCAACGTCACCCTGAACGTGTCCGCCAAGGGCATCAAGGTGATCGACGCGCGTGGCATCGAGGCGGTCGTCCGTGACATCCAGGCTCGTGGGGTGAAGCTCTAATGGCGAAGCAGCAGGACATCCGTCCGATCATCAAGCTCCGTTCGACGGCCGGCACCGGGTACACCTACGTGACCCGCAAGAACCGTCGCAACAACCCCGACCGCCTCGTGCTCAAGAAGTACGACCCCGTGGTGCGCAAGCACGTCGACTTCCGAGAGGAGCGCTAGGACATGGCCAAGAAGAGCAAGATCGCGCGCAACGAGCAGCGCAAGGCGGTCGTCGACCGCTACGCGGCGAAGCGCGCCGAGCTGAAGAAGACGCTCGTCGACCCGAACGCCACCGAGGAGGCCCGCGAGGCCGCCCGCATCGGCCTGCAGAAGCTGCCCCGCAACGCTTCGCCGGTCCGCGTGCGCTCGCGTGACGCCATCGACGGTCGCCCCCGCGGCAACCTCTCGAAGTTCGGCATCTCGCGCGTCCGCTTCCGCGACATGGCGCACCGCGGCGAGCTGCCCGGCATCACCAAGTCGAGCTGGTAAGCCCGAGCGGCATCCGCTTCCGAGAGGGGCGTCCCGGATCATCCGGGGCGCCCCTCTCGTCGTCTGCGCTCGCGCCGTCGACGGGTCGCCGTGCCCCTCGCCGACGATGCACCGCTTCGGCGCCATCCGTCAACCCCCGCCCGAACCACCCGCGAAACCCCGGAAATCCGCGTGTTTCCGCGGGACTCTGCTACATTCGAGGCGGCCTGAACGGCCACGGGGGCGATCGAAGGTCGACTCCGCGTATCCACACGACAGCTGTAGACACACAGCGAAGGTCCGAGGAGGACATTCAATGGCTGACAAGTCGCTCAACAAGTCCGAGCTCGTTGCCAAGATCGCTGCGGCGACGAACCAGAGCCAGAGCACCGTCGACTCCGTGCTCAACGGGTTCTTCGACGCGCTGGCCGACTCGGTCGGCTCGGGCACCAAGGTCTCCATCCCGGGCTGGCTCGCCGTCGAGCGCACCCACCGTGCCGCGCGCACCGGCCGCAACCCGCAGACCGGCGAGACCATCCAGATCGCCGCCGGCAACTCGGTCAAGGTCACCGCGGGCTCGAAGCTGAAGGCCGCCGCGAAGTAACTCGCGCGCGTCGCACGACGCACTCCGAGACTCCCGAAGGGGCGCCCGGTTCCATCCGGTGCGCCCCTTCGGCGTACCCGCGGCGGCGCCGCACCGCCGCACCGCCGCCGCACCGCGCCGCACCGCCGCCGCACCGCCGCCGCCGCCGCGCCGAGCGCGCAGAGCCGCGACGAGTGCGCGCTGAATGCGCCGCGCGCTCGTCGCGCATCCGCGCACTCGGCGCCCTCAGCGCACCCGGCGCGTTCAACGCGGCCGAGGCAGCGGCACCGGGGCGAGCGGATGCCGCGGCGCGGGCGGAGCGCCCCGCGAGGCGCTTCCCAGCCCACGAGACGTAGGCTCGTACGGTGACCCGTTCCGTCCGCGTGCTCGGCCCCGCCGCCCTCGTCGCCGTCGCGCTCGCCGCGATGATCGCCGGGCTGGCGTTCGGCGGGGGAGCGGATCCGTACCCGATCCAGGACCCCGGCCCGGTGGCGCGCTGGGGCGTTCCCACGGCGAAGCTGTTCGTGAACCTCGGCGCCGCCGGGATGATCGGCGCGCTGGTCCTCGCGGTCTGGGCGCTGAGCCCGAAGCAGCGCGAGTTCGACCTCGCGCTCGACGTGGCCGCGGCATCCGCTGCCGTGCTCACCGTCGCGAGCGCCGCGACCGGGGTGCTCACGTTCCTGCTCGTGACCGGGGCGCCGTTCGAGCTGAGCGACCGGTTCGGCGCGCAGCTCGGCCAGTTCGCCACGTCGATCGAGCTGGGGCGGGCGTGGCTCACGACGACCCTCGTCGCCGCGGCCGTCACGGTGCTCTGCTTCGCCGTGCGCAACCACACGGCGCTGGTGTTCGTGACCGTGCTCGCGGTGGTCGCGCTCGTGCCGATGGCCCAGCAGGGCCACGCGGCGGGCACCGCGGGCCACTCCGAGGCGGTCACCGCGCTCGGCCTGCACCTCGTGTTCGTCGCCGCCTGGCTCGGCGGGCTCCTCACGCTCGTGCTGCTGAAGTCGCGGCTCACGGGCGACCGCCTGCCGATCGTGCTCGCCCGGTACTCGACCGTCGCGCTGGTCTGCTTCATCGTCGTCGCGATCTCCGGGTATGCGAGCGCCGCGCTGCGCATCGGCACCTGGGACCAGCTGATGAGCGACTACGGCCTCCTCGTCATCGGCAAGGTCGCGGCACTCGTCGCCCTGGGCCTCTTCGGGGCGGCGCAGCGGCGCGTGATGATCGGGCGGATGCTGCGTCCGGGGTCGGCCCAGGTGGCCCGCCCCGAGGCATCCGTCACCCGCACTTTCTGGCTGCTCGTCGTCGTCGAGCTCGCCTTCATGGGCATCGCGTCGGGCGTCGCCGCGGCGCTCGCGCGCACGGCCACGCCCGTCGCCGAGGAGACCTCGGGCGGGCTCGCGCGCACCCCCGCCGAACTGCTGACCGGCGAGCCGCTGCCGCCGCCGCCGGACGCGATCCGCTACCTCACCGAGTGGAGCCCCGACCTGCTGTGGCTGCTCGCGTGCGGGTTCGGCATCTTCTTCTACGTCGCCGGGGTCGTGCGCCTCCGCCGGCGCGGCGACGCCTGGCCCGTGTACCGCACGGTGCTGTGGGTCGCGGGCATGCTGCTGCTCGCGTGGGTGACGAGCGGCGGCGTGAGCGCCTACGAGGAGTACCTCTTCTCGGCGCACATGCTCGCCCACATGATCCTGACCATGGCGGTGCCGGTGCTGCTCGTGCCGGGCGCGCCCGTGACGCTCGCGGCCCGCGCCATCCGGCCGCGCAAGGACGGCAGCCGCGGCGGTCGCGAGTGGATCCTGCTCGCGGTGCACTCGAGGTTCGCGGGCATCATCGCGAACCCGATCGTGGCGGCCGTGCTCTTCGCCGGGTCGCTGTGGGTGTTCTACTACTCGCCGCTGTTCCGGTGGACCATGGAGGACCACATCGGCCACACCTGGATGGTGGCGCACTTCCTCATCACCGGGTACCTGTTCGTGCAGTCGCTCATCGGCATCGACCCGGTGCCGTACCGCCTGCCGTACCCGTTCCGGCTCGTGCTGCTGCTGGGCACGATGGCGTTCCATGCGTTCTTCGGCCTGTCGATCATGATGAGCTCCGGCCTGCTGCTCGCGGACTGGTACGGCGCGATGGGCTGGGGCACCGACGCGCTCGCCGACCAGCAGCTCGGCGGCGGCATCGCCTGGTCGATCGGCGAGATCCCCACCGTGGCGCTCGCGATCACGGTCGCCATCCAGTGGGCGCGCAGCGACGCCAAGGAGACCAAGCGGCGCGACCGCCACGCCGAACGCACCAACGAGGCCGAGCTCGAGTCGTACAACGCGCAGCTGGCCGCGCTCGCCGCACGCGACGGCAAGGGCGAGTGACGGATGCCGCCGGCTGAGCGTCCCGCGACCGAGCCGGTCCGCCGCATCGTCGTCATGGGCGTCGCGGGCGCGGGCAAGACGAGCGTCGGCGTCGCGCTCGCCGACCGGCTGGGGCTCGACTTCATCGACGCCGACGACCTGCATCCGCCCGCGAACGTCGAGCGGATGCGCGCGGGCCGGGCCCTGACCGACGCCGAGCGGATGCCGTGGCTCGACCTCGTCGGCACCGCGCTCGCCGATGCGCGCGCGCCGGGCGTCGTGATCGCCTGCTCGTCGTTGCGCCGCGCCCATCGCGACCGGTTGCGGGCCGCGGCGCCCGACACCGCGTTCGTCGCGCTCGAGGGAGATGAGGCGCTGCTCCGCGAGCGCCTCGGCGGGCGGGTCGGGCACTTCATGCCCGCGACCCTGCTCGCGTCGCAACTCGACGCGTACGAGGTGCCGGATGCCGATGAGCGGGCGGTGCGCGTCGGGGTGACCGGCGGGGTGGACGAGATCGCTGCGACCGCGGCATCCGCCCTCGACCGGATGGCCGGCCCGGGCGCTACTTGAGCTGGATCGCGATGGAGCCGTCGGGGCGGACGCGTGCCTCGAGCGCGAGCATGAAGCCCTCGTCCTGCTCGAAGTTGTAGAACGTGCCGTCGAACAGCGACTGCGCCTCGAACGCGACCCGGGCGACGCCGGGCGTGGGCGGCATCTCGAACGCGGCCTCGCCGGGCACGAGCGTCACCGCGGGCGATTCGACGATGGTCCAGACCGGTTCGGTCACGACGCGGTCGTCGACGTCGACGCCGAACGGGCAGCCGGCCGGCTTCAGCACGGGCTGGGTCGCGCACTGGTCGACCAGGTACTCGTCGACCTTCGCCTGCACGCGCTCGACGAACTCGTCGGTGGGGAGCGCGTCGACCCGCACCTCGGCGGGCGTGCCGGGCGTGGTGGCGAGCGGGGTCGGAACCGCCTCGAGCAGCGTCGATTCGTACCCGAACTCGTAGACGGCGGGCGCGACGGCGAGGTACGGCGCCTGCTGCGTGAACCCCAGCAGCTCGTCGCCGGTCTTATTGGCGCGCGTGTCGAGGGTGAGCGAGCCCACCGTGAACATGGGACTGTGCGCCGCCGTCACCTGCACGACGGTCAGCGGGCTCGTGGCGAACTCCCACCGGTTGAGCACGCCGTAGAGCGGTTCGATCGGCTTGACCTCGAACGTCGTCTCGACGATCGACGACTCGAGCCGGTAGCTCACGGTGACGGTGCGCGCTCCCTGGTCGCCGGATGGCTCATCACCGAGCACCCGCACGTCCTCCGGACCGGACCGCAGGACGCCTGAGCGCAGCATGGCCGTCGAGATGTCCTCCGGCAGGCCCGCGCCCGCGAGATCGGCGGGATCGAGCCGGACGCCGGGGGTCGCGGCGGCGCTCACGATGTCGTCGCGCGCGATCGCGTCGAGGTAGCGCTCCACGAACGCCGACGCGCCGTACAGGCTCTGGTTGAGGCCGCCGAGGGCGGCGAGCATGGCGCCGCCGAGCAGCACCGCGAGACCCGCCCACCCGGCGATCGCCGCCGGTGACAGGCGCCCACCGCGTCTGCCCGAGCTCCCCACCCGGCAAGTCTAGACACGGTCGGCTGGGCACTCGGGTTGTCCACAGCGCAACGCGCCCCGTGAACGGATGCCGCAGCGGCGGGCGCCGGGCCCCATGCGCCGGTCTACAGTGAAGACGCCGACCCGCCGCGGTGGCGCCCGCGGCGCGGCGTCCGTCACCCGACCCGCCCCGGAGGACCACCCGTGCAGCCTGTGATCCTGACCGCCGAGCAGCAGGCGGTGTTCCGGGCGATCGAGCACACGCGCGAGCACGTGTTCGTCACCGGTCGCGCGGGCACGGGCAAGTCGACGCTGCTGAACCACCTGAACTGGAACACGTCGAAGCAGATCGTGATCTGCGCGCCCACGGGGGTGGCGGCCCTGAACGTCGGCGGTCAGACGATCCACTCGCTGTTCCGGCTGCCCATCGGGGTCGTCGCCGACGCCGAGATCGACCAGAACGACACGGTCCGGAAGATCCTGAATGCGATGGACACGCTCGTGATCGACGAGGTGTCGATGGTGAACGCCGACCTCATGGACGCGATGGACCGCTCGCTGCGCCAGGCCCGGCAGCGGCCGCACGAGCCGTTCGGCGGCGTGCAGGTGGTGCTGTTCGGCGACCCGTACCAGCTCGCGCCCGTGCCCGGCTCGGGCGACGAGCGGCGCTACTTCGCCGACACCTACCGGTCGATGTGGTTCTTCGACGCGAAGGTGTGGCAGGAGGCCGACCTGCGGATCTTCGAGCTCGGCGAGATCCACCGGCAGCACGACGACGCGTTCAAGCACATGCTCAACGCGGTGCGGCACGGCATGGTGACGGCCGAGATCGCGGGCGTGCTGAACGACACGGGCGCGCGGCGTCCGCTGCCCGAGCAGGGCGCGATCACGCTCGCGACCACGAACGAGACGGTGAACCGCATCAACCGCACGGCGCTGCACCGGCTGCCCGGGCATTCCCTCGCCAACGAGGCCGACGTGAACGGCGAGTTCGGCGGCCGCGGCTACCCGGCCGACGAGAAGCTCGAGCTGAAGGTCGGCGCGCAGGTGATGTTCCTGCGCAACGACACGGGCGGGTGGGGCGAGGCGCCGCGCTGGGTGAACGGCACCATCGGCACGGTCACGTCGCTCGACCGCGAGGTGCGCGTCGAGGTCGACGGCGAGGAGCACGAGGTCGAGCCGGCGACGTGGGAGAAGTACCGCTACACGTGGGATCCGGTGGCGAAGAAGCTCGAGCGCGAGATCGTGGCCGAGTTCACGCAGTTCCCGCTCCGGCTCGCCTGGGCGGTGACGATCCACAAGTCGCAGGGGGCGAGCTATGACACCGCGATCGTCGACCTCGGCTCGCGCGTGTTCAGCCCGGGGCAGACCTACGTGGCGCTGTCGCGGCTGACGTCGCTCGAGGGGCTCTACCTCGCCCGGCCGCTCGTGCCGCGCGACATCATCGTCGATCGCGATGTGGAGCGGTTCATGTCGGGTGCGGCGCGCGACCTCGGCACGGCCGACGAGCTGCCCGCCTGAGCTGCGGCTCGACGCGGGGACGGACGGGCGGACGTGAGGGAGCGGCCGGGGGCGTCATCGCCACGCACCCCCGGCCGCCGTCGGAGCGGGTCAGTGTCGATGACCCGGGTCGTGGGTGCCGTGCTCCCCGTGGGGCACGGCGAGTTCGCCGGCTTCGGTGGCCGCGAGCGCGGGCGTGGCGAGGGCTGACACGAGCGCAGCGCCGACCATGAGCCCGATGAGCCCGAGCCGGGGGTGCGCCTCGGCCGAGGCCCGGGCGTCCGCGGCGGCCGTCCGCCGGCCGCGGCGGCGTCGCAGGTCGAGTGCGGCCGAGAGTGCGACGGTGGCGATGAAGACGGATGCCGCGGCGAGCGGCCCGCCGGGGATGCCGGTCGTCGCGCCCGCGGCGACCGCGCCGCCGGCGGCGAGCAGCGCGCCCACACACGTGCCGAGCGTGGACCGCGGGGCCAGGGCGCGCCCGGCGCGCAGCGACAGGACGCCCCAGCCGAGCGCGGCGATGCCGAGCCCGGCCAGGGCGACCTGCGTCGCACCCCCGGCACCGGCCGCCAGCGCCGCGAGCACGAGGCCCGCGCCGAGGGCGCCGAGCATCGGCCAACTGCGCGTGATCGCGGCCAGTGCGGTCATGGCGGGCTCCCTAGGCCGTCGCCACGCGTGCGGAGCGCTCGGCTCCGAGACCGACGCCGAGCAGCACGATGGCGCTGGCGAGGTGGAGGAAGTGGTCGGCGGTGTTGAGGGCGAGGATGTTGGCCGCCGTGCCGGCGATGAAGAAGCCGACGATGCCGAGCAGCAGGTAGGCGGCCCCGACCGTCGTGTTCGTCGCCTTCGCCGCGGCGACATCGGAGAGCCCCGCGATGAGCAGCGCGGCGCCGATGGCGAGGTGCGCGATGTTGTGGAGCGGGTTCACCGCGAAGATGCCGAGCAGCAGGCCGCCCTCGGTCGCGATGAAGTCGACGCCGCCCGTGACGCTGAAGCCGAGCAGTCCGACGAGGACGTAGACCGCACCGAACACGGTGGCGGCGATGCGGTTGGGTGAGTTCTTCATGGCGATGCCTCCTTGTCGTCGCGCGGCGTTCGCCGTGCTGGTCGTGGTTCGGCGCGCCTGCGCAGACGGATTGGCCGCCGGTTCGGGGGACACCGTCCGGCGGCCCGGCGCCCCGGCGTGGCCGAACCGTGACGTGCCGATCAGGGCGACGCCGGTCGAGCGGGTTACAATCGCTGCGGACACACGGCGGGGGGCTCGGTGGCTTCAGGAGCAGGGCGCGTTCGGCGGAGGATCGCCGCGGCGGTCGCGTCCGCCTGCGCCGCCCTCCTGCTCGCGGGCTGCACGACGCCCTCGCAGGCCATCACCGAGTACGACCAGGTCGATGCGGAATTCGCTCCGGAGGTGGTCGAGCGTCTCGAGGCCACGCTCGGGGAGGCCGTGCGCCTGAGCGGGTCCAGCGGCGCGGTCGCGGGCGTGTGGGCACCGTGGGCCGGCGCGTGGACCACCGGTATCGGCACGGTCGACTTCGGCGAGGGCGCACCCGAGGTCACGCCCGACACCCGCTTCCAGCTCGCCACCGCGACCGGGGCGATCACCTGCGCGCTCATGCTCCGCCTCGTCGACGCCGGCGTCGTCGCGCTCGATGACCAGGTCGGCACGATGGTGCGCGGCGTGCCCGGCCTCGGGGGGATCACGCTCGAGCACCTGTGCCGCCACCAGTCGGGCATCGCCGACTACTACCCCTCGCTCAGCCGGTTCTTCGTCGGCAACCCGCAGCGCGTGTGGCCGGCGACCGAGCTCGTCGCGAGCGGCATGGCCGCGAGTCGCCGGTTCGACCCGGGCACCGGATGGGCCGAGTCGCGGACCGGCGTCATGCTGCTGGCCACCGCGCTCGAGCAGCACACCGGCCGCACCTGGGCCGACCTCGTCGACCAGTACGTCTTCGAGCCGCTGGACCTCGACGAGACGAGCATTCCGCCGGCGCAGGCCACCGACCACACCGGGGCGCTCGGCGGCTACGCCGCGGGCGTGCTGCCCGACGGCAACCGGGACTGCGAGGTCGTGATGGACGTCTCGGACCGCTCGAGCTCGATCGGCGGCACGGCGGCCGGGGCCTACTCGACGCTCGAGGAGGCGAAGCGGTTCAGCGAGGCGTTCGCGAACGGCACCCTGTTCAGCGAGAACACGGCGCGCAAGGTCTGGGCGACGACGCCCTTCGGCGGCGACGCGCCGGCGTGGCAGTCCCAGGGCATCGGCGCCCAGCAGTACGGCCCGATGCGCGGCCTCGCGGGCGTCACCACGGGCGCCCTGACCGCCGTCTTCACGGAACCCGAGACCGGCCTCACGGTCGTGGTCGCCCTGAACAACTCCTCGTCGGGCGGCACGCTCGCGCGCGAGGCCGCGTTCGCACTGGCATCCATCGCCTCGAAGGCGACGGCGTCGGGCGAGGAGACCCCACCGCTCATCGAGCTCCCGTGGTCGTACGAGCAGGCGGTCGAGCGGATGACGGAGGCCGCCGTGTGCCCGCTGCCGGCCGAGGTCGAGGCGACCGAGGAGACCCCGGCCGAGGAGCCCGCCACCGACGGGTGACCCGTCCCGCCTCCCGCTCGCCTCGTGTCGGTGGGGACTTTCGGCCCGCCCGAGGGCCCGGCCACGCACGAGACTGACCGGCAGCGACGCCCGTGCGGACGTCGCGGTCAGGAGGGACGCCCATGTGCCGGTGGCTGGCCTACTCGGGGGAGCCGCTCCGGACGTCCGCGGTGCTCCTCGACGCGACCCATTCCCTCGTGGCCCAGTCGTTGGACTCCCCGCTCGGCGCCGAGACCGTGAACGGCGACGGCTTCGGGATCGGCTGGTATCCGCCCGGCGCGGTCGCCGGCAGCATCCCCGCGGTGTTCCACAGCACGGAGCCCGCGTGGAACGACGAGAACGTGCGCGAACTCGCGCGCGCGATCGAGAGCCCGCTGTTCTTCAGCCACGTGCGCGCCGCCGCGGGTCCGCCCATCCAGCGCACGAACTGCCATCCGTTCCGCTGGGAGAACTGGCTGTTCATGCACAACGGGTTCCTCGCGGAGTTCGCGAAGGTCAAGCGCGACCTCACCTTCGCGATCGACCCGTCGCTGTACCCGCACGTGACGGGCACCACCGACTCGGAGGTCCTCTTCCACCTGGCGCTGACGTTGGGCCTCGCCGACGACCCGGTGAAAGGGCTCACCGCGGCGGTCGACCACGTCGAGCGCGTGGGTCGCGAGCACGGCATCCTCTTCCCGATGCAGGGCACCGTGGCGGTGTCGGACGGTGCCACGATCTGGGCGCTCCGCTACTCGTCGCAGGGCCGGTCGCGGTCCCTGTTCCACTCGGCCGACATCCCGACGATCCGCGAGATGTACCCGGACGCCGAGCGGCTCTCGCAGTTCGGCGATCACGCGCACGTCGTCGTGTCGGAACCGCTGAACGACCTCCCGGGAGTATTCCTCGAGGTACCCGAGTCGACCATCGCCGTCCTCGACCGAGAGGGATACCACCATGAGCCCTTCCGATCCGCCGCCTGACGCGGCATCCGCCCCGCCGGCACCCGACACGACGACGGATGCCGCGAAGACCTCGTGGACGGTCGTCATCGCCCTCTCCGCGGCGCAGTTCGTCATGGTGCTCGACAGCACGGTCATGAACGTGTCGATCTCGCAGGTGGTGAGCGACCTCGACACGACGGTCTCGGCGATGCAGGCCGCGATCACCTTCTACACGCTCACCATGGCCGCGCTCATGCTCGTCGGCGCGAAGCTCGGCGACGTCTGGGGCCGGTTGCGGGCGTTCGTGATCGGCTCGATCGTCTACGCGCTCGGCTCGCTCACGACGGCCCTCAGCCCGAACATCGTGGTGCTGTTCCTCGGTTGGTCGGTGGTCGAGGGGATGGGCGCGGTGCTCGTCATCCCGGCCATCGCGGCGCTCATCGCCGACAACTACACCGGTCGCGCCCGGGTCACGGCGTACGCCATGATCGGGGCGGCATCCGGTGCCGCGGTCGCCGCGGGCCCGCTCATCGGCGGGTACCTGACGACGTACGCCTCGTGGCGGTACGTGTTCATCGGCGAAGTGGTCGTCATGGCGGTCGTCGTGCTCTTCGCCCGACGCATCGTCGATCGGCATGCGGCCGTGCGCATGCGGATCGACCTGATGAGCATCGTGCTGTCGTCGGCGGGGCTCGTGCTCATCGTGCTCGGCCTCCTGCAGAGCAAGACCTGGGGCTGGATCCTGCCGCTCGACTCGCCCGAGATCAACGGCTTCCCGATCGCCCCGTTCGGCATCTCCCTGACGACCTGGTTCGTGCTCGCCGGCGGCGTGCTCATCGCGCGGTTCTTCCGGCGCCAGCGACGGCTCTTCGAGGCGGGCCGTCCGCCGCTGCTCGACGTGACCCTGCTGTCGATCCCGCGGCTGCGGAGCGGGCTCGGCGCGCTCGGCGCCCAGTACGCCGTCACCGCGGGCCTCTTCTTCATGATCCCCGTGTACCTGCAGATGACGCTCGGGCTCGACGCGCTCGAGACGGGACTGCGGATCTTCCCGCTGTCGATCTCGCTGATCCTGTTCTCGTTCGCCGGCACCCGGCTCTCGAACCTGTGGTCGCCGCGCACCATCGTGCGGATCGGGCAGGTCGTGCTCGCGGCGTCCGCGGTGGTGCTGCTCGCCTCGGTCGACGTCGAGCTCAAGGTGCCCGCGTTCGGGATCGGCATGTTCACGGCGGGTGCCGCCCTCGGGCTGCTCGCCTCCCAGCTCGGCAACGTCAACATGTCGAGCGTCGGCGTGGAGAAGTCGAGCGAGGTGGGCGGCATGCAGGGCGTGTTCCAGAACCTCGGCTCCTCGCTCGGCACCGCCCTCATCGGCTCGATCCTGATCGGGGCGCTGGCGACCGCGTTCGCCGGGGGCGTGGCCTCGAGCGAGCTTCCCGACGACGTCAAGCAGGAGGTCGCGACGGCGACCGCGGGCGGTGTCGAGCTCGTGCCGGCGTCGTCGGTGCAGCAGATCGCCGAGGACGCGGGGCTCTCGGAGGACGACGCGGAGGCGCTGACCCGGACGTACGGCGAGTCGCAGGTGCAGGCGCTCCGCATCGCGTTCGTGGGGCTGATCGCGATCGCGCTCGCCGCGCTGCTGTTCTCGAGGAACATCCCGAGCGAACGACCCGTGCGGCCGTCGTCGCGGACGCGGACGCGGACGACCGAGGTGACGGAGGAACCACGATGACCGAGACGGATGCCGCGTTCGATCCGGCACCCCGCGACGACTTCGCCGCGCGCGCCGAGGCGGGGCGGTCGGCGCGGAGGCGCGCGCCGAGGTCGTCGCACGCCGGCTGGGCTCCGCCCGCCGACCGACCGGACCCGGTCGCCCTCCTCGAGGAGCAGGCGGTCACGCGCGTGCCCGAGCTGGTCCCCATCCGCTACGCCCGCATGGCCGTCTCGCCGTTCACGTTCTACCGCGGTGCGGCGCTGATCATGGCGTCGGACCTCGCCGGAACCCCCGCATCCGGGCTGACCGCGCAGATCTGCGGCGACGCGCACCTGTCGAACTTCGGCGTGTTCGCCACGCCCGAGCGGGACCTGATCTTCGACATCAACGACTTCGACGAGACCCTGCCGGGTCCGTGGGAGTGGGACGTCAAGCGGCTCGCGGCGAGCTTCGAGATCGCCGGTCGCCACCGCGGCTTTTCCGCGGCCGAGCGCCGTCGCGTCGTTCTCGAGGCGGTCGCCGGGTATCGCGAGCGGATGCGACGGGCGGCCCGGTCGGGCGTGCTCGCCGCCTGGTACGACCGGCTCGACGCCGACCGCATGGTGCAGTGGATCCGCGAGGAGCGCGAGGCGAACCGGGTCGGCAGCAGGCAGGTCAAGCGGACGCAGGCCGCCCTCGCGAAGGCGCGGACGCGGGACAGCGTGCGCGTGTTCACCAAGCTCGTGGAGGTCGACGACGGCCGCATGCGGATCCGGTCGGAACCGCCGCTCATCGTCGCGATCGAGGATCTCGGGCTCCAGCCCGGCACGGGCGAGGCCGTCGAGGGCTGGATGCGGAAGATGCTCGCCGAGTACCGGTCGACGCTGCCCCTCGAGCGGCACCCGATCGAGGAGTTCCGTTACGTCCACCTGGCGCGCAAGGTCGTCGGGGTCGGCAGCGTCGGCACGCGAGCGTGGATCGTGCTGCTGCGCGGTCGCGACGATGGCGACCCGCTGATCCTCCAGGCGAAGCAGGCCGAGGCGTCGGTGCTCGAACGTTTCCTGCCGCCGAGCCGCTACGACCAGCACGGCGAACGGGTCGTGCGCGGCCAACGGCTCATGCAGGCGGCGAGCGACCTGTTCCTGGGCTGGCAGCGCATCGTCGCGCCCGACGGCGTCGAGCGGGACTTCTACCTGCGCCAGCTCAACGACTGGAAGGGTTCCGCCGACGTCGAGGTGATGCTGCCGCGTGGTGCCGAGCTCTACGCCCGTGCCTGCGGCGAGACCCTGGCGCGCGCCCACGCGCGGGCGGGGGACCGTGTCGCGATCGCCGCCTACCTCGGCGGGTCCGACCGCTTCGACCATGCCATCGCGGAGTTCGCGATCGACTACGCCGACCAGAACGAGCGCGACTACGCGACGTTCCGCGAGGCCCTGGCATCCGGTCGCCTCGTCGCCGCCGACCCCGTCTGACGCGGCCGCCGCGTCGGCAAGCGGATGCTGCGGCACCCGCCCCGCCCTTGGTACGGTGCAGGCAGCCAGTCGCGAGCCTTGGGAGGTGCGATGTCACAAGCGGGCGTCGAGCAGCACGGACAGCATCGGCAACCTCGGGAGCAGTGGACCGGCCAGGTGGGCTTCATCCTGGCGGCCATCGGCTCGGCGGTCGGCCTCGGCAACATCTGGCGCTTCCCCGGCGTGGCGTACGAGAACGGCGGTGGCGCGTTCCTCATCCCGTACCTCGTGGCGCTCATCACGGCGGGCATCCCGATCCTCTTCCTCGACTACGCCGTCGGGCACCGCTTCCGGGGCTCCGCGCCGACCGCGTTCCGGCGCCTGGGCGGTCCGCGCGGGCGGTCGCTCGAGGCGCTGGGATGGTTCCAGGTCGCGATCTGCTTCGTGATCTCGCTGTACTACACGGTCGTGATCGCGTGGGCGCTCAGCTACTTCGTGTTCTCGTTCGATCTCCGCTGGGGCGACGACACCGCCGGCTTCCTCGTCGGGGACTACCTGCAGGCGAGCGATCCGGGCTTCAGCCTGTCGTTCGTGCCGAGCGTGCTCATCCCGCTCGTCCTCATCTGGGTCGCCGTGATCGTGGTGCTCGCACTCGGCGTCGCTCGCGGCGTCCAGCGCGTCAACGTGATCTTCCTGCCCCTGCTCGTGGTGGCCTTCGCGGCGCTGGTCGTGCGCGCGCTGTTCCTCGACGGCGCAGCCGAGGGCCTCAACGCCCTCTTCACGCCCGACTTCGCCGCGCTCGCCGACCCGAACGTGTGGATCGCCGCTTACAGCCAGATCTTCTTCTCGCTCTCGATCGCGTTCGGCATCATGATCACCTACGCCTCGTACCGACGCCGTCGGTCGAACCTCACCACGCCGGGCCTGGTCGTCGCGTTCGCGAACTCGTCGTTCGAGATCCTCGCGGGCATCGGCGTCTTCGCGACGCTGGGCTTCTTCGCGTTCCAGCAGGGCGTCGCGGTGGGCGAGCTCGAGGGCCTCACGGGCGTGGGACTGTCGTTCATCACGTTCCCGGCGATCGTCTCGCAGATGCCGGGCGGGCCCATCTTCGGCATCCTCTTCTTCGGGTCGCTCGCCATGGCCGGCTTCACCTCGCTGCTCTCGGTCCTGCAGGTCGTGTCCGCGGGCTTCCAGGAGAAGTTCGGCCTGTCGCCGCGGCAGGCGGCCGTGCGGGTCGGGGTGGTCGCCGCCGTCCTGTCGATCCTGCTCTTCTCCACCACGACGGGCCTCCTGGCGCTCGACACCGTCGACAACTGGGCGAACAACATCGGCATCGTCCTGTCGGCGATCCTCGCGAGCGTCTTCGCGTTCTGGGTGCTGCGCAAGGGCCCGGAGCTGCGCTACCACCTCAACAGCGTGTCGACCTTCCGCGTGGGCGGCATCTGGACGGTGCTCGCGGGCATCCTCGCGCCGGTGATCCTCGGGTACATGCTCATCTCGCGCATCGTCTCGCTCATCGTCGACGGCTACGCCGGCTACCCGCAGTGGTACCTGCTCGCGCTCGGCTGGGGCGCCATCGCCGTGATCGTGGCGGGTGCGGGGCTGCTCACCGTCCTCCGGTGGCGGCAGAACCCCGACGACTTCCGAGCCTGGCCGCCACTGCCCGACCACACTCCGCCGCACCATGCGGCCGCGCCGACGAAGGGAGGCCGTCGATGACCGGCATCGCGATCTTCTTCCTCGTGCTCGCCATCGTGCTCGTCTGGGGCGGGTTCACCGTGAGCGTGCTCTACCTCAGCCGCCGGCCCGACCGGCACGACTTCCCCCCGGGAGGCGAGGACGACCACCGCGAGGACATCGCGCCGGTCGAGCGCGACACGTAACGTGTCTGCATGAGTTCGAAGTCCGAGACCGACGCCACGAGCGGCGGCGACCCCGCGGCATCCGCTGCCGAGCAACGGAAACAGAGCAGGCTGCGCCGCTTCCACGAGCGGTTCATGGTCGAGGAGCGCTACGTCTCGCCCGGCGGCAAGCGCAACCTGTACCTGGTCGCGATCCTGCTCGCGATCGTCGGCGTCACCGGCTTCCTCATCGTGCTCGACTCGATCCTCGAAGCCGACGACCTGTCGTTCATCGACGAGCCCATCGAGCGCTGGATCGAATCCGGTCGAGACGACTGGCTCACCACGCTCATGATCGTGCTCGCGATCGTCTTCGGTCCGATCGCGATGCCGATCATCATCCTCGTGACGACCGTCGTCTGGGGCGTGCTCGCCAAGCACGCGTGGCGCCCCATCCTGCTCGCAGGCGGCATGATCCTCGGCGTGATCATGGTCCAGCTCCTCGCGCCGATCATCGCGCGGGACCGGCCCCCGGCGGCCGACATGATGATGGGCTACGACCCGACGTCCTCCTTCCCGTCCGGGCACGTCATGGGCGTCGCCGACTTCTTCTTCATCGGCACCTACCTCGTCTTCTCCCGCCACCGGCGCCCCCTCATCACGGTGCTCGCCTTCGCCGCGGCGGCGTTCGTCGTGCTCCTCACGGCCGCGTGCCGCATCTACCTCGGCTACCACTGGCCGACCGACGCGCTCGGGTCGATCATGCTCTCGCTCGTGGTGCTCGGCATCGTCATCGCCGTCGACACGTGGCGCACCGTCCGCGTCGGGTCCCGCGAGCAGGTCGAGGCGTCGGACGCACGACCCGAGGCGTGGGGGCGTGATGAGCGCTGAGCACGACGGCGAGTCCACGTCCGGGGCCACCGCGGGCGCGGCATCCGCTTCGGAGGAGGGACCGTCGCTGCCCGCGCACCACGCGCCGGCACCGGTGCGGGTCAGTCGCCGGCCGTGGATGTGGACGGGGCTCATCGCGCTCGCCCTCGTCGCCGCACTCGGCGTGGTCATCGTCGTGAACCAGGCCCGCGAACCGTTCCAGTTCGAGTCGGCGCTCATGAGCGCGATCGTCGCGATCCGCACGCCGGGCGTGACCGCCGTGGCCGCGGCGTTCGACTTCCTCGGCAGCGGGCGCGTCTCGAGCTTCGTGGTCCCGGCCGTCGTCGTGATCGGGTTGCTGCTGTGGCGACGGCCGTGGGCGGCGGGCTTCTTCGTCGCGGCCGTCGCCGCGAGCGGCATCGTCACGCAGCTCGTCAAGGTCACCGTCGGACGCGTGCGACCGGAGGACATCCTCGTGCACCCCGACTTCGGGTCGTTCCCCTCCGGACACGCCTCGAACGCCGCCGTGATCGCGATGGCGCTCGGGCTGATCTTCCTGCGCACCTGGGTCTGGATCGCGGGCGGCCTCTACACGCTGCTCATGATGGCCAGCCGCATGTACCTCGGCGCGCACTGGGTGTCGGACGTCGTGGGCGGCGTGCTCGTCGGAGCCGGCGCGGCCCTCATCGTGTGGGCCGGCTTCTCCGAGCGGCTTTACCGCGAGAACCGGCTCCCGCATCCGCCGATCTGGCAGAAGGTCGAGCGGACGCACGGTGACTGAGCGGATGCCGCGCTGGATGCCGCCCGGCATCGTGACGGCGCGGCACTACCGGCGCGAGTGGCTCTGGCCCGACCTCCGCGCCGGCATCGTCGTCACCGCGCTGCTCATCCCGGCGGGCATGGGCTATGCGCAGGTCGCCGGGCTGCCGCCCGAGACCGGGCTCTACGCGACCATCGTGCCGCTCATCGCGTACGCCCTCGTGGGGCCGTCGCGGATCCTGGTGCTCGGCCCGGACTCGGCGCTCGGCCCGATCATCGCCGCAGCCATCGTGCCGCTCGCGCTGGGCGACGACGATCGCGCCGTCGCGCTCGCCGGGCTGCTCGCCGTCATGGTCGGCGCCATCCTGCTCCTCGGCGGCGTCCTCCGCCTCGGGTTCGTGACCGACCTGCTGTCGAAGCCGATCCGCGTCGGGTACCTCAACGCGATCGCGTTGATCGTGATCATCTCGCAGGTCCCCACGCTGCTCGGGTTCTCCACGGACGCCGACTCGCCCATCGGCGAGATCGCCGGGACCTGGATCGGCGTCTCCGGCGGCGAGGTGCAGTGGCTGCCGCTCGCGTTCGGCCTCGGGTCGCTCGCGGTGATCGTGGCGCTCACGCTCGTGAAGTCGCCGGTCCCGGGCGTGCTCGCGGCCGTCGTCGCCGCGATGGCGCTCACCGCCCTGCTCGGCCTCTCGGACGAGCTGCCGGTGGTCGGCGCGCTGCCGCAGGGCCTGCCCGCGCCCGCGCTCGGCGGCCTGCAGTGGGCGGATGTCGCGGCGCTGGCGCTGCCGGCGGCGGGCATCGCCCTCGTGGCGTTCGCCGACGCGGGCGTGCTCTCCCGCACGCTCGCGGCCAGGCGCGGAGAGACCGTGAGCGGCAGCCGGGAGATGGCCGCGATCGGCACGGCGAACCTCGCGGCGGGCGTGTTCGGCGGCTTCCCGATCACCGCCTCGTCGTCGCGCACCCCCGTCGCCGAGCAGGCCGGGTCGAAATCGCAGCTCACCGGGGTGGTCGGGGCGGTCCTGCTCGTGGCGTTCATGCTCCTCGCACCGGGCCTCACCGAGTTCCTGCCGTCCGCGACGCTCGCGGCGGTCGTGATCTTCGCCGCGTCGCGCCTGATCGACGTCCGCGGGTTCCTCCGGCTGGTGCGCATGGACCGGGTGGACGCGGCGCTGTCGGCCGCCGCGTTCGTGGGCGTCTTCGCGTTCGGCGTGCTCGAGGGCATCGCGGTGACGATCGGGCTCTCGCTGCTGGCGTTCGTGAACCAGTCGTGGCGCCCGTACCGTGCAGAGCTCGGCCGCGTATCGGGACTCCGCGGATACCACGACCTGTCGCGGTACCCGGAGGGCGAGCGCATCCCCGGCGTGGTCATCGTGCGGTTCGACGCCCCGCTGTTCTTCGCGAACGGCGGGCTCTTCGACGACTTCGTGCGCTCGCGCGTCGAGGCCGCCGGGTCCGGCATCCGCACCGTCATCCTCGCCGCCGAGCCCATCACCGACGTCGACACGACCGCGGCCGACGAGCTCGTCGAGCTCGACGAATGGCTCGCCGCGCGCGGCATCCGTCTCGTCATCGCCGAGATGAAGGACCCGGTGGTGGACGTGCTGGGCGACTACGGGCTGACGCGTCGATTCACGCCCGACCGGTTCGCGCCGACGGTCGGTGCGGCCGTCGACGAGGTCACCGGCACGCTGCGCGGCGACCTCGAGGGCACGAGGTGGGAGCAGGACGGGCCGGACGGGCCGGACGACGCCGACCGCAACAACCGCGCCTGATCACCAGGTCGAGTCGCCGCGGATGACGACGTCGGAGCCGCCGTCGATGAACACGACCTGACCGCACAGGTGGCCGTTCTCCTCGCTCGTGAGCCACGCCAGCAGGTAGGCCGCGTCGCGGGGTTCGAAGATCCCGCCGAGCGGCATGGGGACCATCTCGAGGATCGCCGTCCGCGCCTCCTCGGTGCTCGTGTACTGCTCGGTCATGGGCGTGACCACGACGCCGGGAGCGATGGCGTTCAGCGGGATCCCGGCGCCGGCCCAGTCGGGGGTCGCGGCGTTGCGGCGGATCCAGCGGGACAGCGCCGCCTTCGTGGTCGCGTAGATCCGGTTGGCGACCTCGGGGGCGGATGCCTCGAGCTCGGCGCCGCGCGCCATGGCCGCCTCCTCGTTTCCGGCGAGCAGGGCTTCCGTGAGCGCGTCGTCGGTGGGGAACAGGGAGGCCATCGACACGGTGGCGACCGCCCGGGGTGCGGGCGAACCGGCGAGCAGCGGACGCAGTCCCTCGAGCGTGGCGACCGCGCCGAAGTAGTTCACGGCCACGGTCGCGGCGGTGGGCGTGGCGAGGCCCGCGTTGGCGATCACCGCGTCGATCGCGCCGCCGCTCAGTTCGCGCACCCGCTCGACGAGCTCGGCCCGGCCTGTCGCCGATGCGAGGTCGACGTTCACGTCCGAGCCGGCGAGGTCGACGCCAATGACGCGATCACCGCGTTCGACGAGCAGGTCGGCGGTGGCCAGGCCGATGCCGCTCGCGGCTCCGGTGATGACGTAGGTGCGGGGCATGGGGGGCTCCTTCCGGGGGCGATGCCGTCACGCTATCGACGGGGGAGCGGCGCCATCCGGGACCAAAGACCGTCCGCACGACCGCCTCGGGAGTAGCGTGTGCACCAGTCGGAGGCGACCGGAGGGAGCCGACCATGGACCTGTGGAGCTGGATCTGGTTCTACTTCTGGATGTTCGCGTACCTCGCCTACCTGCTGGTGCTCGTCTACATCGTGATCGACATCTTCCGCGACCATTCGCTGAACGGGTGGATGAAGGCGCTCTGGCTGATCCTGCTGCTGTTCCTGCCGTGGATCACGGGGCTCGTGTACCTCATCGTGCGGGGCAAGGGCATGGCCGAGCGGTCGGCGCGCAAGCAGGTGGAGTACCAGGAGTACAGCCGGGAGGAGATGCGCGCGATCTCGTTCGCCAGCCCCACCGAGGAGATCGCCAAGGCGCAGGCGCTGCGTGACCAGGGCGTCATCAGCGACGGCGAGTTCGAGGCGCTGAAGGCGAAGGCGCTCGGTTCGACGTTCTGATGGCGGAGCGCGAGGAGCGGCACCACAACGCGCGGTACCGGGAGATCGCGGCGACCCTCCGTCGCCACAGCCTCGGGTTCCTGGCGGGACTTCTCGGGCTTGGGCGGTTCGTGCCGCGCCGCCGGTCCGCCGAGTCCGACGGCGCCGCCGATCCGGCGTTCGTTGCCACGTCGCCCGCACACCTGCGGCTCGCGCTCGAGGAACTCGGGCCGACGTTCATCAAGCTCGGGCAGCTGCTCTCGACGCGATCCGACCTCCTCCCTCCCGCGTTCGTCGATGAACTGGCGAAGCTGCAGGATGCCGCGCCGCCGGTCGCCACCGCCGACATCCGCGCCGTGATCCGCCGGGAGCTCGGCGCCGAGCCGGAGGAGCTCTTCGCCGAGTTCGACGACCGGCCCCTGGCATCCGCGTCGATCGGGCAGGCGCACACGGCGACGCTCGACGACGGCACCGCGGTCGTGGTGAAGGTGCGGCGTCCCGGCGCGGTCGCGCAGGTGCTCGAGGACCTCGAGATCCTGCAGAACCTCGCCGCCCGGGCCACTCGTCGCTGGGGGCCCGCGCGCGACGTCGACGTGTCGGGCGTGGTGGAGGAGTTCGCGGAGACGCTTCGCGCCGAGCTCGACTACCTGCAGGAGGGGCGGAACGCGGAGCGGTTCGCCGAGAGCTTCCAGGCCGAGGACGACGTGGTGATCCCGCGGGTGTTCTGGGAGCACACGACCTCGCGGGTGCTGACCCTCGAGCGCATGCGCGGCATGAACGTGGGGGACGCCGCGGCGCTCGACGCGGCCGGGGTCGACCGGAAGCGCGTCGCCCGGCGCGGCGCCGAGATCGTGCTGAAGATGACGTTCGAGGACCGCTTCTTCCACGCCGACCTGCACCCGGGCAACCTGTTCATCCACGCCGACGGCACCATCGCCCTCATCGACTTCGGCATGGTCGGCGCGATCGGCGAGGACCTCCGGGGGCACCTCAGCGCCCTGTTCGTCGCGCTCGTTCGCGGCGATCCGGAGATGCTCGCGGGCGCCCTCACGGGCGTCTCGGTGGGCTCGGCCCCCGTGGACCGCGAGGTGCTCCGCGAGGACCTCCGGGTCTTCCTCGCCAAGTACCGGTTGCGGTCGCTGCGCGAGACGCCGTTCGCGCGGATGATCGCGGACCTGTTCGCCATCCTGCGCGCCAACCGCCTGCACCTGCCGCGCGAGATGGCGCTGCTGTTCAAGGCGCTGCTGCTCATCGAGGGACTCGCGCTGCGGCTGGACCCGGAGTTCCGGCTGGGGGAGTCGCTGGAGCCGTACGCCCAGCGGCTCGCGCGCGAGCGGGTGAGCGCATCGGTTCTCGCGCGGCGGATGGCGCGGGCCGGCATCGACCTCGGCGAGCTCGCGCTGGAGGCGCCCGGCGTGCTGCGACGGCTCATTGACGCGGCCGACGGCAGCGGCATGCAGGTGCACCTGCGCGCGGCGGAGCTCGAGCCGCTCGTGGCGCGCACCGAGCGCATCGGCAATCGGCTCGTGGCGGGCATGATCAGCGCCGCGCTCATCACCGGCGTCGGCAGCATCGTCACGAGCGAGCGGCGCTTCCGGCGCTGGGAGGGGACGCTGCTCGGCACGGGGCTGGGTGTGCTCGGCACGCTCGGCGGCTACCTCGTGGTCACCGCGGCGCGTCGGCGTCGGCCGCGCTAGCCGCATCCCCTCCGTTCCGGGGGCCCTTCGGCCCGGCACCGAGCGGATGACGCGGCGTACCGTCGGCGGCGGAGGTGCATCATGGGCGACAGGGGGTCACGGGCCGGCGCGGCGGGTGGCGGCGGGATCTACTTCCTCACCGTCATCGGGGCCTGGGTCTACTTCTTCTCGCGCGCGGACAGCTTCTGGGAGTTCGTGGGCGCGTTCTTCCAGGGCGTGTTCTGGCCCGCGTTCATGGTCTACGAGGTCTTTGCCGCGCTGAGCGGCTGAACGATACCCCTGGGGTGTTTTGACAATACCCCGGGGGTATCCGTACGATGGGACCATGACTTCCCAGCGGTACCTCATCATCGGCGGTGTCGCCGGCGGCATGTCCGCCGCGACCCGCCTCCGCCGGCTCGACGAGCACGCGCAGATCACCGTCCTGGAGCGCGGTGGCTACGTGTCGTTCGCCAACTGCGGGCTGCCCTACTACCTGGGCGGCGTCATCGAGGAGCGCTCGAGCCTGCTGCTCCAGACGCCCGAGTCGCTCGGCAGCCGATTCGGCCTCGACGTGCGCGTGCTCACCGAGGCCGTCGCGATCGACCGCGCCGCCCGCACCGTCACCGCGCGTGATCTCGCCACCGGCGACGAGACCGTCCTGCCGTACGACGCCCTCGTGCTCTCGCCCGGATCCGTGCCGATCCGCCCGCCGATGGAGGGCGGCGACCGCACGCTGACCCTCTGGAACATCGACGACGTCGACACGGCCATGGCCCGCCTCGAGGTGCAGCCGCGCACCGCGCTCGTGATCGGCGCCGGCTTCATCGGGCTCGAGATGGTCGAGAACCTCGTCCACCGCGGTCTCGAGGTCACCCTCGTCGAGCTCGCCGAGCAGGTGCTCCCGCCCATCGACCCGGAGATGGCGGGCCCGGTCGCCCAGCGCCTCATCGACGCCGGCGTCGACGTGCGCCTCGGCACCAGGGTCGTCGCCATCGGCGCGGACACGGCGACGCTCAGCGACGGGTCCACCGTCCCGGCCGAGTTCGTGCTCGGCTCGGTCGGCGTGCGCCCCGAGACGTCGCTCGCCGCGGCGGCCGGGCTCGAGCTCGGCGAGCGGGGCGGCATCCGCGTCGACGAGCACCTGCGCACGAGCGACCCGCACATCTGGGCCATCGGCGACGCCGTCGAGAAGGTCGACGCGATCACCGGCGAGCCGCGCATCGTGGCGCTCGCGGGCCTCGCGAACCGCCACGGCCGCCTCGCCGCCGACGCGATCACGGGTCGCGAGATCCGGGTGCGCGACGCACTCGGCACTGCCGTGGTCGGCGTCATGGGCCTCACCGTCGCCACCACCGGGTGGAACGAGAAGCTGCTGCGTGCGCGGGGGCGCGACATCCGCGTGTTCCACACGCACCCCGCCTCGCACACGGGCTACTACCCCGGCGCCGAGGGCATGTCGCTCAAGCTGCTCGTCGACGCCGGGACCGACGCCATCCTCGGCGCCCAGGGCGTCGGCGGCGAGGGCGTCGACAAGCGCATCGACGTCATCGCGACCGCGATGGCCGGCGGCCTCACCGCCTCCGAGCTCGCCGACCTGGAGCTGGCCTACGCGCCGCAGTACTCGTCGGCGAAGGACCCGGTGAACATGCTCGGCTACGTCGCCATGAACGCCGCCGATGGCCTCACGCCGTCCATCCAGTGGCACGAGGTCGATGCGGCCGTCGACGCCGGCGCGACCGTGCTCGACGTGCGCAACCCGGGCGAGGTCGCCGACGGCGCCATCCCCGGCTCCCTGCGCATCCCGCTCGACGAGCTCCGCGACCGCCTCGACGAGCTGCCCGAGGGTCGGCTCATCGTGCACTGCAAGGTCGGCCAGCGCGGCCACACCGCCGTACGGCTGCTCGCGCAGCACGGCCGCGACGCCGTCAACCTCGACGGCGGCTACCTGACCTGGAAGGCGGGGATCGACGCGCGCGAGCTCGTCGCCGATGCCGCGGAACTCGCCGCCTGACGCCCACTCTCGCTGGTCGAGTAGCGCCGAAGGCGCGTCTCGAGCCCCCGCAACCCGAAGGAGAACCACCATGTGCCGAGCCACCACCTGCCGCACCTGCGGCAAGACCACCTGGGCCGGCTGCGGCCAGCACGTCGACCAGGTCATGCGCGGCGTCCCGCGCGCCCAGCGCTGCGCCGGGCACGAGGACGAACCGTCGACCGGCTTCTTCGCGCGCCTCTTCGGACGCTGATCCGATGAACGCCCGCGACGAGGTGCGGCGGCTGCGGGCGCCCGCCGCCGAGGCGTGGGCGGCGACGATGGGGGATGTCACGTCGTGCGCCCTCGCCAAGGACGGGCGCTCGTACCCTGCGGGCAAGTACCACGAGGGTCGCGTCGCCGCCCTCGGCGAGTGGATGCGGCGACTGACCCCCGAAGCGGATGCCGCAGCGGCCCGCCAGGTCGCCCGTGGCCTCGCCGCCGACTGGGCGGCACGGATGCCGCCCGGCGGCGGCGCGAACCGCGACTGGGAGAGCTATCGTGCGGGCGGCCTGGCGGCGCTCGACGAACCCCTCCCGGAGTAGGCGGGTCCCGCCCCCGCCCTGTGGACGGTCAGCGACCGTCCAGCCGGGGCTCGCCTACACTCCCTCGGATGACCGAACACGACGGCGCCGTCGCGCCATCCGCTCTCGGATCATCGGCCCGACCCCGGCCCGGCGCGTACGCTGCCGGGCCCGAGGCCTTCACGTCGCTCGTGCTCGCCGCGCAGGCGGGCGCCCAGTGGGCGTGCACCGACCTCTGGGTCGCGTACGCGCCCGCGGTCGCGGCGTTCCTCCGCGCCCGCGGTTCGCACGAGCCCGACGACCTCACGAGCGAGGTCTTCCTCACGGTCTTCGACCGGCTCCACACGTTCGAGGGCGGTGAGGCCGACTTCCGGTCGTTCGTGTTCACGGTCGCGTACCGCCGGCTCACCGACGAGCTGCGGCGTCGGGGTCGTCGCGGCGTCCACGAACCGTTCGACGCCGACGCCGACCCGCGGCGCGTGCCGAGCGCCGAGCACGACGCGCTGCGCAACCTCGGCGACGCCGCCGCGCTCGAGCTGCTCGACGGGCTCTCGCGGGACCAGCGCGACGTCATGGTCCTGCGCGTGGTCGCCGACCTCACCGTCGAGCAGGTCGCCGAGGTCCTCGGCAAGCGGCCGGGGGCGGTGAAGGCCCTGCAACGGCGGGCGCTCGAGACATTGCGCAGAAAAGTTCGTCCGACCCGTACCCCTGCACGGGGTTCCGACGATGGCAGGGAGTGAGATGAGGAACCGACGGATCACCGACGACGAGGCAGTGGCGCTGCTTCGCGGGCAGGCACCCGCCGCCCGCGACGACCTCGCGCCGCTCGCCGACGCGCTCGGCGCACTTCGCACGGCGTCCTCCGACGCGCCGCCGCGGCCCACTGCCGCGCTGGCGAGTCGCCTCGACCTCGACCGAGCGTCGTGGATCTCGACTCCCCGCACAGAGGACCCGACCACGGCGCCGACCCTGTCGACTCGATCGACGGCGCCGAGAAGCAGGAGAAGGAACATGGCAATCGAGTGGTTCGCAGGACTCGGCATCGCGGCGAAGATCGCGATCGGCGCCTCCGCCGCCGCGGCGGTCAGCGTGAGCGGCGCGGGCGCCGCGGGCGCGGCCGGGATGCTGCCCGCCCCGGCGCAGCACGTTTTCGACCAGGTGACCGGCGGCGGCGCCGTCGACACCGTCGTCGAGGAGGGTCGCGAGACCGGCGACATCGCGCGTGAGACCGCAGGCGACGTCCGCGACCGTGCCGAGACCGCTCGCGAGGGCGCGCTCGACGACGCCACCGGCACCGTCAAGGACGGCATCGGCGAGGTCGGCTCGGCGGTCGACTCGGTCGAGGAGCAGGCCACCACCGGCATCGACTCGGCACGCGACGCCGTCGAGGGCACCGCGGACGAGGCCGAGGACGCCGTCGACCGCGCCGGCAGCACCGTCGAGGACCGCGTCGGCTCCGCCACGGACGCGGCGAAGGACCTCACCGGTCGCTGATCCGCCACCACGCGAACGAGGGCCCCAGCCGGATGGCTGGGGCCCTCGCTCATGCAGGACTCGCTACTTCAGGAGCTTGAAGTCCGCCGTGTGCGTGGTGCCGTCGATCAGCTTGACCTGCAGCGTGCCGCACTTGCCGGCCCAGTTCTTGTCCGTCTTCCAGACGTAGTTGTACTGGTTCGTGAGCGGGTCGTAGCTGAGGCTGCTGCCGCCGGCGGTCGAGACCGTCACCTCGATCGGGTCGACCGTCGCACCGGCGGAGCAGGCGATCCACTTGAGCGTCGGCGCCCCGTCGAGGATGCCGAGACCCTGGTCGCCGCCGAGGCTGAACTTGATCGGCACGGCGCTGCCGGCCTTCACCGAGTTCACCACGTTCCCCATGTCGACGGGCCGGAAGAACCCGGTGAAGTCGTAGACCACCGAGTACTCGCACTCGTTGGACGCGAGCGACGTATTGCCTGCGATGTCACTTACCGCACCCGCCGGGACCGTGAGCGTCTTCGCGCCCACGCTCGACGTGCTCACCGCGATCGAGCCGCTGTCGGCGCCGGCGAGGCCGGAACCGGGCGACGGGTCGTACGCGGTCCACTGCGCGTCGGGCACGGCCTCACCGAGGAGGAACGGCCCGACCGGGCAGCTCAGCTGGACCACGGGTGGCGTCTTCTCCGTGACGAAGTACTCGCAGCTCGTCTCGGCCGACGTGTTCCCCGCATTGTCCTCGGCGGTGCCGGCCGGCACAACGAGCGTCGCGGAACCGTATGCCGTCGTGGGCGCGAGGATCTGCCCGCTCGCTGCGGTCTTGAGGCCGGAGCCGCCCTCGTCGGTGGCGGTCCAGTTCCCGTAGACCTCCGCGCCGATGAGGATCTCACCCGTCGGGCAGGTGACCTGGACGACGGGCGGGATGTCCTCGGTGACGAAGTAGCCGCACGATTGCGCGGCCGACGGGTTCCCGGCCGCGTCGGTGACGAGGCCGGCGGGCACCGAAGCCGTGGCCGCTCCGTACGTCGACGTGTCGAGCGGAACCGAGCCGCTGGTCACTGCGCCGCTCGGGAAGCCGGTCTCGTCGGTGGCGCTCCAGGTCGCGGACGCGGTCGAGTCGAGCATGACCTCGTCGGTCGGACAGGTGAGCGTCACGACGGGCGCCGTCGTGTCCGGCTGCGTACAGCTGTTCACCGCCCAGCGAACGCTGAGCGTGACGGTGTCGGTGTGGGTCCCACCCTTGGTGTTCGTCCCGGACGCCCGGTAGCTCACCGTGCCAGTGAAGCTGCCCGCCGTCGTGGTGTCGACCGTGATGGTGGACGTGGCCGCGTCGGACATCGTGTTCGTCGAGGACGTGACCCAGTTGCTGGGCGTGGTGATCGTCGAGGGTGACGGATCGCTGGCGCTGACGTTGCTCTGCGAGGTCTTCGTGATCGACACCGCGGTGCTGTTGGCGAACACGGGGCTGTCGGTGCCGCCACCGCCCGGCGTGTTCCCCTGGCGCCGCAGCTTCAGGTCGATGGTCGCCGACAGGCCTTGGCCGCAATCGACGGTGCCGAGCTGCAGGTTGGGCCCTGCCAGCAGCTCGTCTTCGGCTACGAGGGTGTCGGCATACGCGATGCCTCCGCCGGCGAGCATCATCGCTCCGGCGACGAACGCCGCGGCGATCGTCATGCCCCTTCGTTTCATCCTGTTCTCCCCACGCTTCACCCCCGCGCCTCGGGTCGGCGCAGTGAGTGTGCCAAACGTATGCGGATGGATGTGTCCGGCGGCATCCCCCGTGAGGGTGCCAAGTGCGGGGCGTCAGCGAACCGTGGTGACCGTGCGAGCCCGGCTCGCGGCATCCGCCCGATCGCCGTCGCTGCGGCTCGCGGTCGCACTCGCGGGCCCCAGCGCGACGAGTGCACCGCGCACGAGGAAGACGCTCCACGCGGCGAGGCCGAGCAGCTTCGCGCCGTCCTCGACGAGCACCGACGCCGCGGTTGCAGGTTCGGCGAGCACGTCGACGATCGCGGAGGTGCCCAGGCCGAGCAGCGCGAGGATGAGCAGCCCGACGTCGAGGTGCCGCAGGATCGGGGTGCGGAAGCGCCACAGGTAGGTGGCGAAGCCGACGGCGTACGCGGCGGCGATGGCCTTCGGCATCCATGAGGCGAACGTGGCGCCCTCGTGCAGCAGCAGCAGGTCGTCGAGCGCGACGACGAGGCTGGCGACGCCGCCCCACGCGAGTGCGCGGCGCAGCCGGTGGCGACGAGCGGATGCCGCGGCGGACCCGATGAACGCGGCGCCGGCGCCGACCGCCATCGCCAGGATGCCGACGTTCGAGACGAGTCCGTGCGCGGTGTGCGCCGAGCCGCGCAGCACGGCGACGGCCTGGCTGTCGCGCACGAGGTCGGTCGGCGGCAGCCACGGCTGGGTGACGACCGCGACGATGATGACGGCCACGGGCGCGACCGCGGCGGCGTACGCGAGCGGCGGGGTGCGGTCGACGGCGCCCGCGGTCACACGTACGAGGCGGCGAACGGATGCCACGGGGCCGGCGGTGCGGCCGGGCGCGGGCGTGGGGCGCGTGGGCACGTCGGCTCCTCTCGTCGGGTCGAGCGGCGTGCGGCGGGCGAAGTGGGGGGTCCGGCGGGGTCGGGGGTGCGCCGGAGCAAGGGGCCAGTCTACCCGCGGCAACTCGGGTGCAGCCCGGGCGCAAGGGGGTTGTCACCGGGTGCGGCGCAGGCGAACCATCGTCCCGTGACCGAACGACGAACCGCCGACACGGCGAGCACGCCCGACCGGATCCAGGATGTCTGGGGGCCGCGGCGCCCCTTCGCACGGAGCTCGCACTGGCCGGAGCGGATCGACCAGCAGCTCGCCGAGGGCGTCGCCGAGGAGGACGTGGATCGCTGGGTGCGGTCGGCGTGCGTCCTCTGCAGCAACGGCTGCGGGTGCGACATCGCCGTGAAGGACGGCCGGATGGTGGGGGTCCGCGGCCATGCGGACGACCCGGTGAACCGTGGGCGGCTCGGACCGAAGGGGCTCTTCGCGAGCTGGCAGGGCATGGCGAACCGCGACCGGCTGACCACGCCGCTCGTACGCCGCGACGGACGCCTCCAGCCGGCGAGCTGGGACGAGGCGATGTCGCTCATCGTCGAGCGCAGCCGCGCCCTCCTCGACGAGATCGGGCCGCTCAGCCACGGGTTCTACACGAGTGGGCAGCTGTTCCTCGAGGAGTACTACGCGCTTGGCGTCATCGGCAAGGCGGGCATCGGCACGCCTCACATGGACGGCAACACGCGGCTGTGCACGGCGACCGCGGCGTTCGCGCTCAAGGAGTCGTTCGGGGCCGACGGGCAGCCCGGCTGCTACGGCGACATCGACGAGTGCGAGGCCCTGTTCCTCTACGGCCACAACCTGGCGGCCACCCAGACGGTGACGTGGGCGCGCGTGCTCGACCGCCTCGAGGGGCCCGAACCGCCCGTGCTCGTCGTCGTCGACCCGCGTCGCACGCCCGTGGCCGAGCGGGCGACGGTGCACCTCGCGGTGAAGCCCGGCACGAACCTCGCGCTGATGCTGGCGCTGGTGCGCGAGGTGCTCGCGAACGGGTGGGCGGATGACGCGTGGCTGGCCGAGCACACCATCGGCCTCGACGAGCTGCGCGGGCAGGCCGAGCCCTGGACCCCGGAGCGCGCCGCGGAGGAGTGCGGCGTCGACGCCGGCGACATCCGCGAGGCCGCCCGCATCTTCGGCACCACCGGCCGGGTGCTCTCGACGGTGCTGCAGGGGTTCTACCAGTCGGCGCAGGCCACTGCGGCATCCTGCCAGGTCAACAACCTGCACCTGCTGCGCGGCATGATCGGCCGCCCCGGCGCCGGCATCCTGCAGATGAACGGGCAGCCCACGGCGCAGAACAACCGAGAATGCGGCGCCGACGGCGACCTGCCCGGCTTCCGCAACTGGGAGAACCCGCGGCACATCGACGAACTCGCCGAGCTGTGGGGCGTCGACCCGCTCGTGATCCCGCACTGGGCGCCGCCGACCCACGCCCTGCAGCTGTTCCGGTGGGTCGAGCAGGGGTCGATCCGGTTCCTGTGGATCTCGGCGACGAACCCGGCGGTCTCGCTTCCGGAACTGGCCCGAATCCGCGACATCCTCGTCAAGCCCGAGGCGTTCGTCGTCGTGCAGGACCTCTACCTCACCGAGACGGCCGCGCTCGCCGACGTGGTGCTGCCCGCGGCCGGCTGGGGTGAGAAGACCGGAACGTTCACGAACACGACCCGGACGGTGCACCTGAGCGAGCAGGCCGTCGACCCGCCCGGCGAGGCCCGGTCGGACCTCGACATCTTCCTCGACTACGCGCGGCGCATGGACTTCCGCCGCACCGACGGCCGTCCGCTGATCGACTGGCACGGTCCGGAGGACGTGTACCGGGCGTGGCAGGAGTGCTCGCGCGGTCGGCCGTGCGACTACACCGGCATCTCGTACGACGACCTGCGCCGGGAGGGCGCCATCCAATGGCCCCGGCGGGAGGGCGAGACGACGAGCCCCGAGCGCCTGTACGCCGACGGGCGCTTCCCGACGCACCGCGATGAGTGCGAGAACTACGGCCACGACCTGCTCACGGGTGCGGATGTCGGCGGCGAGGCGTATGCGGCGCTCGCGCCGGACGGTCGCGCCATCCTCCGCTCGGCGCCGTACACCGGACCGCACGAGTCACCCGACGAGGAGTACCCGTTCCGCTTCACGACGGGTCGCGCGATCCACCACTTCCACACGCGCACGAAGACGGGCCGGTCGCCCGAGCTCGATGCGGCCGCGCCATCCGTCTGGCTCGAGATGTCGGCGACGGATGCCGCGGAGCGGGGGCTCGACGACGGGGACCTCGTCGAGGTGCGGTCCCGTCGGGGGCGGATCGTGGCGCCGCTCCGGGTCAGCGGCATCCGCTCGGGCACCGTGTTCGCGCCGTTCCACTACGGCTACTGGGATGCGCCGCCGGGCGCGGAGGAGCGGCGACCGACCGCCGCGAACGAGCTCACCATCACCGAGTGGGACGCCGTCTCGAAGCAGCCGGTGTTCAAGACCGCCGCCGTCCGGGTGGCGCTCATCGAGAAAGGGGAGCGGCGATGAAGCTGCCCGTGTACCTGGCGCTGCTCGACGAATCGGAGCGGACCCTCGCCGACGCCTACCGGCAGGTCGCGCGGGGCCACGGCGACGAGCCCGACGTGCACTTCCTCTGCCTGACGATGTCGGCGCAGTGCGACGCGCACCGGCGGCTGCTCGCCGGCATCGTCGAGCGCTACGGCGAGACGCCGGAGGACGATGAGCCCGAGCGCCTGCACGCCGAGGGCATCGCCGAGCCGCGTACCGGACCGCTCGGCATGCTGCGCGACCTGCAGGACCTCTACCTGCTCGCGAGCCTCACGGACGTCACGTGGATGATGGTGAAGCAGGCCGCCCAGGCGCTGCGCGACGAGGCCCTGCTCGAGGTCATCGGCCATTGCGAGCACGAGATCTCGGTGCAGCTCGCGTGGCTCACGTCGCGGATGAAGCAGTCGGCGCCGCAGATCCTCGTCGCGACGCGGTGACCGCCGACGTCACGCGGCGCGGCGGATCTGCTCGACGCACTCCTCGGCGGCGGACAGGCTCGCGACCTCGGTGACGCCCCCGAGTGGCGGAACGAGCGAGAGGACGACGTAGTGGTCGCCGACGGCCTCGATGTGCGCCAGCAGGCATCGGGCATCCCACAGCGGGAACGACGGGTCGATCGCGCGCCATGAATCGGCTCCGGCCCGGTACAGCGCGACGCGGGATGCTCCTGGGGGTTCCTGCTGCGTCATGGGAGCTCCAGCCTCGTCGCGGACGGTGGGCCTCGACCCTACGAGCGCGGCTCGAGCGCGACGAGATGGTTGACAGGTGGGGGAGGAGCAGTCACTCGTCGCGCATGCCGGAGGAGCCGAGCACCCGCTCGACGGTGAGCTCGAGCACGACCCGGCGGGGGTTGGGACGCGGCTGGCGGTAGCGGGCGGCGTACAGCTCGACCGCGACCGCGACGGCATCCGGGTCGTCGAGGACGCGGACCGGGCCCTCGAAGCTGATCCACCGGGCGCCGTCGACCGTGTTGACGCTGGCGCGACCGCTGCGTTCGGCGTTGAGGAACTTCTGCGACCCGCGGCTCCCGATGACCCGGACGATGCCGTCGAGGTAGGTGATGCCGACGGGTACCGAGTGGATGCGGCCCCGTCGGTCGAGCGTCGAGAGGGTCGCGAGGTGGCGTTCGGCGAGGAATTCGCGCGCAGCATCGGTGATCACTCGTGGCACTCCGTGGGTCGCGGGCGGGGATGGCCGCCGTTGTCCAGTCTGCCATCGGGATGCGCCCGGTTCGGTGCCGTGCCGGCCCGGGACCTTCGGCACTGCGGTGCGGCATCCGCACCCGGCACGATCGAGGACGGACGTTCGGGACGGACGGAAGCGGATGACGACGACGAGTGCGGGAGGACGACCGGTGCGCGTGCTGTTCGGATACGACGCCTCGCGAAGCGCCATGGATGCGGTCGAGACTGCGGCACGACTCCTCCCCGGCGCGTCGGCGACCGTCCTCTTCCTGTGGGAGCCGCCGTTCGCCTCGGCCGAGCTGCGGCAGCGGCTCGCGAGCCGGGCGCAGAGCGTCGACCGGCTCATCGACCTCCTCGAGGACGAGGGACGCGCGGAGGCCGAGCGCCACGTCGCCCAGGGCGTCGTGCTGGCCAGCACCGCCGGGTGGGACGCGGCGCCGCGGCTCGAGCGGAGCTTCAACGAGGGCTACCAGATGGCCCGGATCGCCGAGCAGGACGCCTTCGACCTCATCGTCGTCGGCTCGCGGGGGATGAGCGGCGCGCAGGCGATGCTCGGCAGCACCTCCGACCTGATCGTGCACGTCAGCCGCGTGCCGGTGCTGGTCGTCCCCGCCGCGCTCATGTCCGCGGAGCGGGCCGCCGCGGGCTCCGGGCCGATCCTCATCGCGTTCGACGGCTCGCCGGGCGCCGAGGCCGCTGCCGCCGCCGCGCAACGGCTGTTCCCCGGCCGCGAGCTCGAGCGGGTCGCCACCGTGCCCGAGGGTGAGGCGCACCCCGAAGGCGAGGCGACGATGGTCCCGCTGCGCGGCCGCGCCGGCAGCGCGCGTGCCGTCGCGGGCACGCTCGCCGAGTACGCCGCGGAGCGCGGAGCCGCGGCGATCGTCGTCGGCTCGCGCGGCCGGTCGGCGAGCCGGGAACTGCTGCTCGGCAGCGTCGCCAAGGCGGTGCTCCACCATGCGCACCGCCCGGTGCTGGTCTTGCCGCACCCGCGGTCCCCCTGAGCCGCCGCGCGTCGAGTCGACACGGGGAGCGGACCGCTAGTGGCCCGCTCCCAGCTTGCCGGCGAGGCGCCCGTGGAGGGTGGTGCTGGCCTCGTTCATGCCGACGATGACGGCGCGCTTGCCGTGGTGCTCGTACTTGTTGGTGATGGTGTCGAGTGCGGCGACGGTGGAGGCGTCCCAGATGTGGGAGTCGGACATGTCGATGACGACCCGCTCCGGATCGTCGGCGTACTCGAACTGGGTGGTGAGGTCGTTCGACGACGCGAAGAACAGCTCGCCCGTGACCGTGTAGTACGCCGTCGGCACGGGTTCGTCCTGCTCGACCCGTCGTTCGACCGTCGCGAAGTGCGCGACGCGGCGGGCGAACGCGATCATCGCGACGACCACGCCGGCGATGACGCCGATCGCCAGGTTGTGGGTGATCACCACGATCGCGACGGTGGTCACCATCACGGCGGTCTCCGACTTCGGCATCCGCTTGAGCGTCGACCAACGGATGGAGTGCCAGTCGAAGGTCGCGACCGACACCATGATCATCACCGCGACGAGCGCGGCCATGGGGATGATGGCGACGACGTCGCCGAGCACCACGACGAGGATGAGCAGGAAGACGCCGGCGAGGAACGTCGAGATCCTGGTCCGGGCCCCGGAGGCCTTGACGTTGATCATCGTCTGCCCGATCATGGCGCAGCCGCCCATGCCGCCGAAGAGGCCCGAGAGCACGTTCGCCGCACCCTGACCGAGCGCCTCGCGGGTCTTGCGGGAGTGCGTGTCGGTGACCTCGTCGACCAGCTTGGCGGTCATGAGCGACTCGAGCAGGCCGACGAGAGCCATCGCGAGCGAGAACGGGGCGATGATCGTGAACGTCTCCCACGTGAGCGGCACGTTCGGGATGAACAGCTCCGGCAGGCTCTGCGGCAGTTCGCCCTCGTCGCCGACCGTCGGCACGGTGATCGCGCTCACCACGACGACGGCGGTGATCAGCACGATCGCCACGAGGGGTGCCGGCACCACCTTCGTGAGCCGCGGCATGAGCACCATGATCCCGATGCCCGCCGCCACGAGCGGGTAGACCAGCCAGGGCACGCCGATGAGGTGGGGGATCTGCGCTGAGAAGATGAGGATCGCGAGCGCATTGACGAAACCGATCATCACGCTGCGCGGAATGAAGCGCATCAGCTTCGCGACGCCCAGTACGCCCATGGCCAGTTGGAAGACGCCGGCGAGGATGACCGTGGCGATGAAGTAGTCCATGCCGTAGTCGCGGGCCACCGGCGCGATGACGAGCGCCACGGCGCCGGTCGCAGCCGTGATCATCGCGGGCCGGCCGCCGAGGAACGCGATCGAGACGGCCATCACGAAGGACGAGAAGAGGCCGACCCGCGGATCGACGCCGGCGAGGATCGAGAAGGAGATCGCCTCGGGGATGAGCGCGAGGGCGACCACGAGACCGGCGAGGACCTCGCGGGTCAGGATGCGGGGCGTGCGCAGCGCCGTGAGGACGGATGGTTCGGGCCGGTAGCGCGAAGGCGCATCGGCACGCTGAAGGATGGCCATGTCGGTCTCCTCGTGGGTGGGGCTCTCAGTGGGCCGGGATTGCAGTCGTGGGAGCGCCCCGTCGCGCGAGCCGACAGCGTCGGCGAGGCCGGGCGAACCGGCCTTGCACCAACCTACCCTGCTCGCCTGATCGGCTCCATCGGGCGCCGCATCACGACCGGGCGGCGTCGGCCGGCGGCGCCGGCAGCTCGAACAGTACGCGCGCGCCGCCCTCCGGACGGTTCTCCGCCGTCGCGTCGCCGCCGTGGGCGCGGGCGATGCCGCGGGTGATCGCGAGTCCGAGCCCGGCTCCGCCGGTGACGTCGAGCCGGTGCGGGGAGCGGGCCGTCGAGCCGCGCCAGCCGGCCTCGAACGCCGATGCCGTCTCGCCGTCGCCGAAGCCCGGGCCGTCGTCGTCCACCGTGACGCGTACGCGTTCGCCGTCCGTCCGAACGCTCACGTCCACGTGCCCGCCGGCGGGGACGTGCTGGATCGCGTTGGCGAGCACGTTGGCGACGGCGCGCGCGAGTTGGCCGGGGTCCGCATCGACCACGGCGGCGTCGGAGGCGGTGACCTCCAGTCGGATCCCGGCCGCGTCGGCGAGCGACCGCAGGTCGGCGGCGGCGTCGCTCGCGAGGTCCGCGAGGGAGACGCGCTGCCGTCGCGGAGCGAGCGTCCCGGCGTCGATCTGGGAGACGGCGAAGAGATCGGACACGAGGGCGTCGACCCGGTCCACCTGGGCGGTGATCCGGGCGAGGTAGCGGTCTGGGTCGGCGGCGAGGCCGTCCTGCAATGCCTCGGCCTGCGCCCGGATCCCGGCGAGCGGTACGCGCAGGTCGTGTGCGATGCGGGTGACAAGCTCGCTCCGCGCCTGTTCCTGTCGGGTGATCGCATCGCGCGCGGCCCGCAGCCGGGCGTCGGATGCCGCGAGCTGGTCGAGCACGTCGCGGAACTCGCGGACCGGCAGCGGACGGTCCGTCACGGGCACGTCCCGGCCGAGGTCTTCAGCGACCGACCGGAGCTCCCGCGCCGAACGCGAGATGCGCGACCCCAGGATCATCGCCGTGATCACGGCGACCGTGCCGCTCGTGAGCGCGATCGCGATGGTCACGCGCGCGTCGTACTCCGACAGGTACATGGCCTGGGCGGCGATGAGGACACCGGCCACGACCGCGGCCACCGCTGCGACCACGACCGTCACGAGGTGCACGACGATCGGCGCGCGGGCGATCGATCGCAGGACCAACCAGGCCGCTGCGCCGACGACCGCGGCGATCGCCGCCGACAGCGCGATCACCAGGAGGAGGTCGGAGGCCGTCATGACGCGTCCTCCGGCGGGTCGAACCGGTACCCGTAACCCCACACGGTGACGAGCAGGCGCGGGTCGGCGGCATCCGTCTCGATCTTCTCGCGCAGCCGCCGGACGTGGACCGTCACGGTGGACAGGTCGCCGTGACTCCACCCCCACACCCCGGCGAGGAGGTCCTCGCGAGAGAACACCGTGCCCGGTCGACGTGCGAGGAACGTCAGCAGCTCGAACTCGCGCTGCGTGAGGCTGAGGCGGCGAGCGCCGAGGTCGACCGTGCGCGCCCCGACGTCGATGCGAAGGGGTCCGCGCTCGATCACCGCCGACGGCGAGCCCGCCGTGGCCGCGCCCGCCGTCTCGACGGCGAGGGCGCGGCGGAGCACCGTCCGCACGCGGAGGGTCAGCTCCCGCGGCGAGAACGGCTTGGCGAGGTAGTCGTCCACCCCAGCCTCCAGGCCCGCGATGCGGTCGTCCTCGGCGCCGAGCGCGGTGAGCATGATGACCGGCACGGCCGACGACGCGCGGATACGGCGGCACACCTCGATCCCGTCGAGCCCTGGGAGCATCCGGTCGAGCACGACGAGGTCGGGACGGTCGCGCTCGACGCGGTCGAGCGCGGCGAAGGCGTCGGCGGCCTCGGCGACGCGGAACCCCGCCTGTTCGAGGTAGCTGCGGCACACCTCGAGCACGGTCGGGTCGTCGTCGACGAGCAGCACGAGGCGCCCGTCGAGCAGCAGGTCCGCGTCAGCCGCCACCGATCACCTCCTCGAGGCGTGCGATCGGATCGTACAGCCCGGCGTCGAGGATCCACGTCTGCAGCTGCTTGTCGAAGCCGGTGACGACGATGACGCCGACGGCGATGAACACGACGCCGATCGCCCGGCGGAACCATCCGTCGGGGTTCGCCAGCCACCCGAGGCGGCGCACCAGGCGGCGGCCGAGCAGGGCGATGAGCAGCAGCATCCCCGCGAGGCCGACCGCGTACGCGATGACGTACGCCACGCCCTCGGCGAACGAGACGGGCAGCACGGCCGCGACGATGAGCGCGTAGGTCGGGCTGCAGCTCGAGAACACGGGTCCGAGCGCGGCGCCGGTGAGGATGTCGCCGCCCACGCTCTGCCGGCGGACGGACCGGTCGAGCATCGCGCCGCTGCGCGCGCCGAGGCCGAGCGCGGTCGAGGCGCGGTCCCACAGCTGCGGGAACAGCAGGTCGACCCCGAGCAGGATCACGATGCCCCCGGAGACCATCTGCCACACCTGCGGCGGCACCCCGAGCAGCGCGGTGGTCGCCTTGAGCAGCAGCGTGAAGGCGACGACGGATGCCGCGAGCGACCCCGCGATGACGTACGGCCGCCACCGCGCCCGGCGCGCATCGCCGTCCTGCACGATGGCGCCCCCGACCACGACCGGAAGGAGGGGGAGCACGCACGGCGCCGCGACCGTCAGGACGCCCGCCGCGAGCGCGAGGGTGAGTGATGCGGTCATGGGATCACGGCATCGCCGCGGTGAGGGACTCCACCGACGGGTCGTCGTACAGCACGACGCTCGAGATCTTCTCGCCGGCATCGTCGACGAACACGATCGTCGTCTGCAGCGTCACGCCGTACTTCTGCCGCAGGTCGGTGCGCGAGTCGCAGTCGACCTTGAAGACGGTGAGCCCGTCGGGTGCGCCCTGCGCCTTCAGGTCCTCGTCGAGCGCCCGGCACTTCGGGCACCAGCTCGCGTGGAAGAACAGCGCTTTCGGGCCGGCGGTCGCCTCGATCGCACCGTCTTCGTACTCGAGGTAGGCGCCTTCGGCCGGTGCGGCCGCCGCATCGTCCATCGGCTCGGCGGACGCCTCGGGGGTCTGGGACGCGTCGTCCATGGGCTCGGACGTCATCGCATCGGATCGCGACGTGGCCGACGGGTCGGCGCCCGCGCCGGAGGCATCCGTCGTCGCGCACCCGGTCAGCGCCAACGCGCCGGTGAGCAGCAGGACCCAGCCCACGCGGACGACCCGACCGTCTACTCGTGCGCGCATCATGACCCCGTTCCGCGGGCGCCCTCGGCCCGCTCCGATCCACACGCTACGCGCGGGCAGGGGCCGGTGTCCCGGCCGGGCGATTACGAAACCCTGACGGATGCCGCGGCCGGACCCCCGTCGGGGCTACCAGCGTCGACCCGGTCGCCGCAACGCCCTTGCCGCCTCCCTGACGACCTGATCGCGTGGATGCACCCGATACCCGGAGGTGCGAGCACCATGTCCACAGCAAAGTCGAACGAGTCCCAGCACGAGTCCGAGCGGGAGCAGGACTCGAAGGACTCGAAGCACACCGTGAAGACGTACCTGCGATTCGCCGCGATGATCCTCACCTCGATGGTGGTGATGTACTTCGTGATGTTCGCCGGTTCATGGGAGTGGACGCACATCCGCTTCAGCCAGAGCCGCATCTTCATGGCCATCACCATGGGCGGCACCATGGGGCTGGTCATGCTCGCCTGGATGCTCGGCATGTACCGGAGCACGAAGGGGAACATCGCCGTGATCGCGGCGAGCGTGCTGCTCATCGGCGGCGGGATCGCCCTCGACCGCAGCCAGACCACCGTGAACGACACGTCGTTCATGCGCGCCATGATCCCCCACCACTCGCTCGCGATCACGCGCTCGGAGCGCTTCCAGAACGAGGACGTCCGCGTGTGCGAGCTCGCCGTCGCGATCAGCGAGGCGCAGCGCCGCGAGATCGACGAGATGGATTGGCTCATCCGCGACATCGAGGAGAACGGCATCGCGGCGACTGCGGAGGAGGCCGAGGCGCGGGCCGTGCCCGACTTCACGCGGTCGGCCGACCGGGAGTGCCCCGCCCGCTGAGGCGGAGCGGCGTCCTACCGGACCCTGTTCTCCGGGCGGCCCCCTCGCTATCGTGAGCGCTGGGGGGCCGGCATCCCGCACGGCCCGTCAGGGGGACGGGAATGGCAACGGGGGAAGCGTCGGGACCGAAGCCGGCGACCGAGCACACGAAGGCGGCCAACCGCGCGGCGCGCGACGGGCTGCCGCTGGACGATCGCCGCGACTACGAGGATTCGGCACGCGGCTTCATCGGCACGCTGGACGATCCGGTGATCCGCGACGCCGACGGCAGGCCGGTGATCGACGTCTCGGCGCACGCGTTCCTGGCCGAGTCGGATGACGCGCCCGACACGGTGCACCCGAGCCTGTGGCGTCACGCCCGGGTGAACAACCACCACGGCCTCTTCGAGGTCATGGACGGCGTGTACCAGGTGCGCGGCCTCGACCTGGCCAACGTCACGTTCGTCGAGGGCGACACGGGCGTGATCGTGATCGACCCGCTGTCGTTCGTCGAGACGGCGGCCGCGGCGCTCCAGCTCTACCGTCGGCACCGCGGCGATCGACCCGTCTCGGCGATGATCTACACGCACAGCCATCCCGACCACTACGGCGGCTCGCGCGCCATCGTCGACGGGGGCGGCGACATCCCGGTCATCGCGCCCGACGACATGCTCGCCGAGGCGGCGGCCGAGAACGTGTACGCCGGCACGGCGATGACGCGGCGCGCCATCTACATGTACGGTCCGATGCTGCAGCCCGGGCCGCAGGGGCACGTCGACGCCGGCCTGGCGAACGCGCTCGCGAACGGCGGCGGCTCGACGCTGGTGCCGCCGACCGACCTCATCACGCGGACGGGCGAGCGACGCACGATCGACGGTGTCGAGATGGTCTTCCAGATGGCCCCCGGCACGGAGGCGCCCGCCGAGTTCCTGGTCCACTTCCCGCATCGGCGTCTGCTGTGCGCCGCGGAGGACGTGAACCACCTGATGCACAACCTGTACACGCTGCGCGGGGCGCAGGTGCGCGACGCGGCGACGTGGTGGAAGACGCTGAACGAGACCATCCGGCTGTTCGGCGACGACACCGACGTGATCGTGGCGCAGCACGGCTGGCCTCGGTGGGGCACCGACGACGTCCGGGAGTACATCCGCGACCAGCGTGACCTGTACAAGTTCATCCACGACGAGACGCTGCGCCTCGCGAACCTCGGCGGCACCATGACCGAGATCGCCGAGCAGCTGCGGCTGCCCGCGAGCCTCGACCGCCAGTGGTACAGCCACGGCTACTACGGGTCGCTGAACCACAACGCCAAGGCCGTGTACCAGCGGTACCTCGGATGGTACGACTCGCATCCCGCGCACCTGCATGCCCTGCCGCCCACCGAGTCCGGGCGGCGTTACGTCGAGTTCATGGGCGGGGCGGACGCCGTCATCGACCGGGCCCGGGCGTCGTTCGACGAGGGCGACTATCGCTGGGTCGCCGAGGTGCTCACGCACGTCGTCTTCGCCGACCCCGGAAACCGGGAGGCCGCCGAACTGCAGGCCGACGCGCTCGAACAGCTGGGCTACCAGGCCGAGAACGCGACGTGGCGCAACGAGTACCTGATGGCCGCGGTCGAGCTCCGGAACGGCGTGCGCGACCTCGGGAGCATCCAGCTCGCCACACCCGACGTGTTCGCCGCGATGACGACCGAGATGATCCTCGACTTCGCGGGCATCAAGTTGAACGCCGAGCGAGCGGGCGACCTCGCCGCCGCCGTGGTGTGGACCGTCGAAGACACCGCGGACGGTCCGGTGGACTACCTGCTGGAGGTGCGCAACGGCGTGCTCGTCTACACGGCCGGAGCGCGGCATCCTGCGGCGGATGCCTCGGCGAGATCGACGAAGGGCGCACTCGCCGAGGCGCTCTTCGGCGGTCGGCCGCTCGACGAGCTGGTCGCGGCATCCGACATCGCGATCGACGGCGACGCCGATACGGTGGCTCGGATCTTCGGCCTGCTCGACGACTTCCCACTGTGGTTCGAGATCATCCGGCCGTGAGGCGGCGGCCGTTCGCCGGCCTCACGCGACGGAACCTCGGCACCGAGCTGGTCGCGGGGGTGACCCTGCTCGCCATCGCGGTGCCGCTGAACATCGGCTATGCGCAGATCGCCGGCCTGCCGCCGACCGCGGGGCTGTACGCGCTGATCGTGCCGACGATCCTCTACGCGCTCGTGGTGTCGTCGCGCCAGGTCGTGGCGTCGCCGGATGCCGCGGCCGCCGCCCTCGTCGCCTCGTCGATCGGCGGGCTCGCGGTCGCCGGGTCGGCGGACTATGCCGCGCTCGCCATGGCGCAGGCGATCATCAGCGGCATCCTGTTCGTGCTGCTGGCCGTGTTCAAGCTGGGGTTCCTCGCGAACTTCCTGTCGAAGCCGATCCTCGTCGGGTTCGTGGGCGGACTCGCGCTCGACATCCTGGTGAGCCAGGTGGCGAAGATGCTCGGCGTGGGCATCGACTCGGGGGCGGAGTTCCCCGAAAAGCTCGTCGAGCTGGTGACGCAGCTCGGCACGACGAACGGATGGTCGGTGCTCATCTCCGCCGCCGCCGTCGCGGTGCTGCTCGTCGGGCGGCGCCTCGCGCGTGCGGTGCCATGGGCGCTGATCGTGCTCGTGGCCGCGACCGTCGCGGTCGTCGTGGGTGGTCTCGAGGAGCGCGGCGTCGCGGTGCTCGGCGAGGTGCCGGCCGGACCGCCGGCGCTCACCTGGCCGCTCCTCGACTGGGCGACGTGGCTCGCGCTCGTGCCCTCGGCGATCGCGCTCACGCTCGTGACGACGGCGGAGGGGCTGCTCGTGTCGCGGTCGTACGCCGAGAAACGGCGCTACCGGTTCCGCGCCAACCGCGACCTGCTGGCGTTCGGCGTGGCCAACGTCGCGGCGGGCGCGCAGGGCAGCTTCGCGATCGGTGCGTCGACCTCGCGCACGGCCGCCGTCGACCAGGCCGGCGCTCGCACGCAGTTGCCGTCGGTCGTCGTCGCGGTCGGCACGCTGCTGCTCCTGCTGTTCGGCACGGCGTTGCTCGCCGACATCCCGTCGCCGGCGATCGGGGCCGTCGTGGCGGTCGCGATCCTCCCGCTGCTCGGTATCGGCGAGTTCCGCGATCTCTGGCGGCGCGACCGCTTCGAGTTCGCCATCGGGGCGGCGTGCTTCCTCGTGACCCTGCTCGTCGGCCCGATCGCCGGGATCCTCGTGGCGGTGGTGCTCGCGCTCGTGAACCTCGCCAAGCGCGCGGCGAACCCCGCCATCGACGTGCTCGAGCCGGGTGGCGAGCCGACCGATTCGCTGCTCGACGCGGCGCCCCGCGGTGCGGTGACGGCGCCCGGCGTCATCGTCGTCCGCCTCGCGGCGCCGCTCTTCTTCGCGAACGGCGGCGTGTTCGCCGATGCGGTGAAGCGCGCGGTCGACGCGGCCGACGCGACCGGGAACGGTCCGGTCCGGCATGTCGTGCTCGACCTCGAAGCGGTGACCGACGTCGACGTGACCGGGGCCGAGAGCTTCCGATCGCTCCTCGACTGGCTCGAGCGCCGCGAGATCGGCGTCGCGCTCAGCCGCGTCCGCCCCGGCATCCGCGAGCGTCTCGTCGCGCTCGGCGTGCCCGGCCCGCCGGACGTCTACGACACGAACCGCGCGGCGATCGCCGCGCTCGCATCGCCCCGTACGGAGGACGGAACGTGAACGAGGTCATCGGCGACATCCTGCCGCTCGCGCTCGGCGTGGCCATCAGCCCCATCCCGATCATCGCGGCGATCCTGATGCTGCTCTCGCCGCGGGCGCGGGGCACGAGCCTCGGGTTCCTGGCGGGCTGGGTGGTTGGGATCGCCGTCGCGGTGACGGTGTTCACGCTGCTCGCGTCGGTGATCCCCGAGCAGGATCCGGAGGCGTCCACGCCCGTCGCCGGCACCGTCAAGATCCTGCTGGGTCTCCTGCTGCTGTTCCTCGCGCTGCGGCAGTGGCGCGGACGCCCGAAGCCCGGCGAGACGGCGGCCCTGCCGAAGTGGATGGAGGCCATCGGGGAGATGACCGCCGGACGCGCCTTCCTCCTCGCGTTCGCGCTCGCGGCGATCAATCCGAAGAACCTCATCATGGCGGCCGGCGCCGGCGTCCTCATCGGCAGCGCAGGCGAGGGCGCCGGCGGGTCGACCGTCGCGATCGCCGTCTTCACCGTGCTCGCGGCGAGCTCGGTGGCGATCCCGGTGGTCGCGTACCTGCTCGCGTCCGAGCGGATGTCGGCTCCGCTGGAGTCGCTGCGTCGGTGGCTCGTCGACCACAACGCCGCGGTGATGGCGGTGCTGCTCCTCGTGATCGGCGTCGTGATGATCGGGAAGGGGATCGGGAGCTTCTGACCGGCGTGGGAGGCGTTGCATCTCGGCCGAGGAGGGCCGTCTCATCTTCTCCATGGTCCCGTCAAGGGTGCTCCCGGGATTCGCCGCAGGCGCGACGGTCGACGAGACTCGACCGGTCGACGCGGAAGAGTGGGGAATCTCCGTCTCGGCATTTCAGAAGGCGGGTCGGCACGCCAGCGGTCGGGGGACCAGCAGCGTTCCGGCCCGCCGTCCAGAGGCTCGGCGCTCGGCGTCGCGGTGCGCGACGAAGGCCCCTGAACCGATGTCGATGCCGTTCGCGGGCGAACCCGAGGCGGGGTTGGACCCGGATCGTCACCCGTGGGCGCGGTGGCGGCCTGCAGGCGCCCGCCGGCTGCCGATCCCCTCGATCGCCATGGCGAGGGCGGTCTCGAGCGGACGGAGGTCGCCGCGTGATCGGGCGAGGACGAGCCCGCCTTGGTAGGCGGCGAGGATGGAGTCGGCGAGGTCGTCGGCGGGGAGGTCGGTTCTGGCCTCGCCACGGCGCTGCAGCTGCGCGATCCATCCGCTCATGAGCTCTCGCCACTGCGCGAAGCCGGCTTCGAGTGCCGAGGCGGCGTCGGCGTTGCGATTGGACAGTTCGACGACGAGGGATCCGAGCGGGCACCGCATGACGGGGGACCGCTCGTGCTGCAGCACGGCTTGGCGGGCCCACTCCTGGAGATCGGCGAGCCGGTGCAATCCCAGTTCACGCTGCGGCGCGAGGGTGCCTTCCACCTGATGTCGGATGACCGCGCTGACGAGGTCGCCCTTGTCGGTGAAGAAGTGGTACAGCTGGCCCTTGCCGGTGCCGGAGGCGGCGATCACGTCGCCGAGGCCCGTCGCCGAGACGCCGCGCTCGTAGAAGAGCTCGGCTGCGGCGTCCACGATCCGTGCCCGCGTGCGGCGGCCCTTCTCGGTCGTCGGTGCCGTGCTCATCCGACCATCCTCCTCGTTGCGCCCTCGTCCGTTCCGAAGTATTGTACCGATCGGTACAGTCTATCGAAGGAGCGCCGCATGATCCGAGAAATCCGCGCCACGGATGCCACGGAGATCGTCGACGTCGCGGTCGCCTCCACCCTGTTCGCGCCCGAGGACCGGCCCTTCGTGCAGGAGATCGTGGACGGCTACCTGGCGACCGGGGCTCCCGAGGGGCAGCGGATGCGCGTCGTCGAGATCGACGGACGCATCCACGGGGTCGTGTACTACCAGCCGAAGCCGGCGGCCGCGGGCGTGTGGGACCTCACGATGATCGCCGTCCCGAAGGCGGCGCACGGGCGCGGTCACGGCTCCGAGCTGATGCGGCACGTCGAGGCCGAGCTCCGGGAGCAGGGCGAGCGCCTGCTCATGGTCGAGACCTCCAGCACCGACGCGTTCACCGCGACCCGCGGGTTCTACTCGGGCCTCGGCTACGAGGAGGTCGCGCGGGTCCGCGATTACTGGAGCGACGGAGACGACCTCGTCCTGTTCCGCAAGGACCTGCGTCGCTGAAGCCGACAGCGGACCGGATCACGCGGGGGTCAGCGGACGGCGCGGTCCTCACGAGCGTCCGTCTCGGTGACCCCGGCCGCCACCCGATCGGCCGCCGGGATGCGGCGGGCACCGCGCGTCTTGACGATGCTCGCGACGGTGGCCACCGCGATCGTCACCGCGATGAACAGCAGTGACAGCCAGATCGGGACCTCGGGGATCACCGTGATCGGCTCGCCGCCGTTGATGAACGGCAGCTCGTTCTTGTGCAGCGCGTGGATGAGCAGCTTCACGCCGATGAACGCCAGGATGACGGCCAGCCCCTGGGCGAGGTACACCAGTCGTTCGAGCAGGCCGCCGATCAGGAAGAAGAGCTGCCGCAGCCCCATCAGCGCGAACACGTTCGCCGTGAACACGATGTACGCCTCTTCGGTCAGTCCGTAGATGGCCGGGATCGAGTCGACGGCGAAGATGAGGTCGACGAAGCCGATGGCGATGATGGTCAGCAGCATCGGCGTCACCCATCGCCGGCCATCCATCCGCACCGTGAGCTTGTCGTCGTGGTACTCGTCGGTGACCGGAAGGCGCCGGCGGACGAAGCGCATGAACCTGCCGTCGGCCGGGTTCGAGCTGTCGTGCGCGAACGCCTGGTGCCAGGCGAGGTACAGCAGCAGGGCGCCGAAGAGGTAGAAGACCCAGGTGAAGTTCTCGATCAGGGCGGCACCGACGGCGATGAAGATGCCGCGAAGGACCAGCGCGATGACGATGCCGATCATCAGCACCTTCTGCTGGTAGATCTTCGGCACGGCGAAGCTCGCCATCACGATGAGGAAGACGAACAGGTTGTCGATCGACAGCGCCTTCTCGGTCAGGTAGCCCGCGAAGTACTCGCCCCCGAACGTCCAGCCGGAGACCACGCCGATGCCGACGCCGAACAGCAGCGCGAGCGCGATGTAGAACGCCGACCATCGGGCCGACTCCCCGATCGTGGGCTCGTGGGGCTTCCGCACGTGGGCGAAGAACTCGTAGACGAAGAAGACGATCGTGACCGCGATCGTGATGGCCCAGACGAGCGGGGTGACATTCAAGAGGGACTCCAAACCTGGCGTGACGGATCGACGCCAAGGTCTCCTCCATCCCCGCGATCAGGGACCGATGGCCCGGGATGCGACGTGCATCCGTAATGACGAGCGACCGTGCCGGAGTACTCCCCTCGGATGGCCCAGTCTAAACGTGTGCGCTGCGCGAAGCCCGGAGAACTCTGAGCGTGTGCGGCGCCAGGGGCTTCACTCGATCGGATGGCGCAGCGCCCCGACGGCCGCGCGGAGCGTGCCGGGGTCCAGGCCGAGCGCCCAATCCGCCATGTCGGCCACGACGTGCTCCTGCGCCGGATGCACGGTCTCCGAAGCGCTGTTGACGTACGACCCGCTGCCGTCCACGGCGATGAGGATGCGGATGCAGGCCGCCTCCGCGTCCGCGACGGGGAAGCGGCTGGTCCGCATGCCATCCTCGATGATCTCCGTGAGGCGTTCCCGGTCGAGGGCATCCTGCTCCTGGAGCGCCGTCTCGAGCGCGGGACTGAATCGGGACAGGTGTCGCGCGTTCAGCCACAACCGGGCGAGCGGCGTCGACGCGCCGCTCTCGACATGGGCGATGAAGTGCGCCATCCGGTCCAGCGGTTCGCCGGATGTCGGGAAGAACTGCTCCCGTTCGTGCACCGCCGCCCGCACGAACGCCTCGATGACGAGATCTTCCGCGGCGGGGAAGTAATGGGTGATCAGGCCGGGCCGGACGCCGAGCCGCTCGGCGACAGCTCGCAGCGTGATCCGTTCGAGCCCGCCCTCGAGCGCGATCGCGGCGGCGTGCGTCAGGATCTCCTCCCGCCGTTCCGCCGGGGGCTTCCGGATTCGAGTCGCTGCAGGACTTGACGTCACGTCCATCAGCCTATTGAATGACTGACCAATAGTCCATTGGGCACGTGACCAATAGCAACGATGCTTCCCGTGAAAGGCGCCCCCATGACCCAGACCCCGCCCGCGCTGCACGCACCGCCCCACCCCGACGAGTTCGTCGACGCGCCATCCCGCCCGGAGACGCGCGGCATCGAGCTCGTCAGCGATTCGGAACGACACGGTCGCGCCCGCGACCTGTTCTTCGTCTGGGCGGCGCCGAATGTCAGCATCCTGAACCTCACCATCGGAGCCACGCTCATCCTGCTCGGACTGGAGGTCTGGCAGGCGCTCGCCGTCATCGTCGCGGCGTCACTCCTGTGGGTCTTCCCCGGACTCATCGCCGGAAGCGGACCCGCGGCCGGCACGTCCGGGTCCGTCGTGACCCGAGCCATGTACGGCATCATCGGCAACCGGCTGTTCGTGGCGTTCGTCGGATGGTTCATCGGCGCCGTCTTCCTGTCGCTGACCTGGCTCGCGTCCTCGTTCATGGGAGCCGACCTCCTCCGACGGCTCGGCATGGACGACCCCGTGTGGGTGCCGATCGGCGTGACGGTCGTGGTCGCCACGATCACGATCGTCGTCGCCATCTTCGGCCACGGGCTCATCGTCCGCGCCTACTCCTACATGGCCGCGGCGCTGTTCGTGATCTTCCTCGTGGTCGCGGGCTTCATCCTGCCGACCGTCGACTGGCAGTACACCGCTCCCGAACCTCTGACCGGGGCCGCGCTGTGGTCGTCGCTCACGATCGGGTTCACCATCCTCGCCTCGACACCGCTGTCGTTCATCAACAGTCCCGACATCGCGCGGTACCTCCCGCGTTCGACGAAGCCCTCGCGCATCGCCCTCGCGACGGGGTTCGGCGGCGCCGTCCCCTTCATCGCCTTCACGAGCGTCGGCGTGCTGCTCGCCACCGGGATGAGCGCGGCCGCCTTCGACGGCGGACTCGACGCCGCCCTGCTCGACCTCCTGCCCGCGTGGCTCGGTCCCGTCCTCGTGGTGGGCGTCGTGATCAACACCATCGCGCTCAACGCCATGACCACGTACACGTCGAGCATGGCGTTGCAGGCCATCGGCTTCCGGCTCCGTCGCATCCCGGCCGCGATCATCGTGGGCGTGGTGGGAACGGCCCTGACGATCTACCTCGTGCTGTCGTCGAGCCTGCTGGAGGCGGCGAACCTCATGCTGCAGTTCCTGGTCATCGTGTCGGGACCCGCGATGGCGATCTTCGTCGTCGACGTGCTGCTGCGCCGCTACGCGTACGACGGCGCCGAGCTGTTCGACGACCACCCGGGAGGCCGGTTCTGGTACACGAGGGGATGGAGCGTCCCAGGCGTGGCCGCCCTGCTCCTCGGTGGGCTGGCGACGGCGCTCTGCCTGGCCACGAGCGTCTGGGCGGGCCCCGTCGCGGAGGCCACGCAGTTCGTCGACCTGTCGGTGCCCGTCGGCATGCTCGTCGCCGGTGCGCTCTACGCGGGCCTGCTGCGCACGCCGCTCGGAGGGAGGGGCCGCCCGTGATCACCCGGTACCTCAACGGGCGCGTCTTCACTGCCGACCCCGCCGCGGAACGTGCGTGGGCGGAGGCGTTCGCCATCCGCGACGACACCATCGTGTTCGTCGGCGCCGACGACGACGCGCCGCCCGCCGACGTCACGGTCGACCTGCGCGGCCGGCTCGTGCTCCCGGGATTCACGGACGCCCACACGCACCTGCTCATGATGGGGGCCGCCCTCGCCCAGGTGCACCTGACCGACGCCCGGTCGCTCGACGAGATCCAGGCTCGCCTGCGCCGGGCGCGCGAGGAGGATCCCGAGGCGACCGTGCTGCGGGGCCGAGGGTGGCTCTTCGACTCGGTGCCCGGTGGCGCGCCCACGGCCGCGATGATCGACGCGGTCGTCGCCGACATCCCCGTCTACCTCGACGCGAACGACTACCACTCGTGCTGGGTGAACTCCGCGGCGCTCGCCGAGATGGGCATCACGCGCGACACGGCCGACCCGCTCGGCGGCGAGATCGCCCGGGATGCGCGGGGCGAACCGACGGGACTGCTCTACGAGACCGCGGCGATGCAGTACGCGTGGGCGCAGCGGGACGCGGCAGCGACCGACGAGGACCGCGACGCGGACGCGCAGCGCGCCATCGACGCCTACCTGGCGAGCGGGGTCACCGGCGTCGTCGACATGGCCTTCGACGAGTTCGGCCTCGCGGCGTTCGAGCGCGCCCGCGCCCGCCACGGCGGGGAGCTGCCGCTCCGCGTCGCCGCGCACTGGATCATCGACAACACCGGTGACGAGGCCGCGAACCTCGCCCAGGTCGCACGCGCCGCCGAGCTGGCCGCCGACCCGTCGTCGCCCTGGTTGCGGGTCGTGGGGATCAAGCTCATCCTCGACGGCACCATCGACGCCTGCACCGCCGCCCTGCGCCATCCGTACGCCGACGGATCGAACGCGGAACCGATCTGGCCGCTCGAACACCTCGAGCCCGTCGTCGTCGCCGCCGATGCGGCCGGCCTGCAGGTCGCCCTGCATGCGATCGGCGATCACGCGAGCGAGATCGCGCTCGACGCCATCGAACGTGCGATCGCCGTGAACGGCGAACGGAACCGTCGCCACCGCATCGAGCACCTCGAGTACGCCGCCCCCGGTACGGCCGAGCGGATGGCGCGACTCGGCGTCACCGCCTCGATGCAGCCGGTGCACGCCGACCCCGCGATCTTCGCCAACTGGGCCGAGATGCTCGGCGACCATCGGGTCGAACGCGCATTCCCGTGGCCCGAATACGAGGACGCGGGAGCCCTGCTCGCCTTCTCGACCGACGCGCCGACCGCGCCGCATGCCGCCCTGGCGAACATGTACGTCGCCTCGACGCGCGCCTCGGCGCTCGACCCGTCGGTGCCGGCAGTCCATCCGCAGTACGCGCTGCCCCTCGACCGAGCGCTCGGCCATGCGACCCGGGACGCCGCGGCATCCGTCGGCGACGGCGACTGGCGCGGCCGGATCGCACCGGGCTACGCGGCCGACGTCGTGGTGCTCGACACCGACCCGTTCGAGCGCGGACTGCACTCGCTCTTGGAGGCGCAGATCGTGGAGACGATCGTCGCCGGTCGCACGCGGTTCCGACTCTGAGACGGATGCCGCCAGGCACCACGCGGTGTCGGAAGGCGAACCCTGCTCGATAGCATGCGGCGCATGGCCATACGACTCGAGAACGTGGGGATCGCCGTCCGGGATCTCGACGCGACGATCGCCTTCTTCACCGACCTCGGCCTCCAGCTCGTCGGCCGCGACGAGGTGAGCGGCGAATGGACGGACACCGCGGTCGGCCTGGATGGCAACCACGCCCGCATCGCGATGCTGCAGACGCCGGACGGCTCCGGTCGGCTCGAGCTGTTCGAGTACCTCGACGGGCTGGCGATCGAGACGCAGCCGACGCTCCCCAACGAGATCGGCATGCACCGCGTCGCCTTCTCGGTCGACGACATCGACGAGGCCCTCGCGATCGCGTCACGGCACGGCTGCCATCCCCTCCGCGGCGTGGCGGAGTACGAGGACCTCTACAAGCTCACGTACGTCCGCGGCCCCAGCGGCATCATCGTGATGCTCGCTCAGGAGCTGAAGCGCGACGCCGGTTGACGGGATCAGGCGCATGGGGGGCAACGTGGGCGACGACATCCCGGGCCGTGGGTATGACGAACTGATGCTCGAGGCGAAGACCACCGCCACGGCTCTGCGTCCCAGTGGCGTCAGTCGGCGGCACCTGATCGACTCCGCCCGCCGCAGCGGGGCCCGGGTGGTGAGCGTGGTCGCACCCGCCGGGTACGGCAAGTCCACGCTGCTGGCTGAATGGGCAGGAACCGACGACCGACCGGTCGCGTGGGCGTCGGTCGATCGGCTCGATGACGATCCCGCTGCGCTGCTCACCCTTCTCGCTGCAGCGGTCGCGCGCGTCTTCCCCTCCGCCACCCGGTTGGTGGATGAGATGCGCGGCCTCGGCCCTGCGTCCCTCGGGCGTTCGGCGCCGCTGCTCGGCGCGGCTCTGGCCGCCGCCTCGCAGTCATTCGTCCTCATGATCGACGACCTCCAGGAAGCGGATTCCCCGGCATGCCGCGATGTCCTCGATGTCGTCGTCGCGGGAGTGCCCGCCGGCTCCCAGGTCGTGTTCGCCAGTCGCCACCAACCGGTGAACCTGGCCCGTCGACGGGCTGCGGGCGACCTCTTCGAGATCGGGGTCCAGGACCTCCGGCTGGATGCATCGGGGGCGCGGGCGATCTTCGGCGATGCCGAGGTGGAGATCACGGACGAGGAGCTCGCGCATGTGGTGCGCCGATGCGAGGGCTGGCCGACGGGACTTTTCCTCGCCGCGACCATCAGTCGGGGAGACACGAGCGGGTGGTCGATCACGGGGGATGACCGGTTCGTCGCCGACTACCTCTACGAGGAGTGCCTGACCGCTCATCCCGAGGTGATGCGCAGCTTCCTGCGGCGCACTGCGATCCTCGACCAGCTCTCCGGTCCGGTGTGCGACCACCTGCTCGACGACACGGGTTCGAGCGATCGACTCCGCGAGATCGAGTCGCTCGGCCTCTTCCTCATTCCACTCGACCGTCGCCGAGGCGTGTTCCGGTACCACGCCCTGTTCCGCGAGTTCCTCCTCGGCGAACTCGATCGGAGGGATGGGCCGATGGTCGAGAGCCTGCATCGGCGGGCCGCCGACTGGAATGAGCGGCACGGGTCGCCCGGTCAGGCGATCGAACACCTGCTCGCGATCGGCGACAAGGATCGATCCGTCCACTTGGTCACGCAGCTCGCGCTCCCGACGTATCAGGAAGGCAGGGTGGCCGTCGTCGGCCGGTGGATGTCCGAGCTCGGCGATGAGGCGATCATCGGGTACCCGCCGCTGGCCGTGCTCGCCGCCTGGACGGCGCTGCTGACCGGCGACAGCTCAGGCGCCGAACGCTGGGCGAGCATCGTCGAGACGTGCGCGTACGACGGTGAAGCTGCCGACGACCAGCCGACCTTCGAGTCCGGACGGGCCATGCTGCGCGCCGCCATGTGCGCGGACGGGGCCGAACGTGCGCTGTCGGATGCGGAGTTCGGTGCCGCGAGCGAGCCGAGCTGGAGCCCGTGGCGTGATCAGGCGCTCCACCTCGTGGGTGCGGTGCGCCTGCTCGTTGGCGATCACGATGGCGCACGTTCGGCGTTCATCGAAGCGACGGCCCAGGCGGAGTCGATGGGCAACGCCGATTCGATCGTTCTGAGCGAGGCGGAGCTGGCGGCGATGGACATGGACGACAACGCCTGGTCGGACGCCGAGCGCCATGTCGACGCCGCCCTTCATGCCATCGATGCGCATCATATGGAGGGGTATCTGACGACCGGACTCGCGCTCGCGACCGCGGCGCGCGCTGCGGTGCACCGAGGCGACTCGGACGACGCTCGGCGACTGCTCGCACGCGGTATGCGAGCGCGTGCGCAGACCACGCATACGATGCCGTATCTCGCGATCAAGGTCCGCCTGCACCTCGCACGCGCGTTCATCCCACTGGGCGAGCGCACTTCTGCGATGCACCTCATCCGCGAGATGGAGGAGATCCTCGGCAGGCGGCCGAACCTCGGCCTGCTGGGCGGACAGGTCGCCGAATTCCGGCGACGCGTCGGGACGGCACAGCGCCTCGACGGTGCCGTTCCGCTGAGCCCCGCCGAGCTCCGCCTGCTGCCGTACCTGCAGACCCACCTCACCGTGCGCGAGATCGCCGACCGGCTGTTCATCTCACGGAACACGGCCAGTTCCGAGGTCGGCTCGATCTACCGGAAGCTCGGGGCGACGACTCGAAGCGAGGCCGTCGCCCGCGCGATCGCGATGGGATTCCTCGGCGACTGATCCGGGAGCGAGTCAGGATGACTCGAGCAGGTCGTCGTAGCCCAGCGCGAGTGCCAGCCTCGGCGCAGCCGCGACCGCTCTCGCCATCCCGACGACCGGGATGACGGCCGTGAGCACCTCGACCATCTCCTGATCGGTGGCGCCTTCGCCGATCGCGGCGTCGACCTCGGACCCGAACGACGGTTGGGCTCCGCCGACCGCGACGAGTGCGGCGATGCGGGCCAGCGCCAACGTTCGTCGGTCGACGGTACGCTGCGGATCGAGGTCGTCGCCGCCTCGCTCGGCGTCGAGGGCCAATCTCCTGAGCCGTTCGATCGGTTCCACGAGCCGTCCCTCCGTTGCGATCGGCGCTCTCGCCCAGAGCATCGAACCGCTCTGGCTCGCCAGCCGCATCACCCACTTCGCATGATCGAGTCCGCAGCTGCGGTCACCTCACGCGATCTGCATGATGCGTTCGGACGGTGTGCGCGTTATCGTCACCCGCAACGGGGGTGTGCGAGGGGGCCGCCTCCGTCATCCCGGGACGGAGGGGTTGGGAAATGAGCAGTACGCCGAACGGTTCGGTCATCGGTCCGCCGCTTCCGCCCGCGACGAACCTCCCGTTCGCACCGCCCGCCTCGGGCAGCGTGGCAAGGCGCACCATGCAGGAGTCGACCTACAGCCCGGTGCCGCCTCCGCGGCACCTGCCGCCGGATGCGCCGAACGTGCTCGTCATCCTCATCGATGATGCCGGGCCGGCGTTGCCGAGCACGTTCGGCGGTGCCGTCCGGACGCCGACGCTGGATCGAGTCCGGGCCAACGGGGTGGGCTACAACCGCTTCCACACCACTGCGATGTGCTCACCGACGAGAGCGTCCCTCCTCACGGGACGGAACCACCACCGGGTGGGGTCGGGCCAGATCGCCGAGTTGGCCAACGACTGGGACGGCTACTCGGGCCACATTCCCAAGAGCAGCGCCACCGTGGCGGAGGTGCTCCGCCAGTACGGGTACGCCACCGCTGCGTGGGGCAAGTGGCACAACACCCCCGCCGAGGAGACGACGAAGGCGGGTCCGTTCGACCGGTGGCCGACGGGATACGGGTTCGAGTACTTCTACGGGTTCCTGGCCGGTGAGGCGTCGCAGTACGAGCCGAACCTCGTCCGGAACACCACATCCGTGCTGCCACCCGGGACGCCCGAGGACGGGTACCACCTCAGCGAGGACATCGCCGACGACGCGATGGCGTGGCTCCGGAACCACAAGGCGTTGAAGCCGGACCAGCCGTTCTTCATGTACTGGGCGACCGGTGCCATCCACGGACCGCACCACATCATGAAGGAATGGGCCGACAAGTACGCCGGCGCGTTCGACGACGGCTGGGACGCCTATCGGGAACGAGCGCACGAGGGCGCGAAGGCCGCCGGATGGATACCCGAGGACGCCGAACTCACCCCTCGCCCCGACAGCCTGGCGGCATGGGAGGACATCCCCGATCACCAGAAGCCGTTCCAGCGACGGTTGATGGAGGTGTGCGCCGGCTTCGCCGAGCACGCCGACGTGCAGGCCGGGCGCGTGATCGACGAGGTGGAGCGGCTCGGATACGGCGACGACACGATCATCATCTACATCTGGGGCGACAACGGCTCGTCCGGCGAGGGTCAGAACGGCACCATCAGCGAGCTGCTCGCGCAGAACCTGATCCCGTCGACCGTCGACCAGCACATCGCCGCGCTCGAGGAGCTCGGAGGCCTGGATGCGCTCGGTACCCCGGCCACCGACAACCAGTACCACGCCGCCTGGGCCTGGGCCGGGTCGACGCCCTATCAGGGCATGAAGCTGCTCGCTTCGCACCTCGGCGGTACTCGCAACCCGATCATCATCCAGTGGAACGGACGCATCGCGCCGGATGTGCTGCCGCGGAGCCAGTTCCATCACGTCATCGACGTGGTCCCGACGATCTACGAGATCATCGGCATCTCGCCTCCCGAGACGGTCAACGGCGTCCCCCAGGATCCGATCGACGGCGTCAGCCTCGCCTACTCGATCGATGATCGGGACGCACCCGGACGTCGTCGGACCCAGTACTTCGAGATCATGGGCAGTCGCTCGATCTACGCCGATGGCTGGATGGCGTCGGCGACAGGGCCGCGGCTGCCATGGGTGCCGGGCGCGCCACCCGGGATCCGTACGTGGACGCCCGATCAGGACCGGTGGGAACTCTACGACCTCGAGCACGACTGGAGTCAGTCGCGTGATCTCGCCTCCGAGCACCCGGAGAAGCTCGCCGAGCTGAAGGAGCTCTTCGCGATCGAGGCGGCCCGCAATGACGCCCTGCCGATCGGCGGCGGGCTGTGGGTCCCCGTGATGCATCCCGAGGACCGAATCAGCCCGCCCTACACCGAGTGGGAGCTGAGCGGCGACACCGTTCGGGTTCCCGAGTTCTGCGCCCCGGCGCTCGGCAATCGGCCGAACACCGTCACGATGCGCGTGCGGCTCGGCGAGCGCGCGAACGGCGTGCTGTACAAGCTGGGCGGCGCGGGAGGCGGGCTGACCTGCTTCTTAGCCGACGGCGTGCTCACGTACGAGTACAACCTGTTCCTGATTCAACGGACCGTCATCGCCTCGGCGTCGCCGATCCCGGCGGGCGAGATCACGATCCAGGTCGAGACCAGCTACGTGGAGCCCCGTCCGGGTGGCCCGCTCCGCGTCGTGCTCCGAATCGACGGAGACGAGGTGGGGTCGGGGACCGTTCCCGTGAGCGCGCCGCTGCTGTTCTCGGCGAACGACTGCCTCGACATCGGTCGCGCCTACGGGGGAGCGGTTTCTCGCGCGTACGCCGACCGCATGCCGTTCGCGTTCGACGGTCGCATCGATCACGTCCACATCGCCTACGGGGTGCGCTGAGACTACGGACCATCGCGCGGAGGCGACCGACCCACGGCGCTGATGGCCGGACGTCGACGTCCCGTCACCGCGGACGCCCCGGCGCGGACTGGCGCGCGTCCACCGGATCGCAAGCGGAGCCGGTCCGCGCGGTGCCCCGAAGGCGAGCGACCTCGGCCTCGAGCTCATCCACGTAGTCGAGGAGCGCCGTGACGAGGTTGCGCACTCGCCCGATCTCGGCGGCGAGCCCCCTCCCGGTGTCTCGTGCTCCGCTTCCATCCACCGCCATGGTCGTCCCCTCACTCCCAGCGTCGGGGACATTGTCACGGCTCGACCCACCGTGCGCGTCACGCGTTGTGGGTGAATCCCTGCTGTCTCGTCCCGCTGACGGAGTGATCGTGATGGCGCCTCCAGCACCGATCACGGCGCCGATCGCGTGACCCGGCTACCCTCAGATCCTGATCGGGAAGGTCGTCAGGATGATCAAGCCGATCACGGCCACGACGATGGCGAGGCCGAGCAGAGTGCGGCCCACCCATGGGGTGAGTTCCCGCTGTGACATGGCCGTCAGGAAGAGCACGAGTGCGAACAGCACGGTCAGCAACGAGTAGTCGTCACCGCGCTGGTTGTTCTCGAGTGCTTCCTCGAACTTCCTGTCCGCGAGCGCGGAGAAATCCTCGGCCTCTGTGGTGCCTTCTGGCACGTACTCCACCCGCGCGAAGGGACCGTTCTCGACCTCCCCATCCGCGACCCAGGCGTCGTAGGCCACCTGGAACTCCGGGGTGAACCGCTCGCTGATGTACTCGGCAAGCTGCACGTTGCCGTCACCGCGGGCCTCGACGTAGGCCGCGTAGATGGTCAGGTCGAACGCACGCGCCGACCGAGCTTCACCCTCGGCATTCGCCGCTTGGATCCGGGCGGCGGAAGCCTGGCTGAACGCGATCGACATCTCCCCGCCCCATTTGGAGGCCTGGAATCCACACCACGCGGTGAGTACCGCGATCACCGAAAGCAGGAACACGCCGATGATGTCGATCACGCGCTGTCCCGGATCGGACTTTCGTTCTTCCGTCCCCGACATGCCGCCGTCTCAACCGAACGGCTTTGCTTCGTCGGCGAACTCGACCTCGTCCATACCGGCCGCGTGGACGTCGACCGATCCCTGCTCTCGCATCCGATGCCCCCCGCTCTGCACCATAGACCGCACATCGGGATCGCACCAGACCTCCGGAGATTCATCTCCTCCGCTGCCCGCGTGCCCCGATAACGCGGGGGTGGGACTCGCATGAAACGAGTTCAGGCGTGGTTGTCGATTTCGCGGGCGGACGTTCGCTGTCTCTGTGACGGAGCCGGACAGGCCGGCCCGCGACCCAGTGCAGGAGGCTGTTCCATGTCCCAGTTCGCGATCCTCATCTACGAAGACCCGTCGTTCTATGAGACCATGCCGCCCGAAGGGTGGGCCACGGTGGTCGACGCGCACCGCACGTTCACCGAGCACGTCGCCGAGCTGGGTGGGTCCCTGACGGGCGGCGGGGCGCTCGCGCCAGTGACGACGGCGACCACGATCAAACGTGGCGACACGGCGACGAACGGTCCATTCGTCCGGAGCAGGGAGGCCCTCCTCGGCTACTACGTCGTCGAGGCGCGCGACCTCGACCACGCCGTCGAGCTCGCCAAGCTGTGCCCCGCCTCCGGCGGCGGCGTCGAGGTCCGACCGCTCGTGGACACGGCGACGAACCCGTTCTGATCGCTCCGGGGCTGGTGTCCCCGCCTTCGAAGCCGACAGGGATCACGCGGGCGAAGAAGAAGATCTCCGAAGCGTCCGTGTCGAATTCGTGCTTGCCCGTTCGCTGTAGGGATGAAACGGTTCCCATGACGGAAGGACACGACCGTGAAGTACGTCATCATGTTCACCACCACGCCCGAACTCGACGCCGCGGCGTCGCCCGAGCACCTCGAGCAGGCCTATCGCCGCACCTACGACTGGTTCGGCGCGCACCGCGAGGTGATGACGGAGTCCGGCGCCCAGCTGCAGCCGGTCACCACCGCGACCACGGTCAGCCACGGCGGTGACGAGCCGGTCGTGGCCGACGGGCCGTTCTCGGAGGCGAGGGAGGTCATCGGCGGATTCCAGGTGATCGACGTGCCCGACCTCGATGCGGCGATCGCCATCGTGAAGACGTGGCCGCTGCTCGAGCTGCCCGGCGTCGCGGTCGAGATCCGCCCGATCGTCGTCTACTGAAGCCACGTCGACCGTGAACGAAACGGATGGCGCGGCCGCGGAGTCGGGCCGGGGGCACGCCGCGGCATCCGATCGACTCCTCGCGAGGGTGATCCGCGAGGAGTCCGCGCGGATCGTCGCGGCGCTCACGGGATGGCTCGGGAGCCTCGACCTCGCCGAGGAGGCGGTCGCCGAGGCGATCGAGGAGGCCGTGCGCCAGTGGCGCACGCGCGGGGTGCCCGCCAATCCCGGGGGGTGGCTGACGCAGGCGGCCCGCCACAACGCCCTCGACCGCCTGCGGCGCGAGAAGCGGTACCGCGAGAAGCTGGCCCTGCTCGCCGATCCCGCCGAGGCCGCCCCGCTCACCGGCGAGCCGGACGAGCGACTGCCGCTCCTGTTCGGCTGCTGTCACCCCGCCATCTCCCCGGACGCGCAGCTCGCCCTCACGCTCCGGGCGATCTGCGGCCTCACGACCGCGCAGATCGCGCGAGCCACCCTGGCGCCGGAATCGACGGTCGCGCAGCGGATCGTGCGGGCCAAGCGGAAGATCGGTGCGACCGGCATCCCATTGCGGATCCCCGAGGGGTCCGAGCGGGCCGCGCGCCTGGACATCGTCCTGACTGTAATCTCCGTGATGTACAGCGAGGCCCACCTGGTCGCGGGTGGAGACGCGGCTGCGGACCGCGACCTCGCCGACGATGCCGTGTGGCTCGCGCGCGTCGTCGCACATGAGCTGCCGCGCGAGGCGGAGGCGCAGGGACTGCTCGCACTGCTGCTGTTCCATCGAGCACGCGAAGGGGCACGCGCCGTCGATGGCGAGCTCATCCTGCTCGCCGATCAGGACCGGGCGCGGTGGGATCGCCGGCTGATCGCCGAGGCGCAGGCCGTGCTCGAGACGGCGGCGAAGCTCCGCCGCCCGGGACGATGGCAGTTGCACGCGGCGATCGCCGCATGCCACTCCGATACGCGCGACGGCGGCGACACCGATTGGCTCCAGGTGCTCACGCTCTACGACATGCTGCTGGCGTACGACCGCTCGCCGGTCGTGCGGCTGAATCGCGCGGTGGCGCTCGCCGAGGTCGACGGACCGCAGGCGGCACTGGACGAGGTGGATGCGCTCGGACGCGCCCTCACGGGGTACCACCTCTGGCACGCCGTGCGCGCGCGGATGCTCCGGCACCTCGGCCGTCGGGACGAGGCGATGGCCGAGGACCTGCGCGCCCTGGAACTCACGGCCAACGACGCCGAGCGGCGCCTGCTGGCGGCGCGGGTCGATCGCTGAGGCGGGCTCTTCCCCCTGCCACCGGCCCGTCGTCGACCCGCTGAGACGACCGCCGTGGCCCGCGGCGCGTGGAGAGAGCGGCTACCGCACTGGCGACCCACCTGGAGGAGGTCGCTCCCTGAGGGCGTTGACGGCCGTGCCGGACTGCCGCAGAAACGAGGTCTGACCAAGGGGATTCGCGAAGAGCCGATGACGGGAATCGAACCCGCGCTGTCTGCTTGGGAAGCAGAAGTTCCTAAGTGCCGGTTCACAGTGGCTCACTCGGGTTCACGAGCCGCGGAATCACGCGGAATATGAAGCAGAGGGAGCGTAGGTGTGCTCGGCAAAACCGTGAGTTAACCGTGACAAGCCGCCATCGACGGTCAGCCGGGCATGCGCGCCGTGCGGTGTCTATCTCCTGTCCTGGGTGAGGACGGTGAGCACAGTCGGCGCGTAGAAGCGGCGGTTGTACGCGTTCGGGTCGACTGCGGCGAGGATGCCGAGTTCGACGAGTTGCCCGACGAGCTTGTTGGCTCTGCCGTAGGACAGGCTCAGTTCGGCCTCGACCTTCCGTACGGTGAAGGAGGGGTTGGCGACGGCCAAGTCCACGAGGGCGTGTGCGCTGTCCGCGCGGAGGTTGGACGCCCGGATGCGTTCCTTGAGCTCGGTCTGGACGGCGACGAGGGCGCGCATCTGGTGGTGGGTCTGGTCCGCCGCGCTCTGGAGGCCGTGAGAGAAGAATCGGATGAACCCGTCCCAGTCGGCTCGGGTGCTGACGGCGAGGAGCCGGTCGTAGTAGTCGGAGCGGCGCGCTTCGAACCATGGCGAGACGGTGAGGGTGGGCTCGCTGAGTACCCCGGTCGACTGGAGGTGCAGCACGATGAGGAAGCGGCCGAGGCGCCCGTTTCCGTCTCGGAACGGGTGGAGCGTCTCGAACTGGTAGTGCGACATCGCTGCGGCGACGACGGGATCGATCTGGTCCGAGTGGTCGGTTCGCATCCAGTCGATGAGGTCCCGCACGCCGGTCTCCAGCGCGTATCCCGGTGGGGCGGGGACGAAGCGTGCGGCGTGGACGGGGAACCCGAACGGGTCAGCATCCGGCCGGCGGCCGATGACGACCTGGCTGTTCCGCACCCGCCCGGAAACTTCATGCAGGGGCGTGCCACGCATGAGGATGCCCTGAAGCTCGCTCAGCAGCGGCAGTGACAGCGATTGTCCGCTGGCGATTCGGGCGAAGCCGAGGTTCGCCATCCGGACGTAGTTGAGGACCTCGACCAGTTCCGCGGTCGCTGGGGCGTCCTCGTCCGCGGTGAGCACCTCGGTCAGGGGTGCGTACGTGCCCTCGAGCGCTGAGGTGCTCTGCGCCTCCCGACGCAGCGTCGGCGAGCGAAGCAAGGTCGGGTTCGGAAGCTGTCTGGCCGTACTGTCCAGCGCCGCCAACGCAGCCCGAGCATTCGCGACGGCCAGATGGGTCGCACCCGTGAGCGGCGGCATCTCATCCGGCAGCGGCTCCGGAAGGAATGCTTGGTGCGTCCAAGCCCCGAGCACCGGGTCCGTGCCGCTGACCGGCACAAGTGCGCCAGTGCTGTCGTTCTGGAACATTGCGAGATCCACAGTTGCACTCTAACCGCCTTTGAGTGACATTGTGCGGACCGGATCGCTTCTCAAGGGAGATTCTTGCTCCCAGGGCATTGATCCGCTACCGGTCTGGAAGCTTGCACGGCCCGGTCCCGACGGGCTGGCATGCACCGGTCCGGCGATCTCGCCCCATGTCTTCTTCGAACTTCCCCCGGACTGGCCACCGGGCGAGCCGTTTCCGCGACGCAACGTCCGGGACTGACCTGCGCAATGAGGGATCGAGATCGGACATAGGGTCGAGGCATGAAGGAGGCGGCATCCTCAGCGCTCGGAGGCATCAGCGTCTTCGCGCTGCTGGTCGTTCGAGGCCTGCTTCTATGGATTGTCATCCCGGTCGGCTTCATCGCTTGGTTGCTGTTCGGCTGGGTTCTTGGCGCCGGACCAGGTCAGTTCCTCGGATGGGTCGACCTCAACATGATTGCCGCGCTCCAGCGGGTCCTTGTCCACCGCGTCAACGGCGACTGGCCGATGGCACGAGTCGCTTTCGTCCCGATTGGCAAGCTGCAATCCGTTCGTCATCGCGTTAGCGTGCTCGATCCCGTCTGAGGGCGTCGTCATTGAGGGATCCCTCCACGGAGTGAGTTTCGGGTTCAAGCCCCGTTTCAGTCGGACTCGTGGCGGCGATCGGACTGGGTGCGGATCGTGTGTTCAATGATGCGGGCGGACGCGGCCGCTCCGTCCTCGCGCGCGTATGCAGCACGCACGCGTTCGGCCGCGGCGCGGATTGTGTCATCTCGCACGGCGCCGGCAACTGACGCCCCGCACACCTCTGAGCGTGACGCGAATCGAGGGCCCTCCCCGAGCACTTCATCGGACAGGGCCTTCTGCGAGTGACTCGACGTCCCGGCACCGCCGACTCTCGGCGGCGCCGCCGGCCGGCATCGATGTCTCGCGGAGGGACTGTGTTTGCGTGTTACCCGGTCGAATTCCTCGACCCGGCGCCCAGCGGCTGGGGGGCGTGCTCCCCACGATCCTGCCGCGCGTCGCGCTGGCGCTTGCGCTGGCCGCCGCGCTGTGGGGCCCGGACCAGAATCGCCCGGCACGGCATTCGAGGTGTCAATCCCCGTCCGCAACTCGTGAGAACCGGTGGCACTCTTTCACGCTTCGCACTACCGTGCGGAATATGCCCGAGCACGCCGCGCGACGGAGTGAGCGACCGTGACGTTCGACGTCACCCTCTTCGTGGTGATGGCGGAGATCGCGGGCGTCTTCGTCGGTTTCGCCGCGCTGATCAGCGTCACGGGGCGCGACGAGGTGTCACCGGCGCAGTTGGCGCAGGTACGTGCAGTGGTCACGATCGGCTTGGTCGTGATAGTCGCCTCTCTCGTGCCGATCGTGCTGGACAGTTATGGGATGCCGTCGTCGTCGATGTGGCGGATCAGCGGTCTGCTCTTCCTGGCGCTGGTCTGGGTCGTAATCGTGCTGGCACTGCGGCGTCCGGAGAACCGAGACACGGCGCGTGCGCAGGCTCGGTCGGCTCCGGGGCTGGCGGTCGTGTTCTGGGGCGTTCTCGAGGTCGCGATCCAGGTGCCGCTGGTGCTCGTCGTGGGGGGCGTGGTCCCCGAACTCGCCGCCGCGTTCTATATGACCGCGCTCGTCGTGCATTTGTTCGAGGCTGCGTTCGTCCTCGGCCAGTTCGTATACGCCCGCATGTCGTCCTCCGCCGACTCGTGACGGCGATGGACTGACGGCCTCAGAGGCCGAGGAGTACGAGGTCCTCGGGTGGAGGCTCCGCTGCGGCAGCCGCGAACACCGCGAAGGCGCGCGCGACGATCTCGGCATCCTCGGGCGTCAAACGGCGGAGGACCTCGGAGATCTCGCTCCGACGCCGGTCGGTGACTTCCGCGACGAGTTGCGCACCTTTCGGCGTGAGGTGGACAAGCACCTCACGCCTGCTGGTCGGGCTCGCTTCCCGCACCACCCATCCCTGCTGCTCCATCCGGTCCATCGAGCGGGTGAAGGTCGATGGCACGGAGCGGACGCGCTTGGCCAACTCCCCGATCCGCATCGGCCCGTTGCCGGCGAGGATAACCAACACCCGGAACTGCGGCAGGGTGACCAGATCGAGCGTCTCGGACAGGGAGCGGGCGACCAGGCCTAGGAGCGCCCGCGACGTGGTCAGGGTGGCCTCGACCGGGTCGCCCTGCAGTGCCCGCTCGATCCGTACCGGATCGTGGCCGGACTCGTGTTGCATGTCGGAAGTGTCGCACACCCCGGCGGCGACTGGACCGTGTCGCGTGCAAAACGCAACACTACGCATTGCGCAACAGTTGCATCGATGCAATCATTGCGGTATCAACCCGCTGCCCTGACTGGTTCGCTGTTGCGTCACCACGGGTAGGCGTCTGGAGATCGCGAATCACCTGGGCCTGGCCAGCGAGGAGTGATCGCTGATGCAACGTCACGCAGAGTCCACCCGGACGACGGCACCAACCACAGTACGGATGAGAGCGGTCGTGCGTCACGACTACGGCGGCCCCGAGTCCTTGCAGCTCGCCGAAGCCGCCGTCCCGACCCCGACCGCGGGGCAGGTTCTCATCGAGGTCCGCGCTGCGGGATTGGATCGGGGCGCGTGGCACCTGATGGCGGGGCTGCCCTACCTGACCCGGCTGATGTTCGGTCTGCGGCGGCCGAGGCAACCGATTCTCGGGATGGAGGTCGCAGGAACCGTCGCCGCCGTCGGCGACGGCGTGTCCCGATTCGCCGTCGGTGACGACGTATTCGGAACCGCCGACGGCAGCTTCGCCGAGTTCGCCGTCGCCGACGCGGCGAAGCTCGCCCTGAAGCCGGCGTCGGTCGATGTCGAGGGCGCCGCGGTCGTCGCCGTCTCTGGTTTGACGGCGCTGCAGGCGGTTCAGGACGTCGGCGAGGTTCAGGCGGGGCAACGCGTGCTCGTGATCGGCGCCTCGGGCGGTGTCGGCAGCTTCGCCGTGCAGATCGCCGCGCACGCGGGGGCGGCGGTCACCGGCGTCGCCAGCGGAGCCAAGGCCGACTTCGTCAGGTCACTGGGCGCGACCGACGTGATCGACTACACGAGCACCGACATCACCGCGACGACCGATCGATTCGATCTCATCATCGACACGAACGGACGCCGCAAGGTGCGGCTGCTGCAACGTATCCTCACCCCCACGGGCACGCTCGTCATCGTGGGCGGCGAGGACGGCGGAAAGCTCACCGGCGGCATCCAACGACAACTCGGCGCGCCGATCCGGTCACTGTTCACCCGCCGCCGCCTCACCTTCTTCATCTCGACCGCGAACCCTGCCCGGATGGAGCAACTCGCACACCTCCTCGAAGACGGAGTCATCACCCCCGCGGTGGGCGCCCGGTATTCGCTGGGTGAGGCGCGTCGTGCGATGACCGACCTACTCGCGGGCCGGATCGCCGGCAAAGCCGTCATCCGGATCCCCGACGCCGCCTGACATCCAGATCGGAACGAACCCATGACTGCTACCACCATGACCCGCGCCATCGACGACACGACGTCCAGGACCGCCGCACGCACCGCCGGCATCGGCTACCTGGCGATCTTCGTCCTGGCGATCTTCGCCAACTTCCTCGTCCGGCAGACGATGATCGATCCCACTGACGCCGCGGGCACGGCGACCAACGTGTCCGAGTCCGAGCTCCTCTTCCGATCGGGCATCGCCGCGTTCGTGGTGATCTTCCTCGTCGACGTCCCCGTGGCATGGGCCCTGTACGTGGTCTTCCGCCCCGGCGGTGCATTGCGATCGCTGCTGGCCGCGTGGTTCCGGATCGTCTACACCGTCTTCCTCGGCGTCGCCGCGGTGTTCCTGTTCCTCGGCCTGCAGCTGGTGACCGATCCCGCGGGCGAAGCGGGGAATGCCGACGCCGGGATGCTGATGTTCGAGGGCTTCAACTACACCTGGCTGGTCGGACTGATCGCGTTCGGGGTGCACCTGATCCTGCTCGGCCGACTCATCGTGAAGTCGGGACTCGCCCCGAAATGGATCGGATGGGCGCTGACTATCGCCGGGGTCGCCTACGGGATCGACACGCTCGCCTACACGTTGCTGCCCAACTACGCATCGATCGCCGGCGTCATGCTCGCCCTCGTCGCCATCCCGTCGGTCATCGCCGAACTGTCGTTCATGGTCTGGCTGCTGCTGACCGGGTTCAAGCGATCGCCGTCGACCGCATCATGACCGGGGCCCCCATGCTGGGCCTGCTCGCCGTCCTCACGCTCGGGCTCAGCGGGGCGTCGCCCGCGAGTGCCCCCGACACCACGTCGATCGACGCGTTCATCGCGCAGGAGATGCCGGTCGCCGGAGTGCCGGGACTTGCGTATGCCGTCGTGGAAGACGGCGAGGTCTCCGCCGTCGGCGCACACGGCGTGGTCCGAGCCGGCAGTGACGTCGACGTGACAACGGACACGCCCTTCCTTAGCGGCTCGATCGCCAAGAGCTTCACCGCGCTCGCTGTGATGCAGCTCGTCGAGGCAGGCTCCGTCGGGTTGGACGAGCGGTTGTCGCGGCACCTCGCCGACTTCGACGGCCAGCCCGCCGGCGACATCACCATCCGGGAACTGCTGAGCCACACCAGCGGATACTCCACCCTCCAGGGCAACGCGTCCCACACCGATACGGGCGGCGGGACGGATGAACTCGCGCGGATCGTCGACGCACTCGCCGCGGTGGCGCCCGCTCACGCCCCCGGCGAGCGGTGGGAGTACTCGAACACGAACTACCAGATCCTCGGCCGCGTGATCGGAGGTCGCCAGCGGCGAGGAGTACCAGGCCTACGTCGAGGGGAACATCCTCGACCCCATCGGCATGATCGACAGTCTCGTCGCCGACGGCGGCACCTACGACACCATGGCCACCGGTCACCGGCCTTGGTTCTGGACCAAGCTCCCGCTCAGCGAGAACACCACCGACCGAACCACCGCGCCGCAGGGTGGGATCATCGCGAGCGCCACCGATCTCGCCCGATACCTGCAGACGATGATGAACGGCGAAGACGACATCCTCACCGCCGAGAACAAGGCGCTGATGATGCGCCCCGCCAGCACCGCGTCGCCGTTTTACGGCCTCGGCTGGTTCATCGACTCGGACAACGGGACCGTCTGGCACTCCGGGGCGACCCCGGGCAACGAAACGCTCGCCACGATGATGCCGACCGAGAACCGGGCCGTCGTCGTGCTGGTCAACGGAGGAAGCGGCATGGGGTTCGGGGAGACCACCGAACTCCGCAACGGCATCACCGCCCGAGCGCTCGACCTCGAGTACGACGGTGAAGGGTCGCGGTGGTTCCAGCAGATCACCTTCATCGCTCTGGTGCTCTCGCCGTTCGCGTATCTGTTCAGCATGATCTGGGCATGGCGCCGGCGCGAGCAGCTCCGCGCCAAGACGGGCTTCGCGGGGACCTTCAGCCTGTGGTTTCCGCTGCTCACCACCGTCGTCGCGGCCTGGGTGATCGTCAGCCTGGTCCCCGGCCTGCTCGGCTCCCCCATCGGCACCATCGCGCTGTTCCAACCCGATCTCGGCCTCGCCCTGATCGCCACCGCCATCACGGGGGTGCTGTGGGCCGTCTTCCGGCTCGGGGTGGCATACACCGGCCGATCATCACGACAACGGCGTGACGGCGCGAAGGCCGGGACCGAAGATCAGCCCGAGACCATCACCGACGCATCAGCCGCCGTCGACGGCGCCGAGCCTCACGAGGTCCTCGGACGCGCCCGCCCGTAAGCCGGCCCCGAAGCCAGCGCAGACTTGGCGATTCTTCGAAGTCCACGGTTCGGCGTCGAACGACCCCCTGCGCCGACGCTCGTCGCGCCGCGATTGCCCGTTTCCCATCGCCTGGAGGTGGAAGAGAACGCCAACCAAACGGCGCCTCACCCGCACGCGACGCCCCCAAGCGTGCACCGACCGCACAGGGATCCCCGGCGAGCAGATTGAGTCACGGGGCTTGAACCCGAAACTCACTCCGCGGAGGGATCCTCTCCGGCCGCGATCCGGCGTCGAGTTCTCTGGGCCGCGTACGGTCGAGGTGTGATGGGCTACGAGCGACCCGCGCTCCCGGCGGGTGTGTATGTCGATGAGGATGGCACTCCGATCGAGTACGGCAACCGGTGGGGCGTGAACGGGCCTCCTGAGGACGCCTACTCGCGCACCAGCAACCTCGATCGCTTCGCTGGCATGCACACCGTCGCGTATGCGCTGATCGAGTGGCTACGATTCACGTTCGATGTCGATGTCGAGACCGGCCCGCAGGTGGCGGCGGACCTGCTTCTCCTACCCGTCGATCCGATTCACTCGGTGCGATTGACGCCCAGGTCGACTGAGTCGGCGCCGTTGACGTTCGTGCTGACCTCGTTCCCGGGCGTTTGCCTGCACGCGGGGGTGCTGCATGACTTTCACTTCCCGGTGTGCGGGTGCGACGCTTGCGATGACGATGTCCGTTCCCTCGCCGACGAGCTGGAGTGGACGGTGCGCATGGTCGTCACCGGCCACTACCGCGAGTCCGTGAACCCGCAGGGGAGCGGCTGGCTCGGATACCGCCTGGAGGAGCCCGGCGTCCGCACCAGCTCGGGTCGATCGCGAACAGACGAAGTACCGGTCGAGCGCCTCGAAGGCGCACGCCGCCTCGTTCCCGCTGATGGCTGTGGCGACCGTGGCCGGCGCTGGCGCGCTGACTCAACCTTCGATCGCTCAACCCTCCGCTGCCGGATAGGGCGTGCGGACCGACCCATCCCGCCGAGCTCGTCACACGGTCGGTGAACCAGTGCGCGAGCCCGTGATGACGACGGTGTTGTCACCGATGAGGCGAACGTCAGCTCGAATTTGTGACTATTAAGTGACTACGAGAGCGATTTCGCAATCGAGAGTCGCGGCTACGTTGTAGTCGAAATCCCTGATCAGACTCGTAAACCTATCGAGGTGTATCCGCGTGGACTGTTTCCGTGCGATAGATGGGATCGCGCGCCTGCTGCCGGAGCATGGAAAGCGCGTCTGATCAGGGAATTTACGGAGAGCCGATGACGGGAATCGAACCCGCGCTGTCTGCTTGGGAAGCAGAAGTTATCCAGTAGTGGTTCACTCTGCTTCACTCGGGCTCACGAGCCGCGGAATCACGGGGGAGTGTGAGCTCGAGTGAACCACTGTGATGCCGAATTTGTGACCATTAAGTGACCACTAGGTGTATGAGGCCAGGACGTTGTTGACGCGAATTGGCACGAGCGTGGCCGGCGGCTGACCGTCCGCGGCACCGTGCGGGCGGTGGTAGTTGTAGTGCAGGTTCCAGCGCTCGAGGGCGTTGGCGCGTTCGTCTTCTGAGGTCCATGTCCGTGCATAGAGGAACTCTTCGGTAAGGATCCGGTTGTACCGCTCGATCTTTCCGTTGTGGCGGGGCGTGTAGGGCGTGATCCGTTGGTGCCGCGACCCGGCCAGTTCATCGGCGAACGCTGAGGCGCGGTAACAGGATCCGTTGTCGGTCACGATCCGTTCGATGTGCGTGATGCCATGAGCCGCGAACCATGCCCGCGCTCGCGCGAGGAACGCAACGGCCGTCGCGGCCTGCTCGTTCGGCAACGCCTCGGTGTACGCGAGGCGTGAGTAGCCGTCAATCGCTGAGTGGAGGTAGACGTAGCCGGCTCGCGTGCCGCGGGTTTTCGTCCGCGCGACGGCGCGAGCTTCCGGGCTGTCCTTGCCATGAGCCCGCCATCCGCCGCCATCGGGGATTCGGCCGACCTTCTTGACGTCCAGGTGAACCATGTGGCCGGGGCACCGAGCGACAATCTTCCTCGCTTCGCGGTTACTTTCCCCGGTCGGGTCGATGAAGCGGCGCCGGTTGAGCTGCAGGTCGGTGAGGATGCGACTCACCGTGCGCCGACTGATCTGAATGCCGACCTGTTCGAGCTCGAACGTGATCCGAGCCGCTGACCACTTGTGCTCGCGCCGCATGCGTTCGACTTCGCGAACAACGACGTTGGGGGTGGCTGTCGGGGATTGCTTAGGCGTCGATGAGCGGTCGAGCAGACCGACCTCACCGAACTCACGATGGCGATGGACCCACTTTGACGCGGTAGCGCGGGAGATTCCCATCTCAGCTGCCACGTGAGCGATCGGCCGGGTCTTGCAACGCTCGACCAGCCGCCGACGTCCCTCGACTGACAGTGGCGAGTTGCGGTGAGTCATGCACGTCCTTCGAAGAATGTTCCAGTCGAGTCGCTGAGTCCCGGACCAAGCCCCCCATTCAGCCGTCGGCTACTGACCCTCGTGGTCGCCGCCTGACACGCCGAGCCCGACGTTCGTGGTGTCGCAGCAGGCCTCCGGCGATTCGGAACTGGCTCGACGCCGCCTATGGGCGGCGCCATGGGCGAGTACTACGAGGAGGGAGATGACCGCGAGCGCCGCGATCGGCGCCGTGTGAGCCTGAACCCAGCCGGACAGGGTCGTTGAGAGCCTGGCGACACCGCCGGCACGGCCGGTCGCGACGAGGTTGTTGTCGGCGGTGGCGGCGGGCCACCAGTACCACGCGAGGTAGACGCCGGTGAGCAGCAAGACGGCGCCGGTGATCCGGGGGCCATAACTCCCGAGGCGTGCGACGTGGCGGGTTAGGCCGGTACCCGCGGCGGTGGTCGCGAGTGCGAGCAGCAGCAGGATGCTGGCTGAGCCGGCGGCGTAGACACCGAAGACCAGCAGCAGCCCCGCGTAGCTGGCGGTGGCCTGTGCCTGGGCGATGACAGCAAGGATCACTCCGAAGGTGCACGACAGGGAGGCGAGGGCGTAGCCGATCCCGAAGACCAGCATCCGGGCGGTTGGCGGGAGGCCTTCGGTTGCTCGGCCGGTGATCCGGGGCAACCGCACGGAGATCGAACGGCCGGCCAGCATCCACAGGCCGAGGAGCACCAGTAGGACGCCTACGGCGAGACCGAGTTTGGGCGCTGCCTGGATCAGGCCCCGAGCCCCGGCGCTCACCAGCAGGCCCGCAGCTGCGAGGGTGCCGGCGAACCCGATCGCCAGTGCGATTCCGGACCGCAGGGCCCTCAGCAGCCGCACCGGGACGGGCGAGGCGTCAGCGTCGCCGAGGGTCTGGCTGATCCAGGCCGGCAGCAGCGCGAACCCGCATGGGTTGACCGGCGCCACCATGCCGGCGGCGAAGGCGAGGCTGAGCAATCCGCCCATGGATCAGGCTCCGGCCTTGACGAGTTCGGCGGTGATCGTCTTCGCGTCGGGCTCGGTGGCACGGAAGGTCACCTTGCCGTCGCCGTCGATGACGATGAGGGTGGACAGGGCGGCAACGTCGAATCGCTGGGACAAGGCGGCACCCTCGTCTATGGCGGCCGGGACGTGTTCGGCGTCGACGTACTCCATGAATCCCTCGATGGTCTCCTTGGACTCGCCGGGGTCCATGTCGACGGCGAGGAAGCTCGCCCCAGCACCCGACTTCTCGGCAGCGGTGGCGGCCTCGCCGAGGGAGCGGACGCCTTCAACGCATTCGCCGCAGCCGACGGAGAAGAAGAACACCGCGGTCGGCTTCCCGCTGGCGGGCAGGCTGACCATCTGGCCGTCGATGCTAGTAACCGCCGCTGGCGTGCCCGCATCTGCGGCTGGTGTGGCGTCGGTGTTTCCGCAGGCGGTCAGAGCCAGGGAGCCTGCAAGCAGGAGGCCGGCGACCGAGAGGGGCGCGCGGCGGGTGCGGGTAAGCGTCATCGGTTCTGGTCGTCCTTCGTGTCGCTGGGGTGGGTGGAGTTCACAGGCGGGCAACAGCCATGCCTGGCGTTGTTGCCGCCGCTGCGGCGCCGCGTGGTCGCGAGGACCGCGAGCACCAGGACGGCGATGCCGGTGCCGATCACCCAGGGGTTGCCGAGGAACCCGCCGACACTGGCCAGCAGACCACCGGCGAGGAGCAAGGGAAGTAGGGCGCAGCAGGCGACCATGAGCAGCGCGGCCCCGGCTCCGAGGAGCAGGCCGCTGCCTCCCGGTTGGTCGTCGTGGTTGGACTTCATCGGAGTGGAGTTCCCTTCGGTGTTCTTGGTCAGCAGCGGCAGTGGCCGTCGTCGGCCACTGCCGCGTTGGCCTGGAACTGGTTGAGGAAGCCGGTCGTGAGGTCGGTACCGATCCGATAGGCAACGGCCACGGGCACGACCTCGGCGCGGGGGTGCTCGGCCAGCCAGCCCGCGGCGTCCTCATCGGAGGTGAAGTAGTGGACCTGGTTGCAGAAGGAGGACCGGATCGAGGTGATCTGGTCGGGGTTGACCAGCGACACCACCGCGGTGGCGGGTTCGACGCTGGTGACGCCGGCGACGGGGTCGATGGTGACCCGGATCGGCTCGCCGCTGGTCGGGGAGACCGACTCCACGCTCGCCGCGCGCTCGAGCAGGGTCGGAAAGATCAGGGTGTCCAGGGCGCACCAGGTGTAGAGCTCCTCACCGGCCACGGTGAACCGGTGAGGGGTGGGGCGCAGGGTGAGGCCCTGGCCGATGATGCGGCCCTGGTCGTCGTACTCGGTGTCCGGCACCGCGGCCAGACCCGTGCGTACGTCGTCGACCGGACGGCCGGCGGCCGCGGCGAACTGCTCGACGGTGACCGGGCCGCCCTCGACGATCAGCCGCAGCAGCGGGATCAATAGGACGGCGTCAAGGCCGGTCTCTTCGGTGTTGTTGAGTCGTTCGGGCAGTTGCGTCGTGAGCTCCGACATGGCGGTACCTTCTTCATGAGTCGGGTGGAGGCTGTCGGCTGCGGGTCACGCGCAGCAGGACAGCTTGGAGATGTCGGTGGTGAAGGCCTTGGCGGCGATCCGGATGCCTTCGGTCATGGTCAGGTAGGGCGCCCATGCGTCGGCGACCTCGGTGACGGTCTTGCCGAGGATGTGGACACCGGCGGCGGCGAGCTCGCCGGCGTCTTTGGCGACGGCGGTGAGACCGAGGATCTCGCCGGTCTCAGCGTTGGCGACGATCTTGATGAAGCCGCGGGTGTCGCGGTTGACCAGCGCCCGGGGCACGTAGTCCAGCGGCAGGACGCGGCAGTCGCAGCGGATCCCGGCAGCGAGCACCTGGGCCTCGGTCATCCCGACCGCGCCGATCGCCGGACTGGTGAAGGTCACCCGCGGCAGCCGGCTGTGGTCCACCGACCGCTCAGCGCCAGCGAACGTGTTCTCGGCGACCATGTTGCCGTGGTGGGCGGCGACGTAGACGAACTCGGGGTGCCCGGTCACGTCGCCGGCTGCCCAGATCCGGGGGTTGGAGGACTGCAGTTGGTCGGTGACCACGATCTCGCCCGTGTCGCCGGTCTTCACCTCCACCGCATCGAGGTTCAGCCCATCGGTGACCGGTCGGCGGCCGAGGGCGACGAGGACCTGTTCGGCGTGGAATTCCTGCTCGCCGCCGGAGATGTCAGCGGTGACAACAACCTGGCCCCTGACGTCGTCACGGGCAACGCGGGTCGGGACCGCACGGCGGACCACGCGGATGCCCTCGTCGGCGAAGACCTCCTGCAGCGCCTTGGATACCTCCGGCTCCTCCTTCGACGCCAGCCGGGAACGAACCAGCAGGGTGACCTTCGACCCGAGCCGGGCGAACAGTTGGGCCTGCTCCAAGGCGACGTAGCCGCCGCCGAGCACCAGCAGCGAGTCGGGAACCTCGGTCAACTCCATCGCCGTGGTCGAGGTCAGGTAGCCGGCCTCCTCAAGACCGTCGATCGGTGGGGCCCATGCGCTGGCGCCGGTGGCGACCAGGTAGTGATCAGCGTCGATCGTCTCGACCGCACCGTCAGTCGCGGTGACCTCAAGAACGGGCGCTTCTGGCGTGCCGGCGAACGCAGCGTCGCCGTGGCGGATCTGCCAGCCGTAGGCGTCGGCGACGTCGACGTACTTCTCACCCCGAAGTTCCTCGACGAGGTCCTGCTTGCTGCTGATCAGCGCGGGCATGTCTACGTCGTCCGCTGTGGTGGCGATCCCCGGGAAACGGTTGCCCGCCTCGGCAGCGGTCTGGCGGGCCTCAGCGGCGGCGATGAGCGCCTTCGACGGCACGCAGCCGGTGTTCACGCACGTGCCGCCGAAAGTGCCGCGCTCGATCATCACCACCGACTTGCCGAGCGTGGTCGCGCGGATGGCGGCGGCGAACGCGGCGCCACCGGATCCGATGATCGCAAGGTCGTACCTGGACTGCATCCCGATTCCTCCCCTGAGTCTTGGGAATTGCTCTTGATGCAGCCACAATGGACCTTCCAGTACGGGGGAAGGTCAAGTGCGACCTGTGACACATCGGAGACCCAGATGAGGATCGGCGAACTCGCCGAGGCGGCCGGCACCACCGCCAAGACCCTGCGGTTCTACGAGGAGCAGGGCCTGCTTCCCGCGGCCGAGCGCACCGCGTCGGGATACCGCGACTACGATCCGGAAGCAGCGACTCGGATCGACTTCATCCACCGCGGCCAGGCTGCCGGACTTACCCTCGCGCAGATCAAACAGATCCTCGACATCCGCGATGGAGGCGAGATTCCCTGCGGCCACGTCCGGGACCTCCTAGACGTTCGTCTGAAGGACATTGAGCGCCAGATCTCGGATCTCGTCTCCCTCCGCGACAACGTTGCCGCCCTCCGCGACGCAGCCGCAGAACCCGAACCCGAGACGTGCAACGCCGACGAGGTCTGCAGGTACCTGTAGCCAATCCGAGATGACGCGCGCAGAGGCGGAGCCTCCTGCCGCGACCTTCCTACGTGACCACAACGTTATGGCCAGCAACAACTAGGCGATTGGAGACGTCCTTCCGATAGGGCGGCAACACCCTGTGACCGATGTCAGAGGCTGGCAAGCAGTTCGGCACATGCCTGCTCGCAGCGGCGGCACGCGGCGGCACAGATGCGGCAGTGCTCGTGCATGTCGGCGTGGCTTTCGCATTCCTCGGCGCATGAGGCGCATGCGCTTCGGCAGGCTTCGAGTGTGGCGCGCGTGAGGTTGGCGTCGTAGCCGGTGTGCCGGGATAGGACGTTCGCGGTGGCCGCGCAGAGGTCTGCGCAATCGAGATTCGTGCGGATACACTTCGTCAGTTCCGCGACCATGTCTTCGCTGAGGCATGCGTCGGCGCAGGCGGTGCAGGCCTGCGCGCATTCGATGCAGGCTGCGATGCATTCGGAGAGCTTCGCCTGGTCGATTCCGCCGAGGTCCTTCGGATAGGTGCGCAGCATTTCGCTCGCGGTGGACATAGGGATGTCTCCTTCCGACGTGAGTTGCGTGCCTGCGACGTTAGTCACGCCGGTCGCGCGCTTCGACGGGCTTGACAAGCCCGATCGCGTCGTTGGGGGGAACGTTGAACTACCGGCGAAGGTCACCCATCGGAATTCTCTGCCTCCATACCGCAGGGGTATCAGACGCCGCTACACGTTGCAACGCCCTTGCGGCTGAGCCGTCCGTTCGCTCGCATGGAACGACTCGACCGAGGAGGAATCATGTCCGCGAACCCGAACACTCCGAGCCGGCAGGCGGAGGACGCGCGCTCCCACGGCGGCGACGACCAGCACGGAAGAAGGGATCACGACGAGCAGATGAATAAGGAGATGCGGTCGCGTCACACGCTCAACATGTACCTGCGATTCGCGGCGATGATCCTGACCTCGATGGTGGTCATGTACTTCGTGATGTTCGCCGGTTCGTGGGAGTGGACGCACATCCGGTTCAGCCAGAGCCGTATCTTCATGGCGATCACGATGGGCGGCACGATGGGCCTCGTCATGCTCGCGTGGATGCTCGGCATGTACAAGAGCACGAAGGGAAACATCGCCGTGGTCGCGGTGAGCGTGCTGCTCATCGGGGGCGGCATCGCGCTGGACCGCAGCCAGGTCACGGTGAACGACACGTCGTTCATGCGCGCGATGATCCCGCACCACTCGCTGGCGATCACCCGGGCGGAGCGGTTCCAGAACCAGGACGTGCGGGTGTGCGAGCTCGCGGTGGAGATCAGCGAGGCGCAGCGCCGCGAGATCGACGAGATGGACTGGCTGATCCGCGACATCGAGGAGAACGGCATCGCGGCCACTGCGGAAGAGGCCGAGGAGCGGGAGGTCCCGGACTTCCCGGCAACCGCCGACCGGCAGTGTCCCGCCGAGTGAATCCCGCCGCCAGCTCGACCGGTCTAGTCCGCCATCGGTAGGAGGATTGTCGCCGTATCGCCGTAGTCCTCGGTGGCGACAAGACCACGCTGATCCGCGATGAGCAACCACGGCGCCGCACCGTCCACGTACGCGAACGCCTCCGGCGTGCCGTCGGTGCGCCCGTGCGCGGTCCAGGTCGTCCCGTCGAAGGTGTGAATCACACCCTCGACATCGATGCCTACGATCGCGCCGGCATCGGTGATCGTCACCAGGAACAGCGCCGGGGCGCCGGAGACTGGAGCGAAGGTGGTCCCGGCATCGTCGCTGCGCAGGAGACCCTCGGCAGTCGTGGCATAAAGGCGGTCGGGTCGCTGGGGGTCGACGGCGAGGTCTCGGGCCTGGACGGAGGGCATCCGGTCCCAGGTCTTTCCGCTGTCATCGCTGACCAGGATCGTGGCATCCGCAGCGTCATGCCCGTAGATGCGGAGCTGTCCGTCGTCGAGTTCCACGGCCTCGAGGTCGTGGAAGTCCGTCTCACCGCGGAGGGAAAGGGGCATCCAGGTTTCCGCGCCGTCGACGCTGCTGATCAGGCCGAGGTTGGGCGGGTCCAGTTGTGTCTGCTGGGCCGGGTCCGGGTGTCCCGAGCCGAGCAGCAGCCCTGGCCGGGCGACGGTGAACCCCATGGTGTCCTGAGCCCTGCCAGCGATCTGCGTTGCAACGTCGGGTCCGGTGTCGCCGGCGGGGTAGCTGTCGGGCAGGTCGTCGGTGGGAACGAGCCAGACCCCATTGTGCGCGGACGCGTAGGTGCGTCGAGTCGCCGGATCGTAGTCCACGGCGTGGATGTGACCTAGTACCGGATCTTCTTTCGACGGTGCAGCGACCGGGGGCGCGAGCGTGCAGCCGGTGAGGACCAGTGCGGTGGAGGTGAGCCCGGCAAGCCCCCAACGGGCACGGCGAGGCGCGTAAGTCGAGGCGCGGTTCATGGGGTGACCCGTTCGCTCAGCCACGCGTACGGATCGGTCGGTGTGGTTCCGTCGAGGAGAATCTCGAAGTGAAGGTGGGGTCCGGTGCTCTGCCCGGTGTTGCCTACCAGCCCGATCATGTCGCCGACTTCGACGAGCTGTCCTTGGTCGACATTGACCGAGCCCTCCTGCATGTGCGCGTAGACGCTCGTGATGCGTCGTCCGTCGATGACGTGGTCGATCATCACGTACGCGCCGAGGCCGCCGTTGTCGACGCGTGAGATCTCCCGCACGATGCCGTCGGAGATCGCTTGGATCGGGGAGCCGTTGCCGGGGTTCATGTCGATGCCCTTGTGGAAGCTCGAGCACCCCCAGCAGGGCGGGATCCGGGGCCCGAAGTCGGTGCTGATCGGGACGCCGGTACGGAAGGGCCACTGGATCGGGCCCGAGTAGTTGACGAACGTCCCGGCGACCTGTGCGTAGTCTCCTGTGGTTCGTGCGTTCCCGGTGTTGTAGCCCTCCTGCGGAAGGGGGCTGATGCTGATCTCCGAGGACACCGCGATGGACTGCCCGTCGGTCGGACCGGAGGCCGCCGCCGGCCACGGTCGGCTCGCGGGGGAGATGGCGAGGGCAGGCACGGAGAGCCCGACGGCCATCAGCGAAACGGCGGTGATCGCAGTCGCCGCAAGAAGCGGGCTCTTCCGCTGGCGGCGTGAGCGCCCGCCCGATTGCGGAAGCAAGGCGGGCTCCGATCGGATGATCCGGCGGCGCCGATGCCGCACGGCGGCGTCGGCCTCGCGCGCCTCCCGGCGTGTGGAGGGACGCGCGGTCGTCTGCGGATTGCAGGCCGGCGGAAACGGGGGCATGGGGCGAGAGGGCATGGAGGTTCTCCGGTGGGCGGGTGGGGACCCGTGGCTTGGACACACGGCGGGCCCCCACCCTGGTGGACGTGACCAGGGGGGAGCAGGTCACGCCCGGTCTGCGGAACGGGGGGTCAGATCGTGGCGAGGAGATCCTGCATGGTGGCAATCTCCTCGGTCTGGTCCTCGACGATGCGTTCGGCGAGGGCGACGGCGTCGGGGTTCTCGCCCTCCTGCACCTGGTACTCGGCCATCTGGATGGCGCCCTCGTGATGAAGGATCATCTGCTCGAGGAACAGTCGGGATGCCTCTGCGCCGGAGGCGTCCTCAAGCTGCGCCATGTCCTCGTCGGACATCATGCCGTCGCCCATACCGCCCATGTCGTGGTCCATGCCACCCATGTCGCCGAGCTCGTCCTCGCCCCACGCGTCGAGCCAGTCCTTCATCTGGTCGATCTCGGGCTGCTGGGCGTCCTTGATCTGCTGTGCCAGGTCACGAACCTGCTCGTCGACCCCGTCCTTCTCGAGGAGGCTGTCGCTCATCTCGATGGCCTGCTCGTGATGGGGGATCATCATCTGCGCGAACATCACGTCGGCGTCGTTGAACTCCGCCTCTGCAGCCGGCGAACTCGCGGCAGGGGGTGCTTCGGTCTGGTTCTGCTGGCCGGTCGCGCAGCCGGCGAGGGTCAACGCCGCGACCAGGGCGGTGGCGGCGGTCAGGGTAGTGCGTGCGGTACGCATGCGTCACATCCGTTCTCTCGAAATCTTGGACTCTGAATCGGGGGCGCTGCCCGCGCGGTGGCGCGGTCGAGCGGAACCGGCGAATCAGGTTCGGCTGATCGAGAGAACGTGCAGGTCGGGTTGGAGATGTGCGGCAACGCTGTCACGGAGCACCGCGAGCACCGCGCGCCCCGCATCGCGAAGCCGGGCGAACATCGCGGGTCGGGCGGCGAGCGCGAGCACCACCGCGAACGCGATCATCATCGCGCACGCCATCGCGACCGCGGCGCAGTCGAGTAGGTCCGCCATGCAGGAGGTGTCGCACTCGGCGATCATCGTGGACACAGGGACGGGGGCAGCAATGGGGACGGACTCGGTCGGAGACGGCGCGGCGTGGACGAGATGCCCATCGTGCGGGGCCGATTCCGTGGCGACGGACGCGCCATCGTGAGCGAGGTGCTCGCCGCCGGAGTCGTGCATCGCGACCAGGCCCAAGACCACTGCGGTCATCAGTACGACGCTGAGGAGTGTCGAGCGGATGGTGCGGGAGCCGGGAAGGGCGGCACGACGTATCGCGTCCAGGCTCATGACACCTCCCGATTCGTCGCGCGGCGGGGCCGGAATACCGGCATAGAGTATCCCATCAGTCAGGGCGTCCGCCCGGGAGCCGGAATGGTTCGCGGGCCCTCAGTCAGACACTCCTCGTACGACGACGACGGTACACATCGAGTGATGGACCACCTGGCTCGATACCGAGCCGAGCATCAGTCCGACGAACCCGCCGTGTCCGCGGGAACCCACGACCAGCAGGTCGGCTCGCGCCGACGCATCGATCAGGATTCGGGCCGCGCCACCTTGGACGACCTCGGAAGTGACCTCGACGTCCGAATGTGGCACCCGGAGAAGCGTCGCGTCCAGGCCGTGTCGTGCACCTGCTTCGATCTCGCGCGTGTCGAGCGTCCCCTCCATGCCGACGACCACCGCCGGATACTCCCAGGCGGTGATCACATGCACCGCCGCCGAGCGTAGCCGCGCCTCAGCCACAGCCCACTCCAAGGCGCGCCGGGAGAGTGCCGAGCCGTCCACCCCGACGACGATTCGACTTGGGGCAGGGACTGCGGCGGCATCCTGCGGGTTCGTCACGCAGATCATTCTTCCCGAAGCCACCATGGCCGAGCATGTCGAAGGTCCTTCGCCTCGACGACTGCTCGAGGCTCGGCTCCGGCACACAACGGGCGCCGGTGCCCGGCCGGCCGGACACCAACCCGCGGGCAAGAAGATAACGTTCTGATAACACGGAACACTCAGGTTCGGCACGTACGTTGCTCCGGTCCCCGCCCCCTACTGGATACCCCCACTCCATGCGCAATGCCCAACGCGGTCGCCGCGCGGCCGGTCCCCCTACGACGCCGTTTCGACTCCGAAGAAGCGATCTCCCCGAAGCAACGCGTCGCACTGCCCACAGCCCAACAGTGTCACGCGCCGCTCGGCGCCCGCCCGCGCGAGGGATTCGATCCCTGTGGGCGATGGCATTCGCTGGGGGCATCCTCGTCACGACGAGCGTGCCGGCCCTGGCCATCAGTTCCAATCCGGCACAGAGCAGCGCCCTGGCGTCGTCGGCTCGAAGCGACAACCTCGACTCCCAGACGCTCGATGTCAGTGCCGCCGTGGAGGTGGCGACCATCGAAACCGATGGCTACACCGTCGAGGCGCCTCCTCCTCCTCCGCCCGTCGAAGTGGCGGAGGTGCAGGCCGCTCCGGTCGGCGTGCTGACCTCGGTCGCCTGGCCGGTGCTGTACCCCGACCGGATCAGCGACAGGTTCGGTCCCAGGATCGCCCCGTGCAGCGGGTGCTCCACCGACCACGACGGTGTCGACTTCAACTCCGGCGACGGCACGCCGGTGATGGCAGTCGCGGCCGGAACGGTGATCAGCTCGACGGACGCCGGCGGCGGCTACGGGGTGATGATCGAGATCGAACACCAGGTCGACGGAGAGACCATCACCAGCCTGTACGCGCACATGGGCTACGGTTCGCGCCTGGTCGACGTCGGTGACGCTGTCGTCGCCGGTCAGCAGATCGGCTCCATCGGGTCGACCGGTCAGTCCACCGGCGCCCACCTGCACCTCGAGATGTACGGGATCGACGGAGTTCGGTTCGACGGCTACGCCTGGTTGGCGGCCCGGCTCGGCTGACCCACCGTATGCCGAAGAGATCCGCTCCCTCGTGAGTTCTTACTCCACCGGCTGCCGGTGCGCGACAGGCACCTCCTCCGCGGCATCGGGGAGTTGCGCGGGCAGGCGAAGCCGCTTGAGCAGCAGTGCGTTGACGGCGACGATGACGCTCGAGCCCGACATGGTGATCGCCGCGATCTCGGGGCTGAGCATGATGCCGAACGCGGGATAGAACACGCCGGCGGCGATCGGGAGCGCGATGGCGTTGTAGCCGATCGCCCATCCGAGGTTCTGCCGCATCTTGCGCAGCGTGCCCTTGCCGATGCGGAGGGCGACCGCGACATCCATCGGGTCGGACCTCATCAGCACGACGTCGGCCGTCTCGATCGCGACATCCGTGCCCGCACCGATCGCGACACCGAGGTCGGCTTGCGCGAGCGCGGGAGCATCGTTCACTCCGTCGCCGACCATCGCGACATTCTTCCCCGCCTGCTGTAGTTCGGCGATCTTGGCGCTCTTGTCCTCGGGCAACACCTCGGCGATCACGGTGTCGATTCCCAGCAGGCCGGCGATCCGCTCGGCGGTCGGCTGGTTGTCTCCGGTCAGCATGGCCACCTCGGCCCCTGCCTCGTGGAGGGCGTCGATCGCGGCCTTCGCGGTCTCGCGGGGAGCGTCGGCCAAGGCGATGACTCCGGCCGCCTTCCCATCCACCGCGATCAGGATGGCGGTGCGTCCTGCCTGTGCCCAGGTCTGCTGGGTCGTCAGGAGGGGGCCGGCGTCGACGCCTTCCTGTGCGAGAAGCCGTCCGTTGCCGAGGAGGATGGCTCGACCGTCGACCGTGGCGGTCGCACCTTGTCCGGTCACGTTCTTGAACGAGCTGGCCGCACGGTGAGGAACGCCCGCCTGCTCGGCGTACGTGACGATCGCCTTCGCGAGTGGATGCTCGGATTCGCGTTCGGCGGCGGCAGCCAGGGCGAGCAGCTCGTCGCCGTCCATGTCGAACGACTGGTAGTCGGTGACTTCCGGTTCGCCCTTGGTCAGCGTTCCGGTCTTGTCGAGGACGACGGTGTCGATCCGAGCCGCGGTTTCTATGCCGGTCGCGTTCTTGAAGAGCACGCCCCGCTTGGCCCCGAGTCCGGTGCCGACCATGATCGCGGTCGGCGTCGCAAGCCCGAGCGCGTCCGGGCAGGTGATGACCACGACGGTGATGGCGAACAGGATCGCCTCCGGAACCGTGGCGCCGGCGAGGAGCCAGACGAGGAACGTGCCCGTTCCGCCGATCAGGGCGACCAGCACCAGCCAGAACGCCGCCTTGTCGGCCAACCGTTGGCCGGGCGCCTTCGAGTTCTGCGCCTCCTGCACGAGCGCGACGATCTGCGCGAGCGCCGTGTCGGCGCCCACCTTCGTCGCCCGCACTCGAAGGGTGCCGACCGTATTGACGGTGGCGCCGATCACGTCGGAGCCGGGGGCCTTCTCGACCGGCATACTCTCGCCGGTGACCATCGACTCGTCGACCTCGGATTCCCCGTCCTCGACCTGGCCATCGGTGGGGACCTTCGCGCCGGGTCGCACCAGCATGAGGTCGCCGGGCACCACCTCGGAGGTGGGGACTTCGAGCTCGCGGCCGTCGCGGATCACCACGGCGCGCGGCGGGGCCAGCTCGAGCAGTCGCCGGATCGCGTCGTTCGCGCCGCCGCGGGCGCGCATCTCGACCCAGTGGCCGAGCAGGACGAAAGTGGCGAGCACCGTCGCGGCTTCGTAGAAGACCTCGCCGCCGCCCGTCAGCGTCACGACGACGCTGTAGATCCAGCCGGCACCGACGCCGACGGCGACGAGGACCATCATGTCCAGCGTCCGCGCGCGGAGCGCCCGCCAGGCGCCGTCGAAGAAGATCCAAGCGGAGTAGAAGATGACGGGCAACGACAAGATGAGCGAGAACACGTCGTCGCGCAGCCCGAACGGAGTTGGAGCCTCGAATCCGAGCACGTCGTGTCCGATCGGCGAGTACAGCGTGATCGGAATCGAGAGGATGAGCGCGACCAGGAACCGGTTGCGCATGTCCCGGACCATCGCGTCCATGGACATGCCGGCATGACCGCCGTGGCCCATCATCGCCTCAGCGCTGTGCGCCGCCGCCGCGTGCTCATGCTGGGCCCCGGGCGCTGCCACCGGTGGCGCTGCGGTCGTCGGGGCCACGTGGTCGGCGTGGCGGGCCCCCGTTGCACTGGTGTCAGCTGACGTGCCATGCCCGGCGTGCCCGGCATGGTGCTGGGTCGTGACGTTGGAGTCGTCGCCCGGGTCGCAGATGTGGTCGGGTACTGACTGGCCGGCGCAGTGGTAGCCGCAGTCGCGCACCCACGTGCGGAGCTCCGCCACCGACGTGACATGCGGGTCGAAGGTGACATTGGCGGTCTGCGCGACGGGGTTGGCCTCGACGGCGAGCACGCCGGGCTGGCGAGAGAGATACGACTCGGCTATGGACTTGGATGATGCCCAGTGCACACCCGACACCTCGAGCACGACAGTTGATGTGGTTCGTTGCTTCACGATTGCTCCTCGCTTGAGTGGATTGCGAGCCCCAGTCACCGGCGTGATCACACGCTCCGGGCAGGTCGCGATCCGTGCCTACTGATGCTGCTCCGCTCCGTCGCGTGCGATCGACAGTCGTCGGAAGCGGAGCGGTGGGAAACCGGTCATCGTGCTGCACGCAGCGAGCGAACATCGGCCCCGACCGGACCACACGGATCAGGTGCGACTGACGGAGAGCATTGGAAGCGATGGCCGACTCGCCAGGCTCGGCCTGCCCGCGGGTCTACTCGACCACGGCGCAGGCTGCAGGGCGATGGACGCCGATCGTCGATCGGGCGGAGTGACCAGCAGCAGCATGACCACCAGGGCCAATACGCAGGCAGCCAAGAGATCGTGCTCGGGCGCGTTGACGGGCACGCTGCAGTCGCCTGCGCAGTGGGTGTCGCGGATCGCCGGGGCCGCGGCCGAATCCGCGAGTGCATCGCCGTGGGGCTGGCCCGCGGTAATTCCGCCGATCACCGCATGTGAAGCGTGCTGAGCGCCCGTGCCGTGCATCGCGAGGAGTCCGGCGACAATCGCAGCGGCGGCGACGAGTACCACGATCACCGGGGCCGAGCGCACGCGATCGGTGACGAGTGCTCGGATGCTGCGCATAGCCAGGTCCCTCTCGTCACGACTTCGCGCCTGTCGGTCGATGGTGCCACCCTACGCTCGCGGATGGTACCGAACTACCTCCCGAGCGAAGCCACCACCCCGCCGTCGCGATACTCACTCCCGCTGGCACGTCGATCGCAGGTGGGTCACGGGGAGGCGAGCCGGTAGCCGGCCTCCTCGACGGCCTCTTGCACGAGGCGTGCTTCGACGGGGCGCCGGCTGATGATGCGCACCTGCGATGCGACACCGCGGTTCAGTTCGACGCTGACGTCGAGCACACCCGGGATTGCCGTGAGCTCCTCGGTCACGCTGCTGACGCAGTGCGAGCAGGTCATGCCATCGACCGAGTACTCGGCCGACGCCGTTCCGGCGATCGCGTCAGCCTCCCTGTGTCGAGTACCGCCGGTCTCGGTCTGCTGGATGGGGGAGCAGCAGGCGCAGCCGGCGGTCTTCGCCGTGAGGCCGAGGTCACTGAACGCTGAGCCGGTCACAGAGGGATCCCTTCGATCGAGTTCTGCCATGCTGCGGCGTCCCCGTGCGCGGGCTGCCGATGTAGCGATCGTACTACCCCATGGGGGTACCCGGGTCATGCGCCTGACGTTCGGTCCGATGGGCCGAAGGGCCCTGACCGAAGCGCTGTCTGGTGGTTGTCTGGCTCTCGACGAGCGAGTGGCCTGACTTCTGACCTCGAGGGGAGCGGCATGTCTGCATCGTCGTCGGGGCCTCTCCTGTCCGATCATGTCCTCTCGGCCAGCCAGGTCTCCAAGGCGTACCGTCAGGGCGTCTGGCCGTTCCGTCGGCGGAACCAGGTGCTCGACGGCGCGGCGGTGACCCTGCATCGGGGCGAGGTGCTGGGACTGGTCGGGGAGAACGGTTCGGGCAAGTCCACCCTGATGCAGATCCTCGTCGGCCTCTTGACGCCGGATGCCGGCGAGGTCGACCTGCGTGGATCGCTGGGCTACTGTCCTCAGCGTCCGGTGGTGTTCGACCGGCTGACGTGCGATGAGCACTTCGAGCTGTTCGGCGTGGCGTACGGACTGACGCGCGAGGAGAGGCGGCGGTCGCAAGCCGAGCTGTACGAGGAGCTCGACTTCGCAAGGTACGCCGGTATGCGGGCCGACCGGCTGTCCGGTGGGACCCTCGCGAAGCTGAACCTTGCTCTGGCGATGCTGCCCGACCCCGACATCCTCATGCTCGATGAACCGTACGCCGGGTTCGACTGGGACACCTACGTGCGATTCTGGGACCTCATGGGCCGCCGCCGGGCGTCGGGCCGGGCGGTGCTCGTGATCAGCCACTTCATCGCCGACGAGGAACGGTTCGACCGCATCGTGCAGCTCACTGCCGGGAAGGCGGTCGAGAAGTGACGGCCTTCCCGGTGCTTCTTCGCCGGTTCCTGCTGGAGTACCTGCGCAACCCGGTGAACCTGCTCGTTTTGGTTCTCGTGCCGGTGGTGTTCGTGCTGGTCGCGGCAGAGCCGATGGCGGATGCCGCGGAGCTCCTCGGTGGCACCGGCGTCGCCGTCGAGACCGCCACGACGGGATGGGCGGCCGCGTTCCTGGCCGCGTTGGCGATGTACTTCCAGACCAGACAGGCCCGCTCAGCCGACCGGCGACTCGTGCTCGCCGGTCTCCGAGTCTCGGTGCTCGTGGCCGCACGCCTGTCCACCGGCCTGCTGATCGCGGTGTTCGTATCGGCCGCCGCGCTCGCCACGCTCTACCTGCGAGCCGACGTGGACGATCCGCTCCGGGTGGCGGCGGGAACGCTGATGTTCGCGGCCATCTACGTGGGCATCGGCGCAGCTGTCGGCGCCGTCGTCCAGGAGCCGGTCAACGGCACCGTCGTGATCCTGCTGATCTGGATCCTCGACGTCTTCTTCGGTCCGGCGCTGACCTCACCCGACCGGGTCGAGCTGACCCGGTGGATGCCGACGCACTTCACCACGCTCTGGATGGTCGACCTGCCGTCCGGCCACGGCGGCCGGCTCGGCGACCTGGGCCTGGCGCTGCTGTGGGTCGCTGTCGCGCTGATCGCCAGCTGGCTGCTCTTGGCCCGCGCGACGCGGGTGGGGCGGGCGAGGCGCCCGGAGCGCCACCCCGGCTGGCTGCGGCAGGCGGGTACCGCGTTCCGTCTCGGTGTGCGGGAGTACGGGCGGAATCCGGCGCTGTGGTTCCTGCTCGTGACGGTCCCGGTGATCTTCATCTGGCTGTCCAAGCTGATCACCGAGGAGCAGTACGCGGTCATAAGGGTGATCGATGACGGACGGACGGTGGACCTGCGCTACTGGCTCCCAGACACCCACGCCGGAACCATGGCGCCCATCGCGGTGGCATCCCTCGCCACGGTCGCCGGACTGTTCATCGCGCTGAATGCTCGCGACGGCGACCGCAGGCTCGTCCTCAGCGGGTTGCACCGGTCCGCGCTGCTGACCGGCCGGTTCGGGGAGGTCGCCGTCGCGGTCCTCGTGACCACGACCGCGTCGCTGGTCGTGACCGCGCTGGTCTTCCCAGCCGCGCAATGGGGCGCGTTCATCGGTGGGATGCTGCTGCTCGCGATCGTCTACGCGCTGTTCGGAATGTGTCTCGGATTCCTGCTCGACCGCGTCAGCGGGGTCCTGATCGCGTTCGTCGTGCCGTTCCTCGACCTCGGCATCACGCAGAGCCCGATGCTCAGGCTCCAACCACCCGGACCGGCACTCCTGCTGCCGGGCTACGGACCGTACCGCTTGCTCATCGACGCCGGGCTCACCGAGACCTTCGACGAGTGGGTGGGGCTGTCGATCGGCCTCACGTGGGTGCTTGGACTCGGCCTCGTCGTCGGCTTGATCTTCGTCGCCCGCACGCGAGTGGCCCACCGGGCGGCGCGCCATCCCAAGCACGTGCGCATGCAGAATCGTGCGGTGCAGGCCGGCCGGTGAAATGGGGAATCGGGTGACGAATTGGTACGTGCTCACGGGTGGGCCGAGTTCCGGCAAGACGACCACGGTCACGCTGCTGCGCGAGCGCGGATACACGACCACGATCGAGCACGCCCGGCACTACATCGACCTCCAGCGCCTCGGCGGCCGATCCGTCGACGAGATCCGCAGCCGCCAGCTCGAGTTCCAACGGGGCGTGGCCACGATGCAGATCGCTCAGGAAGCCGAACTCGACCCCGACGCGCTCGTGTTCCTCGACCGCGCCCTGCCCGATTCCCTGGCATACCTCCGGTTCCTCGACCTCGAACCCGATACGGAGCTTGTGGAGGCCGTGCGGCGGGCGTCGTATCGCAAGGTGTTCCTCCTCGACCTGCTCCCGCTGGCCGCCGACTACGCCCGTACCGAGGACGCTGAAGCCCAGCACCAAATCCACCGGCTGCTCGGGGGCGTGTATCGCGAGCTTGACATGCCGGTCGAGTCGGTGCCGGTCCTTCCGCCGACGGAGCGGGTCGACTGGATCCTCGCCCGACTCTGACCACGGCGCGCAGAGGGACGAACGACCTCGGAGCGGCGCCCGGACTGCGGTACGACGAGAGCATGATCCAGACGCTGAGGAAGCACCACTTCCACGAGGAAGCGTCGGCCGTGCTCGCCGCAGGCATGGACGAGGTCTTCGGATACCTCGACGACCACCGTTCGCTCGCCGGTCACATGGGATCCCGCAGTTCGCCAATGATGGGCGGCGGGGAGATGAGCCTCGAACTCGATGCCGGCGGCGGGCGTGAGGTCGGTTCGCGCATCCGCATGGGAGGCACCGCCTTCGGGCTGAGGCTCTTCGTCGACGAGGTCGTGGTGGAACGCATACCGCCACGCTCGAAGACGTGGCAGACGGTTGAGGAGCATCTCGTCGTGATCGGTGACTACGCCATGGGGTTCCGGATCGACCCGCATCCCGACGGATGCGCGCTGACGGTGTGGATCGGCTACGACCGGCCCGAGCGGAACCGTTGGCTCGGCGTGATCGGCGGACGGATGTACGCCCGATGGTGCGTGCGCCAGATGCGAGACACGGCGGTCGCGCGCTTCACCGGGTGATCCCTGCGGTCGCTGCGACCGAATTCACCTGTGACGACCCGACTCCAACGTCTCGATCAGCTCGCGGAACTGATCCGGTGTGATCTCGCCGCGCGCAAGTCGATCCTCGAGGATCCGCCGCGCCGAGTCGGGCTCGACCTGGCCCGGCCCGCCGGGGGTCTGGCCTCCCGACCTGGTCGCGCGCACGGCCAAGACGATCGCGACCACGATCCCCGCCACGATCAGCAGCGGGATGAGCACGCTCGGGATCCACATCCACCAGGCCCCGTACCCGTAGTCCCACATCATCAGCCCTGCCCACCTCTCGGATCCAACGGCGACATGGCCAAGTCAAGCCGGTCGGGACTGTGCCCAGAAGGGTCCTAGGGCCTCCAATGCCAGTGCCGCCGTCACCGACCGACCGGTGGTCGGCCTCCGCACACGAAGAAGGGGGCGGTTGCCCGCCCCCCTCAGGTGATGGCCGATCAGTCGATCACGGGTCGACGAAGATCCAGAGGCCGCTATCGCGGTCGCTGGCGACGACGTAAGTCATCCCGTCTTCGCCGACGAACGTCTCGACGCCCCAGAAGTCGTTGCCGGCCTCGTCGAGGTAACCCCCCACCTCCACGAGTTCGCACGTGCTGGTGTCGGTCACGGTCGCCGGGTCGTACGGCTCGCCGGCGCACATGATCTGGATGGCGCGGAGGCCGCCCGAATAGTACGCGAGGTACGCGAGCGACGGATCCTGCGGATCCACGGCCACCTCGTGCACCGAGAGGTCGCCGTAGCCGAACGCATAGTCCGGGTCGTGCGCCTCGTCGATGGCGAAGGTGTCGAGCTCGGCCATGGTCTCCGCATCGTAGAGGTGCACGTAGCCCCATCCGTCGAAGATCGAGCCGACCTCGATGCGCTCACCGATCGTGCCGATCGCGATGTCCTCCGGGTAGCTCCACGGGCCCTCGACCGGCTCGAGGCCGAACATCTTGTGGAACGCCTCGTGCGTGGTGCAGACCGCGACAACCTCGTCGACGAAGGCACCCGACCCGCAGAACGCCGTGTCATCGGCCACGTGCCGCTGGACGAAGACCACCGAGTCCCAGCCGGCGAGGACGGCCTCGTGGGCCTTCTCACCCGGGAAGCACGCCTCCTCGGTCGCGCTCGGGTCACCGGTCGGGCCGCGCTGGAGCACGATGATGGTCTCGTCGCCCTCCTCGAGCAGGTCGAGATATCCGGGGACGTCCTCGGGGCTCGGGATCGCCGCCGAGTCGGGGCAGCCGTAGCCGCCGTAGACGACCGGGCCGCTGAGGGTCAGGTCGTCGAGCGCGGCCGGCGGCTGGCCGCCGCCGACGATCACCGAGTCGTATTCGCCCGCGTAGGGGCCGGTGGTGATGTTGAAGGCGTCCGCGCGGTACGGCGAGAAGTCCTCGTCGGTGCCGATGAAGAGCCCGCCGTCGATCGTGTACTCCGCCTGGTGGGCGTTGCCCTCGGGCGTGAGGGAGACGCCAAGAGACTCGAGCAACTCGGGGTCGACCGCCGGGAAGTCGGTGTCGGCGACGAACTCGGCGTTGGCCGGGTCGTCCACGTCCAGGATCACGAACCCGCCGTCCCAGTAGGACAGCAGCATGTACCACGTGCCGTCGATCTGCTTCACGACCATGTCGTGGAGGAACGAATCAGTGAGTCCGAGCTCCGGCTGGTCGACGTCGAAGTCGTTCAGGTCGTACTCGGCGATGAGCTTCGGCCGCTTGGGGTTGGTGATGTCGAGGATGTCGACGTCCTGGCCCTCCACGTTGTCGGTGAGGACGACGTAGGCGTTGTCACCGGTGTCCCAGGCGAACGCGCTGTGGATCTGGTTCACATCGGAGCTGCCGGGCTCCTTGTCGCCGACGTTGGCGGCGAGCTTCTTGGGCTTCGACGGGTCGGAGACATCCCACAGGCTGACCCCGCCCTTGGCGTTCTTGCCGCACGGCTCGTTGTTCATCAGGAGCACGTCGCCGCTGAACTGCTTGGTGGTCATCTCGATCACCTGCATGCCCTCACCGGGACGCGTGTCCTGATGCGAGGGGATGAAGCCGATCAACTCGGGCTCGACCATGGGATCGCGGTCGACGCCGGAGACGTCGACGATGTAGGCACCGGCATCCGGGCTGTTCTGACCGCCGCGCTCGCGACCGGCGCAGTCCGGCTCCCCCCAGTTCGCGAGGTAGGCGGTGTTGCCGTCGGGGGAGACGGCGACATCGGCGACCAGGTCGTCGATATCGGTGAGCTCGAGGACCGTCTTCAGGTCGATCTTGCCCCATTCCCCCTCGCCCAGGAGATGACCCTCGAGTTCGCCGTGCTGATCGTCTGGATGCGCCGCGGCCGGTGCGCTGAGCCCGAGCGTTGTGAGCCCCAGGGCGCAGACGGCGGCCGTGATGAGTGACGCGCGTCGTTGCATCGTCGTTCTCCGGTTCCGTGTCATGTTGTGACGCCTGACGGTTGCCAGACACGGCAGAGGATAGGAGACCGGCGGAGCCAGATGCACCCTCTGGCGACCGCGGCGCGAACGGTCTACTATCGGCCGGTTGCCCGGATCGGGCCGTGCCCCTACGAGCTGGGCGGGTCACGACATGGCAGCGATCAGGATCGAACGAGGCGGGCGATCGCGGCGCTCGCCTCGCGGAGCTTCTCGTCGGCGACCGGCCCGCCTTCCGCGCTCGCTTCCGTGACGCAATGACTGAGGTGATCGTCGAGCAACGACAGGGCGACAGTCTCGAGTGCCTTCGTGGCCGCGGAGACCTGGGTCAGGATGTCGATGCAGTAGACGTCCTCGTCGACCATCCGCTGGATGCCGCGCACCTGCCCTTCCGCGCGCCGAAGCCGGTTCAACAGCTCTTCCTTGTTCGCGACGTAGCCGTTCATGCGACTCCTCCAATACCCTATAGGGGTATTAGTATAGCAAGCTTCGCGCTTCCGGGCGGCTCGGTGCAAGCAAGCGGCTACGCGGTCGGCGGTCGGCGGCCGCGGCCGTGGCGCGAAGGGAGCGCGGGTCGTGCGACCCGCGCTCCCCTGGAGCCTGCGAACCTCAGGCGTCGACCGTCGCCAGCTCGGCCTCCGGAGTGGAGGCGTTGGGCTGTGCCCCGCGGAGCGTGACGACGGCGATGAGTCCGCCGACGGCTGCCACCACGGCGGCACCCATGAACGCCGCTGCGTACCCGCTGGTCAGCGAATCCGCCCCCGTGCCGCTCCCGATGACCACCGAGCTGAGCGCCGTCACCGCGGCCAGGCCGACCGCCGAACCGATCTGGTAGCTGGTGTTGACGAGGCCGGATGCCACGCCGGTCTCCTCGGGGCGGGCGACACCGATGGCCGTGCCGAGTGAGGGCACGAACGCGAGCGCCATGCCGAACGCGGCGACCAGCGAGGCGGGCAGCACGTCGACGGCGTAGTTCCCGTCGGGCCGGACGAAGCTGAGCCAGACGAGTCCCGCGGCTAGGAAGGCGAACCCGGCGACGATGAGCGACTTCGCGCCGAAGCGTGCCAGCAGGCGCGGCGCGACCGTGGTCATGCCGAGCACGATGAGCGCCGTCATCGGCAAAAGCGCCGCGCCCGCGGCGAAGGAGCCCGCACCCAGCACCTGCTGGAGGTAGAGGTTCAGGAAGAACCACATCGGCACCCACGCGGCCCCGAGCAGCAGCTGTGCGATGTTCGCCGCGCCGAGCTGGCGGGTGCGGAAGATAGCGAGCCGCAGCAGGGGCTGGCGGGACTTGGCCTGAACGACGAAGAACAGGGCGAGCAGCACGACGCCGGCGCCGAGGGCGACGAGGGTCTCGACGGCGTTCCAGCCGACCTCCGTCGCACGGACGATGCCGTACACGAGCGCCGCGAGTCCCGCGGTGCCGGTCACCGCGCCGAGGATGTCGACCGAGCCGCGCTGGCCCGCGATGCGCGGCAGCGCTCCGGGGGCGAGGGCGATGACCCCCAGCGCGATCGGCACGGTGATGTAGAACACCCACGGCCAGCTCGCGTACTCGGTGAGCACGCCGCCGAGGAAGACGCCGGCGGTTCCGCCGATCGGGGCCGCGGCTCCGTAGACGGCGAACGCCTTCGGCAGTTCGGCGGTCCCGCCGAACAGGGCCATGAGCAGGCTGAGCGCGGCCGGGGCGATCAGCGCGGCGCCGGCCCCCTGGACCGCGCGGCCGGCGATCTCGATGCCGGCGCTCGAGGCGGCGCCTGCGAGCACCGAGCCGAGCGCGAGCACGATCCATCCGGTGATGAACACCTTGCGCGCCCCGAACAGGTCGGAGAGCCGTCCACCGAGCAGGAGCAGCCCGCCGAAGGCGATGACATAGGCGTTGAACACCCAGGACAGCGACTCGGCGGTGAAGCCGAGTTCCGCCTGCATGTCCGGGAGGGCCACGCCGATGATCGACGTGTCCATGATGACCACGAACTGGGCTGCGGCGATGAGCGCGAGCCCCAGCCATCGGCGTTTCGCCGGGGCCGTGGTTGATTGCGACATGATCCGTTCTCCTTCCGGGGCAATACCCCACTGGGGTATTAAACATATACCCCCCTAGGGTATTCCTTTGCAAATCCTTCCACTCGAGTCCCGCGCGCGATGTCGGTGCTGCCGCCGACGGCGGGCACGAAGCCAGGGGCGAATCCTTGCAAGCGAGACGAAGGGGTCGACGGAGTGTCCGTCGACCCCTTCATGGCGTGAGCCATCAGGCCATCGCGTACCTCTCCGGGTCGGCGTCGAAGAGCGGGCCGCAGGCGGCGCAGCAGAACCAGTAGCGCTCTCCGTCGTGATCGCGGTAGAGACCGGCTTCCTCGGCGTCGGCCTTGACCACGACGCTGCCGGGCATGACCCGGCATTCGGCGAGGTCCTCGGGTCCGCGGAGCAGGTCGGTGGCGTCGGCGGGCTTCGCCGCGTGGCCGTGGGCGTTGCCGGCGCCGGTCGCGTTGCCGGTGCTGCAGCAGTGTGCACTCATGAGGGTGTCCTTTCAGTTCGCGTGCGTCACGCGTGTTCGAGTTCCCGCGCCGAGGCGGCCGCGGTGGGGGTGGCGTCGGTGGCGCCGGTGGTCCGCGAGCGGAAGGTGCGCAGGCGGAGGCTGTTGCTGACGACGAAGACGCTGGAGAAGACCATCGCCGCGCCGGCGAGCATGGGGTTGAGCAGGCCGAGTGCGGCCAGCGGGATCGCGGCCACGTTGTAGGCGAACGCCCAGAACAGGTTGGCCTTGATGGTCCCGAGGGTGCGGCGCGACAGTCGGATGGCGTCGGCCACGGCCCGGAGGTCGCCGCGGACGAGGGTGATGTCGGCGGCTTCGATCGCGACATCCGTGCCGGTGCCCATCGCCAGGCCGAGGTCGGCCTGCGCGAGGGCGGCGGCATCGTTCACGCCGTCGCCGACCATCGCGACGACCTTGCCCGACGCCTGCAGATCGCGCACGATGCGGACCTTCTCGGCGGGAAGGACGTCGGTGATGACCTGGTCGATGCCGACCTCGTCGGCGACGTGGCCGGCGACGGTGGCGTTGTCTCCGGTCAGCAGCACCGGCGTGAGGCCGAGCCGGCGGAGCTCCGCGATCGCCTCGCGGCTGGTGTCCTTCACCCGGTCGGCGACCACGAGTACGCCCCGGGCGGCGCCGTCCCATGCGACCAGCACCGCGGTCTGGCCCGCTGCTTCCGCAGCGAGCTTCGCCGCGCGCAGGTCGTCGGGCACCGATATGACCCAGTCGCCGAGCAGTGACTCCCGGCCGACGACCGCGAGGCGGCCCTCGACGATGCCGTGCACGCCCCGGCCCTCGTCGTTCTCGAACGACTCGACCGCGGCGAGGTCGCCGACCCGCGCGGTCGCGCCGGCGGCGATGGCGCGGGCGATGGGGTGCTCCGAAGCGTTCTCGAGCGCACCGGCGATGCGGAGCACGTCGGTCTCGGACTCGCCCGCTGCCGTGTGCACCGCGAGCAGCGTCATCCGGCCTGTGGTCACGGTGCCGGTCTTGTCGAGCACCACGGTGTCCACCTTCCGGGTCGACTCCAGCACCTCGGGGCCCTTGATCAGGATGCCGAGCTGCGCGCCGCGACCGGTTCCGACAAGCAGCGCGGTCGGTGTGGCGAGGCCCAGCGCGCACGGGCAGGCGATGATCAGCACCGCGACGGCGGCCGTGAACGCGGCGGCGAGCGGGAACCCGGCGCCGATCCAGACGCCGAGCGTGACGACGGTGAGCGCGAGCACGACCGGCACGAACACGCCCGAAATCCGGTCGGCGAGCCGTTGCACCTGCGCCTTGCCCGACTGGGCGTCTTCGACGAGCCTGGCCATCTGCGCGAGCTGGGTGTCTGACCCGACACGGGTGGCACGCACCACGAGCCGCCCGCCCGCGTTGACGGTGGCGCCGACGACCGCGTCGCCGACCGCCACCTCGACCGGCACGGACTCGCCGGTCAGCATGGACTGATCGACGGCGCTGCGGCCCGCGACGATCACGCCGTCGGTGGCGATCTTCTCGCCCGGGCGCACGACGAACTCGTCGCCGGCGGTGAGCCGATCGATGGGAATCCGCTGCTCGAGGCCGTCGATGAGCACGGCCACGTCCTTCGCGCCGAGCTCGAGCAGGGCCCGCAGGGCGGCCCCTGCCGTGCGCTTGGAACGCTTCTCGAAGTACCGGCCGGCGAGGACGAACATGGTCACCCCGGCGGCGACCTCCAGATAGATGTTGGCGGCGCCGTCCGAGGGCGCCACGGACAGCTCGAACGGGTGGGTCATGCCTGGCAGTCCGGCGGTTCCGAGGAACAGCGCGTAGACCGACCACAGCAGGGCCGCCGTGGTGCCGACCGACACGAGGGTGTCCATGGTCGCGGCACCGTGGCGCAGGTTCACCCAGGCGGCACGGTGGAACGGCCAGGCCGCCCACACGATCACCGGGGCGGCGAGCACCAGTGACAGCCACTGCCAGTACGGGAACTGCAGGGCCGGGATCATCGCCATCAGGATGACCGGGACCGACAGAACGACCGAGCCCGCGAGCCGCTGCCGGAGGGACCGCAGTTCGCCGTCCTCTGCCCGGTCGGCGGCGGGGGCGGGCTCCGTGCTCGCGGGTGCGGGCAGTTCGGCCGTGTAGCCGGTCTTCTCGATCTCAGCGATCACCTCGGCCGTGCTCACGCCGGCCGGCACCTCGACGCGGGCCTTCTCGGTGGCATAGTTCACCGTCGCGCTGACGCCGTCGAGCTTGTTGAGCTTGCGCTCGATCCGCATCGCACAGGATGCGCAGGTCATCCCGCCGATCTCGAGTTCGATCACACCGGACGGCGGTGGATTCTGCGGGGGTCTCGCGTTCATCGCGCGTTCCTTCCTTCGTTGTCGGATGTCAGTGCTCGGCGCCGTGCCCGCCGGTATCGGCGTGCTCCCCGGACGTGGGCTCGACCGACGCGGCGCTGGCGCCAGTGGCGACGTCGACGGCGAACGACGCCGTGTGCACCTGCCCGTCGACCTGGAAGTCGAGGGACAGGAAGTATCCGCCTGCGGTCGGGGGCGTCGCGCCGAAGCGGATCTCGGGTCCGAGGGCGGTCGCGCCCGACGTCTCGGCCTCGTCGAGCGGGTGCACGTGCAGGTAGCCGAAGTCGCCGGCTCGCAGCATCACGAGGTGGCCCGCCGCGCCGAGGTAGGGCTGGACGTCCGTGACCGGCCGCCCGTCACGGCGCACCGTGAAGACGAGTTCCGTCGCCGTGCCCGCCTCGAGGTCTCCGGCAAGCTCGACGGTGAACGGTCCCGCTTCTGCGAAACGGTCGCCGGATGCCGCCACCTCCCCGGCGCGCACGTGCCCGTTCACCAGCGCGGTATTCGTGAGCGTGAGCGTGCGGTCGTGACCGCTGGGACGGAAGTCCGCGAAGAGCCGGTAGCCGCCCGCAGCCTCCCAAGCCCAGGGGATCCTCCACGTGCCATCCGGGCCCAGTTCCGGGTGCACGTGCCGGAACGAGCTGCCATCGGTGCGCACCGCGATGAGGTGCAGCTGCTTCTCGTGCGTCACGTCGAACTCGGTCACCGGCTCCCCGGCGGGGCTGAGGATCCGGAACTGCAGCTCACCCGGTTCGTCCGTTCCGGCCGGCGCAGTCAGGTCGGCGAACCGATACCCGTCCGCCTCGATCGACAGGCCCGGCACCTCGGCCGGCACCGGCTTCTCGTTCTGCATGTCGTGCTCCTCTTCTTCGTGCTCGCTCTGCTCAGCCCACGCGGTGACGGTGGTCGGCGGAACCACGATCGGGCCGATCGCCAGGGCCACGCCGAACGCCGCGGCAAGGCCCGCTCCGTACAGCCCGAGTCGGAGCGGCGTGCTCATCTCACGGGCACCGCGCTCCGCGGCCGGCCTGATCTTCGAGCTCTGGTCGCTCATCGCCTGATCCTTCCAATACGGGGGTGGGGTATAGGTTATGATTCCAAGCATATACCCCCATGGGGTATTCCGTGCTAGGGGGTTCTCATGGAGTCGAATCACGTCCTCGTCGTCGGGGGCGGGGCAGCCGGTTGGTCCGCGGCAGACGCGCTGGTGCGTTCCGATTGGCCCGGGCCGGTGACGATCGCCGACCCCCAGTCGCCGATGAACCGCACACTCGTGAACACGGGCGTGCTGACCGGACTGCTGACGCCCGGGCAGATCGCCCGCCAGGCACCGGCAGGCACCGAGCTGGTACGGGACGAGGTGGACGCGATCGAGCATGACGGCGCCGTCCGATTCCGGTCTGGGAATCTCGTCAGGCCCGCAGCCGTGCTTGTCGCCTCGGGGAGCGCTCCCCGGCCGTACGCGGACCAGGCCGGCGCGGATGGCGCCAGCACCAGTGAGCGCCTGACGCACCTTCACTCGATTGAGGACGCGCAGCGGGTCCGCACCCTGCTGCCGGCGAGCGGCGGGAGCGTCGTGATACTTGGCGCCGGCCTGATCGGATCCGAGACCGCGTCGTTGCTCGCGGAAGCCGGAGTCGATGTGACGCTCGTGTCCCGCTCACCGGTGCCCTTGCGTCGCGAACTCGGTCCGGTCATGGCGTCCGCCCTGCTCCATCGACACGACGCTCACGTCCGCACGCGCTTGGGCCATCCCGTGCGAAACATCACCGCGGGATCCGGATCCGCGGTCATCGAACTCGAAGACGGAGAGCGGCTCGAAGCACACGTCGCGCTCGTCGCCCACGGCACCGTCGCCCGTCGACCGGCTCTCCCCGGATCTCGCGAAGGAAGCATCGCGGTCGACGGGAGACTGCGGACCGGGCTACGCCATGTCTACGCCGCCGGCGGCGTCGCGGCCGTCCGCACCGGCGGCGTCTCCGTGCGGGTCGATCACTGGGAGGACGCGGCCGCGCAGGGCGCGCACGCTGCACGCTCGATGATCCATGACGTGCTCGGCGGTCCAGATCCCGGCGAGTACCGCTTCACTGCGAGCTACTCCAGCCGCATCCACGGCTCGACCCTCACTGCGTGGGGGGCCACATTCCCGGGGTCCCGCTGGACCCAACCGATTGACGGCACGGCCGTCGCCGTCAGTACCCACGGAAGACGCGCAACAGCAGTCGTCGGGCTCGACGCCGCCGGGACCGTCCGCACCATCGCCGCGGAGATCATGGCCGCCCGGCAGAACGACGACGGCGTTGCCGATGGGGCACCAGGGTGAGGGAGACACAACCCACTCGAGCTCGTCCTCTCGACACCCGGAACACGTTGAAGTACTGAGCTGGTCGAGGGCGGCACGGCGAGCACGTGATCGGGGCGTCGCGGGCTGCGGACCTGATCGTCAACGGTTCGCATTTCACCGCGGCGTCGCGCGCTTCTGCTCGGGTCCGCCTGGGCTCACGTCGCTCGGCATTGCCGAGTGCTCTGCGCATGTCGCGGGGAGTCACGCACCGGTCGATCGAGGGTGGATCTACGTCGCGGTCGTGCTCTCGCTCGCCCGACGCACGCTGCGGCGGTGGCCGGCCAGAGCGGCGCGGCGAGGGCGGTGTGTCACACGAAGCGGGGACGCCACGTCGAGTGCACGGCGCGCGCCGCCGCGGGCCTCCTCCGGCCGCGCCGGGAAGGAGGCTCCGCCCTCGCGGGCGGTGATGCGCCGCGGCCAGAGGGCCGGTGCCGCGATCGCGCCCGCTGCGGCGAGGACCCCGAGGATCGACCATGCCGTCATGACGCCGGCGGTCGCGCCGACCCAACCGACGAGGGGATACGTGACGAGCCATGCGAGGTGCGACAGCGAGAACTGGGCGGCGAAGGCCGCGGGCAGTCCCGCCGGGGTCGTGGCCGAGCGGATCACGCGGCCGGTCGGGGTGACGACCATCGCCGTGCCTGCGCCGATCACCGTCCAGATCGACGCCATCAACACCCAGGAGATCGTGCCGGTTGCGCTCATGACGACGGCCGCGATCATGCCTGCGACGAGCACGCCGGCGCCGGCGGTCATGACGGTGCGTTCGGCGATCCGGTTGAGGAGGCGGGGAACCAAGAGCGCGACGACGAGCGTCCCGCTGCCGGAGGCTGCGAGCATCCATGCGACGTCGGACTGAGCGCCGCCGAGCTCGTCACGCACGACGTTGACGGTGCTGACGATGACGATCGACCCGGCCGACGCGACCACGAGGTTCAGCGCGAGTATGCCGCGCAGCCGGGGAGTGGCAGCGAAGGTGCGGATGCCCGAGGTGAGCCGGTCCCGGACCCGGGTCTGGCCCGTGGGGCGGGCGTTCGGCACCCGCGCCGTGAGCACGAGGATCGCCGAGATGATGAAGCCGACCGACGTCCCGACGAACAGCACGTTGAAGCTCATGAAGGCGAGGGCGACGGCCGCGAGCACCGGGCTGAGCAGGCTCTCCATCGTGTAGGCGACCTGCGACGCGGAAAGTGCCCGCGTGTACGCGGCCTTGTCGGTCACGATGTCCGGGATGACGGCTTGGAACGTCGGTGTGAATGCGGCCGAAGCGGACTGCAGCACGCCGATCAGCACATAGACGTGCCAGACCTCCGTCACGAACGGCAGCGCGAGGACGACCGCGGCCCGCACGACGTCGAGCAGGGTCAGGAACAGCCGCCGCGGCAGGCGGTCCGCGTACGCGGCCGCCAGCGGCGCTATGACGACGTAGAGCACCATCTTGATGGTCAGGGCGGTGGCGAGCACCGCGCCGGCGCTCGGGCCGGCGAGATCGTAGGCGAGCAGGCCGAGCGCCACGGTTGCCAGGCCCGTGCCGAACAGCGCGATGATCTGGGCGCCGAACAAGTGGCGGTAGTCACGGATCTGGAACAGGCGCATGATGACGACTCCCTGAGAGGTGTGCGATGCACAACGCAACGAGATACCCCTGGGGGGTATTCCCCGGGAGCGCAAGGAATCCGCAGGAAGTCTCTTGGGCATTTTCGTCGCCCAGAGTTAAGCCGATCATCGAGAGCCGGATGCCACGCCTCGAGTCGTGCGCGACGTGTCGGCGCGTCGCGGTCGATCGCGGACCGCCTCGATCACCGCGGCGACGTCTCCGATGGGAGAGGGGATCACGCCCGGCCCCCTGACTGGGACCGGCGTCCTGAGACATCGCAGTCGGCGCCGTGAGTTTGAGAACAAAGTGACGATTAAGTGACCACTACGGGCATTCTGAGATCGAAATGGGTGCGCATTCTCGCGCTAAAACTCCTGATCAGAGCCGATGACGGGAATCGAACCCGCGCTGTCTGCTTGGGAAGCAGAAGTTATCCAGTAGTGATTCACTCGGTTTCACTCGGGCTCACGAGCCCCGGAATCGCGGGGAATCGTGAGTTTGAGTGAACGACTGTGATGCCGAATTTGTGACCATTAAGTGACCACTAGCCCGTGCTTGTCGCCATCGAGGAGTCCGACCGCATCGGGAGCGCGACCGAGGGCTCGTCTGCCACCTTTACGCGAGACCCGCTGATGGAGGACGCGACGACGGCGTCGACGATACGCGCAGAGCGGACGCCGTCGGCGAAGGTCGGGAGTCCGTCGCGGACGTCCCCGCGGACGGCCGCGTACGTGTCGTCCACGAACGCGTCGAAGCATTGGCCGTAGCCCTGCGCGTGCCCGGCCGGAAGTGAAGAGAGTCGACGGTGATCGGGGGAGCCGCGCGAGGGGTCGCGACGGAGTATCTCCTCCGAGTGTTCGGCGCCCATCCATGCTGTCTCCGGGTTCTCCTGGTCGAACACCGCTGATCGGTGAGCGCCATCGAACTCGAACCAAAGTCGGTTCTTCCTGCCGGCAGAGACCTGCGACACGTTCACCGAACCGAGAACGCCGCTGCGCGTGCGGAACATCACCGTCGCGGCGTCCTCCGTGTCCACCGTCATCGATTCTCCTGCGCTATCGCCACCGGCAGGGGGCCGAGGGCGCTGCGAAACGGTGGTGGTCACGTCAGCAACGACGGATTCGATCCGTTCGCCGGTGATGAACTCCATCAGGTCGCACCAGTGCGAGCCGATGTCGGCGAACGTGCGGGATGGTCCGCCGATTGCGGAGTCGATGCGCCAGCTCGTGGCCGTCGGAGAGAGCAGCCAGTCCTGGAGATAACTGCCGTGCAGCAACTGCCAGCTGCCGAACTCGCCCGCCTGCACGCGAGCACGGATTTCGCGCACGAGTGGATGGAATCGGTACACGAACGGGACGGTCGCGGTACGGCCCAGCGACTCGGCGAGATCGGCGAGTGCCTCCGCCTGTGCCGTGTCCACTGAGAGCGGCTTCTCGCAGATGACGTGCGCACCGGAGGAGAGAGCGGCCTTCGTGTGCTCGACATGTCGCTGGTTCGGTGTGCAGACGTGGACCACGTCGGCGCCGAGGTCGGCCAGCTCGTCGAGGTGACGTATCGGAGTCGTTCCCCACTCGACGGCCGCTCGTTCGCTGCGTTCGGGGGTGGATGCCATCACCCCCGCGATGTCGGCGCCCGCGAGAAGCGCCGCCCGCCGGTGGATGGCCCCGATCATGCCCGTGCCGAGGATCGCGACCCGCATGCTCATGATCCGAGCTCCGCGAACTCGATGAAGGCCGGATCCGCGACCTCGCTATCGCCGAGGTGTTCCAGACGGCCGTCAGCGCCGTCGACGCGGTATGCGCGGACGAGGTTCGCCGGGCGATCGGCGACGAGGAGCAGCGATCCGGACGGAGCGAAAGCGAAGCTGCGGGCGGCGAGCCCGGGATGGATGGACCGGCTGAGGGGAACGTGCCCGACGCGCGTCATCCGACCCGACTCATCGATGTGGAACCATGCGAGCGAGTCCTCGCCGCGGTTGTTGACGTAGACGAAGCGACCATACGGGTGGAGGCGCAGGTCGGCGGGCTCGTTGAGGCCGGTGAATCCCTCGCCGGTCGTGGTGACCTTCTCGATCAGCTCGAGCGTGCCGTTCTCGGGATCGAACGTGAACGACGCGACCTCGGACGAGAACTCGCAGGTGACGTACGCGCGGGTTCCCTCGATGTCGAAGACGAGGTGCCGCGGCCCGGTTTGCGGCGGCATTCGGTACTCGCTCGTCTTAGTCAGCCGGTCGCCGAGCGTGAACACGGTGATGAGGTCGGTCGCCTTGTCGCAGACGACGACGTACCGGCCCGATCGGTCGATCACCGCGCAATGTGCGTGCCCGCTCGCCTGGGCGTGCCCGCCGGCTTGCGGCGACGTATTGGGGTCGGGGCCGTGGCCGTCGAAAACGACCACGTCGCGCAGCCTGCCGATGGCGCCGTCCGACTCGAGTCCATAGAGCAGCACGGTGGAATCGTCGTAGACGTACTCCACGTCCCAGCCCTCGGCCGTGCGGATGATCCGCTCGACGTGTTCGAAGTCGCCGTGGTTCGCGCAGACAAGGACGCCTCGGTCGGCATCGAGCGCGAGGTAGGTCGGGCGTGGTCCCGGTGCCGCGCGCCAGTTCAGGGGAGTCAGGCCTCCGTCGGCTTGGTCGACCCGGAAAGCGTGCACCGCCGCCGGCGGGTCGACGGGTCCGCGGCCGTCGGTCTTGCGTTCGTCGACCGAGTACAGCGTGCTCGTCGACGGTGAGTAGACGAGGTAGCCGGCTTCCTTCGGTTCCGTTGTCCCGCTCAGCCGTGTGATCCGGTCGCCGTCATGTTCGACGGCGAGGACCGTGATCCCTCCGTCACCGCCGGCAGGGCCGCTGGCGTAGGCACCGACGAATGCGACGAGTCGTCGTGCGGAATCATCGTGCGTCGTCATGATGCGATCAGTCTCGTGAGCATCTCCTGGTGTCGCCGCACCTGCTCCACCTCGTCCTCGAGGTCGTCGATGCCGCGATCCTGGAAGTATCGCTGACCCTCGTACTCGGAGTCGATGTACCCCTCGAACCCGCCGGCCCTGAGTGCCGCGATGACGGGTTCGTAGTCGATCGAGATCTCCTGGTACCGGTCCGCCTCGCCGGGCACCGGCGACATGTTGTTGAACTTCCCGTGGACGTGGGTGATGCGGTCGGCGGCGGCGAGCTCGCGGAGCGTGTCGACCGAGGTGTGCGAAAGCATGAGTGCCTCGGCGACGACGGTGTAGTCGAGCTCGGTCGGGGCTTCGACGTTGGCGTCGGCCCAGGACTTCACGCCGTGGAACGCGTCGGCGAACTCGGGAACGAGGCCACCGGTCTTCAGGAACCGGCCGAACTCGGCTCGCAGATTGCCTGCGGTGTGAGCGGACATGTCGATGTGGCCGAACGGCGCGTTGTCGTCGCGGAGCAGCACGGCCAGTTCGACGGCGGCGTCGCAGGCGCTGCGCTGGGCGCCGCGCCGTACGAACCACTCCAGCTGCACCTCGGAGGGGCGGAACTGGAAGATGCCGAGGTCGGGGACGATCCCGACGTGCCGGCTGCCGGTGCGGTCGGCAAGCTCGAGGATCTCGTTGACCTGCTGGCCTTCGAGCACCATCGGCTGGTGGATCTCCTTGCCGAGACGGATGTCGAGCTTCTCGGCGTGCGGCAGCGCCATCTCGATGATGTCGATCGGCACGACCGAGAGCGTGCGGACGATGCCGAACCCGAGCGATTTGGCCAGCTCGATGTCGTGGATGAGCAGCTCTGCGCACTCCTCGTGGGTCATCACGTGGTCGCGGAACTGGAGCACGTCCATCTGCACGTCCAGCGCGACGGGGGTGGTGCCGTATTGGTCCATCCACGAGAACCAGCGTCGGGTGAATTCCTGACCGGGATCGGGGTAGTGCAGCGACATCTCGTCGATGAGCTCGATGCCGTCGGCTCCGAGGTTGGCGCCGACCTCGCGGACCTGCCCTTCGAGGTCGAGCTGCTTGAAGAACTGGGACTGCTGGTAGCTGTACAGCGAGACGCCGCGCTTGATGGTCATCGGTCGTCCTCGTCGTCGTTGAGGGTCAGCTGGTAGCTGACGATCTGCGGGGTCTTCTCGGAGCCCGCGCCAGTGCCAGGGATCGGCGGGTTCTTCACGAACTCCTCGTCGGTAGGCAGGTAGCCGTAGGCGGCCAAGACGGACTGCTGGAGCCGGACGGTGTGGTCGCCGGGGATGAGACCGCCAGGTGCTGCGACGTGCAGGATGCCCTCGTCGTCGTAGTCCCAGTGCTCCCAGACCGCCTGCTTGGTCTCCTCGAAGCTTCGCGGTTCGCGTCCGTTGATCTCGAACGCCTGGATCGACGTCGGGTAGTTCACGCCGTCGACCTCGAGGAAGTAGCCGTTGTGGAGCGAAAGGAACACGCCCCGGTAGTTGGCGTGACGGACCGCGAGGGAGAATCCCACGATCTGGCCGTCGCGGGTTTCGTTGCGGAGGCTGTCGGATCGGATGAGGAAGTTGTCGAACATCGCGCTTGCCTCCTCAGATCCGCTCGGCAAGGTTGCGGGCGCCGACCACCGACAGCGCGACGTTGGTCAGGGTGGGGTTGCACGCGGCGGGGGTGGGGATGGTGCCGTTGCCGCCGACGTACACGTTGTCGGTGCCCCAGACCCGCATCCTCGTGTCGAGCGTGCTGGTCTGGTCGTCGGTGCCGAATCGCGTGGTGCCCTGGTAGTGCAGGGATGCCCCGTGCGGCATCACGACCGGTTCGAGGCCATTGATCGCCGAGCCGAGCAGCTCGCCGACGCGGCCGGCCTCGCGGACGGCCTGGTCCAGTCGAGCCTGATCGTTGTCGGTGAATGTGTAGTGGATCCGGATGGCGGGCATTCCGAAGAAGTCCAGCTCGTCGTCGTCGAACTCGACCCGGTCCTCGAACCGCACGTCGACCTTGCCCATGAACAGGGAGCACTCCACGACGGAACCCGGCCATGCCTCGAACGACGCGTCGACCGGGATGGGGGAGGCATCCCATTGGGTGATCTGGCCGTGGAACGGGAAGGTCCGCTCGTCGAACGGGATCCAGCTGACCCCCGCGAGCAGGTCGACGGCGCCTTCGCTGGTCTTTCGCACTCCCTCGGCCGCAGCGCGCAGGGACGGGTCGAGCTGGATCGTGCTCGTAGTCATGGTGTGCTCGTTCAAGTAGTGACCGAGCGCGGTCGGCCGGATGCCGGACGCGTGGAGCAGCTGCGGTGAACGGAGCGAGTCGGCGGCGACGACGACGAACCGTGCGCCGACCTCGTACTCGCGATCCTCGCGCCGGTCGTACAGGAGCACCCCGTCGGCGTCGCCGTTGCGGGTCAGGATCCGGCGTGCTGTGGTCTCCGCGCGCAGCTCGAAACCATCGGCGTCGGCCGCAACCAGGAGGTCGCCGAGCATCGCGCCGGGCCCGGTCCAGTACCGCTCGCCGGTCTGCTGGACCTCCATCGCGAGCGGCATCGGCTGCACGCGCCGGTCAGCACGCCGGCCGGCGTCGTAGTGGTTGCCGAGCAGGTGGCGCACCTCCGCGCCGAGCGGAGCGTGGTCGAACGCGTGCTGGGTAACCAGCAGCAGACGCCGTGCCTCATCGAGCGCGGAGTCGAACTCGCGATCGCTGAGGTCGGTGCTACGTTCGCCGATTCCGGGCCACGGGCTCGCGCCGGACCAGTGGATGCCCATCCCGCCGACGTTGCTGGAGAGCGCGGCGGCCTGGAAGCCGGTCTCGCCGTTCGAGGTCGGGGTGGGGTTGAGCAGCCAGGTGCCGGGTCGTGCGGCGAGCCCGCTCGAGCGACCGCGGGACGGGGAGAGCGCCCGAGCCACGGCCTCGTCGTAGTCCGCCGGGTTGGCTGCCGGGCCCTGCGAGGCGAACTGCGCAGCGACGCGTTCGCGAGGCTCGGAGATCGTCCGGACGTGGCGTCCGAGCGGATCGGTGACGGCGGGACCGGACTCGACCATGAGTATCCGAGCGTTGGGAGCCGCGGTCCTAATGGTGCGTGCGTACGTGGCGCCGGCGGGGCCGCTGCCGATGACGACGACGTCGTAGGTGTCCTTCATGAGTGGTGCTTTCCGTATCGGGGCGCGCTTGCGCCTGCTTGCGAGTGGCGAACGAACGTGTTCGTTCAGTGCGCGACGGCGGAGTCCCGGGCGGGCGCCTCTTCGTCAGTGCCAAGGATCGTCAGCGGTTCCTTGCGGTTGTACCGGAAGAAGACGGTCCAGATGATCGCGGTGAGAATCGCGGACACGATCGGGATGAGCCACATCGGGGTCCATGCGGTGGGGCCGGCGTCCGGATTCGCGGCGACCGTGTTGGCGAACACCCAGCCGGAGAGCAGCGAGCCGAAGAACTGCCCGAAGCCGGAGATGACCAGGATCAGCATGCTCTGCGCCTGCGCGGAGAACTGGACCGGCGCGACCCGCCCGATGTACATCGCGGCAAGGACCAGGAAGAAGTCGACGCAGATTCCCTGCAGCGCGATCGCGAGGATGGCGACCCACGTCTGGCCGTCAGCGGCGACGATGAACAGTGCGAAGCGGACGCCCCACATCACCATGCCTGCCAGCAGCGCCCACTTCATGCCGACGTACTTGAGGACCAGCGGGATGGTGACAATGAATAGCACCTCGCCCGCCTGGCCGATGGCGAGCACACCGGCCACGTTCTCGATGCCGAGTGCGCCGAGGAACGGCGACGCCCACGCGTTGTACACGCCGAGCGAGATGGCCGTGAGCAGCGCGCAGATCATCAGTACGGCGAAGTTGCGGTAGCGGAGCAGCGTGAACGCCTTCGCACCCACGAGGTCGCCGATCGAGAACCGCACACCCTTCGCCGGCGCGGGGGTCGACGGCAGCGTGAACGCGTAAAGACCGAGCGCGATGCTCGCGCCCGCCGTGACATAGAACAGGTTCACCGAAGCGGACAGACCGAGCGCGCCGACTCCGAGACCAGCGATCACCCAGCCGAGCGTGCCGAACACGCGGATGTACGGGAACAGCTTCTGGTTCTCGCCGAGATGCCGGAAGGCGATCGAGTTCGTAAGACCCAGGGTCGGCTGGAAGAAGATCATGTAGGCGAAGATGAGCCCGAGCGCCACCGCGCCACTGCCCGCCGTGACGACGAGCGGCAGGGAGAGCATCACGAGTCCGCCGAGGATGTGGGCGATGCCGAGCGCCTTCTGCGAGGCCAGGAAGCGGTCGGCGATCGCCCCGAGGAACATCGGCGACACGATCGCCGCGACCGCGGCGAGCGAATACGCGAGACCGATGATGTCCGCGAGCCCGTTCGTGGCGAGCACGAGTCCGAAGGTCGCGAACCAGGATCCGAACACCATGAACTCGAGCAGCATCATCAGGGTCAATCGCACGAAGATCGTACGATTGCCGCTCACCGTTTCGTCGGTGGGTAGGGAGGAGAACGCCGCCGTGGGCGTCTCGTTGTCGCTTGTGAGTTGATTTCTCTTCATCGAGATCACCAGACCATTCGGTTTTAGAACATTCAGGAAGCCCCTCAAGGCCAGAGCATGCTAGAACTGAATCATTCTTGTGTCAACACACACGTGATCGTTTGTTTCTCAAGCGATGAGATCGCGCCGTGTCCAGTCGGGGAGCTCGCTGAGCGGGGTTTCGCGGTGCTCGAGTCCTGCAACGAGGGCCCCGAGCAGCACCACGTCGGCGGTGAGCTCAGCGGGCCGGAACTCAATGGTGGGTGAGACCGCTCGAAGGCTCGCGACTTCGACGGCGGAACCGAGACTTTCGAAGAGGGGCCGGCCTGCCGTGCGGAGTTCGCCGCCGATGACGATGACCTCTGGCGCCATCATCTTGCCGACGTTGGCGAGGGCCCGACCGAGCAGGCGGCCGACGTCATAGAGCACGCCACGGGCGGCGAGGTCGCCGTCCCGGGATGCCGCGATGATGTCGGTCATCGAACGCATGTCGCCGTTGCTGGAGGTCAGTGCGGCGAGCATGGCCGGCTCGGAGGCGTACATGGTCAGGCAGCCCCGGCTTCCGCAGACGCAGATCGGTCCGGCGGGATCGACGACCATATGGCCGATCTCGCCCGCCAGCCCGTCGCCGCCGCGGTAGACACTGCCGTTGAGGATGAATGCGCCGCCGACGTGGCTCGAGCCCAGGACGTAGAAGAAGTCGTCGCTGCCGCGGCCCGCGCCCCAGGTCCACTCGGCCAGACCGGCACAGTTGGCGTCGTTGTCGACGACGACCTCGACCTCGAGCGAGCGCGACAGTTCGTCGCGGATGACGGCGTCGCGCCATCCGGGCAGCTGCGCCGCGGCCCACGATGCGACGGTGCCGGCGTTCCGCGCGATCGGCGCCTGCATCGCCACGCCCACCACGTCGACCTGCGAAAGCTCAAGCTCGCTTTCGGCGACGAGTTCGCGCACGAGGGCTGCGGCCATGCCCGGCCCCGCGGCGCTGAGATCGTCGATGACGGCCCGACGGCGGTCGACCCGACGCTCCCGCTCGAAGTCGAACAAGGCTGCGTGCAACTCGGTCGCGCCGACGTGCAACGCGACAACGGCGCCGCGCCTCGCAACCAGCGCGACCACTGACTCGCGGCCGTTCAGCGACCTCGACTCGATGAGCTCCTGGTCGCGCAGCGACCTCACGATCGCATTGATGGTGGATGGCGACAGGCCGGTCGTACGGGCCAGAGCGGCCTGCGAGGCGGGCCCACCGACGCGAAGCGCGTCGAGCACTCGCTTGACGTTGGCCTGCCGGAAGCCAGTCTGGCCACGCTTGCCGGCGGGCTCCTGCTGGGGTGCGGAATCGGATTGACGCATGATCTCACTATACCGTTCGAGAACAGAATGATTAGGCACCACGGACGGGACTGAGCAACACTATCTCGTATGATTCGCGGCATGCCATCCCGCCCCTCGCGTTATGGCGAGTGGCGGCAGGCTGCGCGCGAGGTGTGGTCGGAAGTCATCCGGATCGGCCCGTACGCTCAGAATCATTGGGGCGCGCTGCAGGTCGCCATCAGCGTCAGCGTTCCCATCGTCGTCCTGCTCGCACTTGACCGTGCCGATCTGCTTCCGTATGCGGTGTTCGGGTCACTCAGCTCCGTGTACGGGAAGCGACTGGCCGGCCGCGATCGACTTCGTGTTCAACTTGGAACGAGCGCGATTCTCGTGCTCGCAGTCTGCCTCGGTGTTTCAGCCGGCGCCGTTCCTCAGCAGCCGTTGTTCGCTGTGCTCGCGATGGCATTCGTCTCGCTGCTCGGACTCGCCTGCGCCGAGCGCTTCGGATGGCTCCCCGTTCCGTCACTCTTCCTCGTGTTCGCGACCGGCACCGTCTCGTCCCTACCTCAGTCCTGGTCCTCCCTGCCGGTCGCCTTCCTGGCATCCACGATCGCCGCGCTGTTCGGCGTCGTCGTCGGTCAAGCAGTCCTCGTCGCGCAACGCGTGAGCCAGGTCGCGCTGATTCCGGTCACGACTCGCGGTGCACGTTTCAGGTCAGTTGAATTCCTCGAGAAGTCCTTCATCTACGCTGGCGCACCGTTGCTCGCCGGCGGCCTCGCGTTGACCCTGGAACTGGGACACGCCTATTGGGCGGCGGTGTCCGCCACCGTGCCCCTAGTAGGTGCAAGCCTTACTCAACATTTCGGCAGAGCGATCCTCCGCGTCGCGGGCACACTCGTCGGCGTCCTGATCGGGTACGTGCTGCTCATGTTCTCGCCTCCCCTCTGGGTGCTCGCCGCGGCCGTCGCGGTACTGCAGTTCCTCACCGAGATGTTCGTCGAACGGAACTACGGCATCGCCGTGGTCTGCATCACCCCGCTCGCCTTGATCCTGAGCTATATCTCGCACCCCACGGCGCCGGACGGACTCGTACTCGACCGGGTCCTCTCCACCCTGGTCGGAATCGCCGTCGCTGTGCTCCTGCTCGTTGCCGCGCGCGTCTTCATCCGTCGATTCGCGGGAGATGATCTCTCGGAGCGTGCTGGCGAAGACTGACGAGTGACGTGGGCGCTATCGTCAGCAACCCCACATTGACCTGCCGCTCCCCCGCGTATCCGGGCCGGAGCCTCGTCGTGCATAACGTCGCCAACCGTGCCGAACATGGCGGATCAATGGAGTGAACCCTGCGTCAGGGCTTGCCGCGCGAAGTCGCGCAGACCCGGTGCGAATCACTCCGACGCCGAGGCACGCGCCGACCGGGATCGATGAGTTGAATGACCGTCTCCGAGGGCCGCCCAAACGATTGTTCGCTCGAATTTGTGACCATTAAGTGACTACCAGAGCGATTTTGCAATCGAGAGTCGCGGGCGTGCTGGCTTGAAAATCCCAGATGAGCCCTGCGAACCCGTTGAGGCCCCGCCGCGTGGACTGTTTCCGCGCCATCCCCGGCGACCGGTTCGCTTCCATGCGAACTTCGGGAGCGGAAAAAGTGTCCTTGATCAGGCAATATACGAAGAGCCGATGACGGGAATCGAACCCGCGCTGTCTGCTTGGGAAGCAGAAGTTCCTAAGTGCCGATTCATAGTGCTTCACTCGAACTCATGAGCCGCGGAATCACGCGGAATGTGAATCCGAGTGGGCCACCGTGAACTCGGCAAAACCGTGAGTTAATCGTGAGCGGCCCGTTCGTTGAGGCCTGTCGACTTGCCGCGGTCACCGAGCCAAGGCAACGGCGAGATGCCGGAAAGGAACTGGGCGATCGAGCTGCGCTGACTCGCCTCGGGGCGAGAGATCGCGCGCTATCGAAGCGCTGTGGCGTCGCGCGGCGCCGTGGATGCGCGCTCGACCAGCGTCGCGCGCAGCTCGGGGGCGACACTCGGCGCGGGGCGCCCCTCGACCGCGCTGAGCGCGAGGTCGGCGAAGAAGCGGCCGAGGCCGGCCGTATCCACACGGATCGTGGACAGGGTCGGCTCCAGCATCGACGCGAGGGGGGTGTCGTCGTGCCCGATGACGGAGAGCTCGCCGGGCACGGAGAGCCCCGTGCGAAGCGCGGCGCCTACCAGGGCGCCGGCCACATCGTCGTTGTACGCCGCCACGGCCGTGACCCCCTGAGCGCGCCAGGTGCTGAGCGCAGCACGGGCCGAGGCATCCGTCAACTCGAGGTCGTCGGTGGGCAGCGCATCGAGGCCGAGCGAATCCGCGGCCTGCTCCGCGGCACGTCGCCGCAGCCGCACGAGGTCCGCGACGCGCGGGTCGGCTGAGCCGGCGAACGCGATCGCGCGGTGCCCGAGGTCGTGCAGGTGGCGGATCTGCAGGCTGGGCCCGTCCTCGGTCCACTCCTCAACGGTCGCATGTTCGGGGTCGGGGATGATGCGTGCGACTCCGGCCGCTCGGATCGCGGCCGCCTGCCCGGGAGCCCAGGGTGTCATCGACATGACCAGGTCGGGTTGCAGGGTCTCCCAGAGCGGGCGGGCGTGGCCGGTGGGGTGCGGCGTGTAGGTGATGAGCGCGTAGCCGGCCTCGTCGAGTGCGAGCGACGCCTCTTCGATATTGCGCCGGAGGTTGAAGTCGAGTGGCCAGTCAGGCAGCACGAGCAGCACGATGCGCGAGCGTCCGCTGGCGAGGGCGCGGGCCGCGATGTTGGTGCGGTAGCCCAGCCGCTTGGCTTCATCAAGCACGCGGGTGCGGGTCGCCTCCGAGATGGTCTGGCCGGGCGTGTCGTTCAGGACGAAACCAACCGTTGCGCGGGAGATGCCGAGGGAGCGGGCGATATCGGCTGCCGTGACCCGGCGTGGACTGGTCGTCTGCGACATCGGCTACCTCCTCCTGTGTCGGTACTTGCGCGCGCTAGTTCCCCAATGTAGCATCGGCTGCATTCGCTAGCACGCGCTAGTAGCGAGTCGAGCGGATATCGCAGACACTGTCCCCACTCACCTGACAACGGAGTCCTGATGAATCCCATCGACCGCGACGACGAGCCCATCGTCACCCCGGTGCCCTCCCCGCTGCCCACCGCGACCGTCGACCCCGAGGCGATCGCCGAGGAGCGGGATGCCGAGCGGCGGCACGACGCCGCCGGCGACCTGCCCAAGGTGAACGCCCGCTACATCTGGTTCATGGTCCTGGCGCAGTTCGGCGTCTTCATGGCCTTCATCACCCCGCTCGCCATCTCGCTGTCGATCCGGCTGAACGAGCTCGCCCCCGGTCGCGAGGAGGTGCTCGGCTACATCACCGGTGCAGGCGCGCTGTTCGTCATGCTCACCGCGCCGTTCATGGGCGTGTGGAGCGACCGCACCCGGACGGCCATCGGCCGTCGCCGCCCGTTCATGATCGGCGGCATGGTGGTCGGCGTCCTCTCGCTCGTCGTGATGGCCCTCGCGCCGAACGTGTTCGTCCTCGGCCTTGGCTGGGTGCTCGCGCAGTGGGGCTGGGGCACGGTGCTCGGCAACCTGCAGAACTCGACGGCCGACCGGCTGCCCGAGGAACAGCGCGGCAAGGTCGCCGGGCTCACCGGCTTCGCCACGCAGGTCGCGCCCGTCTTCGGCGTGATCCTCACCGTCGGGTTCACCGGCGACGCGCTGCTGCTGTTCCTCATCCCGGGCGCCGTCGGCGTCGTGCTCGTCACGCTCTTCGTCACGCTCGTGCACGAGGACGACAGCCGCGGTCTGCCGAAGGATGCGCTGACCGTCGGCGGCCTGCTGCGCAAGTACGTCTACGACCCGCGCCGCTACCCCGACTTCTCGTGGAACTGGCTCGGCCGCTTCCTCTTCTACTTCGGCCTCACGCTGAACACCACGTTCACGGCCTTCTTCTTCGCCAACCGCCTCGGCGTCGACGTCACCGAGGTGGCCGGCATCATCGCCACCCTTGGCGGCGTCGGCGTGCTCGCCGTGACCGCGGGCGCACTCGGCGGCGGGTTCCTCTCCGACCGGTTCCGTCGCCGCAAAGTCTTCGTCGTCACTGGTGGCGCGCTCATGGCCGTCGGCATGGTGCTCATGGCGCTGTCATCCGACCTGCCGCTGCTCATCGCCGGGTCGCTCATCGTCTCGACGGGCATCGGCATGTTCTCGGCCGTCGACCAGGCGCTCCTACTCGACGTGCTGCCCGAGAAGACCACCGACGCCGGACGGTTCATGGGCATCACCGGCTTCGCCACCTCGATCCCGCAGTCCGCCGGCCCGCTCGTCGCCTCCGCGATCCTCCTCGTGGGGGTCACGGGCGGCGACAAGAACTACTCGCTCCTCTTCATCGTCGCCGCGGCGCTCGTGCTCGCCGGCGGCCTCGTCATCCTCCGCATCCGCTCGGTGCGCTGAGCCGCCCGCGACCTCCGACCTCCGAACCCCGTGAAGGACCCCTCGTGAACATCACCATCACTCCCGTCCGCTTCGAGCACCACCGCGACGCGCTCGGCATCGGCGAGGCCGAGCCCCGCCTCAGCTGGATCGTCGAGTCGGCGCCCGCCGGGTGGCGTCAGGCGCGTTACGAGGTCGAGTCGAGGGCGACGGATGGCGCAGCGCCGGCCGTGCATGCCGTCGACAGCGCCGATTCGGTGCTCATGCCGTGGCCGTTCGCCCCGCTGGCTTCCCGCGAGCGGCGCGAGGTGCGGGTCCGAGTGACCGGGGAAGGCGGCGCGGCGTCGGAATGGAGCGAGTGGTCCGCGGTCGAGGCCGGCCTACTCGAGCCGTCGGACTGGCAGGCGCGGATGGTCGGTCCGGACCCCGATGGCGCGTTCGCGGGGGAGCGATCGCCGCTGGTGCGCGGCATCGCCGACCTCGACGACGTGCCGATCGTCCGGGCGCGCCTCTACGCGACCGCCCACGGGCTCGTCGAACTCGAGATCAACGGGGTGCGCGTCGGCGACCACGAGCTGACGCCGGGCTGGTCGGCGTACGAGTCGCGCCTTCGATACGCGACGTTCGACGTGACCGACCTGCTGCGTCCGGGTCGCAACGTGCTCGGCGCGTGGCTCGGCGACGGCTGGTGGCGCGGTCGCCTCGGCTGGGACGGTCGCGACGGGTTCTATGGCGATCGGCTGGGCGTGCTCGCGCAGCTCGAGGTCGAGTACGCCGACGGGCGGCGGCAGGTCGTGGCATCCGGCACTGATTGGATGGTCGGCTCGAGTGCGATCCGGGCGTCCGACCTCTACGACGGTGAGGACTTCGACGCACGCGCTCACGAGGCGGCGTGGTCGACGGCCGGCGTCGACGACGCGGGCTGGGAGGCATCCGTCGCCCAGGATCGAGACCCCGCCACGCTCGTCGCGCCCGATGGCGCGCCGGTGCGCGTGGTCGAGACCCTGCCCGTGCGGGAGGTGATCACGAGTCCGTCGGGCAAGCGGATCCTCGACTTCGGGCAGAACCTCGTCGGTCGCCTACGCATCACGGTCTCGGGCGAGGCCGGCGACGTCGTGACCTTCCGTCACGCCGAGGTGCTCGAGCACGGCGAGCTCGCGACCGAACCGCTGCGCACCGCGAAGGCGACCGACCGCTACACGCTCCGCGGCGACGGAGAGGAGACCTGGGCGCCGCGGTTCACGTTCCACGGGTTCCGCTACGCGGAGGTCGACGGCTGGCCGGACGAATTCGATCCCGCCGCGATCGTCGCCGAGGTGCTGAGCAGCGACCTCGAGCGCACCGGCGAGTTCGCGGCATCCGACCCGCTCGTCGAGCGCCTGCACGAGAACGTCGTCTGGAGCATGCGCGGCAACTTCGTCGACGTGCCCACCGACTGCCCGCAGCGCGACGAGCGCCTCGGATGGACCGGCGACCTGCAGGTCTTCGCACCGACCGCATCGTTCCTCGCCGACGCGTCGGGCTTCCTCGCGTCGTGGCTGCGCGACCTCGCGGCGGAGCAGACCAGGTATGGCGGCGTGCCGATGATCGTGCCGGCGATCACGGTCGGCAATACCGGCCCGACGGCCGGCTGGGCGGATGCCGCGACCGTCGTCCCCTGGACGATGTACGAGCGCTTCGGCGACCTCGGCGCGCTCGAGCGTCAGTTCGACAGCATGGCGGCGTGGGTCGACCAAGTCGAGGCGGCTGCGGGGGAGGACCGCATCTGGAGTGCCGGGTTCCAGTTCGGCGACTGGCTCGACCCGCTCGCACCCGCCGGCCGGCCCGAGGCGGCGCAGACGTACCCCGAGATCGTGGCGACCGCGTACTTCGCCCGGTCGGCGCGCATCGTGGCGGATGCAGCGGCGCTGATCGGCCGCGATGACGATGCCGCGCGCTACGGGGCACTCGCCGACGAGGTGCGTGCCGCCTTCCACCGGGAGTACGTCGCGCGGTCGGGGCGCCTGCTCTCCGACTCGGCGACCGCGTATGCGCTCGCCCTGCAGTTCGACCTGATCCCCGATGACGGCGAGCGCCGACGCGCCGCCGACCAGCTCGCCGACATCGTGCGCGGCAACGGATTCCGCATCGCGACGGGCTTCATCGGCACCCCGCTGATCACCGACGCGCTGAGCGCCAACGGCCACGCGGATGTCGCGTACCGCCTGTTGCTGCAGACCGAGGCGCCGTCGTGGCTGTACGCCGTGAAGCAGGGCGCGACCACCATCTGGGAGCGCTGGGACTCGATGCTGCCGGACGGCACCGTGAACCCCGCAGGGATGACCTCATTCAACCACTACGCGTTCGGCGCGGTGGGCGACTGGCTGCACCGGGTCGTCGCGGGACTCGCGCCGGACGCCCCGGGGTACCGCCGGATCCGGTTCGCACCGCAGCCGCCCCGGCGCGGCCTCACGTCGGCATCGGCGAAGCTGCGCACGCCGTACGGAACGGCGTCGAGCGCGTGGCGGCTCGCCGACGGCACGCTCGAGCTCGAGGTGACCGTGCCGGTCGGCGCGACCGCCGATGTCGTGCTGCCCTCGGGCGCCGAGCACCTCGGCCTCGAGCACGGCACGTACGGGTTCACCGAGCCGTTCGAGGTCGAGTCAGTGGAGCGAGCCGTCGTCACGGTCGACACCTCGCTGGGCGACCTCATCGACGACACCGCCGCGCTCGGTGTGCTGACGGGCGTCATCACCAAGTACGTGCCCGAGGCCGCCGAGCACATGTCTGCCGGATTCCGCGGCCAGGACGAGCTCACGCCTCGGCAGATCGCGGCTCTGCTGCCCCATCCCGATGCCGTGCTCGCCGACCTCGAGCGCGGGTTCGCCGCCGTCTCGGCGGGCGAGGAGGTGCCCGCGGACGTCCTCACCGCGCCCGAGCCCACGGATGAGGAGGCAGCGGCCGCCGACGCCGACCTCGCCGAGCAGGCGGCACTGCTGAGCGGCGCGAGCTTCTGGGCGACGCGCGAGGGCCGCGGCATCCGTTCGCTCACGCTCGTCGACGGGCCGCACGGCATCCGCCTGCAGCGCGAAGGCGAAGATCACCTCGGTCTCAACGCGAGCGTTCCGGCGACGTGCTTCCCGCCCGGGGTCGCGCTCGGCTCGAGCTGGGACCCGGTGCTCGCCCGTGAGATCGGCGAGGCCATCGGCCGCGAGGCCCGCGCGCTCGGCGTCGACGTCGTGCTCGGGCCCGGCATCAACATCAAGCGCTCGCCGCTCGGCGGCCGCACGTTCGAGTACCTCTCCGAGGATCCGCGCCTGACGGGCGTGCTCGCCACCGAGTGGGTGCGCGGCCTGCAGTCGACGGGCGTCGGCGCGTCGCTCAAGCACTTCGCCGTGAACAGCCAGGAGACCGACCGCATGCGCGTGAGCGCCGAGGTCGACGAGCGCACCCTGCGCGAGATCTACCTGCCCGCATTCGAGCGGGTCGTGAAGGATGCCGCGCCGGCCACGGTCATGAGCGCCTACAACGCGATCAACGGCGTGTTCTCGTCGGAGAACCGGTGGCTGCTCACCGAACTGCTGCGCGACGAGTGGGGGTTCGACGGCCTCGTCGTCTCGGACTGGGGCGCGATCAAGGATCGGGTCGAGGCGCTCGCCGCCGGGCTCGATCTCGAGATGCCGGGCACGGGCGACGAGGGCACCGACGCGATCCTCGCCGCGGTGCGCGAGGGGCGGATCGACCGTTCGGTGGTCGAGGCGAGCGTCGAGCGGCTGCGCCGTCTCGCCGAGCAGACGGCTCCGTCGACGGATGTCGCGGACGCACCCTCCGCGTTCGACGTCGACGCGAACCACGCGCTCGCCCGACGCGCGGCCGCGGCCTCGGTGGTGCTGCTCCGCAACGAGGACGCCACCCTCCCGCTGCGCGCCGGCCGGCGCGTCGCCGTGATCGGCGAGCTCGCGGTCGACCCGCAGTACCAGGGCGGGGGCAGCTCGCACGTGAACGCGACCCGCGTCGACGTGCCGCTCGACGAGCTCCGGCGCTCGCTCGGCGACAACCAGATCGCCTACGCGGCCGGGTACGCGCGTGGAGCCGGCGACGAGACCGCCGGCGCGCTGCTCGCCGAGGCGCGCGCCGCCGCGGCATCCGCCGACGTCGCCGTCGTGTTCGCCGGGCTGTACGAGATCGACCAATCGGAGGGCTTCGACCGTGAGCACCTCGACCTGCCCGCCGCGCAGGTCGCCGCGATCCAGGCGGTCGCCGCCGTCGCGAAGCGCACCGTCGTGGTCCTGTCCAACGGCGGCGTGGTCTCGCTCGACCCCTGGCACGACGACGTCGACGCGATCGTCGAGGGCTGGGCGCTCGGCCAAGCCGTCGGCGGCGCGCTCGCCGACGTGCTCACCGGTGCGGTGAACCCATCGGGCCGGCTCGCCGAGACCATCCCGCTCGCGCTCGCCGACACCCCGGCGTACCTGAACTTCCCCGGTGAGCAGGAGATCGCGCGGCACGGCGAGGGTGTCTTCGTCGGCTACCGCTACTACACGAGCGCCGACCGCGCCGTGCGGTACCCGTTCGGACACGGCTTGAGCTACACCGGCTTCGAGGTCGAGGTGTTCGACGTCGAGGCGAACGGGCCCGACACCGCCGTGGCGCGGGTCACCGTGCGGAACACCGGTGACGTTGCCGGCGCCGAGGTCGTGCAGCTCTACGTCGCGCCCGCGTCCTCGGAGGTCCGCCGCCCGGTCCGTGAACTGGGCGCCTTCGCGAAGGTCGAGCTCGCTGCCGGCGAGGCGACCACCGTCTCGCTCGAACTCGAACGCCGTGCCTTTGCGCACTGGGATGCGCGCGGCTCCCGCTGGTGGGTCGCCCCCGGCACCTACCGCCTGGAGCTCGGCCGCTCGGCGAGTGACATCGTCGCGGCACGCGACCTCGCCCTCGACGGCGACGTCGACCGGCCCGCGGCGCTCAGCCTCGACTCGACGGTCAAGGAGTGGTTCGGCCACCCCGTCGTCGGGCCCGCGCTCATGCAGGGCATGATGGCGAACGCCACGGCCGAGCAACAGGCCGCCGCCGAGGCGAACGCGAACGCCCTGAAGATGGTCGAGTCGATGCCGATGGGCCAGTTCGCACGGTTCCCCGGTGTCGACCTCGCCGACGACGTGCTCGACCGGTTCATCGCGCTGAGCCTCGCCGCGGCCCAGCCGGAGCCGGTCGCGTGAGCCGTGCGCCCGCGCCGGCCGCCGCTCCGGGCTCGGTGACGGCCTGGGACGACGTGCTCCCAGGTCGTCACGGCCCGATCCCGGTGCGCCGGTACCAGCCGCAGGCCGCCATCGCCGGTCCGGGCAGCGGCGCCGGGCTCGTGATCTGGCTGCACGGCGGCGCGTTCTCGCACGGCGGGCTCGACCAGCTCGAGTCGCACGCCGTCGGGCTCGCGCTCGCCGCGGCCGGGCACCCGGTCGTCGCGGTCGACTACCGCCGGGTGCCGCCGTGGAGCTGGTGGCGGCGTCCGCGCCCCGGCGTGCTCGAGGGCATCCGGTACCCGGTTCCGGTGGAGGACGTGATCGATGCGGTCGCCACCCTGCGCCGTGAGGCGGATGACGCGGGCCGCGAGCTCGTGCTCGGCGGCGCGAGCGCCGGCGCATGCCTCGCCGCGGCGGCCGTGCTGCGGCTCGGCGCCGAGCGCGGGCCCCGCCCCGACAGGCTGCTGCTCGTGTACGGGACTTACCACGCGGCGCTGCCGCCGATCTCCCGCGCGCTGCGGGCCCGCATCCGCGGACGTCACTCGCTCATGCAGTTCCGGCCGTCGACGGTGGAGCGCATGAACCGCAACTACGCGGGCCGCGCCGAGGTGATGGAGGACCCCTGGGCGTTCCCCGGCGGGCACGACCTGAGCGGGGTGCCGCCGACGCTCGTGCTCGACGCCGACCGCGATTCGCTGCGCGCATCGGGCGAGGCGTTCGCCGCCGAGCTCGGGGAGGCCGGAGTCGACGTGACGAACGAGATCGTGCCCGAGTCCTCGCATGGGTTCCTCGACCGGCCGGGCACCGCCGCGTTCGACGAGGGGATGTCTCGCGCCATCCGCTGGCTCGACCGCCACTGACCTACCGCCACCGCCCATCGCCATCGACCATGGAGGCATCCGCCATGACTGAAACGTTCCAATCATCACGGGGCCGCCGCCGTGTCCTGCTCACCGGTGCGTCCGGCAACTGGGGCCGCGCCACGCTCAGGGAGCTGCGCGAGCGCGCCGATCGGATCGACGCCATCGCCCTCGCCCTGCCGACTGAGCGCGACCGAGCGGCGCTCGCCGAATTCGACGACATGCCCAACCTCGAGATCGTATGGGGCGACCTCACCGACGCCGCGACCGTCGCCGCCTGCGTCGCCCGCGTCGACGTCGTGCTGCACGTCGGCGCGGTCGTCTCGCCGCTCGCAGACGAACGCCCCGAACTCGCGCACCGCGTGAACGTCGGCAGCATCCGCAACATCGTCGAGGCCGTGCTCGCCCTGCCCGACCCGGCCTCGGTCGCGATCGTCGGCGTCGGCTCGGTCGCACAGACCGGAAGCCGCAATCCGCCGCGCCACTGGGGACGCGTCGGCGACCCGATCCGGGTCTCGCAGTACGACGAGTACGGGCAGAGCAAGGTCGTCGCCGAGCGCATCCTCGTCGACTCCGGACTGCCCAAGTGGGTGCAGCTCCGGCAGACCGGCATCTTCCACCCCGGCATGCTCGAGATCCGCGACCCGATCATGACGCACTCGCCCTTCGGCGGGGTCATGGAGTGGGCGAGCGCCGAGGACTCGGCCCGGCTGCTCGCGAACCTCTGCGAAGCCGACGTGCCCGACGAGGTCTGGGGCGGCGTCTACAACATCGGCGGCGGCGAGGGATGGCGGCTCACGAACTGGGAGCTGCAGACCGCGATCGGGCGGGCGATGGGGGTCCGCGACATTCGCCGCTGGTACGACCGCGACTGGTTCGCCACCCGCAACTTCCACGGCCAGTGGTACGTCGACAGCGACCGGCTGGACAAGCTCGTGCCGTTCCGCCGCGACACGTTCGACGACGCCCTAGCCCGGGCCATCGCCGCGGCGCCCGCCTCGGTGCGCTCGGCCAGCCGGGTGCCGGCCTGGGTCGTGAAGCACCTGGTCATGAAGCCGCTGACGCGCAAGCCGCGCGGCACCATGGCCGCGATCCGGCGCGGCGACGACGCCGAGATCACGGCGCACTTCGGCTCCCGCGCCGAATGGGAGGCGATCGGCGACTGGTCGACATTCGAGCCGCCGAGCCCCTCGCGCGTTCCGAGCCTGCTCGACCACGGATACGACCAGTCGAAGCCCCCCACCGAATGGTCGGCGCTCGACTACCTCGAGGTCGCGGCCCACCGCGGCGGGCACCTGCTCAGCACCGAGATAGTGCGCGGCGACGTCGCGACGCCGATCGCGTGGGCGTGCGCATTCGGGCACGAGTTCAGTGCCAGCCCTCGACTCGTGCTCACCGCGGGCCACTGGTGCCCGGTCTGCGTGACGGATGCCGCAGGGTACGCGGCGCAGGCCGAGCGCAACGCATTCCTCGCGCAGGTGACCGGGGAGGCGACGTGACCGGCGACGCCATGGGGTCGGGGCGCCGGGTCGTTCCATTCACGGATAGCTGGACCATCGACTCCACGGGCGCGCCCCGTCGCGCGGTCGACCTCCCTCACGACGCCATGCTGGCCGAGCCCCGCTCGGCGGCGGCGCCGTCCGGCTCGCACGGCGCCTACTTCCCCGGCGGCCGCTACCGGTACCGCAAGGTCTGGCAGGCGCCGGCGGATGTCGCCGCGCAGCGGCTCTCGCTGCGCTTCGAGGGGGTCGCCGGTCGCACCCGGGTGCGCGTGAACGACGTCGATGCCGCCACGTGGGACAGCACCTACCGAGAGGTCGAGGTGCCGCTCGGCGGACTCGTCCGGGCCGGTGCCGAGAACGTCATCGAGGTCGACGTCGACAACTCGGCCCAGCCGAGCTCGCGGTGGTACACCGGCAGCGGCATCTACAGGAGGGTCTGGCTGGAGGCGGTGCCGGCCATCCATGTCGACCGTCACGGAGTCGCGCTCACGACACGCCGCTCCGGGTCGGATGCGACAGTCCGCGTAGGGGTCCCGGTTCTGGGGGACTCTGAGGACGGCGACGTCGTCTCGGCGGCCCTGTTCGATGCGGATGTGACCGTGGCGAGGGCGACCGGATCGGTCGCACACGGTGTGGCGCAGCTCGAGCTGCCTGTTCCCCAGGCGACTTTCTGGTCGGCCGAGCGCCCTCACCTGTACGAGCTCGCCCTGCGGCTCGCCCGGCACGGCCGTGAACTCGATGCAGTGACGCTTCGCATCGGCTTGCGCACCATCGAGGTCGGCCCCGAGTTCGGGCTCCGCGTCAACGGCGAGACGGTCCTGCTGCGCGGCGCCTGCGTGCACCACGACAACGGCGTACTCGGTGCGGCGACGTTCCGGGCGGCGGAATTCCGTCGGGCGAGGCTACTCAAGGACGCCGGGTACAACGCCGTCCGCAGCGCCCACAACCCGCTCTCACGCGACTTCCTCGACGCCTGCGACGAGATCGGCTTGTACGTCGTCGATGAGCTCACCGATGTGTGGTTCCGATCGAAGACCGCGTTCGACGGTGCCGACCGGTTCGCCGAGACCTGGCGCGATGACGCACGTTCGATGGTGCGCAAGGATCGCCTGCACCCGAGCGTAATCATGTACTCGATCGGCAACGAGAACGCCGAAACCTCCACCGCCGACGGGGTTGCTGTCGCCCGCGACCTCCGTGCCTTCGTCCACGATCTCGATGCCGACCGGGCGGTGACCGCCGGGGTCAACTTCATGCTGAACGCCATCGCAGCGCGCACCGGCATGAAGGCCGACACGACACCGCCGAAGGCGGACGGAACTCAGAACCGGCCCTCGTGGATCTCGAGCACGATGATCAACGCGATCGCGAATCGGCTGGGGAGGCTCACGCAGCTCCTGTCGCGACTGCCCGGCGCCGATCGCGCGACGCGGGATGTCATGGCCGAGCTCGACGTCGCGGGCTACAACTACGCGTGGTCGCGCTATGAGGCCGACGGCAGGCGCTATCCGACGCGCGTGATCCTCGGCACCGAGTCGCTCTTCGGCGAGCTGCCCGAGATCTGGTCGCGCGTCGAACCGCTCCCGCACGTGATCGGCGACTTCGCCTGGACCGGATGGGACTACCTCGGCGAGACCGGCATCGGCACCTGGGAGTACGACGCGGGCCGACGCTCGTCTCTGCTCGCGAAGCCCTACCCGGCGCTCGTTGCGGGCTCCGGCGCGTTCGACATCACCGGAGTGCCGGGCGCGCCGCTCGCCCTCCAGCGAGCGGTCTGGGGCCTCGCATCGGTCCCGGCGATCATGGTGCGTCCGGTGGACCTGACCGGCGCAAAGGTCCAACGCACCTCATGGCGCAGCTCGGATGCCGTCGCCAGTTGGTCGTGGTCGGGCTGCGAAGGTCGCGTTGCAGAGATCGAGGTGTACTCGGCAGACGAGTCGGTCGAGCTGCTCCTCAACGGCCGGCGCGTCGGCCGACGTCCCGCGGGCCCCCGCGCCGGGTTCGTGGCGCGCTTCCGGGTGCCCTACGAGCCGGGTGAGCTCGTGGCGGTCGGGTACCGCGACGGCCGCGAGACCGGCCGGTCCTCCTTGCGTTCCGCGGAAGCGGTATCGCTGCGCTTGCGCAGCGAGGCGGCGGCGATCGAAGCCGACGGAGATGACCTCGCATTCGTCTGGCTGGAGCTGGCCGACGAACACGGTGAAGTCGAGATGTGCGCGACGGACACGGTCTCGCTCACGGTCACCGGGTCGGCTCGACTCGCGGGCTTCGGTTCAGCCGCGCCCGCCACCGAGGAATCGTTCGCGGATCCCGAGCACACGACGTACCGCGGTCGTGCACTCGCGGTCCTGCGTGCGGCACGCGGCGCCGGTGTAACGGAGATCGAGGCGACGGGTGCGCACTTCGGTTCCGATCGGCTGCTGGTCCAGGTGATCGAGCCTTCGGGACAGCGCTATTGACCCGCGGCGGAGAGACCGAAAGTCGGAAGGTGTGACCATCAAGTGACTACGAGAGCGGCTCTTGCACTCGAACCCTGTGGCACACGGATGATGTGATCTCGGGATCAACGGGCGAACCCCGCCCGCTGAAGCGCGAGCGGGCTGGTTCCGATCACATCCGCGACGCAGCCCTGATGTCCCGTATCCCTCGCCATCAGATCAGGAGGGCCCTGGCGGAGTCGCCCTTGTCGCGGCGATCGACAAGTCATCAAGCGGACCGGGTGATGAGCCCAAGGTGCCTACCGAGCTGGCTGGCGACGTTGACCGCCTCGGGTTCAAGCAGCCATTGCAGCTGTAGCCCGTCCCAGATCGCGAGGGTCGAGGTTGCGGCGTAAGTCGAGTCGACGCCCGGCGCGAGGAGCCCCTGCTTCTCCATCGCCGCGAACACCGAATCGAAGCGCATTCGGAGCCGTCGGTAGCGGTCGCGGAAGTACTCCTTCCCGGGATGCTCCGGAGAGGACGCCTCGGCCACGAGTATCGAATAGAGCCGGATGAACCCGGGAGCCGACTCATTGTTCCTCGCGATCCGAAGGATCGCCTCGGGAATCTCTGCCGCATTCTCTGGAATCGGTCCGGCGATCTCATCTGCAATGCGGTCGCGATTCGCGAGCACCGCCTGAAGGATCGCGGTCTTGTCGGGAAAATAGTAGAACACCTGCGCTCCTGAGAGCCCGGCCCGCTCGGCAATCTCCGTAGTGGACCCGGCCAAGTATCCGTGGACGGAGAAGACCGCTGTGGCGGCCTCGATGATCCGCTGTCGCGTCACCGCCGACTTGGCATACGGGCCGCGCGGACGCGATGGCGCATATGTGCGGGCGTCTTCAGTCGGCGGCATCTCAGATGACCTCGAGGATGGCAAGGCTGAGCGTGCCGAACACGACGATGAAGACGATGTCGGGCACCTTGAGGCGGATCCGGACGAGCGGTACGAGTGCCGCGAGCGCGATGCTGGCGAGCACGGTCACCCCCGCTGGTGCACCGGCCTCCTCGGCGATTCGTACGTTGGACTGCAGCATCGCGACGGAGGTCGAGGCGAGGAGCCCGCAGATCACCGGCATGATGTACGTCGACACGTTGCGGACGAGCAGTGAGTTGCGGGCCCGGTCGTACCCGGCGAGAACGGCCACCGCGATCGCGCTGCACGATCCGACGGCGACGAGGAAGGCGGCGATAGCCGCCGGCAGCCCCGCCTCCCCGCCGAGCACGTATCCGATGCCTGCGGCGATCTTCACGAGGATCGGCCCGGGCAAGGCGTTGGCGACCGGCACGATCTGGCCGTAGAACACGCTCGACTCGAGGTCCCCGCCGGCAACGAAGAACCCGTCCGCGACGCCGACGTACGCTTCGCCACCGCCGAAGGATGTCACGGTCGACGCGAGCACCAGGCCGAGGAAGCGCAGCGTGTCCCCGGCCGGGGGTACGAGGACCGACACGGACAGGCCGACGGCGGTCATCCCTGCGAGCATGACGACCGAGCGGATGGCACGCCGGATCTGACCCGGACGCGGTTCATGCGAGTCGGACTCATCGACCCGGTGCCGCCGCAGGTACTGCCACAGCGACAGGATCGAGATCGCCACGAGCGCCACCAGGACGAGCCCCAGTGCCGAGAGTTCCGGAACGGCTCGGACCGCGTCGACGCCGATCAGCTCCTGCCCCAGCTCGACCGTCTTGCCAGCACCGCCCGCGAGGAATGCGATCACCGCGATCACGATCGGAATGGTTCGCACCCGGTGCTCCGGCGCGAGCACCTTCACTACGTAGTGCGCGAGCAGATACAGGATGAAGGCAGTCACGCCCAGCGAGGCGAACTCGATCGAGCGGATGGCGCCCGGGCCGAGCTGTGCGAACAGGGCCAGTAGCGCGACCGTCGCAGCCGTCCCGGGCAGCGCCACGACGAGCGCGCTCATCGACGAGAGCCGGGATCCACCGAGGCGGGCCCCCGAGAGCGCAGCCAGTTTGACCGGCAGCGCCCCCGGGGTGATGTTGGCGATCACGGTGTCTTGGACGAACTCACCGTCGGAGAGCCGCCCCGGCCGGACCAGTTCCTTCTCCATCACGGGGATGAGTGCGCTGCCGCCCCCGAATCCGATGACGCCGACCTTGAGCATCGCCGCGAGCTGACGCAGCCAGCCGCCCACGACGCGCTCGCTTCCGATCCGGTTGGTCATACCGTGACCGTGACATCCGCCGGCAGGTCGAGCACGGACGATCCGATCCGGAGCCGGTACTCGCCCGGCTCCTCGATCCAGCCGTCCTCCCAGTAGGCCAGGTCCCTGCGAGACACCCGGATGGCTGCATGCGCCGAGCTTCCTGCCTCGGCTCGGACCACGGCGAAGCCGACGAGCCAGCGGACCGGTCGGTCGACGCGCGAGTCGGCGCGTTCGGCGTAGACCTGAACGACATGCTTGCCGGCGCGATCGCCGGTGTTGACGACGGTGACGTCGACCGTCGCATGCTCGCCTCGGAAGCCTCCGGTGCTCACGTCCCTGATCTCCCAGCGGGTGTAGCCGAGTCCGTATCCGAACGGGTAGGCAGGTCGACTGCCGGCTCGGAGCCAGGCGCGGTAGCCGATGTGGATGCCCTCGTCGTAGGCGAGGACACCGCCGGCCGGGGTGACCGCGATGACCGGGACATCTTCGAGGCGTGCGGGCCAGGTCGTGGGCAGCCGCCCGCCGGGCTCGCTCTCGCCGCTCAGCAGCGCGCCGATCGCGGTGCCGTACTCCTGTCCGCCGAACCAGGTCAGCATCACCGCTGCGACCTGCGCTCGCCAGGGCAGGAGCACCGGCGAGCCGGAGTTCACGATGACGATCGTGCGCGGGTTCGCCTGGGCGACGGCGCGGACGAGATCGTCCTGTCGGCCGGGGAGCGCCAGATCCGCGCGGTCGAAGCCCTCCGATTCCACGCCGGAGTTGGTGCCCACGACGACGACCGCGACGTCGGCGTCGGCGGCAGCGGCCGCCGCCGCCGCGATCAGCGCCTCGGCGTCGGTGCCGGCGGGTTCCGTGCCGACCGTGATGCTGAACGCGTTCCCGAGGCCACCGCCCAGCCGCCGCGGTGTGAACTCCACTCGGATCCGGCGTGGGCGGCCGGCTTCGAACTCGACCGGCAGCGACGCCGACGGCGGATCGAGGAACGCACCGGCGACATCGTCGCCGGGCTCGGTCGGCGAGAGCTCGCCGAGCAGTTCACCGTCCAGCATGATCCGCCCGGCGCCGACCGAGGCGAATCCAAGGCGGACGGCACCGGTCTCGCTCGGCTCGTAATCCGTCTCGAGGACAAGCGAGCTCATCCGCGAGATCGGCGCGTCGCCTCCGAAGTAGACGAGTCCGCTCGCGAAGCGGTCCTCCGCGAAGATCACCCTACCGGCGGCGTCGAGGAATTCGACGCGCGCACCCGGTCCACCGGTCACGGGGTTTCGCATGCTCTCGCGCTCGAGTTCGGCCAGCCCCTCTTGGACGATCGCGCCGATCGAGTACGTGATCTGGGCGGCCGGGTACGCCGCGGCGATGCCCTCGAGCGGTGAGACCACTTTCTCCGGCAGGACGGTCGCGCTTCCGCCGCCCTGCGTGCGCGCGTTCCGCGCGTTGTGTCCGATCACCGCGATCCGCTTCGGCGCCGGCAGCGGCAGGATGCCGTCGTTCTCCACGAGCACGGCACCCTCGACCTCCGCTTCGCGTGCGAACGCGACCCCGTCGTCGACCTCCAGCGGCATCGGCGCCACAGGCTCGAACCCTTCGAGCGCGCCGACACGAGCGGCGAGCAGAAGGATGCGCCGCACCTTCCGGTCGATGGCGGACTCATCGACGTCGCCGCGTCGGACGGCATCGACAAGGGCATCGCCCCACGCGCCGACCGGACCGGGCATGGCGAGGTCCTGCGCGTGCTTCGCGCTCTCGATGCTGCGCACCGCCGTCCAGTCGCTGATGACGACGCCGTCGAAGCCCCACTCGGAGTTCAACGGCGTCTCGAGCAGCTCGTTCTCACTCGCGGTGGCACCGTTGATCGAGTTGTACGCGCTCATCACGACCCAGGCGTGCGCCTCGGTGACGGCGTCCTCGAACGCGCGGAGATACACCTCGCGAAGCGCCCGGCCGCTCACCCGGACGTCAGCCGTGAACCGCTCGGTCTCGAAGTCGTTGGCGACGTAGTGCTTGGGCGTCGCGCCGACGCCGTTCCGCTGCACGCCGTCCACATACGCCGCCGCGAGCTGGGCGGTGAGGACGGGGTCCTCGCTGAACGCCTCGAAGTGCCGCCCGCCCAGGGGCGATCGGTGCAGGTTGATCGTCGGCCCGAGCACGACGTCCACGCCCTTGCGTCGGGCCTCGACGGCGGACGCCGCACCGTAGCGGGCCGCGACCTGAGGATCCCACGATGCCGACAACGCGGTCGCGGAGGGCAGGTTCAACGACGGGGAACGCTCGTCCCACACCTCGCCGCGGACGCCGCTCGGTCCGTCCGAGACCACCATGGCGCGCAGTCCGATCTTCTCGATCGGCCAGGTCGACCAGAAGTCGCGGCCGGTGAGCAGCCGCACCTTCTCCTCGAGCGTGAGCCGGGCAAGGAGATCGTCGAACTCGGGGGCGTCGGGGCCGAGGGTGCGGGAGTCGCGTGCGGTCGCAGTGGCGGTGATGTCGTTCATGCTTCGTTCCAATCGTCAGTGTCCGAGCACGGGCAGCGGGATCTCCTCGCTGCCGCGGAATCCCAGGCGCCACGCGCGCGCCCACCGGGGAGCGTCGCTCGCCGGGAGCGGGTCGGTGAAGAGGCGCCAATGACGACCGTCGGGTTCGGGGTCGCCGTTGATGCGCTGCTGTCGGGAGCGTCGCGGGGCGGAGACGAGGGGCGGGTCGGCGGTCCACGCGATGAGGGCGCCGGGCGTCACGCAGGAGAGCCGGACCGCGCCATCCGCATCGGTCTCAGCAGCGGGTGGACCGGTGATGCGCCACCTCCCGCCGGGCCGCCACGTCGCGATCAGCTCGTCCTCATCCATCGGACCCAGGTCGCCGAATCGTTCCGTCCAATCATCGAGTGCTCCCGCCAGTCGCGCGAGCGTCTCAGCGTGGGCGGGGTCACCGGCGAGATCCCGCGTCTCGTGCGGGTCTTCCGCGATGTCGTACAGCTCCTCCTCGGGCTTGTACGGACCCGTGACGCGTCGCTGAAGGGCGGTGAGGCGGTCCGGCCTCTCTCCCGCCGCGCGCTGACGGGCCTCCTCATTCACGTGCTCCCGCAGTTGCCGCCACGTCGGGAACCGGTCCGCGAAATGCTGGTACTGCATGGGCGAACGATCCGGATGACGATGGCGCACGTACCGGTAGCGCCGGTCGCGCACCGTCCGGGAGCAGTCGTGCTGCTCGTCCATACGGTCGCGGCCGCCGAACGCGTACTCGCCCTGCTCGAGGTCGCGACCGGCCGCGTCGAACAGCGGCTTCGCGTGCATGTGCGCGGGCACCTCGAGCCCGGCCATTCGTAGCATCGTGGGCGCAAGGTCGGCGAGATGGACGACGTCCGTCCTGGCCCTGCCGCCCTCGATCCGGGCGGGCCACCGCACGATCACCGGCACACGCAGGCCGGCCTCGGTGGCCCAGCGCTTGGCACGCGGGAATCCCGCCCCGTGGTCGCTCCAGAACACGACGATCGTGTCGTCGGCCAGCCCGTCCTCATCGAGCTGCCGAAGCAGATTTCCGGCCCAGGCGTCCATCACGGTGACGAGGTCGTGATAGCGGGCCCATGCGGTGCGGAACACGTCCGTGTCGAGGTGGTACGGCGGCACGGGCACCGAGTCCGGATCGTGCCGGTCCTCCGCCGCGAGTCCGACGGTGATCTCGGCGAACGCGTCATCCGACACGTAGATCTGCGACTCGTGGGTGACCATCCCGTGGAAAGCTGCGAAGAACGGCTGCTCGGGATCGGGTCGATCCCGCCAGTGCGCGCTGGGCGTGCACGCATCGAACGCGGTACCCGGGACCTCGACCTGGAAGTCGGTGAACACGTTGTTGGTCGCGTAGTACCCGGCCATTCGGAAGTACTCGCTCAGCAGGCGCACCTCGGGCGGCGGCACCGCCTTGGAGCGCATGTGATGCGTCCCGATCGCGGTCGGGAAGCACCCTGTCATGATCGCCGAACGGGATGGCGCGCATACCGGCGTGGTCGCGAACGCCTGGTCGAACCGCACCCCTTCGGCGGCGAGCCGGTCGAGGTTCGGCGTGGTTGCGACATCCGCCCCCGGCCAGACGCCGCGATAGCAGCCCAGGTCGGGGTTGATGTCGTGCGTCGAAATCCAGACGATGTTCGGTCGACGCCCTGTGCCACCGCTCATCGCGATACCGACGGCGCCGCCGGGTTGGACCCCCCGGCGCCGGTCAACCGCGCCAGCACCGGGAAACGGTCGTCCCCCGTCACGGCGGCGCGATCCCATGGCGCGTCGTCGACCGCAGCCTGGGCCTGTGCGAGCTTGGCGCTCAGTCGTTGGCGGATGTCCCGGTACTCCGGGTCCCCGTAGACGTTCCGGAGCTCCTCCGGGTCGCGTTCCAGGTCGTAGAGCTCCCACTCCACCGGGTACTCGAAGAATCCGGCGCCCGCGAGGCCGAGGCTCTTGTTGTAGAAGCAGATGAGCTTGTACCGGTGATCGCGATACCCGTAATGGGCGGGCGCCTTGTGGAACCAGTCGTCGTTCTCCCAGTACCGGTAGTACATGCCGTCGGCCGGCGGGCTCGACGGCTCGCCCACGAGATCGCCCCAGAAGCTCCGGCCCTGCATCCGAGGATGGTGCTCGGCGCCGACGGCATCCAGGATCGTCTGCGCGAAGTCGACGTTCGTGACGATCCCGTCGTGCACCGTGCCAGCTTCGACCGCTCGCGGGTAGCTCATGATCAGCGGCATGCGCAGCGATTCCTCGTACATGAAGCGCTTGTCGAACCACCCGTGCTCGCCGAGGAAGAAGCCCTGGTCGGAGCTGTACATCAGCACCGTGTCGTCGAACTCATCGCGCTCGCGCAACCAGTCGATGAGCCGGCCCACATTGTCATCGACCGATGCCACGCACCGCAGATAGTCCTCCATGTACCGCTGGTACTTCCACAGGGCGAGCGCCTCGTAGTCGAGACCTTCGGGCGGGTCCACCTTCAGGTCCTCGCTGTTGATGTAGTCGGCGATGCGCATGAGCGCGCGACGGGCGGACGCCGACCGCGTGTCGTAGTCGTCCCAGAACGTGCTCGGCAGCGGGATGGGATCCGAGTACAGGTCCTTGTGCTTCTCGTCGGGCTCCCACGGGCGGTGCGGTGCCTTGTGCCAGACGAGAAGGCACCAGGGTTCGTCGCCGTCGAGTCCCTCGACCCACTTCATGGCCAGGTCGGTGATCACGTCCGTCGCGTAGCCCGGCTCGTGGCGGATGCCGTCTGCGGAGAGGAACCGCGGGTCGTGATATTCGCCCTGGTTGATGAGCACGTCCCAGTAGTCGAAGTGCTTGGGATTGGCGTCGGGTTCCTCGCCCATGTGCCACTTCCCGACGATGCCGGTTCGGTAGCCCGCCTCCTTCAACTGCGAGATGAAGGTGGGCTGGCTCGCGTCAATGGGGGTGAAGAGCGTCGTCACGCCGTTCACGTGGCTGTACGTGCCCGTGAGGATCGACGCACGGCTGGGTGAGCACAGCGAGTTGGTGACGAAGCAGTTGTCGAACCGAACGCCCTCCCGTGCGATCTCGTCGATCCGCGGCGTCTCGTTCACGACCGAACCGTACGCGCCGATCGAATGGGCGGCGTGGTCGTCGGTGAGGATGAGGACGATGTTCGGGCGGGGGTGGGGTGCATCTGGCACGATTGCTCCTTGATCGGCTGCGTGGGTGGTTCAGAGCGGCTGCGTCGCCGCCCGGGTTACTGCGAATTCGTCCTCTCGGACGGCGGCGACCGGGATCTCTCGAGCGGCGCGGCCAACCAGGTCGCGAAGCTCCGTGACCTGGTCGCGATAGCGCGGATCGCCGGCGAGATTGGTCCGTTCCGCCGGATCCACGAGCGTGTCGGCGAAGAACACGTCCTCGTCCTGCTCGGACGCGGGGGCGCCGCCCAGTCGACTCGTGAGGTCGAGACGGTAGCGGTTTGTCCGGGCGCACACCCGCTGGGGCCAGCCGCGCCCGTCGGGGCCCGCGCCGGTGTCGCGATTGGGGAAGGCCCGGCTCGTGGCGTGGCCGTACCCGATGGCCGACAAGACGACGGATGGCGCGACATCCGCGAAGAGGTCTCGGGCGGTGCACGTCGCCGGCTTGGCCAGGCCGGCCAGCCCGAGCAGGGTGGCGGCCAGGTCCTCGCTGACCGTGAGGTCGCCGCGTCGCTGTCCCTCGGGCAGGACACCCGGCCAGGAGACGATAAACGGGACGCGGTGGCTCTCGGGAGCGAAGGTGTGCTTGGCCATGATGCCGTACTCGCCGAGCGACGCGCCGTGATCGGTGGAGAAGACGACGATCGTCGACTCCCGCAGTCCCGACTCGTCGAGCGCCCGCATGATCGCGCCGACCTGATCATCGAGCCAGGCCACGGCAGCGTGGTACATCCGGAACGACGCCTGCACGTCGCCGACGCTCAGGGCATGGCCCTGGGTGAGTCGACCCCACTCGCGCTCGAACTCGTTGCCGGAATCGTCGGGCGAGCGAGGCACGTCGAACTCCACGTCGGCGTATCGGCTCGCCCACGGCTCGGGCACGACCATCGGCTTGTGCGGCTGCACGTAGGACGCGCGGAGGACGAAGGGACCCTCGGCCGCCGCGAGTGCCTCCGCGGTGGCGCGCGTGATCGTCTCGGAGCCGAGCTCGGAGCCCTCGGGGAGGACGGCTGAGAACACGTGGCCGATTCCGGGCGAGCGCCGGATCTCCACCTCGTTCTCGGCGGCACGTTGCAGCAGCTCACCCATGCCCGAACCGGCGTGGTCGTCGTGCTGCCAGGGCGAGCGCGCACCGGGGAGGTGCTCCTTGCCGAAGCTGGTCGTCGTCCAACCGCTTCGCGCGAACGTCTCGGTGAACATCTCGACGCGAGCCGCGTCCTCGGGTGCGTACCCTTCGTTGTTCAGGATGCCGCTCGCGAGCGGGCTCTGACCCGAGAGCATCGCCTGACGGGCGGGCACGCACACCGGAGACGAGGTGTAGGCGCGCTCGAACAGCACGCCGCGCGCCGCGAGCGCGTCGATGTTCGGCGTGGAGATCTGCGGCTGCGCGTTGCCGTAGCAGCTCAGCGCATCAGCGCGGAGTTCATCGGCCATGATCCACAGCACGTTCGGCTTCTTCGTCGACACGAACCACCCCTTCGTCGGAGGAAATGAGGAATTCTCGCTTGCAAACTTACCGAGTACTCACTAGGTTATGGGTTGCAAACCTACTAAACACTCACTAGGTTTGCAATCCCAGCACCATCTCAACGATGAGGAGTGAACACGATGTTGAAGCCACGGCAGCGCACCATCGCCGCCTTCGCCGCCGGCGCGGCCGCGCTCGCGATGACACTGAGCGGCTGCCAGTCCGCCGTCGACCTGGAGACGGAGGCGACGTCCGAGCCGGTCGAGGGCGGCATCCTAACCATCGCTCAGGCGTCGGACGCCCAGCCCGCCAACCTGCTCGCGGGTCGCCTCGGCAACCAGGCCTGGGCGTCCAACGTCTTCGAGACGCTGACGTACCAGGACGCCGACGGAGAGCCGCAGCCGCTCCTGGCGACAGAATGGGCGTTGTCCGGGGACGGGCTCAGCATGGATCTGACGATCCGTGACGACGTCACGTTCCATTCCGGCCGGGCGATGACGGCCGAGGACGTCAAGTTCTCGTTCGAGCAGGCCGCCGCTCCGGAATGGAACTCCCAGGTCGGCTACATCGCGAAGTCGTTCGAGGGGATCGACGTCGTGAGCCCGACCGAGCTAACCATCCGGTTCTCCCAGCCCACGCAGAACATCTTCGACTTCCTCGAGTATGCCTTCATCATCGACTCCGAGACCTATACGGGCTTGGCCGACGGTTCCCAGGTCATCGGAACCGGGCCGTTCCTCTTCGAGAGCTGGTCCCCCGGCACCGAGCTGACGCTCGTGCGCAACGACGAATACTGGGGCGACGAGGCGTACCTCGACGGCATCGAGATCGCCGTTATCAGCGACAGCACGGCCATGCTCAACGCCGTGCGCAGCGATCGCTCGCAGATCGCAGTCGGTATGAACCCCGTGGACGTGCAGTCGATGGCGGCCAACGACGCGTTCACGGTGGAGAACCTGGTCGGCAGTGTCTACCCGCTCGGCCTCAACGTCACGCAGGCTCCGTTCGACACCAAGGAGGCCCGTCAGGGGGTCAACTTCGCCATCGACCGGGAGCGCATCGCCGAGCAGATCTTCGGCGACGCCGGGGTGGTCACGAACCTCTTCTGGTCGGAGGACACCCCGGGCTATCCCGAGGACCTGGCGAACGCGTACGCATACGACCCCGAGAAGGCCCGAGAACTGCTCGCTGACGCCGGTGCCGAGGGCGCCGAGGTCACGATCAACGTGATCAGCCTGCCGCAGAACACGAGTGTCGCCGAGATCGTCCGAAACAACCTGGAAGAGGTGGGTCTGAAGCCAACCATCAATGCGGTGGAGACGCAGAGCTTCGGCCAGCGCCAGATCGCCGGCGACCTCGGTCAGGCATTCATGCCGCTGCACGGACTCAACGGCCTCGGCCCCGTCACGCTCATGGACACGCTCCCGTCGCTGCGGGAGGGCAATTCCTCACAGTTCTGGACGGATGAGTACGTCGAACTCCGAACGGCTCTCGCCGAGGCTGAGCCCGGTGACGAATTCGAGGAAGCGCTGCACGCGCTCTCCGAGTACATCGTGGACGAGGCATTCACGTCCGTGATCGCGCAGTCGAACGGTCAGGTCGTCGTTGCCGAGACCGCCCACGATCTCCGCTGGTCGTCCAGGGCATACCTCGACGCCAAGTCGGCCTTCGTCACCGAGTGAACCGCCGGTGCCCCCGCGGCCGCACCGCGGGGGCACCGCACCCAGAAGGGACTGTCGTGAACACCACCCCAAACGTGCTGCTGGTCATCGCCGACCAGCACCGCTTCGACTGGCTCGAGGGCCAGGATGAGCTGCCGGTGCGGACGCCGAACATCCGCCGCCTCCAGGAGATGGGCGTCACGTTCCGCCGCGCGACCACTCCGGCGCCGCTGTGCGCCCCCGCGAGGGCCTGCCTGGCCACCGGACTCGACTACCAGTCCGTGCCGGTCCCCAACAACTTCCACGACCTTCCGGTGGATGCCCTCACCTATTACCGCCGGCTGCGTGACGAGGCGGGATACCACGTCGCCGGCGTCGGCAAGTTCGACCTGCACAAGGCGACGTTCGATTGGAACCTCGACGGCTCCCGGCTGCTCGGCGAATGGGGGTTCTCGGACGGCATCGACAACGAGGGCAAGTTCGACTCGCTGTGGTCGACGATAGACGACAGTCCGCACGGGCCGTACATGAAGCACCTGTATGACCATGGCCTGGCCGAGGCCCATCGGACCGACTTCGACCGCCGCAGGCACGCGCCGTACGCCGACGTCTCACTCAGCCCCCTGCCCGAGGAGTCGTACCTCGACAACTGGATCGCGGCGAACGCGAACGTGCTGCTCGATCGCCGCCCGAAGGATGTCCCGTGGCATCTGGTCGTCAACTTCGCCGGGCCGCACGACCCGATGGACGTGACGGAGCGCATGCGCGATGCTTGGGCTGACGTCGACTTCCCGGCGCCGCACGACCCCGGAGACTTCGACGGGGACCACAACGAGGTGCGCCGCCGCTACGCTGCGATGATCGAGAACATCGACCGGCACCTCGGCCAGTTCCTCGACCGCCTCGAAGCGGAGGGCGACCTCGAGAACACGGTCGTCATCTACACGAGCGACCACGGCGAAATGCTCGGTGATCACGGGATCTGGGGCAAGCAGATCGCCCTCGACCCGAGCGTGCGCATTCCGCTCATTGTCGCCGGGCCCATCGTGACGGCTGCCGGTGCGTGGACGGACGCGCTCGTCTCGCTCGAAGACCTCGCTGCCACCATCCTCGACATCGGTGGCGTCGAGGTGCCCGATGCGATGACGGCCAGGTCGGTGCTCGACGTGCTCCGCGGCGTCGCCGACCACCACCGCGAATGGGTCGTGTCCGGCCTGGACCGGTCGGACGACGAGATCGCAGCGGCCGTGCGGCACTACGGCGCGAATCGCTGGGTGCAGCTGCGGAGCTGGCGCACCGTCACCACGGACGACGCCAAGCTCATCACCAGCCCAGACCTCGACGCGCCATACCTCGTCTCGGTCACCGATGACCCATACGAGGAACACGACGTCGCGGCCGAGCAGCCGGACACCGTCGCTCGGCTCCAGTCCTACCTGACCCCCACCAGTCCTCTCCGGGAGCGTGCCTGATGCTTCGCTTCTTCCTCCGCAAGCTCCCGTCGATCATCCTGGTCCTCTTCGCCACGTCGGTGATCGCATTCCTCCTGCCACGCTTCGCGCCCGGCGATCCCGCACAGACCATCGCCGGCTCCGACGCCACGCCGGAGCAGGTGGAGACGATCCGGCAGGCGCTCGGCCTCGACCAACCGCTGATCGTGCAGTACTTCACCTGGCTCGGTGGGGTGCTCCGCGGCGATCTGGGCATGTCGTACATCTTCAATCGGCCGGTCGGCGACCTCATCGTCGCACGCCTCGAGAGCACGATCGAACTGGCATTGCTCGCGTCCCTCTTCATGATCGCGATCGGTTTGGGGCTCGGCATCCTGGGCGGTTCCGCGATCTCGCGCTTCGCTCGCGTCGCCGCGGACATCACCAATACGCTGTTCATCGCGACGCCCGCGTTCCTCGCCGGCCTGCTCCTCATCGTCCTCTTCGGTGTCACCTGGCGGCTGCTCCCGGTCAGTGGCGAAGTGCCGTTGACCGAGAATCCAGGCATCGGCATCCAATACCTCCTGCTGCCCGCATTCGCGCTCGGCCTCGCCCAAGCGCCGGCGATCTCCCGACTGCTTCAAACCACCATGCGCGCCACATACGGTGAGGAGTTCGTCGACCTCGCGCGCGCGAAGGGCGCGTCTCCGAAGCGGATCACGTACCGGCACGTGTTGCGCACCAGCCTCGGGGCGGCGGTCGTCGCGATCGGCATCCGCGTCGGCGAACTGTTCGGCGGCGCCATCATCATCGAGGCCATCTTCGCGCGCAACGGCCTGGGCCAGCTCGCGGTGCAGGCCGTCAACTCGCGCGATTACCAACTCGTCCAGATCCTCATCATGGGCGCCGTCCTCATCGCGGTCCTCTCGCAACTGGTCACCGAGGTGATCCTCGCCGGCCTCGACCCTCGAGTCAGATTGGACTCCTGACATGTCGAACTCACCACGCACTACCAACGTGCCCGTTCCGCCCAGCACTGAGTCGATCCAATCGCTTCAGCGCCGGCAACGACGACTCACGCCGAACGCGACGATGCGTCGGTACATGGCGGCATTCAAGACACCCCGCGGCATCATCGGTTCAGCCATCCTGCTCATTCTGCTCGCGCTCGCATTGCTCGCGCCGGTGCTCTTCCCCGGCGGATACGACCAGCAGAGCGGCGACGCGTTGCAGGGACCGAGCCTCGCGCATCCCTTCGGCACAGATGAACTCGGGCGCGACCTGTTCGTCCGCACCGTCTACGGTCTCCGGATGGACTTCTCGATCATCTTGGTCGCGGTCCCGCTCAGCATGGTACTGGGCACGGCCCTCGGCCTCCTGGGAGCGATCTCGAAGGTGGCCGGCTCCATCGTCCAGCGGGTGCTCGACATCATCCTCGGCTTCCCCGGCGTCGTGCTCGGCGTCTGCATCGTCCTGATCATGGGAGCGGGCTGGGCGGCGCTCGTCGTCGCGATCACGATCAGCGGCCTTCCGGCCTTCGGCAGGCAGGCCCGGGCGGCCCTGCTCGAACAGATGCAGCGGGAGTATGTGACCGCGGCGAGAGCGCTCGGCGTGCCGAAGGGCACGGTGCTCGTGCGGCATATCCTTCCGAACGCGGTGGATCCGATCCTCGTCGGTGGTGCGCTCTTCGTGGTCGCGGCCATCTTCATCGAGGCCGGCCTCAGCATCATCGGCCTCGGCATCCAGCCGCCCGAGCCGTCCCTGGGTTCGCTGCTGAACGTCGGCATCCGCTTCATCGAGCAGGCGCCGATGTACATCATCGGACCGACCATCGTACTCATCCTCCTGGCGATGTCGTTCAGCCTCCTCTCCGACGCACTCAACGAAACGGTGATCCGCAAATGAACACCACTGGCACGCAGGCTCCGCTACTCCGCGTCCGCGATCTCGAGGTCACCTTCGATCTGCCCGATGGCCCGCTGAAGGCGGTCGACGGGGTCACCTTCGATCTCCGGCCGGGGCAGATCCTCGGTATCGTCGGCGAATCCGGGTCGGGGAAGTCCGTGACCTCCCGAGCCGTGATGCGCATGATTCGGCACCCCGGCCGGGTGACCGGCGGACGGGTCGAACTCAACGGCCGCGAGATCCTCGATTTCACCGAGAAACAGATGCTTGACGTCCGGGGCAAGGAGATCGCGATGATCTTCCAGGACCCGCAGGCGGCGCTGAACCCGGTCATGCGGATCAAGGACCAGATCGTCGAGGCGATGGTGATCCACGGCCTGCCCGGCGGGGACGCAGAACAGCGTGCGATCGACCTGCTCACGAAGGTCGGCATCCCAAACCCGGCGGAGGCGGCCGAGAAGTTCCCGCACCAGTTCTCGGGGGGCATGCGCCAGCGTGTAGTCATCGCCATCGCGCTTGCGAACAACCCCTCGGTGCTCATCGCGGACGAGCCGACGACGGCGCTCGACGTGACGATCCAGGCGCAGATCCTCGACCTCCTGCGACGGCTGCGGGATGAGCTGGGCGTCGCGATCCTGTTCATCACGCACGACATGGGCGTGGTGGCCGAACTCTGCGATGACGTGGTCGTGATGTACAAGGGCCGGATCGTCGAGCGCGGCCCGGTCCGACAGGTGCTCGCGGCCCCGACCGACGGCTACACGATCGGGCTCATGGACGCCATCCCGAAGATGGACTCGCCGCTTCGGGACGATCACCCCGCACAGGGCATGCCCGTTCTCGAGGTCCGCGACCTGCGGACCGACCTCAACGCGCACCGGAAGAGCCTCTTCAAGGCTCCCGTGCCGTTCTACGCCGTCGACGGCGTGTCGCTGCGGGTCGACGCCGGTGAGACGCTCGCGCTGGTGGGCGAATCGGGCTGCGGCAAGTCGACGCTGTCGCGCACGATCGTCGGCATCAACGAGGTGACCGAGGGCGAGATCCTCGTGAGCGGGCACCCGATCCACCGCATGACGCCCGACCAGCGTCGTGGCGTCGCCCGCACCATCCAGTACGTCTTCCAGGACCCCTACTCGTCGTTGAACCCGCGGCGCACCGCCGGCCAGTCGCTCGAGGAGGCGCTGCGGATCGCCGGCGTGCCCAGGAGCGAGCTCCGGGATCGGAGCGTCGAACTGCTGGACCGGGTGAGCCTCGGGCCCGAGCACCTCGATCGATACCCGTGGGCGTTCTCGGGAGGTCAGCGCCAGCGCATCGGCATCGCGCGGGCGCTGGCGACCGAGCCGCGGCTGCTGATCCTCGACGAGCCGGTCTCCGCGCTGGACGTCTCCATCCAGGCGCAGATCCTCGAGCTGCTCAAGCGCCTCCAGCGGGACTACCACCTGGCCTACCTGTTCATCTCGCACGATCTTTCGGTGGTCCGCGAGATCAGCCACCGGGTGGCCGTGATGAACAAGGGCAAGATCGTGGAGATGGGGCCGACGGCCGACATCTTCGAGCGAGCGGAACATCCATACACCCGAACGCTCCTGGCCGCCACGCCCGATATCGACAAGGCCATCGCATGAGCCGGCCGACGCAACACCGTCCGCAGGAGGCACCTTGAGAAAGATCAGCACGTTCGACGCATCGGATGCCCCCTTCCGCGCCGGGACGGCCACCAAAGCGCGTGGCGAGGCACGACGCAGGGAGATCCTCGACACCGCGATGTCGCTGTTCGCGGAGGGCGGGTTCAACACGGTGAGCCTGGCCGACATCGCCAACGACGTCGGGATCACGCAGGCGGGCATCCTGCATTACTTCCCGAACAAGGCCGCCCTGCTCGTGGCCGTGCTGCAGGAACGCGAAGCCCGGAACATCGCGACGCGCGAGCATCTCGAAGCCGACGGGGTTCCACCACTCGAGGCATACGTCCGGACGCTCGAGGAAAACGACGCCACTCCGGAACTCGTCCGCCTCTTCGTCATTCTCTCCGCTGAGAGCACGGCTCCGGGCCATGCCGGGCACGAGTGGTTCATGGAGCGGAACGACGCACTGATGGACGGGATGACGGAGCGGGTCCGGGCCACCATCGACGAGCGGAAGCTGCCGCCGGGGATCACTCCGGCGGTGATCACCCGCTGGCTGCTCGCACTCGCGCACGGGCTCGGGGCGCAATGGGTCCTCGACCCGTCCGCCTTCGATCGCGCCGGTCACGTCAGGCAGTTCCTGGAGCTCCTGGAACCATACCTTCGGGACCCGTTCGGCCGAGACGACACGACTCCAGACCGCCCCACCGCCGAGAAAGACTACCCATGAGCCGACCCAACGTGATCATCATCCTCGCCGACGACCTCGGCTTCTCCGATATCGGCCCGTTCGGCGGTGAGATCGACACGCCTTCGCTGCAGCGCCTCGCGGACCGGGGCATCCGGATGAGCTCGTATTACGTTACGCCGCGCTGCTCTCCGTCGCGGGCCGCCTTGCTCACGGGCCACCACCCCCACTCGGTCGGCATCGGCGTGCTCACGACAGACAACCGACCCACGGGCTATCCCGGATCGCTCACCACCACCGTGCCGACGCTCGCGGAACGGCTCTCCGAACAGGGTTACACGACCGGACTGTTCGGCAAGTGGCATCTGGCCTCCGAGTTCGTCACGCCGAGCGAGACGTGGCCCACCCGGCGAGGCTTCGACGAGTTCCGCGGCATCCTGCCCGGTGCCTCGAGCTTCTATCAGCCCCCGCTGGTCTCCGGCGAGGAACGGCTTCCGAAGGAAGCGCTGGGTGAGGAGTTCCACTTCACCGACGACATCTCGGAGCACGGCGCCGACTTCGTCCGTCGTCACGCTGCGACCGGCGACCCGTTCTTCCTCTTCCTCACCTACACGGCGCCGCATTGGCCGCTGCACGCGCGCGACGAGGAGATCGCCAAGTACCGCGAGCGGTTCGCCGACGGGTGGGATGCGATCCGGTCCGAGCGCCTGCGACGCCTGCAGTCCGACGGCCTCATCCCCACGGTGGATCACCTGCCGCCCGGCGTGATCCTTCCCGACTGGTCGGACGTCGACGGCCGCGAATGGCAGACCGAGCGCATGGCCGTCTACGCCGCGCAGGTCGAAGCGCTCGACCGCGGCGTGGGCCGAGTCCTCGACGCCCTCGCCGACGCCGGTGTCGAGGACGACACCCTGGTGCTGTTCATGTCGGACAACGGCGGATGCGCCGAAGAGCTGCCGCCTGGGATCTCCATCTTCGGGGAGCTCACCTGCCCGACGAAGACCAGGACGGGCGAACCGGTCGTCGTCGGCAATATCCCCGACGTAATGCCCGGTCCGGAGAACACCTACCAGAGCTACGGTCGGGAGTGGGCGACCGTCTCGAACACGCCGTTCCGGATGTGGAAGCGCTGGGTGCACGAGGGCGGGATCTCGACACCGTTCATCGCCTCGTGGCCTTCTGGAGGGATCCCGACAGGCAGCGCGATCAGCCACTCCATCGGACATGTCATCGACATCGTCCCATCGGTACTCGAGGCCGCCGGGTCGTCGTCGGACACGGAGGGTGAGAGCCTGTTGCAGCTCTGGCGCGACCCAGCCGCTTCCTCCGGCAATCGGACCCTGTTCTGGGAGCACATCGGCAATGCGGCGGTGCGTCGCGGTCGATGGAAGCTCGTTCGCGAATGGGGCGGCAGCTGGGAGCTGTACGACATCGAAGCAGATCGCATCGAGTCCGACGACCTGTCGGGCAGTCGTCCGGACGTCGTCGCGGAGCTTGCCGCGGCCTACGACGAGTGGGCGCGATCGCACGGAGTCATCCCCTGGCAGGACGTGCTCGACGACTACGAGAGCCGCGGTGTGCCCGCCGCCCACGCGGTCGGCTGAGCGCGCACGACGACGAGGAGATCCGAACGTGACGACACCCGTGAACATCATGTTGATCACGGCCGACGACATGGAGGGCACGACGCCGGGCGCCTTCGGTGGCCCGGACGGGGTGACCCCCCGTCTCGACGCCCTCGCAACCGAGGGGATGGTGTTCGATCGCGCCCACGTCGCGATCGCGGTGTGCCAGCCGAGCCGATCGGCCATCATGACCGGCCTCTGGCCGCATCGCAACGGCGCGGAGGGATTCGAGCCGATCGACGACGGCGTCCCGTTGCTGACCGAGCTGCTCGCCGACGCGGGCTATGCCACTGGCATCCTCGGGAAGGTCAACCATCTGCAACCGATCGACCGGTTCGGGTGGGACACGGCGGTCGGCATCACCGGTCTCGGGATGGGCCGCGACCCGAGGCGGTATGCCGACGAGACGGCCGCGTTCATCGGAACGGCGGGCGACCGGCCGTGGTTCCTCATGGTGAATGCCCACGACCCGCACCGGCCCTTCCACGGCGCCGACGACGTCGGACGCTTCTTCGACGAGCAGCAGCGGGCCGGCATCCCCGAGCCGAGTCGGATCTTCACCCCCGAGGAGGCGTCGCCCCTCCCCGGCTACCTTCCGGACCTGCCCGACGTGCGGACGGAGTACGCCCAGTATCTGAGCTCCTCCCGGCGATGCGACGACGTCGTCGGCGGGGTGCTCGACGTGCTCGACGCCGCGGGCCTGGCCGATACCACCCTCGTCGTGTTCCTGTCGGACAACGGCATGGCCTTCCCCTTCTCGAAGGCGAACTGCTATCTGCAGTCCACTCACACGCCGCTCATCGTGCGCTGGCCCGGGGTGGTTGAGCCCGGACGGCGCGAGCACGAGGAGTTCGTGACGATGCTGGATCTCTTCCCCACCTTCTGCGAGGTCGCCGGCCTCACCCCACGCGAGACGGACGGCCGGAGCCTGCTCGCGGCGCTCCGAGGCGCAGACGTTCCGGCCCGTGAGCAGGTCGTGACGGTGTTCCACGAGACTTCGATGGGCCGCCGCTACGAGATGCGCTGCGTTCAAGACGCCCGGTACGGCTACATCTGGAACGGCTGGGCAGATGGCTCGGAGGAGTACCGAGCGGAGAACATGATCGGTCTGACGTGGCCCGCCATGGTCGCGGCGGCGGAGTCGGATGCGGCATTGGCCGAGCGCGTGGCGTTCTACCGGACGAGGGTCGTCGAGGAGCTCTACTCCTTGGATGAGGACCCCGCCAGCCTCGTGAACCTGGCGGACGACCCGGCCCACGCACCCGAGCTGCGCGAGAAGCGCGAGGCGCTGCGCTCGTGGATGGCCGCAACCGGCGACCCGCTTCGCGACCGCTACGAGTCGCTGGTCTCGAGCGCGGCCTAGGGTGGAAGGCATGGCCGATTCGAGTGCCGCCCAGGGCTGCGGCCCGTCCTGCTCGTGCGGTGCGCCGGGGCGCGCACAGTTCCTCGAGTTCGGCGCCGGCCCGGTCGTCGCCGGGCGGGCATCGGTGCCCGCGGGCCGTCATCCGATCGAGCAGGCGCAGATCCCCGCCGGTCGGTTCGTGATGGGGGACTCGTCCGGGGACCGCAATCCGGGCGACGGCGAGGTGCCGATCCATCCGGTCGAGCTTGACGCGTACGAGATCGACGCCACCAGCGTCACCAACGACGCGTTCGCCCGCTTCGTGGAGGCCACGGGGTACCGCACGGAGGCGGAGGTCTTCGGGTTCTCGGCGGTGTTCCACCTCGCGCTCGCGGCGCCCCGGGAGGACGTGATGGGCCCGGCCGCGGGCACGCCGTGGTGGTTCGGCGTCCGTGGCGCCGATTGGGCGCACCCGGGCGGACGCGATTCGAGCCTCGACGGGCTGGGCGACCACCCGGTAGTCCATATCAGCTGGAACGATGCGACCGCCTATTGCGAGTGGGCCGGCCGCCGTCTGCCCACCGAGGCGGAGTGGGAGTACGCGGCTCGCGGCGGCCTCGAGTCGAAGAAGTACCCGTGGGGTGACGACGATGTCGATGCCGGCGGGTGGCGCGCGAACATCTGGCAGGGCGAGTTTCCGCGCCGCAACACGATCGAGGACGGCTTCCTCACCACTGCCCCGGTCCGCACGTTCGAGCCGAACGGGTATGGGCTTTGGCAGACCGTCGGAAACGTATGGGAATGGTGCCACGACTGGTTCGATCCCGGGTACTACGGCGCTTCTCCTGCTGATGATCCGCAGGGACCGGCTCGAGGCGGTTCCCGTGTGCTGCGCGGCGGAAGCTATCTCTGCCACATCTCGTACTGCAACCGCTACCGCAACTCGGCACGCTCGCAAAACACGCCCGACTCCTCCATGGGCAACGCCGGATTCCGCACCGTCGCCGCCCGCTGAGGACGACAGTTGCGGCCCCGGCTTCATCGGAGGCTCATCATCGCCCGCGCGGGGACGTAGTGAGCGCCATCGGCGGCGGCAGCACGTGCAACCCCTTCGGCGCCGATGCGTCGATCGACAGAGTTGAGCGGAGCCCGCTCAACAAAACAAGTTGAATCATTAACCGTGAGGTTAACCGTGATCTGACCAAAACAAATCGAATCGATGTCGGTCGATATTTCAACAAAAATTCCAGCTGATCAGGCAATTTTCACGAGGAGCCGATGACGGGAATCGAACCCGCGCTGTCTGCTTGGGAAGCAGAAGTTATCCAGTTGTCGGCGGCGGTCGAAAAGTGAACGGTCGCGGGCAGAGCCCGGTGGCCAGGTGCGTCTTGCCCGTGCCTGGCGGGCCGAGCAGCACCACGTTTCGGCCCTCGGTGAGGAACGCCCCGGACGCCAGGGCGCCGATCTGCTGCCGGACAGCGGGTTGCGCGTCCCAGTCGAAGTCCTCCAGCGTCTTCCGGGCGGGGAACCCGGCGGCGCGGATCCGCAGTTCGGCGCCGGACGCGTTCCGGGCGGCGACTTCCCGCTCGAGCACGGCAGCGAGGTAGTCCTCGTGGGTCCACCCGGCGTCGCGGGCGTGGTCGGCCAGCCGGGTGGCGGCCTCGGTGATCCGCGGCGCTTTCAGCGCGGCGGCGAGGTAATGGATCTGCTTGACCGTTTCGGACGGCACCTTCGACGCGGCCATCAGGCGCTCACCTCGTCCAGCCCGAACGCCCGGTCGTAGTCCGCCAGGTCCCGGCGCAGCCCATCGTCGACGGCTGCGAGGGTCCGGGGTTGCTCGAACTGGCGGCGCAGCACCGCGGCTTCGTCCACATGGCCCGGGTCGGTGATCGTGAGCCCGCGCGCCCACGCCCGCTCGTGCGCGGCGATGATCCGCCCGCCCATCCGGACGCGGACCCGCTCCAGGTCCGCGGCGACATCGACGACGCGGCCGATCGCCGCGGGGCCCACCGAGTAGTCGTTGGTGTCGACACGGACGTAGTAGTCCCGGCCCAGCCGCACCTGGTTGCGCCAGCCCAGGTGCAGCACGACCGGCGGCAACGGCAGCATTCCAGCCCGGTCGGCATCGACAAGGTCGACCGGGCGGGCCTTGATCGTACGCACGACCCGCTGGTTCGCGACAGCGAGCCAGTCGGTGAACTGGGCGTTGAAGTCCGCCGGCGACGCGAACGAGCGGCCCGGCATGAACGACGTCTCGAAGTACCCGTTGCGTCGCTCGACGATGCCCTTGGACTCCGGATCCCGCGGCCGCAACTGCACGATCTTCGTCGCGAGCGTCCCGGCGAACTCCGCCACCCCAGCGGCACGGCGCTGGCCACGGCCGATGCCCGGCTCGTTGTCCCAGATCAGCCGCCGCGGCACCCGCCCCAGCTGCTGCAAGAGCTCCCACGAGCCCAGCAGCAGATCCTCGGTCTTGCGGGTCGGGAGCATCCGACCGGTCATGAACCGCGAGTGCGCCGCCGTGATCACCAGCACCGGCAGCAGCACCCGCGTCCCGTCCTCGAGCGGGATCTTCCTCGGCGGGAACCACAGATCGCACTGCGCCGCATCGCCCGCCGCCCACGACAACCGGTCCGCCGGATCCGGGCGGGCCACGTCGCGGCGCACCCGGCGCACGTTCTCGCGGAACCACGTGATCGACCCTTCCCAGCCGACCCGCTCAGCGAGCACCGTCGCCGGCATCTCCGGCGTGTCAGCCAGCAGTTGCCGCACCCGTTCCTCGAACGGTGTGAACGAGGTCGACACCGCGGGTTTCCGCTCGTACCGCGGCGGCGCATCCGACGCGGCAGCCTTCACCACCGTCGTGCGCGAGATCCCCAACCGCTCAGCGATGCGCGCCTTCGGCACCCCATCCTTCACCAGCCGCCGGATCAACGCCCAGTCCTCCAAAGTGATCACACTCCAATCGTTGAGTGTTCACTTTTCGACCGCCGCTACTGTCCAGTTTTCGAGCGCCGCCGACACCAGTAGTGATTCACTGCGCTTCACATACGCTCACGGCCCTGCAATTTCGCGGGAGTGTGAGCTTGAGTGAACCATTGTGATTGAGTCCCCCCGGCGTGTCCGGAGACGGAATTCCTTGGAAGGATCGTCTTCATGGCACGTCCCAGCAAGTATCCGCGCGAGCTTCGCGAACGCGCCGTCCGGATGGTCGTCGAAGTGCGGCCGGATTATCCGAGCGAGTACCAGGCGATGACCGCGGTGGCGCAGATGCTCGGCATCGGCTCCCCGGAAACGGTGCGCACCTGGATGCGCCGGCACCAGGTCGACACCGGGGTCCGGCCCGGCGTCACGACCGAAGCTGCTGAGGAGCTCAAGCGGTTGCGGCGGGAGAACGCCGAACTGCGGCGGGCGAACGAGATCTTGAAGGCGGCTTCGGCTTTCTTCGCGGCCGAGCTCGACCGGCCACAGAAGCGGTAGTCGCATTCATCCAGGAGCACAAGGACCGCCGTGACGGTGGGCTCCGGTGGGGTGTCGAGTCGATCTGCGCCGTGCTCACCCAGCACGGCTGCAGCATCGCCCCATCGACCTACTACGACGGCCGCAACCGCGCGCCGTCGGCGCGGCAGCGTTCGGACGAGCGGTGGAAGCCGATCATCCTGACCACCTGGCAGCAGCACCACCGCCGGCTCGGGGCCCGCAAGCTCTGGCTCCGGTTGCGTCGCAACGGGCACGAGATCGCCCGGTGCACGGTGGAGCGGCTGATGCGGGACCTCGGGATCGGCGGCGTCGTGCGCGGCAAACGCAAGCATCCGGCCAATGTGGATCCGCGAGAGACCCGGCCGGCTGATCTCGTCGACCGGCACTTCCGACGGTTCCGCACGAACCAGCTCTGGGTGGCCGACTTCACGTACGTGTGGACGTGGTCGGGGTGGGTGTACGTCGCGTTCGTGTTCGACGCGCACTCCCGCCGGATCCTCGGCTGGCGCGCGGCGACGAGCATGACCACGCCGCTCGTGCTGGACTGTCTCGAGATGGCGTTGTGGACCCGACGCCGCGAAGGCACGGCCGGGTTCGCCGGGCTGACGCATCACACGGACGCCGGCTCGGTTTACACGTCGATCGCCTTCACCGACCGGCTCGTCGACGAGGGCATCGACCCGTCCGTCGGGTCCGTCGGCGACGCGTACGACAACTCCCTCGCGGAGTCACAGATCGGGCTGTACAAGTCCGAGCTGATCCATCACGAGGGCCCGTGGCGCGACGTCGATCAGGTCGAGGCCGCGACCGCGGGCTGGGTGCAGTGGTTCAACACCGACCGGACCCACGGGTCGATCGATGACCTCACACCGCTCGAGCTCGAACAGCTCGACTACGCTCGCACCGAACCCCTCGAACGAGCGGGCTGACACCAGCAACACGCTCTCCGGACACGCCGGGGGGACTCAAAGTCGTGGGTCCCGACACGATGTAGACACCGCCGGTTGCCAGCAGAAGTAACTTCGCACTCCTGCGGTGCTGGATGTGAACCCTCCAGCGTCGGTCGCTGATGGCGTCGATTGAATAGGAGTGGCCGCCGAGAGCGATCGTCAGGGGCGGTTCTCCGAGCGCGCGAAGGTTCGGCGCTGGGTCTCGCTCCGTCGCGGGCATTCCTCACAGTAGGGCCGCTTCATGCTGGAAGCGATGGGTAGAAGGTCCTCCCGGGTCCATTCCGCTTCGTATCCTGGGATGCCCTGGCAGTCTGGGGATCGGAGCCAGAACCCGGCCCCGGCGTCGCCTATGTAATAATCTGCGTATGAATGCAGATACGAGGTGTGGTCTGACTCCGGAGAGCCAGTACGTCGAGCTGGCGGTGGAGGTGTTCTCGATGCTGGCGGATGCGACCCGGGTGCGGATCATCCTCGCGCTGCGCGATGAGGAGATGTCGGTGAACCACCTCGCCGAGATCGTGGACAAGTCGCCTGCGGCGGTGTCGCAGCACCTCGCGAAGCTGCGGCTGGCCCGGATCGTCGCGACCAGGCAGGAGGGCACCCGGGTGTTCTACCGGCTGGCGAACGAGCACGCCCGCCAGCTGGTGGCGGATGCGATCTTCCAGGCCCAGCACGCGCTCGAGGCCAACCCCGCCCACCACCGCGGCGAGCACTCCGCACCCGCCGCGGTGAGGAGTGCCGCGAGTGCGTGAGGTGTTTCGGAATAGGTCGTACGCGAAGCTGTTCGCGGCGCAGGTCGTCGCGCTGCTCGGCACGGGCTTGCTGACGGTGGCGCTGGGCCTGTTGGCGTTCGATATCGCCGGCGGCGATGCGGGCGTGGTGCTCGGCACGGCGCTGACGATCAAGATGCTCGCCTACGTCGGGGTGGCGCCGGTGATCGCGGCGCTGACCAGTCATGTGCCGCGCAAGCTGCTGCTGGTCTCGGCGGACGTGCTGCGGGCGGGGGTGGCGATCAGCCTGCCGTTCGTGTCCGAGGTGTGGCAGATCTACGTGCTGATCTTCGTGCTGCAGGCCGCCTCGGCGACGTTCACCCCTGCGTTCCAGGCCGTGATCCCCGAGGTGCTGCCCGATGAACGGCAGTACACCCGGGCGCTCTCGCTGTCACGGCTGGCGTACGACCTCGAGGCCCTGGTCAGCCCGGTGCTCGCCGCCGCGCTGCTCACGGTGATCAGCTACCACAACCTGTTCGTGGGCACCTTCGTCGGGTTCGTCGGGTCGGCGGTGCTGGTGCTCGCGACCGCGTTCCCGAAGATGGCCGCATCCGCGCCGGCACCGTTCTTCGACCGGCTCACCCGCGGCGCCCGGGTGTTCGTGCGCACCCCGGAATTGCGCAGCTTGCTGGCGATGAACCTCGTCGTCGCGACCTCCACCGCGATGGTCATCGTGAACACCGTGGTGCTCGTGCAGGGCGACCTGGGTCGGCCGCAGACGGATGTCGCGCTGCTGCTGGCCGCGTACGGCGCCGGGTCCATGGCCGTCGCCCTGATCCTGCCGAAGCTGCTGGACCGGTGGCCGGATCGCCCGTTCATGCTCGCCGGCGCGACCGCGCTCCCGGTCGGCCTCGCCGCGGCGGCGCTGCTGATCGCCCTGCCCGCCGGGCCGGTGACCTGGGTCGCGTTGCTGCTGCTGTGGCTGTTCCTCGGCGCGGCGACCTCGCTGATCCTGACCCCGTCGGCGCGGCTGCTGCGCCGCTCCTCGGATGAGACCAACCGGCCTGCGGTGTTCGCCGCGCAGTTCTCCCTCTCTCACGCGTGCTTCATCCTCACCTACCCCACCGCGGGCATCCTCGGCGCTTCGCTCGGCCTCCCGGCCACCGCCCTGATCCTCGCGGGCATCGGGCTGCTCGCCGCGATCGCCGCGCGCGTCGCCTGGACTCACACGGCAGACTTGCGCCGCCCGGTGTCGAGCACGCACGGGTGAGCGCGGGGCGGCGGGGCCGTGTTCTGGTCGCGTAGGCTCGGATGCGTCATGGTTCGGGTTGCCACGGTCGGGTCCAGCCGGGCGGCGCGGACCGTGCGCGGCTCGGCCGCTGCCGCGATCGCCTTGTTCATCGCAGCGTTCTCGCACGGCATCGCCGGCGGCGTCCCGCCGGGAACGGTCGGGTTGCTCGTCTCGGCCGCGTTCGCCGTCCCGGTGTGCGTGTTCCTCGCCGGTCGGCGACTGTCGGTGCTCCGCCTTGCCGTGGCAGTGGCCGCAAGCCAAGGCGTGTTCCATGTGCTGTTCGGCGTCGGCGCCGGTGTCCCGCTCGGCGCACCGGTCCGGCACCTCCACGGTGACGAACTCCGCAACGCACTCGACGTGCTCGCGAGCACACCGGCGCACGCCCACGCCTCCGAGTCGATGTGGGGGTGGCACGCCGTCGCGATGCTGATCACCACGGCGCTGATCGCATGGGGCGAGACGGTGCTGTGCGCCGTGCTCGGCGCCCTCGACATGCCGTTGCCTCGGGCCCTGACCGCCGGACCTCCCGCCGCGCCGACCGCGACGCGGCGTTGGATCCCGGCGGCGACGGACGAGGGGTTCCGGGTCCTCTCGCTGGTGCTTCTTGGTTGCCTGCGGTGGCGGGGGCCGCCTGTCCTGGTGCGTTCCTGAATCGTGCGGTGCACGGCACCGCACCCTCCGTCGCCGTAACCGCGACACGCTCACCAGCACAGAAAGCAGACCACATCAGCATGCGTACGCACACCCTCCGCCGCGCCGGGATCGGCCTGGTCGCCGGCACGTTCCTCGCCCTGGCCGCCCCGCTCGCGGCATCCGCCCACGTCGGGATCGAGCCCGCCCAAGCCGAACCCGGCGAGCCGGCCACCTTCACCTTCACCGCACTGAACGAGAGCGAGACCGCCTCGACGATCCAGCTCGAGGTCGAACTGCCCACGGACACCCCGATCCTCAGCGTCCGCTACGCGCCGCTGCCGGGCTGGACGATCGAGGTCGTCGAATCCGAGCTGCCCGATACCGTCGAGGCGGAGGAAGATGAAGCACCGTCGCGGATGGTGCTCACCGCCGACGAGGGCAACGGCCTGCGACCGGGCCAGTTCCTGGAGTGGACGGTCTCGTTCGGCCCGATCCCGGACACCGGGCAGATCAGCTTCCCCACCACCCAGACCTACGACGACGGCGAAGTCGTGGAATGGGCCGCCACCCCCGACGAGGTCGAGGAGGACGACAGCCTGCTGCCCGCCCCGACCCTGTTCATCAACGACGACCCCAACGGCCACGGGCACGGCGAGACCGCCGAAGCCGGCACCGACGACCACGGCGAGGACACGCACGCCGTAACCACGGCCCAGCCCGCCGATGGTCCCTCACCGGTCGTGAGCTTCGTGCTCAGCCTGATCGCGGCCGTTGCCGCCGTCATCGCGCTGGTCGTCACGCTCGTGCGCACCCGCAAGGCCGAATAGCCGAAACCGTCCGGTGCCGGGGTGGTGGACTCGCGCCACCACCCCGGCAGGCGCGGGCTCCAAGGTGCGTCACGTACGGTGAATGATGTGAACTCCAACTCCGACTCTCCCTCCGACAAACCCAGTGCCCGGCGCACGCCGGGCACGGCCCTCTCGGCCGGTGGCACCCGATGAACGGGGACCTGCTGCTGAACATCGCGCTGGTCGTGGTGTTCGTCCTGATCGGCGGCGTGTTCGCCGCGACCGAAATGGCGTTGGTGACCCTGCGCGACAGTCAGGTGAACGCGATCGAGGCGCGCGGGCGCCGTGGCGCGAAAGTCGCCGCCCTGGCGCGCAACCCGAACACCTTCCTCTCGGCGGTGCAGATCGGCGTGACCGTCGCCGGGTTCGCGTCCGCCGCATACGGTGCCTCCTCCATCGCCCCCTCGGTGGCGCCACTGCTGGTGCCGCTCGGGTTCAGCGAGCAGGCCGCGTCGACGATCGCGACGATCCTGCTCACCCTCGTCATCGCGTACCTCTCCCTGGTCTTGGGCGAGCTCGCGCCCAAGCGGCTCGCGATCCAACGCAACGCGCAGTTCGCGTACGCGGTCGCGCCGGTGCTCAACGGATTCGCCCGGTTGATGCGCCCGGTGATCTGGCTGCTGTCGGTCTCCACGAACGCGGTGGTGCGGCTCCTCGGCGGAGACCCGAACCAGACCAGCGACAAACTCAGCGAGGAGGAGCTCCGCGACATCGTCTCCACGCACGAAGGGCTACCGGAAGACGAACGCCGCATCCTCGACGACGTGCTCTCGCTCCGCCACCGCCAGCTGAGCGAAGTGATGCGACCCCGGCCCGAGGTCGTCGCGGTCGACGGCGCCGGGACGGTCGGTGAGGCGACCGCCCGAATCGAGGAGCTGCCATTCTCCCGGTACCCGGTCGTCGACCAGTCGATCGACGACATCACCGGCTTCGTTCACGTTCGCGACCTGTACGACGCCGCCGCCGAGAACGCCGAAGCGCCGCTCGCGCAGGTGGTCGGTCCCATCCCGTATCTACCCTCGACCGCGCGGGTGCTGCCGACGCTCACCAAGCTCCGCGCGCAGAACACCCACATCGCCGTCGTCGTCGACGAGTACGGCGGCACCGACGGCGTCGTCACCCTGGAAGACCTCATCGAGGAAGTCGTCGGAGAGATCTTCGACGAGTACGACACCCGCGCAGCCGCCACAGAACTGCCGGAGGATGGCGGCATCGTGGACGCCCGACTGAACCTGCAGGACTTCGCTGAGGCCACCGGGATCGAACTGCCTCGCGGCACCTGGGACACCGTCGCGGGCTTCGTGCTCGACCGGCTCGGACGACTCGCCCAAGTCGGCGACGCAGTCGAAGTCGACGGCGCCACCCTCAAGGTCGTAAGCGTCGACCGCCGGCGCATCGCCGAAATACTCGTCACCCGCCGGCCCACGCTCGAGACCGCGGAGCGCTGACCTTCTCTTCCGGTCGGCACTCCGAGCAGTGGGGAGGTCGGCACGGAGTCAGGACGCCTCCGCGACCTCCAGCGCGCGATCTCACTTGAGCGTCCCAGCTGCACGTCCCGCCCGGGGACGCTCGGTGCAACGATGACCTAGTGAGAGGTGGGCGACCGCGAAAGTGGTCTGCGATCCTGTGCCGCTGACGACTAAACCGGTTGTCTGACATGCCAACTCTTGAACCTCGCAGCACGTCCCGTCACGCCGCCTCGCCCTCACCTTCCAGGTCCTCAGGGCCCTCGATGAGCAGGGGAGGGAGGTACTCGGCGTGCTTGCGGCGAAGGTAGTCGAGACCAGCTTCGGTGCTCGGATCGTAATCGAGCGATTCACGCACAAACTGCAATCGGTGTTTCGCGTCGCGTATTACCTGCGCCCAGGTGACTGCCCGTACAACCATGTTGGGGTTGTCGGTCGCGAGCGTCACCCCGGGTTCACGACCGCTCTGGTTCGTGCGGCCCCGTGAACTGTCCGCGATCTTGTCACCAACGATCCAGAACTCCCACCTCGTGTCGGTCGCCGCAAATCGGGTGTCATTTGCGACTGCTTCGGCGTACGCCTCAATCTGGTTGATCTCATCCCGGCCGATATGGACGCTCGGGCGCTTCAATTCGATAACGAGATGCTCGCGGTGGTCCCGTCGCTGTTCGACTACCTTGCTGAGCATCAGGTCGATGACCCCGACCCGTCCGTCACCGTCCACGACCTCAGCACTTTCGACATCCTCGACCGTGACAACCTCACCGCCGAGTTGGCCAAGGTTGTTCCGAAGGACAGTGCGAAGCGTCTGGTCATCCCCCACAAGTGCGTACTCCTCCCGAAATACCCACGTCTCGTTGGCGAGGATCCGATGCAGCTGAGAGCGTTCCTTCACGACCTTCTTCAGGTCCGGCTCATTGACAATCGCTTCGAGCGATGCGAGGAACTCCAGTCGATCTGTGATCTTGCGAGCTGACGAGATGAGCTTCGACAATGACGATTTCTGCGCTAGCTCTCGAAGGTCCGCTGCGTCCTGGTCACTGAGCTTCAGTACCTCTCGCAGCAAGGCATCCACCGAACCCGGATTCGTTTCCACGGCCTCCTTCAGCAACCGCAGCGAGAACTTTCTCGACGTTGGGTCCACCTTCTCGACCGCCGGCGCCGCCGCGACTGCGACGATGTCAAAGAGCTCCCGAGTAGCCCTTTCCGCCGGTTTGGTCGCTTCGCCTTCGAACGGATAGGACTGTTCCTTCTTCCACTTCTCGAGCATCCGGGTATGACGTTCGTCGGTGCGGCTCTTGAAGTGGGCGCGCAGGGCGTCACGCGCGGCTTCGACAACCGACCGCACTGGTTCGTCTGCTGCTCCCTCGATGAGGAGGTCGTGCGGCCGGTCCGCGAACCCGTCCCAGTTCACATATGCCGTGAACGTGAATCCCGGCGCCTGAATGCCGGGCGGCACCTCCTGGATGGCGATGCCGCTCGCGTTGCAAAGGTGGAGCGCCCTGTCAACGTTCGTGTTCCATTCGATAATCGTCACCGGAACGGTCGTGTCGGCGCCGAGCGTGGGAACTGGCACGTCGATGGTCGTCCGCTGACTGATCAATGCCTCAGGTTCCAGGACGCGCTCACGCCAGGTGATCCGCGGCTTGTACTTCAATAGGTACACCGCTAAAGCAGAGATCAGGCCGTCCGCGACACGGTCCGAATCCAAGTACTTCCGCGCTTGGGGGGTGAGATCGGTGACGCTGACGACTGTGCCCGTCGCCGACGCCTCGGATTTCTCGGTGACGACATCGAACTCATCTGGCAATGAATGCGACCCGTTGATAACCGTCAGTCTCCGCCCCGTTGTAGCGTCGCTGACCGACTCCCATCGGACGTCGTTGCCAAGTCCGTAGGCGGCAAAGCGCCCGCCGCCGAGCTTGCCATGCAAGGCACGGCCTGCGTCCGTGACCGTCGCCGCCCGTTTCCAAGATCCGCCCAACGCGCCGAACTCCTTCGCTGCGCGGTCAGCTGAGATCCCCCTGCCGTTGTCGGTTACGGTGACCGCCAGAGCACCACCCAAACCGTTGTCGGTTATGTCCGCGCGAACCTCCGTGGCGTCCGCGTCTAAGGCATTCCAGATCAGCTCGAGCAGGCCGACGCGGGGCGACGAGACCAACCGGTCGAGGTGGTCAGGCTTCGCCTCGACCTTGATGCGCGTCATTGCCAGATTGTCGCATACAGGTCGGACGCGGAGTCATGCTCGCCTGCGAGGGTAATCTGCGGGAACTGGCACGTGTGCGTGCTGGCGCGAGGGCACGGCCCTCTGAAGTTAGGACTCGACGCCGCGAGCGGCGAGCTCTCAAGGACGGTCGCCGGTGGAAAGTTGCCACGAGTGAGCCGGCGGCTCGACGCGGAGCGCGCGAGACGACTGCCCCCTGATTATCCGATGAGCGGAAGCTGCCTGCGCTCGACCGAGGCTCGATGGAGGCCTGTCGCGTATCGAAGCAGAACACGTCTGGCACTTGAGGGTCGTTGCGTCGCAACCGCGTTACGTCGAGTGCGCGCTGACGTCCATCGGGCGAGTGTGGAGCAGGAACAAGGAGCAGACGTTGAAATCGAGCACGGCGGAGAATGGTTCAAGCGAGCCGACGCGACGTCCGCAACCGCTGCCGCCGTGGGGGAGCAACCGTGACGCGCCACCTGTCGCGGGCGATGTCGACGCTCGGCGACGCGGCGCATGCGCCGCAGCGGATCGGGTACCGACGTTTCGCGTCGTGGTGTCGAGAGTGTCGCGGCCGCTTTGTCGCCGGCACGCAGCACGCGGCGTTCTGCTCGCAGCCGTGCCGCGACGCGGCGCGACGTCGACGGTTGCGTCATGGCCGTGACGCCGCGACATCCGTGCTGGTGCGACGCTGCGAGGCTTGCCTGTCGCGGTACGTGTCGGCGATTGGGCGTCAGCGATTCTGCTCGGCGACATGTCGCAAGCGTGCCTGGCATGACGCGTCGCGTGTCGCATCACCGCGCCGCACGACGTGCGCGAACGCCGCGTGTCGCGGCGACTTGCGGCAGCCCCGGGCGGGGCAGCAGTACTGCTCGACGCGGTGCCGTGTCGCGGCGCACCGGGCGGCACGACAGGGGGCGGCGACATGATCTCGATGGTGAAGATCGCGTCAGGCGAGGATGCGTGGCGCTACTTCCACGAGTCTGTCGCGGTCGAGGCCGGGCGTGGCGACGCCCTCGACTACTACGCCGCAGAGGGAACGCCCGCGGGCCGGTGGTACGGCGCCGGTGTCGCGGGCCTCGGTGTCGCCGAAGGTCGGACCGTGACCCCAGCGGAACTGTCGCAGCTGTACGGCGCCGGCGCGCACCCACTGACCGGTGAGCCGCTGGCGCGGAAGTACGTCGTCGTCGCGACACTCGAAGAACGAGTCGACGCCCGCGTCAAGCAGCTCGACACCTCGCTCGATGACGCGACACGCGAGCACGCCGTCACCAAGATCATCGCCGAGGAGACAGCGCACACTCCGCCATCATCCGTCGCCGGATTCGAGCTGGTGTTCAACCCGCCGAAGTCGGTGAGCGTGCTCTGGGCGCTCGCGCCGCCGTCCCTGCAGGAGCAGATCAAGGCCGCGCACGAGCAGGCGCTGCACGAGACTCTTGCGATCCTTGAGCGCGACGCGCTGCGGACCCGTGTCGGATCCGGTGGGGTCGCGCAGCTCGAGGTGCTCGGCGCGGTCGCGACCGGATTCGATCACTGGGATTCGCGGGATGGTGACCCCCAGCTGCACACCCACCTGCTCATCGCGAACCGAGTGCAGACGCCGGACGGCCGGTGGCGCACCATCGACTCCCGTCACGCGCTCTCACCGCACGTCGTCACCCTCTCGGAGACGTACGACGCGGCACTGATGGATGCGCTCTCGAACCGGCTCGGCGTGGAGTGGACAGAGCGGACCGCCGCCGTCGACGAGCGCGGCTACGCCCGCTTCCTGCAAGCCCGTGGGCTGTCCGATTCGCAGGAGGCACGGGGGCTATTTGCCGATGCGACCGGGGTCGCAGCGCGGAACCGGAAGTGGGAGATCGCCGGCATGCCGCCACGGCTGCTCGATGAGTTCTCGCAACGATCGACGGCGATCGCGAAGGCGAAGGACGACCTGATCGAGGAGTACCGGGCGGCGACCGGCAAGGAGCCGTCCCGGTTCCAGGTGTGGCGGATGCGCAACCAGGCGACCCGCCGCACGCGCGCCGCGAAGACAGTGCGATCGCTCGAACAACTGAGCGAGGACTGGCGGGAACGCGCCGCTCGGATCACCGACCCCGACGAGCTCGTCGCCGACATCGTTCGTGCCGGATCCGCCCGGCTCGCGGAACAGGGCCGCTGGTCGGTGCGTGGCGACGACCTCGCCGATGCGCTCGATATCGGGGAAGTCGCCGGCCGGGTGCTCGCGACGCTGGCCGAGGCGCGGGCGACGTGGACGCGGGCGAACGTGATGGCGGAGATCCACCGGGCGCTGAAGCCGCTCACGTTCCGCAGCATCCTCGACCGCGACGACGCATCCCGGAGGGTGCTGGAGCGCGTCATCGACCAAGCGGTCGCGGTCACCCCGCGAAACCCGTTGCATGCGCCGCGCGAATTTCGGCAGTCGGATGGTGCGTCCGCGTTCGCGCCGACCTCCCGCGAGCTATTCACGACACAGCGATTGCTCGAAGCCGAATGCCGGCTCCTCGATGCCGCATCGCGCCAGACCACGCTTCGAGTCGACGCCTCGATCTTGGAGGCACGGCTCGACAGGCCGGACCCGCAAGGGCGCATGCTCGGCTCGGACCAGCGCGACGCCGTCGCGATGATCGCCGCATCCGGGCTCGCGGTCGACGTGCTCGTCGGGCCGGCCGGTGCGGGGAAGACGACTACCCTCGCGAAGCTCCGCGAGCTCTGGGAGGAGCAGCACGGGCAGAACTCCGTCATCGGTCTCGCCCCGTCAGCATCAGCCGCGAGAGTGCTCGGCGAGGCGCTCGAGATCGAGACCGAGAACACCGCCATGTGGATCACCGGCTCAACCGGCCCCGCCCGCCGATTCGCGATGCGCTCGGGACAGCTGGTCATTGTCGACGAGGCCGGCATGAGCGGCACTCTCGCACTCGACGAGCTCCGCGCGCAGGCCGAGCGGGCAGGTGCGAAGCTGCTACTCGTCGGCGACTGGGCGCAGCTCGGCGCTGTCGACGCCAGCGGGATGTTCGCGACGATCGCCGCCTCCCGTGGAAAGGACGTCGCCGAACTCGACCAGGTGTGGCGATTCACCGCGGACTGGGAGCGCGACGCGTCCGTGCTGCTCCGCCTCGGCGACCCCGCCGCGATCGACGCCTACGCGGCGCACAACAGGGTCGAGTCGGGCACGAGCGAGCAGATGCTCGCCGACGCGCTCTCCGCATGGAAACAGGATGTCGCTGACGATCGCGACGCCCTCCTGATCGCGTCCGACAACTCGCAGGTCCGTACACTGAACGAGCAAGCCCAGCAATGGCTTCGCGACGCTGGCCGACTCGGCGAGGCATCCGTCGAGATCTCAGAGCGCATGCGCGCCCACATCGGCGACCGCATCGTGTCTCGGAACAACAACCGCACCCTGCGCGACAGCGCCGGCGACTGGGTTCGAAACGGACAGGAATGGGTCATCGTCCGGATACGGCGCAACGGAGAAGCCGTCGTCGAGAACGCCGACCGGGCCCGCGTGACGCTGCCGGTCGACTACCTGCGCGACCACGTCCAACTCGCGTACGCGACGACCGCGCACCGCTCCCAGGGCCGCACCGTCGACACGGCACACGTCCTGGTCGATGAGAGCACCTCCCGGGAGATCTTCTACGTCGGCATGACCCGCGGCAAGCACTCCAACCGGGCCTATGTCACCGCCGGTCTCGCCGACACCGACGCCACCCGGCAGCTCGAGCGCGGCTGGCGGGATGTGCTCGAGTCCGTATTGCGCTCGACCGGCGCCGAGACCTCGGCGACGGCAACCATCACGCGTGAGCATGAGCGCGTATCCAGCCTCCGTCAGCTCGCGGCTGAGTACGAGACACTCGCTGCACACGTCGCGCACGAACGCTACGGCCCACTGCTCGCCCACACGCTCGGCGACCAGTTGCACGACCAGCTTCTGCACCACGGCGGGTACGACGCACTCGTCGCCCTCATCCGCCGCGTGGACGAGCAAGGCCTTTCCGTCCGTGAGGTGGTGAGCGACGCCGTCCGCTCGCGTCAGCTGCATGATGCGACGGATGCTGCGGCCGTGGTGCATCAGCGGCTGACCGATCGCCTCGCGGTCGCCGCGGCATCCCGGCCTGACCGCCACAGCGAACACATCGCAGGCCTGATTCCGAGCATCACGACGGACAACGCAGACATGCGCCGCGCGCTCGAGGAACGCGCGGCCGCGATCGTCACGCGAGCCGACACCGTCCTTGACCGTGCGCTCGCGGATCGCGAGCCATGGGCGGAGCGACTCGGCGACGCATCCGGTGAAGGATGGCGATCCGCCGCCATCGCGATTGCCGCCTACCGCGACAAGTGGGGCGTGACCGCCGCCGACCCCCTTGGGCCCATCGACGACCTGAACCATCAGCGCCGCGCCGATTACACCGTGGCGAAGGGCGCGCTCGACCGTATCGAGCAGACGAGCCCGGATTCACCGAGAAGCCCGCGCCGAGGGCTGGTAGGCTCCCCTTCACAGGTTCCGACCGAACTGCACGAGCATCGTGGACCGCGGCTACAGTCGGCGCCATGAGAGGCGATCTCTACCGGTCGCTCGGCGTCGACCGTCACGCATCCGCCGAAACCATCGCGCGCGCCGCAACCGAGCGCGCCTTCGCGACCCATCCCGACCTGGCCGGCTCCCGCCGTACGCGGCGCGAACATCGCCGGGTCCTGGCTGCGGGTCGAGTGCTCACGGATCCAGATCGCCGGCGAGCGTACGACGAACGGTGCGGCCGAGGGGAGGGCCGCCGGCGGGCCCGAGGCTGGTTCCGTGCCGTTCTAGCCATCGCGATACCGGCCGCGCTGGTCGTCGCGTCGGCCGTTGCGATGAGCGTGTCGAGCAGCCGTCTCGCCGCCATCGGGGGCGAGCCTGCCACGGCCATGGTTCGGCTGGCCGGCGCCCAGCTTGCGTATGCGGCGTTCGTCCTCGGCGCCATCGTGGCATTCGTCCCGAGCCGGCGAAAGGTTCGCCGGGGCTTCCTCGGCATGATCATCGCCGGCGCCGCACTCACGCCCATCCTGACGTCAGCAGCGACCACTGACATGACGGATGCCGCGACCACCGCGTTCACAATCACCGGCGCGCTTCTCCTGGGCGCCGCGGCAGTTGTGGGCGGCGCCACGACACGTCATATCGCGGGCGCGTTCGCCCGCTGGCGCTGGGCGCGACTCGTGCGCATGGCCGAGGAGGGTTGCCACGGGATCCTCTACATAGAGCGAGCGGTACATGCTCGCGAACGCTCTCGTGTTCTCGCTCTCGATTACGCGACCGGAGAGTGGGTCGAGGAAGACCTCTGGGGCCGGGCCGCTCAGGGATACTGGCAGCTCGTCGATCGAAACCGCGGTGTCCTACTGACCCGGAGGGTTCGAGTCGGGTAACGCGACATCGCACGGTGACCAGACTGCCTACCGACGCGGGGCCGCCGCCGTGCGGGGCGACGTCACGGACGGCGGCTGTGACATCGATCCGATGCGAGTAGCCACCGCTGAAGGTCCGGCCGGCGACGCCTCGCTCCCGCCATTCCACATCCTGAGGTACGTCGATCGTGCCTCCGCACTGTCGAACTCCCGGACCTCGGGTCCGCCACGACTGATGGTGAGCAGCCGCGGGGAGTCGAACGCGTCGCTCACGAGAAACAGCTGCTGCGGCGCGACGCCGGCGCGCGAGGGGACGACGCGCCATCCGGCCCTCACATTCGCCTGCACCAGTTCACGAACGCTCCCGGCTCTCAGCACCGCTCCGCTCCGGTGCGGCTCGACGAGGCGTCCGGCGCCGCTCTGGCGGGCCTGCGCCTCACGGACCTCGTTAGCGGCGCGCCGACGGACCTCGAGCAACGTGTCGTAAGGCGGCTTGCCGGCAATCTCGCGCGCCCGTGAGTCGAGGAGGACGTCTCGGTGAAGCCGGGTGGCGTGGGCAAGCTGGTGGGTGTCGACGGCGCGCCGGAACAGGAGCCGCTCCCGAAGGCGAGCGTTCGTCTCGGTGAAGCCCTCGAGCAGCGCTTGGGGAGTCGGCCCGTCCTGCCCCCGGATCTGCGCGACCTCCTTGACGGTTCGCCGCCGGTCGAAGAACTCGTCCGCCGCAGCCGCATTGTTCCGCTTCTCGAACGCGAGCACGCGCTGCAGTCTCCGCGGGGGAAGCCCGGCCCTGGCGAGGGCTCGTTCGACGCGCTTCTTCTCGCGCTCCTGAGCCTTGTGCCGCTCGCGTTGCTCCGGCGACGGCGGCTTCGCAGGCTTGGACCGATCCCGCTTCTCGTAGTCGCGTCGCGCGCCTGCGCGCACCTGCTCAGCTGTGCGCGCCGCATCGCGCCGAGCTCGGATCGCCTCCTTGTTGCGGTGGTAGTACTCCCGCTGGGCTTCGCGATACTTCTCCGGGTTAGCCGCCTTGTAGCGCGCGCGCGCAGCACGGCGCTTCTCGGGATTCTGTTTGCTCCATTCGCGGACGCGCTCGACTTCGCGCGCCCGCCGCTTCTTCTCGGCGGCTTGAGCGCGCATGTACTCGCGGTTCTGCTCGCGGAGACGCTCGAGGTTCTTCTCACGGTGCTCCGCCCGGTATGTCGGGTTGGCGTCCCACCATGCCTGCTTGCGCGCCCGGTCCCGGGCAATGCGCTCCTCTTCCGGGAGGGGGCGAGTCATTCGGGCTGGGCGTCTGCGTCGGCCAGACCCGAGAGGATTGCGAAGAGTTCCTCGCGGTACTCGGTGGGCTCGACGATCGCTCGCCCGACGGTCTCCCTGACCGCGGTGAGAGCCGCTGGATCGAGTTCGCCGAGCGGTTCGACACACCAGGCAAGATCCTCATCGAGCCGGTAGTTCGGCTGGTCGACGTGGATCTGCGGGTAGTAGATGAAGGATGCGATCGCGGTCCGCTGCAGGGCGACATCGATCTGGTCCTGTGCGGTCATTGTGGTAGGTCCTTTCGGTCGTGTGGTTGAAGGTATGGACGGGGTCGGGTGCGCGGGCGCGGCCGGAGAGGGGTCGATCTGTGGATGGGTGCCCCAGCTGCGGAACGTCGGAGGCGTCAGCGCCGCCCGAAGGAACGTGCGGTGGATGGTGCCTCGCGCATGGAGGGCACCGATCTCGCCGACCGGCCGACAGGTCCCGTGGCCGGTGACTCCTGCGCTCGAGGGACTGGCCCGCGGTATTCGGCGGGCAGCTCGCCGGCCGGATACGCGGCGACATCGCGAGGCCCGTCAGCTTCCCCGGTGCGCCAGAGCTCCTCGGCGACGTCATCGAGGAACCGCGTGCGCTCGTCGACGGTGTCGAACTCTCGTGCCTCCACGTCGCCCTCCAGGTAGACGAGGGCGCGCGGCCGGCGATGCTCATCCGAGGCCATGACGATCGCTATGGGCCATCGGCCGAGGTCCCAGCCGTTCCTGCCCCAATCCGGGATGGCGTGCCATCCCGCCCGCTCGTTCGCGGCAAGGAAGTCATACCCATTCCCGTGGGTCTCGACGATTCCTGCCCTTGCCGGCGGAAGAGGGACGCCGCGGCGTACGTGCGTGCCAGATGGCGAGTCGGGGGCGGATGTCGCGGACTGCTCCTCGAACTCGGGGGCCTGCATCGCGTTGTCCTCTCGGCTGAAGTCGACGGCGGCCCCCGCGTGTTGCGGGAGGCCGCCCGTGGGTCACCGTGCGAGGTGACGTGTCTGCTCAGGAGCGAGTTGCTGTTCCGCCGTCACCGTGGCCGCCTTCGGGGCGCGATCGATCACCACCCGGCCGCTGGCGAGGTCGGGACCGATCGCTCGGAGCGCGAACTCATGCGAGGGACGGGTGTTGCCGTCCTTGTCCTCGTAGGTCGAGAACTTCAAGTCACCCGTCGCGACGAAGGCGTCGCCGGACCGAAGGGTGCTCGCGATCCGCTCGGCGAGCGGCTCATGCCAGACGACGGCGTCGTGGAACGCGATGTGCGACACGATGGGGTGGCCGTTCTCGTCCCGGACGAGTTGCCCGTTCTCACGCTTGTAGTCCTCCTCCACGAACCGGAAGCGGATCTTCGGACCGTTCTCGTGCTCCAATCGCTCTGGATCGGTGACCGGCCGCCCCTTGAGCGGGATGTTCTCCTTCGTGGTTGCCATGAATCTTCGACTCCCTCCAGGGCCAGCGGGTGCAGACCTCACCCTTCTGATGCCACCCGTCGCGCAGCGACGGCCGCGTCGCAGGGTGGTGTGCGTCGGGCGAGCGCAAGCACATGGAGATTCGCGAGACGAAGCGGCATCCGTCGTCGCAGCCCGAGTCGATCGAGCAGATGGTGCACCTCGTCGTGCGCCCGCCGATGGAGCGGAACGAGGTCTTCGTGTCGCTCCGCGCCGAGCCTTGAGTACTCGACGTGATGGAGATCGTCGCGGCGAAGATCCCACAGGTTTCCGCACGCGGCGCATACCGGCCTGGCCGGCGATCGCCGGCGCTGCTCCGCGTCCCACTCTTCGCGGCGCTGTCGCCACTGAGGCGAATCGATGTACGCGTCATACCGCTGCTTCCGCGCAAGCCCGAGACCGGCCCGAGGGCGGCTCGCGGGTGCCGTCGGCATCAGGCTTGCGACTTGCTCCATGCGTCTAGTCGCGCGGCGTACGGGCTCGCGGCCTTCAGGCGTGCGGCAACGAACTCGCGGTCTCGCTCGAGCTGCTCGGCGATCGGCAGCTTGATCCAGGGAGAGAGCTTCACGATCGCGGGCTTGAGCTGCCGGAAGAACACGAGCGAAGTGCCGAACGGCAGGGTTCGGATCTCGCTCGCCCTGAGCACTCGCTTCTCCTCACGCGCGTATTGGTGTGAGACGCCGCTCTCCGACGTGGAGTACGAGCGGCGCTCGAGCTCGACCTCTCCGACGAGCGTCTCGAGATCCTTGAGGTCGGATGGATCGGATCCGCCGGGAAGCACGATCTTGAGGCTCGCCGCGCCCCACATCGCCCGGGCGCCCTCTCGTCCCCACGTCATCTCTGCCTGCGAGATCGACTGCAGCACCACGATGACCGTCAGCCCCGACCCACCGCTGTAGCTGATGAGCTTCGGCAACGTCGGGATCTTGAAGTTCGCCGCTTCGTCGAGGATGAACTGCACCGGAGGATCCAGCCGCGCACCGGGCGACGCGCCAGCGATGCCCTGAGCCACTGCGGAGATCTCCTCGACCAGAGCGACGATGAGCGGTTCGAAGGCCGCGGCCGACGCGGCATCCCCGATCAGGTAGAGCGTCCCGCGCGACATGATGAAGTCGAACGGGTCGAATGCCGCGTCATCCTCGTCAGGGATCATTGACGTCCTCACCTTCGGCGACGCCATGTAGGCGACATCCGCATATGCCGCAGCCCAGTCGTTGCCGCGCTGCTCGGGGCTGCCGGTGAGCACAGCGTTGAGCGACCGCGCTGTGGCTCGGTCGGCGTCGGGGGAGCTGTTGAGGATCTCGAGCGCTTCGGTCTTCGCGAGGTTCGCGTCGCTCATCCATCGCCAGAAGTCCTCGATCGTGCGGCCGTCGAGCGCGGCCGCGTGGAACAGCGCGAGGATGATCTTCTTCGACGTCGCTTCCCAGTAGCCGGCGTTCTGAATTCCCTCGAACCGGTCTCCGGGGATGAGCGACGCAAGCCGTCGCATCGCGACGTCGAGGTCCTCGGCCCCTTCGAGCGGCGACCAGCGCAGCTGGTTTCCGGCGCCGGCTGCGACACCGCTCGGGTCGAACACGAACACCGGCCCGCCTGTCCGCTTGCGGTGCTCGATCGTCAGGAGGAGGTTGTCCGCGCGAGTGGATGTCGTCACGACTGCGCCCATCGCCTTGGTGAGCATGGGCACGATGAAGTTGAACCCCTTGCCTGACCGGGACGGGCCCACGAGGATAGCGGAGTCCTCGACACTCATCCATATCGGCAGCCGTTGCGAGCGGCCGATGCAGTAGCCGACGTCTTCGGGGCGCGCTGCCTTCACATTCACGGAGGGGCGGAGGGTGCGCGCTCGGGCGACGAGTTGATCGGCGCCTGCGTGCTTCGCAAGCTCTGCTCGCCGGGCGGTTCCCTTGCGGAGGCTTTCCGTCTTCGCCGATCCGCGTCGGCGCGAGTTCCAGTACGTAGTGCACACGAGGATTCCGGCGACGATTGCTATCACGAGTGTCCAGTGCACGAGCGCGGGAACGGGCTGGGTGGTAACGGATGTCGGGTCAGGCTGGGCGTAGAGACCCAGCAGTTCCCACACTGTGAGCCTGGGGGAGACGGTCGACGTGAGCGTCGCGAGCGCGAAGACCACTCCGCCCTGGATGGCAGCCAGGGCGGCGGCGATGACGACGGTGGCGAGTGCGATGCTTGCGCGCAAGGAATTCGGTGATCGCATCGGTAGTTCCTCTCGGTCACCAAGCTGATCCCAGGGCCGGCGCACCTCGCCTGGCCGGCTGACGACGAGGCCACCTTGAACGAGCCGGCTGGCAGCGAGCTCCGGTCGGTCACCGCGTATGCGACTGGCCGCGGGCTACGTGCCGGCCACGTAGCCCCGGCCGCCGTTGGGCGCACCACCAGGCGCGTGCGCCCTAACGAACGCCAGGTGCACCGCCTCCAGGGCGGCGCGCAGCGTCGTGTAGCGGCCGACCGGCACAGCCCTAAGCGTCGCGAGATAGCCCACTTCGGCTCCTATCCGCACTATGCGGACTGTGCCGTAGTCATGTCCAACCGAGTCGACGAGGGTCCAGACGCCGGGAGTGTGTTCTGAGGTGGCCAGGAAGGGATGCCAGCGAGGAAGGGTCTCGGCCATGGTGCTCCAGAAGTCAGGTGCACGCCGGCCCGCGCGGATACTCAGACTCTACCGACGACCTCTTCCTTCATATGGAAGAGGTCGTCGGGGAGGCCGCATGCGCCGTTCGTTGACCGAGTCTTCGCCCATGCGGCCTCCGACTGTAGTTCGCCCCGCCGGCAGCATGCGCTCCGGTCGCTAGTTGCAGACTCCGTCCTCGTCTGTCCCAGCGACCCGATAAGTCGAAGGGGTCGTCCTCAATTCTCCCGGCCTAATCGAGTCCCGGAATCAGTCTCACGAAACATTGGGTGGCGTCCCCAGTGGTGGTGGACTTTCCGGCGGGGCTCGCCAGTGTCGTAGACGCTGGTGAGCCACCGTGCGATGGTCAGTGAGAACTGTCTAGGAATCTCACGGAAGGACACATCGCACGATGGCTCTTGACCAGTCTGCACTCCTCGAGCTGCTCGGGGAACTCAAGCTCACCGATGTCAGTGACCGGATCAGGGTCGCGACCGAAACGTTGTACCAGGAGCTGATCGACGCGGAAGCAGCCGCGTTCATCGGCGCCGCGCCGTACGAACGCACCGATACCCGCACCGCCCAGCGCAACGGCAGCCGGCCGAGGGTGTTGACCACGACCGCGGGCGAGCTCGATCTGCGGGTCCCGAAGCTTCGGACCGGGTCGTTCTTCCCGTCGCTGCTGGAACGGCGTCGGCGGGTCGATCAGGCGCTGTTCGCGGTCGTGATGGAGGCGTACGTGCACGGCGTGAGCACCCGCAAGGTCGACGACCTCGTTAAGGCGCTCGGCGCGGACACCGGCATCTCGAAGTCCGAGGTGTCGCGGATCTGCGGCAACCTCGACGAGGACGTCGCCGCGTTCCGCGACCGGCCGCTGGCGGACACGACTTACCCGTACGTGTTCCTCGACGCCACCTACTGCAAGGCGAGGGTCGGCCGACGGGTGGTGTCCCAGGCCGTGGTCGTCGCGGTCGGCGTCGCGGCGGACGGGCGGCGCGAGGTCCTCGGCTTCGAGGTCGGCGACACCGAGTCGCAACCGTTCTGGACCACGTTCCTGCGCTCCCTGAAGGCGCGCGGGCTGGACGGTGTGCAGTTGGTGATCAGCGACGCGCACACCGGACTGGTCGCCGCGATCCAGACCGTGATCCAAGGCGCGGCCTGGCAGCGCTGCCGGGTGCACTTCATGCGGAACGTGCTCACGAACGTGCCCAAGACCGCGGGCCCGATGGTCGCGTCGATCATCCGCACGATCTTCGCCCAACCCGACGCGCAGCACGTCCACGCCCAGTACGACGAGGTCGTCCGGATGCTCGGCCGGTCGCACCCGAAGATCGCCGGCATGCTCGAGGACGCCCGGGACGACCTGCTCGCGTTCGCTGGCTTCCCGCATCAGCACTGGCGGCAGGTCTGGTCCACGAACCCGCTGGAACGGCTCAATAAGGAGATCAAGCGCCGCACCGACGTCGTGGGCACGTTCCCGAACCCGGCCGCGCTGCTGCGCCTGGCCGGGCACGTGTTGATCGAGCAGCACGACGAATGGGACGGCGCTGACCGCCGCTACTTCAGCGAGCACTCCATGAAGCTCCTCACGACCAGCCACGAGGAGGTAGCGATCCCGGAACTCGCAGCGGCATAATCAACCCCAGCTGACCCGCACGGTGTCGAGAAACTCCACCACACAGCGGGACGCCACCAAACATTGCCCCAAGCGCATGGCTTGGGCTTCGCTGCGGCGTCTCGCCACGCAACCGAGAGTGCGTGGCCGATAAGGTGAACTCTTGTGGGGCGCGCGGAGAGCAACGATGGCGGGATGGCCCTTTGTCTAGGCTGAGCGACCTCATCCACGCAGCCAAGAGGCTCGACCCGCAGCTCGGCGCTGACCTCGAAGCCGAGATTATGCCCCTCCAAGAGCGGCTTCCGTTCGGCCTGAATTTCGAGCGTCACAGACCAGAAGCGGTTGAACTTCCTGGTCACCAGATCCGCAGGGGCTCGAAGGTGAGGATCCTCCCCCCGCGAGGTTCGACGACGCCGGGAGATGGGCGGATCTGGAGCGTCGATTCGGTCACGGAAGGCATGGCCTCGTTGACGGAGCGGGGAGTTGCCGAGCCGGAGCGGGTCTGGCACGCGATCGACGACCTGGTGACCGTCGCCGAGTTCCGCGACAGGATCTACCCGGGCCTACGCTCCACGGGCCGGGTCGATCGCGGCGGCGACAAGCCGTTCCACACAGTCATCAACGGCGAGAACTTCCACGTGTTGGAAACGTTGCTGTTCACGCACGCGGGCAAGGTGGACGCAATCTACATCGATCCGCCCTACAACACCGGCGCACGCGACTGGAAGTACAACAACGACTATGTCGCGGCGGACGACCTCTACCGGCACTCGAAGTGGCTCGCCTTCATGGAGCGCCGGCTAAAGCTCGCTGGAAAGCTTCTCAACCCTGAGGACTCAGTGCTGATCGTCACCATCGACGAGCATGAAGTGCATCGGTTACGGATGCTCCTAGAGCAAACCTTTCCCGAGGCATACCTCCAGATGGTAACGATCGTCATCAATCCCAAAGGCGTCGCGCAGGGCAGATTTGCGAGGGTCGAGGAATACGCCTTGTACTGCTTTTTTGGCGCTGCCGGCGTTTCTGCGACATACGACGATTTCATGTCTGACTCAGCGACTCAACGCAACACGCGATTCTGGAAGGGTCTGCTTCGAGCGGGTACCAACGCTCAGCCCTCAGACGGCGCCGGCATGGCCTACCCGATCTACGTCGATACGGCATCGTCTCGAATCGTTGGAACGGGAAGAACCCTTCGAGCCCGGGTAGCGGCTGGAGAAGTTCATGGCGACCTCGACGCCTGGCTTCCCCAGATGGTTGAGCCCGACACGGCGCCCGACGGCGCGGCGGTAGTGTGGCCGATTCGGCGGGATGGTTCCCTCGGTGTCTGGCAGGCCGTCCCTGAGACGTTGATGGCCTTGGTAGACAGTGGGTTCACCAAGTGTGTCCTACGCCCCGAAGGCTGGGCCTTGAGCTACGTACCCAATGGTGTCCGATCGAAAATCGAGTCGGGCGAGATCGAAGTGACTGGCCGCGATGAGATCACGGGCTCGGTGAATCTCAGGATGGTGAGGGATCTCACCCGCGCAAAGACGGTATGGAAACGTCCTCGTCACGACGCAGGCTGGCATGGTTCAGTGCTGCTTCGGAAGCTTCTCGACGCTCGCCTGTTTGACTTCCCGAAGTCGCTGTATGCCGTCAGGGACGCGCTCGAGCCGGTGCTTGCATCGAAGCCCGACGCGACAGTCCTCGACTTCTTCGCCGGATCCGCTACCACAGCCCATGCGGTCGCCCTACTCAATCGAGCAGACGGCGGGCACCGCAAGACAATTCTTGTGACGAACAATGAGGTGTCCGACGCGGAATCTCGAAGGCTACGCGCAGCGGGCTGGAGGCCTGGAGACCCGGAATGGGAAGCGCGAGGCATATTCGGGATGGTCACGGAGCCCCGCGTGCGGGCAGCATTCACTGGCCTCAAGCCAAATGGTGAGCCGATAGATCTCGAGTATGAAGACGGCGAGCCTGCGTCCGATGGTTTCAAAGAGAACGTGGAGTTCTTCACGCTCTCGTATGAGTCGCCCTTCCGCATCGCAGCAGACCGCGCGTTTGCCTCCATCGCGCCGATGCTCTGGCTTCGGGCCGGCGGGGAGGGTCGGCGGATCGAGTCGCTGGACGGTGGTTGGGACATAGCCGAGACCTATGCGATCCTCCGAGATCTCGACCAGGCCGCGGCCTTCGTGCGCTCCGTCCAAGACGCTCCTGGCGTGCGGATCGTCTTCGTTATCACTGACGACGAGCGGCGATACCAGCTTGTTGTCTCCGAACTGCCCGAGCGTGTCGAGCGGGTGCGACTGTATGAGGACTACCTGCTCAACTTCGCGATCGTGACGGACGACTGATGGAGTACACGCTAAAGGACTACCAAGACGACGCCGTGAAGGACGTTCTAGACGAGCTCGCCTCGGCACGCGACCTCTACCACGGCGCTCGTTCCCGCGTGAGTTCGGTCGCTCTGACCGCCACGACTGGCGCAGGCAAGACCGTCATGGCTGCCTCCGTTATCGAGGCGCTGTTCTTCGGCAACGATGAGGCCGACTTCGCGGCAGACCCGGGCGCTGTGGTGCTCTGGTTCAGCGACGATCCGTCCCTCAACCAACAGACCCGCAACCGGCTCGACCGAGCGTCCGGGCGCCTGCGGAACCGCCTCGTCACGATCGAGCATCCTTTTCGATATCGGAAGCTGCAGCCTGGCACGGTCTACTTCTTGAACACGTCGAAACTCTCAGCCAACAGCTTGCTCGTACGTACTGCGGCGATGGTGGATTCAGGGAACGCGCTGCCGGGCCTAGAGAGCCGGCCTGATGAGGTGCCGTTCACGCTCTGGGACACTCTGCGGGCAACGATAGAAGATCCTTCGCTCACGCTGTACATGGTGCTCGATGAGGCGCACCGCGGGTTCGGCGTGAAGACGAGCGCCGACAAGCCAACGATCGTCCGCCGGCTCATCAACGGACATTCCGGCGTTCCCCCGATGCCGATCGTGTGGGGTATCTCCGCCACGGTGCGCCGCTTTGAGGAGGCTATGCAGGCAGCCCAAGTGCAGGACACGCGCATCAGGCTGCGGACGGTCGCCGTCGACCCGGTGCGCATTCAGGAGTCTGGCCTGCTGAAGGACAGCTTGGAGTTGGAGTTTCCCGAGGAAACCGGCGAGTTCAATACGGTCCTGCTTCGCAGAGGCGTGCGACACGTCAAGGAGATGACCGAGGCTTGGGCGGCTTACTCGGCTGCCCAGCGCGAGCCGGAGCCTGTGGTTCCGCTGCTGGTCCTGCAGGTGCCGAACAAGCCTGATCCCGAGGCCATGGCACGAGCACTAGATGTGATCTTCGATGAGTGGCGCGAGCTGCCACCCGACGGCATCGCGCACGTGTTCGGCGAGCACACGCAACAGGTGTTCGGGCCGCACGCCGTGCCGTACGTCTCCCCAGAGCGGGTGCAGGACGCCACCCACATTCGGGTGCTGCTGGCGAAGGACGCGATCTCCACCGGTTGGGACTGCCCTCGCGCTGAGATGCTCGTCTCCTTCCGTCCTGCGGAGGATGAGACGCACATCACGCAACTCCTCGGACGTATGGTGCGCACCCCGCTCGCTCGTCGGATCGAGGGCAACGACGTGCTCAACAGCGTGAAGTGTGTCGTGCCGCGCTTCAACCGTCAGGCCGCAGAAAAGGTCCTCGACGCGATCATCACTTCCGGGGAGCTCGGCAACGACGGCGAAGGTATGTTCCGCGTGCTCGTCGAGCCTGAGCTCATGACGCCGAACCCTTCAATCCCTGAAGGTGTTTGGACCAAGTTCGCCGAGCTACCGACTCAGACTCTCCCGCGCAAGGGAGCAAGCCCGGTGAAGCGGCTGACCGCTATTGCGCACGCCCTGGCTGCGGACGGACTGGTTCCCGAGGCGGGCCGATTCGCTCACGATCGGCTACACGGCGTCCTCGCGGGCCTCGCCGCCCAGTACGCGTCCGAGCTCGCCGTAGCCGAGGAGGAAGTGCGTACCGTACGCGGCGGCATGATCCGCGGGACAGCAACCTACGGGATGCGGAGCGAGGGCGACTTCACCGAGGCAGCCGACGACATGGCTATCCGCGATGCCTATCGACAGGGGACGAGAGTCATCGCTCCAGACATCGCCCGTAGCTATGTCGACGTGCTAGCACCAGACGACGATGACGAGCAGATCCGAGACGCCTACGTACGCGTTGCAGCCCTGGCGCTGCTGCCGTACACCCGTGATGCGATCGATGCTGCGGCCGACGCGATAACCCGCGGATGGCTATCGGTCCACCGCGTCGCGATCAAAAAGCTCCCTGAGGGCCGGCAGAGCCTCTACGCCGAGCTAACAGCGCTAGCGAAAGCCCCGCAGACTGTTCCGATTGCACTCCCGCAAAATCGCATGGAGGAGACGCGTACTCTCACAGGCGAGGTTCTGGCTGCGATTCAGACGCGGCCGAAGCACCTGCTTTCCGACTCCCTCGGGCTATTTCCTATCGGCAAGCTCAACCCGGACGAGATCGCCGTGCTCGACACCGAGCTCGCCCGCTCCGACATCATGGCGTGGTACCGGAACCCGATCGGTGGTCGCGACGCGCTCGGTATCGCTTACCAAGATGCGCGCGCTGCGTGGAGGCTTCTGCGACCGGACTTTGTGTTCTTCACCGAGTCCGGCGGGGACGTGAAGCCGAGCATCGTCGATCCTCATGGCGCATGGCTGCCTGACTCCCTCTACAAGCTCCGCGGCATGGCCGACTTCGCAGAGGAGCACGCAGACGGCTTCCACAGGCTGGAGTCCATCTCCCGGATCGAGGGCGAGCTGATCGTGCTCGACTTCACGCAAGAGGGCGTACGTGGCGTAGTCCGGAACGCGCAGGACGCCGACGCGGCCTACCGCCTGGCCGGTGTGCGGTACTGATAGCGGTGGTGGTCTTCCGGGGGTGCGAGGCTGACGCGCCCCGACGTGGCCGCGGCGTTCGCCGCGACCTCGGGCCTCCGTGCTCCACATCGGACGCAGTACTTACGTTGGCCCGTCGCCGCGTGAATCGCCGCCGAGTCGCAGCTGGCTATGGTGCCCATCTGCGTCCAGCGGTCGGTGGAGCGCGTCTGGCCCGCCACGGTCTGCATTGTCGGTTCGGGGTCGACCAGTATCTCGTCCGGAATCTCGACCTCGAACCGACCGCTGGTCTTGAAGACCTCCAGCTCCTGCTCGGTGAGTACGTTGCTCACCACGAATGGTCGCTTGCCAATCTTCCATAGACCCACTCCCCTAGGGAGAGACGAGACCTCGTCGATCTCTCGATCGGTGAGCCCGAGGGATTCTTTCGTGGCCTCGAGCACGTCGGCTTCCTGTCGGTAGACGATGCGAATCTCGGCATCTGAGAGCAGCCCCTGCGCGAGCGCTCGGGCGGCCGAGCCCTGGTCGCCGACCATGTCGAGGTCGGTGATGCGGTGCATGATCAGCAGGTTGCAGAGGCCGTACTGCCGGGCAAGCTTCCATTGCTCGCTCATGCGCAGCAACATGAGTTCGTCGCGCAGCATCCGCCACCCCTCGTCGTAGACGAGGATGCGGCGCCCGCCTTCAGGATCCATGACGGCCGCCTCAACCCAGGCAGCGACGACGGTCATCGCGACCGAGAGCAGCGTCCCGGATGCGCCCATGAATCCCGAGGTGTCCATGACGACCATCGGCGCATCATCGTCGAACAGGACCGTGGACTCGCCGTCGAATACGCCCGCAAGGTCACCCTCGACCAGTCGACGCATGCCATGGGCCACGTCGGCATCCGTGTCCGGCTCTGCAGGAACGCCAAGTTCGGGGTCGACGAGCCACCGGTAGACATCGCGGATCGTGACCACACCGGCGCCAGCGCTGTCGGCGACGGCGCGGTCGAGGGCGATATCGAGCTGTGTGTGCTCGGCCGGCTTGAGATCGCGATCGATCAGCGACGGGATGATCGACGAGAGGAGCAGCCGCCGACGCGACTTCACTAGCCGCGCCCAGGCTGCGTCGCTTAGCCGCGAGTCGCGCGGGCCTTCATCGAGCGGGTTCAGACGATGGTCTCCTGAGGGCGACAGAGCGATTACCTTCCCGCCGATGGCCTCGGCGACGGGCGCCCATTCCCCCTTCGGGTCCGACGCGACGGTGACTTTGACACCCATCGTCGCCATCCGCGTGGCGAACGACTTCGCCCCTGCGGACTTCCCGGTCCCGACCGTACCGATCCAGACCATTGACGTGCCGGTCACGTGGCCGGCGTTATACAGCTCGTACGGGTCGAACACGAAGTCGCCGCCGCCGCTGACGTCGGCGAGTTTACCCATCCACACGCCTCGGGTTCCGAGGCCCTCTTCGGTAAGGAACGGGTAGGCATACGAAGTGACGAGGGAGCTGGCGCGGTGCGGACGGGGGGTCACCTGCGCCGGCCCCCACCACGCCGATCGTCCCCGATCGCCCCACGCTTTCGCCCGCGGCTCAGTACTTGTAGCCGGTCCTCGCCGCGTCGGCGCCGTCGCGTTGACACGCTCGCGCATCTCCGCCTCGCGCACCTTCCGGGCCTCGCGCGTCTCGTTCTCCGGGATGACCCGGCCGGCGAATGCCTTGCTCTTCATCCCGTATCACCACACCTTCACGCCGCGCGTCTTCGCCGGCGCCAGCGCAAAGGGCAGGCCGCTCGAGTTGAACGCGGCAAGCTGCTGCCCGAACATGGGGCGAACCTCCATACCCTTACTCTCGACGGCGGTCCGCAGCTCGCTCGAGTAGGCGTCGAGATCCTCGAGGGTCGTCGCCGTCACCGAGATGAGACCGATGTACTCGAGGTCACCGAACCCCTGCGTGAGCTCCTCCTCGCGCTGGTCGATCGCGTCACGCTCGCGCCTCTCGAACGCATTGTCTTCGCGGTAGTTGCCCCGCTTCTGCCGCAGTTCCCGGTTCGAATCGATCGCGCCGCGCTCACGCTTGATCCGCGAGATCGACTGCCTGAGCTTGACCGGAGAGAAGTACAAAGACATCGCGTGCTGGAACGGCAACGTGTTCACGGCATTCAAGAAGTCGGGGAGGGTCGGGATGCGCGGCCATTCGGTGATCTCAAAGGTACGGTGTAGCACGCCGTCGACTTGGATGTGGTCCCATTGCTCTTCGCCGGCCATCGGTCCGGCCGATTCCGGCGCCACGCCGACTCGGTCGGCGGTGCGTTCCTCGATCAGGTCGCCCGTGGTGGGGTCGTAGCCAATGCGCGTCACCGCGGCGAGTTGCCGGGATCCGAGCCAATGTCGAACGGTCACCGAGCAGTCCGCCAGGCCGCGCCTCAGCGCCGCTACCTCACGGGCCATCACGGAGACGAGCCCGGCCCTGCCGCCGCCCTGCGCCCGGATCTCCTTGCCGATCCTCGACTTGTCGAGGACGACGGCAAGGTACTGCCGATGCGTGGTGGTCGTCGCCACTCCAGCCTCGAGCAGAGTCTCGTACTGCTCGCGAGCCCAGCTCGACACCGAATCGGAGACGCGGCGCTCGTAGTAGTCCCGCAACTGCTTTGGCTGCGCGACACGAGATATGCTCAGCACTTGTACGCGAGCGAGCCCGACGTGGTTGACGAGGCCAGACTGCAATTGCGCCCAAGCTGCCACCCGACCCTCCTGATCGCGGTCGTCGAGGAGGCCGTAGCCCGGTGACGTCACCTCCACGACGGCCGTCGCGGTTCCGGATGCGGCATCCTCGATGATCGCTCCTCCGCCCTGCGTCTCGAGCAGGCGAAGACTTCCCAGCGCCCCGGGCAGCTGCAGCTTTCCAGCTTCAGCGATCGGCATGCCCGCGGTACGGCGATAGCTGGTCTGACGGAGGAGCTTCCTCATGGTGAACAACGCTCTCTGCTGAATGGTCGAAAGGAGCGGGTGGCCGTGCTCGTCGAACCAGAGGCCGACGGCGATCAGCACCGCTGCAGGAATGAGCGCCATCGTGAGGCCCTGGACCGGGTCCGGTGCAGTGAACATGCTCAGGATGGCGAGCCCGGCCCCGGTGCCGGCAAGAGTGAGCTGGGCGGTGTTGTAGTTGCCGAGCACGCCCGTTCGACGGCGACCGGGGAATCCGAGGCGGGGAACGCCCGTGGGAGCTTCTCGTGTCATGGTCAGCCTCGTTTCAAGGGACTACCGCTTGGGCGCCGGTCTCGGTTGATGGCTCGGCCTCGAGGGCCCGGGCGCCGGTCGCGACGGCGGGCCCGGGTTCGGCCGCGGCGCCGGGCTCGCGGATGGCGCGGAGTTCGGCCGGTTCGCCACAGGCTCAGGTCGATTTCCGCGCGAACCGGAGCTGCCCGAGCGATTCGGCACCGGCTTCGGAGCGCTTCGGCTAGCACTGCGACCGCCACCACCGCCACGTCCCATTGCGATCACGGATGTCGCGGCCCGGCGTGTCCTCTGCGCGCCGTTCTTGAGGTTGCCCTCGCCTGCCGCCCGTGCGTAGGCATCCGCGACCTCAGTGCCGAGGAAGCCGAAGAACTTCATTGCGATCATCGGTGCGAAAGCCGCGACGAGCAGGCCGACGAACGCCGCGATGAACATGACCAGGTTCATGCCGGCTGAGACGGAGACCATCTTCGCCGAGAGCGAGAGGATGATCGCCGCGAGCGGTTTCGCTGCCACGAGCGAGATGAAGATCTTCATCCAGAGGCCGATCATGTTCCTCGACGCCTTCTCCGCAGGCAGGAACATAAGCGCAAGCGGAGCGAGCGCGATCATCGCGACGATGGCCCACCTGCGGAAGGCGAGCATCATCATGAGCGCGAGGGCGGCACCAGCCATCAGCAGCCAAAGAATGAGAGGGATGCCCAGCGGGTTGCCGCCAGCCGCGCTGAACACCATCCACATTGGAGGCTCGTACTCGCCGCCGTCGGTCGACTGCCACTCGTCGCCGACCTTGCGGAGGCCGACACCTTCCATGAGGGTCGTGCCGAGGCCGCCGGGGCCGGACTCGAACGCGTCGAGGAGGGCGATCGTCGTTTCGTCGAAGCCACGCACCAGCTCTGGGCCGTACCAGAAGACCACCCTGGTTCCGGCGACCATTGCCACCCCGCCGACGAGGGCGCGCAGCACGCCTTGTACCCGGCCCCGGGCGGCCGAGCGCATGATCTGCCAGATCATGGCGGCGATCGTCAGCGGCACCGCGAGATAGAGCACGACGTTTCCGACGCTCGTCGCTGCGTCCAGGTCAGCGTTTGTCGGCCGGCCGTCGGTCGTACGCGAGTCGATGGTGAAGATGCCGTTGAGGATGTCGCCCACGAATGCCGCGAGTCCAAGAATCCCAGCCCGGAGCAGGTCGAGAAACCCGTCACCGAACCAGTCACCGAGCCAGCCCATGTCGCGCCTCCTGATCAGCCGATCGGGTTCTGGCCGGATGCCCACTTGATGATGGCCGGTGCCGCGCCGATAACGACGGCGCCGATGATCGAGAGGAACACCATCCACTTGCCCGCGGTCTGCTGCCTCGAGTTGTCGCTTCCCGACCCGGCGACCCAGGTGAAGATGCCGGCGATGAGCAGCGCGACCATCGCGACGACCCCCAGCGTCTGGAAGTTGCCGACCTGCTGCCCGACCCAGCTGAAGATCGGCCACGAGCTCGAGGGGGTCACCCCGGGGTCGATCTCGCCCGCGATCGTGAGGGTCTCCGTGTCCATGTGAGTTGTGCCCCTTCCGAGCCGCTCATCGGCTCGGAACACTGATCGATCGGACGGCGCACTACGCGATTCGCCTACTTCCGGCCCGTGCAGGTCTCGGAAGCGCAGAGGTCGACACCAAACGCCCGTGTGAACTCCTCGGGGTTCACCCATCCGCCCGCGCCGGGGTCGGGTACAAGCGCGAGCACTCGCGGGTCGGTTGCACCGGCCGGATTCACGCGCACGTCGAGGTGACAGCCGGTCGACGGCGGCTGATTGCCGACCGCGGAGATCTGCTGACCAGCCGCCACTTCGTCGCCGACGCGCACGAGATGGTCGGCGGGGGCGGTGTGCAAGTAGCCGATCTGCCCCACGCCAGGCGTCTCGATCAGCATGGTGAGGGGGCCCGCGGATAGGACTCGGCCACTCATCATCGCGTAGACCGGCGTACCGCATTCGGCTGCGAGGTCGACGCCCCGATGATACGGGTTCGTTCCCATCCCGAGGTTGCGCCATCCGTAGCCGTCGGTGAGCGAGTACCCGGCCGGCAGCGGCAGCACGAGTTCGCCCGATGCAATGCACCCGCCAGTGCCCATGGCGTCCTCCGCCTCTGAGCCGGCCACGCCACCCCAACCGACCTCTGGGGGGATCGAGATGGGGCCTTGCTGCGACCACAATGCGTCGACCGCGCCTGACGCGGTGCTTTCCCACTTCTCATACGCGTCGGGGAAGCCGGATTTCTGTACGCGCTGCGCCGCCACGGTGACCGGCAGCTGCTGCCATCCCGGCACCTGATCGAGTGCCTTGTAGAACCGGCCAGCCGCATACGTCGGGTCCATGATCTGCTCGGGGGTGCCCCACCCCATCGACGGACGTTGCTGGAAGAGACCGAGCGAGTCGCGGTCGCCGTACTCGATGTTTCGCAGTCCCGATTCCTGCAGGGCTGTGGCGATCGCCACGATCCCCGCTCGCTGCGCGGTCGCTTCGTCGGGGAAGAGTGCCTTCGCCGCACCGATGAGGATCCCCGCGTTCTGGGTCTGCTCCCCATCGAGCTGTGCGACCACGGCATCGACTGGCCGCGGTGGCGTGCACGAAGCGGCCTGCGCTCCGCTCGCCAAGAGGATGATAACGAGCGCGATCGGGCCGACGACGGCAAGCGCCACCAGGGCGAGCAGAGCACCGGCGACCCGCAATGGGTGCTTCACGAGTTACTCCGAGCCCCACCCGCGGAAGTCGAACAACTGCAGACCGGTCATGTCCCATCGCGACGCGGGGCTCGGCCAGTTGTCATGGGCGCACGGCGCCGTGAGGACAATCGTGACGTTCTCCACCGCGGACTCGGGGGCGAGGCCGTCGCCGGCCCGGGTGATGGTCACCGTGTAGTCGAGTTGCACCAGCGAGCGGTTCGGAGCGGTGGTCACCACCTGATTCACACGAACCTCGCTTCGGACGCCGTTCTGCGCCCAGCCCGTCCATGCGGATTCGCCAGTGCCGATCGACGTGAATCGGTCCTCAAGTCGACCGGTGTCGCCTTTGCCATTCATCCCTTCGCCGCCGTAGTAGCCGGTCAGCCGATTCCATTCCCTGTCGACGGGCGCTGCCCACTCGTCGAAGCTCGCCACACGGCTGTCCCAGGTGAACAGGTAGGCGACGATGTCGTTCGCCATCGCGCGTGCTTCGGGAATCTGCGGTGCAGCGCATTCAGCAACGGTCACCTCGGTGTAGCTCGGAATCGTGAGCTCGTCGAGCGGAACCTCCGATGGCCATGACGCGAGTCCGCTCTCCGCGTGCGGCTTGGCCTCGGGGGCATCCGGCTCGATCCAGCCGTCGACGTTCGCGGGGATCCCGGGGCCGCCGATATCGACCTGTCCGTTGTCCCTGATGACCGGGGCCCCGCCCGATTCCGGCGTCTCCGCCGATGCACCGGGGAAGAGGTCTTCGGATGGCCCGGACTGAGTCGCCGGAGCCGGCGGCGTCGCTGCAGGCGCGATCGCTACGTTCATCGCGACGATCGCCCAGATCACCATGAGCGTGAGCGCACCAGTCGCGATCACGACGAACCGGCCACGCCCAGTCGACCACAGCTCCCGAAGCGTCCCCGTGAGTGATGCCCAGACCTTACCCATGTTCTCTACTCCTGATTCGCCATTCGCCGGAGCAGCCCGTCGAAATCACGCTCAACCGCAACCGCGGCCGAACTGTCCGGCACGACCCACATCGGGTGAGCCTTCTCGAGGTGCTCATTCGGCTTGCATCCGGCCTCGAGTACCCAGCCGCGCATCCTCATGATCCACAGACCGAGGTGATGGTGGAAGTCGAGCGCCGCCCCGGGGGACTGCTGCTCGATGAACTGTTGCTCATTGCGGAACTGCATGAGCGCGAGGAGTTCTTGGACCATCTCGTCGTGCCGGAACCAACACGGCGGGACGATCTCGCCAGGGAGCCAGTAGTACCGCACCAATCGCTGGGTGAACGACCACGCACGGTTCAGTTGGGCGCGCCGCTCTGACTCGCTGAGCACCCACCAGTCGATCGGTGGATTCAGCCCGCCGCCTTCGGAGAGAGGCGCGACAGGGTCGGGCTCACTCGTGTTCTGGTCGCCTGGCCCAAGCTCGTCGTCGTACACGCCTCACCGATCCCGCTGCTCGCGCAGTAGGCAGCACGCGGGCAAGAATGGTGCGGCGCCGCTCAGGCCGGGTGGCGTCCCCAGTGGTGGTGGACTTTCCGGCGGGGCTCGCCAGTGTCGTAGACGCTGGTGAGCCACCGTGCGATGGTCAGTGAGAACTGTCTAGGAATCTCACGGAAGGACACATCGCACGATGGCTCTTGACCAGTCTGCACTCCTCGAGCTGCTCGGGGAACTCAAGCTCACCGATGTCAGTGACCGGATCAGGGTCGCGACCGAAACGTTGTACCAGGAGCTGATCGACGCGGAAGCAGCCGCGTTCATCGGCGCCGCGCCGTACGAACGCACCGATACCCGCACCGCCCAGCGCAACGGCAGCCGGCCGAGGGTGTTGACCACGACCGCGGGCGAGCTCGATCTGCGGGTCCCGAAGCTTCGGACCGGGTCGTTCTTCCCGTCGCTGCTGGAACGGCGTCGGCGGGTCGATCAGGCGCTGTTCGCGGTCGTGATGGAGGCGTACGTGCACGGCGTGAGCACCCGCAAGGTCGACGACCTCGTTAAGGCGCTCGGCGCGGACACCGGCATCTCGAAGTCCGAGGTGTCGCGGATCTGCGGCAACCTCGACGAGGACGTCGCCGCGTTCCGCGACCGGCCGCTGGCGGACACGACTTACCCGTACGTGTTCCTCGACGCCACCTACTGCAAGGCGAGGGTCGGCCGACGGGTGGTGTCCCAGGCCGTGGTCGTCGCGGTCGGCGTCGCGGCGGACGGGCGGCGCGAGGTCCTCGGCTTCGAGGTCGGCGACACCGAGTCGCAACCGTTCTGGACCACGTTCCTGCGCTCCCTGAAGGCGCGCGGGCTGGACGGTGTGCAGTTGGTGATCAGCGACGCGCACACCGGACTGGTCGCCGCGATCCAGACCGTGATCCAAGGCGCGGCCTGGCAGCGCTGCCGGGTGCACTTCATGCGGAACGTGCTCACGAACGTGCCCAAGACCGCGGGCCCGATGGTCGCGTCGATCATCCGCACGATCTTCGCCCAACCCGACGCGCAGCACGTCCACGCCCAGTACGACGAGGTCGTCCGGATGCTCGGCCGGTCGCACCCGAAGATCGCCGGCATGCTCGAGGACGCCCGGGACGACCTGCTCGCGTTCGCTGGCTTCCCGCATCAGCACTGGCGGCAGGTCTGGTCCACGAACCCGCTGGAACGGCTCAATAAGGAGATCAAGCGCCGCACCGACGTCGTGGGCACGTTCCCGAACCCGGCCGCGCTGCTGCGCCTGGCCGGGCACGTGTTGATCGAGCAGCACGACGAATGGGACGGCGCTGACCGCCGCTACTTCAGCGAGCACTCCATGAAGCTCCTCACGACCAGCCACGAGGAGGTAGCGATCCCGGAACTCGCAGCGGCATAATCAACCCCAGCTGACCCGCACGGTGTCGAGAAACTCCACCACACAGCGGGACGCCACCCTCAGGCCGCGTTCTCGCGCTCGAGGTAGGCGGCGAGGTACCGCTGTCCGGTGCGAGTCGACTTGCCGCCGAGCCAGTCGGCGACTTCGCGCCCTGACGGCGTCATGCCCTGCTCAAGCGCCTCGCGAATTCGAGCGTCGACGCTCCAAGATCCCGTCGACGCCTGTGGGGCGAGAGCTCGCGTCAGACCCTTCCCGTGGCGCGCGACAGAGTCGTTAGCTGAGGCGTCCGTGACGGCGTCATCGTCGTCTGTCGCAGTCGTCGCAAACGGGACAGACTGCGTCGTGCTGATTCGCGCATTCGGTCGGGCTGTCGTCGCGTTGTCGCGGGCGCCCGCGTCACGTCGCGACGCTCGCCCGGCCGCGTCATGACGAGCGCCGTCGCGTGTCGCGCTCGCTGCTGCGATCCGCTCCCGTTCCTTGATGTCGGGGACGAGCTTCATGACGAGATGCGTGATCGCGACGAGCGCGGCCGGCGGCGTTGCTGCGAGCATGATCGCGACGCCGAGCGTTGTCGAGGTCAGGTCAGCGGCGCCAAGCGCATGCGTCGCGTTCGCGAACACCGAGATCGCCGACAGGGCGAAGAATGTCGCGTACGCGAGCCAGTGACCGTTGATGCCGAGCGTTCGGAATTGCGCCGCGGCGACCATGCACGCGACGGTGCCGACATCGATGAGGATCGGGAAGAGCTCCGGCAACGGCATGCCGTTGACGCGCGCGACGTCGATGAGTGTCGCGTAGCTGATCGCCATGGCGGAGGCGCCGACGACGACGAGCGGCAGCACGAGCGACATCACGCTGCCCCACGTACGCTTGACGTTCTTCGCGTTCATCGCGTCATCCCTTCGATCGTGACGGTGCGGTGACCGCGAGTGCCGCGTCGCGGTCATCCCGCCAGTGCGGTCGTTCTTTCCCGCACCACGCGCAGGCCTCGTCGAACTCCCCGATCCAGCGATGCCCGGCTGCGGCGCATTCAGCGCCAGTCGGTGGCCTTCGCGGTGTCCGCTCCGGCTGCGATGCTGACTTCGCTGTCGCGGGTCCAACCCCATCGAGATCTTCGAGGCGGACCCAACGCCAGGGCTCGGCGGCGAGAGACGAGGCGACGTAGGCGACGGGATTTCCGACGCGTCGGGGAGCGGCGCCAAGGATGTCATCGGCCGCACGGGCCAAGTCGATGACGCCGATTACCACCTCGGGATGATGCTGGGCCAGACGATCGAGAAGTTCGCCGAGGCGGAGCCGCGGGTCAAGCGCAGCGAGCCGCTCCGCGAGAGCTGGGTCGGACTCGGCTACTGATTCGTCGTCATCCGGCGCGGCCGCACGATGTTCACGACCGGCGATGGTCGTGAACGGGAGGGACGACGAAGACTGTTCTTGGGGTTGGTCTTGTTTAAGCGGCGGATGACCCGGCGACGGGTCTTCCGTCGAGGGCTTCGAACAGTGATCACGCGGACCTTCGCCGGCCGCGCCCGCTTGTGCCAGACCCAGCGAAGGCCAACGCGGCTTTTCCGCCCAGGGCTGAGGCGGCGAATCTCCCACGCCATCTCCGGCCCTTGGCGGAATATCCGCCGAGGCTCCAGCCTTCATCTCGGGAGCGTCGGCATCGGTCGATTGGTGACGCTCGAAGGGGCGCAGCTCGGTCGGTGCCTCTGGGTCGCAGACGATGAGCTCCGTCCATTTCTGACCGCCGATCGGCGCGCCGAGCTCATCAACCTCGCCCGGGGCATACCGGTGCACCACGACCTCGAGGTAGCCGGCTGCCTCGAGCTTCCGCCGCGCGGCGAGGTACGCATCCTTGCCGAGGCCGAGATCGCGCATCACCTTGGACTGGGTCACCCGGAAGTCGGACCGGTGCGAGAGGAGATAGAAGAAGATCGACGAGGCGTTCCCGACAATCCGCTTATCCCGCACCCACCAATTGCGCACCTGGAGGAAGTCGCGCTCGAAGGCGAGTTCGGGGCGCACGAACTCGGTTTCCCGTCTCATGTCGTGATCCCTCTCGATTCAGACTCTGCTTGCATCAGGCCGCACGGCCCTGATCCACCTGGCCGCCCGGTCGGGCGAGAGTGGCGCGCATGTTCATCAAGGCCAAGCGGTGTGGCCGGGAGGCATGCGGATCGAAGGCGTCATCAAGGAGGAAGGCGCGAAAGAGGCTTGTGACGTGCATGTTCGGCCGGCCACCCCATGTGACGCGAGCGAGCGCGGCGACCTCATCAGGCGCGAAACCCATCCGCGCGAACTCAGGGGCGCGGCGCGCCTCAGCGTGTCCGTGGCCCTGATGCGTCGGGGGGTTCTCGGCGAACCACCTGACGGCGGCTCGATACGACCGCTCGGCTGCATCGTCGACGAACGCCTCGACGGTCGTCGCCGTCTTCTCGATGACGACCGGAAGTGGCGTCAGCCCATGCGCAGGATCGATGCCGGCATCTGCGGCGGAGGTGGCAACGCCCGGCAGATGAACCAGTGCGTCGAGCTCGCCTACCCGATGGCCGGCCTGCCCGATCGCCCATATGCCGGCGCACTTGGCCAGGTATGCCCACGGGTCTCGCGAGCTGAGCATGCCTGACGCGAGCGCTTGCCCGATGCGTGCTTCCGCAAGGCGCACAAGGACGGTGTTCGTCACCTCGTCACGCTCGATCGCGTATCCAAGCTTCGCTCGAACCGAGCGCGAGATCTGGCCGGAGAGATACTGATCGACTTGGTCGACCAGCTCGGCACAATCGGCCGATGACCAGAAGTCACGCCCGACTGAGGTCGCGGCCATGACGACCGCCTTCAATCGGTTCCCGGACCACCGCTGCATCTCAGCTCACCTCCCCAGTAGTGGTTCGCGAGGCTTGAGCATCTCGGCCCCACTCCATCGCCCGCCGCAGGACCGAGGCAAGGCCACGCCAGCTGCCTTCCGACAGCTGTGCGGCAATCTCGGCAGGCGGGTGATCTTCGAGCAAGCGCTCGAAGGTGCTGAATCCCCGTGTCAGCTGGGTCTCGGCGATCACCGCAGCGGGCGGCTCAGCGACGATGGGAGGTTCTACGAGTGCCCGCACGCGCTTGTACTCGCCGTCGACCTTGCCCAGGGTGTTCGCTCGGTCTCGAGCCCTACTCGCTTCCTGACGAATCGGCTCGGGAAGAGACGGATCCTCCGACCACTCCGCGAGGCGCTCGAATTTCTCCATCGTCCGCCCTGAGACGCCAAGGTAGTGACTCATCAGGTCCCGGGACTTGCCAGATGCCTGCAGCGTCGCCGCTGCAGGTCGCTCCGATACGACATCAGCGCGCGCGACGAGTGCCGCCGCTGAGATGACCGCGTCGTTCGCGGGTGGCAAGTTTCCACCGCCGACGGGCGAGCCCCATCGCCGATGGTTCGTGCTCGCCGCGCCGGCCTGCTGCGCTGCCTTCGCTCGCGCGGTCAGAATCGGATCGAGCACATCGCGCTTGAACGCGAGCTGTTCCTCGAGAGACAGATCCTGACGGGCGTCGTTCTCTTCCCACTCCATCAGTCGTCGCACCTCAGGGTCGTCGGCCGATTCGAACTCACGAGCTTCGATCTGCTGCCAACCGAGCTTCTTCGCGGCAGCCAGGCGTGTGCTTCCGAAGATGAGGACGTTGCGCGGCGTCACGCCGATCGGCATGAGCAGCCCGACATCCGCGAGCGAGCGAGCGATGCGATCCACGGCCGTCGGGTCCGGCTCTCTCCTGGAACGATCGTGCGGAAGCACGATTGCCTCGACGTCGGCCCAGATGACTGGATTCGCCTCATCGGTGTGGTTCCGCGGCGGCCTGGACTGAATGGCGGTCATGCCGCCGCTCCGCACCGCTGCAGCTCGTCATAGACGTCGCGGGCGATATCCCACGCCACCCAAGCGCACGCGAGGGAAGCGCAGTCCGTCGCTGGCGTGGAGGGGGAGGCCGACTCACACCAGAGGCCGTGAGTCGTCTCGCGGATTCGCTCGGCGAGTGCCCCGAGTAGCTCGACCTCCGAGCGCTTGAACGGCGTGGCAGGCCCACTCGTGGACGCCGCGCTCGCGTCGACGGCGGCGAGGTGCGCCCCGCTGATAATCTTGAACATGGATTGATTCCTCCTCTTGCTTTCCGGCGAAACGGAATCTCGGCCCCCCGCTGCAACGGGGGGTCATCTCTTTGGTGGTGGTCGGATGTCGACGTAGCGTCACGCTGCGTCGACGAGGATGAGCTGCACCCGAGAGAACAGGTAGACGTCCAGATCGACGGGGTAGTACACCGTCTTGCGGCCGTGCTTGTGCTGCACCGGCCCCTCACGCCTCGACGCGAGGTTGTAGAGCGTGCCCGTCGCAAGTCCGCAGTATTCAGCGGCGCGCGTGGAGTCCAGGACCTCACCGACACGGTGGTCTTCAACGAAGCGCTCAAGCGCCTCGTCCGCCCCCGACAGAGACCTGCGCGCGTCATCCATCAGTCGCTTCAACACGACCTTGTCGCTCATCAGTTCTCCCCATTCCTAGGCAGGGTGTCTGGGAGCAGATCCGAGGCCGGTACGCTCAACGCTCTGGCGATCGCGAACACCTCGGACACGGTGAAGTCGATGTGGCCCGCCAGCTTCCGGCCCAACGTCGTGTTCGGAATGCCGATCTCGAGCGACAGCGAGAGCTGGCTCCGCCCCTTCGCCTTGAGCGCCGACCTCACTCGTTCAGCTACGTTCGCCCGTATCTCACTGCTTCCCATATGGGTAGCGTAGGGTTCCCAAACGGGAAGCGCAAGTAAATCTGGTCTCACAATGGCTCACAAAGCACCCAAACGGACGCATAAAGTGATCCGTATGGAGACTTCGGGCACAGAGTTCAATCGCTGTCTGATGACTGAGCTTCGCGCCGAACGAAGCATGCGAAACGTCACGGTCAAGCAGCTCGCCGAGAGGGCAGGCATCTTCCACGGGACGCTTCTGCGGTACCTGAACAACCACCGAGACATGCCCGTGCCCGTCCTCTACGACGTCGCGATGGCACTCGACGTCGATCCAGCAGCTTTGGTCGACCGCGCGGCGGCTCGTCTCGCGGCCGAGTCCCGCGCGCCGTCTGGGCAGCTCACATTCGACGAAGCTGACGGCTTGCATGAACCGGATCCCAGCGAGGTCGGCCGGCGCATCGCGCTCCTGGTGTCGGTGCTTGCACGGGGTCGCGGCTCTGCGCACGGCTACAAGGAGGTCGCGCCGCTGCTGCTCGAGCGCGGAGTCCGATTCAACCAGGAAGAGTGGGCCGAGCTGCTCGAAGGGAGTGCCATGCGCGCTCCAGGCCGTCGATCGCTCGAAGCCATCGCCGACGTGCTCGGCATCGATGGCGTCTACCTCACTGGCGCCGCCGGCGACCCCGAGGTCGTTCGGATCGAGGCGCAGCTCGACTTCCTGCGTGCGCTGCACGAGAGCAAGGTCGAAGGGCTCGCCGCTCGAGGCAGCGACGACATCACGCCCGAGACTCTCCGGGCGATCACCTCGAGTCTTCGGCACGAGGAACGTTGAGCATGCGCCGGCGGGACAGGGGAGCCCTACATTTCCGTTCGCCGGTCGAGTTGGTACGCAGTCAGGGTGACGTCGTCGCCGCAGACGAGCGAGTGCAACTCTCGGGCGCGGTCACACGAGCCGATGCCAGCTTCTCGGCACTTCCGTTCGAGGACGACTGCTCGCTCGATGCGATCGTCGGGTACGTCGAACGCGAGCGCGGCACGAGGGTCAACATCACTCCGCTCGAAACACTGCGGGGGACGTCCACGTGCGGCCTCGTCGTGAGGCGGCAGGGAATGCACCACATCTTCTACGTGCCGGAGACCTCGCCGCTGCACCGGTTGCAGTGCGTGCTTCACGAGCTCAGCCATGTCCTTCTCCGCCACGACGAATCGTCGCCGGGTAGCGTAGGCCAACTCGCCCGGTTCGTACCCGACATCCGCCTGGAGCGTGGCGACGCGATCTTCGGTCGGGTCGCCTTTGAAGACGAGACGGAGGTCGAGGCAGAGCGCCTCGCCGATCGTCTCGCAGCCGCGATTCGTCGGCCTCGCCGGCATCCGCTCGAGGAGCATTTCGGATGACTCAGGTAGCCGTGACCAGCCTCATGGCGCTGCTGACCGTCGTGCAGTTCATCACCGTGCGCCACCGCCGGAGCCAGAGGATCCTGTACGCTTCCGCACTCATCACGCTCGCGATGTTCCTCAACATCGATGAGGTGTACCTCGCCGTCGACCACATGCTCGGGGGACGCAACCTCACGACCTTCATCTCGGATGGCGCACTCATCACGGGCACGTACTTCCTCTCGGCGGCTGCCATCGTGTCCGTCCGTGGCGTGCAGGATCGCAAGGGCAGATGGCCGGTCTGGCTGCTCGTCGTTGCGGGATGCGTGATGGTGGTGGCGTTCGCCTTCATCGACATGTGGCACTCGTCGACCCGATTCATGATCGACTTCGGCGGCCAGTGGCAGGCCGCCGTCTACAACTCGGTTCAGTTCGTGTATCTCGGTCTCGTGCTGGGATACACCGGCGTCGTCATCCTTCAGAACCGTTCGAGGCTCACCACTCGAGCGAGCTCGATCGGGTTCACGATGTTCGCGGTCGGCTGCGTCATCGGCATAGTCCTGGTCATCGACGTGCTCGGGATGAACCTGTCGCATCTCATGGGATGGTGGGACACCCTGCGATACCTGCAGAGTCTCTACAGCCCGATGTTCTTCGTCGTGATGGCGCTACTCTGCACCGGACTTGCGATCCCCGCAGCGGCGCGCTTCGTACTTCGGCATTGGCGCGGCCGCCACACCGCTGCGCTGATCAGGGAGCTCGTGCCGTTGTGGACGCGGGTCGTCTCGGGCTCGGCCCTGCCGAGCGCGTTCAGGGACGATGACGATGAGATGCAGCTGCATCGGATGGTCGTGGAGATCGAGGACGCGCGGTTCAGGTCCGGGGGAGAGCTCCAACTGAGCGAAGACGAGGTGCAGCGCCTTCGCCTCGCTCACGACCACATCGCCATCCCTGACGACCTCTTCCAGGTGGCGGCACGATGAGCCGGCTGGCCGCGATCGGAGCCATTGCGGCAGGCGGCGCAGCCGTGTCCGCAATCGCGGGCATTGCCGTTGCACGATACGCCGTGCTCGGTCGGCGGCGGCCGATGCGCGCTGTCTTCCGTGCGGATACCGGGACGGTAGCGCTCCCTCGAATGGATGCCACGGTGCAGCCTCGCACCTTCGGCCTGCAGCTCGGGCGCCGGCTCTTCCGCGTTCAGGAGATCGTGCGGGTGGACGCGTCTACCGTGGAGCGCCGAGTCGAGCACTGCGACCTCCACGGGCCAGCGGAGGTGTACTTCGTGGGTGACGTCTTCGGTCGGGAGAGCCCTATTGCGCGCTCGGCAATCGCTCACACGGGTGAAATGGAGGGGATCTCCTTCGTCCACTGGGACGTGGTGCCGGACGACGCTTCGGAGCGCGATGTTTGGTTAGTTCACGTCCACGGGATGGGCGCTGCACCGAGTTCGACGCTTCGATCGGTCGAGTCCGTCCGCGAGGCGGGCTACCCGTCCACGATCGTGTCGCTCGAGGCCAGCGCCGATATCGACAACCGCGGCCGGGGGATGGCCCCCGAGCATCTTCACCGGGTGCTCGCGGCAATCGACCATGCGATTCAGCAGGGCGCGACGCGGGTCGTCATGGTCGGCTGGTCGTACGGCGCGCGACTGGTGCTGGACGCAGCTGACCGCCGGCCAGACGTTGCCGGCGTGGTACTCATCTCTCCAATGTTCGACCTCCTCCATGTGCTCCGGCTGGTCGCAACTCGACAACGACTTCCGAAGCCTCTTATCGCGGCCGCGGCCGCCGTTCTCTCGACCCCGGTGGTGTGCCGGCTGGCCGGGATTGACCGGCCGATCGGCGACGGTCTTGACCTCGCTTCGGCGCCTCGAACGCTCATCTTCCACTCGCGCGGCGATACGACCGTCCCGATCGAGATCACTCGATCGGCCGTCGCAGCCTTCGGTGATGTCGACCTTGTCGAGTTCCTGCCGACTCCGCACACGTTGGAGTGGAACCGGGATCCGGAGCTGTTCGGGCGCGAGATCCGTGAATGGCTTTGCCGCCTCGATGACGGGGGAGTCGAATATGGGGCGCGGTAGGCCCCCGCTCGAGCTTGAGAGTTGGGGGCGGATGCAGCGGCTCCTCCGCAATGGAAAGCCGGCGGCGCTCGTCTACTTTCGGGACGGCGACGGGAAGCGGCGCAAGATGATCCGAACCGGCCGTACGTACGCGGAGGCCGAGCGGAATCTCACAAAGGCTTTGAAGGAGCGACTAACGCCAACGTTCGAGATACTGACGCGCGAGTCGACGCTTGGTGCGCTGGCAGCCCATTGGATGGACGACATCAAGCGCGAAGAGAAGGCGATCGCCACAGTCGTCCGTTACGCCTCCACGATCCGCAGCCACGTGGAGCCGAGCGCTGAGCTACGGCTTCATGAGTGCAGCGTCCCGCGTCTGCAGCGACTAGTGAATGGCGTCGCCGACAAATCAGGTCCCGGCGCTGCACGCATGCTCATCGTGGTTCTCAACGGGATGTTCTCACTGGCAGTCCGGCATGGCGCTCTCGATACAAGTCCAGCCACCATGCTGAAAGGTCCTCCCCGGCGGAGGAAGGAAGTGGTCGCTCCTACCCTCGACGAGATCCATTTGCTCCGGGAACTGCTTTCGGCCCACGACCGACGCGAGAGTTCGAGGGGATTGGTGATCCGCGACCTCGGCGACATCGGCGACATCCTGATCGCAACGGGGGCGCGAATCGGCGAAGTGCTCGCGCTCCGGTGGCGAGATGTAGACCTGGGGAACCGCACGGTGACGATCAGAGCAACCATCATTCGGTCTCCCGGTCAGGGCGCGATCATCCAGGAGCGGCCCAAGACGGACTCCTCGACTCGCCGGCTGAAGCTGCCGACCTTCGCGCTCGAGGTGCTCACCAGACGGCGTCTGGACGCGTATTGCGACTTGGTCTTCCCCGCGTCAGGGGGTGCCGTTCGCTGGCCCGAGAACATCCGGACGCAGTGGGCGCTCGCTGTCCGGGGCACAGAACTCGAGTGGATGACGCCCACCTCGTGCCGTAAGGCGGTAGCGACCTACCTCGAGGCCGCAGAGGACATCGAAGCTGCGAGCGAGCAGCTCGGTCACTCGAGCTCTCGCATCACCTCACGGTTCTACGTTCCCCAGAAGATCGACCGGAGCGACTTCTCGATGCGCCTCGATGCCCTTGGCGGCAGCGCCTCAGCCTCGTAGCCGATCGCTGACGGATGCGCTGGGCATTTAATTGTGACCACTAAGTGACCACTAGCGCGCTTTGCAATCGAAACAGTGCGGGCGAAGGAGCAGTAAAATCCCTGATCAGAGCCGATGACGGGAATCGAACCCGCGCTGTCTGCTTGGGAAGCAGAAGTTCTACCATTGAACTACATCGGCATGCGGCATCCGCTCGGTGAGGAGGACGCCGCGCTGACCATCGTAGCAAGCGTCTCGACACGCTCCGCTACCCGGCGACCGGGGCCTCGGTAGGCTGGCTCCGTGCTTCTCTCGGATCGCGACATCAGGGCCGAACTCGATCGCGAACGCATCCGCCTCGAGCCGTACGACCCGGCGATGGTCCAGCCGTCGTCGATCGACGTGCGGCTCGACCGGTACTTCCGGTTGTTCGACAACCACAAGTACCCGTTCATCGACCCGGCGGAGGACCAGCCCGAGCTCACGCACCTCATCGACGTGCGGCCCGATGAGCCGTTCATCCTGCATCCGGGCGAGTTCGTGCTGGCGTCGACGTTCGAGGCGGTCACCCTGCCCGACGACGTCGCGGCGCGGCTCGAGGGCAAGAGCTCGCTCGGGCGGCTCGGCCTGCTCACGCACTCGACGGCGGGCTTCATCGACCCGGGCTTCACCGGGCACGTCACGCTCGAGCTCAGCAACGTGGCGACGCTGCCGATCAAGCTCTGGCCGGGCATGAAGATCGGCCAGCTCTGCTTCTTCCGGCTGTCGTCGGCGTCCGAGCGGCCCTACGGCTCGGCCGAGTACTCGTCGCGCTACCAGGGCCAGCGCGGCCCGACCGCGTCGCGGTCGTACCAGAACTTCTCGCGCGCCGACGTGGGGATCACCGACGCCGGGGCGCCGGGCCGCTAGCCTCCGGCCGACCGTCAGGGGCGAACGGATGCCGCATCGGCATCCTGCGCACCCGCGATGCCGAGCGCATCGACGCCCGCCGGTCCGCCGGTGACGAACGCGGTGATCGCGTCGAGCGTGGCATCCGCACCCAGGACCCGGTTGTGCCCGTGCCCGTCGGTCACGACGAGTCGCGATCGGTCGCCGTGCGCCGCGTGCAGGCGGATCGCTTCGCCGACGGCGACCTCGCGGTCGGTGCGGTCGTGCACGACGAGGAGCGGCATCCGCTCGGGGAGGGGTGCGGCGACGCCGTCGAAGCGGGGCCACGGGTCGGCGAGGTGCGGCAGGACGCGGCGACCGAACCGGAGTGCGAGGGCGTCGGCGCTCGCCGGGCCGATGCCGACGCGGCCGGCGAAGGTGTCGACGAGGGTGCGCGCGGCGGCCATGCCGCCGATCGCGACGACGGCGCCCGCGGCGACGCCCTCGGTCACCGCGGTGCGTGCGGCCATGGCGCCGAAGGAGTGGCCGATGATCGTGTGGAACCGGCCGTGGCGCGACTGCATGGCCTCGATCGCGGCGAGCCAGTCGCGGATGTCGGTGCGCCGGCCGGCCGAGTCGCCGTTGGCGGGCGCGTCGAATGCGACGAGCCGGAAGCCCTCGGAGCGCAGCTCGCGGACGATCGGCGCGAACTGCGAGGCGCGCCCGCGCCATCCGTGCACGAGGAGGATCGTGTCGGGCCCGCCACCCCACTCGTAGGCGACGAGGTCGCGCCCGCGCACGCGGAGGGTGCTGCGTCGCGCGGCATCGTGGATCGCGCGGTCGGCGGGCCGCACCGGCAGCGGGCTGCCGATGTGCATGAAGAGGGGCAGGGCCAGACGTGCCGCGGCCTCCGGGGAGACGCGCTCGGCGGCGCGGACGGTCGCGGCGACGGCGAGGAGGGCGCGGGACATGGTGGCTCCGATCCGGCGGGGTCTGCGGCATCCGTTCGATGAATGAATACGAACGATCGTGCGTTGAGTATACGAACGTTCGTGCGTAAACTGCAAGTGATGACCGACCACCTGCTGACGAGCACGACGACGGATGCCGCATCCGCGCCGGACCACGCCGACGGGCGCCGCCTCCGCGGCGACGCCTCGCGCCGGGTGATCCTCGCCGCGGCGGTCGACCTCGCGTCGGTCGAGGGACTCGACCAGCTCTCGATCGGGCGCATCGCACAGGCCGCCGGGCTGTCGAAGAGCAATGTCGCAACCCTGTTCGGCACCAAGGAGCGCCTCCAGCTCGCCGCCGTCGAGACCGCGCGCGAGCGGTTCATCGAGACGGTCGTCGAGCCGGCCCGCGCGCATCCGCGGGGCCTGGCCCGCACCCTCGCGCTCGTCGACGGGTGGATCGCGTACTCGCGCGACCGCGTCTTCCCGGGTGGGTGCTTCTTCGCCGAGGCCGCCGCCGACTTCGACGCCAAGCCCGGCGAGGTGCGCGACGCCGTCGCCTCGACCCTGCGCGAATGGGGCGGCTACCTCGCCGCAACCCTGCAACATGCCCGCGACCTCGGCGAGCTCCCCGCGCTCGACGACGCGAAGCAGGCCGCCTTCGAATTCAGCGCGCTGCTCGAGCTCGCCAACCGCGACTCGCTGCTCACCGGTCGCAACTCGTCGTACCGCCGTGCCCGTGCGGGCATCGCGTCGCGGCTGCGCGCCGCGGGCGGCGACCCCGCCGCGATCGACGCGTTCGCCGCCGTCGCCGACGGCTGACGCCGCGCGCGACACCCCGAGCGCGCCGGACGCGAATGGTCGCTCCGGGCGGGCCGTTGCGACGATTCGCGCCCGACGTGAGCCGGGCGGACGGGCGGCGAAGCCGCGGGGCGGGGACGGCCCGGCGCGGGTCAGCCCGCGATGAGGGCGCCGTCGCGCGAGAGCGCGACCTGCTCGTCGCGCGGCACGACCTTCACGCGCTCACGCGTCACCGGACCCTCGAACGCCTCGCCGAGTCCGCGCTCGTGCGCGTCGAGCGCCAGCCAGCCGTTCCAGGTCGTGTAGCGGATGCCGCGAGCCTCGAGCAGCTCGAGCACCTCGCCGCCGTCGGCGGCCTCTACCTTGGGCGCGGCGAGCGCCCCGGACGTCGCGTCCGCGACCAGATTCGTGACGGTCTCGAGCGCGTCGCCCTTCGTGTGGCCGATGAGGCCGACGGGGCCGCGCTTGATCCAGCCCGTGGCGTACACGCCGAGGACCGGCGCGCCGGCGGCATCCGTCACCCGACCGCCCGCGTTGGGGATGACCCGCGCGCGCTCGTCGAACGGCACGCCCGCGACCGGCGAGCTCGCGTACCCGACCGCGCGGTACACGGCCTGCACGGGCACGTCGACGAACTCGCCCGTGCCGGCGACCGAGCCGTCGCCGACCGGGCGGGTCCGCTCGAAGCGCACGCCCTCGACGCGGTCGGTGCCGAGCACCTCGACGGGGGAGTGGAAGAAGTGCAGGTGCAGGCGGCGCGACGCGGTCGGCTGCCAGTCGGCGGGCTTGCGCCATCCGTTCAGCGTTCGCGTCATGACCTTCACCTGGTTGTTCGTCGCGAGCAGGTGGGCGGCGTGCTCGTCGCCCTCGGCGCGCGCGAAGTCGTCGTCGTACACGATGACGTCGACGTCGGGCACCTCGCCGAGCTCGCGCAGCTCGATCGGCGTGAACTTCACCTGCGACGGGCCGCGACGGCCGAACACGTGCACGTCGGTCACCGGCGAGGCGAGCAGCCCCTCGTGCACGTTCGCCGGGATGTCGGTCGAGAGCAGGTCGGCAGGGTGCTTCGCGAGCATCCGCGCGACGTCGAGCGCCACGTTGCCGTTGCCGATCACCGCGATCGACTCGGCCTCGAGCGGCCACTCGCGCGCGACGTCCGGGTGGCCGTCGTACCAGGCGACGAAGTCGGCCGCGCCGTACGAGCCGGGCAGGTCGATGCCCGGGATGTCGAGGGGCGCGTCCTTCAGGGCGCCCGTCGCGAAGATCACGGCGTCGTAGCGCTCGCGCAGCTCGTCGACCGTGACGTCCCGACCCACCTCGACGTTGCCGATGAGGCGGATGGTGCCCTCGTCGAGCATCTCGTGGAGCGAGTTGACGATGCCCTTGATGCGCGGGTGGTCGGGCGCGACGCCGTACCGGATCAGGCCGTACGGCGCGGGCAGCGACTCGAACAGGTCGATCGCGACCTGCCCGCCGGCCTCGTCGACCTGGCGGCGCAGGATGTTGCCCGCGTAGATGCCGGCGGGGCCGGCGCCGACGATCGCGACACGGAGGTTGAGGGTCATGGGGTCATGGCCTTTCGAAGAGGTGCAGGGGCGGTCAGTCGATGGCCGGCGGTGCGGCGAAAGCGGATGTCGCGAGCTCGGCGGGCGCGTACGGGCTGAGCCGCACGACGTCGCCGACCACCACGACGGCGGGCGACCGGACGCCCCGCACCGCCGCCTGGTGGGCGACCGTGTCGAGCGTGCCGATCGTCACTCGTTGGCGAGGGCCGTACCCATCCTCCACGATCGCGACTGGGCATTCGCCGCCACGATCGCCGCGGGCGAGGGTGATCGCCGAGTTCGCGAGCGTGCCGACGCCCATGAGCAGCACCACGGTGTGGTCGCGGCCGCCGCCGAGCTGCTGGATCTGGTCGTGGCCGGTGACGACCGTGAACGTCGTCGCGAGGCCGCGATGCGTGAGCGGGATGCCGGCGATGGCCGGCACCGAGACGGCGCTCGTGATGCCGGGCACGACCTCGACGTCGATGCCGCGCTCGCGGCAGTAGGCGAGCTCCTCGCCGCCGCGCCCGAAGACGTACGGGTCGCCGCCCTTCAGGCGCACGACGCGCTTGCCGTCGCGGGCGAGGGTGACGAGCAGCTCGTTGATCGCGTCCTGCGGCACGCCGTGGTGGCCGGGCAGCTTGCCGACGTCGACGATCTCGGCGGCGAGCTCGACCCCGTCGGCCGCGAGGCCGTCGAGCACCGAGCGGGCGCCGAGCCGGTCGGCCACGATCACGTCGGCCCGCTCGAGCGCGCGCAGGCCCCGGATGGTGAGCAGGCCCGGGTCGCCCGGGCCCGCGCCGACGAGGAGCACCCGGCCGCTCATGCGCCCGCTCCCGTCAGCCCGCGGCGGCGCAGCAGCCCGCGCTCGATCGGCGCGAACACCAGCAGCTCGATGACGACGCCGATCGCGAGGATGACGAGGATCGTGCCGAGCGCGCCCGCGAGGTCGGCGAGGTCGCGGCTCTGCTGCAGCATCGAGCCCAGGCCGAAGCCGATCGTGCCGCCGAACGCGATGATCTCGGCGGCCATGAGCGAGCGCCACGAGAACGCCCACCCCTGGCGGAGGCCCGCGAGGTAGCCGGGGAGCGCGGCTGGCACCACGACCGCCGTGGCGAGCTGCCAGCGCGACGCCCCGAGCACCGTGCCGACCCGGCGCAGCTGCGGGGGCACCTGGTCGATGCCCGCGACGAGCCCGTTGGCGATGGATGGCACGGCGCCCATGAGCACGACGAAGTACACCGTGGCATCCGTCAGCCCGAACCAGATGATCGCGGCCGGCACCCACGCGACCGACGGCAGCACCTGCAGGCCCGACAGCAGCGGCTGGAGCGCGCGACGGAGCAGGCGCGACTCGGCGAGCAGCAGGCCGAGCGGCGTGCCGATCGCGATCGCGATGAGGAAGCCGAGGACGCCGCGCTCGAGGCTCGTCGTCACCGCGAGCTGCAGGCGACCGGACTCCCACGCCTGGCCGAGCGCGGCGGCCACGTCGAGCGGGCCGGGGGAGAGGTCGGGGCGCGGCTGCGCGATGACGGTGTAGGCCTGCCACGCGGCGATGAGCAGCGCGATGAGGACGATCGGCGGCAGCGCGCCGTCGACGAGGCGTCGCCACCACGGGCGCGCCGTGCGCACCTCGGTCTGCAGGGCGTCGAGGCCGCGCAGGTCGGCGTCGAGCGAGTCGGCGGCCGCCGCCGACCCGCCGGACCCCGCGCTGGCACCCAGTCGGGATCGAGTGTCCAGTGGATGCGACTCGGCACTGTTCGGGGCGACATCCGTTGGACGCTCGCCAGCGCGGGAGGCGTCACGCGCCACAGCGATGGGGATGGGCAACTCAGGCATTGCGGCGGATCTCCCTTCGCAGGTGCTCGGTGATCTCGATCGAGAGCGTGCCGACCTGCGGCGACTCGATGCGCCGCGGGCCCTCGTCGGCGATCTGCCACTCGCGCACGATCCTCCCCGGACGGCTCGACATGAGCAGCACGCGCTGGCCGATGCGCACGGCCTCGCGCACGTTGTGGGTGACGAACACGATCGTCCGGCCGGTCTCGCGCCAAACTCGCTGGAGCTCCTCGTGCAGCAGGTCGCGCGTGATGGCGTCGAGGGCCGCGAACGGCTCGTCCATGAGGAGCACCGGGCGGTCCTGCGCGAGCGCCCGGGCGAGGGCCACGCGCTGGCGCATCCCGCCCGACAGTTCGTGCGGGCGCTTCTCCGCGGCATCCGCGAGGTTCACGACGTCGAGCAGCTCGAGGGCGCGGGCCCGGCGGGCCGGGGCGGACAGCCCCGACCCGCCGAGCCGCAGCGCGAGCTCGACGTTGCGCCGGGCCGTGAGCCACGGCAGCAGCGACGCGTCCTGGAACATCACCGCGGCGCCGCCGTCGGCGACCTCGACCGCGCCGGCCGTCGGCTTCTCGAGGCCCGCGACGATCGAGAGCAGCGTCGACTTGCCGCACCCCGACGCGCCGAGCAGGCACGTGAATTCGCCCGGCGCGACCTCGAGGTCGATGCCGTCGAGCACGACCGGTCCGTCGTCGGCGTATCGCTTGCCGAGGCCGGTGAGGCGGATGGCGGGGGCCGGGGTTCCGACCGGATTGGCCTCGGTACGCGCCTTCGGTGCGACTCGACCAGCGGTGATGGTGGACACGACTACTCCGTCCCGAGCCCGGCCGCGCTCACGAGGTCGTCGCCGGCCGCCTCGAGCACGGCGTTCAGTGCCGAGAGGTCGAAGAGCCCGTCGATGTCGCCCGCCTTCGCGGTGCCAGCCGCGACGCCGTCCTCCAGCAGCTGGGCGAACGTGTCGGCGTGTGGGTCGACCGTGAACTCGACGTGCTCGAGCGCCCGGTCGATGACCGCGTCCGAGAGGCCCTTGCCGGCATCCGCTTCGAGGCGCGCGTTGATCACGTCGGCCGCGGCATCCGGGTTCTCGTCGAGCCAGGCGACGGATGCCGCGTGGCCGGCGACGAGCTCGCGGACCGTCTCGGGGTGCTCGGCGAGGAAGTCCGCGCGCACGAGCAGCACGGTCGTCGGGAACTCGCCGTCATCCCAGAGGTCGGCCTCGTCGACGAGCACCTCCGCGCCCGCGTCGACGACGAGCCGCGACACCCACGGCTCGGGAAGCCACGCGCCGTCGAGGTCGCCCGCCTGGAAGAGCGTGAGCGTCTGCGCGTTCTCGGTCGGCGAGATGGTCACGTCGCCGCCGCCCGTGGTCGAGGTCTCGTAGCCCTCCTCGGCGAGCCAGGTGCGCAGCGCGACATCCTGCGTGTTGCCGAGCTGCGGCGTGGCCAAGTTGGTGCCCGCGAGGTCGTCGGCGCCGTCGATGCCCGGCTGCACGACGAGCGCCGCACCGCCGCTGGCGGCGCCGGCGACGATGCGGGCCGACTGGCCGGCCGAGGCGACGAACGTGTTGATGGCCGGGTTCGGGCCGATGTACGTCGCGTCGATCGCGCCGGCTGACAGCGCCTCGATGGCGGCCGGGCCGGCGTTGAACACCTGCGTGGAGAGCTCGGTGTCGCCGAGCGCGTCCTCGATGAGGCCCTCCTCGAGCCCCACGAGCGCGGGGGCGTGCGTCACGTTCGCGAAGTAGCCCAGGCGCAACTCCTCGGCGGGCGTGCCGGTCGCCTCGGCGGCGGGCGCCTCGGGTTGGGTGTCGGCACCCGACGCGGGGGTGGCCGCGCATCCCGACAGGGTCGCGGTCGTGAGGATGGCTCCGGCGAGCATCATGCCGGCGAGGTCTCCGAGACGGGTCGAGCGGATGGCGCGTGATGCGGTCATGCTGGTCCTCCTTCGGTGACGATGCCGGCGGCGAGGGTCGCGCCGTCGTGCGGATGGATGACGAGGAACGCCCCCGCCCGGCGGTGTGCGGCGTACGGCTCGACGGCGAGGTCCGCCGCGAGCTTCAGCCGCACGAGTCCGATGTCGTTCGTCTCGAGCGCCGCGGTCGGCTCGGTCTCGAGCGTGTTCAGGTCGAGCCGGCCGCGGATGTCGGTGACGAGCGCCTGCACGGTCGACGTGCCGTGCTTGACCAGCACCCGGCTGCCCGGCGTGAGCGGCCGGCCGTCGAGCTGGAAGACGTCGGCGTCGAGCTCGCGCCGGGGCTTCGGCAGCGACCCGGCCGCCACGATGACGGCACCGCGCGCGGCGTCGACGGGGTCGGCCAGGCGCAGCGAGACCGAGAGCGGGGCGGATGCCGCCTCGACGGCCACCGGTCCGCGGTCGATGCCGGTGACGGTGGTGGTGACGCCGGCCGGGAACACCTCGACGAGGTCGCCGACGCGGACGGTGCCGGACTCGATGCGGCCCGCGAAGGCGCGGTAGTCGCGGAAGTCGTCCGCCGCGCCCGCCAACTCGGGCGACAGCGCGCCCTGCGGACGGACCACGAGCTGCACCGGCAGGCGCAGCGCCTCGAGGTCGGTCTCGAGTTCGTCGATCGTCGAGAGCGTCTCGAGCAGTTCGAGCAGACTCGGGCCGTCGTACCACGGCGTGTTCGCCGAGCGCTCCACGACGTTGTCGCCCGCGAGCGCCGAGACCGGCACCACGTGCGCGTCGGGCAGGCCGAGGTCGCGGGCCAGCCCCGCGACATCCGTCGCCACCTGCTCGAACGCGGCGCGGTCGTACCCGACGAGGTCGATCTTGTTCACCGCGACGATCACGTGCGGGACGCGCAGCAGCTGCACGACCGCGAGGTGGCGGCGGGTCTGCTCGAGCACGCCGTTGCGCACGTCGACGAGCACGACGACGGCGTCGGCGGTGGCCGCGCCCGTGACCATGTTGCGCGTGTACTGCACGTGGCCGGGGCAGTCGGCGAGGATGAACGACCGGCGACCGGTCGAGAAGTACCGGTAGGCGACGTCGATCGTGATGCCCTGCTCGCGCTCGGCGCGCAGGCCGTCGGTGAGGAGGGCGAAGTCGATCGCGCCGGGCTCACCGCCGAAGCCGCGCTCGGCCGACGTGCGCGCGACCGACTCGAGCTGGTCGGCGAGGATCGCCTTCGAGTCGTGCAGGAGCCGGCCGACGAGGGTCGACTTGCCGTCGTCGACCGAGCCGGCGGTCGCGAACCGGAACAGCGAGCCTTCCGGTGATCGAGTAGCGCCCGGCGCAGCCGGACGCGTACCGAGATCTGATGTCGTCGTGGTCTCGATACGCTCGCTGGCGCTCGCTACTCGACCAACGGTGTGCTCGCTCATCAGAAGTACCCGTCCTTCTTGCGGTCCTCCATGGCCGCCTCCGAGAGGCGGTCGTCGGCGCGGGTCGCGCCGCGCTCGGTGAGGGTGGATGCCGCGACCTCCCGCACGATGTCCGACACCGTCGCGGCATCGGACACCACGGCACCGGTGCAACTGAGGTCGCCGACGGTGCGGTACCGCACGGTGCGTCGCTCGACGGTCTCGCCGGCACGCGGCGCCGACACGTCGCTCACCGCGAGCCACATGCCGTCCCGCGCATACACGTCGCGCTCGTGTGCGAAGTACAGCGGCGGCAGCGCGATCCGCTCCCGCTCGATGTAGCGCCACACGTCGAGCTCGGTCCAGTTCGAGATGGGGAACGCTCGCACGTGCTGGCCGACGGTGTGCCGGCCGTTGTAGAGGTTCCAGAGCTCGGGGCGCTGGTTGCGCGGGTCCCACTGGCCGAACTCGTCGCGCAGCGAGATGATCCGCTCCTTGGCGCGCGCCTTGTCCTCGTCGCGGCGGGCACCGCCGAAGACCGCATCGTGCCGTCCGGCGGCGATCGCGTCGAGCAGCGGCTGGGTCTGCAGCGGGTTGCGCGTGCCATCCGCCCGCTCCTGCAGGCGCCCGTCGTCGAGGTAGTCCTGGACGGATGCCACGACGAGCCGGATTCCGAGCCGCTCGACGGTCTCGTCGCGGAAGCGCAGCACCTCGGGGAAGTTGTGGCCCGTGTCGACGTGCAGCACCGGGAACGGCACCTTCGCGGGCCAGAACGCCTTGGTGGCGAGGTGCAGCACGACCACGGAGTCCTTGCCGCCGGAGAACAGCAGCACGGGCCGTTCGAACTCGGCGACGACCTCGCGGATGATGTGGATGGCCTCGGCCTCAAGCGTGTCGAGCGCGTCGAGCTGCGCGGTGGACGCGTCCGCCGGACGGGCGGTGTCGGTGGTGTCGGTCATAGGTGCAACCCGCATTCCGTCTTGGCGAGGCCGGCCCAGCGGCCCGACCTCGGGTCCTCGCCCGCGGCGACGGGCTTCGTGCACGGCTCGCAGCCGATCGAGGGGTAGCCGTGCGACATGAGCAGGTTGACCGGCACGGCGTTGGCGCTCGCGTAGTCGAGCAGGTCGTCGAAGCTCCATGCCGCGACGGGGTTCACCTTCACGAGCCCATTCCGCTCGTCGTAGGTGACGAGCGGCGTGAGCGCTCGGGTCGGCGCCTCCTCACGGCGCACGCCGGTGAACCACACCTCGTATCCGGCGAGCGCCCGCTGGAGCGGCTCGACCTTGCGGCGCGCGCAGCAGAGGCCGGGGTCGCGCGCGAACAGCTCGGCGCCGAACTCGGCGTCCTGCTCGGCGACCGTCTGCTCGGGCCGCACGTCGACGACGCGCACGTCGAGGGCGCGCGCGACCTCCTCGCGGGTCACGTGGGTCTCGGCGAAGTGGTAGCCGGTGTCGAGGAACAGCACGTCGACCCCGGGCAGATGCTGTGCCACCAGGTGGGGGAGTGCGGCGTCGGCCATCGAGCAGGCGACGGCCGCGGCATCCGTGGCGAAGTTCGCGGCGACCCAGGCGACGACCTCGGCAGCGGATGCCTCGCGGTCGGTGAGGCTGCCGAGTGCGGCGTTGCCGGCCTCGGCGAGGGCGCGCAGCTCGTCGGCCGAGCGCAACCCCGCTGGTCGAGTAGGACGCGAAGCGCCCGTATCGAGACCTCGCACCCGGGTGGTCTCGGTACGCGCCTTCGGCGCTACTCGACCACCGAGCCCGAGGTTCCGCGCGCTCATCGCAGCGCCTCCTCGTCGGCGCGGTGCGCCCACTGGGCGAACGTCTCGTCGGCCGCGGCATCCCGCTCGTCGAGGAACCGCGTGACGACCCGCTCGACGTAGTCGGCGATGCCGTCCGCCGTGACCTTGAGGCCGCGCACCGTCCGGCCGAGGCCGGCCTCGTCGCGGTCCTGCGAGGCGAGCCCGCCGCCGAGGTGCACCTGGTAGCCCGGTACCTGTTCGCCGTCGATCGTCACGAGCTGGCCCTTGAGCCCGATGTCGGCGGTCTGGATGCGCGCGCACGAGTTGGGGCATCCGTTCACGTGCAGGGCGATCGGGTGCGGCAGGTCGAACGCGTCGAGGCGTTCCTCGAGCTCGAGCACGGCCGCCGTCGCATACGCCTTGGTCTCGACGATGGCGAGCTTGCAGAACTCGATGCCCGTGCACGCGATCGTGCCGCGGCGGATGAGGCTCGGCCGGGCCTGAAGCCCGAGCTCGTCGAGCCCCGCGATGAGCGACTCGACCCGGTCTTCGGGGATGTCGAGGATGACGACCTTCTGGTGGGGCGTGGTGCGCAGCCGGGTCGACCCGTGCGCCTCGACGAGGTCGGCGAGCTTCGTGAGCGTCGGGCCGGAGACGCGCCCGACGATGGGCGTCGCGCCGACGTAGAAGCGGCCGTCCTTCTGGCGGTGCACGCCCACGTGGTCGCCGACCGTCGTGGGCGTCGGGGCGGCCGGACCGTCGGGCAGTGGCGCCCCGAGGTACTCGGTCTCGAGCACCGACCGGAAGCGCTCCACGCCCCAGTCGGCGAGGAGGAACTTCAGCCGCGCCTTGTTCCGCAGGCGCCGGTAGCCGTAGTCGCGGAAGATCTGGGCGACGCCGTGCCACACGTCGGCGACGAGCGCCGGCGCCACGAACACGCCGAGCCGCTCCGCGAGCCGCGGCGCCGTCGACAGGCCGCCGCCGACCCACAGGTCGTACCCGACACCCAGCGTCGGGTGCTCGACCGCGACGAACGCGACGTCGTTGATCTCGTGCACCACGTCCTGGCTGGGGTGGCCGGTGATGGCCGACTTGAACTTGCGCGGCAGGTTCGCGAGCGACTCGTCGCCGATGAAGCGCGACGTGATCTCGTCGATCTGCGGCGTCGGGTCGATGAGCTCGTCGGCGGCGATGCCGGCGACGGGCGATCCCAGGATGACGCGGGGCACGTCGCCGCAGGCCTCGGTCGTGCCGAGCCCGACGGCCTCGAGGCGACGCCAGATCTCGGGCACGTCCTCGACGCGGATCCAGTGCAGCTGCACGTTCTGCCGGTCGGTGAGGTCGGCGGTGTCGCGCCCGAACTCGGTCGAGATGCCGCCGATGACGCGGAGCTGCTCGGTCGTGAGCTGCCCGCCGTCGATCCGGACGCGCAGCATGAAGTACTCGTCCTCGAGCTCGTGCGGTTCGAGCGTGGCCGTGCGCCCGCCGTCGATGCCGGGCTTGCGCTGCGTGTACAGCCCCCACCAGCGGAAGCGCCCGTGCAGGTCGGTCGGGTCGATCGACGCGAAGCCGCCGTCGGCGTAGATCGTCTCGATCCGCTCGCGCACGCTCAGGCCGCCGTCGGCCTGCTTCCACTCCTCGTTGGCGTTGAGCGGGGCGGTGCCGTCGACCTTCCACTGCCCGTTCGGCTTGGCCGAGGGGCGGGGCGTGCGGATGTCGCGGGCCGGGCGCTCGGCGCGCGGCGCCCGCGGCGCGGCATCCGTCGTCTCGATCGTCACGGTTCCCTCCTCGTCCGCACCCCGTCCGGGGCACGTGGTTGACGAAGGTACGGGGGGTCGAGCGGATGCCGGAAGGCCGCCCTGTCACGTTCGGTCACCCCGTGTCGCACGGCGTCACATGCCGTCGCAGACGGTCACGCGCCCGCCGGCGCGGGATCGCGTTGACCTCGCGCCGACCCAGGGGGAGGATGCCGACATGGAGACGCCCGGGGACGCCGCCGACCGCCACGCGGGCAACCTCTTCGGCCTGCTGACGACGCCGCTCGTGGCCGGGCTGATCGTGTTCCTCGGCACCGCGTGGTGGACGTGCGAGGGATTCGTCTCGTCGGGCGACAACGGGTGGCGGCTGTCGGCGGTGGACCCCGCGCTGCTGGGGTCCGGCGGCGTGATCGGCGGGGCGCCGTCGTGCGAGCGGGTCATCCCCATGGTCGGCGACGACGCGTCGGCGTGGCTGGTCGCCCTGCTCGTCGCGGGCCTCGGCTACGTCGTCGTCTTCATCGCGCTGGTGCTCCGCAACGGCGGTCGCCGCGCCGCCTGACCCGCGAGCGCCCGGTCAGGGCCGACGGGCTCCGTCATGCAGGGCGCCGACGGATGCCGCGTAGCGATCGAGCACGATGTCGACGAGCTCGGCCGGCGCGGGCTCGTCGGGCACGAGGAGCGGGGCGGCCGTGACCTCCGCCCCCGCTGCCCGGGCGAGGTCGTCGAAGTAGCCGGGCGCGAGGAGGTAGTTCGCGACGACGACCCGCCCGCCGTCGGCGAGCAGGTCGCGCGCGGCCGCGACCGCGTCGGGCAGGCGCGGCTCCGCCGCCGAGAGGAAACCGACCGCGACCTCGCGCCCCGCCGCGGCGCTCAGGCGCCGTGCCTGCTCGACGCAGTCGTCGACCGCGCGCCGGTCGCTCGACCCGGCGACGGCGAGCACGATGCGGTCGTCGTCGCGCAGGCCCGCCTCGCGCAGCCGGCGCAGGAGCACGCTCGCGAGCCGGTCGTCGGGCCCGAGCGCGCCCGCGAGCGCGACGGGCCGCGCGGTCTCCTCCTCGACCGCGTCGGTGAGGTCGACGTAGACGTGGTACCCGGCCGAGAGCAGCAGCGGCACGACCACGGCGGGCTCGCCGTCGGCGAGGGAGGCCAGGGTCGCAGGTATGTCGGGCTGCTCGACGTCGACGTGACCGAGGCGCACGGTCGGCGTGGCATCCGGATTGCGCTGCGCCACCGCCTCGGCGACCGCGTCGTGCAGGCCGCGCACCGCGCGCCGCCCTTCGGGGGACGACGTCCCGTGCGAGATGCCGACGAGTGCGGGGGGCTGGGCGGTCATTTCCTCATGTTCGCATCGGCTGCGCGACGCCCGCGAGCGCGTCACCTCGTGTGACGCGGGCGCGCTACTCGACGACGAGCGCGAGCGACGTGTCGCCGCACGGCACGACGGTGCCGCCGCCCGGTAGGCGCGCGGCATCCGTCACCCGGCCCGCGGCCTCGGCCTCGCGGAGCGGCGCGAGCGCCTCGGCGAGCCCGTCGAGCCGGAGGAGCGCCCCCGTGGCCCGGTGCGTCTCGCTCGACGCGACGATGCGACCCGACGCGTTCACGATCGTGCACGTGCCGCCGGCGCCGCGCAGCACGGGCAGCAGCACCTGCTCGAGGCGCGCGACGTACACGTCGGCGCCCACGAGCCCGACCATCTCGCCGTCGACGCGGACGGGCGTCGTGATGGTCACCGTGTAGTCGTCGGTGCAGAGGTAGTCGACGTACGGGCCCGTGAGGTGCCGGCTGCCGGTCCGCTCGGGCACGCGCCACCACTCGAGCGTCGTGTAGTCGCGGAACGACTCGGCGTCGGGGTCGCTCTCGGCGTCGAGGCGACGGATGCCGCGCGCGGCCTCCGCCTGGAACGGCGACCGGCCGCTCAGCCACCAGGCCAGGTGCCAGGGCGCGTCGACGAGGTAGCCGGGTGCGGCGACGAAGCCCGCGCCGGTGATGAGCGTCTCAGCCCGGACGAGTTCGGCCGCGACGAGGTCGTGCACGAACGGGTCGACGGATGCCGCGCGCGGCTCGGCGTCGCTCGAGAGCCGCCGCTCGGCGGCGTCGCGCCACGAATCGATGACGGCGAACACGGGATCGATGACGTCGGCGATGCGTCGTGCGACGGTCGCCGCGTCGGTGGCGACGGCGTGGGTCATGATCCACTCCCTTCCCCGGCTTCGAGGCGCGCCTTCTCGTCGATCAGCCATTCGACGCACTCGGTGACGTGGTCGACGGTCGCGCGGCGGGCGGATGCGGCATCCGCTCGCCGGATCGCGTCGATGATGTCGAGGCGTGCCTGCCTACTGCGGTCACGGTACTCCTGGGCCCGCAGGCACAGGAAGAGCAAAGGTCCCGTCTCGGCCTGCAGGCGGAGCTCCTCGTGGACGAGGCGGGGCGACTGGCTGACGGCGGCGACCTCGAGCCGGAACCGGCTGACCGCGCGGCGGGCGCCGCCCGCGGAGGTGAGGTCGGCTCGGGCGTCGATCTCGACGAGCGAGGCGATGTCGTCGTCGCTCGCGCGGTCGGCGGCGACCTCTGCGGCCATGCCGGCGATCGCGGCGACGTGCAGCGAGAGGTCGCGGAGTTCGATGCGGCTGGTGGTGCGCAGCCGTTCGTCGAGGACTCGCGCGGAGGCGTCGCGGTCGTAGGTGACGAAGCTGCCGCCGTCTCGGCCGCGCCGGGTGCGGACGAGTCCCTTGTGGCGCAGCGCGACGAGGGCTTCGCGGGCGGTGACGAGGGCGACGCCGAGGCTCTTGGCGAGGTCGGCCTCGCTGGGCAGGCGCTCGCCGTCGTGGAGCACGCCCGAGACGATCGCGTCGGTCAGGCGCTGCTCGACGAGCTCGGCGCGGCCGGCGCCCTCGAGCGGCGAGAAGATCACGGCGCGGGCGGCGTCGGCGCGCGCGGTGGCGTGCGGCATCCGTCCTCCTCGATGGTGCGCCGCGGCGGGGCCCCCGGACTGGGGGCGGCCTCCGCCGCTTCCGTGATCAGACCGTAACACGAACCTATGGACTATGACATATGAAGCCATATGATTTACCCCATCGAGATCGAAGGAGATCGTCCATGACCGACCAGCAGCCGGCCATCCGGCTCACCGGACTCACGAAGGAGTTCGGCGCCGTCACCGCCGTCGACCACGTCGATCTCGAGATCGGCGCGGGCGAGTTCTTCTCGATGCTGGGACCCTCGGGCTCGGGCAAGACCACGGTGCTCCGCTTGATCGCCGGGTTCGAGCAGCCGACGGATGGCACGATCGAGCTCTTCGGCGACGACGTCACGAGACGGGCGCCCTTCGACCGCGACGTCAACACGGTCTTCCAGGACTACGCGCTGTTCCCCCACATGAACGTGCTCGACAACGTCGCATACGGGCTCCGGGTGCGCGGCATCGGCAAGGCCGAACGCAACGAGCGCGCCCGCCGGGCGCTGGCATCCGTTCGCCTCGAGCAGATGGCCGACCGCAAGCCCGCGCAGCTCTCGGGCGGGCAGCGGCAGCGCGTCGCCCTCGCCCGCGCCACGGTCGTGCAACCCAAGGTGCTGCTGCTCGACGAGCCGCTCGGCGCGCTCGACCTCAAGCTCCGCGAGCAGATGCAGGTCGAGCTGAAGCAGATCCAGCGCGACCTCGGCATCACCTTCATCTTCGTCACGCACGACCAGGAGGAGGCGCTCACGCTCTCCGACCGGGTCGCCGTGTTCAACAACGGCCGCATCGAGCAGCTCGGCACGCCCGCCGAACTCTACGAGCGACCCGCCTCGCGGTTCGTCGCCGACTTCGTCGGCACCTCCAACCTGTTCGACGACCGCGTCTCGCAGGCGCTCCTCGGTCGCGGCGGCGTCCACTCCGTGCGCCCCGAGAAGATGACCGTCGGCGCCGGCGAGACGGGCGCCGGCATCCGCAACGCCCCCGGCACCGTCGCCGAGACCATCTACCTCGGCAGCGGCATCCGTCTCGTGGTCGACCTCGACGCCGGCGTGCGCGTCAGCGTGCTCGAGCAGAACGACCGCAACCGCACCCACGACGAGGACCGCGGCGATCGCGTCGTCGTCAGCTGGCACGACGACGACGTCATCGCCCTCGGCGGGGCGGATGCCGCCGCGCCCGCGCCCGCCGCCTGAACCTGCACCACACCCACCACCCATCGAAACCAGGAGAGAGAACATGATGCGCACCACGCGCACGGCGCGCCGCGGCGCGACCGTCGGCGTCGCGATCGGCTCGATCGCGCTGCTCACCCTCACCGCCTGCGGCACGACCTCGGGCGAGACCGCCGCCACCGGCGATGCGGCCACCGAACTCGGCGAGACCGAGGGCCAGGTGTCGATCCTGGCGTGGCCCGGCTACGTCGAGGACGGCTCCAACGACCCCGCCGTCGACTGGGTCACCCCCTTCGAGGAGGAGACCGGCTGCGAGGTCACGTCCAAGACCTACGGCACGTCGGACGAGGCCGTGAACCTCATGAAGACCGGCGACTACGACGTCGTCGCGGCATCGGGCGACGCCACCCTGCGGCTCATCGCCGGCGGCGAGGTCCAGCCCGTCAACACCGACCTCATCCCGAACTACGAGGGCATCTACGACTTCCTCAAGGAGAAGGAGTGGAACTCGGTCGACGGGCAGTCGTACGGCATCCCGCACGGCTACGGCGCGAACCTGCTCATGTACAACACCGAGGTCTTCCCCGAGGCACCCACCTCCTGGGACGTCGTCTTCGACAAGGCCGCCGAGAACTCCGGCAAGGTGACGGCGTACGACTCGCCGATCTACATCGCGGATGCCGCGGTGTACCTCATGCACCACCAGCCCGAGCTCGGCATCGAGAACCCGTACGCGCTCGACGAGGAGCAGTTCCAGGCCGCGGTCGACCTGCTCAAGGAGCAGCGCCAGCACATCGGCGAGTACTGGTCCGACTACCTCAAGGAGATCCAGGCCTTCGAGACCGGCGACTCCGTCGTCGGCACCACCTGGCAGGTCATCCAGAACGTGCTCGCCGGATCCGGCGCGTCGACCGAGGTCACCCTCCCCGAAGAGGGCGCGACCGGCTGGTCGGACACGTGGATGATCGCCTCCGACGCCGCCAACGTGAACTGCGCGTACGAGTGGCTGAACTACATCGCCAGCCCCGAGGCGAACGCCCAGGCCACCGAGTACTTCGGCGAGGCGCCGTCGAACCAGGAGGCGTGCGAGTTCCGCAGCGAGGGCTCGTGCGAGGCCTTCCACGCCGGTGACGAGGAGTACGCCTCGCAGATCTGGTACTGGACCACCCCGATCGCCGAGTGCGTCGACGGCCGCACCGACGTCGAGTGCGTCGACTACGCCCAGTGGACGGCGGCCTGGCAGGAGATCAAGGGCTGAGCCCGACGCGGGCCGGGGAGACCGGCGCCGCCGACGAGAGATCAGCCCCCCTCGGTCTCCGACGACGGCACCGCTCCCCGGTCCGCCCCCGCCGTTCCCGAACCCTCCCACTTCCCCGACGAACCGGACCGACAGGAAGACGAATGACGACGAATGCGACGGCACCGGCCCCGGTCCGCGGCCCCGACCGCGACGACGGCTCCCGCAGCGCCATCCGCCGCCCCAGGGCCACCCCCGCCCGCCGCACGTCGGTGTTCCTCAGCACCCATCCGCGGATGCGGCTCGCGCTGCTGCTCTCGGCCCCGCTGTTCTGGCTGGGCCTCGTGTACGTGGTGGCGCTCGCCGCGCTGCTCGTCACCGCGTTCTGGTCGGTCGACAGCTTCACGGGCCAGATCCGCACCGAGTGGACGATCGACAACATCGTCACGGTGCTCACCGGGTCGCTGTACCAGACGGTGACCCTCCGCACGATCGGCGTGGCGCTGCTCGTGACCATCATCGATGTCGCGCTCGCCCTGCCGATCGCGTTCTACATGGCCAAGGTGGCCTCGCCCCGGGCGCGCCGGCTGCTCGTGATCGCCGTGCTCATGCCGCTGTGGGCGAGCTACCTCGTCAAGGCGTACGCCTGGCGGTCGGTGCTCTCGCAGGACGGCATCCTCGAGTGGCTGGTCTCGCCGTTCGGGCTGAGCACGCCGGGCTACGGCCTCCCCGCGACGATCATCACGCTGTCGTACCTGTGGCTGCCGTACGTGATCCTGCCGATCTACGCCGGGCTCGAGCGGGTGCCCGACTCGCTGCTCGAGGCCTCCGCCGACCTCGGCGGCAAGACCTGGCCGACCGTGCGCCACGTGGTGCTGCCGCTCGCCGCCCCGGCGATCATCGCCGGCACCATCTTCAGCTTCTCGCTCTCGCTCGGCGACTACATCACGGTGAACATCGTCGGCGGGGCGAACCAGATGCTCGGCAACCTCGTCTACACGAACGTGGGCGCGGCGAACAACCTGCCGCTCGCGGCGGCGATCGCGCTCATCCCGATCGCGATCATCTTCGGCTACCTCGCGCTCGTGCGTCGCACGGGTGCGCTCGACAACCTCTAGGGGCGAACGGATGCGACTCTCCCGACTCTCGCGCACGATGCTCGGCGCCGTGGCCGGCCTCATCCTCGTGCTGGTGTACGTGCCCCTGCTGGTGGTGCTCGTGAACTCGTTCTCGACGTCGACCTCGCTGTCGTGGCCGCCGCCCGGGTTCACGCTCGAGTGGTGGCGACGCGCGTTCGCGTCGGCCGGGGCTATGGAGGCCGTGCAGACGAGCGTCGTGGTGGCGCTCATCGCGACGGCGATCGCGCTGGTGCTCGGCACGCTCATCTCGTTCGCGCTGCAGCGGTTCGACTTCTTCGGCCGGCAGACGGTGAACCTGCTGGTGATCCTGCCGATCGCACTGCCGGGCATCATCACCGGCATCGCGCTGAACAACTTCTTCCGCACGATCATGGGCATCCCGCTGTCGATCTGGACCGTGGTGATCGCGCACGCCACCTTCTGCATCGTGACGGTCTTCAACAACGTCATCGCGCGGCTCCGTCGCACGGGCACGAAGCTCGAGGAGGCGTCGGCCGACCTCGGCGCGGGCGTGTGGACGACCTTCCGGCTCGTGACCTTCCCCCAGCTGCGGTCGGCGCTGCTCGCGGGCGGGCTGCTCGCGTTCGCGCTGTCGTTCGACGAGATCATCGTGACGACGTTCACGGCGGGATCGGGCGTGACGACGTTGCCGATCTTCATTCTGAACAACATGTTCCGCCCCAGCCAGGCGCCCATCGTCGCCGTGATCGCGGTGGTGCTGGTGCTCGTGTCGATCATCCCGATCTACCTGGCGCAGCGGCTCTCGGGCGACGAGCAGCAGCGCCGCTGACTCCGGCCCGCCAGAATGGGCGGTATGGATGCCGCGATGCCGACGTCGTTCTCCGCCGCCCTGCCCGAGTGGCTCGTCGCCGAGCTGCCGGCACTGGCCGAGACGGTCCTCCCCGACGACGAGTCCCGCGTCGGGCTCGCGATCGAACTCGCGGACCGCAACTGGCGCGCCGGCAACGGCGGGCCGTTCGCGGCGCTCGTGGTCGACGCGGCATCCGGTCGGCTCGTCTCGGCCGGCGTGAACGTGGTGCTCTCGAGCGGGCTCAGCTCGACGCACGCGGAGGTGACCGCGCTGAGCCTGGCCCAGGCGCGCCTCGGCCGGTGGGACCTCGGTGCGGACGGCGCCGAGCTCGAGCTCGTCGTCAACTGGGCGACGTGCGTCATGTGCTACGGCGCGACCATGTGGTCGGGGGTGCGCCGGCTCGTCATCGCGGGGCACGGCGACGACTGCCAGCGCCTGACCGGCTTCGATGAGGGGCCGATGCCCGCCGACTGGATGGGCGAGTTCGAGCGGCGCGGCATCCGCGTGCGCACCGACGTGCGGCGAGAGGACGCGCTCGACGTGTTCCGCGCGTTCGGGGCGTCGGATGCGGTCGTGTACAACGCGCGAGGGCAGGCCGACGCCTGACCGGTGCCGGCGGCAGGGGCGATCGGGCGGATCGGCGCTCACCTGAGCGCTGGACTCGCTACTCCATGCGCAGATGAGCATTCCTCGACGATGATGCATCGTTTCTGCCTGTTCATCAGGGAGTTTCCGTCTGGATAACGTTCGGTGACGGGTGCGCGGCAACCCTTCACACCGCGTCATCCCGCCGCATATGCTGTGCCCCGTGCGTGGGCCACCGTGGGCCCACCGGCAACGAGGAGCATGATGAAACGTCCCTACCACGCGCTCGCGGGCCTCACCGCCGGTGCGCTCGCCGCGGTCGGCCTCGCCGTCCCCGCCGCCCACGCCGCCGACGGCGTCGCGAACGACCTGATCATCAGCGAGTACGTCGAGGGCAGCTCCAACAACAAGGCCCTCGAGTTCGCGAACCTCACGGCGAACCCGATCGACCTCGGTGCCGGCGGCTACGCGGTCAAGATGTACTTCAACGGCGGCGTCACGCCGGGCCTGACCGTCAACCTCACCGGCACCGTCGCCGCGGGCGAGGTGCACGTGCTCGCGCAGGGCTCCGCCAGTGCGACCGTGCTCGCCGCGGCAGACCAGCTCAACAGCGGCAGCTGGTTCAACGGCGACGACGCCATCGTCCTCGAGAAGGCGGGCGTCGTCATCGACTCGCTCGGCCAGGTCGGCTTCGACCCGGGCACCGAGTGGGGCACCGGCCTCACCTCCACGGCCGACAACACGCTGCGCCGCAACGCCTCCGTGTGCTCGGGCGACACGAACACCGCCGACTCGTTCGACCCCGCCGCGCAGTGGACCGGCTTCGCGGTCGACACGTTCGACGGCCTCGGCGCCCACACCGCCGACTGCGAGGCCGGCGACGGCGATGGCGGCGGCGACCCGGGTGACGGCGGCGGCGACCCCGGCACCGGACCCACGTGCGACACGGCGGTCGCGACGATCGGCTCGGTGCAGGGCTCCGGCACCGCCTCGCCGGTGGTCGGCAGCACGCGGACCGTGCGCGGCACCGTGGTCGGCGACTTCCAGGTCGGCGGCTTCAACGGCTACTACCTGCAGGACGCGGGCGACGGCGACGCCGCGACCTCCGACGGCCTGTTCATCTACGCCCCCGGCGGTGCCGACGTGAACGCCGGCGACGTGCTGACCGTGACGGGCACGGTGAGCGAGTTCTTCAACATGACGCAGATCACCGCCTCGCAGGTCATCCCGTGCGCGACCGGCGCCGTCCTGCCCGCCGCCACGACGCTCGAGCTTCCGGCGACGGATGCCCAGCGCGAGGCGCTCGAGGGCATGCGCGTGACGCTGCCGCAGTCGCTCGCCGTGCTGGAGTACTTCAACTACGGCCGCTACGGCGAGATCGCGCTCGGCACCGAGCGCCAGTTCCAGCCCACCGCGGTGTACGCTCCGGGGTCCGCCGAGGCGATCGAGCTGGCCGCCGCGAACGCGCGCGGTCGCATCACGCTCGACGACGGGCGCAGCAACCAGAACCCCGACCCGCTCCGCCACCCGAACGGCGACCCGTTCTCGCTGGAGAACACCCTGCGGGGCGGCGACCTCGTCACCGGCCTCACCGGCGTGCTCGACTACCGGAACAACGCCTACAAGATCCAGCCGACCGAGGCCGCCTCGTACCAGCGGGCGAACCCCCGCGGTGAGGCGCCCGAGGTGGCCGGCACGACGACGGTCGCGAGCTTCAACGTCCTCAACTACTTCACGACGCTGAACGCGCGCGGCGCCAACACCGCCGCCGAGTTCGAGCGCCAGGAGGCGAAGATCGTCGACGCCATCTCCCGCATCGACGCCGACATCGTCGGCCTCATCGAGATCGAGAACAACGGCGGTACCGCGTTGAACGCGCTCGTCGCCGCCCTCAACGAGGAGATGGGCGCCGGCACCTACGCCGGCATCGACACCGGCGAGCTCGGCACCGACGAGATCACGACCGCGCTCATCTACAAGCCGGCGAGCGTCGTCCCCGTGGGCGCCCACGCCGTGCTCGACGCCTCGGTGGACCCGCGCTTCGACACGACGCGCAACCGCCCGGCGCTCGCGCAGACGTTCGAGCCGGTCGGCGGCGGCGACGACGTCACCGTCGTGGTCAACCACCTCAAGTCGAAGGGCTCGGCGTGCGCGGGCGACCCCGACCGCGGCGACGGCCAGGGCAACTGCAACGGGACCCGCACGGTCGCGGCGCAGGCGCTCGCCGACTGGCTGGCGACCGAGCCGACCGGTGCCGACGCGGGCCGCGAGCTGATCATCGGCGACCTCAACGCGTACGACAAGGAGGACCCGATCACGGCGCTCCGCAACGCGGGGTACACCGACCTGCTGCGCGAGTTCGTCGGCGAGTTCGCCTACTCGTACGTGTTCGACGGACAGCTCGGCTACCTCGACCACGGCCTGGCGGGCGCGAGCCTGCTCGAGGACGTGACCGGGGCCGCGGAGTGGGCGATCAACGCCGACGAGCCGACCATCCTCGACTACAACACCGAGTTCAAGTCGGCCGGCCAGGTGTCGAGCTGGTACGCGCCCGACGCCTACCGCTCGAGCGACCACGACCCCGTGATCGTCGGACTCGACCTCACGGTGCCCGACACGACCGCGCCCGAGCTCACGGTGACCGCGGACCCGTCGGTCGTGTTCCCGCCGAACAACAAGTGGCGGACGGTCGCGGTCGACATCGCCGCGTCGGACGACTCCGGCGAGGTCGAGGTCGAGCTCACCGACACCGCATCCACCGGGGCGAAGGCCGAGGTGCGGGTGGTCGACGGTGACGTGCAGGTGAAGGCCGTGCGTGGCGCGACCTACACGCTCACCTACACCGCGACCGACCCGAGTGGCAACGCCACGAGCGCATCGGTCACGATCCGGGTGGTTCCGTAGGTCGGCTGAACCTCGGCGACAGGCAACGGCGCGCCGCTCCCCGTGCAGGGGGCGGCGCGCCGTCGTCGTGAGCGGATCGTTCAGCGGTGGTCGTGGACGCACCGGGCGTGGCCGTGGCCGTGCCCGTGCCGGTGACCATGGCCGTGCCGGTGGTCGTCGCCGTCGGCGTGGCCGGAGTCGCCGTGGTGGCCGAAGCGGGGCCCGGCCCAGTGAGGATCGCGGAAGCGGCGAGGTCCTCGGCCGAACCGGCGTCCGGGCCGGTCCGGCCGGTCCTCGCTCCAGCCGAGTTCGCGGGCGATGGCCTCGAGCGTGGCGACCGTGGTCGCGTAGTCGTCGGCCGACACGGCCTCGGCGATGCGCGAACGGATGCCGCGGACGCGGTCGCCGAGCGTCGCGAGCGCCGCTCGGCCGTCGTCGGTGAGGTGCAGGTCGCCGGCGTCGCCCGCGATCCATCCGCGTTCGACGAGCGATGCGACGAGCTCGGGCCGGCGCTCGACTTTCATGCTCAGCCGCTCGTCGCGCGCCTCGCCTCCGATGAGGTTGAGCAGCCGCCATTCGCGACGGGTGACCTCGAGGTCGTCGAACGCTGCGGCGAATTCACGCGCGATGGCCCGGTCGACGGTCGTGAGCCAGAAGCCGAGTGGGCGGACCGGGCCGGAGGGCTCGGACCGGTCGTGGGAGTCGCTGGTGTGGTCGTGGGAGTCAGGGGTGTGGTCGTGCGAGTTCATGGGTTCCTCTCGGATGCGCCGGTCCGGCGCGGGGCGTCGGCCGCGGAGGGCCGGATGGAGTCGCCGCGAGTGCGGCCGCGGTGCGAGAGCACCGCTCGAGGAGGCGATGCATGTCATCAGGCATGCATATGTAGTGTGACATGCAATTCGAATGCATGTCAAATGACAAGTACTCTGGAGGCGTGAACGACGACCCCGAGACGCCCGCCGGACCTGCCGGAGGGGGCGACGCTGTCGGCCCGGCCGATGCGCCCGAACGCATCGCGCGCGCGCTCGCCGCGCTCCGCCGCGGCGGCCGACCGCCGTGGGCCACACGAGACGACGACCGCCCCGAGCGTGGGCGGGGTCATCGGCACGGACACCCCCACGGCGGGCCGCACGCCCACGGCCCGGGGCCGTCCGGCCACCGCGGGCCCCACGGCGAACCCGGCGCCGGCCCGTGGGCGTTCCGGTTCGGTCCGGTCGCCCGGCACCGGCTCCTCGCGACCCTCGACGCGGCCGACCGGGCCATGTCGGTCACCGAGCTCGCCGAGGCGATCGGCGTCGACCAGCCGCGCGCCAGCCGCCTGGTGCAGGGCGCCGTCGCCGACGGCCTCGTCGCGCGCGAGGCCGATCCCGACGACGCCAGGCGCACCCGGGTGCGCCTGACCGAGTCCGGCCGCGCTGCCGTCCGATCCGCCGGAGCCGAGCACCGCCGGGCCATCGAGTCCGCCCTCGACGGATTCAGCGATGAGGAGCGCGTCGTGTTCGCCGACCTCCTCACGCGGTTCGCCGAGGGCCTCCGCCGCGAGCGCGGCCGCTGACCGCGCGGGTGCCGGCCCGGCTAGCCGTCGGAGCGGGGCACTGAGGACGGGGTCGCGTGCGCGGCATCCGCGACCCGCTTCGGCAGCCGAACGAACAGCATCATCACGAACCCGGCCGCGAGCACCAGCGCGATGCCCAGGATGCCCCAGTACTGCGCGCCGAACACGGCGATGAAGCCCGCCCACGCGAGCGGTGCGAGGAAGCTCGCCGCGCGGCCCGTGGTCGCGTACAGCCCGAAGATCTCGCCCTCGCGTCCGGCCGGCGTCACCCGGGCGAGGAACGACCGGCTCGCGGCCTGGGCGGGCCCGACGAGGGCCGACAGGAACAGGCCGAACACCCAGAACACCGTCTTGCCGGCGTCGTGCGCGACGAAGACGACGACCGCCGAGACGATCAGCCCGCCGAGGGTCGTGAGGATCACGGCCCGCGGGCCGAACCGGTCGTCGAGCCGGCCGACCACGATCGTCGACACGCCCGCCACCACGTTCGCGGCGACGCCGAAGATCACGACCTCGTTGAACGAGAAGCCGAACGTGATGCTCGCGATCACCGCGCCGAACGTGAAGACGCCCGCGAGCCCGTCGCGGTACACCGCGCTCGCCAGCAGGAACCAGAACGTCGGACGCGCCTCGCGCCAGAGCCGGGCGATGTCCCGCCCGAGCACCACGTAGCTGCGGAAGAAGCCGACGCGCTCGCGGTCCGGTGCGGCCGGGGCCTCGGGCACGTTGAGGAAGATCGGCAGCGAGAACACCACCGTCCAGATCGCGCAGAACAGCGCCACGAGCCGGATGTTGAGCCCGCCGTCGGTCGGGATGCCGAACCAGTCGGCGAAGTCGGCCACGACGACCAGCGCGAGCACCACGATGCCGCCGAGGTAGCCGAAGCCCCAGCCGAGCCCGCTCACGCGACCCACCGTGCGCGCGTTCGACACCTGCACCAGCATGGCGTTGTAGTTCACGCCCGCGATCTCCTGGAAGACCGTGCCGGCCGCCAGCAGCCCCGCCCCCAGCCAGAAGAAGCGCCAGTCGGCCTCGACGAACACCATCATCGCCTGGCAGAGCACGACCCCGCCCGTGGCCAGGGCCAGCCAGAACTTGCGCCGGCCCGCGGCATCCGCTCGCTGCCCCAGCACCGGCGCGAGCACCGCGATGAGGATGCCGCCGAGGCCGACCGCGAGCCCCAGCTGCGACGAGAGCTCGGCGAGGCCGCGCTCGTACGCGGGATCGTCGGGCGACAGCCCGGCCACCTGCGGCGCGAGGAACAGGGCGCTCGTGAGGTACACCGAGAAGACGAACGTCGTGATGACGGAGTTGAACGGTTGCGTCGCCCAGTCCCACAGCGCCCACGACCACACCTGCCGACGCGGCACGGGCCGGTCGCCGGCGAGCTCGAGGCCCGTGATCACCCGCAGTTCGCCGGTCGAGAGGTGCGGGGCGGTCGCGGTCGAAGCGTGCTCCGCCGGGGGCTGAGGGTCGGTCATGGGGGCAGTCTTCCGGCGCGGGGTGAACGGGCGGTGACGGCGCGCCCGGCCGGGCCGATCCGCGTCGATCCCGTGCAGGCTAGCGGCTCGGAGCGCCCCGGCGGAAGTGGCCGAACCCGCCACCGCCCGTCGCCCGACCCGTCGTGCGTCACCGCGGCGGGATGCGCACGTCGGCCGTCACCATGAAGTGGTCGCTGGGGAAGAGCCCGTCGACCGCCTCGTCGACGATCGATGCGGCTTCCACGACGGCGCCGGATCCGTTGGCCATGAGGATGTGGTCGATCCTCCGATCCATCTCCTTGACGGCCTCGAGCGGCGCGAACGGGACCGCCGAGCTCAGCGTCACCGCATCCGCTGCACCGCCGGCGATCGTCCAGGCATCGACCGCCACCGGCGCCAGCGGGGCGAACTCGGCCTGGGAGACGTCGCAGTTGAGGTCGGCGAGGAGGAACGTCGGGGGCGCCTGGTCGGGCGCGCCGATCAACTCGGCGAGCCGCATCGTCTGGGCGAGGTGATCGTCGGCGTACGCCGGTTCCCATTCGGTGGCCGCGACCACGACGCGGAACGGCGTCTCGGGGTGCGCGATCCGCGCCTCGAGGGCGATCGGGGCGACCTGTCGGTGGCTCACGGGCAGTTCGTGCTCCACGGTGCCGGCGATCGGCCACCGGCTGACGAGGCCCACGCCCATCCGCACGCCCGCCTGGTCCTCGTGCTCCGGCGGCTCCGGCACCGGCGGCAGCGACGGGCCCGCGAAGGCGGCGTGCATCCCGAGGTGCGCGGCGATGCGATCGGCCTGCGACTCCGTCCGGGTCGCCCAGCACTCCTGCAGGCCGAGCACGTCCGGCGCGACGCGCTCGAGCGTCGCCAAGATGCCCCGCTCGCGCGCCCGCCAGTCGGGCGCGAACCGCCAGAGCACGTTCCACGTCGCGAGTCGCATGCGCGGCAGCGTAGGCGCGAGCGCCGACGATCGCGAGCCCTTGCGTCGCCCGCGTCGCCCGGGTCCACGAGCTGCCGGGGTCCCCGAACTGCCGGGTCCCGGCGGACGGGAATCGTCGGATCGGCGATCCGGTACCGACGATTCCCGTCCGACCTGTGCTCGGCGGCGTCCACCCCGACGAGCGGATGCCGCGCCTCAACCGGTCACGTCGCCGACGAGCTGCGCGAACAGGTCCTCGGCGTCGCACTCCAGTCGCTGCCGCGTGAACCAGTCGCACACGTTGACGCAGTCGCGGTGCAGCAGGTCGAACCCGTTCGGGTTCGCGACGACGTCGACCACCTGCGGCAGGTCGATCGCGACCACCCGCCCCCGGTGCACGAGCAGGTTGTAGGGCGAGAGGTCGCCATGCGCGAGGCCCGCGAACGCGAGCGTGTGCATGAAGTCCACGACCTGATGGAACAGGTCGCGCAGGTCGTCGCGCGAGGCGCGCACCTGCGCGAGCCGCGGCGCCGCCACCCGTCCCTCGCCGACGAACTCCATGAGCACCTCGGTCTCGCCGACCTGCACGGGATACGGGACGGCCGCGCCGAGCTCGGCCAGCCGGCTGAGCGCGGCGAACTCGGCGTACGCCCACTCCGTGCGCGCGACCTCGCGGCCGTACGACGAGGAGCGCTGCACGGCGCGCACGTCACGGCTGCGGCGCGGCGCCGCCCGGCCCTCGGTGTACACCGCCGAGCGATGGAACATCCGGTGCTCGGTGCCGCGATAGCGCTTCGCTGCGAGGAGCGTCCGATTGCCCGGCACCTCGGGCGGCGCACCCGGCACCGCGCGTTCGATGAGCCAGAGGTCGGCCTCCTTGCCGGTCTTCACGATGCCGAGTTCGGTATCGATCGCGGCGGCGGAGGTGACGACCCAGTCGGGGCGCGGAAGAGGCCCGCGCTCGCTGGGCTGGGTGGCCGGCCAGGTGGACCAGCGCTGGTCCTCGCCCGGCTCGACGTCGGCGAAGGCGAGGTCGTGGGCGAACGCCGCGGCGAGCGGCGTGGCGGATGCCGCGCGGCGCGCGGCGGAATCGTCGAGTGACGACAGCATGTTCACGGTGGTTCTCCGAGATCGTGGAGGCCACCGTCGCGGATGCTAGCGGGCGGCCTCGCAGGGAAGGGTGTCTGCGATACGCGCGACAAGGACGGTGTTCATCGCTCACTCCTTCCGGTCTCGGCCCGCTGGGCGCTCGTGCTCGCCTCGATCGAGGCGACGGATGCCGCGTGGCGCGGCCCGCACGAGCATACGCCGGTGCCGCGGCATCCGTAAAGACCCGCGCCCGGTCGGTGCTAGTCGGCGACGGCGACGAGGAAGTCGGCCGAGGTGGTGAAGTACGTCACGCCGTCGACGTTCGCCATGACGGGGATGTAGTTCGGGTCGTAGTCCGGCGGCGCCTCGAGTGCGCCGGGGAGCGGGTAGCCGGTCTCGACCCAGCCGGCCGACTGCAGCGACGCGGAGCGCGCCTGCCACGCGGCATCCGTCTCGGACAGGATCGTGAACCAGACGCCGAGGTCGCCGCCGCCCAGCCAGGTGCACGACAACCCGCCGTCGGCGGCGAGCTCGGCGGCGGCCGGACCGAAGGGCTCGGACCGGTCCGCGCGGTACTCCAGCCCGTCGGCCTCGAGGCGCGCGGCGTCCTCGGTCGCGAGCACGTTCTCGCAGGTGACCTCCTCGCCGGACGACGTGGTCGGCGCGGGCACCGCGCTCGCGGTCGGGCTCGCCGAGTCGGCGGACCCGGACGCGCTCGGGGGCGCACTGCCGGTGGGGCGCGACGCGGGCGGGGCGGGCTCCGCGACGCATCCGGTGAGGAGGCCCAGGACGAGCCCCGCGCCGGCGAGCGCCGGAAGCGACGTTCGGATCATGGCGGTAGCGTACCCGCGGCCCCGGATCGGGCAGGTGAGGCGGTCAGGCGCGGGCGGCGACCGCCTCGTCCTCCTCGGTGGCGACGAGCTGCCCGCAGGCGCCGTCGATCTCCTTGCCGCGCGTGTCGCGGATGGTCGTGGGGATGCCGGCGTCGGAGAGCCGGCGCACGAACTCCTGCTGCACGTCGAGCTCGGACGCGGTCCAGATCGACCCGGGCGTCGGGTTCAGCGGGATCGGGTTGACGTGCACCCAGCCGCGGCCGCGCTCGTTGAGCTTCTCGGCGAGCAGGTCGGCGCGCCATCCGTGGTCGTTCATGTCCTTGATGAGGGCGTACTCGATCGACACGCGGCGACCGGTCTTCTCGAAGTACTCGCGTGCGGCGTCGAGCGCCTCGTCGACCTTCCAGCGCGAGTTCACCGGGATGAGCTCGTCGCGCAGCCCGTCGTCGGGCGCGTGGAGGCTGAGCGCAAACGTGACGGGCACGTGCTCGTCGGCCAGCTTGCGGATGGCGGGCACGAGGCCGACCGTCGAGACGGTGATGTTGCGGGCCGACATGCCGAGGCCGTTCGGCGCCGGGGCTGCCATGGTCCGCACGGCGCGCATGAGCCGGGCGTAGTTCGCGAGCGGCTCGCCCATGCCCATGAACACGATGTTCGAGACGCGGTCGGGCGTGCCGTCGTCGGCGCGCTTGCCGCCGAGGGCGCCCGACGCGATGACACGGTTCGCGGCGACGACCTGGTCGAGGATCTCGGCGGCCGACATGTTGCGCGTGAGGCCCGCCTGGCCGGTCGCGCAGAACGGGCAGTTCATGCCGCAGCCGGCCTGGCTCGACACGCACAGCGTGATGCGGCCCGGGTAGCGCATGAGCACCGACTCGACGAGCGCGCCGTCGTGCAGCTTCCAGAGGAACTTGATCGTGTCGCCGCGGTCGGTCTCGAGGCGGCGCACCTCGGTGAGCAGCGGCGGCAGCAGGCCGGCGACGAGTTCCTCGCGGCCCGCAGCCGGGAGATCGGTCATGTCGGCGGGGTCGCTCGTCCAGCGGGTGAAGTAGTGGCGCGCGACCTGCTTGAGCCGGAACGCGGGGACGCCGAGCTCCTCAGCCTTCGCCTTCCACTCCTCGGGAGCGAGGTCGGCGAGGTGGGCGGGCGGCTTGCCGCGCTTCGGCGACGCGAACTGCAGCAGCGGGCGGCCGTCGGCGTCCTTCGCCTGCTGCCATCCCTCGGTCTTCGGCCGCACCTGGCGGGGCTTGGTCGAGCGGATGCCGCTGCCGCGCGTCTCGCGCACGGCGCCGTCGCGCGGGGTCGCCGCCGGCTCCGCGGTGCGGGCAGGGGTGTCGGGCGCGTCGGTCGGCATCCCTCCAGCGTACGCGGAGGCGCCCGAGCATCCGCTGGATGCCCGGGCGCCCCGGTCGCGCGTGCCCGCCGTTACGGCGTGATGGTCCACGTGGCCGGCGGCTTCACCTGGTCGTACAGCCAGGTCTGGAAGAACCCGTCGAGGTCCTTGCCCGAGACCTCTTCGTAGATCGCCTGGAAGTCCTCCGACGTGCCCGCCGAGTCGTCGTACCGCTCGAGCCAGAGCTTCGCAGCGTTGAAGAAGGTGGTGTCGCCGACCTCGAGTCGCAGCGCGTGGAGGGTCGCGGCGCCGCGGTCGTACACCTGGCCGGCGAAGAGACCCAGCGCACCCGGGTCGCCGATCTGCAACTGCCAGTACGACGTGGATCGGTTGGCGTTGTACCAGGAGTTGTACGCGGTCTGGGTGCTGCGGATGCCACGATGGTCGTTCCACATCCACGTGGCGTACGTCGCCCAACCCTCGTTGAGCCAGATGTCCTGCCACCGCTCCGGGCTCACGGCGTTGCCGAACCACTGGTGAGCGAGTTCGTGCGCGACGGTGCCCTCGCTGGCCTGCGTCGAGTAGACCGGGCGAGTCTGCGTCTCGAGCGCGTACGCGATCGAGTCGTTGTCGACGATCGACCCGTACGCCACGAACGGATATTCGCCGAACTTCGACTCGAAGAAGTCGATCATCGCGACTTGGCGGCCGAGGCTCGCGTTGGTCGTCGTGAGTCGAGCCGAGGTCAGCTTGGTGTCGACCGCGTCGATGATCGGCACGCCGCTCGTCGAGTAGTAGGTGGGACGCAGGTCGAAGTCCCCGACCGAGGCCGTCGTCAGGTAGCTCGCCTGCTGGTCGGGTGCGTTCCAGAACCAGGTCGTCCAGCCGTCAGCCGTCTCCTGCGGCTTGGGCTGGATCCCGTTCGCGACCGCGACCTTGCCCGCGGGCACCGTGATGGCGAAGCTGTAGGTCGCCTTGTCGGTCTGGTGGTCGCTCACCGGGTACCACGTCATCGAGCCCTCCGGCTCGCTCGCCACCATTGCGCCATCGCGCATGGTGACCCAGCCGTACAGCGAGTCCTCGATGTCCGTCGGCCGCGTGGTCGCGCCGCCGTACTCGATCACGAGCTTCACCTTCTGGCCGGCCTTGATCATCGGGCGCGGCTGGATGGTCAGCTCCCAGATCCGCTGCGCGTCGTCCTGCACGTGCCAGTACGCGGCACCGTCGACGACCTCACCGGCGAGCGGCGGCTGGATGCCCGTCGCAGGCTTGCCGTTGACGCTGACCGACCGCACGTCCATCCCGCGGAGGTCCAGGTTGAACCGGTCGAGGTCCTGCGTGGCGACGAGGTCGATGGTGGCGACACCGTCGAACTGGCCCGACAGCGGCGCGGGCGACGGGGCGGGCGGTGCGTAGCGGATGGCGAGGTCGTAGTGCTGCACGTCGTATCCGCCGTTGCCGGCGAACGGGAAGTACGCGTCGCCGACGCCCGAAGCGCCGGCCGTGTACCGCGGTCCCGCATTGTCGGGACCCTTGCCCGGAGCCGCCGCGGCCGCCGTCGCGCCGAATGCGCCGAGGACCACCATCGCGGCGGTCGCCCCGCCGATCAACCTCATCCTGTGCCGAATCATGCTCACCCTTTCCTGATGCCGGTGGCTGCACCCTAAGGGAAAGCGTTTGGCGCGCAACAGACCCCAGAGCGGGGAAGCGCGCACGTTTCCTGCGTCCTTGAGCGCGTCACGCGGGTTCCATGCGTCACCGCCGATCCGGACCGCGTTGCCGACGGATCAGCTCGCCGGACGGACCCACTGCGCGAAGTCGGGCGCGCTGACCCACGTGATCGTCCCGTCGGCGAGGACCGCGACCGGGCTCATGCCGCTGCCCGGCTCGGCCGGGCCCGTCCACGCGCCGGCCACGGGCTCGTCGGTCTGCGCATAGCCGGCCTCGGCGAGGGCGGTCGTCCACTCGCCCTCGTCCGCGCCGGTCGCGTGGGCGAGGTCCAGCATGTTGTCGGTCTGCGGCTTCACCCAGGCGCAGGCGATCCCGCCGTCCTCGACGATCCGCTGGGCGACCGGGTCGACCGGGTCGGGATTGCGCGTTTCGAGCCCGTCGGCCTCGAGCTTCGCGTATGCCTCGGGCGCGAGCACGTCCTCGCAGCTCGCGCCGATCGCGGGCTGTTCGGTGGTCGTCGGCTCCGTCGTCGGCTCGGGCGAAGCGGCGGCCGGCGTCGTGGGCGCCGCCGTCTCGGCGGGGTCGTCGCTCGCGCAGGCCGCGAGTCCGAGCGAGAGGGTCAGGGCAGCGGATGCCGCGAGCACGCGCGGCGCGAGGGTCCGGGTCATGCGCCTCACCGTATCGCCCACGCCCCGCACCGACGTCGGTGTGCACCCCGAGATGTCCGCCACGCGGCATCCGTCGACCCTCAGCCCGCACGAACGCCACGCCAGCCTCGGCTGCGCAGTGCGCGCTCGAGCTGGTCGAGCGCGCGCTCCATCGGCAGCCGGCGCCCGACCCGGATCACGATCCACCCGTCGGCGGCGAGGTCGTTGAGCCGTTCGACATCTCGGTGGAACTGCGTGTCGTCGCCGCGGTGCTGCTCGCCGTCGTACTCGAGCAGCACCCCGTACGCGCGGAAGACGAGGTCGCCGTGCGCAGTCCAACCCGCGCTCAGCGGGATCGGCGCATTGAGCTCCGGCTCGGGGAAGCCGGCGCGTGCCACCTGCAGCCGCAGCCGGGTCTCCCGCGGCGACGCCGCACCCGGCCGGAGGTCGAGCCGTGCCGCATCCCGCGCGCTCGTCCCGCGTCCGCCGCGATGCCGCTCGATCGCCGCGTCGAGCTCGTCGGCCGAGACGAGCGGGCGGGGCCAGCCGAGCAGCCGGTCGCCGGCGGCGACGAGGTCGTCGTGGGACAGCGCGGTCGCGAGCTGGCACCACGAGTCGCACGCCGACACCACGGCGAGCCCGCGGACGGCGCCGACCCGGACCCGATCGGCGCGGAGCCGGTGGCCGACCACGCCCCGCACGCGCGGCTCGCGTCCGCGCAGGGCGGACACGTGCACCGGCCCCCGTTCGAGCGCGGACGGCAGCGGCATGCCCCACAGCAGGGCGGCGGAGGCGTGGCTGAACACCTGGGTGACGGGCATGCGTGCGGCGAACGCGGCGCAGCGCTCGGCATGGGTCGCCGGGGGGACGGTGGCGCGTACGCCGTGGAAGGGCGCGGAGAGGTCGCGCGCGCGGAGCCGCCCTCGCGGGACGCCGAGCTCGTCGGCACGCGGCACCGAGAACGGCCCTCGGCGGAGTTGCGGCGGGAGGGGACGCGCTGGCACCGGACCATGCTGCGCGCCGCGCCCACGGTATGCCGGCGCCGCGGCGCGTGCGGTGGATCCACTCGCCTCATCGCGGCCTGTGCAGGACCGGTCGCCGCTCCGAACCCCCACCGAGTGTCCAATGGATGCCCCCACCGGAGCGTCGCGGCGACATCCATTGGACACTCGCACGCAGGGGCTGCGGCCCGTGCCCGGGGCTGGGGCGCAGGGGCTGGGGCGCAGGGCAGGGACCGGCGTGGGGAGCGGCGTGCGGTGAGTGGGCGAAGGCGCGAATGCCGACGGGCGAGGACGGGTTGAGTCACGTACGCTCAACTTTCAGCGTTCCGACTTGACATCGAACGGATGCCGCTGCGAGACTTGAGCGGTCGAGGCTCAAGTCTCGACGAGCAGACTTCGGCCGCGGGCGGGCACCGCCGGGCCGATCGCCGCGGGGCGACATCCGAGAACCCCCCGGCAGAAGGAGAGACACACATGTCACGTGCAGTCGGAATCGACCTGGGCACCACCAACTCGGTCGTGAGCGTCCTCGAGGGCGGCGAGCCCGTCGTCATCGCGAACGCCGAGGGCTTCCGCACCACCCCGTCGGTGGTGGCATTCACGAAGGACGGCGAGGTGCTCGTCGGCGAGACCGCCAAGCGCCAGGCCGTGACCAACGTCGATCGCACCATCTCGTCGGTCAAGCGCCACATGGGCACCGACTGGAAGAAGGAGATCGACGGCAAGACCTACACGCCGCAGGAGATCTCGGCGCGCATCCTGCAGAAGCTGAAGCGCGACGCCGAGCAGTACCTGGGCGACACGGTCACCGACGCGGTCATCACCGTGCCGGCGTACTTCAACGACGCCGAGCGCCAGGCGACCAAGGAGGCCGGTGAGATCGCGGGCCTCAACGTGCTCCGCATCATCAACGAGCCCACCGCCGCCGCGCTCGCGTACGGCCTCGACAAGGGCAAGGAGGACGAGCTGATCCTCGTCTTCGACCTCGGTGGCGGCACGTTCGACGTGTCCCTCCTCGAGGTGGGCAAGGACGACGACTTCTCGACCATCCAGGTCCGCGCGACCGCGGGCGACAACCGCCTCGGCGGCGACGACTGGGACCAGCGCATCGTCGAGCACCTGATCAAGCGCTTCAAGGACTCGACGGGCGTCGACGTCTCGAAGGACAAGATCGCCCTCCAGCGCCTCAAGGAGGCCGCGGAGCAGGCCAAGAAGGAGCTCTCGTCGAGCATGTCGACGAGCATCCAGCTGCCCTACCTCTCGCTCACCGAGAACGGCCCGGCCAACCTCGACGAGACGCTCACGCGCGCCCAGTTCGAGAACATGACGAGCGACCTGCTCGACCGCACGAAGAAGCCGTTCGAGGATGTCATCCGCGAGGCCGGCATCAAGGTGGCCGACATCGCGCACGTCGTGCTCGTCGGCGGTTCGACCCGCATGCCCGCCGTCTCCGAGCTCGTGAAGCAGGAGACCGGCAAGGAGCCCAACAAGGGCGTGAACCCGGACGAGGTCGTCGCCGTCGGCGCCGCCCTGCAGGCCGGCGTCCTCAAGGGCGAGCGCAAGGACGTGCTGCTCATCGACGTCACCCCCCTGAGCCTCGGCATCGAGACCAAGGGCGGCATCATGACCAAGCTCATCGAGCGCAACACGGCCATCCCGACCAAGCGGAGCGAGACCTTCACGACCGCCGACGACAACCAGCCGTCGGTCGCGATCCAGGTGTTCCAGGGCGAGCGCGAGTTCACGCGCGACAACAAGCCGCTCGGCACGTTCGAGCTGACCGGCATCGCCCCGGCTCCCCGCGGCATCCCGCAGGTCGAGGTCACCTTCGACATCGACGCGAACGGCATCGTGCACGTGTCGGCGCGCGACAAGGGCACCGGCAAGGAGCAGTCGATGACCATCACCGGCGGCTCGTCGCTGCCGAAGGAGGACATCGACCGGATGGTGCGCGACGCCGAGGAGCACGCGGCGGAGGACAAGAAGCGCCGCGAGTCGGCCGAGACGCGCAACCAGGCCGAGCAGCTCGTCTACTCGATCGAGAAGCTGATCAAGGACAACGAGGACAAGCTCCCGGCCGACGTGAAGAACGAGGTCCAGGGCGATGTCGACGCGCTGAAGACCGCGCTCGCCGGTGACGACGACGACGCGGTGAAGTCGGCGTTCGACAAGCTGAACCAGTCGCAGGGCAAGCTCGGCGAGGCGATCTACGCGCAGGGCCAGCAGGCCGACGCGACCGCCGGCGCCAACCCCGGTGAGGACGCGAACCCGTCCGGCACCGAGGGCTCCGACCAGTCCGACGAGGACGTGGTCGACGCCGAGGTCATCGACGACGAGGACGAGAAGAAGTAGCCATGGCTGACGAGAACCAGAACCACGACGAGCCGATCATCCGCGACAAGCGGCGGATCGACCCCGAGACGGGTCAGGTTCGCAAGCCCGATGCCGACGCCGGTGCCGAGGGGGCGGGCGAGCAGCCCGCCCCCGAGGCGGGGTCGACGGATGCCGCCGGCACGGCCGAGGGTGCCGCACCCGACGTCTCGGACGTGCTCGACGAGGAGGCCCTCACCGTCGACGACATCCTGAACGCCGCGCAGGCCGAGGTCGACGACCCGTCGGCCGAGCACCTCGCCGACCTGAAGCGGGTCACCGCCGAGTACGCGAACTACCGCAAGCGGACCGAGGCGAACCGCGAGGTCGAGCGGGAGCGGGCGATCGGCGCGGCCGTGGCCGTGCTGCTGCCCGTGCTCGACGACCTCGACCGCGCCGAGAAGCACGGCGACCTCGAGGGCGACACCCCGTTCGCGACGATCGCGGCGAAGCTGCGCGCGTCGGTCGAGAAGCTCGGCCTCACGCCGTTCGGCGAGGTGGGCGAGGCGTTCGACCCGCAGCGGCACGAGGCGATCTTCCAGCAGCACTCCGACGAGGTCGAGGTGGACACGGTCGCGGATGTCGTCGAGACCGGGTACCTGCTCGGCAGCACGCTGCTGCGCGCGGCGAAGGTCGTCGTGAAGACGCCTGCATAGCGAGGCACCGCTGGTCGAGTACGCCGCTCGCGGCCGTATCGAGACCGGGTCACCCGATCTCGATACGCGCCGCAGGCGGCGCTACTCGATCACCGATCCGCACTAGATTTCGAGGAAGGAGGCGCCGATGGCCAGCCAGGATTGGTTCGACAAGGACTTCTACGCGATCCTCGGCGTCTCCAAGGACGCCAGCGACGCCGACATCAAGAAGGCCTACCGCAAGCTCGCGCGCAAGTACCACCCCGACCAGAACCCGGGGGATGCCGCAGCCGAGTCGAAGTTCAAGGAGATCAGCGAGGCGCACTCCGTGCTCTCCGATCCCGAGGAACGCAAGGAGTACGACGCGGTCCGCGCGATGGGGCAGGGCGCCCGGTTCACCGCGCCCGGCGCCGGCGGCGCCGGCGGCTTCGAGGACGTCTTCGGCGGCATGTTCGGCGGCCCGGGCGGCCGCGGCACGCGTTACACCACCCAGCAGGGCGCCGGCCAGTACGACGACCTGCTGAGCGGCCTCTTCGGCGGCGGCCGGTTCGGCCAGCCCACCGGCGGCTACGGCGGCTTCGGCGGCCCCACCCGCGGCCGCGACGTGACCGCGTCGACGACGCTCGACTTCGTCACCGCCACCAAGGGCGACCGCATCACGCTGCAGACCGCCGAGGGGCGCGAGATCACCGTCAACGTGCCCGCGGGCGTCGCCGACGGCCAGAAGATCCGGCTGCGCGGCAAGGGCCACCCGTCGCCCGACGGCGGCGAGGCCGGCGACATCGTGCTCACCGTCAAGGTGCGCAAGCACCCCGTGTTCGAGCGCGACGGGCTCAACCTCCGCGTCAACGTGCCCGTCACCTTCGTCGAGGCCGCGCTCGGCGCCACCATCCAGGTGCCGACGCTCGGCGGCGACCCGGTCAAGCTGCGCGTCGCGCCGGGCACTCCGAGCGGCCGCGTGCTGCGCGTGAAGGGTCGCGGCGTCGAGACGAAGAAGGGCACGGGCGACCTCCTCGCCGTCGTGCAGGTCGCCGTGCCGTCGCACCTGTCGAAGGAGGCCGAGGAGAAGCTGCGCGAGTTCGCCGCGCTCCTGCCCGACGAGAATCCCCGCGAGGACCTCCTCGCCAAGGCACGGGGCCACTGATGCAGGTCGACGGCGAGAGCCCGCTGTTCGTGATCTCGGTCGCGGCCGAGCTCGCCGGCATGCATCCGCAGACGCTCCGCCAGTACGACCGCATGGGGCTCGTGTCCCCGAAGCGCACGGCGGGCAAGTCGCGTCGCTACTCGATGCGGGATGTCGCGCAGCTCCGCGAGATCCAGCAGCTCTCGAGCGAGGGCGTGAGCCTCGAGGGCATCCGTCGCATCCTGGGCCTCGAGAACGAGGTCACCGACCTCCGCCAGCGCGTCCGCGAGCTGGAGCGCGCGCTCGCCGACGAGATGCTCAATCGGCCCGGACGCCGGGTCTTCGCCGCCGGGGCGCACGGCGAGGTCGTCTCGCTCAAGGCGGGCACGCGCGTGCGGCGTGAGAACGCCGTCGTCGTGTGGCGGCCGCTCGACCGGAGCTGAGGTCGGCGAGCGGATTATAGGGCTCGGAGCGCCTCGTGTCTCGCCTTTGTCCGAAATCGGATGTTGCACGCACAATGGCCGGGGCTCTCGGAGAGCCCGGGGGAGGGTGTCGTGCACGGGAACCAGCGCGTGGTGCGCGACCTGCGGCGTGCCGCGGTGCGCGGTGAGATCGTCGCCGAGTTCCAGTCGCAGGTCGACGCCCGGGACGGGCGCACCGTGGCGGTCGAGGCGCTCAGCCGGTGGCGCCATCCCCAGCGAGGTGTGCTCGGTCCGCAGCACTTCATCCCGATCGCCGAGGAGACCCGGTCGATGGATGCCATCGGCGATGCCATGCTGCGGTGCGCCTGCCGCTTCGCTGCCGACCTGGCCGCCGCGGGACGGCGGATCGAGGTCGCCGTCAACGTCGCCGCCGTACAGCTCGAGCGGGCCGACTTCGCCGAGCGGGTGCTCGACCGGCTCCGGACGGATGGCGTGCGCCCGGAGGTGCTCATGCTGGAGCTGACCGAATCCCGACCGTCGCCCGCCGCCGCGGAAGGCAACCTCCGCCGGGTGCGCGCCCACGGGGTCGGAGTCTCGCTCGACGACGTGCGATCCGTCGAGGAGGCCGAGTTCCGCGCGGGCGCGCTGCCGATCACCGAGCTCAAGGTGGACCGCTCGCTGATCCAGCACGTCACGGAGGAGCGCACGGAGGTCGCGCGCCTGGTGCGCTTCGCCCGCGATCGAGGGCTGCGCACGGTCGCCGAGGGCGTCGAGACCGAGCTGCAGTGGGAAGCAGTGCGCGAGCTGGGATTCGACCGGGCCCAGGGGTTCCTGTTCGGCCGACCGTCGACGCCCGAACGGATGACCGCCCGCCTCCGGGCGGAAGCGGGCGGTCCGGCTCAGAGCGAGCTGTAGGGGTCCGCGAACTCGTCGGGGTCCTGTCCGGACGTCGTGCCGGATGCCTCGCCGGACTCGCCGATGTCGAGCTGGGTCCAGCTCACCGGCATCCCCGGCGAGAAGAGGATGTCGATTCCCGGGCCGCCTCGGAGCGGGGGGATGGTGACGTATCCGCCGCCGGCCTGGATGGCGGCGAGGATCTGCGCGCGAAGCTCGTCGATGGGGTCGGGCAGGAAGTAGTCCTTGCCGTCGACCGTCAGCCGGTGGATCTTCAAGGGATGCTCCGTTCTCTCGTTCCGTCGTCGGGGTGCGGTGTCAGGGTGCGGCGGCGTCGGCCGGCTCGGGCACCCATTGGAGTCCGGCCCGGCTGTTCGCACTGTCCATCAGCATCTCGAGCCAGGCTCGGTTGAGCTTGGGCGCGCGATTGCCGCTGAAGCGGAAGTGCACCTGAGCTGCGGGGCTGATCCAGATCACGCTGCGGCCGCTGCCGCGCTCCATCCCGTGGCTCCAGGTGAACATGAACTGCTCGCCTCGTTGCAGCTTCGCCGCGATGACGAATTGCAGGTGCGCGAGGGTGCGGTCCTCGATCTCGAACTCCGAGATCCGCTGACCGTAGATCAGGGTGCCCATTCCGTTCCTCCTCCTGTTCGGGTCACGCTCATCGAGCGGGGGTCGCCTCGACGGGCTCGGGGATCAGTCGCAGTCCACCTGCCGAGTTGGCCGCCTTGGTGAGCACCTCCACCCACCGAGGGTTCAGTTCGGCGGGCTCCGCCCGGTCGAACTGGAACGTCATCGGAATGGTGGGGCTGCACCAGACGGAGGTCCTCGGCGGTGTCGCCTCCTCGTCGACCCAGGTGAATGCGAAGTGCTCACCGCGGCGCAGCTTCGACCAGATCGCCACCTGCAGGTGGGCGAGCGTCCGGTCGTCGAACGTCGCCGAGAGCTTCGAGTTGTATTCCAGTTTTCCCATGTCGCCTCCTTCGCGAGCGGTACATTCCAGGGCGGTACGCAGGTCGTCACCGAAGCCGGCGGGCCGGCCGCGCGGTGCGCCTGAGCGGTGCGCCCGACTACACCGTCACCGATGTGACCCGATCGCGGCCGCCGCGCTTCGAGGCGTACATCGCCTCGTCGGCCAACCGGATCAGCCGTTCGGGTTCCGGCACGTCGGCCGTGTCGTCGGGAGCCCAGGTCGCCACGCCGACACTCGCTGCGACGCCGTAGCTCGGGGGCACGCTCGTCAACGGACGGCCCACCTCGTGCCGGAACCGCTCCGCGATGATCCCGGCGGCCTCGGCATCCGCGTTCTCGCAGACGACCACGAACTCATCCCCGCCGTACCTCGCCACGGGGTCCGATGCGCGGGCGGCGCCGCGGAGCCGCTCGGTGACCTCGACGAGCACCTCGTCGCCCACGCGGTGGCCGAGGGCATCGTTGACCGCCTTGAAGCCGTCCAGGTCGATGAACACGATCGAGAGCGGACGCGCGTCGCGCCGTGCGCCGGCAAGGGCCTCCTCCAGTCGAATCTCGAGCAGCTTGCGGTTGGCCAGACCGGTGAGCTGGTCGTGGAGCGCACGATGGGCCAGCTCCTCCTGCAGTCGCACGCGCCGCAGTACCTGGGAGGCCTGACGGGCGAGCGCAGCGTGGATGTCGCGCGTGTCGTCGTCGAAGACCTGGTCCCGCCCGAAGAAGCAGACGATGACGCCGTGGGCGCCGGAGTCGCCCCGGAGCGGCGCGATGCTCAGGGCGGCGAGCCGCTGCTCCTGCAGCGCGACGTCGAGATCGGGCCGGATGGTCGCCGCCTGGTCGAGGCTCGCGACCGTGACGACCTCGTCTCCCTCGATCGCCTGCATGGCCAGGTCCATGAGGCCCGCGGAGATGAGGGGGTCCATCTGGACGCCGTCGACGATGAGATCCCGACCGTCGCGCTCGCCGGGGAGGAGGACCGCCGCGCTCGCGGCGAGCAACCCGGTGCGCGCGGCGGTGATGAGGGCCTCACCGAGCTCCTGGACGCTCATCGCCAGGCCGAAGGCGCTCGACGCGTCCTGGAGCACGCGCACGCGTGCTTCGGAGGCCTCGGCCTGGCGGCGGGCCACGAGCAGCTGGCGCTCGTAGTCCTGGCGCTCGGTGGCGTCGAAGACGGCGATGCGGATCTCTTCGGATCGCTCGCCGTGCGCGGGAACGATCACCGCGTTGATGAGCACGGGCAGGTCGCGGAGGTCGGCGCAGCGCATCGAGAGCGCGACCTCCCGGACCTCACCGGAGAGCCGGAGGACGGTGGCGAAACGGGATTCGTAGAAGAGCTGCCCCGCCGTGGTGAGGAGGTCGACGAAGGCGGTTCCGATCAGCTCGTCCTCGGCCAGCCCGGTCCACGTCGCGAGGGTTCGGTTCACGCGCGTGATGACACCGTCGGCCGTGGTCGTCAGGTACCCGCACGGCGCATCGTGGAACAGTTCGGCGTACGACTCGTGCAGTTCGTCTTCGCCGCTCCTGATGGGCGGCGGGCTGGAGGAGATCGTCATCGCACGAACGCCGTGATCTCCGCGACGAGCTCCTCGGGTGCCGAGAGGTTCGGGCAGTGGCCGGTGGCCGCGAGCTGGACGAACCGGCTCCCGGAGATCTGCTCGTGCACGTACCGGCCCACGGCCGGCGGGGCGATGAGGTCCTCGGAGCACTGCAGCACGAGGGTCGGCGTGCGCACGTGCTCGAGGTCGCGACGGTTGTCGGAGAGGAAGGTGACCCGAGCGAACTGGCTCGCGATCCGCGGGTCGACGCTGCAGAAGCTCTCGGTGAGCTCGGAGCCCAGCTCGGGCCGAGCCGGATTGCCCATGATGAGGGGAGCCATCGTCTCGGACCATCCGAGGTGGTTCGCGTCGAGGGCGTCGAGCAGTCCATCGATGTCCGCGCGGCTGAAGCCCCCGGTGTAGCCGTCGTCGTCGAGATACCGGGGGGACGGTCCCACGAGCACGAGCGCGCCGAACCTCGACGGGTCGACGTTCGAGGCCAGGACCCCCACCATCGCGGCGACGGAGTGCCCGACGAACACCGCATCGTGCAGGTCGAGTGCGTCGAGGATCTCCAGGAGGTCGTCGGCGTAGCCGTGGAGGGAGTCGTGGCGCGCCGGATCGTACGCGGCGAGGTCGGACCCGCCGGACCCCACGGCGTCGAAGAGCACGACCCGATGGTCGACCTCGAACCGCGGTGCGACGGCGTGCCAAACCTCTTGGCTGCAACCGAAGCCGTGCGCGAACACGATCGGCCGTCCTGCCGGGTCGCCCGTGACGGTCACGTTGTTCCGTCGGAGCACATGCAACCGGGCGGCGCTGGCGATCGTGCTCATGGTGCTCCTGATTGTCGCGGGGTTCGGGTTCCGCGGACGCGACGGTGCCTCGCGGCATCCTGCCGGGACTCTATCCCGGGACGAGTCGACCGACATAGTCTGAACGGTCCGGTCAAGGGGGCTTGACGCGCATCTGCCTGAGCCGGTATATCGCGAGCGCCACGGCATGACGACTCCGGCGCCGCGCTCGCCCCGGGGGCCGCCCGCCTCAGCTTGGAACCGGCCCGAAGCCCTCGCTGTCGAGGTCTCGAGCCCGCTCCTGCGCGACGACCGCGTCTCGGTCCGACAGGCGTCGGAGTCCGGCGAGGGGCTGCGCCATCCGGTGGTTGCCGCGCAGGTGCGGTTCGGCCCGGTCGAGGAACGCCCAGTAGCCCGCGGTCACCGGGCACGCGTCGGGGCCGAGGCGCACCTTGGGGTCGAATCGGCATCCGCCGCAGTAGTCGGTCATCTTCGAGACGTACGCGCCACCGGCCGCGTAGGGCTTCGTCGCGACGAGGCCGCCGTCGGCGTGCTGCGACATCCCGACCACGTTCGCGGGCATGACCCAGGGCGTGCCGTCGACGAACGCTCCGGCGAACCAGTCGGTGAGTTCGGCCGGGTCGACGGCGCGCTGCAGCGCCCAGTTGCCGAGCACCATGAGCCGCTGGATGTGGTGCGCCCAGCCGTGCGCGCGCACGTCGTCGAGCGTGTGCCGGATGCAGGCGGCGTCCACGCCGGAGGTGTCGAGGGTCGCGAAGGGGCGCGGCACCGGTCGGGTCGCCTGGAGGCGGTTGTGGGAGCGCCGGTAGCCGGGCCCGAGGTGCCAGTAGAGGTGCCACATCCAGTCGCGCCATCCGATCACCTGCCGCACGAAGCCCTCGACGCTCTGCAACGGTGCCCGGCCGGCCGCGTGCTCGGCGGCGACGCGCTCGGCGAGCGCGAGCGGGTCGATCAGGCCGAGGTTGAGCGGCACGCTCAGCAGTGAATGCGCCATGACCCAGTCGTGGGTGAGCACCGCGTCCTCGTACGGGCCGAAGTCGCCGAGGCGCGTCGCGATGAAGTCGGCGATCGCCAGCTCGGCCTCCGCCTCGGTGACGGCGAACCGGCGGGGTCCGTCGTCGCCGATGAGCTGCACGCGTCCGTCGGCCTGCCAGCGATCGAGGTCGCGGCGCACCTCGCGGTCGATCTCGTCCTCCTCGGGCCACCACGGCTCCGGCAGGCCCAGCGTGACCGCGCTCTTCGGCGGCGGCTGCCGGTTCTCACGGTCGAGGTTGAAGCGGCCGCCCTCGGGCTCGGGTCCGCGCATCAGGATGCCGGTGCGCTCGCGCGTCCACCGGTAGAAGTCCTCCATGCGCGGGCGGCGGCCCCCACGACCCGCCATCCAGTCGGCGAAGTCCGCCTCCGAGGTGACGAAGCCCCGGCTCGGCAGCATCCGGATGCCACGGCGCCGGAGCGCCGCCCTCGCCGCCCACGACACCGGGGCGACGGCCTCGAGGTCGTCACGCCCGTCGACGGCGTCGCCGAATCGCTCGACCTGCCGGAACTCGACGCGGTCGCCGAGCTGCGCCGCCCGGTGCCGGATCGCGGAGAGGTAGAGATGCGCCTTCTGCCGGTGCATCGGCCGGCGGCCGAACGCCGCGCGGGCCTCGACGAGCAGCATCCGCCCGCCGTCGTCGAACTGCGACCCGAGCTGCTCCGCGAAGATCCAGCGCACGGGCACGGGGGCTCAGCGACCCCAGGCCGACGGCGGGGCCGGCACGACGGGCACCGGCGAGGTCGACCACCACGTGCCGTATCCGTAGTGGCTCTCGGCCCAGGGCGATGCCCAGACCGCCCGCGCCGCGGCGTCCGCTGACGTGCCGGCCTCGAGGGCGGCGACGATGTCGGCGTAGAACGTGCGTTTCTGCAGGTTGGATGCCGCGTACCGTGCGGCGTCGACGAGGGTCGTGTAGCTGCCCAGGCCGCTGCCGCCTCCCGACCCGTACCCGTTGTTCAACGGGTTGTTGCGGTTCCACCAGTTGTCGGGGCCGTTCTCCTCGCGCATCCACTCGACCATGAACCGCACGTTCTCGTCGGTCACCGGCCAGTCGCCGAACACGAGCACGAGCTTCGCCCAGTCGTAGTTGGTGCCGGATGCCACGAGCGTCTCCGGTCCGGTCGCCGTGATGTAGCGCTCGCGTGACACCCCGGCCACGCTGAGGTCGCCGGGAATGGCGACATCCTGCACCTCGCCCCGGAACGGGGAGACGGAACCGGCGGCCGCGTCGGCGAGCGCCACCGACGGGCGCGGGAGCGGGGCGAGCGCGACCGTGGCGAGCAGGCCGCCCACGGCGACCGCGGCGACGAGCGCCGCGACGCTGCGTCGCCTGGCGAGGCGACGCACCCCGCGCTCGGGACGGGTGGCGCGACGCCGACCCTCGGGCGCACGTGACGGGCGCCGCGCGGGCGTTCGAACCGCCGCGCGGCGCTCCCCCAGGTGCTGCGCCGAATGTCGCATTGCGGGCTGAGGGTAGCAAACCCGGCTGGGCGCCGTCAGCGCCGACGTCGCAGCGCGGCCCGTCGGGCCCAGATGACGACGGGCACGAGCAGCAGCGACAGGAGCCCGCCCACGACCGACAGCGTGGCGTAGTCGGTGGCCGCGAGCACCAGGCCGGAGAGGGCGCTCGCGCCGGCGCCGGAGAGCGCGATCAGCACGTCGATCGACCCCTGCGTCTTCGCGCGGTGGGAGGGCGAGGTGGCGTCGACGACGAGCGCGGTGCCCGAGATGAGGCCGAAGTTCCAGCCGAGGCCGAGCAGCGTCAGCGCGACGATCAGGAGCCCGAGGGAGTCGCTCGGCGCGAGGGCGGCGACACCGCCGGCGAGCAGCATCGTGACCGCCGCGGCGACGGCCATGGGGATGCGGCCGATGCGGTCGACGAGGACGCCGGTCACGAGCGACGGCAGGTACATGGCGCCGATGTGGATGCCGATCACGAGACCGACGGCCGAGAGGGCGTGGTCGTGTCCGCGCATGTGGACGGGCGTCATGGTCATGATCGCGACCATGGTGGCCTGCGTGAGGATCATGATCGTCGCGCCGAGCACGACGCCCGGTGGGAACCGGTCGCCACGGGCGAGGGCGGAGGGCTCCTGCTGCGACGCGGCGGGCTGGGCGGGCTCGGCGTGCTGGGCGGGCTCGGCGGGGGACGGGACCTCGGGAGCGACGGCGGGCGGGAGCCCGGGCGCGTGATCGAGGTGCTGCGCCACGAGGAACGGGTCGGGCCGCAGCAGCAGGAACAGGACGCTGCCCGCACCGAGGTAGGCGGCTGCGGCGAGCAGGAAGGGCCCGGCGAGCGGGGGGATGCCGAGGGAGAGGGCGAGCGCGCCGAGCGGCTCGACCAGGTTCGGGCCCGCGACCGCGCCGAGCGTGGTCGAGACCATCGCGACGCTCACGGCGGTGCCGCGCTGCGTCGGCAGGGCGAGATCGGTGCCCGCGTACCGGGCCTGCAGGTTCGTGGCCGTGCCGGCCCCGTAGACGAACAGCGAGGCGAACAGCAGCGGCACGTTGCCCGACACCGCGGCGGCGACCACGCCGATCGCGCCGGCGCCGCCCGCGGCGAACCCGAGGCCGAGGCCGGTCCGGCGGCCCCACCGCTGCGTGACGCGGCCGACGAGGAACGCCGCGAGCGCGGAGCCGAGCGTGAACAGCGCCGCGGGGGCGCCGGTGAGGCTGTCGGAGCCGAGCAGGTCGCGCGCGAGCAGCGCGCCGACCGTGATGCCGGCTGCGAGACCGGCGCCGCCCAGCACCTGGCTCGCGACGACGACGGCGAGCGTGCGACGCTGCACACGGCGCCGTACGGCCTCGTCGGCGCCGATCGCGCGGGCGAGGCCGGCGAGGTCGGTGGCGGGCATAGGGCGAGCGTACTCGCGCCCACGCGCGAAGGGCGCGGACCGAGCAGTCTCGGTCCGCGCCCTCCGGATGGGCCCGACGGCCGGTCTCGGCACGCGCCCTTCGGGTGCTACCCGACCACCGTGCCGCCGATGGTGAGCCACCACGACTCGTCGGCGAAGTCGGCCGGGTCGATGACGCCGCGCTCCTGGGCCCAGTCGATGAGCAGCTGGCGGATCTCCTTCTGCTCGTCGTAGACGACCGGGGCCGAGGCGATGTGCGGGAACCCGCCGCCGCCGGAGCGGCGGTAGTTGTTCACGGCGACCACGACCTCCTGGTCGTCGGCGAGCGGCGTGCCGTCGGCCAGGACCAGCCCCTCGATGCGCGACCCGACCGGCTGCGACAGGTCGATCTCGTACTCGACGCCCGCGATGATGTCGAGGTTGTAGTCGGGGGTGCCGCCCGCGGCGGTGTGCGCCTCGGGGTCGAAGGTGCCGCCGACGGGCACCTGCGCGTAGTACTTCGCCGAGTACTCGAGGTAGTCCTTCACCTGCGCACCGGTCATCGTGACGGCCTGCAGCGTGTTGTCGTAGATGTAGAGGCCGGCGATGTCGCGCACGGTGACGTCGCCCTGCGGGAAGACGGCCGTACGACTGAACGGCGCGGCGATCGACAGCACGGGCAGGTCGGCGTGGGCCGTGCCCGCGAGCGAGCCCGCCACGGCATCCGTCTGCACCTGCTGGATGAAGTCGATGATCGCCGTGTCCTCGTACCGCGAGGTGACGGCCGACAGCTCCTCGGTCGAGCGCGCGACGACCTGGTTCACGTACGCGGCGGTCGTGGCGTGCTGGTCGGCGACGAGGTCGACGATCGCGGGGGACTCGGGGTAGGCGGCGGTGCGGATCGCGGACGCCTCGGCGTCGGCGACATCCCAGTCGCCCTTGACCTTCTCGAGCGAGAGGTCGACGCGCGAGACGGTGGAGCCCCAGCGGTACGGCTGGGTGAGCAGCACCTCGTCGCCGGTGACCTCGTTCACGACGACCTCGCTCGGCTTGTCGAGGTGGGAGTGGCCGACGACCATGACGTCGATGCCGGGCACCTCGCGGGCGATGTCGGCCGTCGCGTTCTCGGGCGGCGCGATCGACTCGTCGTACGACGAGCCGCCGGTGCCGGCGTGCGAGAGCACGACCACCACGTCGGCACCTGCCGCGCGGACCTTCGGCACCCACTCCTCGGCGGCGTCGACCATGTCGCGGAACTCGAGCTCGCCCTCGACGTTCGCCTTGTCCCAGATCGCCGAGCCGGGCGTGGTGAGGCCGAGGATGCCGACCGTGACGGGCTTGTGCCCCTTCACCTTCTTGGTGACGAGCGTGTACGGGTCGAACGCGGGCTCGCCGGTCTCGGCGTCGAGCACGTTCGCGCCCAGCAGCGGGAACCCGAGGTCGTCCTCGTAGGCGGCGAGCAGGTCGAGCCCGTAGTTGAACTCGTGGTTGCCGACCACCTGGGCGTCGTAGCCGATGGCGGCGTACGCGGCCGCCATCGGGTGGTCGGCGCCGGTCTCCTGCACGGGCTCCTGCACCGCGTAGTAGTAGCTGAGCGGAGTGCCCTGGATGGCGTCGCCGTTGTCGACCACGAGCAGGCGCTCGTCGCCGACCTCGGCGCGGACCTCGTCGACGACCGAGGCGACCTTGGCGAGGCCGACGGAGTCGCCGGCGCGGTCGCTGTAGGCGCGGTCGCTGAAGTAGTCCCAGTTCAGGACGCGACCGTGCAGGTCGGTGGTCGCGAGCAGGGTGAGGTCGAGTTCGTTGGCGGTGTTCGGTGCAGCGGCGGCGGGAAGGGCGGCGCCACCGCCGAGGAGCAGGGCGGCGGTCGCCGCAGCCCCCAGGAGTCGGGTCTTCACGTGTCGGGATTCCTCTCGAGGTGGTTCGATCAGGGCGGCGGCCCGCCCGGGCACACGCTAGGCCACGGGGGTTCCCTGCGCGTGAACCGCCGTCGACCGATGCGCGTCGGGCGATCATCGCCCCGACCACCGACGTCGCGGAAGATCTTGACGCCCTCGGCCCCGCTCGGGTACGCCGCCCCAGTACCCCGCCGTGCCCGAGCGGGTCAATCCCGTACCGCGGCGAGGTCGGGCGTAGCTACCGTGACGCATGGGCGACCGGATGGATGCGGCGGCGCGGAGCCGGCGGTTCGTGGAGGGGCGGCGAGTTGCGTTCGCGGAAGAACTCGCGGAGTGGGTGCGCATCCCCTCGGTGGCCGGCGATCCGGACCGGGCGGATGCGATGCGCTGGTCCGCGGCGCACCTCGCGGCCCGGATGCGCGCGGTCGGCTTCCCGCGCGTCGAGGTCTGGCCGCAGGGCGACACCGTCGCGGTGTACGGCGAGTGGATGCCGCATCCGGGCGCCCCGACGGTGCTCGTCTACAGCCACCACGACGTCCGCACGGTGCACGCCGAGGACTGGCAGGAGACGGCGCCGTTCGAGCCCGTGGTCCGCGACGGCCTGATGTTCGGCCGCGGTGCGTCCGACGCCAAGGGCCAGGTCGCGGCGCACCTCCTCGCCCTTGCGGCGCACGTCGCGGTCGACGGGGGCCCGGCGGTGAACGTGCGGTTCCTGATCGACGGCGAGGAGGAGCTCGGCTCGCCCCACCTCGCCGACCTCCTCGAGGCGCATCGCGACGACGTCGCGGCCGACCTCGTGCTGTACTCCGACACCTTGCTGGCCGACGCCGACCGGCCGGCGCTGTGCACGAGCGTGCGCGGGATGATCGGGGCGACGCTCACGGTGCACGGGCCGCTGGTCGACGTGCACAGCGGCACCGTCTCGGGCGCCGCACCCAATCCGATCCACGACCTCGCGGCCGTCATCGCCGACCTCCACGACGACGAGGGCCGAATCGTCGTCCCGGGCATCGGCGACGTCGCCTCGCCCGACGACCGCGACCGCGACGAGTTCGACGGGCTCGCGCTCGAACCGGAGGACTGGGCGGAGCGGACCGAGACGGACCGTGTGGTCGGCGACGGCGACCACTCCCTGCCCGAGCGCCTGTGGGCGCGTCCGGCCATCGAGGTGATCAGCATCACCGGTGGCGACACGGAGGGCCTCCCGCGGTCGGTCATCCCCGCGACCGCGACGGCCGACCTCAGCATCCGGCTCGTGGGCGATCAGGACCCGCAGGCCGTCGCGGCGCACCTCGAGGCGTGGATGGCCGACCGGCTGCGCGGAATCCGCTACGACCTGGAATTCGACCACCTCACCGCGGAGGCGCCGTACCGGACGCCGGAGCACCCGGCGCTCGACGCGCTCGCCGGGGCCATGGCGGTGGGCTTCGAGGTCGGCCCGGACGAGGTGGGTCGCATGGGCAACGGCGGCGGGGGCCCGGCGGCGCTGCTCGCGCGCACGAGCGGGGCGCCGCTCGTGTTCTTCGGTACCGGCCTGCCGAGCGACCGGTGGCATGCGCCCGACGAGCGCGTGCGGCTGGACGTGCTCGAGCGCGGCGCGCTCACCCTGGCCGAGTTCTGGCGCAGAGCGCCCGGCGCCCTCGAGGGGACGCCGGGCGCGAGCGGCCCTTCGGCGGGCTAGCGGCGGTCGGCGACGCCGGGCCGGCGCGCACCCGTGCGGTTGCGCGTGAGCAGCACGCCCAGCGCGATCATGCCGACGGCGAGCACGAAGTGCAGCCAGTCGTCGGCGTCGTTCATCGGCACGAAGTTCGCCGCGCTGTCCTCGGCGACCAGCAGGCCGTAGAGCCAGAGCAGCGCGTACACGGCGCCGCCCCAGATGAGGAAGTTCTTCGAGCCGCTGTACGTGCGGGCGAGCAGCAGACCCACCACGCCGAACAGCAGGTGGACGATGTTGTGCAGGATCGAGACCTGGAAGATCCCCATCAGCAGGGCCTCCGACTCGTGCCCGGCGAACTGCATCTGGTCCACGTTCGTCGTGATTCCGGGGATGAACCCGAGGATCCCGACGACGAGGAACACGATTCCCACGATCAGTGCGGCCTTCTGGACCGGCGTCTCCGCGTAGCGGACCCCGGTGCGGTCATTGACGGTCATGATGCCTCCTTCGTTGCCGCGATCCTTCCGGCCGCCCGGAGTCGGCCGATAGGGGGTTGACGCCGCAGGGGCCGCCTTCGTCGGGGCTACGATTCGGTGTGGCCATCGACCTCGACGCCCTCCGGCGCGCCCCCGACCTCGAGGGGCCGAACCTCGTGGCAGCGGATGCCGCGGACCGGCTGGTCCTCGACCTGGCCGCCGACGCGCTCGCCGCGGCGGCCGGCGTCCCGGGTGCCGTGGTGGTGATCGACGACGCGTACGGCGCCCTCGCCCTGGCCGCGGTCGACGCCGGCGCGCGCGAGGTCCGCGTCCACCAGGACCCGATCACGGGGGAGCGGGCGCTCGCCGCCAACGCCCGGCGGCTCGGCGTGCCCGAGTCGGACCGGCCGCGCAGCCTGCCGCTCTCGCCCGCGCTGGTCGCGGGCGCGCGGGTCGTGCTCATGCGGCTGCCGAGGTCGCTCGACCGGCTCGACGAGGTCGCGGCGACGATCGCCTCCGACGCGGCGCCCGACGTGCGGGTGTTCGCCGGCGGCCGCATCAAGCACATGTCGCTCGCGATGAACGAGGTGCTCGGTCGCCGCTTCGAGCGCGTCGACGTCTCGCACGCCCGGCAGAAGTCGCGCGTCCTCGTCGCCTCCGGCATCGGCGCGCGTCCCGCCGAACCCCTCCGGCCTGCGGAGCGGCGCGACGACCGGCTCGCTCTCACGGTCGTGGCGCACGGCGGCGTGTTCGCCGGCACCTCGGTCGACATCGGCACCCGGTTCCTGCTCGGGGTCCTCGGCGACGCGGTTCCGGATGCCGCCAGCGCGGTCGACCTCGCCTGCGGGTCGGGCGTCGTCGCGACGTGGCTCGCGCGCGAGCGACCCGGACTGGTGGTGCACGCGTCGGACCGGAGCGCCGCGGCCGCGGCATCCGCTGCCCTCACGGCCGCGGAGAACGGCGTGGACGACCGCGTTCGCGTGACCCGCGCCGACGGCCTCGAGCACCTGCCCGACGCGAGCGAGCGCCTGGTGGTGCTGAACCCGCCGTTCCATTCGGATGCCGCCGTGCACACCGGCATCGCCGCGCACCTCTTCGCCGAGGCCGCGCGCGTGCTCGAACCCGGCGGCGAGCTGTGGTGCGTGTGGAACTCGCACCTCCGGTACCGGCCGCTGCTGGAGCGGACCGTCGGCCCGACGCGCCAGGTCGCGCGCAACGCGAAGTTCACGGTCACCGCCTCCGTGCGCTGAGGTCGACGACCGGCCGACGGGGGGTGCGGTCGAGCGCCGGTCGTGCCACTCTCGAAGGGTGACAACCACGGCGTCGCGAAGCCGTCGTCGTCTCCCGACGGGGACGGTCACCTTCCTGTTCACGGATGTCGAGGGATCGACCCGTCTCCTGGAAGCGGCAGCCGATCGGTGGCCGGCGCTGCTCGCCGACCACGACCGGCTGGTCCGCGACGCCATCACGCGGCACGACGGCGTCGTCGTGAAGACCGAGGGCGACGGGTTCTTCGCAGCGTTCGCGTCGGCCGCCGACGCCGTGTCCGCCGCCGCCGACGCCCAGCGCGCCATCACGGCGCACGACTGGCCCGCGGGACTCGAGCCGAGGGTGCGGATGGGCCTGCACACCGGGCTCGGCCTCCTCGGCGGCGACGACTACGTCGGCATCGACGTCCACCGCGCCGCCCGCATCAGCGCCGCGGCGCACGGCGGCCAGGTCGTGATGTCGGCCCCGACGGCCGCCCTCGTCGACCACGACCTGCCGGACGGCGTGTCGATGCGCGACCTCGGCCGGCACCAGCTCCGGGGCCTCTCCCGGGCCGAGCGCATCTTCCAGATCGACGTCGACGGACTCGACCACGACTTCCCGGCGCTGCGGTCGCTCGAGAGCGTGCCGAACAACCTGCCCGTGCAGGTGACCCACTTCGTCGGCCGCCGCCGGGAGAGCGCCCGCGTGCGCGAGCTGCTCGACTCCTCGCGCGTCGTCACGATCACCGGGACGGGCGGCACGGGGAAGACCCGCCTCGCCCTCCAGGTCGGCGCCGAGATCGGCGCGCGCTTCCGCGACGGCGTGTACTTCGTCGACCTCGCGCCGGTCGACGACCCCGACGTGGTGCCCTCGCAGGTGCTGCGCGCGCTCGGCGAGGACTCCGCGCCCGGGAACCGGCTGCCCAGAGACGCGCTCCTCGACCGGCTCGCCGACCGGGAGGTGCTGCTGATCCTCGACAACTTCGAGCAGGTCATCGCCGCGGCATCCGTCGTGGCCGACCTCGTGACGGTGTCGCCCAAGTCGCGTTTCCTCGTCACGTCGCGCGGTCCGCTGCGGATCGCCGCCGAGCAGGAGATGCCCCTCGAGCCCATGGAGCTGCCCGACCGGCACGACCCGATGGGCGCCGCCGAATCCGACGCGGTGGCGCTGTTCCTCGACCGCGCGATGGCCGTGCGGCCGGACTTCGCGGTGACGCCGGAGAACGTCGCCGCCGTGACCGACCTCGTCCGCGGCCTCGACGGCCTCCCGCTCGCGATCGAGCTCGTCGCATCGAGGGTCCGCCTCCTGCCGGTGCCCGAGATCCTCGCCCGTCTCGACCCGGCGCGGCCGGGTACCGGCACGATCGACCTGCCGGAACGCCAGCGCACGATCGAGGGCGCGATCGCCTGGAGCCACGACCTGCTCGATCCGCCGGTGCAGGAGCTCTTCGCGAGGCTCGGCGTCTTCGCGGGCGGCGCCGACCTCGAGCAGATCGAGCGGGTGTGCGACGACGTCGACGTCGACCTGCTGACCGGCCTCGCCGAGCTCGTCGACCAGGGACTGCTGCGACAGGTCGCTGCGCCCGGCGGTCGCGCCCGCTTCCGGACGCTGCACGTCATCCGCGAGGTCGCCCTGCTGAAGCTCGAGGCGGGCGGGGCGGGCGGGGCCATCCACCGCCGGCACCTCCAGGCCTACGTCGACTGGGCGGAGGAGGTCGCGGCGCACGTCCTGGGGGAGGACCGGTCGGAGTGGCTCGATCGGTTCGACGCCGACCACGACAACGTGCGCACCGCACTCGACTGGGCGGCCGTCCACGGCGAGACCGACCTCGCCCTCCGCCTCGCGGCGGCCTCATGGCGGTTCTGGCAGTCGCGCGGCCACCTCTACGAGGGCCGGAGCCGGCTCGAGACGGTCGTCTCGCTCCAGGGCGGGGAACCGCGGAACCGGGCGCGCGCGCTCGAGGCCCTCGGCGGCGTGTACTGGTGGCAGGGCGAGATCGAGCGGTGCGTCCCGCCGTACCGGGAGGCGCTCGCGATCCAGCGCCGGCTCGGCGATCAGGCCGACCTCGCCAACGCGATCTACAACGCGGCGATCGGGCAGGGCGTGGCGGCCGTGACCGGGGGCGTGACCGATGAGGTCCGCAGTGAAGTGTTCGGCCTGTACGACGAGGGGGAGGCGATCTACCGCCGGCTCGGCGACGAGAACGGGCTCGGCAACATCACCTGGGGACGGGGCCTGGCGTTCTCCGACCTCGATGATGACGTGCCTCGGGCGATCCAGCTGTTCCACGAGAGCATCGAGCACTACCGGCGCGCGGGCAACGAGTTCGGCATGGGCTGGGGCATGTTCGAGGTCGCCATCCACAGCGCGCGCCGCGACGACCTCGAGACGGCCTGGGACTACCTCGAGCAGGGTTTGGCGCTCTTCGCACCGCACCGCGACGTCTCCGCGGTCGTGCTGTTCCTCTCGTTGGCCGCCGCGCTCGCGCAGGCCGCGAGCGACGAGGAGCGCGCCGCACGGCTCGCGGGCGCCGTGCGGGGCCTGCGGAATTCCTCGGGAGCGAAGATCGTCGACCACGAGGTGACCCGCATCCGCGGGCTCTCGATCGACGAGCTCGACCCCACGCGCCCGGACCTCGCGCCGCTGTACCGGGAGGGCATGGAGATGAGCCTCGAGGAGGCCGTCGCGTCGGCGCTGGGCCCGACGGGGGACGTGCGATCGGCCCCGGGTCCGTGACAGTCTGGAAGGGTGTCGTCCACGATCGAGCAGCTCGACGCCGACCTCGTCACCGATGAGGTCGTGCGTCCCGACGTGCCGTGGCAGACGATCGTGTGGGACGACCCGGTCAACCTCATGACCTACGTCACCTACGTGTTCCGCAGCTACTTCGGCTACCCCCGCGAGGAGGCCGAGCGGCTCATGCTGCAGGTGCACCACGAGGGGCGGGCGGTCGTCGCCACGGGCAACCGCGAGGCGATGGAGCGCCACGTGCACGCCATGCACGGCTACGGGCTCCAGGCGACGGTGTCGAGGGCCGAGCCGTGATCGTGGCCGGGCGCGAGGGCGGCGCCGACGGCGTCCGCATCGTCCTCGAGACCGAGGAGGCGATGCTCCTGTCCGAGCTCGCCGACCAGGTCGACTCCGTGCTGCTCCTCGGCGGCGACGACGACCCGGCGCTCGACCGCCTGTTCCCCTCGGCGTACCGCGACGACGAGGCCGCCGCGCGCGACTTCGAGCGCTACACCCGTGACAGCCTCGTCGACGGCAAGCGCCAGGCGGCGCAGGCGGTGCGGGATGCCACGGCCGTGCGCCGCGGCGAGGGCGTGGTCGAGATCGAGCTCGACCAGGCGCAGGCGTGGGGATGGCTGACGTTCCTCACGGACCTGCGGCTGATCCTCGCCGAGCGGGTCGGAGCGACCGACCCCGAGGAGGCCGAGGTCGCCGACGAGGAGCGCGACGACTACCTGCGCGCCGCGTACGAGTGGGCCGGCGTGGTGCAGGGATCGATGCTCGAAGTGCTCGACCCCATCGGCCGGTAGCTGGCAGGCTGGTTCCGCGAGCCGCGGGTACGCGCCGGGGGACGGCGGGCCGCGGCCGCTGAGCGGAGGCGAGCATGTCCCAGCCGGCGTCCATCATCGGCATCCTGCGCGAGCCGACCCGCACGACCGAGTCGATCGAGTCGTCGGCGCTGATCGTCGGCGCGGCGGTGTTCGTCGTCGCCGCGCCGCTCGGGCTGCTGCTGTTCTGGGGCGACTCGCTGCCGATCGCGGGTCGGGGCTCGCTCGGCATGGCGGTCGCGCTCGGCGCGGCGGTGGCGGCGGCCCTCGCCTTCGTCGCGGGGCGACTCGTGCTGCGACGGCGCTTCGGCGCGGCATCCGCGGTCGATGCCGATCCCGGTGGCACCAGGGCTCCGGCCGGCTCACCCGGCGCACCCGACCACCCCGGGCCGCGGCTGCACTGGTTCGACGTGGTCGCCCTCTCGCTCGCCCACGCGGTGATCGCGCTGCTGGGGTGGACGGGCCTCGCCGATGTGCTCGAGCAGAGCTTCCGCGGCGCCGTGGTGTTCACGATCCCGGGTGCCCTGCTGTTCGGCGTCGCGCTCGCCGTGACCGCCTACGTGTGCTTCCTGTCGTCGGTGCGGATGACGCCCATGCTGCTGTCGATCGTCCTGGCGGTGTTCCTCGTGGTCGGCGTGATCACCGCCATGCTGAGCGCGAGCGACCCGCTGTGGTGGCAGGAGAACCTCAGCGCGCTCGGCATGACCGACGACCTGTCGGCGTTCGCCTTCAACCTCACGCTCATCATCGCCGGGGCTATCGTGACGATCGTCGCGCGCTACGCCACGGCCGGGCTGCCCGCGGGCACCGACCGCGAGCGCCGCGGGCGCGACGTGGTGCGCTGGGGGCTCGTGCTGATCGGCATCCTGCTGGCGCTCGTGGGCGTGTTCCCCGTCGACCGGTTCTTCCTCATCCACAACACCGTCGCCACCGGCATGGCCGTGGTCTACGCGGTGATGGTCATCGGCCTGCCGCGGTTCCTGCCGTCGATGCCGCGCGTCTTCGTGGTGCTCGGCTGGGTGTACGTCGCCGTGATCGTGCTGCTCGGCATCTTCTTCGCGGTCGGCTACTACAACCTGACCGCCGTCGAGCTGGTGGCGGGCGTGCTCATCTTCAGCTGGATCATCCTGTTCCTGCGCAACACGGGCCCGGCCGGTCCGCGCCGGGTGGTCGCGGTCACCGCCTGACATGCCGGTGGCCGAGTAGCGACGGAGTCGCGTACCGGGGCCGGGCGAACGGGTCTCGGTACGGGCGCTTCGCGCCCTACTCGACCACCGGATGGTCGGTCAGGAGTGGGCGAGGGCCTTCGCCTTGAGCGACTCGTACTCCTGCGGCGTGATCGTGCCGGCGTCGAGGAGCGCCTTGGCCTTGGCGATCTCATCGGCCGGGCTGTGGGCGCCCGCCGTCTGCCGGATGTACTGGTCGGTCGCCGCCTGCATCTCCGACGCCTGCTTCGCCGAGCGCCGGGCCATGCCGTCACCGCGGGCGATGAGGTAGACGAGTGCCGTGAGGAACGGCAGGAACACCAGGAAGACGATCCAGATCGCCTTGACCCAGCCGTTGAGCTCGTGGTCGCGGAACAGGTCGCCGATGATCGCGAACAGGGCGAAGAGGTACGCGATGAATGCGAAGCTCCAGAAGAAGATCCACACGAAGTTCCAGAAGTTGTCCCAGAAGTCCACGGGGGTACGCCTTTCTCTCGGTCGTGAGGGACTGAAGACCTGCTCCCTCGAGCGTCACACTACTCATGAGCCCGCGACCCACCGGGACTTTCGGCACCCGGCGACGGCGCGTCGAACCTAGGGTGGTCCCGTGGACGCGGAGGGCGCCCGCGCGGAGCCGTCGCCGGGCTCGCGCAGCCTGATCACGGTGGTCGCGGTCGTGGCCGTACTCGCCGCGCTCTGGTTCGCCCGCGAGATCGTCGCGCCGCTCGCGCTCGCCGCGGTGCTCGTGATCATCGTGCACCCGATCCGGCATCCGCTCGAGCGCCGCGGCTGGCACCACTGGGTGGCGACGACCGTGGTGGTCGGGGTCGCGTACCTGATCCTTGCGTTCCTCGCGGCGCTGCTCGTGTTCGCCGGGTTCGAGTTCGGCGTGCTCGTGACCGACGTGCTCGACGAGCTCGAGGCCGCCGCGGCATCCTTCGCCGGATGGCTGTCGTCGATCGGCCTGGGCGAGCAGGCAGCGGATGCCGCGGCATCCGCCCTCGACCCGTCGGTGCTGGTCGACCTCGCGTCGGGCGTGAGCGCGTGGCTGCTCGGCTTCGCCACCGCCGCCTTCTTCGTGCTCGCCTACGTCATCTTCATGGCCGCGGACGCCGCGCGGTACACGCGCGCCGAGCGGGCGTTCGGGCCAGGCATCCGCCCGACCGTCGAGCGCATGCGCGCCTACAACTCGTCGGTGCGCCGGTACTACGTCGTCAACGCGAGCTTCGGCGCGATCGTCGCGATCATCGACGGGCTCGCGCTGTGGGCGCTCGGGGTGCCGGCACCGGTCGTGTGGGCGATCCTGGCGTTCGTCACCAACTTCATCCCGAACATCGGGTTCGTGCTCGGACTGGTGCCGCCGGCCGTCCTCGCGTTCGTGGTCGGCGGGCTGCCGCTCATGCTCGCCGTCATCGCCATCTACTCGGTCGTGAACGTGGTGCTGCAGGTGCTCGTGCAGCCGAAGTTCGTGAGCGACACGGTCGACCTGTCGCTCACGCTGAGCTTCTTCTCGGTGGTGTTCTGGACGTTCGTGATCGGTCCGCTGGGCGCCATCCTGTCGATCCCGCTGACGCTGCTGTTCCGCGACGTGCTGCTCGACCGCGACCCGGGTGCCCGCTGGCTGCGGTGGCTCTCGGGCGATGCCCGGGTCGCCGACGACGGCGGTCGGATCGCCGGCGCGCGGTCCCAGCACACTCCCGGCCGCGATCCCTAGACCGGTGCGCGGCCCGCTCGTTAGTCTGCAAGCGGGAGAGGGGGCACCCATGCCGCAGCGAGGAACCGACCCGAGGACGACGGCATGAGCCCCGGGGTGACCCTCCGGGGACTCTCGACCGTGGTGCCGCGGACCGAGCTGCCGCAGGCCGCCGTCCGCGACGTCTTCGCCGCCCAGCCCGGGCTCAACCGCCTCGCGCAGCGCATCATCACCACCTCGTTCGACGTGTCGGGCATCGAGCGCCGCTACACGGTGCTCGACGAGCTCACCTTCGACGACGTCGACGGCGACCCGGTGTTCTTCGACCGCGAGACCGGCGACCTGCTCATGCCCGGGACGAAGGCCCGCAACGACATCTACGCGATCGAGGCGACGAAGCTGTACGTCGAGGCCGCCCGCGACGCGATCGCGGCGACGCCCGGCATCGAGGCATCCGATATAACGCACGTCGTCACCGTCTCGTGCACCGGCTTCTACGCACCGGGACCGGACTACATGCTGGTGCGCGAGCTCGGCCTCGGCCCGGCCGTGCAGCGGTACCACCTGGGCTTCATGGGCTGCTACGCGTCGATGCCGGCGCTGCGCACGGCGAAGCAGTACTGCGAGGCCGACCCCGACGCGGTCGTGCTCGTCGTGAGCGTCGAGCTGTGCACGCTGCACCTGCGCTCGTCGAACGACCCCGACACCATCGTGGCGTCGTCGCTGTTCGCCGACGGCGCGGGCGCCGGAATCGTCACCGCCCGACCGCTCGAGCCGGGCGAGCGGGGGTTCTCGCTCGACCGCTTCGAGACGCGCATCACGCCCGTGGGCGAGGGCGACATGGCATGGAAGATCGGCGACCACGGCTTCGAGATGGTGCTCTCGAACGCGGTGCCGTCGATCATCGACGACCACATCACCGGCGCGCTCGAGCCGCTGTTCGCCCCCGACGACGACCTGGCCGAGGCGCTGGCGACGGATGCCGCGGGCGAGCACGTCGCCCACTGGGCGATCCACCCGGGCGGGCGCAGCATCCTCGACAAGGTCGAGTCGCGGCTCGGGCTCGCCGAGGAGCAGCTCGTGCCCGCGCGGTCCACCCTGCGGGACTACGGGAACATGTCGAGCGTGACCGTGCTGTTCGTGCTCCGCGACATCCTCGACCGCGCGACGTCGGCCGACGGCGACCGGGTCGCCGCGATGGCGTTCGGGCCGGGTCTCACCGTCGAGTCCGCGCTCCTGACCGTGAAGGGCTGACGGATGCCGCGTCCCGCCGCCCGCGAACCGGGGCTGCTGCGCGCCCTCGCGAGCCTCGTCCGCCGCGACGACCACGCGATCGAGCTGATGGACGACCCCGCCGCGGACCCCGAGGCGCTCGACCGCACGTACCGCCGCTTCGGGATCGTGAACCGCATCGTGTCGCGGCCCGCCGCGGTGTACGAGGAGTGGGTGCGCCCGCACCTCTCGCCGACGCGGACCTCGCGGCTGCTCGACGTGGGCGCGGGCGGCGGCGACCTGCCGCTGCAGATCCTCCGGCACGCCGAACGCGACGGGCTGCGGCTGGAGGTGCTCGCGATCGACCCCGACGAGCGCGCCGTGCGGTACGCGTCGCGCCACGCCGAGCCGCGCCTGCAGGTGCGCACGGCGACCACCGCCGACCTCGTCGCCGAGGGCGAGACCTTCGACGTCGTCTGGTCGAACCACGTGCTGCACCACCTCACGCCCGCCGAGCTCGGCGCGCTGCTGGCCGACACCGAGCGGCTCGTCGCGCGCGGCGGCATCGCGGTGCACGGCGACATCGAGCGCAGCCGGGGCGCATACCTGGCGTTCTGGGCGGCGACGCTGCCGTTCGCCGCGACGCTCTTCCGCGGATCGTTCATCCGCGCCGACGGACTCACCTCGGTGCGGCGCAGCTACAGCGCGCCGGAACTCGCGCGCGCCCTCCCGCGCGGGTGGCGCGTGAAGCGCGCGTTCCCGGCCCGCCTCGAACTGGTCTGGGGCAGCGAGATCGCCGATGACTGACCCCGTCGGGGCCGACCGCTCCGAGACCCGCATCCACGACGTCGCCATCGTCGGCGGCGGCGCCGTGGGGCTGCTGCTCGCGTGCCTCCTCGGCCGGCGCGGGCGCGACGTCGTCGTGCTCGAACGCCGCACCGACCCGCCGCCGCCCGGCTCGCCGTCGCGTGCGATCGGCGTGCACCCGCCCGGCCTCAAGGTGCTCGACCACGCCGGCATCGGCGAGGCCGTGCGGGACCGGGCCGTGGTGATCCGCGAGGGCCGGGTGACGTGCGAGGGACGCACGCTCGGCGCGATGCGGTTCCCCCGCTCGGGGCTGGTGCGGTCGCTGCCGCAGCGCGAGGTCGAGGCCCTGCTCGAGGAACGCCTCGGCGAGCTGCCGAACGTGCGGCTGCGCCGGGGCGTGGAGGTCACGGGGCTCCGCGACCGCGGCACGCACGTGGTCGTCACGGGTGCGGCGGGCGATGATGAGGTCGCGGTGCCGGCGCGCTACGTCGTCGGCGCCGACGGGGTGCGCAGCGGCATCCGCTCGCTCATCGACGCGCGTTGGCGGCCGCGCGGCCGCGGCGCGACCTACGTCATGTGCGACACCCGCGACGACACCGGCGCCCGCGAGACCGCGCTGCTGCACTTCGAGCCGACCGGCGTGGTCGAGTCGTTCCCGATGCCGGGCGGCGTGCGGCGCTACGTCGCGCGCGTGCGACGCCGGCCGTCGGTACTCGACGCCGCCGCCGTCGCCGCCATCGTCGAGGCGCGCACCGGGCAGGGGTTCGACACGGATGCCGCCGGCGAGCCGACCGCGTTCGACGCGCGGCAGCACCTCGCCACGCCGATCGCCGCCGGGCGCGTGGCCCTCGTCGGCGACGCCGCCCACGAGGTCAGCCCCATCGGCGGACAGGGCATGAACCTCGGGTGGATGGCCGCGCAGCACCTCGACCACGAACTCGACGCGGCGCTCGCCGCGGGCGCGCCGCTGGACGCGTTCGCCGGCTACGAGCGCGTGCGTCGGGCCGCGGCGACGCGCGCGATGCGGCAGGCCGCCTTCAACATGCGCATGGGCGCGCCCGTCACGGGCCTGCGGCTGCGGGTGCGGAACGCGTCGGTGCGGCTGCTCGGGCTGCCGCCCGCGCGCTCGGTGCTCGCCCGCGCGTTCACGATGCGCTGGCTCTGAGCGCCCTCGCCCTCGCCCGCGCCCTCGCCCGCGCCCGCGCCCGCGCCCCCGCGACGCGGAACCACCTTCCGGCGCCGGAACCACGCCGTTCCCGGGTTCCGGCGCGGGAACCTGGTTCCTACGCGTCGACCTCCGGGTCGAACGGCGTCAGGACGAAGAGCGGGATCTCGCGGTCGGTCTTGGCCTGGTACTTGTCGTAGTCGGGCCACACGTCGGTGGCGCGCTTCCACCAGGCCGCCTTCTCGCCGCCGGTGACCTCGCGCGCGAGGTAGTCGCGCTTCACGGGGCCGTCCTGCAGCTCGACGTGCGGCTGCCGCTTCATGTTGAAGTACCAGGCCGGGTGCTCCGGGTCGCCGCCCTGCGAGGCGACCACCGCGTACTCGCCGTCGTGCTCGACGCGCATGAGGGCGGTCTTGCGCAGCTTGCCGCTCTTCGCGCCGACGGTGGTCAGCACGATCACGGGACGCCCGCGCAACTCGGTCCCCTCGCGACCCCCGCTGGCCTCGTAGGTCTCGGCCTGGTCGCGCGCCCACTTCGACGTGCTCGGTGCGTACTCGCCCTGCAGCGGCATCCGTTCCTCCTCGTTCGGTTTCCTGCGTCGTCTGCCCCAACGCGGTCCGTGCCGCGGGCATTCCGACCTCTCACGAAGGGGTGGGAGCGCTCGCGCAACCCCGGTGCGCCGCCCGCTGGGCGCGCCTACGCTGGCGGCACGACCGAGGGGGAGGACGACTATGGACATGCACGGCGAGGGCGAAGACCGAGGGCGAGCGGATGCCGCGGCGATGAGCGCGGGGCAGCAGGCCGCGTTCGGCGACGGCATCTCCGGGGGTGCCGACGGGCGGCGCGTCCCGGGCGAGCACCAGGATGCCGCGCGGGACGACGACGCGCAGTACGACGGGCGCGACGAGGACCACTCGGGCCTCGTCGGCGGTGGCCCGGCCGAGGCGTCGGATGCCGCGGACGACCCGCGTGCGGGCGCCGGTGAGGTCGCGGCCGACCGGGCCCGCGCCGAGGAGGCGAGCGTCACCGAGGAGGAGGCCGGGCTCGCGCCCGGCGAGTCCGACTGAGCCGGGGCGGCACGCCGCGCCGCCGGGCCGCGCGCCCCGCCGTCGGCCCCGCCGCCGGGCCCGCCGCCGGCCCGCCCCGCGTCGAGCGAGTGTCCGATGGATGCCGCTTCCGGGTCCCGGGGGCGACATCCGCTGGACACTCGATGGAATAGCGCTCGCGCCGGGAGAGTTGAGCGTAGTACACTCAAGTTTGTCGAAGGGAACTCCGTGGCCAACATGCAGGGCGCGCCGAGCTCGCAGGAGGAGCAGAAGTCGGCGCTCGAACAGTACGGCGTCAACCTCACCGAGATCGCACGCCAGGGCAAGCTCGACCCGGTGATCGGCCGTGACGCCGAGATCCGCCGCGTCAGCCAGGTGCTGACCCGGCGCACCAAGAACAACCCCGTGCTCATCGGCGAGCCGGGCGTGGGCAAGACCGCCGTCGTCGAGGGGCTCGCGCAGCGCATCGTGGCCGGCGACGTCGCCGACTCGCTGAAGGACAAGCAGCTCGTCGCGCTCGACATCTCCGCGCTGGTCGCCGGCGCTATGTACCGCGGCCAGTTCGAGGAGCGCCTCAAGGCCGTGCTGAAGGAGATCAACGAGGCCGAGGGCCGCATCATCACGTTCGTCGACGAGCTGCACCTGCTCATGGGCGCGGGCGGCGGCGAGGGCTCCGTCGCGGCATCCAACATGCTGAAGCCCATGCTCGCCCGCGGCGAGCTGCGGCTCATCGGCGCGACCACGCTCGACGAGTACCGCGAGTACATCGAGAAGGATGCCGCGCTCGAGCGCCGCTTCCAGCAGGTGTTCGTCGGCGAGCCGAGCGTCGAAGACACGGTCGCGATCCTCCGTGGGCTCAAGGGCCGGTACGAGGCCCACCACGGGGTGACGATCACGGATGCCGCGCTCGTGGCCGCGGCATCCATGTCGAACCGCTACATCTCGGCGCGTCAGCTGCCCGACAAGGCCATCGACCTCATCGACGAGGCCATGAGCCGCCTCAAGATGGAGATCGACTCGAGCCCGGTCGAGATCGACCAGCTGAAGCGCCAGGTCGACCGCATGAAGCTCGAGGAGCTCGCCCTCAAGAAGGAGAAGGACGACGCGTCGAAGGAGCGCCTCGCCACCCTGCGGGAGACGCTGGTCGGCCTCGAGCGGGAGCTCGCGCAGCTCGAGGAGCGGTGGGCGCGCGAGCGGATGTCGCTCAACCGCGTCGGCGAACTGAAGAAGGAGCTCGACGAGGCCATCACGCAGCGCGACCGCGCCATGCGAGAGGCCGACTACGCCACCGCGTCGCGACTCGAGTACGAGACCATCGCCCGGCTGCAGCGCGACCTCGAGGAGGCCGAGCGCGCCGAGCAGGCGCCCGACGAGCCGCGCATGGTGAACGAGCAGGTGACCGAGGAGGACATCGCCGCCGTCATCGCCCAGTGGACCGGCATCCCCGTCGGCCGGCTCATGCAGGGCGAGACCGAGAAGCTGCTGCACCTCGAGCAGGAGCTCGGGCGTCGCGTGATCGGCCAGAAGCGGGCGGTCGGCGCGGTCGCCGACGCGGTGCGCCGCGCGCGTGCCGGCGTCTCCGACCCCGACCGGCCGACCGGCTCGTTCCTGTTCCTCGGCCCGACCGGCGTCGGCAAGACCGAGCTCGCGAAGGCGCTCGCCGAGGTGCTGTTCGACGACGCGCACGCGATGGTGCGCATCGACATGTCGGAGTACGGCGAGAAGCACTCGGTGTCCCGGCTCGTCGGCGCCCCTCCCGGCTACATCGGCTACGAGCAGGGCGGCCAGCTCACCGAGGCGGTGCGTCGCCGCCCGTACTCGGTGATCCTGCTCGACGAGGTGGAGAAGGCGCACCCGGAGGTGTTCGACGTGCTGCTGCAGGTGCTCGACGACGGGCGGCTGACCGACGGCCAGGGCCGCACGGTCGACTTCCGCAACGTCATCCTCGTGCTCACCTCGAACCTCGGTTCGCAGTTCCTCATCGATCCCACGCTCTCGTGGGAGGAGAAGGAGGCCGCGGTCATGGCGGCGGTGCGCCAGGCGTTCAAGCCCGAGTTCGTGAACCGCCTCGACGACCTGGTCGTGTTCTCGACGCTCACCGAGGAGGAGCTCGGCGAGATCGTGAACCTCCAGATCGATCGCCTCACCGCGCGGCTGCACGAGCGTCGGCTCGAGGTCGGCGTCACGCCCGACGCGCGGACCTGGCTGTCCGAGCGCGGGTACGACCCGCTGTACGGTGCGCGACCGCTGCGCCGACTCATCCAGACCGAGGTGGCCGACCGCCTCGCCCGTGCCCTGCTGGCCGGCGAGATCCGCGACGGCGACACGGTCGTGGTCGAACTCGACGAGAGCGGCGAGCACCTCACGGTCGTCCGTGCGCCCGAACCGGGCGACGCCCCGCAGGGCGGCGACCACGACGTGATCGATGCCGAGATCGTCGAGGAATGACCGGGCGCGCGGCCGGCGTCAGGTGCGTCGGCCGCGGCGCCGCAGCACCAGCCCGCGCGCGATGAGCAGCAGGCCGACGCCGAAGAACGCGGCGGCGCCGATGATGATGGTCGCCTGCAGCACGTAGTCCGCCTGCGCGTCACCCTCCACGGGGGTGCTCCGCGGCATGAACGCGTACAGGGCGATGCCGATCAGTCCGATCACGACCAGGATCGCACCGACGACGAGGTGAACGGGCGTCTTGGTGCGTCCGCCCGGGCCGTACTCCCCGACCCCGGCCCCGGTGTCGCGAACCCCCGGCTCGAGGCCCTCCACGAGGTCGCGGTCGCGGATGTCGTCACGTCGGTCGTCGTCGTCTCGTCGGGTGTCGTCGGTCATGCGGCGACGCTACGTGCCCCCGAAGCCGGCTTGCAGGGGGTTGACGGATGCCGCGCGTAGGCTCGCACGCATGCTCGCCACCGTCATCCACGCCGCCCGTGACATCCGCGTCGAAGACGTGCCCGACCCCCAGCTGTCGACCGGCGGCGATGCCGTCGTGCGGGTCGTCGCCGCGTGCGTGTGCGGTTCCGACCTGTGGCCGTACCGGGGCGTGACGCCCACGCGCGAACCGCACCGCATCGGCCACGAGTTCGTCGGCGTCGTCGAGTCGGTGGGCGCCGACGTGCGTCAGGTGCAGCCGGGCGACTTCGTGATCGCGCCGTTCTACGTCTGCGACGGCACGTGCGCGAACTGCCGCAACGGCGTGAGCACCTCGTGCCTGCAGGGCAGCTGGTGGGGCGGTGACGACCGGGTCGGCGGCGTCGCCGACGGCGGCCAGGGCGAGCGTGTGCGCGTGCCGCTCGCCGACGGCACCCTGTTCGTCGTGCCCGGTCCGGTCGCCGACGACGAGGTCCCCGGCCTCCTCACGCTGTCGGATGTCATGGGCACCGGCCACCACGCGGCGGTCTCGGCGGGCGTCGGCCCGGGCGACTCCGTCGCGGTCGTGGGCGACGGCGCGGTCGGCCTGTGCGCGATCATCGCCGCGAAGCGCCTCGGTGCGACGACGATCATCGCGATGTCGCGCCACGCCGACCGGCAGGCCCTGGCCCGGGAGTTCGGTGCCACGCACGTCGTCGAGGAACGCGGCGACGAGGGCGTCGCGGCGGTGCAGGAGCTCACGGGCGGCATCGGCGCCGACCGCGTGCTCGAGTGCGTCGGCACGAAGGAGTCGATGGACCAGGCGCTGCGTTCGGCGCGACCCGGCGGGATGGTCGGCTACGTCGGGGTGCCGAACGGCGGCCCCGAGCTGCCGATCCGGCAGATGTTCAACCGCAACGTGGGCGTGAACGGCGGCGTCGCCCCGGTGCGCGGGTACATCGGCGAGCTGCTGCGCGACGTGCGCTCCGGCGCCATCCGGCCCGGGCTCGTCTTCGACCTCGAGCTGCCGCTGACGGAGGCCGCCGAGGCCTACGCCGCGATGGACGAGCGCCGGGCCGTCAAGGTGCTGCTCCGGCCGTAGGTCGCGCCGCTCAGGCCGCGGTGATGACCAGCTCGTCGAGCGGCTTGCGGCTGCGCGGGGCGACCTCGCGCTCGCGGAGCGGCTCGGGCAGGCTCGAGGCGTCGCCGACCTTGCCGACCGCGGTGATCGACACGATCTCGAGGCCCTCGCGCAGGTCGAACGCCTCGGCCAGGCGCGCCCCGTCGAACCCGCCCATCTGGTGGGTGTGAAGCCCGTCGTGCTGGGCCTGCACGGTCAGGTGCGCCACGGCCTGTCCGAGGTCGTACTTCGCCCACGGGCGGGGCTTGCCGTCCTCGTCGGTGAGCTCGGCGATGTTGACGATGAGCGCGGCGGCCGAGTCGGCCCAAGCCTGGTTGAAGCCCATGAGCGCGTCGTGGATGAGCGTGAAGCTCTCGCTGCCGCGCCGGGCGACGATGAAGCGCCACGGCTGGAGGTTCATCGCCGACGGCGCCCAGCGTGCGGCCTCGAGGAGGGTGCGCACGTCGGCGTCCGTGAGCTCGGCCGTGGGGTCGTACGCCCGGGGGCTCCAGCGCTCGATGAGCGGGGCGATGAGGGGGGCGTCGGTGTCGGCGTGACGGGGGCCGGTCGCGGTGAGGGTCATGGCGTCGCCTTTCGGAACGTGCGGATTCGGACGGGACGCCATCGGCCTGATCCATGACAACGCATGGACCGCCGGGCTATTCCCGAGCGCCGCCCGTCACGCGCGGGCGAGCTCCTCCCGGATGCCCGCGACGAACGCGTCGATGTCGTCCTCGGTGGTGTCGAACCCGCACATCCAGCGGACCTCGCCGCGCGCGGCGTCCCAGTCGTAGAACTTGAAGCCGCGGTCGCGGAGGCGGTCGGCGACGCCGGCGGGCAGCACGGCGAAGACGCCGTTCGACTGCGTCTCCTGCGTGAACGACAGGCCGGGCAGCTCGCCCGCGGCGATGCCGGCGTCGAGCGCGTCGCGCAGGCGACGGGCCATCGCGTTCGCGTGGGCGGCGTTGCGCAGGTAGAGGTCGCCGTCGAGCAGCGCGATGAGCTGAGCCGACACGAACCGCATCTTCGACGACAGCTGCATGTTGAGCTTCCGCAGGTACTTCAGGCCCTCGGATGCCTCGGGGTTCAGCACCACGATGGCCTCGCCGAGCAGCGCCCCGTTCTTGGTGCCGCCGAAGCTCAGCACGTCGACGCCGGCGTCGCGGGTGAAGTCGCGGAGCGGCACGCCGAGCGAGGCCGCGGCGTTGGAGATGCGCGCACCGTCCATGTGCAGCTTCATGCCGCGCTCGTGCGCGTGGTCGGCGAGGGCCCGGACCTCCTCCACCGAGTAGGCGGTGCCGAGCTCGGTGGTCTGCGTGATCGACACCACGAGCGGCTGGGCGCGGTGCTCGTCGCCCCAGCCCCACGCCTCGCGGTCGACGAGCTCGGGCGTGAGCTTGCCGTCATCCGTCGGCACCGTCAGCAGCTTGATGCCGCCGACGCGCTCGGGAGCGCCGCCCTCGTCGACGTTGATGTGCGCCGTCGATGCGGCGATGACCGCGCCCCAGCGGGGGAGCATCGACTGGAGCGCCGTGACGTTCGCGCCCGTGCCGTTGAACACCGGGTAGACCTCGACGGGGTCGCCGAAGTGCCGCGCGAAGACCTCGTGCAGGTGCGCCGTGTACTCGTCGTCGCCGTAGGCGACCTGGTGCCCGCCGTTCGCGGCGGCGATCGCGGCGAGGACCTCGGGATGCACGCCGGAGTAGTTGTCGGAGGCGAATCCGCGGAAGGCAGGGTCGTGCAGGGGCTGGAACTCGTGGGTCACCGGATGATTCTCCCAGATGCGACCGCGCCGGTCGCGCGGTGAACGCGCAGCGAACGGATGACGCAACGGGTTGACTCGGGTGCCCCCGACAGGGGAACGTGTCACGGTGATCGATCGGACTGTGGTGCCCTACCTCGCAGGTTTCCTCGTATGCGTCGGAAGCGTGCTCGTGCTCGCCGCATGCACTCAGGGCGGCGACGACGCGGAGCGGCCGGCGGCCGTCTCGTCGGCCGCCGTCGTCCGCTGACGCCGCGCTGCCGCGCGAGCGCCTCCCCGAGCTCGACCCGGATGCCCATGCGCAGCAGCGAGTTCCGGTAGTCCCGGCGACGGTCGCGGCGCGAGGGACCGCGAGCGGCGTCGAGGTCCCGGCGACGCGTCATCCGTCGTTCGGGGGAGTGGGGCTACCGGATGTCGGTGGTTCGACCTACGCTCGCGACCATGGCCGACGGAATCACGGACCCCGGTCCGGCGCCCTCGTCGACGGGCGTCGAGCCGCCGGCGAACGGCATGCGCCTCTTCCTGCAGGTGCTCGTGAACACGATGATCGCGAACATCACCACGAGCTTCCTGTGGTTCGCGCTGACCTTCTGGGTCTATCTCGAGACCCGCTCGGTGCTCGCGACCGGCATCATCGGCGGGGCCTACATGCTCCTCATCGCCTTCTTCGCGATGCTGTTCGGCACCATCGTCGACCGGCACCGCAAGCTGCAGGTGATGGTCTTCTCGAGCGTCGTCACGCTCGCCTCGTTCATCGCCGCCGGACTCCTCTACCTGCTGCAGCCCGAGTCGGCGCTCGTCGACCTCGGCGGCCCGTGGTTCTGGGTGTTCGCGGCCATCATCCTGTTCGGCTCGGTCATCGAGCACATGCGCAACATCGCCCTGTCCACGACCGTGACGCTCCTCGTGCCCGTCGAGCGCCATGCCAACGCCAACGGCATGGTCGGCACCGTGCAGGGCCTCGCCTTCATCGTCACGAGCGTCTTCAGCGGGCTCGCGATCGGCCTGCTCGGCATGGGCTGGACCCTGGCGATCGCGATCGGGCTGACGCTCGTCGCGCTCGTCCACCTGCTGTTCCTGCGCATCCCCGAGGAGCGGCCCGAACCCGACGGCGACCACCCGCCGGCGATCGACATCCGCGGCAGCGTCACCGCGATCCGCGGCGTCCCCGGACTGTTCGCGCTCATCCTGTTCGCGACCTTCAACAACCTCATCGGCGGCGTGTACCTCGCGCTCATGGACCCGTACGGTCTCACCCTCTTCGCTGTCGAGGTGTGGGGCGTCGTCCTCGGCGTCGCGTCGACGGGCTTCATCATCGGCGGCGTCGTCATCGCGAAGTTCGGCCTCGGGCGCAACCCGATCCGCACGATGCTGCTCGTCGTGGTCGGCATGGGCGTCCTCGGGGCGGCGTTCACCATCCGCGAGTGGTGGTGGCTCTACGCGGTCGGGATCTTCCTCTACATGGCGCTCGTGCCCGCGGTCGAGGCCGCCGAGCAGACGGTCATCCAGAAGGTCGTGCCGTTCCGCCGCCAGGGGCGCGTGTTCGGCTTCGCTGCGGCGGTCGAGTCCGCCGCCGCGCCGATCACCGCGTTCCTCATCGCCCCGATCGCTGAGTTCTGGATCATCCCGTTCATGGAATCCGATGCCGGTCGAGAGGCGTGGGGCTGGGCGCTCGGCGAGGGCGACGCCCGCGGCATCGCCCTCGTCTTCCTCTTCGCCGGGCTGATCATGGTCGCCCTCGCCCTCGCGGCGTTCGCGACGAAGTCGTACCGGCTGCTCTCCGAGCGCTTCACGAGCGCGGCCGTGTCGGTGCCGGCCGAGGAGCCGACCGACGCCGATCGGCTCGCCGCCGACCCGCGCCGCTGAGGATCCGGCCGGAGCCGACTGGATCCGGCTGCCGACACCGCGCCGACCGGCGGCGGCGGTCAGCGAGCCCGGGCCGTCACCTGCTCGCCCAGCAGGTCGAACGCCGAGTCCCAGCCGTCGTACACGTCGCCGTCGCCGGGCGCCCCGGCGAATCCGCGCAGGTGGAACAGCATCTCGGTGCGGTCGCCGTCGAGCTCGCGGAGGTCGACGGTGATCACCGGCGCCGTGTCATCCGGGTCGCCCGGCGAGGCCCACGTGAACACGAGCCGCCGAGGCGGCATGACCTCGCGGTAGACCCCCGCCGTCGGGTACTGGGAGCCGTCGGCCGGATTCACCATCGTGAAGGCGTACCGACCGCCGGGCCGGGCGTCGACCGCGACGCTGCCCTCCTTGATCTCGATCCCGCGCGGATGCCACCACTCCGCGGCATCCGCCGATTCGGTCCAGGCACGCCACACGAGGTCGCGGGGCGCGTCGAAGATGCGAGTGATCGTGAACTGCGCGTCATCCGCTCGTTCGGTCATGGTGGTCCCCCTTCATCCGGCGGAGCTGCTCGTCGAGCAGGTCGAACCGTTCGTTCCACTCGCCGCGGTGCCGTTCGACCCAGGCCGAGGCGTCGTCGAGCGGTTCGGTGCGCAGCGAGCAGGTGCGCCACTGCGCGGTGGCGGTGCGTTCGATGAGCCCGGCGCGCTCGAGCACGTTGAGGTGCTGCGAGATCGCGGGTCGGCTCATCGCGAACGGCTCGGCGAGGGCGCCCACGGTCGCCGGTCCGGCGTGGAGGCGCGACAGGATCGCGCGCCGCGTCGGGTCGGCGAGAGCGTGGAACACCCGGCTGAGGTCATCGTCCGCCGCCTTCACGTAAGCAACTCCTTAATTAATGATCTGCTTACCGTACGCCCGCCGACTCGGCGCGTCAAGAGCCGGACGGATCTCCGGACGTCGCCCGATGACGCGGCCCAATGCAGGTGAGGCTAAGCTAAGTAACACCCCGCATCTCAACGGGTCCTCACCTCCCACCGACCGATGGAGTCAGCACGCCCATGCGCGCCCACCGCGGAATCGCCCTCGCCACGACCGGACTCGCCGCCGCCCTCGCCCTGACCGGCTGCGCGACCGACCCCGCCGCCGAGGAGGGCACCCTCACGGTCTACATCGGTCGCGACGAGGCGCTCGTCGGCCCGCTGATCGAGCGGTTCGAGGAGGAGACGGGCATCGACGTCGAGGCGCGCTATGCCGCCACCCCCGAGCTCGCAGCGCTCCTCCTCGAGGAGGGCGACCGCACGCCGGCGCAGGTGTTCCTCTCGCAGGACGCCGGGGCCCTCGGCGCGCTGGCCGACGCGGGCCTCGAGGCCACGATCCCCGCCGAGCTCGCCGACCTCATCCCCGACGGCTTCACCTCGCAGGACGACTCGTGGATCGGCGTCACCGGTCGCGCGCGCGTCATCGCCTACGACGGCGAGCAGCTCGCCGAGGCCGACGTGCCCGACACCGTCGACGCGCTCACCGGCGAGGAGTGGAAGGGCGAGGTCGCCTTCGCGCCCGGCAACGCGAGCTTCCAGGCGTTCGTCACCGCGCTCCGCGTGCTCGAGGGCGAGGACGCCGCGGCCGAGTGGGTGGCCGGCATGGCCGCGAACGACCCCGAACTCACCGAGAACAACCTCGCCACGCTCGACCTCGTCAACAACGGCCAGGTGCAGCTCGGGCTCATCAACCACTACTACTGGTTCCGCCAGGCCGCCGAGGTCGGCGCGGACAACATGCGCGCGCAGCTGAAGTTCCTCCCCGGCGACCCGGGCGGCATCGTCAACGTCACCGGCGCGGCGATCCTGAAGAACGCCGCCGACGACCCCGAGGCGCGCGCGTTCGTCGAGTTCCTGGTGTCCGAGGAGGCCCAGCGCTACTTCGTCGAGGAGACCTTCGAGTACCCGCTGCTTCCCGGCATCGACGCCCCCGAGGGCCTGCCCGCGCTCGAGTCGCTCGTGAACCCGGGCCTCGACCTGTCCGACCTCGAGTCCGTCGGCGAGTCCCAGCGCCTCCTGGCCGACAACGGCCTCATCTAGTCGGGCGAACGGATGCCGCGGCGACCCGCTCCCAGCAGGCATCCGTCTTCGCCCGCCTACGCTTGACCACGACATGACTGCCCAGGTCGCGACCTCGAGCCCCCGCCGTCCGTGGGGGCTCATCGCGGCATCCCTGGTCGCGGTCGCGCTGGCCGCGATCCCGGTCGTGCACCTCGTCGTGCGCGTCGCCTCGGCCGACCCGGCCGAGCTCGCAGCGGTGTTCGAGCGGCCCCGCATCCCGATGCTCGTGGGCAACTCGGTGATGCTCGCGGCATCCGTCACGGCGACCGCGATCGCCCTGGGCGTGCCAAGCGCGTTCCTGCTCGCGCGCACCCGGCTGCGGTGGCGCGGGTTCTGGGCGGTGCTCGCCGCGCTGCCGCTCGCGATGCCCTCGTACCTCGCCGCGTACGGGTGGCTCGCGTGGCAGCCGTCGATGAAGGGCTTCTGGGCGGCGTGGCTGGTGCTGAGCTTCGTCTCGGTGCCGTACGTCACCCTGCCGGTCGCGGCGGCGCTGCGCATCGGCGGCACCGGACTCGACGATGTCGCCCGCACGCTCGGGCGCGGCCCGCTGGGCTCGTTCATGCTCGGCACGTGGCCGCAGATCCGCCCGGCGGTGCTCGCGGGCGGCCTGCTCGTCGCGCTGTACACGTTGAGCGATTTCGGCGGCGTGGCGCTGTTCCGCTTCCCGGTGCTGACCACCGCGATCCAGCAGGCGTACTCCGCGAGCTTCAGCCGCGACGAGGCCGCGGTGCTCGCGGTGCTGCTCGTCTCGCTCGCGCTGCTCATCGTCGTGGGGGAGCAGTTCGCGCGCGGTCGTGCCGCACGCCGCATCCAGGCCGCGCCGAGCGCGGGCCGTCGGCGCATGACCCCGCTCGGCCGGTGGGCCGTGCCGGCCATGGCGCTCCTCGTGCTCGTGCCCGTGATCGCGGTCGTGGTCCCCGTCGCGGTGCTCGTCTCCCGGGTGCTGACCGCCGAGACGCTGCGCGCGTTCGATCCCGCGAACCTCGCGAGCGCGATCGGCAACACGGTGCTGCTCTCGGCGGGCGGCGCCGTCGTCGCCGTCGCGCTGGCGCTGCCCATCGGCGTGCTCGCCGCCCGGCACCGGGGCCGGATGGTCCGCGCCGTCGAGTCCACCGGGTACCTCGCGCTCGGGCTGCCCGGCATCGTCGTGGGCCTCTCGCTCGTCTTCTTCTCGCTCAGCGTCGTGCCCGCGCTGTACCAGACGGCCCTCGTGCTCGCCTTCGGCTACGGCGTGCTGTTCATGCCGAAGGCGATCGGCTCGATCCGGGCCGCGACCGGGCAGGTGCCGACCTCGCTCGAGGACGTCTCGCGCACCCTCGGCAACTCCCGCGCCCGCACGTGGATGACGGTCACGGCCCGCCTGGCGCGGCCCGGCATCTTCGCCGCCGCGATGCTCGCCGCCGTCAGCGCGATGAAGGAACTGCCCGCCACCCTGATGCTGCGCCCCACCGGCACCGACACGCTCGCCGTCGAGCTGTGGCAGCGAACTGATGTCTCCGCCTACGGCGCAGCCGCTCCGTACGCGGTCGCCCTGCTGCTCGTCGCCGCCGTGCCCGCGTTCCTGCTCTCCGATGCCCGCGCCGGACGCGAGGCGACGCGTGAGGCGATCGTGCCCGACACGCAGGCGGGGCGCGAGGCGAACCGGGAGGTCATCGCATGAGTCGGCTCGAGGTCCGCGGCCTGACGGTCGGCTACGAGGGCGGCCCGGTGCTGCATTCGGTCGACGTCGAGGTGCCGCACGGCGAGCTGCTCGCCATCGTCGGGCCGAGCGGATGCGGCAAGACGACGCTGCTGCGCACGATCGCGGGCCTGCTCCGCGCGCGATCGGGCGAGATCCGCATCGGCCAGCGCATGGTGACCACCCACGGCATCCACCTGGCCCCGGAGAAGCGGCGCATCGGCTGGGTGCCGCAGGATGCGGCGCTGTTCCCGCACCTCACCGTCGCCGAGAACGTCGCGTTCGGCATGCTCGCCGGCCGCGGCTCGTCGCGCGCGGCACGGCGCGCGGCGCGGTCCGACGAGGTGCGCCGCCTGCTCGACCTGGTCGACCTCGGCCAGCTCGCCGACCGGGCGCCCGGCCAGCTCTCCGGCGGGCAGGCCCAGCGCGTTGCGCTCGCGCGCGCGCTCGCCGCCGGGCCCGAGCTCGTGCTGCTCGACGAGCCGTTCGGGGCGCTCGACCCGATGCTCCGCGCCGATCTCCGCGCGTCGGTGCGCGAGCTGCTGCGCACCGAGGGCGTCACCGGCATCCTCGTGACGCACGACCAGGCCGAGGCCCTGTCGATCGCCGACCACGTCGCGGTGCTGCGCGGCGGCGAGGTGCTGCAGCTCGGCACGCCCGAAGAGGTGTACCAGGTGCCCGCGACCCCGTGGGTGGCCGGATTCGTGGGCGATGCGGTGTTCCTTCCGGGCGTGCTCCACGGCGACGAGGTCGCGACGTCGATCGGCCGGCTCCGCGCGGTCCCGGTGACGGATGCCGCGGGGCTCGCGCCGTCCGACGGCGACGACGTCACGGTGCTCATCCGGCCGGAGGAGCTGCGGGTCACGCCCGCCGGCCCGGGTGCGCCCGCCGAACCCGCACCCGGCGGCGCGGCCGGCGCCGCGGCATCCGCTGCCCTCGACGGCACCGTGACCGACGTGGAGTACACCGGGCATGACGCGATGCTCGCGGTGTCGCTGGCCGACGGCATGCGGCTGCGTGCGCGGGTGACCGCGTCGGGCCTGGTGCCGCGCGGCACCGAGGTGCGTCTCGCGGTCGCCGGCGCGGTGCTCGCGTACCGGCCCGAGACCGCCTGACGCGAGGCGCCGGCCGTGCGTCGCTGCCGCCCCCTTGCGCAATGGGAAGATATCTTCCTATTCTTTCCCCATGGCGCGACGACGTGAAGGACGACTCGTCCCGCTCGAGGTCGACATCCTCGAGACGGGCATCGAACTGCAGGCGGAAGGAGACGAGTTCTACGGCTTCGCGCTCGCGAAGCGCATCGCCGAACGAGCCGACGCGGCCGCGCTGACCGCGCACGGCACGCTCTACAAGGCGCTCGCCCGGATGGCCGACGCCGGCATGCTCGAGTCCCGGTGGGAGGACTCGGCCGCCGCTGAGGCGGAGGGCCGCCCGCGCCGCCGCCTCTACCGGGTCACCGGGGTGGGCGAGGTCGCGCTGCGCACCGAGCTCGCCGCCCGCCGAGCCGAGACGGCCACCGCGCCCAAGGCGGCTTTCGCATGAGCGCGGACTCGATGGGCGGGGACTCGATGAGCGGCTCGTCCGACGAGGTCGCCCTCGCCCTGCTCGAGCCGTCGACCGTCGAGCACCGCACCGGCGCCGATCGCCTCGACGCACTGGTGCTCGGGTGGGCACGCTGGTACACGCGCGACCTGCCTGCCGAGGTCGCCACCGAACGGATCGACGAACTCGTCTCCGACCTGCACGACGAGCGGGAATGGGCCGGGGCGTCGGCGTCGCGATCGATCGTTCGGAGGTGGGTGCGCGGCATCCCGGCCGACCTCGCCTGGCGTGCGGCCCGGATGCGCGGCGTCGCGCTGACCGCGCCGCGCGGCACGTTCCCCCGACTGGTGCCGGCCGTCGGCCAGTTGGCCACCGCACTGCTGCTCGCGTGGGGGGTGCTCATCGTCGCCCGCGTGGCGCCGCTCGTCGCCACGGGTGCGTGGTTCGGCGCGTGGGACCTCATCGCAGCCGGGGCCGTGGGACTCGCGCTCGCCGTCGTCGGCGCCGTCTTGGGGCTCGTGCCCGGTCGCCGCTGGCTCGGCGGCTTCTGGCTCGCCGCCGCGGCGTACGTGCTGCTGCAGCACGGCACCGTCGCGCTGATGACCGCGAGTGTCTCGCTCGGGGCGTTCGCCTTCGCACAGGCGCCGCAGGCGGCGCTCGTCGCCGACCTGCTCACGATCGCCGGCGTCCTCGGGTTCATCGGAGCCGCGCTCTGGTGGATCCCGCTCGACCGCAACGCCCGAGCGGAGTCCGCCCGATGAACCCGCAGCGCATCGCCGCGGCCCTCGTCGGCGGGGGCGCTCTGCTCGGCCTGGTCTCGGTCGTTGCGCTCGGTGCGGGCGCAGCAGGGCTCGACCTCCCCGGCGTCCCGCGGCCGCCGGTGACGGCGCCGACCGCCGCCGCCCCGGCACCGGAGCCCGTCGTCCTGCCTTCACGGGAGCCGGCGGCGACGCCCGAACCGGAAGTACTCGCCACGGCGGAGGTCGATCCGTCGCTCCTTCGCGGTGGCATCGATCCCACGGGAGTGCCGCTCGCCCATCTGGAGTGGCTGACGCTCATCCCCGAGCTCGACCCGAACGATCCGTTCTACGCCACGCCCGCGCAGCGGGAAGAGCACATGATCCGGGAGAACGCGCTCGCACGCTGCATGGCCGAGCGCGGCGTCACCTACCATCCGTCGGCCTGGTGGCTCGGACAGGTCTCGCAGCCTCGCGGCCTGAGCTACGACGAGTCGATGGCATTCACCGAAGCCCTGTACGGCCCGAACTTCGCATCCGGATACGACTGGACCGCGCCGTGGACGGAACGCGGCTGCATCGGCGCGGTGGAGCACGAGCACGAGCAGGCGGCGGCCGCGGGCATCACGCTGACCGCGGACGTGCCCGAGCCGGATCCGGAAGCCCCGACGGCGCGGCAGCTCGGGTTCGTCTTCGCGCAGGCGCACGAGCGATGCATGGAGGACGCCGGCTTCGAGTACCTGATGCCGTACGAGCTGACGCCGGGAGCCCGCGAGTACCCGCCACCAGGCGCGGGGCAGGGGTATCCCCAGATGCCCGCGTCGCTCTCGGAAGCCGAGCGCGTGGCCTGGACGCGTCACTCGGACGGGAACCCGCTTCCGGGCGCGGCGTACCGCTGGCAGGACGCGGGCTGTTCCGGTTGGGCCACGCACATCACCGGCAACGACAACATGCACTGACCCGCCCCGAATCCGGTGGCGGATGCCGCGCGTCCCGAACCGCGGCATCCGTCACCGCTGCCAGGCGCCGGCCGGTCAGGCGACGCCGGCCGCTCGTGCGAGGTCGGCGGCGCGGGCGATCCCGTCCGTCCACGGTTCGCCGTGGCCCGGCAGCACCGTCCCGGCCCCGGTCGTCTCGAGGCGGGCCAGCGACTCGAGCGCCTGCGTGCTGTCGGCCGTGGCGGCGCGGGCGACGGCGCGCGGACCGGTCTCGCCCGTGTAGGGGTCGAGCGTCACGAGCGCGTCGCCGGAGAGCAGTACGTCGCGGTCCGGCAGGTGGAATCCGCAGTGCCCGTCGGTGTGCCCCGGCGACCAGACCGGCACCGGCCGGCCCGGCAGGTCGACGGGGGTGCCGTCCAGCAGCTCGCCCGAGGCATCCACCCCTCGGACGGTGAGGGCGCCGGCGAGCGCCATGCGACCGAGGACGGGCACCGCGCGCGGGTGCGTCAGCGGGTAGCGGATGCGGGCCGCCTCGTGCGCGTAGCGGTACGGATGCCGCACCAGCCGCAGGTCGCCCGGGTGCGCCCAGATCGGGATGCCGCGTTCGGCGAACCGGCGGGCGACGCCGACGTGGTCGAAGTGGCCGTGCGTCAGCACGAGGCCGGCGATCTGCCCGGGCCGTCGCCCGAGCGCGCGCAGCGTGGCGAGCAGCGGACTCCAAGAGCCGGGCAGGCCGGCATCGACGAGCGTGAGACCGTCGTCGTCGACGATCAGGTAGCAGTTGACGTGCGCCCGCTCGATCAGGAAGACGCCGTCGGCGACCTCTCGGAGCCGGGCGTCGGGTCGTGCGGCGGTGGCGGACATGCGGCGAGTGTACGGACCGCCTGCCACCGCGCCGACGGGCTTGACAGGCTCAGGCGTCCCTGCGCTGGCCGCGTCGGTTCTTCAACCACCAGAGGCCGAGCAGCCAGGTGCCGAGCGCGGTGACGATCCAGACGATGAGCGTCGCGAGCACCCACGTGACCGCGCCGTCGACGCGGATGCCGCCCGGGAACAGCGAGGCGATGAGCAGCGCGACGAACGTGGAGACGAGCCCGATGCCGCCGAGGATCGCGGAGGCGTACTGGCGCGCCACGTTGAAGATGAAGGGGGAGAGGATCGCCTGCGCGACGGTGAAGACGACCACGGCGACGATGAAGCCGCCGGCCTCGACCCGGAAGTCCTCGAGGAGCCATGCGGCGAGCAGGATGCCGAGCGCGGCCGTGATCAGCGAGATCGCGAGCCCGATGAGGAAGCGCACCATGCTCGCAGGCTAGCGCCGCCGACCGCCGCGGGAGGTGAGCGCACGCGCAAGTCGGGCCGTGCTCCAGGTGGAGCACGGCCCGACTCGGTCTTGGTGCGGCCGGCGGATCCCGCCAAGGTCGTTGTCCCGACCGCACCGGCTCAGGTTCGCGGCGGCGGGTGACGAGCCCCGCCGCCGCGAAGGATCAGGCGATGTCGGCGATCACCGCCTCGACCGCGCGGATGACCAGGGCTGCTGCGTCGGCGTCACCGCGGATCCGCTTGGGAGCCTGGGTGGCGATGAACTGCAGCTTCTCGGTCGCCGTCGCCGTGTCGTCGGCGGCGAGGGCCGCGTCGACCTCGTCGAGGACGTCGCCGAACGAGTTCACCGCGCCCTTGGTGATGCGCTGGTCGCCGGCGAGCGACGCGAGCAGCGAACGGATGTCGCCCGTCGAGGTCGTGAACATGAACTGGTCGAGGTCGACCCCGCCCGTCGAGGTGACGACCACGCGGCCGGTGCCCTCGGGGCTCGTCACGAGCGGCACGGAGACGTCGGTCCAGCCGGTCGAGTCGACCGCGAAGGTGGCGAACGGCTCGGCGTCGGCCTCGGCCCAGCGCAGCTGCACCGTGCCGGCACCCTTGGCGCGGAGCTCCGCGCCGGTGATGCCGCCGAACTCGACCGGGTCGTAGGCGATCCACTCACCCGAGCCGAGGCCCGAGAGGTACCGGAAGCCTTCCGCCGACTCGTCGTCGACGACCGTGACCTCGCCCTGGCGGGCGTCGCTGTGCTCCGCCTGCAGGGCGCGCGGGTTGAGCAGCACGACGTCGTCACCGGTCAGCGCCGGCGCCGTGTCGGTGCCCGCGTCGGTGTACGAGGCGCCGATCTGGCCGTAGATGTTCTCGGTCTCGCCGTGGCCGGCCTCGAGCGAGGTCTCGATCGTGGCGGTGCAGCCGGAGCCCGTGAACAGCGGGTGGGTGTGCGTGTTGTCGTGGCCGAGGCCGTAGCTCCACAGCACGCGGCTGCAGTCGATGTCCTCATCCGGGTCGGTGACCTTCACCTCGAAGGCGACCTCGTCGCCCCAGTCCACGAACGAGCCGTTGACGGGCGAGACGATCTCCACGATCGGGGCGGTGTTGCCCACCGTGATGGTGACCGAGGCGAGGCTCACGCGGCCTCCGGCGTCGGTGACGCGGACGCGCGCCTGGTACTGGCCGTCCTCCTCGTACGTGTACGAGGCGGTCGCCTCACCCGCGGTGAAGGTGCCCGAGTTCTCGAAGTCCCAGGCGTAGCTCAGCGCGAGCTCGTCCGGGTGCGAGGAGCCGGAGGCGTCGAACTCGACGGTCAGCGGACCGTCGCCCGAGGTCACGGATGCCTCGATGACCGCGCGGGGCCCCTTGGTGCCCTCGACGTAGTCGATCCGGTAGAGCCCGGCGTCCGGGTTCGCGCGGAAGAAGCCGTCGCCGTAGTTCAGCACGTAGAGCGCGCCGTCGGGGCCGAACTCGAGGTCCATGACGTTGTCCCACGCGCCGAGCGCGGCGCCGCCGAGGGCGCTGTTCGGCAGGAAGTCCTCGATCTTCGTGACCTCGCCGTCCGGGTCGTCCTGCGAGAAGACGAAGACGCGGTCGCGCGAGAACTCGCCCATGAAGGTCTTGCCGTCCCAGTAGGCCGGGAACTTCGTGTCGGACTCGTTCTCGGCGTCGTAGCGGTAGGTCGGGCCGCCCATGGGCGCCTGGCCTCCCGAGCCGAACTCAGGCCACGGCTGGTGCTCCGGACGGTCGCCGTACCAGATCTGCGGCGCGGTCGCGGTGGGCAGCTGGTCGAGGCCCGTGTTGTAGCTGCTCGTGTTGATGAGCGTGCCCTCGCAGTCGAACCACTCGCCGGGGGTCGCGGTCTCGAAGTCCCAGTCGTTGTAGTTCGCGTTGGGACCGTGGCAGAACGGCCAGCCGCCGTTGATCGGCTTCGTCGTCGACTGCCACTCCACGTAGCCCATGGGGCCGCGCAGGTCGTTCGCGGTTCCCGCGTCGGGGCCGTAGTCGCCCCACGTGACCGCGCCGGTCACCGGGTCGAAGTCCATGCGGAACGGGTTGCGCAGGCCCATGGCGAAGATCTCGGGGCGGGCGTCGGCCGTGCCCGGCGCGAACAGGTTGCCCTCGGGGATCGTGTAGCTGCCGTCCTCCTGGACCGAGATCCGCAGGATCTTGCCGCGGAGGTCGTTCGTGTTGCCGGCGCCGCGTCGGGCGTCGAACCCGGGGTTGTAGCCGGGACGGTCGTTGTTCGGCGCGTAGCCGTTGGCACCCGGGGTGCCCGCCGGGGTGTTGTCACCCGTGGCGAGGAGCACGTTGCCGTCGTTGTCGAAGGCGACGTCGCCGGCGACGTGGCAGCACTGCCCGCGCTGGACCTCGACCTTGATGATGTCCTGCTGGGTCGACATGTCGAGGGCGTTCGCCTCGGCGTCCCACTTGAAGCGGCTGAGCTGGTTGTAGCCGAGCCACTGGTCCCAGTACGAGGCGTCGGCGCCCGCGGGAAGCGTGTTGGGGGCGGATCCGGCCGGCGTGGTCGTCGGGTACGGCGCCTCCATCACGCGAGGCGCGTAGTAGAGGTAGACCCAGCCGTTCTCCTCGAAGTCGGGGTCGAGGGTGACCGTCTGCAGGCCGTCCTCGGAGTTGGCGTAGACGTCGATGGTGTTGACCGTCGTCGTCGTCCCCTGCGCCGGGTCGGTCAGCCGCAGCTGTCCGTTCCTGGTGGTGTGCAGGACCCGCGAGTCGGGCATCACGGCGAGGTCGATCGGCTCGCCCACGCCGTTCGTGGTGGCGAGCGTCACGCGCTCGTAGTTGGCCCACGTGGTGGCCGTGACCTCGTCTCCGTGGTCATGGCCGGGGTGAGCGGCGGCGGGCCCCGCGAAGGCGACGGATGCCGCGACTGCGGACCCGATCACCAGCGCCGCGAGGCGCGAACGTGCGATGTGCATGGATGTGCTCCAGTCGGATGGAAGGAGGTTCGGCGGGATCCATGTGGTACCGGGCCGCGCGGGGGGTTTGGTCACCCGCGCGGCCCGGGGTCTCGCGTCAGCCGCGCAGGGCGGCCAGGTTCGCGTACGACGACGCGGCGTTCTCGAGCGAGAGCGAGGGCGACGCGGGCGCCGGGATCGTGGCGGCGTTGTCCTGCTCGTACATCGCGTTGTGGTAGCCCTTGGCGCCGACGCGCTGGAAGAACGTCACGTAGTCGATGTCGCCCTGGCCGAACGGCACGATCGAGTAGCCGGCCGCGCTGCCGTTGCGGGCGCCGTCCTTCGCGTGGAAGAGCGGGAAGCGCGTGGTCTGCTCGGCCACGAGCCCGGCCGGGTCGAAGATGTCGTCGACGACGGTGCCGTCGGCGGCGGTGTAGCTCTGGAACCGGTGCTGTGCGACGTGCGCCCAGTAGATGTCCATCTCGAGGTAGACGGAGTTCGGGTCGGTGTTCTGCAGGAACCACTCCAGGCGGCGCAGGCCCGACGAGCGGGTGGGTCGACCGGCGGCGTCCAGCGGGCCCTCGTCGAGGAGGAAGCTGTACGCGGCGTCGTGGTTGTGCGTGTAGAGCTTCAGCCCGTGCGAGGCGGCACGCTCGCCGAGGATGTTCCAGCGATCGGCCGCGGCCTGCCAGTCGGCGAGGTACGCGCTGCCCGTCGGGTCGCTGCCGGTGCCGATGTGGCCGAATCCGAGGATGTTGGCCACCTCGCACGCGGCGTCGAACTGCGCGAGCGTGGTGTCGTTGATGACCGACGGGATGCTGCCGTGGTTGCCCTCGGCCTCGAGCCCGTTGTCGTCGAGCCAGGTGCGCAGCAGCTGGGCGCCCTGCGGGGTGCCCAGGTTGTTGCCGCCCTCCGAGTTGGCGTTCTGGGTGTAGCCGGCGAACTCGATCTGCTTGTAGCCGATCCGCGCGAGCTCCTCCAGCACCTCCTTGAAGCCGGACGGCAGGTCGCTCGTGAGCGGGTTGCGGCTGACGGCGTCGCGGACGGTGTAGAGGATGATGCCCCGCTTCCCGGGCGGGACGAGTACGCCGTTGCCGTTGCCCGGCGCGGCGGCGAGCGGTGCGGCGTGCGCGTGACCGCCGCCCGTGAGGCCCACGGCGGCGGCCGCGGCCATGCCCGTCGTGGCCGCCAGCAGCTGCCGGCGGCTCAGGCCGAGGCTGCGCCCGAGGACCCGGGCGTCGTGCTCGGCCTGTTCCGTCAGTTCATCCATGATGCTCCCTTGCACTGAACCGTTGTGGGGGACGGGCGGCGTTGCCCTTCGAGCCACTCTCCGCACCGTTGCTCGTGAGTTGGCGTCCACGAACTTTCTCGGACGCTACGGCATTAATCCGTCGCAGGTCAAGCAAAAGAGTTTGTTGGATGCGCGGCTTTCAACTTTCTACGACAAAAGCCCGGGTGCGATGTGGGCTCCGGCGAAGGGGCGCGGCACGCTCCGCTCTTCCGTCGCAGCCCTCCGAAGAGCAAGATGAGCGCATGCGACATCACGCCCGACGGCACGGCGCATGACCGCCGGAGCGTCCGACGCGAACGGCGGGGAGGGCGGCGGCCCGAGTGCCGACGGCCGCGCCGCGCGCCGGGTCCAGGGCACCTACTACACGCTCACGCTCGGCAACACGCTCGCCGCCTCCTTCATCTGGGGCATCAATACGCTGTTCCTCCTCGACGCGGGTCTCACCAACCTCGAGGCGTTCGCCGCGAACGCGTTCTTCAGCCTCGGGATGTTCGTGTTCGAGATCCCGACGGGCGTCGTCGCCGACACCCTCGGCCGCCGGGCGTCGTACCTGCTCGGCACCCTCACCCTCGCGGCGACGACCGCGCTGTACTGGATGCTCTGGGTGTGGCAGTCGCCGTTCTGGGCCTGGGCGGTCGTGTCGGTCCTGCTCGGGCTGGGCTTCACGTTCTTCTCCGGCGCCGTCGACGCCTGGCTCGTCGACGCCCTCACCGCGACGGGCTACTCGGGCAGCCTCGAGGCCGTCTTCGGCCGGGCCGTGGTGGTCGGCAACGTGGCGATGCTCGGCGGCTCGGTGCTCGGCGGCGTGATCGCGCAGCTGACCAACCTCGGCGTGCCGTTCCTCATCAGGGCCGGCATCCTCGTGGTGATGCTCGTCGTGGCCGCGGTGCTCATGCGCGACCTGGGCTTCACCCCCGAGCGCGGCGCCGGTCCGCTGAAGGCCACGCGCACCGTGCTGCGGGCGTCGATCACGCACGGACTCGGCAACCGCCCGGTCCGCTGGCTCATGCTCACCACCCCGTTCACGACGGGCGTGGGGTTCTACGCGTTCTACGCCCTCCAGCCGTACCTGCTCGAGCTGTGGGGCGACGAGGGCGCCTACTCGATCGCCGGTCTCGCGGCCGCCCTGCTCTCGGGTGCGGGCATCGTGGGCGGCCTGCTCGCGCCGGTCGTCCGGCGCCGCTTCCGCAAGCGGACCTCCGTGATCCTGCTGTCGACGATCACGAGCGCGGCGGTGCTCGTCGCGCTCGCCGTCTCGGCGAACTTCTGGGTCGCCGTGGTGCTCATCGCCGTCTGGGGCGTGTCGTCGTCCATCGACGACCCGGTGCACCGCGCGTACCTGAACGACATGATCCCGTCGAAGCAGCGGGCGACGGTCCTGTCGTTCGATTCGCTGCTCGGCAGCGCGGGAGGCGCGGCGATCCAGCCGGTCCTCGGTCGCACGGCCGACCTCGGCGGCTACGGCTTCTCCATGCTGTGGAGCGGCGTCTTCCAAGCGCTCGCGGTGCCGTTCGTGCTGCTGAGCCGGGCGCAGCACGACCCGGCCGACACGGCCCGCGAGGTGACGTCGGCGCCGCAGCCCGGCGACGAGCCGACGACGGATGCCGCGCTGCCGCCCACCGTCGACTGACGCTAGGGCCGCTCGCTCAGGCCGTGAGCGTGGTGACGCGTCCGTTGAGGTCGGATGCCGCGGCATCCGTCGACCACAGTGCGACGACCTCGTCGGCGAGGCGCTCTTCGAGGCCGGCGAGCGACTTCACGCGGAAGGTCACCGAGGCGGCGGGCGATTCCGCCTTGCGGAACCCGTCGGCGAGCGAGCGCATCCACGACTCGCTCGCGGCCTTGATCGCGGTGTAGTTCCCGCCGCCCGCGGTGGGCTTCTCGACCGTGGTCGACGACACGATCGCGATGCGCCCGGCGTCGGAGTCGACCAGGTCGTCGAAGAACACGCGGCTGACGTGGCGCAGCGCCGTGAAGGAGCGCTCGAGGAACCGGTAGTCCTCCTCGGTCTGGCCGGCGATGCCGCCGCCGCCGCGCCATCCGCCCACGAGGTGCACGATGCCGTCGACGTCGCCCACCTTCGCGTGCACGCGCATGGCCGCCTCGAGGACGTCGTCGCCGTCGGTGAGGTCGGCGCGCTCGCCGACGACGCCCGGGATCTCGACCTCGAGCTCGTCGAGCCGGCCCTGGTGGCTGCCGATGGCCACCACGCGCGCCCCCGCGTCGGCGAGGGCGCGGGCCACCGCGCGTCCGGCGGCGCTCGTCGCGCCCGCGATCACCACGACCTTGTCCTGCAGCTCAGTCACGGTAGGGCATCCTCTCATGCGTCTCGGGGCGCGCGCTCCACGCGCCGATGGTCGAGTAGGCCGCTCGCGGCCGTATCGAGACCCGTCGTCTCGATACGCGCGCTTCGCGTGCTACTCGACCACCGGCGTTGCAGCGATGTCGAGACCGGTCAGGCGTCGGCGGCGGTGATGCCCACCGTCGACTCGATGACCGGCTTCATCTTCTTGTCGAGCGCCTCGTAGAACATCGAGAGCGGGAACTCGTCGTCCATCACGAGGTCGGTGTAGCCCTTGGGCGGGCCCGCGAGCACCTCGCGGGGCAGGCCCTCGGCCCAGACCGACGCCGGGTTGGGCGTGAGCACCGAGCGGACCAGCTCGTACGCGGCGAGCCAGTGCGCCGTCTTCGGCCGGTCGATCGACTTCCAGTAGAGCTCGTCGATCGCGTCGCCGAGTTCGACGACGGCGTCGGGCACCGCGTCCCAGTCGAAGCTCAGCGAGACGTCGGTCCACTCGAGCACGTGCTTCTGGTGCAGCCACGCGAACAGCAGCTGTCCGCCGAGTCCGTCGTAGTTGCGCACCCGCGAGCCGGTGATCGCGAACCGGAAGATCCGGTCGAAGATCACCGCGTACTGCACGAGCTTGGCGTGCTCGAGCATCTGGGCGTCGACCGCGTCGAGCTCGTCGCCGGCCTCGACCCGCTTGCGCAGGCTGCGCTCGATCTTCACCGACTCGCGGAACGCGGTCAGGTCGCAGCGCAGCTCCTCCAGCGAGTAGAGGAAGTACGGCATCCGCTGCTTGATCATGAACGGGTCGAACGGCAGGTCGCCGCGCATGTGGGTGCGGTCGTGGATGATGTCCCACATCACGAAGGTGCGCTCGGCGAGCTCCTGGTCGTCGAGCAGCGACGCCGCGTCATCCGGCAGCTCGAGCTTCGTGATCTCGGAGGCCGCGCGCACGACCCGGCGGTAGCGGGCCGCCTCGCGGTCCTGGAAGATCGCGCCCCAGGTGAACGGCGGGATCTCGCGCATCGCGACCGTCTCGGGGAAGAGCACGGCCGAGTTGGTGTCGTAGCCGGGGGTGAAGTCGACCAGGCGCAGGCTCACGAAGAGCTTGTTGCCGTAGTCGCCGGCCTCGAGGTGCGCGATGAACTCCGGCCAGATCGTCTCGACGACGAGCGCCTCGACGTGCCGGTCCTGCGAGCCGTTCTGCGTGTACATGGGGAACACGACGAGGTGGCGGATGCCGTCGACGCGGTGCAGCTGCGGCTGGAACTCGACGAGCGAGTCGAGGAAGTCCGGCACGCCGAGGCCCTCGGCCTGCCACTTCCGGAAATCGGCCTGCAGCGCCTCGAGGTAGGCGGCCTCGTGCGGGAATCGCGGCGCGAGCGCGGCGACCGACTCCACGATGGCGTCGACGAGGGCGGATGCCTCGGGCCGGTCGGATTCCTCGGGAACCGAGCCGTCCTTGACCTGCAGCGACTGGAGGCGCGTGGCGGACTCCTTGAGGCGCAGCCAGGCCGGGTCGGTCTCGACGCCGTCGGCGAGGGCGATGAGCTCGGGGGTGATCGCGATGCCGGTCTCGTCCTCGAGAACCTCGGGCTCGCCAACGATTGCAGACAGGGTGTTCTGTGACATCGGAACCTCCGTTCTCAGGGGATCGGGCCTCACGGCGCTGGTGGTCGGAGCGCGAATCGCCCCGCTCGTCCAAGGCTACGTGCAGCCTCTCCGCGATTGATTGCGGGTGCGCGCGGGAATCTTGCGTCCACGCAAGATTTCGCGCTCGCAAGCTGCGGCGCGGCGCAGTCGCCGGGACACGTCGCTCGCGGCGGACTGGGAAACCGGCTCGGGAGGTTAGCGTGGAGGCATGGGGGAGGCGGCCGTCTCGCGCACGCGCCGGCCCGCGCGTCGCGTCGGGACGGCACTGTCGGCCGCCCTGCTGGCGACGGCACTCGCCTCGTGCACCGCGCTCGTGCCCGGGTCGCCGGTCGCGAGCGGCACGCCCGGTCCGCCGCCGACGGCCTCCGCTCCGCCGACGCCCTCGGGTCCGCCGCCCGAGTCGCCGCGGCTCGTGCCCGGCCCGCCGCGCCTGTCGGCCGCCGACGCGCCGGGCCTCGTCGGCCGACTCGCGGCGACCACCGGTCCGGACCTCGCCGTCGCCGTCCGCTGGGCCGTGCTGCCGGGCGCCAGTGCCCTGGGCGACCGCCTCGACGAGCGCGTCGAGCAGCTGGCGCGCGACTTCGCCGCTGCCCACGGCGCCGGGTGGGTGCCCGCGGTCGACGTCCTGCCGGGCGGCGACATCGGCCCGTGCCGCGGCGCCAGCCTCGGCACCACGGCCGGCGCGGTGCTCACGATCGACTGCGGCATCGTCACGGCGGCTGGCCCGCTGCTCGGCGAGCGGCTGACCGTGATCCGCCGCGAGCCCGGCGCTGCGGCATCCGTCGCCCGCGAGGTCTGGTACGCGGATGCCGCCACCGGGACAGTCCACGACGGGCCCGCGCTCTACGAGCCGGGGCGCGAACCGCGCGTGCTCGGACTCGTCGCCGAGGCGCTGCGCGCGACCGGCCGCATCGGCATCGAGGATCCGTGGGCCGGCGTCGACCCGGCCGCGGCCCGGGGGCTGCTCGTCGACTCGGCGGTGACGCCGACCGGCATCGTGGTGACGCTCCCACTCGCCGGGTCGGTCGTGCCGGTGTCGGTCCTCGTGCCCACCCGCCTGCTGCAGCCGTTCCTCAGCGAGGCGGGCCGCAGCGCCACCGCGACGGCCGCCGCCGACGAGCCGTTCGCCGCGCCGGCGGCGCCGGCGGGTGGCGACCCGGTCGACTGCTCGTTCGTCGCCTGCGTCTCGATCACGTTCGACGACGGCCCCACGGGCCTCACGCCCGGGCTGCTGGACGTGCTCGACCGGACCCGCGCGCCGGCCACGTTCTTCGTCCAGGGGTCGTCGGTGCAGCGCAACCCGGACACGGCCGCCCGCATCGTCGACAGCGGTCACGAGATCGCCAACCACACGTGGGGGCACCCCGACCTCACCAAGCTGAAGGACGACGCCGCGGTCCGCCGCGAGGTCGACCGCACGCAGGCGGCGATCCGCGAGGCCACGGGCGTGACCTCGCGCAGCATCCGCCCGCCCTACGGCGCTTCGGACCGGCGCGTGCGCGCCCTGGTCGCGCTGCCGTTCATCGTGTGGGACGTCGACACGAACGACTGGCGCGACCCGGGCGCCGACGTGATCGTGCAGCGCGCCGTGGCCGAGAGCCGACGGGGCAGCATCGTGCTCATGCACGACACGCACGAGCAGACGATCGAGGCGGTGCCGAGCGTCATCGCCGGGCTCCGGGCGCGCGGGTTCACGCTGGCGACGGTGTCGGCGCAGTTCGGCGGTGCGCTGCCCGCGTCGGGCCTCGTCAGCCACGGTCCCCGCTGAGTCGGCCGCCCGCAGCACTGGCCCGCTCGGACCGGCCCGGCTCGGTGCAGGCACGGATGCCGCGTGCCGAGATCCCTCAGCGGCATCCGTGCGACCACCCGGGCAGTTCGCGGGCGAATCGGCGGGAGGGCACTGATCCCGGGAGACCTGAGGATTCCTAATCTCTGTTTCATCCCCGCTCCAGAGAGTCGGGTCCCGTGAAGGAGAAGGAACCATGAACACCAACCGAACCGCCATCGTCGGCGGAACCGCCGCGCTGCTGCTGGTGCTGACCGGCTGCGCCGGGGTCGAAGGACAGTTCGATGACGGCGCCCGCGCCGAGTCCGCGCAGCAGCGGGTGTCGGCCGCACAGTCGAACCTCAGCCCCGAGCAGGTCGCCCAGGCGATCGAGGCGTACGAGCGCCTCCGCGAGGTCAAGGAGGCGGAGTTCCGGTCGCAGGCCGCCGAGCGCGCCGCAGCCGACATGACCCGCAACGAGCGCATCCGCGAGGTCCGGCAGTCGGAGTCGACGCGTACGCTCAGCGTGCAGGAGCGCATCCGCCAGGCGAAGCAGGCCGAGTCGCGGCCGCTCACGTCCTACGCCCAGGCCGAGGTGCAGGAGCTGGTGCGCCAGTCGAAGCAGTCCGAGTCGGAGCCGGCGCCGCAGGGCCCGACGCCCATGACGCCGGAGCAGGTGCGCGAGTTCAAGGCATCGCAGGTGCAGTGAGCAGCGGGCACGACGACCTGGACATCCACCACGGGGCGCGGAGCCGGTGAGCGATCACCGGTCACGCGCCCCGAGCACGTGCGCACGGGTCCGACGCGCCGCAGCGGCATGACGTTGGTCCGTCGATGCATGGCCCGGACGCGACATGATGCAGGCATGGACGCCTCTGGTGCCGCACCCGAACCCGCACCCGATCCCGCACCCGCGACGCAGCCCGCAGCCGGGGCCGCGCCCACCGGGCGACCGGATCGCACGTTGCTCGTGATCCTCGGCGTGATCGCCGCGCTGGTGATCGTGGCGCTCGTCGTCGTCTTCTCCCGCGGCGAGCCGGCGCGGCTCGACGAGTCCACCCCGGAGGGCGTGGTGCAGGCCTACGCTTCCGCGGTCATCGACGGCGACGAGGACGAGGCGATCCGGCACCTCGTCCCGGAGGTCGCCGACGACTGCGTGCCCATCGACGGCGCGCCGACGGACCGGATGCGCGTGACGCTGGTCTCGACGACCGAGCGCGACGACTCGGCCGATGTCGAGGTGCTCATCTCGTGGTCGTACGACGAGGGGCCCTTCGGCGGGTCCGGCGTCGATGAGCGCGGCGACTTCGACCTGGTGCGGGCCGATGACGGATGGCGCATCGAGACGGCGCCGTGGCCGCTCACGATCTGCGACCCGGGGAGGTGGCGAGGATGACCGCGCCCGCGCCCGGCGGTGCGCAGCGGACGGTGCGTCGCCTCATCGTCTACGGGCTCCTGTTCGTCCTCGTCGTCATCACCGCCATCGGACTCGCGGGGCTGCTCGAGCGACTCATCGACGCCGGCACCCCGATCGCGGGCGGCGGCGCCTCCGACCTCGCCCTCTGGCTCGCCTTCACGCTCATCGGCGGACCGCTCGCCGCCGTGCTCTGGTGGGTGGTGTGGCGTCGTCTCGGCGACGAAGCCGAACGCGGCTCGCTCGCGTGGGGGCTCTACCTGACCGCGATGTACACCGTGTCGCTCGTGGTGGCGACCTCCGCACTGCTCGCGGCGGCGACCGCGGCGCTCGAGGGTCGCGCGCTGCCCACCGAGCTCGCGACCGGCCTCGTCTGGGCGGCGGTGTGGGGCTGGCATCGGTGGATGTCGCGGCATCCGGTCAAGCACCCGACGCGCCTGCGCACCGTGCCGTTCGTGATCGCGGCGGTCTCCGGCCTGGTGCTGCTCGTCTCGGGAGCGATCGGCGCGCTGGGCACGCTCCTCGACGAGGCGATCCTCGGCGCCACCGCTCCGGCGCTCGCGGGCGCTCCCTGGTGGCGGAGCGTGGCGGACGCCCTCGTCACGGCCGCGGTCGGCGGCCTGATCTGGTGGTGGCACTGGGCACGCGACGGGGTTCGCGGGTTCCGGACGGGATTCGCGGCGGTCGCGCTGGTGGTCGTCGGCGTTCTCGGCGGCGCCGCGGTGACCCTCGCCGGCGTCGGGACGGCCCTGTGGGTGGCGCTCCGCCTCGTCCTCGACCACACCGAGACGGCGACGCGGATCCTGGAACCGCTGGGCGGTGCCCTCGCGGCGGCCGCGGTCGGCGCGCTGGTGTGGCGTTCGCACCAGCGGATCGCGGCGGTCCGCTCGGACGGCACGCGCCGCGCCGCGAGCCTCGTGCTGTCGGGCCTGGGGCTGGCGGCGGCCGCGTCGGGCATCGGCGTCATCGTGAACGCCACGCTGGGCGCGTTCGTGAGTTCGCTCGTCGCCGCCGACACGCGAACCCTCCTGCTCGCGGGCATCGCCGCGCTGGTCGTCGGCGCGCCCGTGTGGTGGCTGGCCTGGCGACCGACGCGGCGTCCGGACGCCGAGGAGCTCGGCTCCCCGGGTCGACGCGTCTACCTCGTCGCCGTGTTCGGCATCAGCGCGGTCGTCGCGCTCATCGCGCTGCTCGTCGTCGGCTTCCGGGTGTTCGAGTTCGTGCTCGATGCGACGACCGGCGCGAGCCTCCTCGACCGCGTCCGCGCACCGCTCGGCCTGCTCGTCGCGACCGCCCTCGTCTTCGCCTACCACTTCGCGGTCTGGCGTCGCGACCGGTCGGCGATCGCCGAGCAGGGGCTCGCGCCCGCGCGGCGCATCGCGCGCGTGGTGCTCGTGGCGACGGATGACGCGGCCGCGCTCGCCCCCGCGATCGAGGCGGCGACGGGCGCATCGGTCACGGTGTGGCGTCGCGAGCCGGTCGCAGGCGCGCCGTCCGCCGAGATCCAGGTGCCGGATGCCGCAGCCATCGCCGCCGCGTTCGACGGCATCGCCGCCCGCCGCGTGCTCGTGCTCGCCGGTCCCGGCGGTCGGTTCGAGGTCGTGCCGCTGGTCGACTGACGCCCGACGTCAGGAGTAGTCGGCGGTCACGGTCCGTGCGCCGCCGTCGAGGCGCATCGTTCCGCCGTGCGGCACGATCCACTGCGGACGGGTGTGCCCGAATGGCACGCCGACGCAGACGACCGCGTCGGGCGCGTAGCGGGCCACCTGTTCCACGATGGCGTCGCGTTGGGCCGCCCGATGGCGTGCGCGCTCCTCCGCGCTCGGAACGGGTGAGCCGATGGCGCTGGCCGGCGTGCGCGCGACGAGGACCCCGGCGACCGCCGCGAGGAGGCCGCGCTCGCCGAGTCCGCGCACCCATCGCCTGACCTGCTCCGGCGAGGGCAGTTCCTCGCTCGTCTCGAGCAGCAGGATGCCGCCCTCGAGGTCCTCCGTCTGCGGCATCCGCTCGGCGAGGGCGAGCTGGTCGATGACTTCGAGGCAGCCGCCCCACGTCGGGCCCTCGACGGCGCGGGCGGGACCGGCCCACGCCCACGCCTCGGTCGGTTCGTGGCCGCCGAACTCGGTGAGCGCACGCGGGTCGGCCCAGTCGATGCCGAAGTCCTGCGACCTGCCCGGTTCGGTCAACTCGATCACGCCGCCCTCGAGCAGCGCCGCGCGAAGCGAGATCCGGTGCACGTCGTCGACGCGCGGTCCCGGGCCGAGGTGCACCTGCGTCGACCCGCCGTAGTAGCTCGGCACGCCGACGCTCCAGAGGAGGTTGTGCAGGCTGGTGTTGTCGCTGTACCCGAGGAACGGCTTCGGATTCGCCGCGACCACGTCGGCGTCGACGTGCGGGACCACGGTGACCTGGTCGTCCCCGCCGATCGTCGCGATGATCGCCCGGATCGAGGCATCCGCGAAGGCCGCGGTGACGTCGGCGGCCCGCGCCTCCGCGCTCGCGCCCAGCTGCCGCGTCGTCGGGAACTCCACGGGGACGAGGCCCGTCGTCTCCGCGAGCCGCTCCATGGCCTGCTCGTGGACGCGCGCGGCCACCGCGGGCGCGGCGAACGCGGGGGAGAGCACGGCGATGCGGTCTCCGGGTCGGGCCTTCGGCACGTGCGGGAATCGGCGGGCGCTCATGCCTCGATCCAACCAGCCGGCGGGGTTCACGCGGTGCGGCCGGTGTCGTTCTCGCCGAAGCGGTCGCCTGCGGCATCCGCTTCTCGAGCCTCGCTAGGCGGAGTCCCTCAGGGGCTCGAGCGCGGCGAGGATGAGGTCGAGGCCGAACGCGAACTCCTCCGTCGGGTCGTAGCCGGCGGCGACGAGGGCTGCGGCGGACTCGTTGAGGTGGGGGAATTGCTCCGGAGGGAGTCGGGGCAGGTAGACCCCCTCGGTCATCTCGGCGAGTTCGTGGGCGGTGTCGAACGGCAGCCCGGCTTCCTGCAGGGCGAAGCCGTACACGTAGCTGTCGAGCAACCAGTTGGCGTGGGTCGCCATCACGACCGAGAAGCCGGCCCGTCTCAGGCAGGCGGTGACCGCTTCGCGGTGGCGGAGGTTCGCGGGGCCGGGCGAGGTCCGCGACTCCATCAGGCCGATCGCCCACGGGTGTCGCGCGAGCACCTGACGGGCGGATGTCGCGCGGCGCCGGATCGCCGACTGCCAGTCGGTGCCGTCGGGCGGGAGTTCGATCTCCTGGAAGACGACGTCGATCATCGCGTCGAGCAGCTCGTCCTTGTTCGCCACGTAGTGGTACAGCGACATCGCGCCCGCGCCGAGCTCGCCGGCCAGCCGGCGCATGCTGAGCCCGCCGACGCCCTCGCGATCGGCGAGCCGGATCGCGCGCTCCACGACCCGCTGCGCGCTGAGCCCTGCGTCGGGCGGGACCGGGCGTTGTCTCTCCACGGGATCGGGTCTCCTCATTCGGGGCGGACACTTGACAATCGTACACTGTACGGGTCAGAGTACAGCGTACGACGTACGGTGTACGAAACGCCGTACCTGAAGTGAAAGGCAACCGATGACCATGCGCACGACCACCGCGAACCTGCTCGACAGCCCGCCCGTCCCCGTCCAAGCCAAACTGGCCGCCGCGTGGACCAGCTTCATGTTCCTGTACGTCTACGTGGACTACTACCACCTGTACAAGCCCGGTGCCGTCGACGACATCCTCGCCGGTGTCGTGTTCGAGTTCGACATCAGCCCGGCGTTGCTGACGGGCTTCCTCGCACTGATCGCGATTCCCGCCCTGATGGTGATGCTCTCGATGACGCTCCCGGCCCGGGTGAACCGCGGCGTGAACCTCGTCGTGGCCTCGCTGTACATCCCGGTCACGGTGTTCAACGCGGTCGGGGAATCGTGGGAGTGGGCCTCGTTCTACGGACTCTCCATCGGTCTCGAGCTGTTGCTGCTCGCGGCCATCCTCCGCTTCGCCTGGGCGTGGCCCCGGACCGCCGCCCCCGCCGAGCCGGCGACCAACGACCTGCGGGAGGGCGTCCGGCGCTAGACATCCCCAGGGCGACGTTCGCCGGCGGCGATGGAGGAGTGTCGAGATCAGTGGCCTTCTGGACCCATAGTCTGCGTGGATGACGACCCGACCCGAATGGAGCTCGGCCAAGGCCACGATCGTGCTCGCCGTGGGCGTTGCGCTCTTCGTGGTCGGCATCTGGGTTGCCACTCTCCTCACGCCGAGCCCTCGGCCGATGACGGTCGAGGCTGCAGCCGCGGAGGTGGCGGCTCGGCTCGACCGGATCGAAGGCACCCTCCCCGAAGCATCCGTGCTCGATCGTTCGGAGACGATTGCACGAGAAGCGTGCCCTCTCGAAGGGCGAGGGGAGCAGGCACGGGTTGTGCGGGTGATCGATGTGGACCCGGAGTTCGATCGGGTGACCTGGGCCAGGGCCCTGGCCGAGGAGTTCGCCGAGTCAGACGGGTGGGTGGTTCGCACGAAAGCGCTCGAAACCCGCGAGAACCTCGAGATCCGCGTCGTCGGGCGCGACCTGCTCGTGGTCGACATCATCGCGCGCGGCGACCCTGCCCAGGCACGCATCACCCTGCGCTCCCGGAGCGAATGCAGCAGCGCCAGCTGATCGGTGGTGATGGGTGTGGACCGATCCGTCGGTGGCACGCTCAGGTGCGGAGTTCGTGCCGGAGCGGCTTCAGCCGGGTCGGCGCATCGGTGGCCGCCACCCATTCGCAGGTGAAGCTGCCGTGGTAGCCGAACAGCAAGCCGAAGCGGTCGTTGTGCACCTCGAGGTCGACGTGGAACCGCTCGTCGGCGTCGTCGTAGCGTTCGCGGAGGGTCGCCTTCCCGCTGAACGACATGGGGAAGCGGAAGCCGATGGCTCCTTCGTAGAATCGCTGCGCGTCCGAGGTCAGCAGCAGCCCACCGTCCTCACCGACGGTGAGGTCGAGGTCGACGGCGAGGTGCTGGTGCGTGCCGAGGTAGTCGACGATCCGCTCACCGACCAGGATCATCGTCGCGTCGAACCTGCGCCGCCGCCCGCCAACGGTGTACTCGCGGACGAAGGTGACCGTCTCACGGCCGAACGGGTCGACGTAGGGGTAGTTCTCGATGGTGAAGGGAACCTCGGTGCCGACATCCGGTATCAGGATGTTGCGGAGCCGGCCGATCTGCAGGAAGGGCACGGTCCACCACGGGCCGCGCCGAATCTCACTCATCACGCCCCGGCCGATGCAGGCCTCGCCGCGGTCCAAGCCGACACCGAACCTGCGCTGCATCATCGGGTGCAGCCGCGCGAACGCTTCGGCCCCGAGCGCGCGTTCGAACATGGAGGTCATCGCAGCGTCTCCGGGTCGGGCAGGGCCGCCAGCGTCGCCGGCGCCGTTCGCAGGTGGTCGGCGCGCCGTCGCTGCCCCTCGGGAGCCCGCCGGCATCGGGACGCGCGCGGGCGATCGGGTCGCCACAGCCGGGCCACGCTCGCCAACGGCCAATGCTCCGGCGGTGGGCCACCCTCGAGCCAGATCCGGAGCCGGTCGAAGCTCCACGCCGTAGCCCACCCGATGACCGGTCGGACCAGCACATCGAGCAGACCCCAGCCGGGCTCGTAGTCGTACCCGGTGATGAAGCGGATGCCGCCGGGAACCGGCTCGTACCGCCAGTACCCGCGCCCCGAGCGGATCGGTGAGAACCGGTCCGGCGTCCAGAACCGCAGGGCGGACGTACGGGACCCGTCCGGGCGGGAGACCTCCCCGAGGTTCACACCCGTGCCGCGCACGGTGTGGAACGGTGTGCGGCGGGTGTACTCGAACCGGGCCGCACCGCCTTCGGTGACGCCCGCCGGCCGGATCTCGGAGAAACGGACATCCCACCTCACATGCTGCACCGGGTCCTGCGTCACAGCCCAGATCGAGTCGAGGTCCGCCCCGATGGTCGCCTCGACGTAGATGCTGCGGGAAGACACGATCCGACACTAGTGAACCGTTCGATCCGGATCCCTCAGCCACCTGCCGATCGCGGCCGCGCCGGCCACGGCTCCCACGGGCCAGCACCGGGAACGAGATGACGCGCGCGTTCTGAACGCTCGATCGGTACTTCGTCTGTTCGAGATTGACCCGTGGCCGTGCGAACGCCGGGTTCTTCCAAGCGGTAGCCGAGCCATTCGCTCCCCTGCGGGTTCACGGATTCGCGGTAATGGCCGGTGACGACCATCCGCACTGTCCACTCCAGGTCGTCGGCCAGGGAACGGACATCGTCATCGCAGGCGTCGCACCCGCACACCGGGAAGTGGAAGTCGTGCAGCACCCCCGCGTGCAGGTAGACGCCGGGGAATGAGGTCAGCACGAACGTGAGCGGCGCAGACGCGGTCGACCTGGGCGTCAATCGCACCGAGTGAATCGGATCGTCCGGTTGCAGAAGCAGATCCGCCGCCACTTGGCTGCCAGTCTCGACCTCGACATCGAACGTGGACGCGAGCCACTCGATCAATGCATGCGCGACTGCGTGCAGGCCCGCGAAGCGATCCAGGTTGCTGGTGCGCGAGTAGGCGCCCTCAGGAGGCCCGTTCGGTCCCCACCGGTTGCCGTATTCGATCGGCGTGCCATCCTCATCGACATACACACCCACCGGGAGCTCGGGTCGTTCGTAGCCCATCACAACTCGACCGTATGCGGCCAGGTAACTCGACGCCGGAGCACGGCCGGAGATACCCCTCCACGAAGTGAGTGGCGGGTTCAATCCCCGGGACTCAGCGGGCTCGCCGTGGGTCCCTCGACGCGCACGATCGCTCCGGCTCGCCCGGTTGGCTCGGCGTCTTCTCCCCCGAGGTGCAGGGTGTCCTCCCGTTTGGGGCTGACTCTATGATCCTCAGATGGACGCGTCTGTGGCACCCGCACGGCTGTCGGCCGCGCGGCGCGGGGTGTCGATGCTGTTCATCGCGAACGCCGTGGTGTTCGCGACGATCGTCACCCGTTATCCGGAGGTGAAGGAGCGGTTCGACCTCGGGGAGTTGACCTTCGGCGTGATGGTCGCGTGCGGGCCGGTGGGCGCGGTGCTGGGAAGCGTGGCCGCGGGCCGGTTGGTCAATCGCCTGGGCGCGGTGCCGGTGGCGGTGGCGTCCTCGCTGCTGCTCGGCGCACTGCTGGTCGTGGCCGGCTTCGCCAGTGAGGCGGTCGCCTTCGGAGCGATCCTGTTCACTCTGGGGTTCGTCGATGCGACGGGCGATGTCGGGAACAACGCGCACGGGCTCGCCATCCAACGCCTGGTCGGCCGGTCGATCATCAACGGCCTGCACGGCGCCTGGAGCGCCGGGGCGATCGCGGGGGCCGCACTTGGCGCGCTCGCCCTCCAGCTGGGCATTCCCATCTCCATCCACTTGGGAGTCACCGGAGCGGCCATCGTGGTCGGCAGTCTCGTCGCGCTCCCGCTCGTGCGGCTGCGCACCGCACCTCCGCTTCCACCGCAGCCTGGCCATCATCGCCGTTCCAGCCCGGTCACGGCGATGCTCGTCACGGCGTGCGCCCTCGCCGTCATCGGCGCCTTCCTGGAGGACCTCGGATCGACCTGGGGCGGCGTCTACGCGGTCGCCGAGACCGGTGCCCGGGTCGCATCCGCGGCCATCCCGTTCGCCGTACTGATGACAACCCTCACACTGGGGAGGTTCGCCGCCGATGCACTGGTGGACCGGATCGGCGTCGTCAGCACCATCCGGGCCGGTTCGATGGTCGCACTGTTCGGACTCCTCATCGCGGTGCTCGCTCCGGAGACGTGGGTCGTCGCGGTCGGCCTCGGTCTCCTCGGGCTCGGGATCGCGCCGATGATCCCGCTCGCGATGGACGCCGCGGAACGCGCGCCCGGGATCACGGCCGGAACGGGACTCGCTATCGCGGCAACCGTCATGCGCCTCGGTTTCCTCGCGTCACCGTTGCTGGTCGGGGCGATCGCCGAGTGGACCGGCCTCAGGGTCGCACTCGCGCTATGCCTCGTCGTGCCCGTGACGGCGTTCGCGATCGCCGGCCGCTTGCATCACCCGCCACCGCGCACCACCCCGGATGCAGTCGGCGCCGACTGAATCTGCACTATCCATCCCTCACTGCATCGTCGAGTGACAGCGACGCGGTGGGACACTGATCGCTGTGACTGTCGAGTTCGAGTGCCAGACGCACGTGCCCGCCGACGTGCGCGAGACCTTCGACCGCTCGCGGAGCATCGACCTGCACATGGCGTCGATGTCGGATTCGCGCGAGCGCGCGATCGGCGGTGTCACCGCCGGCCTGATCAGCGAGGGCGAAGAGGTCACCTGGCGGGCATGGCATTTCGGGGTGCCGATCCGAATGACCAGCCGCATCACTGCGATGACGGAACCGGAGTACTTCGTCGACGAGCAGGTGCGCGGTCCGTTCCGCGCGTTCCGGCACGAACACGAGTTCAAACCGGACGGGTCCGGAACGCTCATGATCGATCGCGTGAAGTTCGACGCGCCACTCGGACCCCTCGGGGCAGTGGCGGAACTGGTGATCGGCCCTTACCTGCGCCGTCTCATCGAGAAGCGCAACGCGCATATCGCGGCACACTGACTGATCGCTGCCGATCCCTTGGCGGGCGTCGTGCTAGATGCTTGCCTCCCACCCGCCGTACTCGGCTTGAGGATGAACTGCAACGATTCCCTCGAAGAACATGCGAGCCTC